>JAJBTZ010000032.1 GCA_020860605.1 Ruminococcus sp. | reverse complement strand
TAAAACCTCCATCGAATATGAAGGAGGTTTTTATTATGTCAAAAAGAATTTTAGTGATAGTCCTTACTGTGTGTTTGGCGGTAGTTGGGATGACGGTGATGGCGTTTGCAGATATAGCATCCGGCACTGACTGGGTTTTAGCTAACGATGGCACGCTTACCATTTCGAGTGATGATGGCATGTATGATTGGGCAACTAATGGTTATCGGAGTCGATATGGTAGTTATGTTAAATCTGTTGTCATACAATCTGGTGTGACTGATATTGACGATTATGCTTTTTACTACTACTGCACCAATCTGGAATCGGTTAGTATTCCTGATACTGTTACAACCATCGGCAAGGCTTCTTTTGATTATTGTAAGAGCTTAACATCAATAACAATTCCAGACAGTGTTGAAACCATCGGCGAAAACGCTTTTGGCCATTGTGAAAGTTTGACATCAATAACGATTCCAGGCAGTGTTAAAACTATCAGCAAGAGCGCTTTTTATTATTGCACGAGCCTTGCAACCGTAACTCTCGGCAGCAGTGTTGAAACCATCGGCGACAGTGCCTTTGCAGGTACCAGCTTGACTTCAATAGTGATTCCAGATTCGGTGACCACGCTCGGGAGTTATGCCTTTTCGGAGTGTCTGAGTCTGACAAGTGCTACTATCGGAAGTGGGGTCACAACCCTCGATTATACTTTTTCATTGTGTACTTCCCTTACAAGTGTTTACATAGGCGGTAGTGTAACGGCAATTAATAGTGCGTTTTATCTTAATTATACTTACAAAGACGTCCGCTCAATCACTGATATATATTATTCAGGAACTGAAACTGAATGGAACAATATAACTAAGACAACATCTGGTATGGGAGATAATTCGGCTGACGCCTTCATCCACTATAATTGCACATCAATTCATACATATACCCTCGAGCCTGATTTTACTTGGAGCAGCGATTATTCTACATGTACGGTGGCTCTTGCTTGCTCGGTATGTGGAGCGGTGAAAGAAGAGTCTTTAAGCTGTAATGTGACCGATGACATTACTCCTGCTGTATCTTGCGCTGAAGATGGTGTGGCGGTTTATACTGCTACTTATACCTATGATGGTGTTGATTATGAGGATGTGCAAACGGTAATTTTGACTATCCCGCATACTCTTGCTCATACAGAAGCCAAATCCGCAACTTGTACTGAGGACGGCAACATCGAATATTGGTACTGCTCCGAATGTGGAAAGTACTTCAGCGATGAGGATTGCACCATTGAAATCACAGACACTACAACGCTTACCCTCTCTGCCATCGCCCACTCCTACTACGTCTCCTCCTGCACTTGGTACGACAACTACACCTCCGCAACTTTGAAGCTCGTTTGTGACAGCTGTGGGGATGAGATTGAGATTGACGCGACGGAGATTACGAGCGAGGAAGATGGGTCGGGGAATGTGGTTTATAAGGCCACGGTCAGATATGGTAATATAAATTATAGCCAAATAACGACAGTGGAGGCGGAGAAGAAGTCCTCCTCGAAGTCCGACATTTACACCACTCTTTCCCGAATCCAGGCAAGCTACACAGGCGTCCAGGCAGCCATTGAGAAGGCCAATTCCCTGAATCCCGACGATTACGAAAACTTCTCCGCCGTCACCGAGGCGATCGAGGCAGTTGATTGGAGCCTGAATGTTTTGAACCAGAAGGCAGTAAACGCCTACGCTGAGGCGATTGAAGAGGCGATCGAGAATTTGGTTCCCGTCGAAACGGTCGACATTACCGAAGAGACTATCGAGGTAGTAGACCCTGTCGAGGCAGGGGAGACGGATAGCGAATAATTGTAGGGGCGGATATCATCCGCCCGAGGTCGCCAGCTTCGCTGGCGACGCGACCCCCTTCGGGGGTCGCACCCCTCCACCACTGGCTTCGCCAGCGGTCCCCCTCCCCCTTCGGGGGGGAGGCTTTTTTTGCCTCAGGCAAGAACTTGCGTGAGAAGCAGTTATGGCTCCCCTGACAAGGGGAGCTGGCAGCCCGAAGGGCTGACTGAGGGGTGCGATTTCAGGCGAAGCCTGAAATCGCGTCGGCGCCTCCGGCGCCGACAATGGTGTCCTGCCTGCAAACTTGTGCAACCTGCACAAAAAAGAATTCTGAAATTTGGTATTGCTATTTGTGCGAAAATGTTATATAATAATTGGGAAGCGTGTTTTTATTGTTCAATGCGAACAATGTGCCCGGTGGAGCTGTTCGCGCTATGGCTCTTGGCGGTACTTCAACTGAAAAGTTGCGTTGAGAACGATTGCAGCCGACAGTATATATGAATGGAGAGATTAATTTGAAAACCTACGACAGCGCTCACATCAAAAATATCACCTTGGCAGGTCATTCCGGCTCAGGCAAGACTGCTCTCTGCGAGGCTATCCTCTATAAAGCAGGGGTCACCGACAGACTCGGCAAGGTTGCAGACGGCAACACCGTCTCTGACTATACTCCCATAGAGATTTCCAAGAAGTGCTCGATCTACACTTCGCTTTCCAGCTACGAAAAGGATGGCGTGAAGGTCAATATCCTCGACACTCCTGGCCTCTTCGATTATGCTGGAGGAGTTGTTGAAGGCGCTTATGCTGCTGATTGTATACTTATAACAGTATCCGCAAAGTCGGGTATCCATGTCGGAACCAAGAAGGCTTATGACAACGCCACCAGCCACAAGACCCCTCACATGTTCGTTGTAACAAAGATTGACGACGAGAACGCAAACTTCTCGAATGTCCTCACAAGCCTTAAGACAGAGTTCGGCTCGAACGTCTGCCCTATAGTTGTTCCGCTTATCAAGGATAGCAAGATTGTTTCCTATTATGATCTTCTTGCAATGAAGAACTATAAATACACAGCCAAGGGCGAGCGTGTCGACGCTGGTGAGCCTGAGCCTACATACCGTATCGACGGTCTTATCGAGGCTATGAGCGAGGCAGTCGCTGAGACTGATGAGGACCTCATGATGAAGTTCTTAGAAGGCGAGAAGTTCACCCACGAAGAGCTCGTCGAGGGCATCCACAACGGCATTGTAAGCGGAATGATCACTCCTGTTACCTGCGTTTCTTCAGAGGATCTCGAAGGCGTGGATATTCTGATGGAATACATCGCAAAGCTTCTCCCGTCTCCTCACGAGCTGGGTGATGTCAAGGCTACCGATGCTGATGGAAACGAAGTCAGTATCGCTCATGACAATGATGCACCCCTTTCCGCATTCGTCTTCAAGACCGTTGCCGACCCGTTCGTCGGAAAGATGTCCTATATTAAGGTTATCAGCGGCAAGATTGAGAGTGGCAAGGAAATAGTCAACGCCACCACAGGCGGAACAGAGAAGGTCGGAAAGCTCCTTAACCTCGTCGGCAAGAAGCAGACCGAAGTCCAGTTCGCAACTGCTGGCGACATCGTCGTTGCGACAAAGATGTCAATCAACACAAACGACACCATCTGCGACGCTTCGAGAGTCGTCTCCTTCCCGAAGATCACCTTCCCGAAGCCCTGCTACTCCGTCTGCGTCAAGGCAAAGACCCAGGGCGACGAGTCGAAGATTTCTGGAGCAATGCAGAGACTCTTGGAGGAAGACCTCTCCCTCACATACAAGCAGGACGACACCACATTCGAGCAGATCCTTTCCGGCCTCGGAGAGCAGCATATAGATTCAACCCTTTCGAAGCTCAAGACTGGCTTCGGAGTTGACGTCATCACCTCCGTCCCGAAGGTCTCCTATAAGGAAACCATCCGCAAGAAGTGCAAGGTTCAGGGCAGACACAAGAAGCAGTCCGGCGGTCACGGCCAGTACGGCGACGTCTGGATCGAGTTCGAGCCCTGCGACAGCGACGACCTCGTCTTCGAAGAGAACGTCTTCGGTGGCGCAGTTCCACGTAACTTCTTCCCGGCAGTCGAGAAGGGCCTTCAGGACTGCATGAAGAAGGGCGTCCTCGCTGGATTCCCGGTTGTCGGCGTCAAGGCTACTCTTGTCGACGGCTCATATCACCCGGTTGACTCCTCCGAAATGTCCTTCAAGATGGCAGCTTCGATTGCTTTCAAGGAAGGCATGAAGCAGGCGAACCCCGTTCTCCTCGAACCGATTGATAGCCTCGAGGTAACAGTTCCAGATGGCAACACTGGCGACATGATGGGCGAGCTTAACAAGCGTAGAGGCAGAGTTTTGGGCATGAACCCCTCCGGCAAGAAGGGCCTCACAACCATCACAGCTGAGATCCCCGAGTCTGAAACCCACGATTTCGCAATGCTCGTCCGCCAGATGACCAGAGGCATGGGCGAATTCACCCTCGAAAAGCTCCGCTACGACCAGCTCCCCGCAAACTTGGTTGACGCTGTAATTGCAGAGTTCAAGACGGATGAGGAATAATTTCAAGCAAACATTCAGAAGTCGCTCAATCGGGCGACTCCTTTTATATCACGAAAGGGGGAGTGCCATGAAGAGGGTTTATATTATCGGTGGCCCGATGGGCGTCGGCAAGACGACCGTCTGCCAGGAGCTCAAGAAGAGGCTTCCAGCCTCAGTCTTCCTTGACGGCGACTGGTGCTGGGACATGAGCCCGTTTCAGGCCACCGACGAAATCAAGAGAATGGTTCATGAAAATATCTCGTTCCTTCTGAACCAGTTCATCCTCTGCTCAGCGTTCGAGAATATCATCTTCTGCTGGGTGATGCATGAGCAGGGTATAATTGATGCTATTGTAGATAGTCTGGATAGAAGAGACAGCAAAGTAATAAGTTACTCTCTTATATGTGATGAGCAAACCCTCCGCTCCCACCTTCAAAAGGACATTGACCAAGGAATCCGTTCCGAAGACGTCATCCCTCGCAGCCTCGCCAGAATCCCGTTATACGATAGCCTCGATACGATTAAAATTGATACCACGGGTAAGAGCGTGGGAGAGATTTGCGACGCGATCATTAATCTCAGCGATCAAGTTCGCTAACAAAAAGCCGTCCCAGCCAACGCCGGAACGGCTTTCCCATGCAATTTTACTTTGCCAGAAGTTTACTTTTGTAGCTCCGCCAGGAGCTCCTCCTTCGGCATATACCCAACTGCTGTCGCAGCCAGCTCGCCGTTTTTGATCATGACGATGGTCGGAATTGCGGTGACCTGGAACTTGTTCGCAAGCTGTGGAGCCTCGTCAACGTTGCACTTGCAGACCTTGAACTCCTCGTGCTCCTCGGCAATCTCGTCGACGACAGGGGACATCATCCTGCACGGTCCGCACCATTCAGCCCAGAAGTCGATAATAACCGGCTTGTCCGAGCCCAAAACCTCAGTTTCAAAGTTTTCATTAGTCAAAACAGTTAGCATTTAAAACATCCTTTCGTTTACTTTTCCTTATAATAGAGCCTGCAGTGGCAGTATCCCTCAAACTCCGGGTCCGCAACCTGCTCCCGAAACTCCTTACACATACACATAGTGTCCTCAGTCATCTCGAGCCGACAAGGGCAATGCCCCTCTTTCTTCAGCAGCCCCTTCCTGATAACCTCGACAATTTTCTCATCTTTGTTGAAATAAAGCTTCATTTTCGACATCCTTTCGGGCGAATAATCTTAGTTTGCCCTTAAGAATATTGTACATGCATTTGGGGAGTTTGTCAAGCCATAGTTTCGCTCGCCCCTTCGGGGCTCACGCCCTCTCAGTCAGTCGCCTCGCGACTGCCAGCTCTCCCAGAGGGAGAGCCGAGTTGCTGCCTTAAGGAAGGCTTTGTGCAGAGGAATTCTTGGCTCCCCCTTTGGGGGAGCTGTCGCCGAAGGCGACTGAGAGGGCGCGAGCGAAGCGAGCGGTCGCCACGAAGTGGCGACAATTTTGCCCTACAATAAGAGATACCCCAGCGCAATAAGCAGTTTCACATCCGCCTTGTTTTTATACAGCACAAACAGCATCATAAGTATCAGCGCCTTCTCCGAGTCGAGCTTCAGCCCGTCGCCTAAAATGCTTTGAAACAGGCCGTTTACGCTTAGATTCGGCTGGAACGCTGGTTTGCTCGGCTGAGGTGCTGGCGGAGGCGAAGGAACTGGCTCTGGAGGTGGGTTTACGACCGTTCGGGAACGGCGCTGCATTTCCCTCATTCGGTCCAAGGCCTCCTGCTGCATCTTAGAAAACTCAGATTCCGGCAAAGAAATCGCCTCCCAATAGACCACTCTCGCTGATGAGAGGGAGGAGGTTTAAAAGCCTCAGCACCTTCACCGCTCGGTCAATTTTATTCTGCTTCTCCTCGCCCAAAAGTGGCCTCAGCGCCAGAAGAAACCGGGTGTTGTCGTCATCCGGCTGGAAGTTTTTGACCTTCTGCATTAGCCCTGCAACCGCTCCCATGTCGAGCCCATCGGTGCCAGAAGAGGCACTTTCAGGCGGACTTCCTCCGTCGCCACCTGGCGACAGCCCGAGCATCGCAGCAAGCTCGCCAATCTGCTTCATGCTCTCCTCGTCCGAAAGGATAGAGCCAATCTTCTCCGCAAAGTCGTCCACCATAGCACCTCCTTGGACCGATTTCTTGGACTTATTTGTTCTCTGGGAAGAGCTTTTTTATCAGCTCCTTCGCCTGCGGACTTGAGAGCACCGCCTGAGCCGTTGCCGGATTCGAAAGCGCAGCCGTCAGCCTTGCAGCCTCATTCTTCGGAAGACTCCCCAAAAGCCTGTCAAACGTCCCATTCTTAAGTTCCGTCCTCAACTGCTCCTCGCCAACCCCTAACTTTGCCGAAGCATTCTTGATAAGAAACTCAATCTGCCTGTCACTAAGATTCACATTCCCACCCCCAATGCTAAATTTTAGGTTGCACAAAACCCGATATTGTGCTATTATAAGTGTGTAAACTTGTAATTAAGGCTCCCCTGTCAAGGGGAGCTGGCAGCCCGAAGGGCTGACTGAGGGGTGCAACTTTCGGCGAAGCCGAAAGTTGCCGACTTGGCGAAGCCAAGTCGTTTTGACTTCGCCAAACCGCAAATAGTTTCCGAAAGGAGAAACCCAATGCGTCTGATCGCCTTCTCCGACACCCATGGCCTCCACGCCAGGGTCGAGGATCTGATAAAGAAAACCAAGGACACGACCGACATCTACCTTTTCGCCGGTGACGTCCTGAAAGATGTAAGAAACATCCCGGAAATGTTCCCAGATGTGAAGCTGGTGAGTGTTCCTGGAAACTGCGACTACTCCTCACATGACCTGCCGATTCAGGTGGTCGAGGCTGCTGGAAAGAAGATCATTCTCACCCATGGCCACCTCCATCACGTCAAATATGGCCTCGAGAGTCTTCAGGAGCTCGCCTACCGAAATCGCGCCGAAGTCGTCGTTTACGGCCACACCCATTGTCGGGCTTGCGACTATATAAACGGCATCTACTACGTCAACCCGGGCAGCCTTGCGCTCCCGAAGGATGGCTTCCCGCCGTCCTACGCGACCATCGATATTTTCCCGGACGAAAAGGGCATACTCGTTTCGACGGTCGACTATTGACATTATATGTGAAACCATTGTAAATGTTGACTTTAATTTCATTGAAAGGAAGATTTATCATGCTGGAACAACTGAAAAAAGAGGTCTGGGAGGCCAATATGCTCCTCCCGAAATACGGACTCGTCTCCTTCACCTGGGGCAACGTTTCTGGGATCGACCGCGAGAGCGGTCTCGTCGTCATCAAGCCCTCAGGCGTTGAGTACGACGTGATGAAGCCCGAAGACATGGTCGTCGTGAACTTGGATGGCAAGGTCGTCGAGGGCGACCTGAACCCCTCCTCTGACACACCGACCCACGTCGAGTTCTACAAGGCTTTCCCGAATATCGGCGGAGTCACCCACACCCATTCCTCCTACGCGACCTCGTTCGCCCAGGCAGGACGAGGCATCCCTGCCCTCGGCACCACCCATGGCGACTATTTCTACGGCGAAATCCCCTGCACGAGGAAGATGACTCCCGAAGAAATTGCTGGCGAATACGAAAAGAACACCGGCCTCGTCATCATCGAGACCTTCAAGGACAAGGATCCTGACGCCATCCCCGCCGTCCTCGTCCACTCCCACGGCCCCTTCACCTGGGGCAAAAACGCCGTAGACTCCGTCCACCATGCCGTGATCTTAGAGGAATGTGCCAAGATGGCCATCCGCGCCTATGCCCTCAATCCAGAGCTTCAACCTATGCAGCAGGAGCTCCTCGATAGGCATTATCTCAGGAAGCACGGGGCGAATGCTTATTATGGGCAGAAGAAATAATTTGTAGTATTCTGTCTCTCTTAAAGCTTTACAATTCATTTGCAATGTGGTATA
>JAJBTZ010000033.1 GCA_020860605.1 Ruminococcus sp. | reverse complement strand
CTTCGCCGATGCAACTTTTTGCTTCGCAAAAAGTTGCACCCCTCAGTCAGCTGCTACGCAGCTGCCAGCTCCCCTTGACAGGGGAGCCGTAACAGCCGAGGGATAGCTTTTGGCGTTGGCACAACGTTGTTTTTGCAACCTATCCCTCAGTACAAGCTTTTGGGAAGCGTACACTGGCTCCCCTGACAAGGGGAGCTGGCGCGAAGCGCCTGAGGGGTGCGATTTTCGCGCCAGCGAAAATCGCCGACTTGCCGAAGGCAAGTCGTCTTTAGCCTCCGCAGCCGACAAAACGTCGTGCTTTAGCAGATCTTTTCGGAAACCAACTCCTCTTTACAAAGTTCGGCTACAGCGACTGGCGTCGCTTCCGCCGAAGCAACTTTCGCCTTCGGCGAAAGTTGCACCCCTCAGTCAGCCACTTCGTGGCTGCCAGCTCCCCTTGACAGGGGAGCCGTAATTACACCAACAACACAATGAGGCAGGGATAAATATGGAACACAGATACAATCGGAAGCTTGTGCCGAATGCGAGGGATCTCAGGAAAAATATGACGCCTGAGGAGAGGCATTTGTGGTACGATTTCTTGCGGAATTATCCCGTTCGCTTCAAACGGCAGATGATTCTCGGAAAGTATGTCGCCGATTTCTACTGCGCGAAGGCGAAACTCGTGATTGAACTTGATGGAAACCAGCATGATTGGGAGGGAGTCGATTCCTATGATCGGATCAGAACCGACTATCTCGAGAAAAATTTCGGACTAGCGGTAATTCGAATCAGCAACGACGACATCTGGAGCAACTTTCAGGATGTTTGCAAGTATATCGATAATTTGGTTAAGATGAGGGCTAATTGGGGGACGGAGTAATTTTCGGAAGCTGAAGTTCGGCTCCAGCGACTGGCGTCGCTTCCGCCGAAGCGATTTCGCCTTCGGCGAAATCGCCGACTTGCCGAAGGCAAGTCGTCTTTAGCCTCCGTAGCCGACAAAAGCGCTCCCTTTGGTCGCGCACCCCTCCACCGTGCTTCGCACGGTCCCCCTCCCCTTGTCAGGGGAGGCTATAGCATTCTTAGGCAAATTCCTGGAGAGAATAAAAATGGTTCCCCTGTCAAGGGGAGCTGGCGCCGAAGGCGACTGAGGGGTGCGATTTCAGGCGGAGCCTGAAATCGCGTCGGCGGAGACGACGAAGTCGTCGCAGCCGACAATGCACTTGCTACGGTTTCGGGCGGATGATATCCGCCCCTACAACACATAAACTACTTATTAAGGAGTGTGAAACTCATGAAAATCGGCTTAATCGTCGCCATCGCTGGCGAAATTGAAGCTATGCTCACCGAGATGGGTGAGCCTCTGGCGAGCGAGGTTGTCGCTGGGATTGATATCAGAAAATATAACGTTAACGGCCACGAGCTCTTTGTCGCTAACAGTGGCGCTGGGGAGATTTATGCTGCAGGAGCGGCTCAGCTGCTTATCTCCCACTTTGGAGTTGAGATGCTGCTGAATTTCGGAATATGCGGCGGTCTGACGCCTGAGATGGCGCTTTGCAGCACGGTTATCGTCGACAAGGTCGTCCACTATGACTACGACGTCACCGAGCTTGACCCGGTCGAGATCGGGCAGTATCCCGAGTACTCTGACAAGTTCATTCCTGCCGATTCGAAGTTGATTTCTCTTGCAAAAGAGGTCTCGCCTGAGCTTCGGGAAGTCGTTTGTGCCTCTGCGGACAAGTTTGTAGGCTCGCCTGAGAGGAAGGCGGAGCTTCACGAGCTCTATGACGCCGAAATCTGCGAGATGGAGTCGGCGGGAATACTCCTGACGGCTAACCGCTGCGGTGTGCCGGCACTTCTTATAAAGGCGGTTTCCGACAGCGCGACTGGCGGGGCGGAGGAGTTCAACAACATGGCCAACAAAGCGGCGAGGACGGCTGTCTCGACGCTCTTAAAAATTATTGATAAAATAAATCAGTAGGGAGGAAACATCATGTTGACATTAGGCGATCGTTTGAAAGCAGCGAGGAAGAAGACCGGGCTTTCGCAGGTCCAGGCGGGTGACGCAACGGGGATTGGCAACAAGTCCCTTTCGCGTTATGAAAAGGGAGACTCTGCCCCCAGCGCGGAGGCGATCCAGAAGCTCTGCCGGCTCTATAACGTCTCGACCGAGTACGTGTTGGGCCTCACAGACGTGATGGGCACGTCCGCCGACAGCTCCTCACAGTCGGACTACAGCGAGACCATTGTCGGCATGACCGACCACAAGACCTCCGCCAGAAGGCTTCTTGACTTTATCGGAACCAGCCCTTCGCGCTATCACGCGATTGCAAATATCACCCGTCGCCTCTCGAACGAGGGCTTCGTGGAGCTCCACGAGGGCGAAAAGTGGGCTCTCGAGAAAGGCGGGAAGTACTTTGTCGTGAGAAATCTCTCGACGGTCGCTGCCTTCAAAATCGGCTCTGGGAGCCCCTCAAGCTTCAACATCATCAGCTCCCACTGCGACTCGCCCACATTTAAAATAAAGCCGAACGCCGAGATGGAGACGCTGGGGCACTACATCCGCCTTAACACCGAAAAGTATGGCGGGATGATTATGTCGACCTGGATGGACAGACCGCTCTCTGTTGCGGGACGTGTCGTCGTCTCGGAGGGGAATTCTCTCAAAACGAAGCTCGTCGCGATTGACAAGGACCTGCTCATCATCCCGAATGTCGCGATTCATATGCAGCGTAAGATAAACGACGGGTTCACATTCAACCCGGCTGTCGACATGGTGCCCCTCATGGGCAGCCTCAGCTCGAAGGGCGAGCTCATGAAGCTCGTCGCCGAGAGCGCCGGAGTCAAGGAAAAGGCCATCCTCGGCAGCGACCTCTTCCTCTACAACCGCACCAAGGGCACCGTCTGGGGCAGCGATGGGGAGTATGTCTCGAGCCCTCAGCTCGACGATTTACAATGCGCCTTCGCCTCAATGCAGGGCTTTTTGGTCGGAGGAAACCCCGACACCGTCTCGGTTCTCAGCATCTTCGACAACGAGGAGGTCGGCAGCGGCACCAAGCAGGGTGCACGCTCGAATTTCCTGAGAACTGTTTGCGAGAGAATCGCCTCGGCTTTGGGTCAGGATCTGAACGAAATGCTCCCCTCGAGCTTCGTGATTTCCGCCGACAACGCCCACGCCGTTCACCCGAATCACCCCGAATTCGCCGACCCCCAGAATCGCCCCTTCATGAACCAGGGCATCGTCATCAAGTATAACGGCGACGAACGCTACGCCACCGACGGCACGAGCGAAGCCGTCTTCAAGCGCGTCTGCAAGTCCTCCGGCGTCCCGACCCAGACCTTCGCGAATCGCTCCGACCTCATGGGAGGCTCCACTCTCGGGAACCTCTCCACGAGCCAGCTCTCCGTCAGCACCGTCGACATCGGCCTCCCCCAGCTCTCAATGCACTCGAGCTACGAAACTGCCGGCGCCATGGACACGCTCTATTTCGAAAGAGCAGCAGCGGAGTTTTATAGGACGAAGATTGATAGTGTGGGGGATGGGGTTGTGACGATTAAGTGAACTTGAGATGCCAGATTGGCACCTCAAACCAATGTTCGGTTCCGGAGACTGGCGTCTCCTTCGCCGAAGCGATTTCAGGCTCCGCCTGAAATCGCACCCCTCAGTCACGCTTCGCGTGCCAGCTCCCCTTGTCAGGGGAGCCATGACTGCCTCGAGGAGAGGCTCTGCCAGAAGCAGCGGTTTGTCGGCGCCTTTGGCACCGACGCGACCCCTGGCGGGGTCGCACCCCTCCACCACTGGCTTCGCCAGCGGTCCCCCTCCCCTTTCAGGGGAGGCTTTTTTTGGCTTGGGGATAGCTTCTGATGGAGGAGAGTTCGGCTCCGACGACTTCGTCGTCTCCGCCGAAGCAACTTTTTGCTCCGCAAAAAGTTGCACCCCTCAGTCAGCTGCTTCGCAGCTGACAGCTCCCCTTGACAGGGGAGCCAGTGTTCTTCTCCCGAAGGTTCAAATTGAGGGATAGGTTGCAAAACAACGTTGTGTCAAAGTCAGAAGTTGTGCTTCAGGTAGTTATGGCTCCCCTGTCAAGGGGAGCTGGCGCCGAAGGCGACTGAGGGGTGCGATTTTCGCGTCAGCGAAAATCGCTCGGCAAGGAGGCTTTAGCCTCCGCAGCCGACAAACCCTTCCTCCCGCAGGAAGCATCCTCGAGGCAGTTATAGCCTCCCCCGAAGGGGAGGGGGACCGTCGCCTTTGGCGACGGTGGAGGGGTGCGATTTCGCCGAAGGCGAAATCGCTTCGGCGGAGACGGCTTCAGCCGTCGGAGCCGAACATGTAGGGGCGGATATTATCCGCCCGGGTTTCTCGACAGGGGTTGTACGGGCGGGGCAGTTGGCGAAGCCAACTGTGTATCCAGCCCCTACAAAATATTTTCTCAAAACCCCTTGACAACCCCTTCTTAATATGTTATCATAATTCTACCTCTTTGCGGGGTCTTTTTTTGGTACGCAAAAATTCTGCGTGCTGGGGCTTCGTGGGCGGGAGAGTGGCGGTCTTTGGTCGCTTTCCGGCAAATAGAGGGAGGCAAACACTTGCGGGGCGTGGGTGTGGGCGCTTTTTATAGCGCTGGCGCCGGGCCAAATTTACCGCAGGAAAAATTCTTCAGGAGGTGCCGAAATGAGGAACAATGTAATTCTTGCCTGCACCGAGTGCAAGCAGAGAAACTACACCACAAAGAAAAACAAGAAGAATGATCCCGACAGACTTGAAATGAACAAGTATTGCAAGCACTGCAGGAAGCACACTCTTCACAGAGAAACCAAGTAAGGAGGCCCGGAAATGGCAGACGAGAAAGACGTAAAAGTCGAGAAGAAGCCGAAGAAAAAGGTTAAGAAGCAGAACAGAATTGTCAAGTTCTGCAAGGACCTTATTTCCGAGATCAAGAAGGTTGTATGGCCTTCCCGCAAGCAGGTCCTTAACAATACTGGCGTAGTTCTGTTGGTATGTGTTATCAGCGGTGCGGCTCTGTTCGCAGTCGACTCGATATTCGGACTTCTTTTGCAGCTGGTTACAGGCTGATTGGAAGACCTAAAGGAGACTAATCATGGAAGATATCGCTCAGGCGAAATGGTATGTTGCTCACACCTATTCGGGCTATGAGAACAAGGTTAAGCAGAATATTGAAAAGGTGGTTGAGAACCGCAGGCTTCAGGATATGATCCAGGAAGTCAGAATTCCGCTTGAAACCGTTGAGGAAGCTGATGCTCCCGCCGAAGAAGAAGGCGGAAGAAAGCGCAAGAAGGAAGACAATAAGCTCTTCCCGAGCTATGTCCTCATCAAGATGGTCATGACCGACGACACCTGGTACATCGTCCGTAACACGAGAGGCGTCACAGGATTTGTTGGTCCCGGGTCAAAGCCGGTTCCGCTCACCGACAAAGAGGTAGCGGCTCTGGGAGTTGACTTCAAGAAGGTCTCCGAGGCGTCAGTCGGCTTCGAGGTCGGCGACACCATCACCGTCACAAGCGGTCCCTTCAACGGATGGCTGGGAGAGGTTCAGTCGATCAACATCGACGATCAGACTGCCGTTATCGCAGTTTCGATGTTCGGTCGTGAAGCCGAGGCTACCATCTCAATCTCGCAGATTAAAAAGCTCGAGGATTAAGCAATCAAAATCAGTGGGAGAGCGGGAAAACTGCTCGCCTAATAGATGGACGGGGTTGTGCTATCATAATTTTTGTGAAACCGTTCGTCTATCACCACAAAATTGGAGGATATTATTATGGCACAGAAAGTTACAGGAATTATCAAGCTTCAGATTCCCGCCGGCAAGGCAACCCCTGCACCGCCGGTAGGTCCTGCGCTCGGTCAGCACGGCGTTAACATCATGGCGTTCACCAAGGACTTCAACGAAAGAACCAAGAACGACATGGGTCTTATCATCCCGGTTGTCATCACCGTTTACTCCGACCGTTCGTTCACATTCATCACAAAGACTCCGCCGGCAGCTGTTCTTATCAAGAAGGCTTGCGGAATCGAGACCGCTTCTGGTACACCTAACAAGACTAAGGTTGCAACCATCACCAAGGACCAGGTAAGAGCTATCGCCGAGCAGAAGATGCCCGACCTCAACGCAGCTTCCGTCGAAGCAGCAATGAGCATGATCGCTGGAACCGCTCGCTCCATGGGCGTTGTAGTTGCCGACTAAGAGTTTGAACGAACTGAAAAAATAAGTGGGAGGAATTACCCTTTTCCGCTAAACCACTATATGATAAGGAGTAAATTTACATGAAACACGGAAAGAAATATGTCGATTCGTTAAAGAATATAGACAAAGCTAAGCTTTATGACGTCAACGAGGCTGTTGCACTTGCAAGCTCAAATGCAAAGGCCAAGTTTGACGAGACTATCGAAGTACACATCCGCCTCGGCGTTGACTCCCGTCACGCTGATCAGCAGGTAAGAGGCGCCGTCATCCTTCCTCACGGAACTGGTAAGAACATCAGAGCGCTCGTCTTCTGCAAGGAGGACAAGTACGAGGCTGCAAAGGCAGCAGGTGCCGACTATGTCGGTGGAATTGAGTATGTAGACAAGATCATGAAGGAAAACTGGTTCGACTTCGACGTCGTTATCGCTTCTCCCGACATGATGGGTGTCGTAGGACGTTTGGGTAAAGTCCTCGGTCCTAAGGGACTCATGCCTAACCCGAAGTCTGGTACCGTTTCCCCTGATGTTGCAAGAGCAGTTTCAGAGGCTAAGGCTGGTAAGATTGAATACCGTCTTGACAAGACCAACATCATCCACTGCCCGATAGGCAAGGCTTCCTTCGGCGAGCAGAAGCTTGCCGAGAACTTCGAGACCCTCCTCGAAGCAGTAGTCAAGGCCAAGCCCGCTGCTGCCAAGGGCCAGTACCTCAAGAGCGTAGTAGTCGCTTCCACTATGGGTGTGGGTGTTAAGGTTAATACGGCGAAGTACGGGGTATAATTAGTCGGCTACGACGACTTCGTCGTCTCCGCCGACGCGATTTCGCCGAAGGCGAAATCGCACCCCTCAGTCAGCTGCTTCGCAGCTGCCAGCTCCCCTTGACAGGGGAGCCATAACTGCTCCTCCCGAAAGCCTTTCCCAGAGGCAGATTAAGCCTCCCCTGTCAAGGGGAGGGGGACCGCCGCCGGAGGCGGTGGTGGAGGGGTGCTATTTTGCCGAAGGCAAAATAGCAATTTCGGCGACAGCCGAAATTAAATTGTCCATCACTCTTGACAAAATTCAAGGGATATGGTATAAATAATATGCTTCGTTTCTAAAGACAGCCGGTAGTCTAGAGATAGACGTAAATCCTGCCGAGGAAAAGAGTAGTTTTATGATTCTACGTCCTTTTCCCGACTGTCGGGAAGAGGACTTTTCTTATAGAAATTGGGGCATCCACTAAATTCATAAAGAGGTGAAAATAATGCCCAACGTTAACGTTCTCAATGAAAAGAAGGCCAAGGTTGCTGAAATCAGCGAGGTTCTTAAGAGCTCAAAGGCTGGTGTTCTCGTAAGCTACAGCGGTATCACCGTTGAGGAGGACACTGCTCTCAGAAAAGAGCTCAGAGAGGCTGGCGTCAAGTATACAGTCGAGAAGAACACTCTTCTCAGATTCGCTATGCAGGATGCTGGTTACGACGCTCTGACTGACGTCCTCAATGGAACCACTGCACTTGCAGTTTCCGCAGACGACGAGACAGCAGCAGCGAGAATCCTCGGCAAGTATGCTGAGGAGCACGAGAATTTCAAGCTCAAGGCTGGATTCATTGACAATGAAATCTACGACGCAGACGGAGTTATGGCTCTTTCGAAGATTCCTTCAAAGGAAGTACTTCTTTCTCAGCTCGTTGGTTCCTTGCAGGGTCCTATGCAGAAGCTTGCTGCTACATTGCAGGCTTTGGCAGACAAGCAGGAGGGAGAGGCTGCATAATTGCGGTTTCCCAGTCCTTAAACAAAATTTTAACTATTACTTTTAAAGGAGATTTACTAAAATGGCTTCAGAGAAAATTTTAAAGTTTGTAGAAGACGTCAAGGGTCTTTCCGTATTGGAACTCAAGGAACTCATTGACGCAATCCAGGAAGAATTCGGCGTTACCGCTGCTGTCGCTGCTGCTCCCGCTGCAGGCGCTGCCGCTGCTGCTCCCGCTGAGCAGACAGAATTCACCGTAGTCCTCGCTTCCTTCAACGATGCTAAGATGCCTGTTATCAAGGCTGTCAAGGACATCCTCGGCCTCGGCCTCAAGGAGTCCAAGGAATTCGTCGAAGGCGCTCCGAAGAACGTCAAGGAAGGCGTTTCCAAGGCAGAAGCTGACGAACTCAAGGCTAAGCTCGAAGAGGCTGGAGCTACTGTTGAGATCAAGTAATAGGCGAAGCCTATTAGAAAATCCGTCCCGATGGGGCGGATTTTTTTGTCGCCACTTCGTGGCGCCCGCTCGCCCCCTTCGGGAGCTCGCGCCCTCTCAGTCAGCCCCTTCGGGGCTGCCAGCTCTCCCAGAGGGAGAG
>JAJBTZ010000034.1 GCA_020860605.1 Ruminococcus sp. | reverse complement strand
GGGAGAGCTGGCAGCCCCGAAGGGGCTGACTGAGAGGGCGCGAGCGAAGCGAGCGGCGACCCCGCAGGGGTCGCGTCGCCACGAAGTGGCGACTAATTACGCCACAAACTCATACCCCTCCGCCATCACTGCATCTATAAACTCCCCAAGTATCTCAGTATTCGTCTCTGAGACTGAATGAAGAAGATATATTGCTCCCGGATGAACACGGTCTATCAGCTTCTGAAGAGACTCTTCGGGGTCGGGTTGGTTATCGGTGTCCCAGTCGGCGTAGGCGAAGCTCCAGAGGACGGTGGTGTAGCCGAGGTCACCGGTTACGGCGAGGCTCAGTTCGCTATACTCGCCCTTCGGCGGTCGGAATAGCGTCATCTGGAGGCCGAAATTCTCGATCATGTAGTCGTGAAGATACATGATTTCTTCGGTCATCTCTTCTACGCTTAGCTCAGGCATCGAGTAGTGGTGCCAGGAATGGCTGCCAACGGTGTGACCCTCGTCAATCATCCGTTGGACTAACTCAGGGTTCCTCGAGACGTAGTCATAGGTTATAAAGAACGTAGCTTTCACGCCTTTTTCGGCAAGGGTGTCGAGGATGGAGGCGGTGTAGCCGTTCTCGTAGCCCTGGTCGAAGGTCAGCATGATGACCTTCTCCTCGGTGTCCTGAATCGCTTCGGTGCTGTACTGAGAGTAGGACTCGTTGAAATTGAGAGCTCCCCTCGGGCGGTTAAGGTCGTCGAAATGGACTCCCTGGCCGTAACCGTTACTTTCGGTTGAGAGAGTGGAGTAGTCCCAGCTTGGCTCTGTCGAGATGGGCTCTATTACGTCCTCAACATCGGTTGAAGACTCTTCAGGCTCGGTTTCTTCGGGAACTGTCGTTGTTTCGGTTGTGGTGACCTCTTCAGTGGTGGTCACGGGTTCGGTTGTAGTCGCTTCGGTGGTGGTCGTCGCAGACGTTG
This sequence comes from Ruminococcus sp., assembly GCA_020860605.1. Classification (GTDB taxonomy): domain Bacteria; phylum Bacillota; class Clostridia; order Oscillospirales; family Ruminococcaceae; genus Faeciplasma. Next base: position 40,742 of record JAJBTZ010000034.1, on the reverse strand, counting down.
TGGCCTCGCTCACGGAAGTCGTCGCCTCGGTGCCGTCACTGTAGTATCCGTCGGATATCTCGGCACAGCCGGCCAAAAGTCCCAAAAGAAGCGTGCAGACCGTCATCAAAGCTAAGATTTTAGCTGTTTTCATACGTTCCCTCCTTCAAAATTTGCGAATTCTCGCAGAAATAATATCTCTCACTGGGGCCGAATTATGATCGGCAGATTCTTCTATATCAATTCTACAAAAATCGACACGAAAATTCAACTACAGAATGATTACAAAAAAGGCTGCACCAATTGGTACAGCCTTCTTTGTAGATAGGAGTTATAGAACAACTTAACATTTGGACTTACGAATTTAAATAGCTCTTAACCATTTCCTGCAAAAGCTCGTCTCTGTCGATGTGGCGGATAAGGCTTCTTGCGTTGTTGTAGGTGGTTATATAGGTAGGGTCCTCGGAGAGGATGTAGCCGACAATCTGGTTGACAGGATTATAGCCCTTTTCAAGAAGTGCCTCATACACGATGTTGAGAGTGTTCTTAATCTCGTCTTTACGATCCTGTTTTACAGAAAATGTCATTGTCTGGTCATGCATGTGGGTCAACTCCTTTTAAAGATTACAACGATGTCTCTATTATAACTCTTTTGTGACAAAATAGCAAGAGCTAAATCGAATAATTTTGAGATTATCTGATCTCGGCACCGACGGTGGCAAGCGCTTTCCTGACGCGCTTGAGAGCTGCGTCAGCCTGCTCATCAGTCAGGGTTCCATCATGTGAACGCATCACAATCGAGAACGCAACCGACTTCTTACCGAGGGTGATCTGCTTGCCCTTGTAGACGTCGAAGAGGGTGATCTTCTCAAGGTTTGAGCCGACAGCAGATGCTATCATCTTCTCAAGGCTTGCAACGGGGATTTCGTCGTCGCAGACGAGAGCTATGTCTCTTGAGATTGCCGGATACTTCGGAAGAGGCTTATAGGTCTTCTCAGGAGCGACTGTCTCAAGAAGCTCGGTGATGTTGACCTTTGCAAAGTATGCTCTCGTGTCGATTCCGTAGTTCTGAAGAACATTGGGGTGAAGCTCGCCCAAAATCGCAAGCTGCTTGCCCTCATAGGTCATGACGGCAACTCTTCCTGGATGGAAGGCCGCAACTTCGTCGAAGATGCAGTCGCTATCGGGTGCTGCATATTCGCAGTCATCATAGCCAAGGCTCGACATGAGATCCTCGACAGCACCCTTGATGTCGTAGAAGTCGCAATTGTCGCCGTACATTCCAAGAGCAAGTCTTAAGGGCTCACTCGGGAGCTCGTCGATATTGTCGGTCGGGATATACTCGTTTCCAACCTCGAAGAGCTTTGCCTTCGGGTTACGGTAGTTATAGTTGCGAGCAAGTGTCTCACACATCGAAGGCATGATAGTCGTTCTCATGACGGAGGTGTCCTCGCCAAGAGGATTTGTGATGACGACACACTTACGGAGCTTCGAATCGGCAGGAAGCATAATCTTGTCGTAGTACTTCGGAGAGATGAACGCAAAAGTGTTGATCTGGTTGAAGCCAAGAGCCGTGCAAGCGTTCTCAGTATTGAGGACGAGCTTCTGCTTCGGAGTTCTCTGAGCATCGGCAACACCCTTGATGATGGTGCCGGGAATGTTGTTATAGCCATAGAATCTGGCGATCTCCTCAGCGATATCCGCCTTCGACTCGATGTCGATTCTGAAGGAGGGAGCATAGATGATTCCGTCCTTGACCTCGAATTCGAGCTTCTCAAGATACTTTATCATGTCCTCAGCAGGGATATTGGTGCCAAGGAACTTGTTTGTCCAGTCGGGATCAAAAGGCACTGTTGACTGAGGCTTTGTATTGTAGTCGCAGTCAATTACACCTCTGACAGGATCGCCACAATCGAGGAGCTCGCAGAGCTCAAATGCCCGAAGTATTGCAGGCATACAGCCGTGAGCATCAAGGCCCTTTTCGAAACGGGCTGAAGATTCGGTTCTCATGCCGAGCTTCTTTGCGGTTCTTCTTACTGATGCTCCGTCGAAGCAGGCGGACTCGAAGACGACCGTTTCGGTGTCGTCCATAATTCCGCTGTACTCGCCTCCCATGACTCCGGCAACGGCGACAGGCTTCTTCTCGTCAGCGATAACGAGCATTTCAAGGCTGAGCTCTCTTACAACTCCGTCCAAAGTGGTGATACTCTCGCCTGAAACGGCGTTTCTGACTCTGATCTTTCCGCCTTCGAGGTACTTTATGTCGAAAGCGTGCATCGGCTGGCCATATTCGAGCATGACGTAGTTTGTGATGTCGACAAGGTTGTTAATAGGTCTTACGCCACTTGCACGAAGACGCTCACGAAGCCATCTCGGAGAGGGAGCGATCCTTATATTCTTGACAACGCCACCGATATATCTGTGGCAAAGGTCGGTGTTTTCGACTTTTACGTCGAGATACTTGTTGATGTCGTCCTCAACGCCCTTGTATTCGGGGTACTTGTAGTTGAAGGGCTTGTTAAATGTAGCAGCTGCTTCTCTTGCGAGGCCTAAAACGGAGAGGCAATCGGCACGGTTCGAGGTGATTTCGAACTCGACGGTTGTGTCGTCAAGGCCAATAGCAGTGTGGATATCGTCGCCAGGCTTGCAGTCCTCCTCAAGAACGAAGACGCCCTCAAGGTCGGCATAGGGGAAGTCGTGAGTGGTGAGGCCCAAGGTGTCGAGGCCACAGAACATGCCGTAGCTCTCTACTCCCCTGATTTTGCCCTTCTTTATCTTGCCCTCAGGAAGGCTTGCGCCATCGAGTGCTACAGGAACGAGGTCGCCCTCTTTTACGTTTTTAGCGTTGGTGACAATCTGCACCGGCTCGTCTTTACCGATATCGACAGAGCAGACGAAGAGCGCATCGGCGTTCTCATGCTTGCCCTTCGAAAGAATCTTACCGACAACGGTGTTAGTTATCTTTGAGCCTTCCTCTTCATAGCCCTCGACTTTGGAGCCAGTCATGGCCATGTCGTAGCAGAAGTTCTTTATCGGCTCGTCAACGTCCACATAATCGTGGAGCCATTTCATTGATAAATCCATCTATTTCAACCCCCCTCAGAACTGCTCAAGGAACCGAAGATCATTCTCATAGAGAAGTCTCATGTCGTTGATTCCGTATTTACGCATTGCGATTCTTTCAAGTCCCAAGCCGAAAGCGAAGCCGGAGTAAACCGTCGAGTCGATTCCGCAGGTCTCAAGAACCTTCGGGTGAACCATTCCGGCACCCAAAAGCTCGACATAACCTTCGCCCTTGCACATGCTGCAGCCCTTGCCACCGCAGTTGAAGCACTGGATGTCAACTTCTGCCGAAGGCTCGGTGAACGGGAAGTGATGGGGACGGAGTCTGATCTTCGCGTCCTCGCCATAAAGTCTCTTCATGAGAAGCTCGAGCGTGCCGATCAAATCTCCCATAGTGATTCCCTTGTCGACAACCAAGGCCTCGACCTGATTGAATATCGGTGAGTGAGTGGCGTCAACGGCGTCTGAGCGGTAAACTCTTCCTGAAGCGATGACTCTTATCGGAGGCTTGTGGTTCTCCATAACTCTGATCTGGATTGCAGAGGTCTGGGTTCTTAAGAGAACCTTGTCCGAAATATAGAATGTGTCCTGAGTGTCTCTTGCAGGGTGATCTGGCGGGAGGTTCAAAGCCTCGAAGTTATAGTAGTCATACTCGACCTCGGGACCTTCGGCGATAGAGAATCCCATGCCGAGGAATATCTCCTCAACCTCGTGAAGAACTGAGTTGATGGGGTGAAGATTTCCAATATCGTGGTGATGTCCCGGAAGAGTTACATCAAGCTTTTCGTCCTTAAGCTTCTTTGCAGCAGAAATAGCTAAGATTTCAGCACCTCTTGCCGAAATAGCCTGCTCGATATTCGCGCGAATCCTGTTTGCTAACTGTCCGACGACAGGCCTCTCCTCTGCCGGAAGAGTGGACATCTGCTTCAAGATAGCAGTGAGCTCGCCCTTCTTACCTAAAAATCTGACGCGAAGGTTTTCGAGGTCCTGAGCACCCTGGTCTTTTTCGAGTTCTTCCTTGGCCCGTCTTTCGATGTCCTGAAGGTCGTTACTAATCATGGTTATTCATTTCCTTTCCATTTGAAGTGTGTCGAAGCGGCTGATTCACTGCGACTATTGAAGTTTGCCTTCGGCGAAAATAGCACCCCTCAGTCAGTCGCTTCGCGACTGCCAGCTCCCCTTGACAGGGGAGCCATAACTGCTCCTCTCGCAACCTCTTGCCTAAGGCTGCTATAGCCTCCCCTGTCAAGGGGAGGGGGACCGCCGGCGAAGCCGGTGGTGGAGGGGTGCCATTTCAGGCGAAGCCTGAAATGGCGTCGGCGGAGATGGCGCCAGCCATCGGAGCCGACAAATTAAAAATAGCTCATCCCAAACGGGACAAGCTTCGCCTGCAACCACCCATTTTTCGGGAGCCGACACTCCTTAACGCCTTAACGTGGCGTAACCGTTTTCGCCTACAATCGTTTGCACGACTTCAGCAAAACCGCTCGGAAGTGAACTTCGATGGGAGATGGATTATCCCACTCTCAGCAACGGCTCAGCCGTGTGGGACTCTCTTTAAAGCACCCTGCCCTCTACTCTCTTCGTCACAGCGTTTCATATACGATGTTATTATAACACGCTTGAAACCCGATTGCAACAGTTTTTTCACAAAAATTCAGAAAAAAGAGGACGCAAGCGCCCTCTTTTTAAGAAAATCAGATTTTTGAATAGCCGAAGCTGTTGACGATGGCGTCAACCTTCTGCCCTGCCTGGCACATCGGGCACTCGCGCTGGACGAAGGTCTGATAGCCTGTGATGTCGTCGGGAGTGAAGACGCTGTGGACAGGGATTCCGTTCGACTCGGTGATTGCCGAGAAGATGGACGAAATCGCGACCAGCTCGCCAGAGTAGTAGTTCAGGCACTCAAGCGCCTTGCTGATGGTCTTGCCTGTTGAAACAGACGAGATGAGGAGTAGAACCCTCTTGCCCCAGATCATCTTCTGGGTGTTGTCTCTGAAGATGAGCTGACCGTTCGAGTTGAGCTCAGGAGTGATGACGGCGACGTCCTCGCCCTGGTTGATTCCGCCAGAAGAGAGGCTCTCAGCCAAAAATGCTCCCAGCATCTCGGTTCCCTCCATGCAAATGATGGTGTCGATGGGGGTCGAGGAGTACGTAGCAGCAATCTGCATAGCAGCGTCCTTGGCCATCTTGTGGCTGGTCTTGATCTTGGTCATATCGATATAGTTGTTGATATGAGAGTGATTGGTGGCAAAATGCCCGGGAATTACGCTGATTTTAATCTTACGATTCTTTCTCGATTCAATAATTTTTGCTCTGCCTTCCATAAATTTATCCTCCTTCAAAGATAGTTTTAGTGATAGTAGCAATTATAACACATTTTTCGAACGAAATCAAGGGGTAATTTGTGATTAGTTACCAACTCTATTCAAAAAGCTGTTCACAGCTCTGATAAGAGCAAATTTTTGAACCTAACAGGTTCTTTTTTGTTGACAATTCGCACCTGTCAGGTTATAATATAAGTACGAGGAGGTGTTGATATGGCTTTATCAACTTTCAGTGTAAGAATGGACGAGGGCTTGAAAAAGCAGTTTGACGCCCTCTGTGCCGATTTTGGCATGAACGCGACCACCGCGTTCAACGTCTTTGCCCGCGCCGTGGTCAGAGAAAGAAGGATTCCGTTCGAGATTCAGGCTTCAGATGAAGTCACAAGACAGACCGGGATGCAAGCCTTCACCACGCTTCGCGATCAGGCCAAGGAAAACGGCGTTCAGGACCTGAGCCTTGACGAAATCAACGAAGAAATCAGGCTTGCAAGAAGTGAGAGGGACGAAGACTGAAAGACCTGCCCTTCTACGAAGTGGTTCTCGATAAACAGGACAGTGGAGCTTACCTCGTTACTGGAAACCTGAAGCATTTTCTTGTGAAACCGTTTATTGTAACGGCAAGAGAGCTCTTGGATATTCTTAAGCAGAAATAAACAATCCCCACCATTAGTTAAATACCCACAAGTAACTATCAGCCAAGAAAGCGGTGTGACCACACGGTCACGCCGTTTTTCTGTTTCTTTGCGGTTGCTCGTAGACGATTGGTTCCGCAATAAAAAATAGCCGAAAACAGGATTTCCGATGTGCTTTCCACTCGTGCCTTTCTGCCTGAAAACTGCCCGAATCTTTTTTCTGGTGTCCCTGAGATACCATTCGTTGAACAGATTTCTTATAGCGGAGAAGCCGTCTGAGTCTCCCTTTTCGCTGTCCACTCCGTCGTTAATAGCGATGAATCGCACATCAAGACTTGGGAAGATGATGTCGGTGTAACACTTGTCGGCATTCGCTACCATGCAATCGCTGAAGCTTCGGGACTTGAGTGGGATAAGGGAGTTCTCCTCGCACCACATCCGATAAATCTCATGCAAGTCCTTTGAGCTTGAGGATGCTTCTTCACAGAGATGTATATATGCTACGGCCATACAATACTTGCGGGTCCTAAAAGCCTTGCAAACATATATCCTTGGTAGCTCTGCTTTCCCTTGCGTTCTAAATCCATCTTGCCTTGAGCTGTTACTATTTACTTGACGTAATTTGTTTGCCTTAGTGCTTCTATACGCATATCGTCATCAACACAGAGTATCGCGAGCGATTTGTCCTGTTCGTAATGAAGATATTCGGAAAGAAGCGACAAGTGGGAGCCTGATATACCTTTCCAAAACAGCCGAATAAAACAACAAGGGAGCCCCAATTGGCTCCCTTTTGTAATACAATATTTCGTTTTCGTCCGACGACTATTTTGCAAAGGTATAACACACTAGACTTTCCATTGGGAAAGTCGTGTGCCCATAGAGGGATTCCTACGCCACCTCTTCAAACTGGCTATTATACAGCTCGGCGTAGAAGCCACCTTTGGCGAGGAGCTCATCATGGGTGCCTTGCTCGACGATGTCGCCGTTTCGCATGACGAGGATGATGTCGGCGTTTTTGATGGTCGAGAGGCGGTGGGCGATGACGAAGCTGGTGCGCTTATCAGTCAGCTTATCCATAGCCTCCTGAGTGATCATCTCGGTCTTCGTGTCGACGCTCGAGGTCGCTTCATCCAAGATAAGCATCGGGCTGTTCTGGATCATTGCTCTTGCGATAGTCATCAGCTGCTTCTGGCCAGCAGAAATTGCTGTGTTGTCGCTGAGGACTGAATCGTAGCCGTTCGGGAGCGCCTTGATGAAGCTGTGGATTCCGCAAGCCTTGCAGGCTGCCTCCATCTGTTCATCTGTTACTCCTTCCGTGTTGTAGAGGAGATTCTCCCTGACGGTTCCTTCAAAGAGCCATGTGTCCTGAAGAACCATTCCGAACTGGTTGTGGACATTGCTTCTCGGAACGTCCTGGGTCGAAATGCCGTCGATGAGAATTTCTCCGCCTGTGGGCTCGAAGAATCGCATCAGGAGGTTGACCATAGTCGTCTTGCCGGCACCAGTGGGTCCGACGATTGCGACCTTCTGTCCAGGCTCGACCTTCACACTGAAGTTATGGATGATTTCCTTCTCAGGAGCATTCGGATAGGCGAACTTGACATTCTTAAATTCAACTTTGCCCTTAACGTTCTCGATTTTCTGGGTCTTATCCGACTCGTCTTCCATCTCATCTTCTGCCAGGAATTCAAATACTCTTTCAGAAGCTGCTGCACAGGACTGAACCTGAGTCATAGCCTGAGAAATCTGGCGGAGTGGAGACTCGAAGAGTCTTGTATAGATCAGGAAAGCGGTGATGACGCCGAAGGTTATCTGACCGTCAATAATCAATGCTGCACCGACAACGCAGACAGCGACATAGCTGAAGTTGCCGATGAAGGTCATGATAGGCTGCATAAGTCCCGAAAGGAACTGTGAGCGGAAGTTGGCGTTCTTGACAGCCTTGTTCATGGATGTAAAGGTGTCCTTGACCTCGCCCTCAGCATTGAGGATTCTTATAACATCGTGGCCGTTGTACATCTCTTCAATATAGCCGTTCAGGATGCCTAAGTTCTCCTGTCTTGCTGTGAAGTATTTCTGCGAATGGCTCATGATTACTACCATGAAGATCATTCCGACTATTGTCGCAAGAACGGTTGTTGTCGCCATGATGGCGTTGGTGTAGTACATCATGATGAGGCAGCCGATGAACTGAGCGATTGCGGTGACGAGGTTTGAAAGGCTGTTTGACATAGCCTGACCTATCATATCGACATCGTTGGTCATTCTCGAAAGTACATCACCGGCAGCGTTGCCTGAGAAGTATTTCAGAGGAAGTTTGTTGATCTTCGAGCTGATGTCGCCACGGAGCCTCTTAGAGGTTCTTTGGGTGACAGTCTGCATGATGTAGTGCTGCAAAAAGCTGAATACCGCACTTGCAAGGTACAGGCCGAGCAGGAGCAATGCGACGCTCAGAGCGCCGTCCATGTCTATTGAAGTCGTCAAGCCATCATAGATGTAGTCTGTAAGACGGCTGAGCTGGTTCGGTCCTATAATAGTGAGAATAGCACCTGCTGCAGCTAAAACAAGTGCGAACACTATGATTCCCGTCTGGTTGCTGATATATTTGAGAAGTCCTAAGAGGGCGCCTTTCATGTCCTTAGCTTTACCGCCTGACATGCCTCTGCCACCTCCCATGGGGCCTCTTCCTCCGGGTCCACGACCCATCGGTCTTGAATTAGATTCTGGCATAATCAAAGCACCTCCTTATGCATTCACCGCAAGCTCGTCTTCCGAGAGCTGTGACAAAGCTATCTGCTGGTAAACGGTACAATTCTTCATGAGTTCATCATGAGTGCCGATTCCTGCAACCGCACCATCATCCAAAACGATAATCTTGTCGGCATGGCGGATGGTTCCGATTCTCTGGGCGACGATGAGGCAGGTCGTGCCGTCAAGGTCAGTCTTGATTCTCTGACGGAGTGCACGGTCGGTCTTATAGTCAAGAGCCGAGAAGGAGTCGTCGAAGATGAGGATTTCCGGCTTGCCTGCAACCGCTCTGGCGATTGAAAGACGCTGCTTCTGACCGCCTGAGACGTTTGAACCGCCTGCAGCAATTCTGCTCTGGACGTCATCATCCATAGCATGGACAAAGTCGGAAGCCTGGGCGATGTCCATGGCGTTTTCCATTTCCTCATAGGTGATATTGTTTCTCGTTGAGCCGAACTTCAGGTTGCCCTCAACGGTATCTGAGAACAGAGTCGCCTTCTGGGGAATATATCCGACTTTCTTATAAAGCGTTTCAAAATCGTATTTCGAGATTTCCTTGCCATCGAGAAGAACCGTTCCCGAAGTGGCATCATAAAGCCTTGCAGCGAGTCCGCCCAAGGTCGATTTACCTGAACCAGTGGCGCCGATGACGGCGACTGTTTCGCCCTTCTTAGCCGAGAAGGTTATATGCTTGAGGCAATCCTCAGAAGCATCGGGATAGCGGAAGGAGACATCCTTGAATTCTATTGTGCCGGTTTCGTCTGAAGCGGTTTCGCTGCCCTCTTTGACGGCAATATCCGAATCGAGGACCTCGTTGATTCTGGCTGCAGAAACCTGTGCACGGGGAAGGAGCATGAATATCATCAGAAGCATTACGAACGACATGATGACATAGAGCGCATACGAGCTGAACGAGACGACTTCGCCGAGCATATTCGAGCGCTCGGAAATTGCGGTTGCGATTTCAGCAGCAGTGCCACTTAACGGAACTTCAATATTGTTAATGAGAATTGCGCCGACATAGTAGATAGCAACGCTGACGCCACTCTGCACAAACATCATAATCGGCGACAGAACCGCCATTCCGCGACCTGTGAAGAGCTGTGTCTTCATGAGGTTTGTGTTGGCCTTGTCGAACTTCGACTCCTGATAATCCTCAGCATTGAAAGCTCTGACAACTCTGATGCCGTTCAGGTTTTCTTCGGTGATTCTGTTGACGTCATCAATCTGCTTCTGGACGATTCTGAACTTCGGAATCATAATCGCGAGTATAACAATCAGCGCTCCGACGACGATAACGACTGCCGAGGCTACGACAACCGAGAGCTCCCAGCTCTTGCCGACTATCTTGATAATCGCCCAGATAGCCATAATGGGGGCACGGATGAGCATTTGAAGGCCCATCGAGATTATCATCTGAATCTGGGTAATATCGTTGGTGGTACGGGTGATGAGGCTTGCGGTTGAGAACTTCTTTATCTCACCGGGGCCGAAGGAAGTGACCTTGTCAAAGAGCTTCGCTCTGACGTCATAAGAGAAGTCAGCTGCAATCATAGCGGACAGATATCCGACTATAACCGTCAGCAAAGCACTGCACAAGGCACAGGCGAGCATCTTTCCGCCTGCTACGAAGTATTGCGACAGCTCGGTTACTTCACTGCTTATAAGAACTGTGATTTCAGCGGTGTAATCGGGCAGGCGCAAATCAAAATAAACCTGACCGCAAACAAGCAGCACACACAGAAGTGCGAGCCACCTGTCCTTGGTCTTCATATTTCCAAAAATATGAAGCATATGAAAACATTCCTCCAATAAAATCTATATTTTCAAACTCAAACTTACTACCGTCCTGTTTTCCCTTCACCTTTTTTAAGTCCACGCATCACTTCCCTTAATGTGATCTTATGATTACAGAGGTAAATCTTTCTTCTGGAATCTTACAGCGCCAATGGCGTAGCAGACCACAGCTATTACAACCAAAGCTATAAGTTTCGGAACGAAAGCATAATCAACGGCTTCTGAGCCTACTGTTCCAAGTGCTTCAACATCGAAGAGTCCGACAATAGTCAGATTGTTGAAGACTCCAAGCATTTCGGCGCCCATTCCCATGCTGACCATCGTCTCGGAGCCGAACATTCCGAACAGTGAGCAGAGGAAGAACCATACGTTGAGTCCTCCGCCGAGAGCCATAGCATTCTTGCTGAGGTTGAAGACACAGCTTGCCATGTAGCAGATGCTCGCCATAGCTTCTGCCAGCAGATATATTCCGCCATAAAGGGCTGCATATTTCGCAATATCAACGTCTCCTGCAAATGCCTGAGTTGCCACAAGCCTTGTAATGAATCCGCAACCGACCACTATAAGGGGAGTGACTATCATGTAAATGAGCTGAGTGATAACAACAGCGCTTCTCTTTGTCGGGGTTGATAAGACGTAAGCCATTGAACCCTTGTCGACCTGGTCAACGAAAAGCTCGTTTCCGGCGAAGATGATGAATAAGATAATCGGCAGCAAGCACATGATGGTGAAGTACATCTGATTGAGCATTGCCGAAGTGTCCATCTCGGTCATGGTGTTGAGCATATCGCTCGACATTCCCATCATCTCAAACATGTTTGTCATCATGGTGCTGACGTCGAGAGTGTCGCCTGTGAAGACGCCTTCAGTGGCGCCCAGGGCATAGACATACTCGAAGTTTGTGATATAAACATCAAGTCCTACGTCTGACTCTGCAAGAAGCTCAGCCGATTCGGCAAACTTCTCGACTGATAAATCCAGCTCATCCGACTGTACCGACATCATCTCGAAAACGGTCTCGTACATGCTGGTGTCGTCAGAAGATGCGAAGTCTTCGTAGCTTAAGTCGGTTCCCATCATCTCGTTGTAGGCTGCTAAGACGTACAGATGGCTGTAGAAATCGGTCTGGGCATCAGTGTAGTCAGTCGACTCAGTACCAGCGATAAGGTTTCCGGCATAGGTGGTGACAATCGTCATCAGGCACAAGACCACAGTGCAGGCTATCAAAAGAACCCTGTTAGCTCTGAGGCTCTGCTTGAACAGTGGCCAGGAAAATACTTTCGTTACTTTCATTTCTTTTTCTCCTCTTCTGTGTATATGTTCATGAAGTATTGCTCCAGATTCTCGTGATTCTCGTCAACCGAGATTACTTCAAGGTTCCGAAGCGCCTTGAAAAGCCCGTCGGTTTCGCTTGCAAGAAGGCTTACTCTAGCTTCGAGCTTATCGAGAACTGCTTCAGGCATTCTCTCTGCGAATTTCTTGGCAGAAGCCTCGTTTCCGAAAGCGATTCTGAAGTTTCTCTTTGTTCCATGCCTCAGGTCTGAAAGGCTCAGAACGCTTTCGATCTTGCCGTTACCTATGATGGCAACTCTGTCGCAGACGTCCTCGATTTCCTCGAAGATGTGGCTCGACATGAAGATGGTTCTGCCTTTTTGCTTCTCCTCACGGACAAGCTCAAGGAAGGTTTCTCTCATCAACGGGTCAAGACCAGTAGTCGGTTCGTCCATTATGAGGATTTCCTTGTCACCCATCAGAGCTGCAACTATGGCGGTTTTCTGCTTCATGCCCTTGCTCATTCGCTTCAGGTTAGCAGAAGGGTCGAGACCGAGCTTATCGATAAGATAGTTCATATATGTGAAGTCCTTGACGCCAAGGAACTCAGCCTGAACTCTGAAGAAATCAGTTCCAGTCTTGACATCCGGGAAGGCGATTTCGCCCGGGATGTAGCTCACGTTTTTCATGACCTCAGGAGCGTTCTTCCAAGGATTGATGCCGTTTACATCCACTTCGCCAGAATCAGGCTTTAAAAAGCCCATCATGTGCCGAATAGTAGTGGTCTTGCCGGAACCGTTGGTTCCTAAGTATCCGAAAACCTCGCCCTTCTTGATATCGAGGGATATATCAAACACTCCACGCTTCATGCCATAGTCCTTTGTGAGATGCTGAACGGAAATAACTGAGTCGCTCATCTGCTCACCCCCTCGAAATGATGACCTGTGTCGTAGAAACTCATGAAGTAGTCTTCAAGAGTAAACGGAATCTCGACGAAATCGGCGATTTCGTAATCGCTAAGGCACTGTGTCAGCTCTCCGACTCTGTCAGCCTCAATCTGAACTCTTGCACGAAGCTTTCCATGGTTCTTCGATGTAAACCTGAACGGCTTCTCGATGAATCTTAAGTATGAGGCTTCGTCCTTGAATGTGACGCGATAGATTCTGTCGTGGCTCGCCTTGAGTTCGTCCGACTTGAATTCTGAGACAATCTTGCCGTCGCGGATTATCGCAATCCTGTCGCATGAAGCGTCAACCTCATGGAAGATGTGGGACGAGAGGAAGATTGTCTTGCCTCTGGCTTTTTCCTCTTTTACAAAGTCTATAAAAGTCTCCTGCATTACGGGGTCAAGACCTGAAGTGGGTTCATCCAAGATCAGAATATCCGGGTCATGCATGAAAGCCGTGACAACCGCAAGCTTTCTTTTGACGCCAAGGCTCATTCTCTTGATGCTGATGTTTGGGTCGAGGTCGAACTTGTCGAGCAGCATTTTCAGGTAATCGTCGTTTTTTGTGTTCCGCATTCCCTCCATCATCTTAAGGAAGCCTGTGCCCGAGAGTCCCTGCGGGAGAGTGACTTCTCCGGGGAGATAGCCGACGGTGTTCTTGAGCTCTGCCGAGTGTTCCCAGCTGTCCATATCAGAAATAGAGGTTTTGCCTTTTTCGGGCTTTGAAAAGCCCATAAGATGTCGTATCGTAGTCGTCTTTCCGGCACCGTTCGGTCCCAGAAAGCCGTAACATTCGCCTTTTTCAACTTGAATAGACACATCAAACACGCCACGGCCATGGCCGTAGTCCTTTGTCAGATGGTCTACAGAAATTACCGGCATTAAAGTTTCCTCCTTGTTATTATCCAACAACCTGTTGTATGCTTAATATTATACTCGCCTGAAATTGGGTGTCAACCCCAACAATTCCCAAAGTGTCGGATAGTTCGCAATCGGTTCATTCACGAAAAATACTTGCAAAATTCTTTGTAATTATAATCCTTTTCAGGCTTGCAGAGGACGGCGAAGTCTATCGAGTCAAAGAGCGCTTCCGAAGGCTTTCCAGCATAGGAGAAGCCCAAAATTTCCTCATAAAACAGCTTCGCCACAAGGCTTGCATCGTTTCCATAAACTCCGCAGCCAAAGGCGCCTAAAATCAGATGGCGATAATTTTCAGCTGCTGCAACCGTCAGAATCCCACGGATTCTTCCCCTCAGCAGCTCTTCATACTCGCTCTGTGACAGTCCCTCAAGTCCCATTCTGATCATCGGCGCAGCGCAGCTCAAGACCGTAATAGAAAACGGGTCAAGGATTGTCTCAGAAGCCTGACTTTTAAAAACTTCGACATTTTTCGACAGGACAATTCCGTCTGAGCCCAGGTGGGTCTTCATGGAATTGTTATAGTCGTAATACTTCTTTGCGCCTTCGCTCTCGAGCGACCAGAGGAGGCTTGAACGCCTGCAGAGGTCTTCCTCCTGAGCACTTGCGCCCTTGCGGGTGTGGCCACCTGGCTCGGTGGCTGAGGCAAGATTGAGAACCAGCACCTTCGGGCTGAAATCCCCAGCACTCTTCATTTCCGAGTATCTTCTCTTCGCCAGAGCAAGCGCGTCCTCGTTTTCGCAGCTTAGAATCCAGCTGATATCGCGTTCCGTAGCACACTTTCCGACTGGTGCCGACTTTTCAAGGGCCTTGATATCCTCAGGAAGATAGACCTTCGCGTCTTTCATCTCACCAGAAGAGAATCCAAGGCTAACTTCTCTGCCGTCCTTCTCATAAGAACCCTTCTCAAGGATGCTGAGTGTGTCCTCAAGAATACGGATATTTTCGAGCCTGCGTTTCTCTCTTTCTTCGTCACGGGCCTTGATTTGCTCTTCGGTAAGGCCTTTATTTTCAGCTGCACGCATCTTTTCGGCGAGCTCTTTCATCTTTTCTTCATCAGGCATTTTTATCTCTCCAATTCTTGACACGCTTAAAAACGTCATCCGACTCTTCACGGATATTTAAATCTGCGACACGGTCAAATGCCGTGTGGCCCGGATTGATTTGCACAATCACGGCGTCGCTTCTGCGGTAGCCCCAATAGGCACCGCCGTAGTAGCCGTTGGTGCCGATTACTATTATGAGGTCGGCTTTTGAAATCCACCTCTGAGCGTCTCTGACGCCATCGTCCCAGAGTCCGATGTGGCTGTAGAGCTCCCACGGGAGTATCGTTCCGCCACAGGCCTCACATTTGGGAAGCTCATCCTGATTCCATATTTCATAGCCGTCATAATGCTTGCCACAATCCTTGCAGCGGTTGATCTGGAAGCTGCCCTGAATCTCGGCGACATTCTGAGAGCCCGCAATCGTGTGCATACAGTCCTCATTCGTGGTGATAACCCCGATGAGTTTGCCTTCACGCTCCAGGTCTGCCAGAGCATAGTGGCTGAGGCTCGGCTTGTAGTGATGCATAGTCTTGACATAGGATTTCAGGAACGACTCGCTTTCAAAGCCTCCGGGCCTGAGGCTTCGGGAAAGCTGGCTATAGGTCACTCCACCGCCGGAAATCGATATCCCAGCGCCGGTTATAGCGACGATAGCATGGCTGTCGTCGATGTATTTTGCAAACTGCTGAATCTTGTCGTCATTGCCTGATTTAGAGAACATCAGTTATCTTCTCCCATCCGTCTATTACTTCGCCCAGGACCTCTGCAGCATCGGCGTGGATATTCCAGGTTGCAACAGAATCAAGCGGTGTTTCCGAAGGATTTATCTGAACAAGCTTTGTATCTTTTCTCATCTTCTTGAGATATTCGTCACTTCTGAATCCAGTGGTGCCGATGATTATAACCAGATCCGCCTCGGAAATCATTTCCTGGGCTTTTTTCATGCTTTCCTTCGATACCTGCTCACTTATCTTGTTTTCCCGGCAGAACATTGTCGGCATCAGCGGTGAACCGCACTTTTCGCATCTCGGAGCATGACCATGATTCCAGATTTTATAATTAAGGTATCTTGCTCCGCAGTCCACGCAGATATTGTCTCCGAAGCTTCCCTGAAACTCGACGACATTCTTCGAGCCGGCGATAGTGTGCAGGCAGTCCATGTTCTGGGTGACTATTCCGTAAAGCAAACCGTTCTTTTCGAGAGTAGCAAGCTGTTTGTGAACCTCGCTCGGACCCTTCTCGAATGTGGCGTCTAAAAATGAAGTCTTGACTATTTTATAGAAATCCTCCGGGCTGCTTCTCACAAACGAAGGGGAGAGCACCTGTCTTGAATTCATCAGCCCAACGCTCTGCTTCAGGCGTCTCATACCATATAAATAGGAGATACCGGCGCCTGTGACAGCCACAGTTTTGCTGCTTTTATCCATGTATTCTCTTAACTGATCTGATTCGTATCTCATAAATTCTTCTCCTCATTTATAAAAACCAGTTTATAAACACCAGCCCACCAAATCGTTGCTTATTCGGTGGGCGATGCTTTATCTATATGCTGACATTCAGCCATGTGGGCTGGCTGAGCGTAACTGCGACTTTGTTTACTTCCAGTTGAAATTCTCTTTTCCCGCACCGAGCTCGAAGAAATACTTGCTGATTCCGAGGTCTGCTTTCGAGAACGAGCCCTCTGGAACGGTCATCGAAACTTCGTTTCCGGTGCCTTTGATTGTGAACTCCTGGCGGTTCATTCCTGTTGGAGCCAAGAGTGCTGCCTCAACTCCTGCCTTGAACCAGTCGGGGATGACTCCCTCATAGGTGGAAACTTCACCCATCGACTTTGACTTATGCGGAACTCCCTGCTCCATGCCGTAGCCAACTGCGACAACTCCGATGATCTTCGAGCCTTCGGGAGAGATGGAATTCTTCCTTGCGTTCTTCTTGCTGTACATTCCGCCAATCCACCAGGTGTTGAGACCTAAGGTCTGGGCATAGAGCATGAGGTCGGCGCTTGCATAGCCGAGCATTTCCTCTGTAGAAGCCTTGTCGGGTCCGGCTAAGATCATGTAGTTGAGGACGTTTTTCGACATGGTTGCAGCCATGATTCCAGGCATCGCCTCCTTGTTGTCGGTGACGAGCTGGATGTTCAGGGCATATCTCGAGTTATTCTCATCGATTCTTTCGTTGAGCTTCGCTACAATATCCCCCGGGAGCTTGTCAGTCTTATACTTTCTGACGGTGTGCCGCTCTGTCATTGCTTCTTTCATAGTTATTGCCATGATATTAACCTCCTTGTTCTTTCGGTGATTTTATCAGACGTAATTTGTGCTGAGGGAAACAGTGAGGTCTCTTGCCTCTGCTTCGCCGTTCAGGCTATAGCCGATTGCAGCAGCGGAAACAAGCTTGAAGCCCTCCGGGATGCCCATCTTTGCACACAAGTCCTTGTTTCTTGCGAGACCCTGAACAGATCCCCAGAGATAGATGTTGTCAACTCCTGCGTCTGTAGCAGCTATGAGCATGTTCTCAATAACGCAAGCAGCGTTAGCATACTCAATTCCTGGCGCCATCTGTTCCTCCGAAGCGGAAACAATGATAACCGCAGGTGCTCCGTAGAAGAAATCTCTTGCGGGCATCTTCATTGCTGCACAGGTAGCCTCATTGATTTCTTCGAGTATCTCCCTGTTTGTGCATACAGTCAGGTGAAGAGAATCTCTCTTGCCTCCGCCGATAGGAGCCTGGCAGCCTGCCTTGACTATTGTGTCAATGACTTCCTTCGAAACAGCCTTGTTTGGGTCAAAGTTTCTCGTCGACTTTCTTTTTGCAATTGCTTCCAATGTTTGCATATGAACTCCTCCTTATTAATATATCAGTTATCTTTGCCTTGGTCCTGAGCCCGTTCCCACACCCGGAATGTTGTCACATAAGGACAATCCTCCGGCAAGGTGGTATTGAACAGCGCTGTGTATAAAGTAAGCTTTCCACAGTGATTGCACCTCTTGAATCTTTCCTCATACACACGGCACAGGTTCGTATTCGTGTCAAGATATTCGCAGGGATTATCATAGTGAATGACAACCTTTCCGTCGGAGTCGATAGAGCGGGTGTAACAGCATTTTCCGCAGCGAGTGCAAAGGGAATCCCAATCTTTTCGCCACTTGAGCCATTCTTTGAATATGCTTACAGCATATCCACCTCCTGAGCTACTCATACATCCGCCCTCCTCTCCGACAAAAAATACGGGAAGATTTGTCTTGACATTAACCAACAACCTGTTGTATAATATATATTATACTCAGTATGGAGGCGTTATCAACCCCCAATTTTTTTCAAAACTGTTGGATAATCAAGAAGAGGCGACTTTAAATGAAAAAACAACCAGAAATCACAGATAGAACAAGGCAGAAGTTTGTCGACGCCTTTTGGGCTCTGGCAAAGAAAAAGCCCATCTCGAAGATTGCGGTGAGTGAGCTCACCCGCCTTGCCGGTTACAATCGCAGCACGTTCTATGAATACTTTTTGGACACCGACGATTTATTGTCCTATGTTGAGGACAAGCTTATAGAAAAGGTCAAGGGGGTAGCTCAGGAGTCCTTGTCGGATGACAGTTCGCCGACTTCGTTCTTTGGAATGGTATTCTCCGCCATGAACGAGGAAATCTATATTCTCCTGGGCCCAAACGGCGATTCAAGCTTTCTGCCGAGGGTCAGGACCGAACTGGTCCCCCTTGCGTCCCAATACCTCCCCGTCCACCCCGACTCAGAGAACTTCGACTACCTCGTCACATTCGTCAACTCCGCCATGTTCGGCCTCCTCGAACGTTGGCATGAAAAAAACAAAGACATCAGCCCGGAAGAAATCAGCGAGCTGATGCAGAAGTTGGTGTATGGAGGGGTGAGGGGGTATATTGGGAGGGAGAGTGAGATGTGAGAGAAATGGGTAAATCAGTTGCGGGCGTTTTGGTAAAACAATAAGCATCAAAGATTATGTAGCAAAAAGAACCAATTGCTTTCTGATTGATAACAATCGGTTCTTTCTTTGTTTTGTCTTTTGCACAATATTGTTGAATTTATATCCAACTGCATACTGTACACACTATTCTGTTAGCTAATAGTTGGTAGGTTTTGTCAGTTACTTATTGGTATTCAGCTCTCGGTGGGGATTTCTTTTAGGTCAAGCTTGAACTACATCCAAAATTTCCTCCGGCCTATCCACGATAAAATCCCCTCCTGCAGCTATCAGCGACTCCCTGCTTCTGAAGCCCCAGGTGCAGGCGATGCACTTGATTCCGGCGTTGTGGGCGGTTTCGATGTCGGTGGCTGAATCGCCGATGTGGAGGGTTTCGGACTTGTCGGAGCCCGAAAGCTCTATGAGATGATTCTCGTAGCTTGGGTCGGGCTTGCGTGGGAAGCCTTGGCCACTGCCACCGACCAGTTCAAAAGTCCCCTCTGGGAAGCACTGCGAGATAATCTCGCTCGCGAACTGGTAGGGCTTGTTTGTGAGGACATAGAGCTTGAGGCCAGAGGCCTTGAGTGCCTTCACAACCTCCGGGATGCCATCGTAGACCCTCGACTTGTCGAGATAGTGCTTCGAATAGTGGTCGCAGAAGAGGTCGTGAGCCTTGTTGAGAAGAGCCTCGTCCTCCCGAAGCTCTTCAGGAAGCGACCTCTTCACCAGCATCAAAGTCCCGTTCCCCACGAAGGAGATGTACTCCTTGATCGTATGAGTCGGCAGCCCAAGCTCCATAAGAGCAGCACTGACGCTGTCGCCAAGGTCGTCAGCGGTGTCGACAAGGGTGCCATCGAGGTCGAAAATCAGGGATTTTATTTTTGTAAGCATAATATCTCTCCCATCTGTAAATAGTTATCCTGAGGCAGTAAAAGCCTCCCCCCGAAGGGGGAGGGGGACCGCCACGCGAAGCGTGGTGGTGGAGGGGTGCGATTTTCGCCTTCGGCGAAAATCGCTCGGCGGAGGCGACGAAGTCGCCCAAAGCCGACTAATCCTCCAACTTACTCGCCAGCAGTGGCGAGTAGTGGTTCCTGAACTCCTCATACTCCCCTGCCTCGATGGCAGCGCGGATCTTCTCCATCAGGGTGTTATAGAACCAGAGGTTGTGGGTCACGGCGAGGCGCCCGGCAAGCTGCTCTTTGGCTTTGAATAGGTGCCGAACGTAAGCTCTTGAGAAGTTCCGACATGTAGGGCAGTCGCATTCGGGGTCGATGGGCCTCTCGTCAAGCTCGTAGCAGGCGTTTGTGAGGTGCATGATGCCGTTCCACGTAAATATAGTCGCGTGGCGGGCGTTTCTTGACGGCATGACGCAGTCGAAGAAATCGGCGCCACGGTAAACCGCCTCGATGATGTTCTGGGGAGTGCCGACACCCATCAGGTATCTCGGCTTGTCGGCGGGCATGTAGGGCTCGACAGCCTCGATGATGCGATACATCTCCTCTGCAGGCTCGCCGACGGCAAGCCCTCCGATAGCGTAGCCGTCCAGGTCAAGGTCGGCAATCTGCTTCATATGCTCGATTCGGATGTCCTCATAGGTGCAGCCCTGGTTGATGCCCCAGAGGAGCTGGTGGGGGTTGATGGTGTCGTCGCGAGCGTTGAGCCTTTGCATCTCGTCCTTGCAGCGCTTGCACCAGCGGACGGTGCGGTCGCAGGAATTCTTCGAATAGCTGCGGGGCGCCGGGTTCTCAACACATTCATCAAACGCCATCGCGATGGTGGAGCCGAGGTGAGACTGAATCTGGATGCTCTCCTCGGGGCCCATGAAGATCCTCCTGCCGTCGATGTGGGAGTTGAAATAGACCCCCTCTTCCTTGATTTTTCTGAGCTTTGCGAGCGAGAAGACCTGAAATCCTCCCGAATCGGTGAGGATTGGCTTGTGCCAGTTCATGAACTTATGAAGTCCACCTAATTTATATATGACCTCGTCGGTCGGGCGAAGGTGCAGATGATAGGTGTTGCAGAGCTCCACCTGGCACTTCAGTCCCTCAAGGTCGACGGAGGAAATTCCTCCCTTAATAGCCGCTGCTGTCCCAACATTCATAAAAACCGGCGTCTGAATCACGCCATGGACGGTCGCAAACTCGCCTCTCCTGGCGTGCCCGTCCGAAGTTATAAGCCGATACACAATTAATCTCCCTTCAAAATGGTACTCCTATGATACATGAAATCTTGGGAAAAATCAAGATGTGGGGGAAAATTGTTGGCAGCTTCGGAAGGTCGATTTTTTCGGGGGGTTGTTGATTTTTTTGCTATACCATGGTATACTGATAGTAGTATACTGTGCAGGAAGGAGGAAGTGAGACCATGTCTGACAACACAATGAATTTCACACACATAGACTGCTTCAGCGGTCCCGGTGGAATCTGCACTGGGTTTCATGCTGCCGGGCTGAAAACACTTGTTGCAATTGAATATATAAAAAGCTGTGTGGATACATATTCTGCAAATCATCCTGACGTTCATGTAATCTATTCCGACATCAGGGATGTAAAAGAAGATCAGGTTTTGCCGTATATTCCTGCTGGCGGAGTCGATATTGTGTCTTCAGGTATGCCTTGCGAAACTTTTTCAACCGCAGGCAATACTTCACGCTCTTTTTACGATGACAGGCAGTTCCTCTTCCGTGAAGGCATAAGGATCGCAAAAATGACAAATGCCAAGCTGATTTTGTTTGAAAATGTCCCAGCCATCACTACCAAAACAGTTGCAAAGCAGTCTGATGAGCTTATTGTAAATGTGCTAAAAAAAAGAGCTCGCAGAAGCTGGATATGGGAATTATATTGAAATCGTTTTAAATTCCACGCAATATGGTGTACCGCAGCGAAGAAACAGGTTCTTTATTCTGGCCTGCCGTTATCCAGAATGGAAATTGTCCGCTCCCCCACCAACGCAAGGCGTTGAAACCACTGTTGCTGAAGCGTTGGCAGGATTGCCAAACGTAATCCCTAACAGCGGGCAGGAAGAGACGGAGTATACGAGCGAAAGCTCCGCATTCAGCAACCTTATGCGGGACGATTCTTTCTGGAAACGCGGAAATGGCACAAATAACACACTGACCTACCAGATGCCTATGAAGCATAGGGCATGTACACTCGAGAGGTTTTCACTGCTGAAGCCTGGCGAAAGCCTGAAAGACCTGTTTGAAAGATACACGGGAGAAGAAAGAGAAGACCTGCAATCGAGACGTGTTTTGCCAAAGAAGATGTTTATCAAACGCAATTATCGTTTGAAACTGGATGAAGCATCACCAACTGTTACGAGCCATTGTCTTGATGAATTTGTTCACCCGGTGTATGACAGGGCATTGACAGTACGCGAGTGTGCTCGCTTGCAATCCTTCCCTGATTCGTATGATTTCTGTGGTGGTCCCTATCTGGTTCCTCACATAGACAGAACCGTTCAGGACAAATACGAGCAAATCGGAGACGCTGTCCCACCGCTTCTGGCATATGCTTGGGGAAAAGATATAGTAAAAATTCTGGAGGAGAACGCCAATGGCTGAGACGTTTAAAAAGTATTGCTCCGAGGTGTACGCAAACATCTATACATCAGAAAGGGAACGACTTCTGGAAGAAGCTGTCTCTCTATCGCGCAACGGAAATGTCGGTGAAGGCAAGGCTAACGATATTGAGACGGCAGCCCAGAAGGAAAGCCATCAAGCAGGCAACCATTTGCGGAATCCGCCAATATCCCGACATTGAGGCAGCTGCCATCTGGCGAGCGGTATATGAAATTCATGTTCACAGAAAAAGTGGTATTGACAGCGCTGACACCATTGCGAAGGTTATAAGTGCAGATCAAAGTTGGAAAAAATCGAGCGGACACGCGTTTGAAGAAATGGTAAAAATATTGGGAACAGCTGCTCTGCAAGACAGCGGAATCGATATCATTCTGCAGCGTGACCTGAACACCCTCATCAAGGCTGGTGAGCTGGATAACGAGCCTCGGGATATCAGCTGGCTGAAGGAGCAAATCAGGGAGAGCATTTTCGATTTGTATGCTATCGTACATAGAGGCGATAAGAAATACTGCTTTGGCTGTATCCAAAGCAAAACAAGCATCCGTGATCGCGTTACCCGTGACAGGGAACCATCCATGCAGGCTATGCAGTCCTTCTTCTGGAGCACAATTATCGTGTTGGATGGTGAATTTTTGAAAAATCCAAAATTTATCACTATGGTCAATGGTGGAACATCAGAACACCAGCATAATGGCTGGCATGGCATGTATGTCTTCTCAGACCAGTATACACAGGATCGCATCTATCCACTTGATATTGATTTTACCACATTCAAGCGCCATGCTATTGAAGCAGCCAACTATTGGCTGACACAAAGGCAATGGTTCAATATGGATTGGAAGGCCAGCAAAGGGTGATTCCCAAATGACCGAAAAACGCATACTTACAACTGAGGAACAGGCTGAATTCGCGCCTGTATTTGAGAAAATCGGGTTTTCACATGAGGATTCTGTCGAAAGATTTGTCGACACTCGGCTGAATAAGATTTACGACGTTTTCCTGCTGCCTGGAAATCTCGTCCTGAAGAAGGCGGAACGGGACAAGGAGAAGTTTGAGCGGTATTTTTTGGGGCACGACTTCTCGGTGCCGCCTATCGTCTCGAGCTTTGAGATTGGCGGCGACTGCTGGGTGACCATGCCGTTTATTGACGGGACCGACGCGAGGGACTGCTCTCCCGAAGAGGCAAGCCTCGTCGGCAGGGAGCTTGCGAGGATTCAGAGCCACTATCTCGGCGCTGGCACCAATCCCGAAGGTTGCAGGAACTATTTCGAGAGGAAGGTTCTCAGGTTCTGGGAGAAGTCGCGGAGGTATTTTCCTGAATACGACCACGTCTTCGAGGCGATCGAAGACCGATTCTTCTCAGCGCCCAGAACGCTCATCCACGACGATTTTCTCCCGATAAACGCCCTTCTTGACGGCAAAACCGCCTGGCTCATCGACTGGACCTATGCCGACATCCTCCCCTACTTCCTCGACCTCGCCCGCTTCGCCTTTGTCGGCTACGAAGAGAGCCAGCGCTACATCCCCACCGACTCGGCGATGGCGTTTCTCGAAGCTTACTACGAGACAATGAGCCAGAACCCGCAATTTGCCATCACAAAGCAGCAGTTCTCCCTCGACACCACCATCTCCGCCTTCTGCCAGTACTCGATGTTTGTGTCCTTTAAGGACGAGGAGAAGGTCAGGGAGACGGAGGATTTTAGGGTGATGAGGGAGATATTGGAGTGGCTTAAGAAATCTGAACGTGGCCATTGAAAATTATTGCCCCTTTGGGCAATAATTTTCAATGAAGGATGTCGCTAATTCTGCATCAGGTGGGTGCAAAATTTCATAGAAACAAAAAAATCAGGGACCCCCAAGTCCCTGATTTTGATCAATGCGTTCTCTGCATTTACAATGGCCTTGAAATCGCAATACAAATGTGATATAATATCAACAAACTATGAATAATGATCTTGCGACGGAGGTATCACATGAGTAAATCTGAAATTGCTATGGCTGATTATTTTGATGCACTTGAAAAAGTTAAAAGCAAAATCACTCAGGCGCAGTACCAAGTAATGACAAGCGCAAATATAGAAAGAAATATTCTCTATTGGAATATAGGAAATGTCATCATCGAGTATAGCTCATGGGGAAACCGATTTGTTGAGACGCTGTCAAAGGATTTGAAACTATCTTATCCAAATGTCGAAGGATATTCAGTGCGGAATTTAAACTATATGAAGCAATTTGCACAGAGAATAACGTCCGAAGAAATTTTGCAGCAGGTTGCTGCAAAAATCAGTTGGCGAGCCATAATGATCTTGATTGACAAAACTGAAACACTGGAAGAATATCTCTGGTACACCCGGCAATGTCTTGAAAATGGATGGTCAACAACTGTACTTGTACACCAATTAGAAAGCGGTTTGTACGAGCGTCAAGCTTTAGCTGATAAAACAACAAATTTTGATACACAACTTGCCGATCCTTATAATGAACAAGTGGCGGAAATAATCAAAGACCCTTACATTTTCGACTTTATTCCTAATGCTAAGAAAATGAAAGAAGTAGAATTAGAAGATGCTCTGGTTCAACAAATTACAAAGCTACTTCTAGAATTTGGCACTGGATTTGCTTTCATGGGGAGACAATATCCCATAAAAGTTGGAAACAGAGACTTTTATATCGATTTATTGTTCTACAATGTGAAACTGCATTGCTATTTTGTTGTGGAATTAAAAACTGTAGAATTTGAGCCTGAATTTGCTGGGAAATTATCTTTCTATTTGTCTGCAATTGATGGCGAACTAAAATCTCCTACAGATAACCCCACTATAGGACTTTTGCTTTGTAAAGGCAAAGATAAATTGGTAGCAGAGTATGCACTGCGAGATGTAAATAAGCCTATGGGAGTCAGTGAATACAAGCTATCAAATCAGATTAATAAAGAGTTACAGGATAATATCCCAACAATCGAAGACATCGAAAGCCGTTTGAATTAAAATTTTGCAGCAGCCTGCTGCAAAATTTAATAGCCACAAAAAATCAGGGACATGGGGTCCCTGATTTTTATTCTCATATATAAAACATATACTTATTCACAAACCACTCGATTCCCTTGATGAAGTACTGCTGGATGCAGAGGTAGAGGCCCAGGATGAAAACGGCGAGGGTGGGGAGGTAGTAGTAGCGCATCTTCCAGCCAAGGTCCTTCCAGTATTCGCGGGAGCGCCAGAAGATTACTATCCAGTAGATCGACAAGGGTCCCGTCACGATTATGTAGACCTGGGCTGAAAATCCCAGAAGCAGAAGAAGCGATATCTCGAGGAAGATAAAGAGCTTTATCATCTCTTTTTTCGGACGATACTTCGCGTCGTAGGGATTGTCGGAGAAGGTTTTAAGGGTTTGCAGGTCTCTTTTCAAGCCCACGGAGTTCACCTCGCAGTCGGGGGATTTACTGTTTCTTTTCGGATACTGCCGGCGTCCTGTCGGTTACGATGAAGAAAATCAGGCCGATTACAAACATAACAGCCAGTCCTCCGACACCGATGCTCGAGCTGTCGGTAATCTGGGTTATGACGGCGACCAAGGTCGTGCCGATGAAGCTGGCGCCCTTGCCGCAGATATCATAGATTCCGAAGTACTCGCCAGACTTCTCGGGAGGAATTATCTTCGCGAAATATGAACGTGAGAGCGACTGGATTGCGCCCTGGAAGAGTCCAACTGCTACCGCTAAAATCCAGAACTGGTAGAGCTGTCTTAAGAATATCGCGTAGACGACGATGAAGAAGTAGGCGACGATGCAGATTATCAGGAGCTTGCCCGACTCGTACTTTCTTGAAAGTCTTCCGAAGAAGAGCGCTGCCGGGAAGGCGACGAACTGGGTGACAAGAAGCGCCAGTACCAAGCCGATGCTGCTCAGGCCAAGCGATTCGCCATATGTAGTCGCCATGTCGATGATGGTGTAGACACCGTCGATATAGAAGAAGAATGCTATGAGGAAGAAGAGAGCCTTTTTATTCTGTCCAAGCTCTTTGAAAACGCCACCGAGGCGTTTGAGGCTGGAAACAACGGGCTTGTCGGTCTTCTCGACGTAGTGAACCTGCTTGTAGCTGCGGACGAGCGGAATCGCCATCGCAACCCACCACACGGCGGTGATGATAAAGTCGATCGCCATAGCAACTCCCAGGCTTATCGGGAGAATTCCCATTGTCTGAAGAGCATAGATTGCGATGCAGATGATGAACGGCACGCAGCTGCCGATGTAGCCCCAGGCATAGCCCTGAGAGGAAATCTCGTCCATTCGCTCGTCCGAAGTGACGTCGGTGAGCATTGAATCGTAAACAACAAGGCTCAGCTGATATGCGATCTTCGCGATTGCGAAAAGAATCAAGAACCAGAGCCACGACTGGATGAAGCCGAGTGCTATGCAGCCGATTGCTCCTATGAACATCGCAGCCATGAAAATTATCTTCTTGACGCCCTTGATATCGGAAGCGGTTCCAAGAGTTGGCCCTAAGACTGCAACTATGATTGTGGCGATCGATGTGGTGTAGCCCCAATACGCCAGATAATCGGTCTCCGAGATTCCTTCGCTTGCCGCAAGAACGTGGAAGTAGATGGGCAGCAGAGTCGCCACCAGCATCGTGAACGCCGAGTTTCCGACGTCATAGAGAACCCACTTTTTCTCCTGCGGAGTCATTTTAAACTTCATAATGTCTTTCCTCCATTGCGGTTAGTATCGGAATTGATTGCCAGTCGTCACCCTTCTCGAAGGTCTTCTCGAACCACGGGAGGAGCTCCTCCTCACCGTTTGCAAACTTGAGAAAATTGTCGCTGAGTTTCAAACAGAGCCCTTCGGCTTTTTTCATGAGCTTTTCGAGCCTTAAGTTTGAGTCCTCACACTTCGGGTTGGGTTTCTTATTGACGACCATTCCGTGCATACCTCTATAATTACCGGACGCCGCAAGAACGGAGTATATCAGAAGTCGCTTCATGTCATTCGGCGCGACCAGTAAGCCGTTGTAAGTCACAAACGAACGAATCGCCGTTTTTGCCTCTCTGGAGGAGACATCATCGTAAAACAGAGCCATAATCCGGGCATTTTCATCCGTCGGGTGAATATGACCTGTCAAGTGATGGGTGACGGGGTTGAGGCCATCCTTGAGCATAAGATACCTGTCGAACTCGACCTCGATTTCGGAGTGAGTAACTCCGCTGACGGTGAGCTTCTTCTCGACATAGCCGTGGCACATGCTGTCAAGCGAGAAGTGCCCGACAAAGCCTAAGGCATAGGAAAGCCTGCGGTTTCTCTCTTCTAAGGAATCAGCCGAGTTCACGACTTTTTTTGCATTTCCGAAGAATTCGGCCCCAGGTCGGTCATGGATTGCACCGCCGAGCTGCCTTATGGGATTCTTAGCGAGAGGCTTGTAGTAAAAGAGTATATCCGGCCCATGGAGGCCTATCTGATAGATTTTAAGATTGTTTCTGAGGACGTCTTTGAGATCATCCGAATACTGGCGGAGAAGGTCTCTGCCCAAAACATAATGCGCGTAAGTAGAAGGCATTTTTACATCACCACTTTATAGCATACCAGAAATCTTCACTTGTTGCAAGTAATTTTTCATAAAATCCTGATTTATTTTACGTTAAACCTATCCAATCCGACAGATAAAAATTCCGTGTAGGTTTAATCCACACGGAATTTTTGCGAAATAATATCGGAGGGGTCAGAAATTAATCTTCTTCTGGATTCTTCTCATCAGGAAGAACGCGATTATAACTGTAACGAGCTCCGCAAACGGGAAGGTGAGCCAGACGACCCAGTTAAGCCCGGTTGCCTTGACGACCTGTGTCAGTCCCCATGCGACAGGGAGAACGAAGATAAGCTGTCTGCAAACGGAAACGACCAACGATTCTGTTCCTCCGTTAAGGGCCTGGAACACTCCCTGGAAAGCAACGTTTGCGCCAGCAAGAATGAAGCTGATGCCGATTACTCTCATAGCCTCGATGCAGAGCTGTTGGGTCTCGCCAGAGAGCCCGAAGATGCCCGAAAGCGGGTTCGCAAGAAGCTCAACAATAAGGGTTCCGATGAGCATGATTACAGCCGTATAGAGCATACCAAACTTGATTCCGTCCCTGATACGCTTCTTGTCGTTCATGCCGTAGCTATAGGAGACGACAGGCGTGATTGCGTCACGGAGTCCGAACGCTGCAAAGAGGATGAACTGCTGAATCTTGTAGAAGAGGCCGTATGCGGTTACCATCTGCTCGCTTATCTGGACGAGTATTACGTTTAAAGCATAGGTCATAAGTGACATGAGAGCCTGTGCTATGATTGCGGGAAGTCCGATTGTGTAGATGCCCTTGATAATCTGCCATGACGGCTTCATATAGCGGACGCTCTTCGAGAGGTCCTTGTTCACCTTCAGGTGGAATATCAATGCCAGTGCGAACGACACGAGCTGACCGATTACGGTTGCATATGCAGCACCCTGAACTCCCATCTCGGGGAAGCCGAGAAGGCCGTAAATCAGTATAGGGTCCATGATAATGTTTGTGATGGCTCCCGCAACCTGAGCGATTGTCGAATAAAGAGCGTTGCCGGTTGCCTGCAAAAGCTTTTCAAGTATCGAATAGAAGACGATGCCCATCGACATGGTGCAGCAAATCTGTAAGTAGGAAACCGCCATTTCGTAGATTTCCGGGTTATCAGTCTGAGTTCCGATGTAGAACTTAACGCCGAACAGTCCGAAAAGCAAGAACACGACGTAGATTACACAGCCCAAGAACAATGCGTTGCCGGAAACCTCGCTTGCCTTCTCCTTGTTGCCTTGCCCTAAGCATCTTGCTGCAAGAGCGTTTACTCCGACGCCCGTTCCGACACCGATTGCAACCATGAGCATCTGCATCGGGAACGCAAGGGTAAGAGCATTGAGAGCCTGCTCGCCACTTTCCGCCATATTCGAGACGAATGCGCTGTCAACGATATTATAGAGTGCCTGAAGCATCATCGACAGAATCATCGGTATGCCCATCGACAGCATGAGCTTCGGAACAGGCATAGTCGCCATCTTGTTTGTTTGTACTTTTTCTTCCATATAATCCTCCACTATAATAAATATATATTTTTACAAACAAAAAAGAGCTGCAAACAGCCGGATTTACGCCGTTTGCAACTCACTGTGATATTATTTTAGCATTTTGGAGCTAAACTGTCAAGAGGCATTTTGCCCAAGAAATGCGAACTTAAGAGGCCTCAGATTTGCCCAAACTTAATATTCAACGGTATCGTTGACGGTCTGGTTTCCTTCCTCGTCGTATTCTTTCGTTATTGTCTTCGAAAGAGTGAGGGTTCCGTCCTCAGCGACGGTGTACTGCTCTTCGTAATTTCTTTCGGTGGAACCGCCTTCGTAGTAGGTCTCGATGCCGGTGTAGTAGGTGGCGACGCCGGTTTCGGAGTTGTAGACGTAGTTGTCCCAGATGACCTGGGTCATAACGCTGTCCTCATCCATGCAGATGCAGGTGAAGTAGGAGCAGTCGGTTCCGACCTGATAGTTGACGGTTGCTCTTACGGGAGAGAGGCCGATATAGGCTTCATAGCTCGTGATATTGCCGTCATCGCCGTAGTAGATGGCGAGAACTCCGTCAGGGTCGGAATAGCCGTTTTCTTCGTCATAGGTAAGATACATATCGAGCCCAAGCTCGGTCATAACGCCGTCTGAGGTCTCGATTCTATAGGATTCGACATAATAGTAGTCGCCGAGTAGGGTATAATCAGCTCTTGAGACGTATTGGTCGCCGTTACTTAGTCCCAGGGTCAAGTCGTCTTCGTTAGAACCCTCTTTGGTGCCCTCCTCGGAGGTCTCAGGGGTGTCGATTGTGGCGTTTTCAACGTCGCTGTCGGGGTCAACAGTGTTTCCGCAGCCGGTGAAGGCGCAAAACACCATCATAGCTGCCATCAGGCAGGCGATAATTCTTGATTTCTTTTTCAGCATAAAAGCCTCCGTCTCCCGCCAAAAATGGCAGGATGATATTTTTATTCTTCCTTTTTTAAAGGTTAATATTCATTCTCTGCGACTAAGCCTGTAAGCCGAGTTCTGTCGTGTACGGCAATCTATCTAGGCTCTTCGTCGCCGAAGAGCTCAAGCCACCTATTACAGAATACCCGCCGAGCAGACGTTGATATTCCGTTCCAAATGGTGTTGCATCAAACAGGGTTTACATGGCAGCGTGGTCTCCCACGCCCCGGTGAGCTCTTACCTCGCCTTTCCATCCTTACCTGGAAACCCAGGCGGTTTATTTCTGTTGCACTTTCCCTAAGGTCGCCCTCGGCTGACGTTATCAGCTGTTTTGCTCTGTGATGCTCGGACTTTCCTCATCCGACGTGAAAACACGTCGTCCGCTGCCGTATAGCTTACTCGCAGACGGATATATTTTACAATGTTATCCCGAAAAAGTCAACCCTATTTACAATATTTTTCTTAAACCCCAACACCTTTTTCAGCTTACTGTCACAATGGGCTTGAAAAATTGTGAGAAGTAGTGTATAATACAGATTGGCTATGTGTCGGCTTCGCCGACCGCGCCCCTTCGGGTCGCGCCCTCTCAGTCAGCCTTCGGCTGACAGCTCCCCCAGAGGGGGAGCCGAGTTGTGCGATTTCCGAAAGCTCTTGCGAGAGCGAAGTTCTTGGCTCTCCCTCTGGGAGAGCTGGCTGCGCCGCAGGCGCAGACTGAGAGGGCGCTGCGAAGCAGCGGTCGCCGAAGGCGACTTTACAACTTAATATGAGGAGATTCTTAATGGATTCCAAAAAGGCAGAATATATTGATAAGAATTTTAAGTATGACGGGGTTTTGGGGACCTCTGTTTCTGAACTTGAGACTGATTTCTCAGTATGGGCTCCTGAGGCGGAGGCGGTGGCTACCTGCCTCTATAAGCATAATGAGGACGAGCACCCTTACCTCACCGTCGCTATGACGAGGTCCGACCTCGGCGTCTGGAGATACACTCATCCAGAGCCCCTTTACGGCACTTTTTACACCTATAAATACACCTATAACGGCAAGACCACCGAAGGAGTTGACCCCTATGCCCGGGCTGCCGGTGTCAACGGCGACAAGGGCTGCATTGTTGACCCAACAACTCTCAATCCCGAAGGCTGGGAGGACACTTCTTACGTCACCCTCAAGGCCAACACCGACGCGATTATTTACGAAGTCAGCGTGAGAGATTTCTCGGTTGACGATTCGAGCGGAATCGAGCCGGAGTTCAGGGGCAAGTTCCCTGCATTTACTATTGAAGATAGTAAAACCCATGGCGGAGAACCGACTTGCCTCAGCCATGTAAAAGACCTTGGCGTCACCCATGTTCAGCTGATGCCGGTGTTCGACTTCGACAGGCTCGATGAGGCTCATCCCGAGAGCTCCTACAACTGGGGCTATGACCCGGAGAACTACAACATCCCCGAAGGCTCCTATTCGACGAACCCGTTCGACCCTTCGGTGAGAATAAAAGAGTACAAAGAGCTCGTGATGGCTCTTCACAAGAACGGCATCGGAGTCGTCATGGACGTTGTCTATAACCACACCTTCAAGTCGTTCGGCTCTTATTTGAGCAACTCCTATCCCGGATACTACTACAGATATCAGGACTGCAAGCTCTCGAACGGCTCCGGCTGCGGAAACGAGATCGCGTCTGAGCGGGCAATGGTGAGAAAATACATCGTCGATTCGGTTGTCTACTGGGCGACTGAGTATAAGATTGACGGCTTCAGGTTCGACCTGATGGCCTGCCTCGACATCGACACTATCAACGAGATTTCGAAGCGCCTGACCAAGATTAATCCGAACGTCATCCTCTACGGCGAAGGCTGGACAGGCGGAGCTTCGGCATTAGAGGGCGAAAAGTCTGCAAACAAATATAATTCCTACATGACCCCCTACGCTGCCTACTTCAACGACAACTATCGTGACGCCATCAAAGGCGGAACCTTTGTCGACAAGGCGACCGGCTACATAAGCGGTAATTTCCACTTAAGGCAGCTGGTTGCGGATGGGCTACTCGGCAAGCAGGACTGGAACTGCAATCCCTGCCAGATTGTCAACTATGTCGAGGCTCACGACAACCTGACCCTCTGGGACAAGCTGACTCTTTCGAGCAGCGCTCACGAGCGCGACAGGCGGAAGATGGCAAGGCTTGCAGCAGCGCTCGTCTTCCTGGCACAGGGAATCCCGTTCATTCAGGCGGGGCAGGAATTCCTCCGCTCGAAGCCCTTAGGCAACGGCGACTATGACCGAAACAGCTACCGCTCGCCAGACAGCGTCAACTCGCTCAAGTGGTGGTCTGTCGCCGAGAACAAGCTGACAGTCGACTACTACAAGGGCCTCATCGCCTTCAGAAAGGCTCACCACCTGCTGAGGCTGTCGATGAGAGCAGAGGTTCTCTCACACTCAGAGACTCTCCCCTCCCCCGACGGCACCATCATGATTCATCTTTTTGATGAGAACGAGGAGCTTCTGATCCTTGTGAACCCGATTCCGAGAGCCAAGATGATCGGCCTCCCCGACGGCGAATGGCAGCTGCATATTACAGACATCAAGGCGTCCCTGACCCCTCTCGCCACCTACTGCGAAGGCGTTTTCGTCCCTCCGATTTCGGCGATGGTGTTGAAGAAATTGAAATAGTGGGTAGAAATGGAGGTACTCCACATGAGTGAATCGGAAAGAATAATAAAAAATGTCAATGCCACTATGTCCATGGAGGGTATGCCTCTTACGGATGAAGATAAAGAAAGGCTTCTCCTTTGTCTCAGCGGAAAGAAGTCGTTTGAGGCTACGGTCGATGAGCTCATAAACCGCTACAGGAAATCAGTATGAATCAAAGATACTACTACGAATATGAGTGGGACAGCGAATACTGCTACTCTCATTCACATGTACTCAAGAACAAGCTGAACATTACCGACCAATCAGAGCTTGAAGAAGCCGAACGTGCCATTACCTCTCTCAAAATGGCACAAGCTAGCCTCGTCAGAATCCGTGGCAGATTTGGGATCACTCATCTCAAGAGGATGCACAGGTTTCTGTTTGAGGACATCTATCCTTGGGCAGGACAATTCAGGAAGGTAAATATTTCAAAAGGCAACGAGTTTTGCCGTGCCGACTATATAGAGCCACAGCTCCTGGCACTGTTCGATTCTCTGAAAAAAGAGAATTATCTCAAAAATTGCGCTAGTGTGCTGGAAATCAGCAGAAGGCTCTCTTACTATCTCGGTGAAATAAACGTCATCCATCCGTTCCGTGAGGGAAACGGCAGAACTCAGCGCTTGTTTATCGAAACCCTTGCCGACAGTGCCGGTTACACCTTGGATTTCTCACAAATCAGCGAAGATGAAATGCTCGAAGCAAGCGCGCTTTCTTACGAGAAAGATTATTCTTTGATGGATGAGCTCATGCTGAGAGCATGTACTAAAAAATAGAAAGAAGCATAATTATGACCCAAAATGAAACCAAAGAAAAGCTTTTTGCCTACATCGACACCCTTGAGGGCGAGATGATTTCGACGCTGTCGGAGCTGATTTCGTTTCCGAGCTATCAGCAGGAGGCGGAGGAGGGTGCTCCGTTTGGGGCTCCTGTAAGGGAGTGCCTTGACCATGCTCTGGCGGTCTGCGAGAGCTTTGGGATGAAGACCCGCAATTTTGACGGCTATGCCGGCACCGTTACCTTCACAGAAGGCGAGCCTGAGCTTGAAATTCTGGCTCACTTGGACGTCGTTCCTGAGGGAACCGGCTGGACGAGCGACCCCTACACCGCAAGAATCTCTGACGGCAAGCTCTATGGCAGAGGAGCAATCGACGACAAGGGCCCGGCTGTCTCCGTTATCTACGCTATGAAGGCCTTGAAGGACCTGAATATTCCCCTCAAGAAAGGCGTTCGCCTTATCTTAGGCACCAACGAGGAAAACGGCTCTGGCTGCATGAGATACTACTTCTCGAAGGAGAAGCCCACCAAGTACTCCTTCACTCCTGACGGCTGCTACCCCGTCATCAACATCGAAAAGGGCATGATTCGTGGCGCGTTTGAGTGTGAGATTCCTGTAGGCGAAGGCAGAACTCTCGTGGAATTCCACGGTGGAAAGATTGTCAACGCTGTTCCTGAACTCGCTTCGGCGGTTGTCAAGGAAGTCAGCGCCGATGAGATTTCGAAGGCTGTAACTGAGCTTAATTCCGAAGTCTGGTTTGCACTTTCTGAGAATGGCGACAGCATCACTATCGAGGCTCACGGCGTGAGCGCTCACGCTTCAACTCCTGAGATGGGCAAGAATTCGGTAACGGCTCTTCTTGAGCTCCTGAACAAGCTGAGTCTCGATGGCGAAATCGGCGAGAAGATCGAGGCGCTCTGCGAGCTCTTCCCCTATGGCGAGACCAACGGCCACAGCGTTGGGATCGACTTTAAGGACGAGCAGTCGGGCGAGCTCACATGTCTTTTAAGTATTTTGGATTACGAAAATGGCAATCTTAAAGGCTGCAACGATATAAGGCTTCCTGTAAGCTTTACGGTCAACGATATTCTGAACGTTTACAAGCCCAAGCTTGAATCGAAGGGCTTTAGTACCCACAGAAGCATGGGTATGGAGCCACACTATGTCCCCTCGGACAGCCCGTTTGTCAAGACGCTCCTTGGCGTCTACGAAGAGGTCATTGGCGAGAAGGGCGAGTGCATTGCGATCGGCGGAGGCACCTACGTTCATGATATAGAAGGCGGAGTCGCCTTCGGAGCAGAATTTATGGGCGAGGACAACCACATGCATTCGGCTGACGAGTCAATAAAGCTCAGCCAGCTCGTCCTCAACGCAAAGATGTTTGCTCTGGCGATACTTCGTGTTTGTGGGGAATAATCCCGCAAAAAATCCATTTGAAAGGAGGTAAACTTTGAGTATTTTTAGAAGAAGAAAAACGGCAATAGCATTCGTGGATTATGAATACTGGTACTATACCTATCAGAATTTTTACAGTATTGACACAGACCCGCTCGCCTGGCGCAAGGAGCTTGAGAAGGAATTTGACCTTAGGGATGTCATGATTTTCGGCGACTTTTCGGAGCCGAGCATAAGCTCACAGCTTCCGAAGCTTCGTACAGTCACCAACACAATAGTTGAGACCGGCAACACCGATTCTCACCGCAAAAAGGACATGACCGACTTCATCATGCTCGACTACATTTATCAGACGGTCAACCATCGCAAAAACGTCGACGCAATCATTATTTTCACCGGTGACGGACATTTTCAGTCGGTTGTGAAGTACATAAATCAGACCTTGCGAAAGACAGTGGTCGTATATGGTATCAAGGGTTCGTTCTCGAGGCAGCTTCAGCTCGCTGCGGCAAAGGTCGTCACGCTTCCTGCGGAGGACGTCCTCCAGAAGAGCTACAGCAATATGATTATTGAAAACTTCGCCCGAATCGCGAACAATCCGAATGTTGTGCCCACATTCAGAACGGTCGTCTCAGCTGTTTCACAGAAGAACAACGTCCCCGAGGACAGCATCCGCGACGCCCTCCAGAAGCTGATAGAAGACGGCTACGTCTGCCAGAAGGTCCAGCCCATGAGGTCCAGGCAGGGCATGAGGAATGTAAAAATCGTCGTGCCGGTCTGGGATAAGATGATCAGGGATGGGTATTGGGAGAGCTGAATTTGTAGGGGCGGATATCATCCGCCCGCCATCTGTACGATTAAACCCAGTTATTTGTTTTGGAGGTTTAATATGAAGCAATGTATGGATTCCGAGAACCTGCACCGCAGACTGAAAAAGATTATCGGGCAGGTTGAGGCTATTGACAGGATGATTGACGAGGATATTCCCTGTGAAGATATCCTGGCACAGATTAACGCTGCAAAGTCAGCACTTCATGGCTGCGGAAAGGTCGTCCTTGAAGGCCACATCAACCACTGTGTCCGCGATGGCATCGAGCACGGAGACGCTGATAAGACTATTGCAGACTTCACCAAAGCGGTGGAGAGATTTGCGAATATGGGATAACCTGAAATATCACCGCCCAATTCGGGCGGTTGTATTTTGCCTCTTGACAACCTATACCTGTATGAGTATAATATAAGCTATAGATACCCCTATGGGTATAGTTTTGATACAAAGAGGTGCTTTATGATTAAAAAAGCTATGAAGAAGCTTGAATCGTTGCTCGCTATCGGCGGAACGAGGAAGGATATCGCGCTGTTGGCGGTTTCGGGAGTGTCGCTTATACTGAGTCTTATCGGGCTTCCCCTGCCGTTTGACATCGCTTGGTTTGCGATAATTCTTTGCGGAATTCCGATAATCTTAGAGGCGATAATCGGGTTGGTGACAGCGTTCGACATCAAGGCGGATGTCCTCGTTTCGCTTGCGCTCATCGCGTCGGTCTGCATTGGAGAAACCTTCGCTGCGGGAGAAGTTGCGTTCATAATGCAGCTTGGCGGGCTCTTAGAGGAGCTCACCGTCGCGAAGGCGAGAGCCGGAATAGAGCGACTCGTGAAGCTCACCCCACAGACGGCAAGGGTCATTTCAGGTGAGACGGAACGGATAATTCCTGCCGAGGAAGTCGTCATCGACGATATTCTCAGGGTTCTTCCCGGAGAGACAATTCCCGTCGACGGAGTCATCATCTCAGGGCAGACCTCGATAAATCAGGCGGTCATGACGGGTGAATCACTGCCCGTCGATAAAACGGTTGGCGACGAGGTCTCGAGCGGAACCGTGAACCAGTTCGGAGCGTTCGACATGAGAGCAACGAAGGTCGGCTCGGACAGCTCGATTCAGCGCCTCATTCAGCTTGTGCAGTCGGCGGATGCCGGAAAGGCGAAGATTGTCGGGCTTGCCGACAGGTGGGCGACCTGGATCGTCGTCATCGCGCTCGTGAGCACTGCCCTGACCTGGGCAATAAGCGGTGAGATTCTCAGAGCGGTCACTATCTTAGTCGTATTCTGCCCTTGCGCTCTTGTCTTAGCGACCCCGACCGCCATCATGGCAGCCATCGGCAACGCCACCAGGCACGGTTTCCTCGTAAAAGAGGGCGACGCTCTCGAACGACTTGCTGACGTCACCGTTGCAACTTTTGACAAGACCGGCACTCTTACTTATGGCACACCTACCGTTTCGGCTTCGGTAAGCCTCCGGGAAGGCTATTCTGACGAAGATATTCTCAGGCTATGTGCCACTGCGGAGCAGATGTCCGAGCATCCTCTCGGAAAAGCAATCGTGAGCTCATATAATGGCGAGCTTCCCGCTTGCGAAGATTTTTCGATGCTCCCGGGACGGGGAGTTCAGGCCAAAGTGAACGGGCAGAGGATTCTTGCCGGCAATCAGGAAATGCTCGCCGAAGCGGAAATTTCTCTCAGAGAAAACGAGGCAGCCGAGGCGGAAAAGTATCTCAAAGCTGGCTGCACTGTCATCTATGTCGCGAATGAGACTGAAATTATCGGGCTCATCGCCCTTTCGGACACGATTCGGGAAGAGAGCAGAAACATGCTTGAAAGCCTCAGAAGCTCAGGCGTGGAGCCAGTTCTCCTCACGGGAGACAACAAAAATACCGCCGAAGCGGTATCTCATGGTCTTGGAATTGATAAAGTATATTCCGATTGTCTGCCGGAAGACAAGCTCAGGGTAATCGATAAGCTCCAGTCGGGAGGCGACAAAGTTCTCATGCTTGGCGACGGCGTGAACGACGCGCCTTCTCTCAGGAAAGCTGACGTTGGCATCGCCATGGGAGGCATCGGGAGCGACATTGCGATTGACGCTGCCGACATCGCCCTCGTCGGCGACGACCTCTCGCAGCTTCCCCACCTCATAGCCCTGTCAAAACGGATGATGAAGACCATCAGGCTGAATCTCACGTTTTCGATGACCCTGAACCTCGTCGCGATAATCTTAGCCATCATCGGCACCCTGAACCCCGTTGTAGGCGCGCTCGTCCACAATGCCGGGTCGGTGCTGGTTATTATTAATTCTGCTCTTTTACTCAGTTTTTCTCCTCCAACTTCGTAATCAGATCCACTCTTCTCTGGTGCCTTCCACCTTCGAATTCGGTGGTGAGGAAGAGGTCGACGAGTTCGTTGGCGAGGCCGGGGCCGACTACTCGGCCACCGAGGCAGAGGGCGTTGGCGTCGTTATGGAGGCGGGTGTACTTCGCCGAGAAGGAGTCGGAGCAGGCGCAGGCGCGGATGCCCTTGATCTTATTCGCAGCGATCGAGATGCCGATGCCAGTGCCACAGATTAAAATCGCGCGGTCGACGTTCCCAGCGACAACCTCCCGGCAGACTCTCTCCGCAGCGTCAGGGTAGTCGATCTTCTCCCCAACCGCAACGCCATAGTCGATATACTCGACCCCAATCTCCTCCAGGTGCTTCACAATCTCCATCTTGAGCTCCGCACCAGCATGGTCATTTCCGATTCCTACTTTCATAGTTGTCTTCACCTTTCCTAAGTTAATTTTTTGTATAGAGCAGTTAAAGCCTCCCCCGAAGGGGAGGGGGACCGTCGCCGAAGGCGACGGTGGAGGGGTGCGATTTCGCCTCGGCGAAATCGCTTCGGCGGAGATGGCGAAGCCATCGGAGCCGAACCATGTGGGGGCGGATATCATCCGCCCGAAAACCCTCCAGCAATCCGTAGCGGGCGGATAATATCCGCCCCTACAGTTGCTAGGCATCCTCCAATTACGCTTCCAACCGATCTTTTTCAGCTTTGGTTATTTGCAAATACCTCACCCTCAGCTCTTCCGCCGTTCCTGCCTCTTCGAGGTGCCCAAGCGCCACCGCGATTACCCCTGTCGCCTGCTGGAGGCGGTTCTGGATGGGGGCGAGGCGGGCCCTTGGGTCTTCTACGAAGAGCTTCGACTTGATGTCTTCGGCAGCGTCGCCGGTGAGGATGATGTCGCCGTCGGTCGCGTCGGCAAGAGCCTTCACGGCATCGTAGCCGGTGACCGAGTCGGGCTGTACTTCTGTCAAGGTCTCGCCGTCAGAAGAGTAGGCGCCGAAGTAGACGACCTCGGGACGAGCCTTCAGGGTCGCGAAGATTGTCGCCTTCGCTGCCATCGAGTTCGCTGCGAGAGCTTCGAGAGTAGATACTCCAAGGCACTTGCCACCCATGGCTCTCAGACCCTTCACGAGGGCAACGCCGATTCTCAGGCCTGTGTAGGAGCCAGGGCCGTTCGAGACAGCGATGAGGTCGACGTCGCTGATAGCGACCTCGGTGTCCGAAAGAAGCTTCTCGATGAACGGGAGAATCACCTGCGAATGGGTGAGCTTCGTGTAAACTGTGGTCTGCCCCAGTATTATTCCGTCGCGATAGACGGCGCAGGAGGCGGTTTTGCCGGAGGTATCAATTCCTAATATTGTCAAATCTGTCATCTCCGATTATTGTTATCTTTCGGGAGCTCTCCCCTGTCACTTCAAAATCGACGACTGTCGTGTTCTCAGGGAGATCGCCTGCAATATTCTCGCTCCACTCAATCGCCAGAATAGCGTCGCTCTCCAAGTAATCATAGAATCCGATCGACTCGAGCTCGTCCGAATCTGCAATCCTGTACATATCGAAGTGATAAAGAGGCGTTTTCTTAGGCTCGGAATACTCGTTTACTATCGCAAAAGTGGGGCTACTGACGTCGTCACGAAGGCCAAGACCGACTGCCAGGCCGTGAGTGAAGGTCGTCTTCCCGGCGCCGAGCCCTCCACGAAAGGCAATGACATCTCCGCCGTGGAGGAGCTTCCCCACAGATTCTCCGAGAGAACTCGTCTCCTCAGCGGAATTTG
Organism: Ruminococcus sp.; assembly: GCA_020860605.1. GTDB lineage: Bacteria > Bacillota > Clostridia > Oscillospirales > Ruminococcaceae > Faeciplasma. The sequence continues at coordinate 713 of JAJBTZ010000034.1, read as the reverse complement.
TTATAAAAATATTTTCCATTAATAGCCGAACTTTCCTTCTATTGAATCATCATTCAGCACCCAGTCGAAGACGTCGATCACGCGGTAGTTTTCGTCGTCATCGCGGATGATAACCCGCTCGATGCCAGAGTTGATAATGACTCGCTTGCACATTGAGCAGCAGGAGGAGTTTTTGATGTACTCGCCAGTCGAGGATTCCCTTCCGCAAAGATAGAGCGAAGCGCCGATCATGCTCTCACGAGGAGCGTTGATGATGGCGTTCATTTCGGCATGAACAGAGCGGCAGAGCTCATATCTCTCACCTCTGGGAATATTGAGCTGCTGGCGGACGCAGTAGCCGAGATCTGAACAGTTCTTCCTGCCACGTGGCGCTCCGACATAGCCCGTCGAGATGATCTGGTCGTTGTTGACAATCACCGCGCCATACCGCCGTCTCAGGCAGGTCCCTCTTTCAGAAACCGAATCTGCAATGTCGAGATAATAATTAATCTTGTCCCTCCGCATAATATCGCTCCTCTCATGGGATGTTTTATTATAGTGTAGCACATTTTTTCATGAGATGCAAGATAAATCGCATGGCAATTGCAGTTCGACTTCGTTGAACTGCGCTTTTTTCGGCTTCGCCGAAAAAAGCACCCCTCCACCACCGGCTTCGCCGGCGGTCCCCCCTCCCCCTTGGGGGGAGGGTTTAATTAGCACGAGGTTTCGGTCTG
>JAJBTZ010000070.1 GCA_020860605.1 Ruminococcus sp. | reverse complement strand
GCATCTGTATCCGATCATTAAAATGCAAAGTTTTAAATGAGATGGGGTACTACATCTGGAATTCCAAATTAATTAAAGTTGCATTTCCCCTCCACTTGTGCTATTATAGTATTATTACCTTCAACAAATCACAGAAGAGGTGTTCACAATGCTCGCAAGTCGTGTTCGTAGCTTTCGGGGTGGGGTGCATCCTAAGGGGAATAAAGAGATGTCCCAGGATTGCGCTATTGAAAAGCTCTCCCCGAAGGGCGAAATATCATATTTAATGAGCCAGCATATCGGAGCGCCCGCTCAGCCGTGTGTCGCAGTTGGGGACAGGGTGCTGGTGGGGGAGACTATTGCTAAGGGTCCCTCCTTCGTTTCAGCCGATATCTGCTCGGCGGTTTCGGGAACCGTCAAGGCGATTAAGCCCGTCCCGACTTCATCTGGCGACGACGTCACCGCAATCACAATCGAAAACGACTACGAGTATGAGGCCATAGAAGGCCTTGGCGAGCCCAGAGACTATGACACTCTTAGTAAAGATGAGATAAAAGAAGCCATCCGCTCTGCCGGCCTTGTCGGCATGGGAGGAGCGGGGTTCCCGCTGTCGGTGAAGCTTTCTGTCAAGGACGACACGAAAATCGACCACGTTATCGTCAACTGTGCCGAGTGCGAGCCCTACATAACCTGCGACTATCGGCTGATGATAGAGAGGACTGAAAAGGCGGTTTTAGGCCTGAAAGTGGTCCTCAAGCTCTTCGACAACGCCGTCGGAGTCTTCGCTGTTGAGAACAATAAGCCGGAGGCGATCAAGGCTCTCTCTGAAGCCACCGAAGGCAGCGAGAAGCTGATCGTTCAGCCTCTCAAAACAAAGTACCCCCAGGGAGGCGAGAGGCTCATTATAGAGGCCGTCACCGGGCGACAGATCAATTCAAAAATGCTCCCAGCCGACGCTGGCTGCGTCGTAATAAACCTTGCAACCATCATGGCAGCAGCAGACGCCGTCTGCAACCGTACACCATTAATAACCCGAGTCGTCACCGTCACGGGCGACGCGATTGAGAACCCATCCAACTTCGAGGTTCCGATTGGAATCTGTGCTCGGGAGCTTGTCGAGGCTGCCGGAGGGTTCAAGACGGAGCCTGAAAAGATAATCTTCGGAGGGCCGATGATGGGGCCGTCGATAATAGACCTTGACGTCCCGATCACGAAGATTTCCTCCTGCATTTTGTGCCTTACACACGATGAAGTCAAAAATTTAGAAGCGACTGCTTGCATAAGATGCGGCAGGTGCATGGACGCCTGTCCCGAAAATCTGATGCCGCTTAAGCTAAAAGACTTAGCCGACAGGCGGAAGTATGAAGAATTCGAGAAGTCAGGTGGTCTCGAGTGCATAAGCTGCGGAAGCTGCACATATATCTGCCCCGCAAAGCGGAGGCTCTCGCAGTCGATAACCGCTGCCAAACGCGAAGTTTTAGCCAGAAAGAAGGCGAAGAAATGAAGCTGAATATGTCAATCTCGCCTCATGTGAGGGACAAGGACTCGACCCAGTCAATAATGATGGATGTCGCCATCGCCCTCATCCCTTCAGTCGCAATCGGAATCTACTACGGAGGCTGGCGGGCAGCGCTGATATTGGCGCTTTCGATCGCCTCGTGTGTCCTCTGCGAATTCCTATATGAAAAGCTGATGCACAAGCCCGTCACCATCCGCGACTGGAGCGCCGTGGTCACTGGAATGATCTTAGGGGCGAATCTCTACTCGACAGCTCCAATCTGGCTCCCGATTTTGGGAGGCGCCTTCGCCATCATCGTCGTCAAGATGCTCTATGGCGGTTTGGGACAAAACTTCATGAACCCCGCCTGTGCAGCTCGTTGTTTCTTATTAATATCATTCCCGTCGATAATGACCTCATATCCGACGCTTGACGGCGTCTCGAGTGCGACTCCCTTAACCGCCTTCGCCTCTGGCGAGTCGGTTATGCTCGAAGATTTGCTCTTAGGCAACCATGTCGGAACTATCGGTGAGACTTCGGTTATTGCCATCTTAGTTGGATTTATATATCTCGTTTGCAGAAGGGTAATCAGCCCGAAAATCCCCGTCTGCACCGTCGCTTCGGCAGCCTTATTCATCTTCATTTTCGGAAACATGGCTGGCGAAACGGTGACACTCAGCTACATGACCGTCCAGCTCCTCTCGGGAGGACTTCTCTTCGGCGCCGTATTCATGGCGACCGACTACGTCACGGCACCAGTCACCAACTGGGGACAGGTGATATACGCAGTAGTGATTGGCCTGCTCGTTGCATTCATCCGAATTTTCGGAGGCTCGACAGAGGGCATGTCCTATGCAATCATAATCGCAAATCTCTTGACGCCTCTTCTTGAAAAGGCCACCAAGCCGAAGCCCTTCGGCATCAAAAAGGAGAGTGCTGCGAAATGAAGAAAATAGTTTTGGATACACTCAAATTAGTCGTAATCACCCTCGTCGCCGGCCTGCTCCTCTCGCTCGTTTACCAGCTCACGAAGGACACGATTGCAGCTGCTGAGGCACAGGAGCTCACCGACTCCTACTCGGCAGTAATGTCGGAAGCGTCCGACTTCGTCGAAGCGGAGGTCACGGAAACCGAAGCTTTTGATGACGACACCTCCCTCAACACAGCGCTCTATGCTTACGACTCTGACGGTAACGAAATCGGCGCGGTGTTATCCGTAACGTCCCACAAGGGCTATGGCGGAGACATCGATATCACAATCGGCATAGACACCGAAGGCGTCATAACAGGAATAGTTGTTACTTCAATGTCTGAGACCTCTGGCCTCGGTGCCAACTGCCAGAATGAGGAGTGGATTTCCCAGTACATCGGAAAGAGCGGGGAAGTCGTCTACACGAAGACTGGCGCGACTCAGGATAACGAGATAGACGCCATCTCAGGCGCCACTAAGACCACAAGAGCGATTACAAACGCTGTAAACGCAGCTCTCGATTTTGCCGAAGAGTTCTTCGGCTACGGTGAAGGAGGCGAAAACTCATGAAAACAGCCTTAGAACGGCTCTATAACGGCATTATAAAGGAGAACCCAACGCTGGTTCTCATGCTCGGCATGTGCCCGACCCTCGCCGTCACAACGAGCGCCATGAACGGCCTCGGCATGGGTCTTTCGACCTGCTTCGTCTTAATGCTTTCGAACCTGATTATTTCGCTCCTAAGAAAATTCATCCCCGAAAGCGTCCGTATGCCCGCCTACATAGTCGTCATCGCCTCGTTCGTGACGATAGTCGAGCTCCTGATGCAGGCGTATGTTCGGAGCCTCTACGCCTCACTTGGCCTCTACATCCCGCTTATCGTCGTCAACTGCATCATCATGGGCAGAGCTGAGAGCTACGCCTCGAAGAATCCGCCTGTGGCTTCGTTCTTTGACGGCCTCGGCATGGGCTTAGGATTTACTCTCGCCCTCACCATCATCGGCGCTATAAGAGAGCTCTTAGGAGCAGGCACCCTCTTCGGCTTCAACATCATGCCTGACTCTTACGAGCCGATTTCAATCATGATTATGGCTCCCGGAGCGTTCTTCGTTCTGGCAGTTCTGACAGCTCTTCAGAACAAATTAGGTGCTCCCAGCGCCACCAACAAGAAGGGCTCGAAGTCTTCCTGTGCCGGAAACTGTGCCGGCTGCGGGGCAGCTTGTGCTTTCAGAACTGAGATACCGGAAGGGGGTGACGGCAAATGAGTGCTCTAACTACTTTAGTAGTCGGAATCATCTCGGCAGCGCTTGTAAATAACGTCGTCTTAAGCCGATTCCTTGGGCTTTGCCCGTTCCTGGGAGTCTCGAGAAAGACCTCGACAGCAGTCGGCATGGGAACCGCCGTCATCGCCGTCATCACGGTTTCCTCCTGCATAACCTACTTCATAAACGTCTACGTTTTAGGCGAAACCTACGCGTACTTAAGAACCATCGTCTTTATTCTGATAATTGCTGGCCTCGTCCAGTCGGCCGAGATTATTCTTAAGAAGACGATGCCGTCGCTCTATAAGTCGCTTGGCGTCTATCTCCCTCTCATCACGACGAACTGCTCGGTTTTAGGCGTCGCGATCGACTCCGCCCAGAACAGCTACAGCTTTGCAGAGACCATGATCTATTCTGTCGGAACCGCAATCGGCTTCCTCATAGCTATAGTCATCATGTCTGGAATCCGCGAGAGAATCGAAGACAACGACGTCCCCGAAGCGTTTCAGGGGATGCCGATAGTCCTCGTGACGGCAGGCCTCATGGCCATCGCCTTCGTCGGCTTCTCGGGAACAATGTGAGGTGAGCCTATGTTAACAGAAATCATCATCGCTGCTGCGGTTATCGTCATCATCAGTATTATAGTAGGAATCGCCCTCGGCTTCCTGTCGAAAAAATTCAAAGTCGAAGTCGACCCGAAAGAGGCTCAGATCCGTGAATGTTTAGCTGGCTCCAACTGCGGAGCCTGTGGCTACGCCGGTTGCGACGCTTACGCTAAGGCTGTCGCCGAAGGGAAGGCTGAACCGACCCTCTGCAACGCATCGGATAAAGTCAAGATTGGGGAGATTCTGGGCCTCAGCCTTTCACAGGGCGAGCGAATGGTCGCCTATGTCAAGTGTGCCGGCACAAATTCGACGTCCACGATGCTCTACGACTATTTCGACGAGCACGACTGCCGGATCTGCTACATGGCGCCGAAGCACGGCCCCAAGGGCTGCGGTTTCAGCTGCTGCGGGTTCGGAAGCTGCCAGGACGTCTGCCCCGAAGGCGGAATCAAGATTATCGACGGCGTCGCCGTGATCGACCGCGAAAGCTGCCAGGGCTGCGGAAGCTGCGTCAGCGTTTGTCCTGCTCACCTGATAGAACTCATCCCCTACAGCGCGAAGTACATGGTCAAGTGCTCCTCTCACGCGAAGGGGAAGGACGTGAAGTCGGTCTGCTCAGTCGGCTGCATCGGCTGCGGGCTCTGCCAGAGAGTCTGCGAAACCGGCGCTATAACTATAGAGAACAACCTCGCCCACATCGACCACTCGAAGTGTATCGGCTGCGGAAAGTGTGCCGAAAAGTGCCCTGCGAAAATTATCGTAAAATTATGAGAAAACTACTCGCCGTTTTAACGGCTCTCCTGCTCCTGCTCCCGACTACTGGCTGCGGGAGCAGTCTTAGTCGCTATGAAGCGGTCTACACCGACCTCTTCGACACCGACTGCACCTTCACCGCCTACTGCTCCTCAGACGAAGAATTCGAGACCGCCTCAGAGGCCGTCTACGCCGAACTCTCCCGCCTCGACGCTCTTTTCGATATCTACGAAGGCGGGGAGGGCTCCCTCAAGGACCTGAACGACAATAAAATCCTCGAGAACGCCAGTAGCGACATCTTGGAGCTCCTCGACATCGGCCTTCTTTTCTACGACCTGTCAGGAGGCCAGCTCAACATCGCGATGGGATCTGTCTTAAGCCTCTGGCATGAGGCGAGAGAGACCGGCGTTCTCCCCGAAGACTCAGCCCTCACGGAGGCCAGCCTCCACTGCGATATCTCTAATCTTATAGTGGATGGAGACACCGTCACCCTCAGTGACCCCGACATGTCGATAGACGTCGGCTCGATCGCCAAAGGCTACGCTGCCGACAAGGCAGCCGAAGTGGCCTCCTCTCTAGGCCTCGAGAGCTTCGCCCTCGATCTCGGCGGGAACGTCAAGACGGTAGGCAAGAAGCCCACAGGCAAGTGGGTCATCGGCATCCGCGACCCGGACGGCGGAATTCTCAAGACCGTCGAAGTCTCTGATCAGTCGGTCGTCACCAGCGGCGACTACGAGCGCTACACCGAAATCGAAGGCGTCACATATAGCCACATCATCGACCCCCAGACGCTCTACCCAGCTGGGCTTTATCGCTCGGTGACGGTTATCTGCGAGAGCTCATCCCTCGGGGATGCCCTCTCCACCGCGCTTTTCTGCATGGATTTGGAAGCAGGGAAGGCGCTGGCGGAGGAGTGTGGGGTGGAGGTGATTTGGGTTTATGCAGACGGGAGCACTGACGCAACATAGTCGGCTGCGGAGGCTAAAGCCTCCTTGCCGAGCCATTTTCGGCGAAGCCGAAAATGGCACCCCTCAGTCAGCTGCTTCGCAGCTGCCAGCTCCCCTTGACAGGGGAGCCATAACTGCTGAAGGATAGCTTCTGACTTTGGCACAACGTTGTTTTTGCAACCTATCCCTCAATTCGAACCTTCGGGAGAAGGACACTGGCTCCCCTGTCAAGGGGAGCTGGCGCCCGAAGGGCGACTGAGGGGTGCGATTTTCGCCGAAGGCGAAAATCGCGTCGGCGGAGATGGCGCCAGCCATCGGAGCCGACAAATCCCCCAGAAAGGACTCCCATGAAACCACACCTCACCCCCGACCTCCTCCTCTTCCTGTCCCTGCTCCTGATAGCAGGTGCCATTTTCGCGCTCATTTTCGCCCTCCAGGGCGACGGCTCGACCGTCGTCGTTACCGTGAACGGTGAAGTCTTCGCGGAGGAGTCGTTGTCGAAAAACGTCGAAATCGACGTTGACGGGCTCCTCACGGTCGTCATCTCGGACGGCACCGTCTTCGTCGAGGGTTCGACCTGCCCGGACGGGCTCTGCGAGGGGATGGGGGAGATTTCGAAAAGCGGGGAGTCGATCGTTTGCCTGCCGAATGGCGTGGTCGTCAAAATCACGGCGGACGAGCCGGAGTATGACTTTGTGAATTAGGGGGGTGCGGGATGCCGAATACACGTAGAATCGCCGTTTGCGGGGTATTGAGCGCCCTCGCGTTTGGCCTCAGTTACCTCGAAATGCTGCTCCCGTCGCCCGGAATCGTCGGGGCGAAATTGGGGCTTGCGAATCTGGCAATTTTGGTGGCGCTGTACCTCTTCTCGTGGCGGGAGGCAGCTGCCGTCTCGGGAGTCAGAATTCTCCTCTCATGGCTGATTTTTGGAAGCTTCACGAGCCTTATCTACAGCCTTGCAGGCGGGCTCGTCTCACTAATAATAATGTCGCTCTTAAAAAAGATTGATATATTCTCACCTGTCGGGGTGAGCATTGCCGGCGGAGTGGGGCATAATTTTGGACAAATGCTCGCAGCGCTCGCCATTTTGGGGACGGGAGTTTTCGGATACCTCCCGCTTCTCATAGTCACCGGCGCCATCTCCGGCGCCATCATCGGAGTCGTCGCGACGATACTCATAAAAGCACTCAGGAAAGTGGGGAAGACCTGATGGACGAAATCTTTTCAAGAACCGAAAACCTCTTGGGAACCGAAGCTCTCGAAGTCCTGAAAGCCAGTCATATCGCCGTTTTCGGCATCGGAGGGGTCGGTGGCTACGTCTGCGAAATGCTGGCAAGGACTGGCGTTGGGGAGCTGAGCCTCTTTGACAGCGACGAGGTCTCCGTCTCAAACCGCAACCGCCAGATTATAGCTCTTGCGAGCACCACAGGCAGGCCAAAGGTCGAAGTGATGAAAGAGCGGATCCTCGACATAAACCCGAACGCCATTGTTCACGCCCACAATATTTTCTACGACGAGACGACTGCCCCAGAGATTGACCTATCCTCATATTCCTACATTGCCGACTGCATCGACACCGTGAGCTCGAAGCTCCTGCTGATCACTACCGCGAAACACGTGGGCACCCCGATAATCAGCGCTATGGGCGCCGGAAACAAAACAGACCCCACCCGTTTCGAGGTCGCCGATATCTACAAAACTTCGGTTTGCCCTCTCGCCAGAACGATGCGACGCGAACTCCGCAATCGAGGCGTCGACAGCCTCACCGTGGTCTACTCGAAGGAGGAGCCGATGGCTCCCAGAACGGCTGTCACCGAGAATGGGAGGCATGTTCCGGCTTCTGTGGCGACGGCGGTGGCGGGGTGTGGGGTTGTGATGGCGGCTGAAATAGTTAAGCGGCTGGTGTAGGGGCGGATATTATCCGCCCGAAAACCCGCGAATGGCTTTCACAACGATTGCAGAGCACCCCTGAGAAACCCGGGCGGGGCAGTTGGCGAAGCCAACTGTGTATCCAGCCCCTACATAGTCGGCGCTTCGCGCCGACGCGATTTCGCCTTCGGCGAAATCGCAGCGCCTCCCTTCGGTCGGCGCCCTCTCAGTCGGCTTCGGAAGTTCGCTTGCGAACTTCTTGACAGCTCCCCCAGAGGGGGAGCCAAGTTGCTGCCTCAAGGAAAGCTTTGTGCAAGTGGAAATCTTGGCTCTCCCTCTGGGAGAGCTGGCAGCCCCGAAGGGGCTGACTGAGAGGGCGCGAGCGAAGCGAGCGGTCGCCCGAAGGGCGACATCGTCACCTCAATTCCGAATTCCGAATTCTGAATTACGAATTTAACATTGCAAATTCCCTCACAATGTGCTACAATAAACAAAACCCTTTCGAAAGGAACGCTGAAAATGAAAGCTGTAATATCTGTTATCGGCAAGGACGAGGTCGGGATTTTAGCGAAGGTCTCGTCGATGTGTGCTGAATATAACGCCAACGTGACGGAGGTCACCCAGTCGGTCCTCCAGGACGTCTTCGCGATGGTCATGCTCGTGGACATCTCAAAACTGAGCATCCCGCTCTCAGAGCTCTCGGACAGAATGAGTGATCTCGGCAAGTCCCTCGGGCTTTCGATTTATGTTATGCATGAGGATATTTTTAATTCGATGCACCATATTTAGTGGCTACGACTTGGCTGGCGCCAAGTCGGCAAGTTCGGCTTCGCCGAACTTGCGTCGCTGCGAAGCAGCGACAACGCTCGCTTCGCTCGCGCCCTCTCAGTCAGCCCCGTCGGGGCTGCCAGCTCTCCC
>JAJBTZ010000052.1 GCA_020860605.1 Ruminococcus sp. | reverse complement strand
ATTTTCGGCTACGTTGGCTGAAGCCAACTCCGCCGAAGCAATTTTCAGCTTCGCTGAAAATTGCACCCCTCAGGCGCTTCGCGCCAGCTCCCCTTGTCAGGGGAGCCATAATCACGAGAGGCAACATTGTGCTCTTGCAGAACCCCTCGAGAGACGAATACTGGCTCCCCTGTCAAGGGGAGCTGGCAGCCTCGAAGGGGCTGACTGAGGGGTGCGATTTTCGCGTCAGCGAAAATCGCTTCGGCGAAGGCGACGCCAGTCGCCGTAGCCGAACTTGTAGGGGCGGATATCATCCGCCCGTACCCAAACGTCTGCAGAAACCCGGGCGGATAATATCCGCCCCTACAGTTATTTGTTCCTAGTCTTGGAATCTTCCATCTCCGGCGCATCAACATCTAGGCTGTCGCCGTACTTCTCGGCATACCTGCGTCTTGCCTCGTTGAGGGTAGCCCTCTCGGCTTCCTTCTTCTGGGCACGGGAAAGCTTGACCTCTTCGGTGGCGTCGTCGTCTTCGTCCTCGTCGTCATCGTAGGACTTGCGCTGCTTGCCCTGAAGCTCGGCCTGCTGGGCCTCTAAGGCCTGCTGGTAGATGGACTTCTTCTTGCGCTTCTTCTTGGCCTTCTCGTTGTCCTTCGCGATAATCTTGTCAACCCTTGCAGGGGTGAGGTAGAGATTCAGGAAAACGGTCTGAACGAGCGAGAGTAAGCTCGAGAATATCCAGTAGATACCGATACCGGCAGGGAAGCTGAAGGCGATCCAGAACGAGAGAAGCGGCATCGCATAGAGCATTATCTTCATAGAGCCGGAAGTCGTCGCTCCGCCCTTCTTCTTTGTGAAATACTGCGAAATGAATGTGAGAAGGAGCTGCAAAGCGAGGGACATAATCGGGATGAGAACGAGAACTGATGTCCAGCTCGGGTAGTCGCCGAGATCTATTCCTAAGAATGTGTAATCAAAGTCGGCGCAGAGGTCGACAACGTCGTCCGTGAAGAGGTCGGGATATACTCTCGAAACGGAGATGACGAGTAGCTGAGACCTTGACGAGCCGGAAGCGACGAGTCTTGAAGAAACTAAGTTCGAATCCAAGAAGTACTCATCGAGGCCAATCATCTCGCCGTCGTTGTCATAAGCGTCGTTATATTCCTCAAAGTAAGCTGCGAGCTCTTCGAGTCTTTCGTCGGAATAATCAGCGAGGTCACTGTCTTCCTCAGCCTTATATTCAAGCAAAACATCATAGAGATTGGTGTTTTCGGCAAGAAGCTCCGAAACGGTGGTCTCATGCTCGTCGATAACCGAGCTGACGTTGTAGACGTCGATGACCATCTCCTCGGCAGCATCGAGCGAGTCGCTGTCGACGTTTCCTATGTAGGAGAGTGGCGCGTAGACAACTTCGATGATGGCAAAGAGGAGGACGAATGTGATGATGGTCGGCAAACAGCTGCCCATCGGGTTGACGTTCTCCTGATTATAGAGCTCCATCGTCGCCTCGTTGAGCTTGTCCTGGTTGTTAGCATATTTTTTCTTGATGGCCTCAAGCTTCGGATTGAGGCGGTTCATCTTCTCCGTCGAAATCTGCTGATTATAAGACGACGGGAACATTATAAGTCTGATTATAGCCGTAAACAGGAACAGTGCCCAACCGTAATTCCTTACAAGCAGGTAGCAGAAGTAAAGAATCTTACCAAACGGCCAAGCCAATATTTGCCAAAAACTCATGGTTGCTTTTCTCCTTTACATTAGGACGATTATTTTTGGGTGATGGTTGTTGAAATGTGGCGTTTGTCGCCACTTCGTGGCGACCGCTCGCTTCGCTCGCGCCCTCTCAGTCAGCCACTTCGTGGCTGCCAGCTCTCCCGGAGGGAGAGCCAAGACTTACGCTTGTACAAAGCCTTCCTTGAGGCAGCAACTCGGCTCCCCCTCTGGGGAGCTGTCGGCGAAGCCGACTGAGAGGGCGCCGACCGAAGGGAGGCGCTGCGACCACTGAAAGTGGTCGCTTCGGCGAAAGCGACTTTAGTCGCTGTAGCCGAATCATTGTCCATTATCTATATTTCAGGCGTTCTTTCCGCCTTTTTTCCGATTTCAAAGTATACAGGTGCCACTTCTCTGGTACATAATCAATTCCACCCTTGCTGTAAGGATTGCAGCGAAGAATCCGCCAGAAGCCTAAAATCAGTCCCCTGACAGCCCCGAACCGTCTGACCGCTTCGAGAGTGTACTGCGAGCAGGTGGGGTAGTACCGACAGCAGGGAGGCTTCAGCTTGGAGAGGTGTTTCTGGTAGAATTTTATTAGAGCTATTATGATGTATTTCATGGTAGAATACGTTGGAAACGACTTTGCTTCGCAAAGTCGGCAAGTTCGGCTTCGCCGAACTTGCACCCCTCAGGCGCTTCGCGCCAGCTCCCCTTGACAGGGGAGCCAGTGTCCTTCTCCTAAAGGCTTGAATTGAGGGATAGGTTGCAAAACAACGTTGTGCCAAAGTCAGAAGTTGTGCTTCAGGCAGTTATGGCTCCCCTGTCAAGGGGAGCTGGCAGCCACGAAGTGGCTGACTGAGGGGTGCCATTTCGCCGAAGGCGAAATGGCGTCGGCGAAGGCGACATCGTCGCCGCAGCCGACTATTTCCTCATCGCTTTAATAACCTTCGACACCAACACTTTCTCAACATCGTCCGTCTTCTTCCCCACAATCCCCGCTCGTGCCACGAAAACGATATCAAACCCAATCGGCATAGCGAGCTCATTTTTGCGGTAGGCCTCCCGAAGGATCCTCTTCGCCCGATTGCGGACGACGGCGGAGCCGAGCTTTTTGCCGGCAGTGATGCCGAAGCGGTTATATGGCAGCTTGTTCGGCATATAGTAAGCCGTAAAATATTCAGTTGCAGTGTACTTCCCTTTGCGATAAAGCTTCAGGAAGAGTTTATTGTCTTTTATTTTTTCGGTGTATAGCATTAACTCCACAGTCGCCCTACGGGCGACCGCGCTCCCTTCGTGTCACGACGACTTGCCTTCGTGCAAGTACAGTTTCCCTTCGGGAAACTGGCAAGTTTGGCTTCGCCAAACTTGCACCCCTCCACCACTGGCTTCGCCAGCGGTCCCCCTCCCCTTGACAGGGGAGGCTATTTCATCCTCAGGTTAAGCCCTGCGAGAGGAGCAGTTAAGGCTCCCCTGTCAAGGGGAGCTGGCAGCCCGAAGGGGCTGACTGAGGGGTGCGATTTTCGCGCCAGCGAAAATCGCTCGGCAAGGTGGCGCAGCCACCGCGCCGAAAGTCTTAGCACCGGTCGCCGACTATGTCAAACAACCGGTGCCTAAGCTACGATCAATAAGTGAGTCTTGCTCTGCCCTTAGCACGTCTGCGTGCTAAGACCTTTCTGCCGTTACGAGTGGACATTCTCTTGAAGAAGCCATGCTCCTTCTTTCTGTGAAGCTTCTTGGGCTGGTAGGGTCTTTTTACCTGCATTATTCCCGCCTCCTTACGTCTTGGGTAGTTATTTTAAACGTTCCATGTGGAACTTGGTTATCACGTTTTCCGCAAATAAGCGTTATACTCCTATGATAGAACCATACAGCTTAATATTATATATGAATTTCGTGCGGTTGTCAAGCACTTTTTTTGTAGGGGCGGATATTATCCGCCCGTACCCCAGCACCTGAGGAATCCCGGGCGGGGCAGTTGGCGAAGCCAACTGTGTATCCAGCCCCTACATGTCGCCCTTCAGGCGACGCGTCCCCTGCGTGAGTCGACGACTTGACTTCGTCAAGTCGGCAAGTTCGGCGAAGCCGAACTTGCACGCTCGCTTCGCTCGCGCCCTCTCAGTCAGCCCCTTCGGGGCTGCCAGCTCTCCCAGAGGGAGAGCCAAGAAATCCACTTGCACAAAGCCTTCCTTAAGGCAGCAACTTGGCTCCCCCTCTGGGGGAGCTGTCGCCGAAGGCGACTGAGAGGGCGCCCGCCGAAGGCGGGCGTGTCGCCACCTTTGGCGCCGACAAATTTTCCCCTCTATTTTAAGATATACTCTTGAAAACCGAAGCGAAATATGGTATCATAGTAATCAGGAAAATATGGCTCAAACTAAAGATAGAATTAATTGCAATTTTATAGAAAGGTAGAAATAGGCGCATGGAAACATTTGCAGAAGTTTATGAAAACGTCAAGCGGGTTTGTCAGGCTGACCCGAAGGTTTCGGAGATTGGCTACAACCGTTGGATAAAGAATATCGAACCCGGAAAGATGGAGGGCACCAAAATCACCCTCTACGCTTCCTCCGACTTCATGAGAAGAACCACCGAGGAGATCTACGGTGCCGTCTTCGAGCACGCCTTCGAGCAGGTCATGGGCTTCCCGGTGGAGATTACCTTCGCCGTCAAGTCGAACCCCGACCAGGAGCAGGAGGACGGCTTCGACGAGATAGAGCGGCGGATGGAAGACCTCATGAATTCTCACAAGCGCAGCGACTATGAGCTCACTTTTGAGAACTTCATCAAAGGCAAGTCGAACGAGCTCGCCTATGCCTATTGCATCGCCGTCAGCGGTAAGAACAGGCCGAGCGAGCAGATGAACCGCTCGATGTTCAATCCCCTCCTTATCTACGGCGATTCGGGACTCGGAAAGACCCATTTACTCAAGGCTATCGAGAACGAGGTCAAAACCAGCCATCCTCAGATGAAGGTCATCTACACGACTGCCGAGAACTTCACAAACGAGCTGGTCAGAGCGGTTTCCACTCAGACGACCACTCAGTTCCACGAAAAATACCGCAACTGCGACTTCCTTCTCGTCGATGATATTCAATTTATGGTCGACAAAGAAATGACGCAGGAGGAGTTCTTCCATACCTTCAATGAACTCTACAACGCAGGAAAGCAGATTGTCTTGACAAGCGATGTCTCTCCGAACAGAATCAAGAGGCTTGAGGAGAGAATCAAGACGAGGTGCACCCTCGGCGTCCAGGCAGACGTTCAGCCGCCGGATTTCGAGACGAGAATGGCGATTGTAAACAGAAAAGCCGAACTCCTCGATCTCAAGCTCCCGGAGCCCGTTGCAAGGCTGATTTCCGAGAGAATCACAAAGAATATAAGGCAGCTTGAAGGCGCCGTCAACAAGATGAAGGGCTTAACCATGTTCTCAAACGAGGTTCCATCACTTCAGATGGCTCAGCGTGTCATAAAAGAGACCCTTATCGACGCCCAGCCGGCAGAGATCACATGCGACCGAATCATCAAGGACGTAGCCGACGCCTTCGGCGTCACAGCCGAAGACATCCGCTCGGTAAACCGCTCGGCACAGATTTCGCTCGCCCGAAAGGTCAGCGTCTACATAATCCGAGAGCTCAAAGGCATGTCGTTTACCGACATCGGCAAAGAATTCGGCCGAAACCACTCCACCATGACGATTTCCTACGCGGATATCAAGGATACGTTAGCCAAGAATTCGGATCTTAGGGAGACGGTGGAGGAGATTGAGAAGAGGTTGAAGGCGGTCTGACAGCAAACATAGTCGGCTGCGGAGGCTAAAGCCTCCTTGCCGAGCCATTTTCGGCTTCGCCGAAAATGGCACCCCTCAGTCAGCTGCTTCGCAGCTGCCAGCTCCCCTTGACAGGGGAGCCAGTGTCCTTCTCCCAAGGGCTCGAATTGAGGGATAGGTTGCAAAACAACGTTGTGCCAAAGTCAGAAGCTATCCTTCGGCAATTACGGCTCCCCTGTCAAGGGGAGCTGGCGCCCGAAGGGCGACTGAGGGGTGCGATTTCAGGCGGAGCCTGAAATCGCTTCGGCGGAGATGGCGCCAGCCATCGGAGCCGAACTATCCTCCAGCAGGACCCTGTCCCCGAGCGAATTAAAGCCTCCCCCGAAGGGGGAGGGGGACCGCGCGAAGCGCGGTGGAGGGGTGCAAGTTCGGCAAAGCCGAACTTGCCGACTTCGCGAAGCGAAGTCGTCGCGACACGAAGGGAGGCGCTTCGCCGACGAAGTCGGCGACTGCTTCCCCACAACTTTCAACCCCTTCCCAACTTTTCAACCGATTTCTTAGCATTCAACAAACAAGCTTTCAACAGTTTCAACCGCGGATTTTGGTTTCAACAATCGGGAGTTTGGCGGTTGAAAGAGTTGTTGAGTTGGCGAGGCAGTTTGGAAGCGGGCTGAAAAGGGTTTTCAACTTTTCAACGGCCCCTACTACTAATACTAAAAATATCTTTTCTTTTTTTCTTTTTAAAAACGGAGAAATCCGACTACTGGGTAAAGGAGTATTCAACAATGATGAAATTTATCTGCTCGAAGCAGGAGCTGCATGAGGCTCTCATTAATGTCTCAAGAGCCGTGGCGGAGCGGTCAACTATCCCCTCTCTTGAGGGAATCAGGTTCTCACTTATGGACAACACCCTGTCTCTCACCGGCTACGACCTCGAAATCGGCATCGAGACCTCCATTCAGGTCGAGACGGAGTTTGAAGGCGAGGCTGTCGTCAACCCGAAGCTCTTCTCTGAAATGATCCGCAAGATGCCTGCCGGCAACATCACCATCGATGTCAAAGAAAACCTTGCGATGACCATCTCTGGCGGGTCGACCGAGTATAACATTTCATCCATGAACGCCACCGACTACCCTGAGCTCCCAGAGTTCTTCGACGACCAGAGGGTCACTCTCCCCCAGCCTATCCTCAAGGCAATGATCAACCAGTCGGTTTTCGCCGTCTCTCAGGTTGATACAAGGCCTATACTCAAGGGCGAATTATTTGAAATAGAAAACGGCGTCCTGAACGTCGTCGCAATAGACGGATATAGACTTGCAGTGAGAACCGAAGCTATCAAATGCGATAAAGATTTTAAATTCGTAGTCCCTTCGAAGACACTTAATGAAGTATCAAGACTTCTTTCAGACAACGAAGAGGACAGCTGCTCGATCTTAGTTTCAAAGAAGCAGGTCGTCTTCGACTTCTCCGGCTACACAGTCTTCTCGAGGCTCCTTGAGGGCGAGTTCCACAACTACCGTGGCTCCATCCCGAAGAACAGCGTCACCGAAGTAATAATCGAGAAGCGCGAGCTCGTCAACTGCCTCGAGCGCGCCTCACTCTTAATAAACGAAAAGAACAAGGCCCCCGTCCGCTGCACGTTTGAGGACGGCGAGCTGAAGCTCGTCTGCCAGACCCAGCTCGGTAAAATCTACGAGACCATCCCCGCAGACACTTCGGGCCCAAGAATCGAAATCGGCTTCAATTGCCGGTATCTCCTTGACCCGCTCAGAGTCATCGAGGACGACAAAGTCAGGCTCCTCATGAACGGCGGAAACCTGCCGATGAAGATTCTGCCGATGAGTGGGGATAAGTATATTTATCTGGTGCTGCCGGTGAGGTTGAAGACGGATTGATTTGTCGGCTGCGGAGGCTAAAGCCTCCTTGCCGAGCCATTTTCGGCGAAGCCGAAAATGGCTTCGGCGAAGGCGACGCCAGTCGCCGTAGCCGAACTATGTAGGGGCTGGATACACAGTTGGCTTCGCCAACTGCCCCGCCCGAGCATCCTCTGGCAATCCGTGGCGGGCGGATGATATCCGCCCCTACAATTTGAAAATCGGGGTGAACAAATTGACAACCGAAAAAATCCAGATCACTGGCGAATACATCAAGCTCGATTCGCTTCTGAAGTTTGCTGGCGTCACCGAGACGGGTGGCGAGGCAAAGGAAGTGGTGCAGATGGGGAAGGTGCTCGTTAACGGCGAGGTCTGCCAGATGCGTGGGAAGAAGATGCGGCCGGGCGACAGGGCTGAGCTCCCAGAATTAGGGCTCGAACTTTTGATAGAATGATAATTACTCACATCAAAGCGGACGGGTTTCGGAATCTTAAGGAAATCGACTTCTGTCCCGAAAATGGTACTAATATTATTTATGGCGAGAACGCTCAGGGGAAAACAAACCTCATGGAGGCGGTCTGGATCGCCACGGGCGAAAAGAGCTTCCGTGGCGCGAGAGATCGCGACCTGATCGCTTTTGATTCGGATAAAGCTGAGGTTGAGGTCAGTTTTCGTGACAACTCCCGCGAGCAGGTCATCGCGATTACTCTCTCGAAAAACCCTCCCAAGAAGAGGGTTCTCCTGAATGGAGTCAAGCTGAGGTCGGCTTCGGAGCTCTTGGGAAAGCTTCTCTGCGTTGTCTTCACTCCTGAAGATTTAGAGCTCACGAAAGGGTCGCCAGAGAGGCGACGCGACTACTTGGACCGCTGCATTTCCCAGATAAAACCGCTCTATTCGGGCGTCGTCACGAGATATGAAAAAGTGCTGGCGCAGCGGAATGCGGTCTTAAAAAATATCTACCTTGGAATCTCCCGCCGCGACGAGCTCGACATCTGGGACGAGCAGCTGGCGAAGCCCTGTGCCTACATCTCGATGATGCGATGTGCCTACACCGACGTCCTGAACTCGAGCGCCAGTCGGCTCTACGAGAGCATTTCCCGCAGCCGTGAGAGGCTCCAGCTCGAGTATCTTTCAACAGTTTATGGCAACTTGCGTGGCAGAAATGATTATAAGACTGCCATGGCGGAGGAGTACAAAGAACTTCTCAGAAGCCTCCGTGAAGAGGACATCCGCTCCGGCTTCACGACTGCTGGAATCCACCGCGATGATATGGGAGTTTTTTTGGACGATATGCCCGTCAAGGATTTCGGCTCCCAAGGCCAGAACCGCTCCGCAGCGCTCTGCATGAAGTTAGGGCAAGCGAGGGTCCTCCACACCGAAACCGGCGAGAGGCCGGTAGTCCTCCTCGACGACGTCCTGTCGGAGCTCGACAGGTACCGCCGCGAGTTCGTCATCAGCGAATTCAACCAGTCGCAGACGGTCATTACCAGCTGCGAGGGGGAGAGGATTAAGGGGTGTGCGAGGGAGATGAGGGAGGGGAGACTGGGGAGTTAATTCGGAATTATTTAGGCATGAAACCTCGAATGTAGTATTCTGTCTCTCTTAAAGCTTTACAATTCATTTGCAATGTGGTATAATA
>JAJBTZ010000010.1 GCA_020860605.1 Ruminococcus sp. | reverse complement strand
TAACCGCCTTCGGTGCAGGTTGGGTCTGTTACAACCGATTCGTAGCTGTGGCCGGTTGCTTTTATAATAGTGTTGCTCAGAGAAATCTCGGTCGTGGCGTTTTTGTCGCTGAAATAGGTGCCGCAGCTGGAGCAGTACCAATAGCCGACGTTGCCGTCAGTTGTACAGGTGGCGTCTTTAGCGCTGGTTTTGGTGAGGGTGTGGGTGTGCTCCTCCTCAATTTCTTCTTCAACCGCCTTGCTGACAGTCCCCAAAGTCAGGTAGCTTGAGGGATATAGCTGCATCATCAGGTTGTCGTAGGCGTAGGTGACGGTCTTTGAACCGGCGGTGAAGCTGTAGCCTGAGGAACTGCTCGAAACGGCGTCGCTCGCGCAGACCATGAAGAGCCCACCGTTCTGGCCGGCAGCGCCGGAGTCGCTGTTGGTGACGTCGACGAGATAGTTCACCCCGTCGAGGCGGACGACATTCCACATGTGAACCCCAGCACCTGTGGCGCCAGTCATTGTGCCACTGACGGTGATGCAGTCGAGGCCGGCAAGGTCGCAGAGATACTGGAACGCCTTCGAGTAGCCCTCACAGACGACGTTGGTGTCCGGGTCCTGGTCGAAAACGTAGACCAGCTGCCAGATGTCGCCATAGTCGGAGCTCGTGTAGCTGGTCTCATAGGAAACCAGGTCGCAGATAGCCTCCTTAAATGCCACTATCTTCTCCTCATCGGAGTAGTTTTCATACTTTTTTACTATAGACTGGGCATACTTGGCAGCCGTTTTGGCTGAAGACACTTTGGCCGAGTCGACGGTTGTGGACGAGCCTCCCGCCTGATAGTCGGTCGAGACCGGCAATGTTATCGTGATCGTGACGAGCAGCTCGGCACCCATGCCGGCAAACTCCTCCTCCGCATACACTTCAGCCCTTTTATCAATCCAATAAAGCTCATAGGGGCAGTCATAGATGAGGTAGCTGATGATCAGGTTCAGGTCGAGCGTTTCCGCAAAGGCGTTCGCAGCAACCTCCAACGACCTGTCGTCGGTGATCTGGGGCACACCCAGGGAGGCCGTGCTGCAGCTGACTTCTATCGTGATAACCGTCGACGACACCTTGCCGTCGGCAATGTCTTCAATCACCGCCTTCAGCTCGTTGTAGACCTCAAGATCGATGCCGCTCAGCCCGTCCTCGCCGGAGTAACTCGCAGATATCGACACCGGCAGAAGCTGAACCACCATCACAATCGCAATAATTAAAGCAAATATTTTCCTTGATTTCATAGTATTTCTTTCTGAATTTACGCAAAACAAAATCTCTTCCGGCGAACCGAAAGAGATTCCAAGATGTCTGGCTATCACCCGGTCCCCCTATTCTATTAGAATTGTAGCATATCACGGCAGGAATGTCAATTGATTTTGTCTGAGGATTTGGAATTGGTGGCGAGGGTGTCACGAAAAAATCCCATCAGTCCATTATAAATGGGACTAATGGGATTGATGCGGGAGCAACTTGCTTCCGCCTTTTTGTGATTATATGGAGTTGTTTAGCAGGTCATACCGCCGTCAACGACGATGTCCTGTCCTGTAATGTATCTGGAAGCGTCAGAAACAAGGAACAAAACAGTGTTTCCGATATCCTCAACCTTTCCAGAATCACGCAGGGCAATAGTGGGAATAAACTGCTCAAGGAAAGCCGGATCCTTGACATAGTCCTGTGTCATTTCTGTCTCGACCATTCCGGGCAGGATGGAGTTGACACGAATCTTCTGGGGACCAACCATTCTGGCAAGGGTCTTAACCATGCTCCACATTGCGCCCTTGGAAGAAGCATATGCTACGGAGCTCATGCCTGATCTTATAGCCGCAACAGAGGAAATATCAACGATTGAACCTCCGCCGACCTTCACCATCTCAGGATAAACATACTTTATCATATAGTAGATTCCATCGAAATTAACGCTCATAACGTTGTGAAGATTGTCAGCTTCAAATTGCTCTTCGACAGGAGAATACAGTGTTGAGCTTCCTTCTATGCCTGCACAGTAAACCAATGCATCCACACGACCAAAAGCCTTTACACACGCATCAACAGCGTTCTTGCAATTCTCTTCGCTGGAAGTATCACAAACCATATATTCGCAGATGCCACCATTGCTTGTTATTTCCTTCTGAACATTTGCCAGCTTGCTTTCTCGTCTCGCAAGGATAAAGACCTTTGCCCCAGCCTCAGCGAGAATCTTGGCTGTGCCGGCACCCATTCCTGAGCTTGCGCCTGCAATCAATGCAACCTTTCCGTCCATTCTGAATGCATCCATTTGAATACACCATACCTTTCTTAATTTTTAACGTACAAAATATTGTACATAGCATTATTATGACAACTCGACGTCACTCGAGTTTATTTATATTGTACCTGATTGTTCAGAAAAATGCAACCGCTTTGAGAAGAAAAATTATGAACCTTTTATGAACAAATGTTGAGCTTTCGTATATATTTCTCCCGCATATTCCCGCCGATTCGGCAAATAATAACACCGAATTGCCACTTAAGCTGGCAATCGTGGAAGTTGCCTCCAGCGGCTTCCAGAACTAAACCGAAAGGACTGATTCCATGAAAGCGACGGGAATTGTCAGGAGGATTGACGATTACGTTATAATAAGGCTAAGTCGGAACCCCCTCGGCGGCGTTTCATTGATTTTGTCCAAGGATTTGGAATTGGTGGCGAGGGTGGATGGACTGGATGTACATAATGTGATGAGGGAGGAGGTGAAAAACCGCACTGATTGTGCGATTCAAAGCACTTATTTAAATTTCCACTTGAATAGCGGGCGATTTTATGGTAATCTATAACTAAGCACACCGAAGCGAGGAGGGAAATCCATGAATCAAGTCAAAGACATCGAGACCATGCGGTTCACAACGGAGTTGCAGACGTTTGACAGAAAAAGTGCAAGAATTGATGCAAGGTCGTTGGCAATGACGGTTGTCGCTTTTGCGAATGCTGACGGCGGAGATATTGCTATCGGAATTGAAGACAAGGGCGATGTTACAGGCATTGACGGCTACGAAGCAAATGTCAATGAGCTTTTGAGGGTTCCCTTCGACTACTGCGTCCCGACGGTCAGTGTTGATACCGAAATTATGGATTGTACCGATGTCGGCGGTAATCCTAATCACATCCTGATTATGCACGTTTTGCAGAGCAATCAGCTTCATGCGAATCAGGCGGATGAAGTATATTACCGAATCGGTGACAAGTCAAAAAAGATGAACTTCGAGCAACGAACGCGCCTGATGTACGCAAAAGGCTTGAGATTTTTCGAGGATGCACCCGTCAGAGACGCAACGATTGACGATATTGATCTGGACTTCGTGCAGAGCTACGTTGAGAAGATTGGCTATGGCAAAAGCCCGTTGGAATATCTGCGTGGCAACAAGAATTTCATTGTAACACGCAACGGCGAGGATGAAATAAGTGGAGCGGCAATTTTGCTTTTTGGAAAGAATCCGCAACGCTTCTTCCCAAGAGTGAGAGTTCGCTTTATCCGTTATGAGGGAATCGAAGCGAAGGTTGGCACCGAGATGAACGTAATCAAAGACGTCATATTTGAAGGCAAAATACTTGATATGGCGCAGAAATCCACAGAGTTTGTGAAGACCCAAATCAGTGAGCATACTTTTCTGGGGAGCAACGGTCGTTTCGTTACGATTCCTGAACTGCCGGAATTCTGCTGGACCGAGCTGATTATCAACGCCATTGGACACCGTGACTATAGCATAATGGGGACGGACATTCAGATAAAGATGTTTGACGACCATTTCACGGTCGAGAGTCCGGGTATGCTTCCGGGAATCGTTCGCACAAACAATATCCGCGAGATTCACTTCTCCCGCAACCCGAAAATTTTCGAGTTTCTGCATGAATATGAGTATGTCAAAGAGTTCGGCGAAGGCGTCGACCGAATGTACCGTGAAATGAGCGAAGCAGCCCTTCCGGAGCCGGAATACAGAACTGTTGAGTTCATGGTGTTTGCGACGTTGAGGAACCATAAGTGGGCTGAGAATCAAGTAGAACAGGTTGATAGGGGTCAAGTCGGGGGCAAGTCGGGGGCAAGTCGGGAACAAGTCAGGGGTCAAGACGAAAGTGCTAAAAGCAAAGAAACCAATGAAAAATCGGTCTTAATGGATTCGCTTGTAGAATTTTGTTCAGTCCCTCGCTCCAGAAAGGAAATGCAAGAGTTTGCCGGAATGTCTAGCCGGACACATTTTAAGGACGATTATCTTATACCGTTATTGCGTAATGGAAAGCTTAAAATGACAATTCCAGATAAGCCGAACAGTAGCAAGCAGAAGTATGTGAAAACATAATTCTATCGCTTTGATTTCAAAACAGAACCCCGCCACTACGAATGCTCAAAGCATGGTAATGGCGGGGGTTATTGTATCTAATCCTACTTATAACTCCCCTGCTCCTCCCTCTCGGTCCGTATCTCCCTCAGGGTCTTGCCCTGATAGGTCCAATACGCGGGTCCTGCGAGTTCGTGGTCAACTTCCAAAAGTTTTCTGGCGAGGCTTGAGGTCGAATAGGTCAGCCCGTGATACTCGATATGCCTGTCGTCCTTCACCGTGGCGACGAACTCGGGATGATTCAGCAGTTCGATTTCCGCACCGACGGGAATGCCGCATTTTTCGAACGAGAAGGGCGACCGACGCTCGTTGGACTCCTCCTGAATCTCGGCGGCGACCTCTTCGTCAAGAATCTCGTGCCCTTCGGGAGTCATACGTTGGAGGCAATCCTGCGTGCCACTCAGCTTCGCAATGCTCTCCAGAAGCGAATAGGCGTCCTCGGCGGACATCGCATAAAACTCCTTTGTGCGGGTCTTCCCGTCGAACGTGTCGATGGCTCTCAGGTCAGGATTCAGACGGTCGATGATGCTGTGCAACTCCTTGTCCTGAAGCGGTTTCGTGACGTGATAAACGGCGTAGACCCGGAACGCAAACGGAATGCACTCGCTCCGGTTCAACTGCTTCAGCCGCTTCTCAAGGTCGGTCGCATAGCCGATTTTTATGTAGTTCGGAAATGACGGATTTGTCAGGATGTAGATTACTCCGGTGTAGTTCTTTGAGGGCATGAGGAGGGCTCCTTTTTATGAGTATTGCAACTATGGATTCAATTATTATTTTCTGTTATCGCGCTAACTTTCTTGCAAAATATATTATATCACAATTGCTTTGCGATTTCAATCTTCTACATTCCAATAATCGATATTATCTTTTCGCTTTTTCTTCGTGACAATACAATAAGCTAAAAAAGCAACCCCACCGGTTGCTTTTTTCATTATCCGCAAAAATTTTTTCAGAGAATTTTTCAAACCAGCTTGTCCAGAAGCATCTGAAATCTGTATTAGTGAGGGGCAAAAATTTTTTTGAAAAAAGGCTTGTCAGGACCCCTGTTTTTTCAGTATTAGTGAGGGGACAAAAATGCAAGCTCCAAAAATTTTTTGAAATTTTCAAAAACGACTTGTCGAACCCCCTCCCTCGCCTGTGTTAGTGAGGGGGTAAAGAAGCACAAAAGCAAGATACGCCCGGTCAGACAGTAACTCAATTCTGAGAACTGCCGCCCCGACAACCTTGATGGGAATTGCGGCTTCCCATACCCTCGACTTTGCAAATTCATCGTATTTGCATTTCGGTTCCCATCAAAAATGGTCACAGCGGCGAAGCCGGTTGCCGGTGGCAAATTAAAAATGTAAAGGAGAAAACGATTATGGCAAGACCAAAGAAGGATGCGGACCTGGTTCGCCTGCACAGGATAACGTTTCGTATGACGGACGTGGAATACGAAATAATCAAGAAGCGATGCGAGGGTGCGGGCGTGAGTATGTCCGAATATATGAGAAAGGCTCTTCTCGGCGGGAGGCTCACTATCACTCACGAGATAGTTGCGGAGTTTCCGGACATTCGGGAGGAGATGAAACGAATCAGTCAGCTTCTCAGCAACATTGCGAACAACATCAACCAGATTGCGAGGCACTTCAACATGGGTGGTCTGCACTCGCAGAGAATTACCGCCGAATTGGAAAGCGCGCTCGATGCTGTTCTCAAAATTCAGCTTGACGTGACGGGGATGGTGAACGAAGTTCATGGCAATCTTAAAGCACGGTACAAGTAAGAACTCGAACTATGGCGATGCGCTCAACTATCTGCTGTTCGAACATGACGGATTCACGATGAAACCTGTCCTCGATGAGAACGGAAATCTGGTGCGACGGCGTGATTATATCCTCGACGGCATCAACTGCGACCCGTTCACTTATGCAGAAGAATGCCGAGAGCTTAATGAGCAGTTCTGCAAGAATCAGAAGCCGGACGAAATAAAGGCGCACCATTACATAATCAGCTTCGATCCTCTCGATCAATCCGAGTGCGGACTGACCGGCGAGAAAGCGCAAGCTCTCGGCATGGAATTTGCCAAAAAGAATTTTCCCGGACATCAAGCTTTGGTCTGCACTCACATGGACGGGCACAACGAAAGTGGCAATATTCACGTTCACATCGTCTTCAACAGTCTGAGAAAGTTCGACATTGAGCCGCAGGAATTTGCCGAGCGTCCTTGCGACTGCAAAGCAGGGTTCAAGCACCACCAAACAAGAGGTCTGCTCACCCATATGCAAAAGTCTTTGATGGAAATCTGCAACCGAGAGGGACTTCATCAGGTTGATTTGCTTTCGCCGTCTGAAAACAAAATCTCTGACCGAGAGTATTGGGCGATACGTCGAGCTGAACTTGGTAAGCAATCTGAAATCAAAGAGAGCAATGTTTGGTTTGATTACTCAATCTTCGGAGATTCGCCGCCCGACTACGTCGAAGTTTTCTTCCTAAAATCTGATCTCAGATTAGTCGTTGACTTGCAGAACAACATCAAGGCTCAGCAAAGCCGAGTATATGCGCAGAAGGTCAAGCTCACGAATTTGAAGCAAATGGCGCAGACTATCGTCTATGTTCAGCAACACGGCTACGATACGAGGGACACACTTCAGAGCTCTTACGATGAAATACTTGCAAAAAGAGTCGAAGCGAAGAAAGAGCTTCGAGAAATCGAGGACAAGCTGAAGGACATCAACGAGGTTATCCGCTATATGGGACAGTATCTTTCAAACAAGAAAGTTTTCGGCGAGATGCTGAATGCGAGAAACAAAAAGAAATTTCGGGAAGCGCATTCATCGGAGATTGCGGTTTACGAAACAGCAGTGAGGTTTTTGAAAGGGCGTTATACCGATGGAAAGATACCGTCTATGAAGACCTTACAACAGGAGAAGCAAAGTCTGGGGATTCGCAGGGATGCTAAACAGAGCTCTTACAATTATCTCTATGATTACACGCAGGAATTGAAAACGGTTTGCGCCAACGTGGATGCTATCTTGAAGCCACAACAGGAGAAGGAAGTTAAGCGGACGAAATCGCAAGAGATTTCTTGACAAAAAACAAGCCCGGCAGTTACACGCTGTTTGGGTAACCATCGGGCTTTACTTAATCACTTTATTTTGCTGTACTCCTCACAGCCTCTTTCAAGTGCCTCAAAATTGCAATAGAAACGGCGTACGTTCTTTTTGCTTTTTTGATAGTCATAGATTTTATTGACTTTTTGTAGTATTCCATCCTGAATACCCTGACAAAAACGATACTCTTTTATCAAAAGAGCCTTGTATTTGTCATCCTTCATCTCTGAGAAGTCAATCATCGAATACAGTCCATTTGGCACAGGAATCATCTTCTTTAAATCGAGAACAGCAAGAATGTGTTTTACCATATTGTCATTCATCGGAACATAAATAGCGTTTTCGGACAATCTATCCTTTTCAACTACTTCATAAATGACATAATGATCTTGTGCAACATTATCCCAAGACTTATGCTTCTCTTTGCAAGATGTGAAAGGTATGAAGTATGTATAAGAGCCAATTCCAACTACAAGTCCAAGAAAGGGTTTCTTTTCATATTTTGCGGAGGAATAATAAACTTCGCTGTCAACGTTGTCATGCAAATACTTCAGATATCCGACATCTACGTTGTAAATTCCAAATTGCTCAAATTTCACGTCCATATAAAAATCTCCTCAAAAAAGAGGAGGGAAAATCCCTCCTCCAGCACTTTAAAGGTCCGCACTTGGGATATGGGTGGCGGAACACCCTCTTTAAAGTTTCGCACTTCGGATATGGGCTGCGAAACGCCCGCTTTAAAGCTCCGCGCTCGGTGTATAGGTGGCGGAACACCTTCTTTAATTTCTCACTTGACGGCGGAGACAAACCGACTATGAGGAATGGCACTTGCACCTCTCCCCACTTATATTATATCAGACCATCTGAAAATATGCAACTATTCTTGGAGAAAAGTCTTGTAAACTTTCTGTGAACGCACATATCTTCTTATGAAAACTTCTACTGCAATTATATAGTACCACAATTCGTGCTATAAATCAAGAATGTAAATTTTCCCGCATACCTTCCCAACATTCTGTCCAAACTAATCCAAAAGGAGTTGATTATATGGCTATGAAGCCCGATGAGAAGCGGGGCGAGCTTCTCGATTCTTTGATTGACATCAGGGATGTCAGGATTGACAGGACTTTGCCTCTTGAGGAGCGGATGAAATCCTATGTCGAACAGATTAAGAACCCCTATATGTTCAAGGTCGGCGACACTGTGGTCAGGGTTTCATACGCGAACACCCCGGAGACCATCAACGACAATTTTATAAACCTCATTGCGAGTCTGTGACTTGCCGCTTGGAAAATGATTCTTTTTAGGAAGGGCTGGACTTTTCCGCTCAGTTCTGCTATAATGACTGTGGACAAAATCAGTGGAACGCCGCCCTTTCAGTTTTCCGACGAAAAAAGAAAGGCGTGGCGATTTATGCTGAAATTAACTCTTGACAGAGATTACAAAGCCGCCATCTACCTGCGATTATCAAAGGAAGATGGCGATTTTTCATTTCGGGGTAGCAACAAAGACATCAAAAACTGACCCAGATAAAAATTTCCCCAAGTCGGGTATGCCGGTGTCTTGTTTTCTTCTTTCCGATATGGTATACTAATCAATGTATGCGAGTATAAATCGAAATCTGGAGAGGATAGCGGAATGATTCGTGAAGCAAAAGAATGTGAATTAAATGAAATATTGCA
>JAJBTZ010000081.1:27402-43745 GCA_020860605.1 Ruminococcus sp. | reverse complement strand
CTGGCAGCTGCGAAGCAGCTGACTGAGAGGGCGCGAGCCCCGAAGGGGCGAGCGAAGCAGTTCGCCTTCGGCGAACTGCTTTTGCCATGGCAGATGGTCTCACATCCCATCTCCCAACCCATTTCCGTTGGTATTATCCCCATTCAGAGCATCCCTGCCACTGTCGGGGTCCTCATCTCCTGACTGGACGCCGGCATCCTCGCTGCCGTCGCTACCGTCAAGGCCTCCTGTCGGGGTTTCGGTGCCGGTGACGTCGGAGATATCGGTTGTATCCGAACCTGTCCAGTCGCCTATGCCGTCGGTGGTGGTAACTGGAGTGGTCGACGACTCAGTGGTCGAGGCGGTGGTGTTTCTGGTAGTGGTGTCGCCGTCGGTTCTGTCGACAGATTCATCTGTTGTGCAAGCTGAAAGCATGAAGGCTGAGAGCACGAAGGCGGTCAGCATCAGCAAAAATTTCTTTATCATAAAAGCAAGCTTCCTTTCACAAATAGTTTGCGTTATCACGCAACGCTATTATGTCCAGGAAGCCTGAAACTATTCTATATAGTGCGGTAGCTTATCTCCATGACGTAGCGGGCAGCCCAGGCAGCGTTGAAGTCGATGTCGTACTTCGCAGTGATTCTGCCCTTCTCCTCGCCGATGTCGGAGGTAAGCTCTTTTCCTAACACCCCGACGGTCATGTTGCCGAAGGGCATTCTGTAAAGAGTCTGGTTTCTGATTCCCGGCTCCACGAGGAAGTCGGCGCCATAGATGCCAGACCTCACAAAGTTGAAGCTGTTGCCATCGAGGATCATCTCGGTATGGCTCTCAGGGTTCGGCTCGCCATTCTCAGGGTCGAGCTCATAGCTCATAGTGCAGCCGTTCTCAGTCGCCTCAAACTTTCCTTCGGTTATAATCTCAGTGACCTCCGGCTTGTCTCCATCAATCATCATCGAGTTTTCAATTGTTATCATTACTTTTTTCATGCTTGGTCCCCATTTCTATACATCGCGCGCTTCGCTCGCGCCCTCTCAGTCACGCTTCGCGTGACAGCTCCCCCAGAGGTGGAGCCAAGATTTCCGCTTGCACAAAGCCTTCCTTGAGGCAGTAACTCGGCTCTCCCTCCGGGAGAGCTGGCAGACCCGAAGGGGCTGACTGAGAGGGCGCGCCGAAGGCGCGTCATTCTATAGAACATCCTAAAATTTCTGCGTTATCAAGCTCTCCTAAGAAGTGAACTGCGTTTTCTCTGAAAAGCTCCACGCTGTCGGTGCAATATAAGGTCACTTTGCCCTCGGTTTCTCGGTCTGAGAGAAGATTATTCTCACTCAAGAGCTTACTGGCATATCTTCCCGCTTCTCCGCCTGATGAAATCAGCTTCACGCCTTCGCCCATCACGTCGCCTATAACATCGGCGATAATCGGATAGTGTGTGCAGCCCATTATGAGGGTGTCGACGCCGGTTTTCTTGAGGGGCTCGAGATACTCCCTCGCTATCATCGTGCAGGGGAGATTGTCCCTGCCGACAAAGCCGTTCTCGACGAGAGGGACAAACATCGGGCAGTCCTTCTCGTAAACCTCCGCCTCAGGCATTATCTCGTTGATGAGACGCTTGTAGCTGCCACTGCGGATAGTCGCAGAGGTGCCGATGACGGCTATCTTGCCGTTTTTGGTGGCGTTTATCGCTGCTAAAACTGCTGGCTTGATTACTCCCGTGTAGAGGCCTTCGTCCTCGAGACTTGCAGGGTCAACCACCGACGAAACGGTTCCGCAGGCTGCGATTGTCAGCTTCACGCCGAACTGCTTTAAGAAAGCGAAGTCCTGAAGGGCATACTTCGTGATGGTCTCACGGCTCTTCGTGCCATAGGGCACCCTTGCGGTGTCGCCGAGGTAGATTATGTCTTCGTGTGGCATCAGGCGTGTAAGCTCCCGGACGGCGGTAAGCCCGCCAAGTCCCGAATCGAACACGCCGATGGCGCTGTTTTTGGTTATATTTTTTATGTTATTGGTCATTCTAATGTCAGATCCCTGTGGGTGTTGTTCTTAATAGTATTCGAAAATTTTTAAAATTATTCGCCTGTCCCTGACTCAGTCTTCTTTGACTTCTTCTTTTTGCGGGGCTTTTCCGACTTCTCTATCTCATGATAATTAACGGTGATGCCGTCGCCGATAATGCTCTCGGCAGGTGCGGTGTTCCTACTCTCCTTCTCGCCCATACTCGTCGAGATAACCCGTGCAAGATGGAGCATGAAGAGGATTATCGAGGCGATAAGTATAACGATTTCGGGTATGTACCGCATGGTGTAGCTCTCGATCTTATCAATAAGCTGTCCCGCCTGGATGAGGTAAATTATAGATCCCACAACACAGAACGGGAACTGGATGGTATACATCCTTAAAAACATGAAAACTATCGAAATTATAAGAATAATCGAGGCGACAAGGAACCCAGTTGCACGGTAGGATTCATCTGTATTGAACATGTAGAAGTTGAGTATAGTCACGCCTGACCAGAAAAATCCTGACCACGCGAAGGCGACAACCGCCACAATCTTAAGTATTATCGTAAACGCCCAATCGTCGTATCTGAGCTTGTTCATCGGGAATGATCCTCCGTTCTAAGCCAATGTTTCACAGAATCTTCTTCGGTTCGAATGATAAAAATCTCGTTCCCTGATAGTAGAGCTCGCCTTCGACGTCGAACTCCATCGTCTCATACTCGTTCGGAGAGACAGTGAGCTCGAGTTGCTGTCCGTCATCTAAAGTGAACGTCACATAGTGAAGGTCGCCCTTGATTTTGGTGTGCTCGGGAGGAGTTTCTGTCCTTTTTGAAACAGCCCTTGCCTGAGCATTGGCAGGCGGAACGGTTGAGCGGTGATATGTTTCAGTCCCACTCCGAACAATCGTGACTATGAACGCTATCAAAATCACGAAGAAAACGATCATCGCCAAAAAGCTGAAGAAACTACCCATTAAAAATGCCTCCCTTGTTTTCGTAAGAACTATTATGCTCTATTATAGCACAATGTGATATCTCTGTGCAAGAGAAATTTTTATAAGAGAGCTTCCAAAGAAAATAATGCTTGATTATTTTCGGCCTGACTGCAAAAACTATTCCCGAAAACACGAGGAAAGGAACTTTTTTAATTATGAGAAGGCTGACTAAAGGCATTGCGGTGGTTTTCTTGGTAGTTTCGCTCACGCTTATGGGAGCTGTTGGCTACTTTGGCACCGTTCTGCCCGACACTTATTATCTATCGGACGGTGGCACGGCGACGGTAAACTGCCTGTTCGATATTACTATAGAAGCTGGCGACGCTGCAATCGCTGCAAGTACAGGCGAAGCAGAAGCAACCGACGCTGAAATCAGACTCTTCGGGGTGATTCCCGTCAAGAACGCCAAAATCGTTCATGCTGACGCGAAGATGCTGATTCCAGGAGGGTCGCCTGTCGGGGTGAAGCTTCTGACGGATGGCGTCATGGTTGTAAAAACCGCTGAAGTTATGGAGGGCGTTTCGCCTGCTCACGAAGCTGGAATCTGTGCTGGGGACAACATCATCAGCGCCAACGGAGAGAAGCTTTACTCTTCGGCAAGGCTGTCGGAGATTATCGAGGACTCTCAGGGCTCGGAAATCGTTTTCGAAGTGGCCAGGAACGGCAGGAGCTTCGAGGTTAGTGTAACTCCCATCTATTCGGAAAACGATGGGGTCTACAAGGCTGGGCTCTGGATTCGGGACAGCACGGCAGGAGTTGGAACGCTGACATTCATCGACCCGGAAACAGGCATTTTCGGAGCTCTCGGGCACCCGATTTCGGACAGTGACACTCTGACAACTCTTCCCTTAGGCTCTGGCGAAATCGTCGACGTCGTTATAACGGGATACGACAAGGGCGAACGGGGCTGTCCAGGTGAGCTTTACGGCACCTTCGTCTCGGGACTGGCTTCAGGGACAATAGAGCTCAACTGCGAGCAAGGGATTTTCGGGACTGTGACCTATCCCTCAAGGCAGGAAGCGATTCCGATTGCTTTCAAGTCTGAGGTGAGGACTGGCCCTGCGACCATTCTTACGACCATAGACGGCTCGACGCCACAGGAGTTCGAAGTCGAAATCGAAAAAGTCTCGCTCAGCTCATCGGCGAAGTCGAAGAATATTATCATAAAAGTCACAGACCCTGAGCTCCTTGAGAAGACAGGAGGCATCGTTCAGGGGATGAGCGGGAGCCCGATTATTCAGGATGGAAAGCTCGTCGGAGCGGTGACACACGTTTTCGTGAGCGATCCCACTCGGGGATATGGAATTTTTATCGAGAACATGCTTGAGGCGACGGAAATTCTTACAGATGAAAATCTGGCAGCATAAAATCTTATATACCCCCTTGTAAACTGGTTTTTGGAATGTTATAATATAGTCAGCCCTGATGTGGGCTGGCTATATTCTCTTAATGTTACCTATAATTATTTTAAGTACAGGAGGACACCTAAATCCATGAATTACGGACATTTTGATCTTGAAAAGAAGGAGTATGTCGTTGACAAGCCCGACACTCCGGCACCCTGGTGTAATTACTTAGGTTCACCCGCATACGGTGCAATTATTTCGAACAATGCCGGAGGCTACAGCTTTGTTCAGAGCGGTGCAAACGGCAGAATCATCCGCTATCGCTTCAACACCAACATCGCTCTCCCCGGAAGATATGTCTACATAAGAGACAACGACACAAGCGACTACTGGTCCGCTTCCTGGCAGCCTGTCGGAAAGCCTTTGGATCAGTATAAGAGCGAGTGCAGACACGGCACCGGCTACACCATTATTTCGGCTGACTATTCAGATGTTCATTCTGAGGTCACCTACTATGTTCCTATGAACGCTACTTATGAAGTTTGGCGTACCAAAGTTACGAATAACTCCGACAAGCCGAAGAATCTCTCCCTCTATGGCTACGTCGAATTCACAAACGACAACAACTATGAGCAGGATCAGGTCAACCTCCAGTACACACTCTTTATAACGAGAACCTCCTTTGAGGGGAACAAGATCCTCCAGCATATCAACGAAAACTCAGGAAAAGACTCGACTGGTTCCAATCATCGTGAGCGCTTCTTCGGACTCGTTGGCGAGAAGGTCACTGCCTATAACGGCTCTCCTGATGCCTTCATCGGAAGCTATCGTTCTTATGCTAACCCGATTGCAGTTGAAAGTGGCAAGTGCAATAATGAGCTCAACTACAACTCGAACGCTTGCGGAGCTTTGCAGTCGGATATCGTCCTCAATCCCGGCGAGACCAAGGAGCTCATCTACATTCTCGGCCAGAGAGACAACGCTGCTGCTAACGAAATCATGGCAAAGTACGAGACCGCAGGTCTTGTAGATAAAGAAGTCGAGGAGCTCATCGACTACTGGCACGGCGAACTCGAGAACTTCTCGGTTGAGACTCCGAGCGAGGAGTTCAACAACATGATCAATGTCTGGAACTCCTACCAGTGCTTCATCACATTCACATGGTCAAGAGCAGCTTCGCTTATCTATTGTGGCTTGAGAAACGGCTACGGCTATCGTGACACCGTTCAGGACATTCAGGGCATCATTCATCTTGATCCTGAGATGGCTCTTGAGAAGATCAGATTTATGATTTCGGCTCAGGTCGATAACGGCGGAGGACTTCCGCTTGTTAAGTTCAACCACAACGCTGGCCACGAGGACACTCCCGATCAGGCTTCCTATGTTCAGGCGACTGGTCACCCGTCTTACCGTGCCGACGACGCTCTCTGGCTCTTCCCGACTGTTTACAAGTACATCGGCGAGAGCGGAAACAAGGCGTTCCTTGACGAAGTCATCGTCTATGCCAACGGCGGTGAGGACACCGTTTACGACCACCTTAAGCGCGCCATCAACTTCTCGATGGAGAGACTCGGCGCTCACAACATGCCTGCTGGCCTCCACGCTGACTGGAACGACTGCCTGAGACTCGGCGCCAAGGGCGAATCTACATTCGTCGCCTTCCAGCTCTACTACGCTATGAGCATGATGAGAGACTGGGCTACTGAACGTGGCGACACCGAATATGTCGAATATATCAATAAGATTCAGGGCGAGCTTCACGAGGCTCTTGAGAAGTGCTGGGATGAGGACAGATTCATAAGAGGAATCAGGGAGGACAACGTCGTTGTCGGCGCCAAGAGCGACCCTGAGGCGAGCATGTGGCTCAATCCTCAGAGCTGGGCTGTCATCTCTGGCTTCGCATCAAAGGAGCAGGGCGAAACCGCTATGGAGAGCGTTCACGAAATACTCAATACTCCTTATGGCGTCAAGCTTCTCGATCCGCCTTACATTGATCACATGTTTGACGGCGCTCTGATGCACATCTTCAACCCCGACACCAAGGAGAACGGTGGTATCTTCTCGCAGTCTCAGGGCTGGGCGATCTTAGCAGAATCTCTCTTGGGCCACGGCAACCGTGCTTTTGAGTACTTCATGGAGAGCTCGCCTGCTTCGATGAACGACAAAGCTGAGATAAGAGTTATCGAGCCCTACGTTCACGGTCAGTTCGTCGAGTCGACAACCTCTCCTTACGAGGGCAGAGCTCATGTTCACTGGCTCACCGGCACCGCTTCAACCGTTATGGTTGGCTGTGTCGAGGGTATCTGCGGTATGAGACCTAACGCCGAAGGCTTGGTTGTAAGCCCTGCAATCCCCTCCGAGTGGGACGGCTTCAGGATTTCTAAGAACTTCAGAGGCACTCACCTCGATATCGACGTCGAGAATCCCGACCACGTTGAAAGTGGCGTCAAGACGGTTATTCTCAACGGCGAGACTTTGGAAGGAAATCTTATTCCTGCTTCGAAGCTTCAGGCTGAGAACAAGGTCACAGTAGTTTTAGGCTGATTATTTTAAAACTGAAATCCCCCGGCAAACAGTCGGGGGATTTTTTAAGAGGTGCAAGCGGATGACAAAACTTGAGGTATTAAAGCAGTATTTCGGCTACGACAGCTTCCGGGAAGGTCAGGAGGAGCTAATCGACGCAATTCTTTCTGGGCAGGACGTCCTCGGCATCATGCCGACAGGTGCCGGAAAGTCGATTTGCTATCAGGTTCCGGCGATGATATTGCCAGGGCTCACTGTTGTTATTTCTCCGCTTATTTCACTTATGAAGGATCAGGTCGGAGCGCTCAATCAGGCGGGAATTCCGGCAGCCTACATAAACAGCTCCCTCTCGGCTCAGGATTATTTTGAGACTTTGGACCTTGCGAAGTCTGGCCGGTACAAGATTCTCTACATCGCACCAGAGAGGCTCGAGGTCGAGAGCTTTTTTGAAATCGCCAACTCCTGCGAGATTTCTTTCGTCGCTGTCGACGAGGCTCACTGCGTCTCACAATGGGGGCAGGATTTCAGGCCGAGCTATCTTAAGATTCACCGCTTTATCGAGAGCCTTCCGAAGCGCCCAGTCGTCGGAGCGTTCACTGCGACCGCCACCAAACGTGTCAGGGACGACATTGTCACCCTTTTGCAGCTTGTCTTCCCAAAAACTCTCGTCACCGGCTTTGACCGACCGAATCTCTACTTTGAGACCCACCAGAGTCTTCCGAGCAAGATTAATTTTATCATAGATTATGTTAAGAACCATCCGAATCAGAGCGGAATCATCTACTGCATCTCGAGGAAGCAGGTCGAGAAGGTCCATAATGCCCTTTGTGACGAGGGAATCTCCGCCACGAGGTACCATGCGGGCCTCTCTC
Source organism: Ruminococcus sp. (assembly GCA_020860605.1). GTDB lineage: Bacteria > Bacillota > Clostridia > Oscillospirales > Ruminococcaceae > Faeciplasma. The sequence goes on along the minus strand of JAJBTZ010000081.1, from coordinate 36,034 downwards.
AGGAGGAGAGGCGCCGCAATCAGGACGCCTTCATCTACGGCGACAAGCTCGTCATGGTCGCCACCAACGCCTTCGGCATGGGAATAGACAAGTCGGATGTGAGGTTCGTCATCCACCACGGTATGCCGAAGAGCCTCGAGGCCTACTATCAGGAGGCTGGAAGAGCCGGCAGAGACGGGCTGAAGTCGGATTGTATTCTGCTCTATTCGAGTCAGGACGTCAACATCAACAAAATGCTGATCGACCAGAACGTTGGCAACCCAGAGCTCAGTACTGCCGAGCAGAAAGCCATCCATCAAAAAGACCTCGAGCGCCTGAAAATCATGACCTTCTACTCGACCACGACCGACTGCCTTCGGGATTACATCTTAAAATATTTCGGAGAAGCCGGCTGCGGACACTGCGACAACTGCTCGAACTGCCTCGTCGAGGCGGAGGAGATCGATGTCACCAACGAGGCGAGAAAGCTGGTCGCCTGCGTCGCCGTCACCGGCGAAAAATGTGGCCAGATGATGCTCTTCGACTACGTCCGAGGCCAGCCAGACGACAAGCTCGACATGTTCCACCTCACCGGGAAGAAGGGGTATGGGTGCCTGAAGGACTCCTCCGTAAGGCGACTTCGCGAGATTTTAGGGCACCTTATCCGCAACGGATATCTCCAAACCGACGAGTACAACAAGCCGATTCTCACTGAGCACAGCCACGACATTCTTTCCGAAACTGTCGTGATGAAGGTCACGAAAGAGCGGAAGAAGAGGATGAAGAACCGCCAGCGCGCCAAAGCTGTCGCAAACGAAAGCACGGATCTCTTCGAGCTTCTCCGCAAGAAGCGTTCGGAGCTTGCTCTGAAGGAGAAGATGCCTCCATATATCATCTTCAGCGACAAAACCCTCCACGAGATGGCAGCCGAGCAGCCTCTCACTGAGAAGGATTTCCTCGACCTCTCAGGCGTCGGCGAGCATAAGTGTGAGAAGTACGCCGGGGAGTTTATACCGATTATAAGGAAGTATGTGCAGGAGCACTGATTATGCTTGCATTTTTAAACACAGTGTGATATAATAATATCACACTATCATCAGGAGGTGTTACGTTATGGGCATGACGAATATTAACGTTCGTACCGATGAGGAAGTTAAAACGAGATGCGAAAATCTTTTCGAGAGCCTTGGGCTCAACATGTCGACTGCGGTCAATATTTTTCTGAGGCAATCGCTCAGAGCAAACGGCCTGCCGTTCGAAGTCAAGGCAGATGTTCCGAATGAAACGACTCTTGCAGCCTTCCGCGAAGGCGAGGAAATTCTCAAAGACCCGTCTGCGAAGGGATACAGAAGTATTGAGGAACTGAGGAAAGCACTCGACATATGAAATATGAAGTAAGATTCACAACGCAGTTCAAAAAAGATCTGAAGCTTGCTAAGAAGCAAAACAGGGACATCGATTTGTTATTCGAGGTTATCGATAAGCTTGCAAACGATGAGGTGCTTGACGCAAAATTTCGGGATCACAACCTGACGGGCAACTATGTCAACTTTCGGGAATGCCATGTTGAGTCCGATTGGCTGCTGATTTATAAGAAAGAAGCGGATATCCTTGTTTTGCTTCTCCAACGCGTAGGAAGCCATTCGGAGTTATTCTGATCGAGCGGTTCTATAACTACCAAAATAAAGCAGTCCACTTTGAAAGTGGGCTGCTTTTTTCTTTACAAACTATATTGCTGGGCGATCTGTGCTGCTCTGATTGCGATGTCGGACTTTTCGCAGCCGACGGAGCCGAAGTTCTGGTGCATATTGCCACTCATCGAGCCGATCACTGGCGAATCAGAGAACATGTCGTTCTCAACAAAGAACAGCTTGGGTGTCAGATGCCCGTCTGGATCAATCTTGACGGTGAAAATCAACGCGTGAGCCAGTACACGCTCGACGGGAAAGTCTATATCAACATAGCAGATGAGAATATTTGCTATGAGATCATATTCAACCGAGAAATTCTCGTGAGTCAGCGGGTTTGTCATCTGATGGACGTTAAAAACATAATTCGCCAGTCTCATGAAAAATTCCGCATCGAGCTTGTGAGCACAGGCTCCGCCTGCGATTCCCTCGTTCTCCATTGCTTCTGGCAGACACTTGTATTCAAAATCATAAAGTGGCTGGTACCACTCCGACTTCTGATCTCCCTGCTTCGCCTTGACGTTCTGATAGGTCTTCGGAGTCAGGGACACCTTTATCGGTACAGCCTGTCCACCAACCGGCTCTGCCTTCTCCTCTTTCTTTCTGAAAGCTGAAAAAATCGACATTATTCATTCCTCCTTATTATGTATGTGCAGGGCTGCCTTTTCAGTCTCCCTTCATTTCGTCCGAAATCTCGGACTATTTCTTTCTGTTCTCAAACAGCTCGGGCAGGATTCTCGGGTGATAGGTCTGGGTGTCGACCTCCTCGAACGCCTTTTCGATACTGCCAGCTGCGATTTGCTCGTAAGTCATTCCCAGAATTGCATTTATTCTCCTGAGGTCGTTCTTGATCTCCCTACGCCTGACGCGACAGTCGTGGAAGAGCTTGTACATCTTGTAGCCCTCGCTGGCGTTGAGGCTGTAGAACTCGATCGCGTGCTCGATGTCACAAAGCTCCAGCTCGACCTTAGATTGCTCCTTCTGGAGAAAGTCCCTGTAGTCGAGAATCTGGCGGTAGGAGCCGGTGATGTTGCCCGCAATCGTGTCCCAATCGAAGACATCTTCGGTGTCAGAAGGGTCCAGCTCCGTCCTGACATTCCCCTTCGGTTCCTCTTTCGTTGGAGGCTGAATCGAGACGACATACCACGAGCCCCGCTTGTTCTTCGGCATCTGATTGTCAAGAACGCGATAGGCCTTTGTCGAGTCAAGAAAAATCGCAGCCTGATTGACGCTCGACGTCACCGCCATCCTCTGGTTCCCGTCAAAATATATGTACCTGTCCCTGGCAAGATTTGTCAGAACAAAGCCTTCCATGATATCACGCTCCCGTCAAGTTTAGCCTTCGCCATTGCCTTTGATAATATTGTACCATCCAAAAAGTCGCGTGTCAAGGAATGTTAGTACGAAAAAGGGGACTTCAAATCGATTTTTGTCAAAAAAATTGCTCCTACGAAGCTTCTGTATCCTTTCAGATGACCCCTGAAGTCACAAATTCGCAACTTGAGGGTTGATTTTAAATCGTCATTGCTGTATAATGATTATAAATAATTTTCATCTTTTGGGAGGATACCATGCCCACTGCGCCAACTACTCACATGAAAAACTGGCAGAAGAGCAAGCTCGTCTTGCTCGTTGAACTGCTGCGGCGGGAGTCGAGTCCTGAGAAACCGCTCTTGACGCCGGAAATCTGCGCTTATATGGAGAGTCTGGGCATTCCGTGCGACAGACGTGTCGTCGCCCGTGATGTCCAGGCTCTCAACGAAATCGGAATTGTCGTCCACGAAGTCCGCATCGGAAAGTTCAAGGGCTATTATATGGTCGGCGACAATGTCCCGAAAAAGAAAAAGAGCCGTAGCCCACGGGACGAAGCCAGCTTCACGACTGCGGAGCTTAAGCTTCTTATTGATGCCGTGCAGGCGGCGAGCTTTGTCACGGAGGAAAAGACCGACGAGCTTATCGACAAGATTGCCCTGCTCGGTGGCGGTCGTCGGGCGGAGCTTCTCAAGAAAAACAAAGTTCTTTTCAACACCAGAAAGCACTCGAACGAGAACGTCTACTCGAATATTGATGCCCTTGAGACTGCTCTTCTCAAAAAGAAGAAAGTCGTTTTCCGTTACTATGACCTCGACATGAACCACGAAAAAGTTTATCGCCGGGAAGGACATCACTACGTCGTCGAGCCGATTGCGCTCGTCTTCAACGAGGACAATTACTACCTCAGCACCTACAGCCCGAAGCACGACTCGACCGCCAACTATCGCATCGACCGCATGGAAGATGTTGAGATTTTAGAGGACAAGATTTGTGAGAAGGCTTCGGAGCTTCGGGCTTCCATGTCGAGCTACACCGGGCAGGTCTTCAAGATGTACGGTGGCAAGCCGAGAACCATCACCATCCAGTTCGACCCGAGTCTTGTTGGTGCCGTCTACGACCGCTTCGGCGAGGACACCGTCATGAAGCAGAGGAAGGACGGGCAGATCACAGCAAGAGTCAAAGTCCAGCTCTCCCCGCCATTTTGGGGCTGGCTGTTCCAGTTCGGCAAGCTGATGAAGGTCACCGTGCCGAAAGAAGTGGCGGAGGAATACAAGGAAAAAGTTCGGGATGTCCTGGAGCAGGAGCTGTAAAATGTCGCCTGTCAGGCGACCAATTTTGGGAAAGTCATCTGTTATAATATAGTTGTCACTTGGAGTTAAGCACATTTTGGACGAATCGGACGAATAGTCCGAAAATAATTTTTACTAAGTCGTGGACTTGTGACATCAAAAGCTTGCTTTTTATCAAATGGTATGTTATACTTATCCCGTAAGACAAATTTAAACAAATTTCAAGGAGGAAATTAATATGAACATGAAGTACACACCTGCAGAGGCTTCCAAGCTCTTAAGAACACTTACCGAGGAACATGACAACCTGGCTGCCAGAGAGCGCTCGCTCGACACCTTCGGAGCGTTCGCCAATGAGGATCTCGAGACCGTTCGCCCTGACTACGACTACGCTGATTATCAGCGTGAGCTCTCGGAGCTTGAGAGGAAAATCCGCACCGTCAAGCACGCGATAAACGTTTTCAACGTGACGACGGTTTTGCCTGACACCGACGGAATGACGATTGACGAAGCTCTTGTCTGCCTCCCGCAGCTTTCGGCAAGAAAGCGGAAGCTCTCGACCATGTCACTGAGAGTACAGAAGGAGCGACTGATGAGCACCCGCACAACTACTGCCGCCGTCTCCGAATTCAAGTATGCAAACTACGACATCGCCGAGGCGAAGGCGGACTACGAGCGCACTGTCGCCGAAATCACGGCGATTCAGACCGCCCTCGACCTTGTCAATAATACCGAGATGTTTGAGATTGACGTCTGAGAAGGCTTTCCGAACACAGCTAAAAGCTTTTTTGATATCACCAGCGCGTATGGCAAGCAGGTTACGGTTTATTGTAGAAGTAGCCCTGGTAGCGTTACACTGTTTTGTTGATGTTAATGTTTATGGTTTTAAGATTGGGTCGCCCATCAGTAATCATAATTTAAATTTACGCTGAAGCTGTGTTGAAAACCTGCGGTTGTGGAAGATTTTTCGGAAACAAGCGCGCCCTCCCGGAGGTTCGGTTTTAGGGGAGGAAATTCAGAGCAGTCAAAAATCAGAATCTTGTTAATCCTTATCAGCAAATGCATCTTCAAGATTGCTGTAATCCGAATAGCAAAAAAATATCGTCCTGATTCGGAAAGAGTATTATTCAAAATTTATTGTGGGGACGACGATGAAGAAGCTTTTAGGCAGGCTATCAAGACCTTTGGTGCAAGTTATGATCTGATCGCATACTTATTTTACATCAAAGACCCGGGAAAGTATTTGCCAATCCATCCTCGAAGCTTTGAAAAGGGGCTGAGACAGATAGGAATTGACTATAAGCTCGAGCGGAGATGCAGTTGGAATAATTACATAGGCTTTATTGATATCATCAGTGAAATTCAACAGATTATGAATGAGCATCTTCCGCATTTGTCAACTATGCGGAAATCCGGCACCTTTTAATGACAATGATGGTCAGCCCTATCTGGAAGCGCATCACATACGGTGGCTTTCACAAGGTGGAAGTGACACTGACGAAAACGTAGTCGCTTTGTGCCCGAACTGCCACAGGAAAATGCACGTTATTAACGACCAAGAGGACAGAAATCGGTTGCTGTCATTGAAGAATCCCCAAAAAATAATCAGTAAAGGAGGCCTCCCCATGCTCGGCTCCATAATCGGCGACATCGTGGGTTCTATCTACGAGTTCAACAACATCAAAACAAAAGACTTTCCCCTGTTCCGTGACGATTGCTTCTTCACTGACGACACGGTCATGACGATTGCGGTGGCGGAGGCTATCATGAACGGCGGGGAGAGGGGCGACTTTATCGACTCCATGAAGAAATTCGGCAGGCTCTACCCGCATGAAAGCTATGGCATAAGCTTTCGGATGTGGCTTCGCTCAGACACCCGGGAACCATACGGGAGCTTCGGAAACGGCTCGGCGATGAGGGTAGCGCCTTGCGGTTGGATGCTGGAGCTTGAGGACTGCCGGAGGCTTGCAAGGATTTCGGCGGAGGCCACCCACAATCATCCTGAAGGCGTCAAGGGAGCGCTCGCGGTGGCTGATGCCATCTATATTTGTCGGCAGAATATTGCGAACGGTGGAAGCCCGGCTGAGTGCCGGGTTCTCGTCAAAGAGCATATCGAGAAAGAGTATGGCTACGACCTGCACAGGACCTGCGACAAAATCCGTCCGACTTACGAGTTCAACGAAACCTGTCAGGAGACTGTCCCACAGGCAATTGTCGCTTTCCTTGACAGCGACGGTTTTGAGGACGCCATCCGCAACGCCATCTCCCTCGGTGGCGACAGCGACACCCTCGCCGCCATCACTGGCGGTATCGCCGAGGCAGCGTATGGGGTTCCGAATTGGATCAGGGAGAAGGCGTTGACTTATTTGGATGAAACTTTATTGGGTGTTATCAAAAGGTGGGAAAGATTCCTACTTGTGAAGAACGGGTAAGTTAGCTAAAATTTCGGGATAGAAAATCTGAAAAAGCACTTGACAGGTACTTTGTCTCCACTTGGTACACTAATGTCAGAAAGGAGGTTTCACAAATGAAACCAAAAGAATTACAACAAAAGCTTGGCATTACTGCTGAAAGAATCAAGCTGTTTAAACGAGAAGGCATATTTGCGCCAGAGAACCAGCCAGTTGGCAACCGAAGTACAAATTATACTGAAGCTGATTATAATAATCTGAAATTTATCATTGTGCTTACAAAGTCGGGACTGACTTGTAGCGATATTCGCAAATTGCAAAATGGTGAATGCACACTAGAAGAAGCGATTATTACTCGCCGTCTATATATCGAAGATGATATGGCAAGAAAGCGAAATTCGTTAACACTCTTGGCTGAGATACTTGATGATAATGAAGCCTTTGAAGATTTCCACATTGATCACTATTGGGATATTATCAGTAAGAGAGAGAGGCTGAGGGTGAAGAGTTCATTGATGTTGTGGATATGTATGACTATCTCCCTGTTTCACTTATCCGAACTGTTCGTTGCCCTTACTGTGGAAAAGAACTTGAAGTTGATTTGGAAGACTACGAGACTGGTCAGAATAGCGATGATAGAAATAATGAAATGGGATCGGATATTACCTATGAATTTGATAGCGAAGACAACGTAGAATGTCTATCATGTCAGATGAAATATCGGGTTTCAGGTTGGATAAGAGAGTATCCAATAGGAGCTTATGATTCCGAGAGCATAGCAGTCAGTAAGGAGATAGAAGTATGAGCAGAACAAACGAAGAAAATGGGCTGCTTGCAAAATTAGCAAGCGGAGTGTTGGATGGCATGGTGGGTGATGAAAAAATCTATGGAGACTATAAAAACGTGTATTGTGGAAAATACATAAAAGATGGAGAGCCTGTCTCGTATCGTGAAGGAGAATCTTCCCGATTTTTTAATGGGGATGAGAATGAATGCGTATCTGGTAGACGTGAAGAGACACACTACGAAACTGATGACCAGAAACTTGAGTTTCTTCAAAAGTATGGATGGCTGACAGACGACCCAGACGTGAAAGCATATAGTGCTAAATTCAAGCCGACGAAAAAGTGAATTAGATAGAAAGGACGTATCCCTATGACCGAATCCATCACCCAAGAAAGCCAGAAGCTGAACGAAGCGATTATCTTCGCCGTGAACCAGCACGCAGGACAGCTCCGCAAAGGAACGAATCGCCCATACATTCTGCATCCGATTGAGGTCTTGCAGATTCTTCATTCGATGAAGGCGGACACTAACCTCATGATTGCCGGACTTCTCCACGATACGGTTGAGGACACCGGTGCGACTGTGGACGAAATCAGTGAACGCTTTGGCGAGGACGTTGCCGGCCTTGTTGCGGCTCATAGTGAAGACAAGTCGAAGACCTGGGATGAACGCAAAACCTTCGCTATCGAGGAGCTCAGGACTGCCGACAAGCGTCTCAAGATGCTCGTCATGGCGGACAAGCTCTCGAATATGCGGAGCATCGAGTCGGATTATAACGAAATCGGCAAGGAGCTCTGGAACCGCTTCAATGCGCCGTTCGAGAAACAGCAGTGGTACTACACCGGCATCAAGGACGCCCTGAGCGACATGGCATACTATCCCGAAACCAAGGAGTGCTATGAGGAGCTTGTGGGGATCTGGGAGAGGGTGTTCAAATAATTTCCGAAAAATATTGCAATTTCAACCGCAATGTGCTATAATAAAATCACCATAAAGAGTGTGCGAGGGACAAGCCCGTTGACCACACAGCAACCTGCCACGAGGTAAGGTGCTAAAGCTTGATTCGATGGGACGGAATAGCTTTTCAGCTCTCATCGAAACGATGGGAGCTTTCTTTGTGGGAAAATAATCTTACAAGGAGTGTTAAAAATGAAGGCTTGTAAAA
>JAJBTZ010000081.1:12523-27302 GCA_020860605.1 Ruminococcus sp. | reverse complement strand
GGATTCAGTACGAAGGCTTGTCCGAGACTGACCTGAAGAGGGTTGAGAGGGGCTTGCAGGAGTTTTTCGAGAATCCTTATTGGAAAAAGCACTACGAAAAAGCCCCTTCGGACATTTGCCGGGAGTACATAGCCTTAGGTTTTGCACGGAGCGTTGACTTCTTCGATTGTAAATCGGTCGTTGATAACAACGGTCTGAAACAACGCAAGGATGACCTCATCGCCTACTTTGACATTGAAGACTGGCGCTACACCATCATCAACGCCGGTCACTATATGGCGAAGATAAATCTCTGCAAGCAGATGGAGGAATACTTCCCCGGCTGTGGGAACTCGAAGTTTATTTATGGGAAGGAGTAAAAAAGCAGCCGGGGTTCCGGCTGCTTCATCTTACTTTATCGGTCTGCCTTCTGCCCAAGCTTTTCGAGCTTGGTTCAAGCTCATACGGTTTCCACAGGCGTCCTCGTCTGGATACTCTTCCTGATACATATCATCCTCCCAACCGCAAACAGGGCAATCATCGAAAGAATCTTTTTCCTTGAACTCATACTTGCCACAAACCGGGCAGAGGTGCTTTTGCTCTTCAGTGGACATTTTGGGAGCCTCCTCAATCATAATCCAAATCAAACGGTATATCCCAGATCAACTTTTTACCAGCAGCTTCATATTCTGCTTCGGTAGCTCGCATTTCAGCATACAGCTCCTTGTAATACTCCTCTTCTTCCTTAGTTGCTGGAGGGTCAAGCTGACTTAAATCTGGTGCTCGGTCTATAGACAACATATAGATTATGCGATCACGGTTTGCCTCGTTTGTCTTGATTTTTTCATTAGTCATGAATCTTTCTCTTGCCATTGGTAGAGCCTCCTTTCAACCGCAACAATATCCAATATCTATCGCAACATCCCCAACGGTCATCTTCTTTTTGAACTCGCCTTGGATGTACTCTCTGTCCTTCATCACCCGCTCCTCGGCACCTTCCTCAGAATACCGCCAATCGCAAAGCATAAGATACTTCTTTATTGCTGCTTCATATTCCTCGTAGGTCATCGACCCGTCGAATCTCTCACATTCTCTGTAGAGAAATTTTTTTCGTTCTTCATCGGTCATATGCGACACCCTGCCTTTCGTGGAAAATGTTGCGGAAGACTCCAACAATCATATTATATACTACTTGGAAATAGAAAGCAAGACTTTGATGTCGTGAGTTTGTGACTTTATAAAAATTATTTTTATGGCAAGCCTAATTCTTAAAAGAATCGCGACAAATCGAATTTCGATAAAAAAAGAGCCCAGACTTTCGAAACCCTCCATGAGGAGGGAGACGGCAGGAAAAACGTATAAAGCAAATATGCTTGCTGATTTCAATCCACTCCCTCCGCGGGGAGGGAGACAGATACCGCTGTTTTGATTGCTTCCCAAATCTCCAATTTCAATCCACTCCCTCCGTGAGGAGGGAGACCTTCTTCATCGTCTCGAAAACCTTTTTGTCCGCCATTTCAATCCACTCCCTCCGTGAGGAGGGAGACCGGAGGACAAAAACCTTAGCGTATAAATGCCAAATTTCAATCCACTCCCTCCGTGAGGAGGGAGACTCTACGGCTATGATGAGACATGGTCGAATGAAGAATTTCAATCCACTCCCTCCGTGGGGAGGGAGACCAGCTGCCTCCTCACTGATTTCGGACTCAGGTTCGATTTCAATCCACTCCCTCCGCAAGGAGGGAGACCGTTGCTCTTCGTTAAAGCAAGCCTAACGCATTCTATTTCAATCCACTCCCTCCGCAAGGAGGGAGACTTGTCTGGATAGTCCTCCGGCTTCTCATAGATGAATTTCAATCCACTCCCTCCGCAAGGAGGGAGACATAGATGATGAGGAGGAGATAAACGATGACAGAAATTTCAATCCACTCCCTCCGCAAGGAGGGAGACCGTCTCCGTTGATAGTAAACGTAGGAGCGATGGTATTTCAATCCACTCCCTCCGCAAGGAGGGAGACATTCAGCTCTGCTTCGGTTTTTCCTATCTGAGACATTTCAATCCACTCCCTCCGCGAGGAGGGAGACGGGGTATAGGTGATAAATTTCGCAAGCCTTCTTATTTCAATCCACTCCCTCCGCGAGGAGGGAGACTGGACAGAGCAAGAGGGACTATATCCGAATATAGCATTTCAATCCACTCCCTCCGCGAGGAGGGAGACAGACCATACAATCGGGAGATGTGTATAGTGCTTATAATTTCAATCCACTCCCTCCGCGAGGAGGGAGACTATTAAGCCGTGAGAACGTCCTGCGATACATCATATTTCAATCCACTCCCTCCGCGAGGAGGGAGACTGGAGACGGTTATGTGTACGAAGCCAAAGGTCACATTTCAATCCACTCCCTCCGCGAGGAGGGAGACCCTCTTATAGTAGTGGGAACTGTTGCTCCCGAAATTTCAATCCACTCCCTCCGCGAGGAGGGAGACGCCTGGTGGCAAGGCCATGCACCAATGAAAAACGATTTCAATCCACTCCCTCCGCGAGGAGGGAGACTCCTAAGGGACAGGAGTGATGCCCTTCTCAATAGATTTCAATCCACTCCCTCCGCGAGGAGGGAGACTCTGTTGTAAGTTCCAGTTTCAGAGGCACTTCCTATTTCAATCCACTCCCTCCGCGAGGAGGGAGACCACGGAGATTGTCGCAGCAGCAGCCTGCAATCTGAATTTCAATCCACTCCCTCCGCGAGGAGGGAGACCCGTGGCATGATTGATATGTTATCAATCTACAGCCCATTTCAATCCACTCCCTCCGCGAGGAGGGAGACGAAACAAGTTTATCACCAATCATTACTTCACTTATTTCAATCCACTCCCTCCGCGAGGAGGGAGACTTGTACTATCCGAATTTCGAGGTTTCGGATTTGACATTTCAATCCACTCCCTCCGCGAGGAGGGAGACGGTTAGGAGCTGAGGGCTGGGGACATTCCGAAATATTTCAATCCACTCCCTCCGCGAGGAGGGAGACATCCACGGCGGCGAAATTGATGGGGAAATCCAAAATTTCAATCCACTCCCTCCGCGAGGAGGGAGACGAGAAACAGGCATTTCCGAAGCAACTTTGCGTAGTCATTTCAATCCACTCCCTCCGCGAGGAGGGAGACATCAAATCCCGAAGTCGGGATATTCGGATTTCCATTTCAATCCACTCCCTCCGCGAGGAGGGAGACTATCGAGCCTTTTTCCTACTTGCTTTGCCGTCGGATTTCAATCCACTCCCTCCGCGAGGAGGGAGACCAGAAAATAGACGGCATCAATTCCTGGATTGATATTTCAATCCACTCCCTCCGCGAGGAGGGAGACGGTGAGGCGATGAGCAATACAAACTATATCTACATTTCAATCCACTCCCTCCGCGAGGAGGGAGACTGCTACAAGACCTGTATTTGTTTTAGTCGCCATCCATTTCAATCCACTCCCTCCGCGAGGAGGGAGACATCTACTTCCTCATCTTCAAGTTCAATAACTTCAATTTCAATCCACTCCCTCCGCGAGGAGGGAGACTTTTTATAGATAGTCGTGATTGGTCAAAACTTTCATTTCAATCCACTCCCTCCGCGAGGAGGGAGACATATCACGATATGCATTTTGCAATTGAGACTCAATTTCAATCCACTCCCTCCGCGAGGAGGGAGACTTGTGTTTTATCGTTTGTGTCATCGAGCTTATCGGAATTTCAATCCACTCCCTCCGCGAGGAGGGAGACGATTTCCTTGAAAGGCTACGGCAACGTCAAGCGTATTTCAATCCACTCCCTCCGCGAGGAGGGAGACGTATGTACGTTTTCAGCTTGGCTATTTCGACATCATTTCAATCCACTCCCTCCGCGAGGAGGGAGACGTCAGAGAAATCATAGCAGGAATTAACTCTATCATTTCAATCCACTCCCTCCGCGAGGAGGGAGACTTACAGATACCTTTTGCTTACTGTATTCATGATGGTATTTCAATCCACTCCCTCCGCGAGGAGGGAGACAATGCTTGACAAAAAAATGGTAAAATAAATTTCAATCCACTCCCTCCGCGAGGAGGGAGACGGCCAAGACTATCATAGACTCGACCTAAATCCTGTATTTCAATCCACTCCCTCCGCGAGGAGGGAGACAATAAGATTTCCGGCTACTACTTGCAGGTATGGATTTCAATCCACTCCCTCCGCGAGGAGGGAGACCGCAGTAATAGCAGCATATGTCTTTACCACACGAAATTTCAATCCACTCCCTCCGCGAGGAGGGAGACACTAATCATTTTCGTTTACTCCCTTCAATTCATCCTATTTCAATCCACTCCCTCCGCGAGGAGGGAGACACAAATATAGTATATATACTGCTGCTCAGAGGACATTTCAATCCACTCCCTCCGCGAGGAGGGAGACACAAGAGGCTTTAAATCAGACATCTCCACATAGTATTTCAATCCACTCCCTCCGCGAGGAGGGAGACTACTCCGTGAGCTACCTTGTAGACCTCGTTCTCATTTCAATCCACTCCCTCCGCGAGGAGGGAGACGTATGTATTTGGAGACGAGCGGGACCGTTGGGCTATTTCAATCCACTCCCTCCGCGAGGAGGGAGACGGCGAGCAGAATCGAGACATAGTCTATCGTCTTGTATTTCAATCCACTCCCTCCGCGAGGAGGGAGACCCAATAAATCACATGATCCTTTTTGTCATCTGCATTTCAATCCACTCCCTCCGCGAGGAGGGAGACTTGTGGTATGCACATTCACCAACAGGATAATAAATTTCAATCCACTCCCTCCGCGAGGAGGGAGACCCCGCTCATAATCTTATCTGCAAGCCGGATAATAATTTCAATCCACTCCCTCCGCGAGGAGGGAGACATCGAAATCTTCATTTTCGCCTAACGCATCAGCAAATTTCAATCCACTCCCTCCGCGAGGAGGGAGACTACCGTTCCACATTTGCTATTATAGCACCTTGTGATTTCAATCCACTCCCTCCGCGAGGAGGGAGACAAAAGACTTCTATCACGGTGAAATTGGTCAAAAATTTCAATCCACTCCCTCCGCGAGGAGGGAGACAGCTTGCTGTTCAGGCTTGTAAGTCTCGCCGTTACATTTCAATCCACTCCCTCCGCGAGGAGGGAGACTAGTTATGTTACAAGATATATTTAATATCTTACAATTTCAATCCACTCCCTCCGCGAGGAGGGAGACCTCAAAAACCGAGTGAAAGGGGCGACAATTCAGTGATTTCAATCCACTCCCTCCGCGAGGAGGGAGACGGAGATTACCAGCCTTATCAAACTCACCATCATATTTCAATCCACTCCCTCCGCGAGGAGGGAGACAAATGCTTGACAAAAAAATGGTAAAATAAATTTCAATCCACTCCCTCCGCGAGGAGGGAGACATGATTTTCAGGATTTCTATTCTAATCATTATTCAAATTTCAATCCACTCCCTCCGCGAGGAGGGAGACTTAGTGTTGACAACGCCAAAAAGATATGATATAATAATTTCAATCCACTCCCTCCGCGAGGAGGGAGACGGTTTATATAAATTTTAAAATGTTATTTTTATTAGATTTCAATCCACTCCCTCCGCGAGGAGGGAGACTGTTCGTTCCCTGTTGGTTCGACTATGACTATGCAATTTCAATCCACTCCCTCCGCGAGGAGGGAGACATTGTCGTTTCCGTAATAGTTGGGCTATGTGGGATATTTCAATCCACTCCCTCCGCGAGGAGGGAGACAGCAAAACAGCACAAAAATGTGGCTTGTTTTGCGAGGGCTGTTCCTGAAAAGCGACGGTTTTGGTTTACCGACGGTTTTCTGGGACAGCGAAGTATATTACAAATTGTAATATATATTTAAAGTTTTGGGTGCGAAGGTTGGGCGAAAACGTGGGTGCTTAGGCTTCGCACTGAGTTATGGGGCTACTTCTCCCCTACCATCTCCAAAATCTTAGCAGGAGTGAGGGCTTTGACTGGGCTGGCGGAGGTGAGGAAGGCTTGGTCTCGGGTGGCAATGAAATTGGCACCACACTCTTTGACGCAGGTCGTGAGGACGGCGTCTTCGAAATCGGACATCGGGAGCTCGAGAGCGTTAAGGCAGGACTCAGCGGTGACGGGAGCAATCTCGAAAATAGAGAGAATTTCGAAAACCGCTTCCCTCGCATCAGATTCACTCATGCCTTTGCGGGCAACATAGTAGATGTCGGTGATCGTGTTCGCGGTGATAATCCCAGAAATTCGATCCTCAAGCACCGCCCTGATCAACGCGTTTGCGCTCTCGGACTCAGGGCGATTTAGGATGGCGTCCAGGATGACGTTCGTGTCAAAAGCTACCTTCATCTAAGTCGCTCCTCTCTTGCACGAGCGACATCCTCATCGGTGAAGGTCATCCCTCCGAAAAGTCCCTTGACATGTTCCCAGGAAGCCTTCTTATTTGGCTTTATAGTGACAAGTTTTGCAATCGCCTTGCCATTTCTTGTGATTATTACGTCCTGATCTTGAGCCATATTGACGTACAGCCCTGTGTTAGCTTTCAGATCTGTTATAGAAATTTGTTTCATGATGGTCTCCTTTCGCGAGATATTATTCTCAATCAGTACTATTATTATACCATAGCCGTGCTGTTGTGTCAACAGGAATGGTACTGTTTTTTAGAATAAATCGCACGATTTCACACCATCAACGTCCCTTCCGGGTCGTACGAATCCTTTACGCCGAAGTGTTCGATTTTGGTCTGGTATTTGTTGCCAAGGTAGTAGAAGCGGAGGCTGTCGCGGGATTCGTCCATGATCTCCAGGAGCTTCGCTTGGAGGAGGCGGCATTGGGAGGCGTCGAGGAGACATTCGAAGACGGAATTTTGAACACGCTGGCCATAGTTTGTACACTGTTTTGCGATTTTGCGGAGGCGCTTTCGGCCGGCAGCGTCCTCGGTGTTCACGTCATAGGTTATCAGAACGAGCACTCCCCTCACCTACTTCCACAGAAACGGCGGGTAGGCATCGAGGTCTCTGCGAAGATATCGCGAGAGAAGCTGCGCCTGGACCGCTGGGACAAGTCCCCAGGGAATCTTTTCGCCGAGATAGGGGTGAGTGATTTCCTCCTTCTTCCTCTCCTGCCAGGCTTTGAGGAAGGTCTTTCTCGCGTCGTCCGACATGATGACGGCTCCGCTCTCCAGGAATTCAAAATCCTTCCTGTGAAGCTGGCGGTTATTGATGAGTGTGAGGACGAACCTGTCCGCCATGCAGGGCCTGAGCTCCTCCATCAGGTCGAGCGCAAGCGACTTTCTCCCCGGACGAGCCGTGTGCATGAAGCCGACATAGCTGTCGAGCCCGACCGCCTCTAGCGCCGAGGCGCAGTCGTTCGTCAGAAGCGAGTAGGCGAAGGAGAGGAGCGCGTTTGTCGGATCAAGAGGAGGGCGACGAGTCCTCACTGTGAAGCGAAAAAGCTCCTTGTCGCCTAAAATCATCTCGTCGAAGGCGTCAAAATAGGCGTTGGCAGCGACGCCCTCGAAGCCACGGAGGCTGTCGATGTCCGTAGCGTCAGAAATCATCGGAATGTAACTCTTGAGCTGGTCGGAGGCGACCCTGAGGATGTTGTCGTCGACCCTCATGCCGTGATCCCGACGGGTCCTCTCAACGCTTTTCCGGCAGTTGTAGACCTTTCCTAAGATAAAGCTCTTCGCGATTTCAGTACTTTTTTCTGGACTATCTGCAACCCGGTATTGAGTCTGCCTCAGGAGGACGTTTCCATGGGTGATGCCGGTGGTTCTCGCCAAAAATTTTCCTCTCGGGGAGAAGAACGCGAGGTTCACTTCCCTCTCGGCACAGGCGCCCATCAGCGACGGGCTCGCGCCGGCATAGGAGAAGGACATGATGCTCTCGAGAGTGTGCAGCGGGTACCTCGCCACGGCCTCGTCACCCCGCTTCACGACTACGTTTTCGCCGTCGAGGGTGAGGTAGGCGTCCTCGCTCATGACATAAAGAGTGTTCAAAAGCTTTTTCAACTTAAATCCTCTCCTAACGATTCGCTTAAATATTCTTTTGCACTCCTGACCTTCATCAGCTTCGGCAGGCAGAGCTCCTTCATCGAGCAGGACTGGCAGCCCTTTTTCGGCCTGACCTTCGGCGTGTAGCCCCTTTCGAAGAGCTCGTGCATTTCCTTGAGGGAGGCCTCGACCTCTGCCCGAAGCTCAGAAGTGAACTCGACCTCAATCCGCCGTTTGATCTCGCCATAATAGAGCGCGCCTGCGGGGATGTGGCAGCAAAGCATCTCCTCGAGGCACATCGCTTGCCCGCAGAGCTGGTGGGCGTCGCCAGTGTCCTCGCGTGGCTTTCCGCGCTTGTACTCGATCGGGTACGGGAGCCACTTCCCCTCCCTGCCCGAGAGCGGAACCCCGCCGTCCGAGCGCCGGAATTCGAGGACATCGCACTGCCCCGACACACCGAGCCGTGACGAGCGAAGGTAGACGCCACGGGTGATGATGACGTCACCACGGGATTCGACGAAGGAGGGATCGTGGGCGCGCTCATGGAAAATATTGCCGTCCGTAGTCAGATAATTCTCAGTCCAGAGCTGCTCTATGTGGATCAAAGCCCATTGCCGTCGGCAAAAGATGAAGTGCTGCAGGCCTGAAAGCATCAGGTACTTGTCCTCAGTGTACTCTGCCATTATTCTTTTACTATGCAATGAACGCCGTCAGGAAGCTCTTCCCCGATTTCGACGTCATAGTCGGAATAGCTTCTCGCAATTTCAACGCCTTCCTTGCGACTGACTTTCACCTCATCAAACAGCTTGTAAGACGGAGCGCATCCGAGCTCGCTGTCATGCTTGAAGATGATAAGCTTCCTTACCGCCATCTTGCCACGAGCAGCACTGTGGTCATTCTCAAACATATTGAGAATCGCATCCCACAAAAGCTCAAGGTCGTCCTCCGTGAACCCGGTAGTCTTCCTCGCCAGATTCGCCGACACAAATCCCTCAGCCCTGTAGAGGCCATAGGGGACGATGTATTTGCGACCCATCTCGGTATCCTTGTTTTCTGCGTCCGATTCAGTTGTTATAGCAACACGAGTTATAGTTACTTCCTGATAACTTATGGGCTCGACTGAATGTGCAAAGCCAAGCTGAACGGGACCTCTTACTTGGCCACAATTCAATGCACCCTTGACGAAAGTAGTCATCACTGCACCAAAAGCTCTGATGTCGTAATAGTTAGCACACATATAATCACGGATTTTGACGTCAATATCCGGGTCGGACTTTTTCAGAGCAGATCCCACCTTTTTTGCTTCCTTTTTGCCGAGGCTTTGGAGCTGTTCCAGCTCACTGCGAATTCCAAGGGCATCACCTGCTGTAAGATCGTGTCGATTAAGGGTTACGCCGTTCTTAATGTATATGCCGTAGCCTTCTTCATCCTCCTTAACCATTTCAACATAATTGCGAATTTTCCTTTTCAGACATACATCTGTTACCAATCCGTAGCCACTGTCAGGGTCTATTCTGGGCATATTATCTGAATCTGGGTCTCCGTTTGGATTACCATTTTCTACGTCGAATAGAACGACGAAATCGTAGCGATTTTTTATTACTTCTGACATTTATTTGTCCTCCTTTGTAGTGTAACGTGACTGATTTTCGTGGTAGTAACCAATCTGGAAAGCAACCTGCTCGACAGGCGTAAACCTTGTGGGGATAGTGCTGTGAATCTTTGAGACAAGATTTGTAATCTTCCTATCATAAGATATCTGTGAACCCTTGCTAAGTTTACTTAGATGGTGTTGCGACAATCTTAATAACCTATCAAAGGTTATAGCAGGTGTTGTCGATGCGGATGTAAAGTATCTGTTTCTGATTGTGACGTTAAGCTCCGTACCAGCAGATTTTTCCTGAAGCTCCGCAAGTACTGAGAAAAGCCTTCCAAGCACATACGGAAGGTACTCACTTTGTTCATTAAGTTCCACTGTTAATACCTCCTTGGGACATTTTGAATTTTCGTTTTGTAAGTAGTAAGCTTTCAAAAAAGCAGCTTTACCAAAACTCACATCTTTTTCTGCTCTAATTCTCGCGTTTATTGCGTTCAAAAGAGTTGCCGGGTACTTGCTGTCCGTAAGTATAGACTGAATTAGGTCGTCTGTAAAGCGTGTCGGGACTTCATCTCCCTGTCGTACCGTCTCACTGACGAGCCAATACGGAGTCGGTATCCTGCCCTTTGGGCCGATGATTCTGAGCCTTTCATAGTGGCGGTCTATATTTCTAGCAAAGCTGCCAAAGCTATCTTCGAGGAAGAAGCTTACTGAAAGTCTGCCCGAACGCAAGACCAATCCTAAATAGTAGAAATGCTCGTCCGGCGAAAGCTCAAATCCGTTCCAATCGAATGGCTTACCACTTGCAAGGCTCTTTAATGCTGCCGTCAGATCTTGCGGGTCTATTCCAGCATCACCATATACCAAGCTGTTGTTACATTTCTGATACTCTCTTCTACCGCTCTCTGACCAACAAAGAACAATAGTATTGCCAATATATCTGCACCTATCTGAATCAGCAAGCAATGAATTTAGTGCAGCAGTATAGGCGGATGCAGCATACTTACTAACTGGAGCGTTTTTGCCCTGACCTTTTGTGTCCTTTCGGTCTTTTTCTTTTCCGTAAGACTCGAAAGCATGTTTGTTGAAAGAGACTAGCGCAGGAGGGACTTTTGCGTTGCGTACTCCTAAGATATCTGGATGTACCAGCGATATTTGCGCTTGTTTGCCGGTTACCAGGCATACTCCCATATCGGAAGGGCCAGCATCTTCTCCGCTGAAACTATCGTAGTATCTTTGCCAGGCATCGCTGATTTCTGAATCTTCAATTACGCTGATTCCATTGAAAAAGAAGAGTAGCTTTTGTCCACTTGTCAGTTCTTTCAAATTCGGCTTAATGACAGGATTTTCGGTGGCTTCATCTGGATTCCAGTTATCAAAGAACGCAAGTATGGCTTTTGCGGCAGGTGAATCAACATCGTCAAGAATCTCGTGGTGCAATTTCCTTGACGCTATGAATCGCTTTTTTGCTTCTTCCGGCTCATACTTTTTGTCAACACCTAAAAAGTATGCACTTGTATCACACAGAAATCTGGCAATTACTCCAGACGTTCTCTTTTCCTGGAAAGGTACATCCATTGATAGTGGAACATGCTTCTTAGTTTTGCTATCTGATAACTCATCTCCCAAAGGTATGACATGAACTAAATTGCCATTATCATCGATTTCGAGAGCGTAAGCCACCTTTACTGCGCTACTCCAACCAGGCTTTGAAAGGTCACCTGACTCCACCATTGCTTCATAGTAGCGTACCAGCGCTTGTAAAATCACGATATCACCTCGCAATCTCTCAAATCGAGAACTCCGTCGACGAGCCTTGCTCTGAAGAACATCGGGCGAATATTCTGCGGATCAGAATAGTCCATGTCATAGAGCATAAAGCCTAAATCTTGCGAGTACGGCACCGCCGGGATATCTCCTCCGCGCCATTCTCTGAAGTGAGCAGGAAACTCCCTACAGCCGAAGCAGGGTGTGTGATAGCACTGCCCTCTTTCGAGCCTTCGACGGAGGATGTCCTGAAACTTTCCCGGGTTATCAGACGGCGTAGCCTTATCGGTCATGTCAAAGTGTGCTTCGATCACATAGTGCACATCCCGCAGGATAAGCGACGTTCTCGGTTGAATAACTTGTGACGTATAAAGCGCAATCTTTTTGCCATTATTAATTGCACTCAAGGCTTCAGAGTTGTTCAGCTTTTCCGAAACTTCATTGCGGTTGACATTGACAAAACGTATGGGATCCTTGCCGTCTTCGAGTTCCCTGCCTTTTGGTGGCAATAAGTAGATTCTATCGATGTGATACTTCAGCCCCGGATGCCAGTATATCGCTTCGATAAGACCTCTTGCGGCGGAGGGAGTTATAATCGGGCTACTCACGCGGTCTGCCTTCATTTCTGGGCGAGTAAAGCACGCATAATCTCCCCATGCCTCAATACGAATAGACAATAATTATCAGCTCCTTTTTGTATATGATTTCTTTCAACTTCATTTGACGGAACGATACATTCAGTATATACCGTAACAATGACGTTGTCAAGTACTTTTCCGAAAAAATTTTATAATTCTCTTGCAAATAGTGCTATTTGCATTTATAATGGTGTTGTCAACGCAAGTTGTGGGTTGAAATATTTGTCGGAATGATACGACAGTATCCGGGCGGTGAGGCGGTTAGCTTCACCGCCCAATTCTTTTCAATTACACCATTATCGCATCCCCACCCTCTGCACTAATTGTCAGACCTGTTTTGGAGTTGTAGTACTTGCCGTCTGTGTTTATGAGAATCCAGAAATCCTCATCATTTACTGGCTCCAGTGCTCCTGTAGCTTCGAGGGCTCTGAACTGGTCTTCATACACTTCAACGCTATAGAGTCCGAGAGCACGGAAAAGCGGACGACTTATTTCTCCGTTTCTGAGCCTCTGGCAGAGCTCGCTTCCAGTCGGCAGAGGCTTGCTGTCGGAGAAAGTGCCATAACTGTATTCAAGAGGAATGTATACGGTGTGGGTGTTGGTGTCAATGAGCCTGAAATTCTCGGAAATATCCGCAAATGGAAGCTGAGAGCCGTTGCGTCCCTTCTCAATCCATTTCATGATTTCACCGACATCAAGATTTTTGAGGTCATGAAGAACCGTGAAATACTCTTTGACAGCCTCTGGATTATTCAACTCCTCGCCGAATTTATCTTTTGCCCTTCCCATCGCATAAAGATTCTGCTTTATGAGAGCAAATTCTCCCGTTTTCTCAAGCTCAAATATGTACACAGGACTATCTTCCGAAGCTCGCTTGCCGTTTCGGTTGCAGCGCCCTGCTGCCTGAAGAATCGAATCGAGGCCAGCATACTCACGATAAACTATCGGGAAATCGACATCCACTCCGGCTTCAATAAGTGATGTGGCAACAACCCGACATGGGAGTCCATCCTTGAGCCTCTGGCGGATTTCTGCGAGCTGGATCTTTCTGTCTGTGGAGCAGAGAAGGGTTGTGAGGCAATAGCTCCCCTCTTCTGGGAGGCTTTCATAGAGCGTCTGTGCATTTTTCCTTGTGTTCACAATGCAGAGCACCTGATTCTCGCTTTTAAGCTTATCCGACATAAAATCGAGGGATGGCACAGTGCCTATATCGTGAATAGTAACTCTCTTCAAGGTTTCATAAAGCTCGCCAGATTGCGGACAAAGCTCCCTTATATCATGACAGCCTTCCTTGTCAAACAGTGTCTGAAGAGATGGCTGGGTTGCGGTGCAGAGAACTGCGGTCACTCCGTAATTCTGAACGAGTTCAGCTATCGCTGCTATACATGCCTGCAAATACTTTGTCGGCAGAGTCTGTGCCTCATCAAAAATCACAACGCTGTTTGCGATATTATGAAGCTTCCGACAACGGGACGGCTTGTTCGAGAAAAGCGATTCGAAGAACTGCACGGCTGTCGTGACAACTACTGGTGCATCCCAGTTTTCCGAAGCCAACGCCTGACGGGTTTCAAGCTCGGTCCTGTCCTCCTTCTCCTTCATCTGATACTCAGAGCCAAAATGATGGGCAAGGACATTCTCCTCTCCGAGAATCTTAGTAAATGTATCGACCGTTTGGTCTATAATAGATGTATACGGGATTACGTAGATGACTCTCGACATATTCTTCTCGCTGGCATGTTCAAGGGCGAAGGCAAGAGAAGCAAACGTCTTTCCTCCGCCAGTTGGAACTGTCAGGGTGTATAGGCCTTTATCGACGCTTTTCCCAGCTTCAAGGCAGGAGCTCAGCACCTCGTTCTTCTTTCTTATAAGAATCTTCTCGGCCAACGTCTTGCTTTCATCAGCCTCCGCCTTGTGGCCATTTTCGAAATATTCCTCCGCCTGTGCAAGCATCTTGTCCCTCAGACTATCAATAGTCACATCGCTGCCACGTAGTGCTGGCCTCTCATTCATAAATTCCTCAGTCTTGAGAAAGTCGGCATCTACAAGGCAGGAGAAAAGCATTCTTATGTAGAATGACAAAGTGAATTTGTCGCCTTTGCTCAGCCATTCTGGAAAAGGTGGAACTGAGGGCACAGGAATCTCATCCTTCCACGGACTATAGTCACAGACATCTTTCTTCTTCCTGCCGTAGAATGTCGGTTCAGAAGAGCTGTCACCCTTGCTCCCCATGTTAGGGATTCCACCGTGATGCCCCATTATTGCAAATGCTGCCGGCAGATTATTCCGTGAAATCGCTTCCTTTGCTCCTGCAGTTGAGTGATCCACCGATTGATTGCTGCCATGAAGTCGCTTCTGAAACTCACGGGTATACTTACCGATATCATGAAGTACGCCGGTAAAGAAAGCTTCCTCTCTCGAACCGAATGGTTCAGCAAATATAGCAGCCTGCTCCGCAACTCCGAGGCAGTGCTCCTTGACAGTCTCTTCCCTGTTCCCGCTGATATGTGCCAGATACTTAAAGCCAACGTTATAAGACATTTTAATCCCCTCCATCATTTTTCTACATTATACCACTGTAAAATCCCCCTGTCAACAAATGTCAGTCCTAAAAAACGGACTATGCCACCTTTTCGCCCGAAAGTTGATACAAAAAATTGCCCTTCGGGGTAAAATTTTATTTTTCTCTGAAATAGCTCTTGCATTCTTCGAGAAAATGTGGTAGAATATCATGGTTGACTAGGGAGACGTATCGAAGAGGCCATAACGGGAACGACTCGAAA
>JAJBTZ010000081.1:0-12423 GCA_020860605.1 Ruminococcus sp. | reverse complement strand
CATAACGGGAACGACTCGAAATCGTTTGGTGGACTGAATCCGCCCGTGGGTTCGAATCCCACCCGCTCCGCCATGTGCTAAAAGCCTGTAAAACCTTGTGTTTACGGGCTTTTTGCTTTTAATTAAGCGTTTAAGTGCTTCGTTTGGAGAACACGATTTTTTTGTCTTAACAGTCAGACTCCATGCCCAAACCACTGAGCATTGCATCTGCTGAGTTGAGTTTGGAGCTGTAGTCGAGATGAGCGTAAATGTTTGCTGTTGTTGAGAAGTCACTGTGACCGAGCCACTCTTGGATCTGCTTCATCGGAACGCCGTTTGCCAAGAGAAGTGAGGCGCAACTGTGCCTCAAGTCCTGGAATCGGATGTGCCTGAAGCCGTTTCTTTCAAGAAATCGTGAGAAGCCGCTTGTGACAGCCTGCGGCGTTATAATATTGCCAAGCTCATTGACACAGACGTAATCAAGATATTCCTTGTTATAACAACGCCCACAAAGACGACGGTTTTCCTCCTGCTCTTCTCTTTTGATTAAGAGCCTCTCTTTTACAAATGGAACAAGTGGCAACGTCCTCATACTTGACTTCGTTTTCGTTGTGTCCGATGCAACAAGAGTGAGCTTTCCATCCAGATTGCAGGATGTAACTGTGTGCTGGACGGTGATGGTATTCCGCTCAAAGTCAATGGCATCCCATTTCATTCCTATTGCTTCACTTCGCCTGAGTCCATAGAATGCGCCAAACATAATGGGCAATTCAAGATTCGTTCCTTTGGAAGCTTCAAAGAGTGCATTGATTTCATCAGCGTCGTAGAAGCTTCCGACGAAGCGTTCTTTTCTCGGACGTTCAACCTTGTCCGCCGGATTCACATCTATCAGGTCCGTCTTCACAGCATACTTCAACGACCTGTGAATGTTTGCATGATAGTGAATTACCGTCGAGGCACTGACACGTTCCAATTCGTGAAGATAAAACTCCTGAATGTCGGTAGCTCTCAGATCCTTGAGAGTTATTTGTTTTTTGCGGAAATACGGTGCAATAACACCCTTTACCATCATCGAGTAGGAAGAATATGTCGGAACCGCCACAGTGCTTTTTACAATCTCAAGCCACTGTTCTATGAAATCAGCGAACAATATGTCGCCGTTCATGATTTTTGGCTCGTCGGGAACAAAGCTGCGTCTGGCATCCGCAAGGAATGCTTCGGCTTTCTTCTTGTTTCCTTTTACGGGGAGACCGGTTTTGAGCCACTTGGTTTTCCTCTTTCCAAGAGAATCGGTATAACTTAACACGGCGTAGTAATAGCCGCTTTTTTCACTTAAATGTCCTGCTACCATAAATGTAACCTCCTTTTTGTGTAGCAGATACACCTACCTATGCCGGGTTCCATTATACCAGAACCGGGTTCAAAATGGAGGACGTTCTGACACACTTTTTTGTAAATTTTTTGTGTCCAAAAAATTGGGTCATGCTGATTTCGCACAACCTATGCAGAGATAAGTAAAAAGATGAGCCTTCGGAATACGATAGGCTCTGCCAACCTTGAGGCAACAGATTTTGCCTTCACGCAAAATGCGATAGCCTGTTTTGGTGCTGATGCCGAGTAGTTCACACATCTGCTCAATACTCATTACGTCGGGATAATCCTTAAGCATGAGCCTATATGCTTCTCTCTGAGATATTTTTGAAGCGGTATTCATCCTTCTCACCTCCTTAAAATTTCTTATCAGCATAGGGATAGGCAGCGACATTAAGCCACTGCCCATAGTTTATACTGATAACCCTTTCGGGAATATTACAGTGTTTTGTTTTCAACATATTTGCAGCTCGCACCCCTGCTGAAATGAGCTTTAAGCTCAGGGAATACTACGGACTACCGACGGTTTATCGGTATCATGGGACTCTCACCCCTCAGAGGATCTCTCCGAGCCGCCCCGGAAATCCGGGACGGAAGTATCATTGTACCAGCTTTTCCATCATCGCAAGCAGCCGCACCACACGGCTGTTCTGTCTCTCTGTTGATCGCTCGTTCATGTTGGAGGTCATGGCGGCAGAAGACAAGTCGCTTCGAGAAAAGAGGAAAGATCCGTAGCACTGAACTATTCAGTTTTCAAGTTGCAAATGAGAGAACTAAAATTTATCCCTCTACTTTACAACGGACATTTTTTCTCGAAAACTTGACACCCATCAGAAAAAAATTTTTGCTTTTTTCCTGAGCTTCGCCACAACCTTGCAAACACGATAAATCGAAACACCTGATTTCTCTGCATACTCTTGCTGGGAATGTCCTTCTTGAATACAATACAGGTAAACTTCTCTTTCACGATACGATAAGTTCTTAATGAACTCAGCCTCAAGCTGTTTAAGAGTAAGCTCTTTAACGAAGTCATGCGGGTCAACCAGCCATGTGGGAGACTTAACATCTTCGGGAAGTTCATCAAGTGAGAGGATAGTCTTACCGTTTTCAGTTGCATCACCTGCAAACGAACGTCTCATTTTCTTTTCTTCCGCTCGAAGAAGCTTCATGACATCACGAGCTACCTCCGTCACCTCGCCGGTGAGCTTAACTCTCACCATGCACTTTCCGTCCTCCGTAGTCCAAAGGTCATAGTCAAATTCTATTGGGGTTTTCATTTTGTTTCCTTTCCGCTGGAACGGAACAGCGGAAAGGTGAACATAAAAAGAGCCGCACGACGGAGAGCTTTAATCCCAAACCGATAAAACAGATGCTTCTGTAACAGAAACTCTGTTCATGCGGCTCAGGAAGACTCACCGTTCAGCGGCTCCATAGCACAGCTATAAATATTTATTTTTTGTTATCTCCACATTCAGCCCTTATAGCCGGTAGGGAGTTGTAACCGTCTCATGTTGAGAACATCAAACACTGTCTCACGTCCGCAAGCCTTGCACTTGGCTTGGACATGACCCCGTGTGTCCTCAAATACTGCTATTGAATTGTGATGGCAATACGGGCATTTCACCATCCGCTTTTTCTGCGATGCAATAGCATTGCAAGCCCGTTGGATTTTCATCTGCATCTCAGCTGATGGTTCAGTTATACGAATTTCTCTCTTCATGCAATCGCCTCTATAGGGTCGTAAAACTCTGAGCGTGGGCGGTCGTCGAGATAACCGAGATGTCTCAGTCGGATGATGACAGCGGTTCTTGAAACCCCGAACGTGTCACAAAGCTGATCAAGAGTTATCTGGTCACGACAGCAGAACTTTTCTTCAAAGCTCGTTAAGTTCTTGCCGTTTGAATAAAAAAGCATTGCAAGCTCAATTTCTCTTTGTGGCATAAGAATCGCTGCACCTAATACATTTGCTTGCCACTCATTCCAGTCTTCACGGGTTTTGAGATCCCGTGGAGAATAAGATTTGCGAGCAGCATACTGCTTCCGACAAGCAACCTTATTTTCCTCAGATTCAAGCTGATAGAGAATCTGACGGGCGCATTCATGTGCAAGGGTAAATCTCCGCTTTCCGCAAAGCTTTTCAACCTGTCCTGGACGCATGAAGCTCTCGTCTAAAAGAACCTGATTCTGCTTGAGTGGGATTGACCATTTTCCTTCCTTGGTGTCGATCTCATACCATGTGTTGACATATGCCGTTAGACCACAGATGCTGCCATCAGGAGAAAGTTTTGCGAATGACACATCAAGTCCGAGATAGTCAGTTGCAAACTTTTCAATCGGAGTACACCATGGAAGACGGACACCCTTGCCGGGTTTGTAGTCAAAGACTCTGTTGAAGTCTTTCATGACAGCGACTGCAATTTCTTCGAGATTTCCATAGGATAAAATCATTAGCATCCCTCCTTTGCTTCTACAAACCACCTGTTACCTTCTTGAAACAGAAACGACTCCTGTCCCTTAATCACAACAGTATAACGAATGCCTCCACCACTGACTTCCATTGAAGCGGCACGGCACTTGTAGAGAACCTTTTCAATGTGAAAGACAAGACCGTTTTTCCAAATGACGAAGCAAGGCATTATGTTGCCCTGCTCGTCGATGTTGACATTTACTGAAACGTAAGCTTTTTTACGCTGAACGTTATTCATGAGCGTTCTCCAATCTTTAAGATTTACCGGTACGAACAAAAATTTTTATTTTGCTATTGACACACGCCTTGTTCGTGTGGTATTATATTCACGAACAGCTCGTTCGTGTAAATGAAGTATAGCACGAACATAATATTCGTGTCAAGTGTTTTTGCGAAATTTCTGTTCGTGTTCATAAAAATAATTTGAAAGAGGTGCCTTATGGGATTTAAGGAACGACTAAAAGAAAAGCGACTTGAAGCCGGTTTGACACAGGTGCAACTTGCGGAAATGGTTTCTGTAACTGCGAGAACAATTCAGAATTATGAGCTAGGAGCGAGGAAGCCCACTAAGCTTGAGATTGTAGAAAAAATAGCTGCTGCTCTGAATACAACAACAGATTACTTGCTCAGCAGTTCCGAGATGTATGTACTCGAAGCTCAGGAGCAAGGTGGTACGAAAGCAGCAAAAGATATTGATGCCCTTGTGGGTGAAGTAACTGGTCTCTTTGCTGGTGGCGAATTGAGTGAAGACGCTCTTGAAGGTGCGATGAAAGCACTGAATGATGCTTACTGGATTGCAAAAGAAAAGAATAAGAAGTACACACCCAAAAAGTATAGGGAGAGTGGAGAAAAGACAGAATGAAATTCTTCTACTACATGGTATTATTTTCTCAGAGACGGAGGTGGAGCGATGGACGCTGAATATCTTTCAAGGGTTGCCGACAACATTGTAACGCGTTGTGGCACACGGGATCCTTTTCGCATCGCCGAGGAGTTGGGCATAGAGGTTCTTTTCTGTGAAAACTTAAGTCCGCTCAAAGGAATGTACAGAGTAATCAAACGCAATCGCTTTATTTTCATCAACAGTGATTTGAGTCCTGAGATGCAGAGGATTGTTTGCGCTCATGAAATCGGGCATGACCAGTTGCACAGAAATCTGGCAAAGGACGGTGCCATCCGTGAGTTTATGCTGTATTATTTGGCGACGAAGCCGGAATATGAGGCAAACATCGTTGCCGCCGAGATTCTTCTGGACACGGATACTATTCTGGAATACATCCGTGAATACAAATATACATCAGTGCAAATCGCACAGGCAATGAATACAGATATAAGCCTGGTCGCTTTGAAGGTTTCTCATCTGGCAGAGTCGGGCTACAACTTCAGCCGTGTTGAATACCAAAGAGATTTCTTGAAGTAGTGAGGAGCTATCATGCAAATGAGAGGAGTGAAACCGAATCATGAAACCCCGCACCTACATTGCAATAGATCTCAAGAGCTTTTATGCTTCGGTTGAGTGCCGGGAGCGAGGGCTGGATCCGATGGACACAAATCTCGTTGTGGCGGACGAGTCGAGGACAGACAAGACCATGATTACAGCGACATCATCAACCTCCCTCATCATGTCTCCAAGACCCATCCTCAGATGCCGATGCAGGACAGAGCCGCTCAGTTTTCTCCGTTCGCCGCCCTCACCGGCTACGATGACGCCATCGACGAGACCGCCCGTCTGACCGGCAGGAAGATTGAACTCGGCGAGGAAGCGAAAGAAATCCTCGATAGAAAGCTACAGTATCTTCGGGACGTAATATCAGAAAAGCCGGAAATTTCGGTCACATATTTTGTGCCGGATGAAAAGAAAGACGGCGGGGAGTATGTCACCGTGAGCGGGAATCTGAAGAGGATTGATGAGTATGAGAGAGTCTTGTTGCTGACGGATGGGAAGAAAATTGGGATGGATGAGATTATAGATATTGAGTGTGAACTCTTTACGGGGGATTTCTACGAGGGATACGATTTTAGAGAATAGCAAGCACAGCCGGTGTATATACACTCGGCGATTTTCGATTAAGGAAACCCTCCCCTTAATCTTAAAATTTGCTTGTTGGGATAGTCCCAAACCCTCTTTATTTTTTGTGAGAGGATAGGATGCTTATGGCGAACAGAACGAGACCTAATCAAATACTTTTCTGTGTTTCTGACGAAGAAAAGAATCTGATTCATGCGAAGATGGAGCAACTCGGCACAAAGAATATGGGAGCATATCTTCGCAAGATGGCGATTGACGGCTACATCATAAAAGTAGATTACACCGAGCAGAAAAAGCTTGCAGCAGCGGTCAGCAATGTTGCTTCAAACATCAATCAGGTTTGCAAACGCATCAACTCGACCGGGCATTTTTACGAAGACGATGTTACGGAACTGAAAGAGAGACAAAAGGAAATATGGCAGTTACTAAAATCAAACCAATCCAAGGAACTGTAGACAAGGCGATTGCATACATAACTGACCCTGAGAAAACTGATGATACGGTTCTTGTATCTTCGTTCGGTTGTGCAACTGCGGATAGTGCTGCCAATGAATTTGAATGGACAAGAAATCTTGCCGAGCAACGTGGAGCGATACCTCCAAAAGTAATTGCAAGGCATCTAATTCAGTCATTCGATGTGGGAGAGGTTTCGCCGGAGGTTGCACATGAAATCGGCAAGCAATTTGCGGATGAGTTGCTGAAAGGAAAACATGAATATGTAATCGCCACTCACATAGACAAGGGTCATTGCCACAATCATATTATCTTCAATACCGTCAACTTTGTGGATTATCATTGCTACAGAAGCAACAAGCGATCATATCAAGAGTTGAGGCAACTGAGCGATGATATTTGCAAAGAGCATGGGTTGTCCGTTATTCCTCCGTCACAAAGCAAAGGCATGGAATACAAGGAATATTCCGAAGCAAAGAAAGGCACGAGCTGGAAACAAAAGCTCAAGCAGACGATTGACCGACTGGTCATCACTGCAAGAGATTATGATGAGTTTTTGAAGCTCATGCAGGAAGCAGGATATGAAGCTAAACCCGGCAAATACATTTCATTCCGAGCTGAGGGGCAAGAGCGTTTTACCCGTGCAAAAACCATCGGCGAGAATTACACCGAGGAGCGCATCAAGGAACGCATTCAAGGACACAATCCTAAAAAGCAAAGACAACTCACGGAACGTAAAGGCATCTCTCTTATTATCGACATTGAGAACAGCATCAAGGCTCAGGAAAGCAAGGGCTATGAACACTGGGCGAAGATAAATAATCTCAAGGAGGCTGCCAAAACTCTCAACTATCTCACAGAGAATAATCTTCTTCAGTATTCCGACCTTGAAGCTAAAGCGGATGACGTCCATGGTTCTTATGACCGCACCGATGAGGAGTTGAAAAGAGTTGAAGCAAGGCTCCGTGAAGTTCAACCACTCATCAAAAACACCGGAAATTACAGGCAGCTCAAGCCAATCTATGATGACTACCAGAAAGCAAAAAATAAGTCTGACTTCCGGGCAAAGCATGAAGCCGAGCTTGTCATTTTTGAAGCAGCAAAAAGTTCGCTCCTCGCCGCTCAAGGGAGCGAAAAGCTTCCAGGCCTGAAAGCTCTCCACGCCGAAAAGAAGCAGCTTCTTGAAGAGCAGCAGAGGCTCTACGACGAAAGAGCCAAGCTTAAAAAGCAGGTCAAGGAAATTGATACTATCAAAGCAAATGTTGATAGCTATCTGAGTCAGAATGCTTCTCAGGAGAGGGAGAGTAAGAGGAGCAGCGAGTTGGAATAACTATCATATCGAGGAACAAATATAAATCCCCCAAGTAGACTTATAGGAAAGAGCCGTGTCCTAAAACCTACAGTAGGGGATTGTTTCTATTAAGCGATAGTAAAGCTTGAAGTGGATTATTACTCTGCAAAATATTCCTCAATGTGTTCGTAATAGTCATTGACCGAATTATATGCATAGCTTCTTGCCATGATTTCAGATACTTGAGAGTAATATCCCCAAAAAGAATCTTCACCATCATCATAGTCTGCAAACTCTTCTATGTAAGCATCAACATACATAAAGACAAGCATACCTTTGTATTCATCGTCCGTAGATTCATAAAGTTCTATCAGTTGATGCTGATAGCTGTGATAGCATTCATGGCAGAGACTCTGCAATACCTCATAAGCATCATCGTCACGGAGATGGTCGATGTCTATTACTATCTCGTAATTCATATCATCATAATAAGCCAAAGTGCCTCCACCTATAATTGCAGTTTTTAAATACAATTCGTGATTTATTCCTAAGTAGCGTATCTCAATATTAGCAATGACACCGAGAACGTCAAGCTTTTCCTGCTCATCAAGTTGAGACCATTCTTCCTCCTGCAAAAGAAGAACGGTATCCATATTATAAGCTATGGTCCAATCTCTACTTTCCCTAGTAGTGACTACAGATTCCACACTTGTATTAAGAAGACCGTGACCAAAGGCTATGCTGAATCCTATCGGTACAATCAAAATAAGAAGGCACATAGCGATAATAAAACGGCTTCTCATAAACACATTTTTCAGTCTTTTTAAGATTATCGCTTTTCGTTCGGTGATATTTTTAATCGGCATGAACATAGCCAGTACGAAAAAGACTACTACCATAACCACACTAACAGCGACCGAAGCCCATACCAGCCGAGGCAAATAGATATAATATGCGAAAATTGTATACAGCTCATATGGTAGAAGGATATTCACAACCACACTGAACCAATTACGCCATCTGCTCTTGGTAAGTAAACTTCCAACGGCTACAAGTACAATCGTCATAACCCACAAAATCGTTTTAGATAGTGCAACTGAGATTCCGGGAAGTGCGGTGAAGAAAAGCCCTCTGTACCACAGCATTGCTCCAAGCGTCCATATGACTTGATACGCCAAATATGATGCCAATGACATTGTGTTCTTTTTCATAAGCTTCCACCTCTGTTGCTACTCCATCTCCCTCACATCAAACCACAGCACAGTAAACTTCTCATCCAAATCAACATCATCATGCCAATGTCCGCAGTACCAATGCTTGAACTCGGTTTCGTACATAACCCATTCAAGAAAGCCGGTCAGTTCGCCGTCGTGAAAATCGGGGTACTTGCCGTAGCGGAGTATCATTTCTCTGGGTAGAGTATGCGTCAGAATGTAATCAACTTTGAAGTTATGAGCTTCAAGATTCCTGGCGGCGTTTTTGTATTCCGCATCGCTCGGCAGTTCCTCAGCCCACCATGAAATGCCCTCTGCACGCATATATCTGTCGATGCTGTAGGCTCCACCCATAGTGAAGAACGTTTTGCCTTCGATCTCAAAAATCTCTCCACGCATCAGGTGCAGGACATTCTCTCTTATTTTGTGAACCTTGCCTTCGTGCCACTCGACAACGGGATAGCTGTATATCGCCGGAAAGTTTTCGTGATTGCCGTCTATGAACAAAATCGTGTACGGCAACAGCTCCAAGCTGTCAAGGAAGAGCTTCTCTCTTTCATCGTTTCTGAATATATATCCGAAGTCGCCGAGGACGATAAGATAGTCGCCCTCGGATAGCTTTGTATTCGGGATCAGGTCGCTGTTATAAAATCTCGCCTGCTCACCATGAGTGTCGCCGGTTATGTAAATCATGGTTTGTAACCTCAAATTCTAATTTATACATATGATGGTAATTGACCGCCTCCGCTTAGATTTTAGGATGACGGTCAATTAAAAATGATTTGTTATATGCAAAATTCGACTAACGATGCTTTGATGCTATCTGTTTGACATTGTGCTCTCAGGAAAAATCTTGTTTACCCAGTTACACTTAAAATAGATGTTGCCACCGCTTTTGGTAAACAGAACTTAATATGTATCAAGCTAATAGCTGAGCAATTTCTGCTATAACTCTATCTACGTCGTCTCCCAACATAATTATATTGAAAGAACAACTATATTGAAAAGTCTCATCGCTACCATCTTCTAAAGGAGGCATGAAATGGTATGTCGCACTAATGGCGTTGGTTTCATCAACATAGAATTTTGCAAAAAAGCAAACCTGATTCAGCTTATTGCAAAGGGATACCGCATCATTCCTTTTGGAATTATCTACTGTAGCAATTTGCGAAACACACGCTTTACATAAATGCGACTTAGGCTCCACAAATAAAGAAATTGGAATTTTCTTTAAACTTGTATAATGTGAGCTCGTAACATTGAAAGCTACCATATTGTCGGATATAACAACGTGTTCCCATGGATACATCTGTGTGATATACTGAACAGCAACTTCTAATAATGAATTCATTTTGATTCCTCCTACATTCTGTTACTTGACATATGAATAACCACCAAAAGTCTTCTTGCGGTAATGAGACAATCTTTCTCTTCCTTCTTCTTCCCAACCAGGAAGATTTGCTAACTTGCAGGCGCAATTATACGCTGCAGTTATATCGGTTCTGACTGTCTTCAATCTAAGATCGTCAGCTTGCAAGTAGTCTAATTCCAAGAATCCTATTGCCCGATATAAAGCATCCGTAGGAATCTCCGGTAGTGCGCTGTCAAGAACCCGCAAGTACAAATACGCTTTTTCCAAACAATCAGGTCTCATCGGATTGGATTTAACGCCTTTCATCGTATAGCAAATACCAAGCAACACCGAAAACCGGGGGTCTTTGTCGTAAGCACTCATAAAATTAATGCCTTCGTCATACCTGTTTGACATGGTAAGACTATGTCCTACATCCAACGCTAATGAATTGTTTTCATTTAACTCCAAAAATAGACTTCTGGCTTCGTCATTTATGTTAGGATAATTAAGACCTTTGCTATAATAGTTCCACGCTTTTGTTCTTATATCGCACGCTTCGCTCATATTACCGGTTATTTGCAAGGTAACATTCGCTTCTACCCGAGCCATCTTTACAGATTGATAGATAGCTTCTAGATTGTTTCTATCAGCAGCCATGTAATACCATTCCATTGCTGAGCTCGGTTGCTGTTGCTCCATGTAATAATCAGCCAACGCCATCATAGCGTCAACATTACCTCCCAGTGCTAATGCTTCAACTTCGTTAATTGTCATTATACATCCTCCTACGCTTTTTTTATTGTCCTAGAACTCAGTAAGTTCACATTAGCTATTCCTAAGAAACTCTATTGTTCCATCAAGATACTTATATCCATTGTCTACCGCTTTTTGATACCATTCAATAGCTGTAAGCTTATTTTTTATAATGCCATCAGCGACATAATAATCTTCAAGAGGATTATAAAATTCGCCAACGAAGCGCATACATTCTGCAGTATAAACGCCGTTCGCACACTCAGCACCCTTCAGATAGGCTGAAAACCATGTGTTCTTTATCTCTTTGACTTCATCCTCAGAAAACTGTTTCCACTCGCGACGCAAATTCCAGTCAGATGTATCTTTTCTTAGAACACCGTTTTCGTCTTTCCATATGTACAAATTCTCGAAATTCTGAGCATATAGGAACCAAGCATCAGTCAAGCCTTGCTTTGCAGCCTTGAAAAGAAGATCCGATTTTTCACCATAGTCAAATGTAAGATACCGAGCTACCGCAAGCTGTGCATACTTATCGTCATTTGAAGCATCAGCCCTAAGTGATTTTTCATATTTTTGTCTATAAACAGCCAAATCTTCTGGAGTAGCAAGAAATTCAGCCATTCTAGCGCACAATCCTGCCTGAGCATTCCTATCACCAGCCTGAGCCATACTGATAAGGACATCAGCCCAATACTTGATTTTTTCAGAATAGGGATACTCTTCTCTTTTACTGTAATAGAACAGCCCCATACTCAATATTCCACAAACCTCGCCGTTAATTGGAGGGCGACGGTCTGTAATGCCGGAACCATACCCCTTTGTTAAAGCATCGTATTCGTCATCATCCTCACAGAAATATGGAAGCTTATCTTCAACAGATCTGACTAAACAGCTGACAAAGCTTGCATCATTATACACAGATTCACCTTTTTTTACTATTGAAGCCTGAAGCCATTCGACTGCATATAGTGGCATTTGCTTTATAAGGTTATCAACGATGTCTTTGTACTTATACTGTGCCAATGAAGTCGGGGCTGACTTCGATGCTTTCGACGCTGATTCTGTGTTCTCAGTTTCAGAACTCTTATTTGTATTTCTGGCAGCAATCACTACGATAACAATAACAATAACTACAATTATTAACCACATATTTATTCGTTCTCCTGTTAAATCTGAATTTAAAAAACTTGCCGCAAGCAAAAATAGAATTCTGCTTACGGCGCTTAAGTCTCACACAGTATATGCAAACTTCTTCAAAAGTGCCTGTACATCATTATTATGTAATCCATAATTAGCAATCAATTGCTTCTGGATTTGTCTCAGGGCTTCTTTGTCCTTTGATGCGTTAGCCGTCTCAATTGCAGACTTATACTGGTAATACTCTTTCGTTGTCATTTGTACAACACACCTTTCAAAATATTCTTATTTTGTAAATCAAAAATTCTGCCAGTCTCTAGGACGAACTAATACAAAATTGTCCCGAACACACATAATTGGAAAACAAGCCCC
>JAJBTZ010000069.1 GCA_020860605.1 Ruminococcus sp. | reverse complement strand
TAGTTGGAATCACTGCTGCGACGCCCTCCGGTACGCCTTTGACCTTTGGTCGCAACTCCCAGCACAAAAAAAACGTTAAAAATTTGTTTTTCCGGGAAAAAAATCTTATATTCGCTTGGAGAATTAAAAAATTTTTTTATGGACATCACCTCGCTGCTCGTTACCCTTATAACCACACTTGTAAGCGGGGGAGGGGTAGCCGGTTTCATGCAATACAAGCAAAACAAAAAGGCCAAGGAGTTGGAAAACGATAAAGCAGCTTCCGAGCAGTGGCGGGCTCTCTACGAGGAACAGGTAAAAGCCATTCAGGACCTCCGGGAAAAATTGCAGGAAACCCATGAAGAATTGGACGCGAAAAAAAGGCAGACACTGCTTTGTCGGTTCTATATCTGTAAAAAACTTTCGTGCTCGGACCGTGAGCCCCCGCATGAGGAAATAATGAAGGAATTTGAAAACTTAGAAAAATGAAGTACTTCACCATTGAAGAATTGACAAGATCGGACACTGCCACAAAGCGGGGTATCGACAACACCCCCACGGCGGAAGCCGTACGGAATTTAACTACTCTGGTAGATAAAGTACTGGATCCACTTCGCACCGCTTGGGGCGGTCCCATTGTGGTCAATAGCGGGTATCGCTGCAAGGCCTTAAACGATGCCGTAGGCGGATCGAAAACCTCCGACCATATGACAGGTCGGGCGGCGGATATTGAGGCCGCAGATCGCTCGAAGGCAAGCAACACGAAGCTGTTTAATCTTATTCAATCTCTTGGCCTTTCGTTCGACCAATTGATTGACGAAAGCGGTATGTCGTGGGTGCATGTAAGTTATCGCTCCGAGGCGGAAAACCGTAAACAAATTCTGAAACTATGAAAACAGCAAGTTGGATTTTATGGCTTGGGATACTGGTGGGCCTTTTCTTCCTTGGACGCTGTTCAAAGCGATGCGAAAAAGAGGAGGTTGTAACAATCAAGCGCGACACCTTGATCCGGGTGGATACGATCCGAATCGAGGTACCGAAGGAAAACTTCCGGGAAATCGTTCACACGGAGATCGTTACCGCACCGGCCGACACCGTTTATTTGCCCGGCGATACGGTCCGCATAGAGGTCCCTATTGAAGTCGTGGAATACCGGGATAGCTTATATGCTCTGGAGATTGAGGGATACCGGCCGCGCCTGAATTGGATTGATGTTTATCCACGGACGGAGTACATCAATACGCTACAAACGCAAACGATTTATAAAAAGTCCCGTCGCTGGTCGCTAGGTCCCGCCGTGGCTTACGGGTATGATATTCAGAATAACCACTGGGCGCCCTTCGTTGGGGTGTCCATTAATTACGCATTACTGTCATGGTGATTTTGCATATAGTTATACTCGTTTTGCTGGCTATAGTGGCCGAACTTTGTTTTGGGTCTGTAAAATGGGAAAACTGGTTATGGGAAAGAGACCTGTATAAAAAACCACTCAGCTGTAAAAGTTGCCTCACGTTTTGGCTTACGTTTCTATATAGCTGGATTTTCCTTTTTCCGCTCTCTTGGGCTCTTGTGACAGGATTTGTATTTTTCACGCTTTCTATCGAAGAGTATACGGAGGCACTTATAAATTGGATAAAAGAGTTAAAAAAATGAAAATAAAAAATAGAAAACTTCTCGTCCCTTACGAGGCTGAATTAAAGGAGGCCGCCGAAGGCAAAGCAATTCAGACCACTCCAACCATGCGGACGGCTTTTACCCGGGCAACAGGTGAGCGTATCCCTTGCGCTTGTGGAGGTCGTCGTCGTCGCTGGATACAGGCTATTGCTAAGCTGTATTTTGAAGAAGAGGAAAAAAAAGAATTAACCGAGCAAATAAAATCTGAATTAAATGGCATACAGGACAACGAGAGCGAAGGGCTTTCGTCCGACGCTGAAGAACCCGCAAAAACGGACAATCTCGCACAGTGATGCCGTGCAGCATCGTCGTCACTGGCGTCGCCGCTACTGGTGGACGTGGCCGGGCGAGATACCCGAAAAGCTCGCCCCTCTTTACTGGTGGCGTTGCCCCGGATGTTATTGCTTTCCTACAGATTACATAAGCTTCCAACCGAGCGGGGATCTTTTATCGGACCACATTCGGACACGCTGCGAGCTTGACCTTACAGCCGAAACGATTGGGCTTGAAGGGTGGGAAAATGCCGCCCTCCGTGCCATTCATTACGACGAGGGTACAGGTGTCTGGGTTATCGCTGGTGGCGCAAAGGAAGAAGAAAGCTTTGGGGTAACAGGTGGAGTGCGTGCGGCTTATTCAAGGGACAACGGACATACATGGACAGACATTTCCGACAAATTTGCCAAAACAAATCGTAAAAAGGAATCTAACACGCAGACTGAGGCCGAAGAAGAAAATTACGACTTTATTCACTCCATTACTTCCGATGGCGCAGGAAACTGGGTTGCCGTTGGTGGGTATACGGCTGCATGGGATGACAGTGGTGCCCGCATCTGGTATACACACGACGTTACGGACGAGTGGAAATTCGGGATCGAAGCGGGGGAAGAGGATGGCGAAGAACAGGAAGGAGACACCGCAGAGGAAGAAAATACCGAACCCGGATATATTGCCGGCATCGGTAGTGCGATAACGGCCGTGACTTTTGGAGACGGCGTCTTCATCAGCGGCTGCGGTGACACTGCAAAAAGCTCGGAGGAAGGCGCATCGGAAAATACGGAAACACCTCGAGGCATTTGTCTGGTAAGCACCGACAAAGGTGAAACGTGGTATTTCCCGCAAGAAAATAAACAGGACGAAGAGGAAGAAGAAGAGAGCGAACTTGTTTCGGGTCGCTTCTACGACATTGAAGTCAGCTGCGGCTATTGGATTGGCTGCGGTTATAACCGTGTAGACAAGTCCGAACGTGTCTGCTATATTTCAAGCGATAGAGGCGAAACATGGTATCCGTGGACATTTAACGGTGAGAAGTGGAGCAACGAAGATACGGAAGACGTAGAAGACACGGAAGACACGGAAGAAAATGAAGGCGTTTACACAACCTATCCCGATGAACTTAAATTCCGTACCCTCACCTACGTGGAAGAGTGTGGCGTTTGGCTTGCCGGCTGTGAGGGTAATAGCAACGATTATCCCATGGGAACGCTTTGGTACAGTGACGGGCCGGAAGTAACGGAGGATGGCACTCCTACAATTGATTTCGTTCCTCTAATTAACTACGTCCCGAATCTTGCCACGACGGACATCCTTGCCGTTAGCGGCTCTCAGCTCCTGCCAGAAGGTGCAGGCACCGTAAACGTGTGCGACATGCAAATCATGGCGATCGGGTACAATAACCCGGAAAACACGGAAGACGTGGAGGGAGATACGGAAGAAGAAACGCCCGGAACCCCGGAGGATGAAAATACGGGCTTGCTATACATTACTAACAGTTGCGACACGCAGGACGGAAGCGGGGATTGTAACAGCTGGTTTTTCAAAAACGAAAACGCTTCTGATTTTCCCGAGCTTCATTCCATTCGTTTCGGTGCTCGTACGTATCTCGGAGTTGGTGACAGTGGTGCGCTGTTCCGTGGTACGCCGCAAATGTCAATTACTACGGATGAGAAATCGGGCAGCGTAACGGGGACGGTTTACAGCTGTTCGAACTGGTGGGTCTGCGGTCGGACCGGTAATATTACAATTACCCCGCATTATGGGATAAGCGGACAAACCGAAATTACTATTTCGTGGAACATTACAGGCGACGACGACGAACGTCTCACACTCGAGCTTTGTAACAAGGACGGCGGTAAAACTTCCATCATTCTAAATTACACCTCGCAGCTTGATTATGACCGTCCGGCTAATTATCTGGACGTCAATATCGAGGCCGAGAATAAAGACTATTCCGTTGTGATGTCCGGTTTTTCCCTCGATATCGGCCGCCTTGAACAAGCCGCCTGGCGTGCGGTTTATTATGATAAGAAAACTGACGTATGGTTAATCGGTGGTGGGTTGTCTACCAAATCCGATGGCTCAGTTACTGGAGGACTTGCGGCTGCCATGTCGAAGGATAGCGGCCAAACGTGGGAGGATATAACCGATAATTTCCCTGTATATGATTATCTCGAAGAAGATAGCGAAGATACTTCAGACTCAAGCAGTAGTAGGACGTCATTCATTCACTCAATAACTTCCGACGGGAATGGTACTTATGTGGCTGTTGGTCGTAATGGAGCGTCAAGCAATGTAGCCGCAATATGGTATACGCAGGATTTAGGAGGCTGCTGGCATTACGGCACCTTGAAAGATAAAAACAAAGATGAAGAGGGAGGCGAAGATGATACCAAGGAAAATATTTCCGATAATTGCCAGGAAAATGGAAACACATCCGATAACGGTGATTCTTCAAAAGGACCGTTAGAGGGTGCCGGTGGTTCTATTCAGTTCGTTATTTATGATTCGATTACCAAAAAATTTGTTTCCGGAACTGGTGATAATTCCGCTTATAAGTGTCTGACTTCCTCAGACGGTAAAATATGGGAATTTCCGGAAGAGGAAAACGAAACGACTCAGACTCCGGAGAGTGAGAAGGAAGGCGGCGAACCGGAAACCAACGACCATGGAGCGAGGTTTTTTCAGATCGTTTGTGTCGATTCCAAGGAATTGGAATCGGAAGAACCGGAAGAATCGGAAGAATCGGAAAACCCCCAATCGCTCTGGGTAGCTTGCGGTTATTCCTCCTTAAGTAGTAGCGGTGATCATGCGCACGAGGCGCATGACGATAGTTATTGGTCAGAAGATGAAGGCAAGACATGGACGCCATGGGCGTTTAGCGAACCTCGTCCCAAACCGGATGTCGAAGATACCGACAACTCGAGGAATCTTCAATACACTCAGTGGCGTAGCGTCGTATGGGTACCCCGATGCAAACTATTCCTTGCAGCAGGTGAGGGAGCGGAAACCGCCGGTAAAATATGGATGTCGAAAGACGGTAAAACGTGGTGCCACATGAAAGGCGTGACGGGCGAAACACAGCATACATGCCTGTTAAATGTCCCAGATGAACAATTAACGGTTGCTATAGGTAGGTCAAAAACTTCCACCAACGATAACGGGGGTAGTAGCAAAGACGCATGCGAAGAAGGTGGTGGCGGCCGTTCGGGAGATGGTGAAATATACACGCTTTTTGGCTGTCCGACCTCCGGGGATACGGAAGACGAAGAAGGTAGCGAGGAAAACAAATGCGTTTGCCCGGAAAATTATTCAGACGATGAAAATAGCGAGAACAACTCGCTCAATTGTCTGAAATGGGTACAAACGGACTCGGGAGACTTGTACCGGCTTTATTGGGTTGAATATGGAAACGGCGTATATATTGGAGCCGGTAACTGCGGCAGCCTCTTTATTGGTTCCGTAGCTTTAACCATTTTTACGGGTAAAAGATCGGACTGCGCAACCGGCACTGTCGACAGTGGCTCTAACTGGTACGTTTGTGAGACGCATCTGCAGAATGAAGGCGACAAGCTTCAACTAACCCCCCGTGCCGGTGGATGTGATGAGACCGACGTTGAACTTTGTTGGTCGTTCAAAGAAAGCGAGGGCGATAGCAATAGCAATAACCCACAACGGAGTTGGATACGTATTTGTAATAACGGAGGTAACTCGACCTACATAACCGTAGTGTATACCCCGGAAAGTGATTCATCAGAAGAAACAAAATAATGGAATTATTCGGTTTTGAAATAATAAAGAAAAAAAGGAAAGGGCTTCATCCGGCAAAGCCTCGAAGATATGTAGAACCGTTCTACATGCCACGTGATGAGCGGCTGCACCAGTTTTCCGGTTCTGAGATCCTCGACGCCCTCCGAATGATATCGGACCGGCTGAGTGCGGTACGTTTTGCGGCGAAAACCCGTTTTATTTTTACGGATCAACTAATCGAATTCATCCAGTCCCACACGCTTGAACTTCTGCGCCGGCTCTTTTACGAAGGATATGTAATTATTGAAACCGGCACGCCCTCGCTGCCTCCAGATAGAAGCATGCCTGTGCATACTTCTCCCATCCGTTTTGTAACGGGGCACGAGGGACGAAGTCCGATGCGTGTAAGCGATACGCTTACGGTGGATCTTCCCGAAGGGCAAATTTTGATGCTTTCCGCTTGCATGCAATCGACCGGGCATGCGGATGCTTATTTTTTACGTGACAAACTCGAATTCCTGAATACCATCAATGCGAGCGACCTGAATCTTATCAAAAATTACGGTGCGCTGGGCATTATTTCACCCGAAACGGATAACTCCGTGGCCGGCAACTTTTTCGATGAGGAAGACATAAAGACCATGCAGGAGAGTTATAGGCGCATGTACGCTCCTTCTCGTTGGTCGATGTTCTTTGCGCCACGTCCGACACGATTCAGTGCTATAACGCTCCCGATTGATGCGCTTCATTTATCGGAAAAACGTCTGTATTGTCTGCAGGCTATTTATACCGCACTGGGCATTCCGAAAGAGCTTTCGACCTATTTTGAAAACGCAAAGTATGAGAACAGGAACGCCGCTGAATTGGATTTTTATAACTCGACCATTCGAACGCACGCCGAGTTTTGCTTGAAGATCATCAAAAAAATATATGAAAACGAACGCCGTCGGCGCACGTATCTTCCGCAAAATGAGTTCTGGTTTGATTTTGCCGATATTCCAGCATTTGCGGAAAAACGCCGTGAGCTTGTGGCTGCCGATATAGAATTATACCGCTTTTGGCAGGAGGTTTCGGAGACAAATCCTGAAAATAGTGAAACGGCCCGAATTAGAATGAAAGAAATAATTGAAAACTTATAAAGCAATGAGAAGAATAACAGAAGAACCGGTTAAAAATTTCACAACGTTCCGCGCCCCCGCTCCGGATGCGCCACCTTTTGAAGTGATTCAGGACAAAGAGGGGGTTGAAACAGGTATACGCCTAAAGGGTACATTAACAACGTTTGAAAAAGTGAACGAAAACGGGCAAACATGGATGCAAACCGCCTATGATGATGGCGTTGCGAGCTATTTTGCCGAGAATAACCTATCGGTTCCCCTCGATCTGATGCACCAGCGGGACTTGATGCACTTAGCGGGACGAGTGGAAGTCCTGCGTAAAACCGAAAACGGGGTGGAACTGGAAGCGATTGTCCCGAAAGGTGTTTATTTTTATAATCTGATAAAGACTCTTTTAACAAACGGCATCCTGCAGGGTTTCTCGAACTACGGCTACGTAACCCGTGGCGAAGTAGATGACGACGAGATCTTGCACGTGGAAGCGTTTCAACTGATAAGCGCCTCGCTGGTCGATGTTCCGGCGGATACGGGCGCGCGATTCCTTCAAAACGTAACCCGCTTAGAAGGTTTCGGGGAGCACCTTATGGAGGTAACTCCTTCCGATAAGGTTACCGTTACTGCTTTGCCGTTGTTTATGTATTAATTAAAAATGTTTCAAAAATGAAAAGAATCAAAAAACAAGTTGATAGCTTGACAAAAGAAAAAAGAGCAAAGGAAACTACTTTGCACCGTCTCAGTGCCCGGGCTAATTACTTAAGTGATGAAGCCCTGCAGGAAGCACAAGACGTGATCGCTGAAAAGGAGGCAGAAATTGCCGCCATTAACGAACAGATTGAAGCCCTTCAGGAAACGGACGAAGATGAAGACGAAAACCTGCGGGCTGCACTGCAAGAATTGCAGGACAAAGTAAAAGAAGTCGAAGAAAGCCTGAACGGGCGGACCGTTCAGATCCGAATCGGAAACTTTTTGAAGACCAAAAAATCCGTTCGTGAATTCATGAAGACCGTGCGCAACAGCCGTGATCGTGCGGAATTCGTACAGAACTGGAGAGCGTGCCTTGTCAAGAATGGCGTATATCAGCTTCCTTATCCTAAGGCGGAAGAAGACGAAGGCGGACTGGAAGACTTCAACCTGCTTATTCCTCAACCCGTGCTGGATGAGATTACGGACATGTGGGGAACGGAAGCCGACAACTTCCTTCAGCTTCTCGACATTACCGGGCTGAAGGCTTACAAGACACTGGTTGAAGTAGGCA
This sequence comes from Ruminococcus sp., assembly GCA_020860605.1. Taxonomy (GTDB): domain Bacteria; phylum Bacillota; class Clostridia; order Oscillospirales; family Ruminococcaceae; genus Faeciplasma. The sequence goes on along the minus strand of JAJBTZ010000069.1, from coordinate 1,715 downwards.
AGGGACACCACAGTCGTGCTAAAGGGCATCGAAGAGGAGATCCGAAGACGGAACAAAAGCTCGTATTTATTCAAAAGGAAATCCGGGCGCAGATTATTTACAAGTTCATACGTCTCGACCGTGAGATGATGGAATACGAAGACGAAGGCGGTGCGCTGATGCAGTACATCACCCGGGAACTTTCCTACCGCATCTTGCACGAAATTATGCGGGCCGTTCTTGTGGGTGATGGACGAAACGGAAACGGTGAAGAGGAAGAAAAAAGCCACCCGGATAACTCGATTACCAAAATTGAAGCCGTTGTCGATGCCGGAGGCCCTTGGGTAACCGAATATCAAAGTTCCGTTATACTTGGTACTGCTTCAAGTGAAGAAAGCGGCGACGCCTCCGACACCGTAAGTCATGAAGGTATTGCCGAATGTCTCCAGTTGGCGAACCTGACACCCCCGACCATTGACGAAGTAGTGAACGCCTTATCTACCATCGAAGCCGACGGAGAAGTTACGCTATTCCTGTCCAAGATGGCAGCCAATTCGCTGCGGCGTTTCGTATACAGCGCCGACGGAACCCCGATCTTCCTGAGCATGGAAGAACTGGCCGACCGTCTGGGAGTTGCCCGGATCATTACGACGCATCTGCTTCCGCACATCACCTACAAGCAGGAAACCAATGAAAAAGGTGGCAAGATCGTGAGCATTATTGCACTGGTCGGCAAGGCTTACAAGCTGGTAGGCGACTTAACTATCCGTGGTTTTGAAAACTTCAACCTCACGTTCAACAAAAACGAATATCTGAACGAAGTGTACGTCGGTGGTGCCTTGGCTGTTCCGCATAGCGCAGTCTTCATAACCCAGCTTTGTCATCCGGATAAAACAGAGGAGGACTAAGTAATGGTATTAACTCCCGGAATGTTCGTTCATACCCGTCGTCCTTGGCATATTCCACCCCCGGCGGGGTTAAAGGATGAGAGTGTACTGCTCGAAGCCATGGAAACGGGCGAGGCTACATTTCAGAACACTTTCGGCATCATTCCCTATGCGCTCGCTAAGAAGGGCGCAGGGGACTTGCGCCGAAAACTGGTGGAAAAGATAGCCGCGACTCCGATGCCTATAGGTGAGGATACAGAAGAAGAAGATGAAACGGTAGATATTTTCGACGGCGTAGATCTGATTGACATAGCGGAAAAGGAAAGTGCGAAGCCGATAGAAGGCATCCCATTTCATCCGCATCCCGCAGCGTTACGTATTCCACGACCGCCTCGGAAAATTCCACGTGTTCCGCCCGTCGTTGCTCTCGCTGCTCTCTGTTACTGGACGGCAGCCGTTTGGTTACGATTCTCAGCCGTACGGAAAACACCGGCAGGAATCAGCGGCAAGGCCGCCCTTACACAATCTACGCCCGTGTTTGACGAGCAGCGTTGGGAAAGATATCGAAATCGGGCTTGCGAGTTACTCCGCAGACCGGATAAGAAAGTGAATAAAATTTTAAACTTTTAAATTTAAAAAATATGGCATGTTATACCCCGTGCGTTAACCAGATGGTAAGCATTAACGCACAGAAAGATTGCCTGCAGCCTGCATACGCAGGCCTGCAGATGCTTGGCATTGGAATCGCCCTCGATGATCTGGTAACTTGGACACGAGGTTCTGACCTGTGTACCAAGAACCACGTTTCAAGTATCACGTTTCGTCGTCCATCGCTGGGACAACAAAATA
>JAJBTZ010000053.1 GCA_020860605.1 Ruminococcus sp. | reverse complement strand
GAAATCGCGTCGCCACCGCAGGTGGCGACCTGTAGGGGCGGATATCATCCGCCCGGGATTCTCGACTGTGGTGGTACGGGCGGGCAGTTGGCGAAGCCAACTGTATATCCAGCCCCTACATTCAGTTATCAGAGGTTAGGTTTTCGAGGAGGCGTGCAATCTTCGCCAGATCCTCCTCCGAATAATACTCAATCTCAAGCTTTCCCTTGCCATTCTTGCCTGAAACGGTGACCTTTCGGCCGGTGGTCTGGGCAAGCGAGAGTTCGATTTCTCTGAGGAACGTCTCCTTCTGTGGGGACGCCTTCGGCTTTTTCTGGACGGATTTTGCGCGGACGAGTTGTTCGAGATTTCTGACGGTCAGCATGTCTCGCTTGACCTGAAGGGCGAGTTCGGCTCTCAGTTCTTCGTTTTCGACACCCGCCAGAACCTTCGCGTGGCCGACGGAGATCTCCCCTTCTCTGACCATTCCCAAGGTCTTTTCATCGAGACTTAGGAGCCTCAGCGAGTTCGCAACGGCTGGGCGCGACTTGTTCACGACCTGGGCGACCTGCTCCTGGGTGTACTGGTACTTGTCGATGAGCTCCTTGTAGCCGAGGGCCTCTTCGACCGGGTTCAGGTTCTCGCGCTGGAGGTTCTCAACGAGTGCAAGCTCCATCGCGCCCTTGTCGTCGAGCTCTTTTATGACGACTGGGACCTCGTCGAGGCCCGCCATTCTGGCAGCGCGCCAGCGCCTCTCCCCTGCTATTATCTGGTAACCGCCACTTTCGAGCGGTCTTACGAGCAAAGGCTGCAAAACGCCGTGCTGCTTGATCGAATCAGAGAGCTTCTGAAGCGCTTCGTCGTCAAAATCGGTTCTCGGCTGCTCGCGGTTCGGCGAAATCTCGGTTAATCTAAGGGTTTTCTGGTGCTGCTGGTCGGTTTCGTTCTGGGAAAAGAGCGCGTCCATCCCCATTCCGAGTCCTTTTACTTTAGCCATTTAATCCTCCCCTTCCACATTATGCTTTCCTGCCGTAGGTCTGCCCGGTTTTCTTCTTCGCTCTCTCCAAAAACTCGATGCAGAAGTTCTCGTAAGCCTCGGCACCCTTGGAGGAACGGTCGTAGTACATAATCGGTTTCCCGTGTGAAGGAGCCTCCGAAAGCGCCACGTTTCTCGGAATAACCGTCTCGTAAATGTCGTTCGGGAAGTACTTTTTGACCTCCGAAACCACCTGAGCGGTGAGGTTGTAGCGCCCGACATACATCGTGAAGAGAATCCCCTCTATGTACATATACGGGTTGTAGCCGTCCTTGATTCGCTTGATTGTGTCCATCAGCTGGACAAGCCCTTCGAGCGAGTAGAACTCGCACTGGATCGGTATCAGGACCGAATCGCAGGCTGCAAGCGCGTTCAGCGTTATGATGCTTAAGGACGGCGGGCAGTCTATCAGGATAAAATCGAAGTCATTTTTGACCGGCAGAAGCTGCATTTTGAGCCTCATGAGTCGGTTTTCGACCCCTGCAAGCTCGATTTCCGCTCCCGCAAGCTTCTGAGCCGACGACAGGAGCGATACTCCCTTGAAAGCCGTCGGAACGATGGCTTCGGAAGCCCTGCACTGGCCGATGAGCACCTCATAAACGGTGCTCGTGATGGCGCGTTTTCGGACTCCAAGCCCGGTTGTAGTGTTCCCCTGAGCGTCGATGTCGACAACGAGAACCTTTTTTCCTTTCCCGCCGAGAGCGGCGGCGAGATTCACAACGGTAGTTGACTTCCCAACTCCGCCTTTCTGATTTGATACGGCGATAATTTTCCCCATAGTAAGCTCCCTTACATTAGTCTGGCGAGACAGCACCTCTATCCATGAGCCATCTCAGCCTCTATTTATAAGTATAGCACAAATTTCGGACTTTGCAACCCGTTTCGACAAATTATTTTTGGGGAATGTTCCACGTGGAACACAGATAACGCCGAAGGCGTTATCTGCTGAAGTTCGCCGGAGGCAAACTTCACGTTCGGCTTTGGAGGCAGCGACTTGCAGGAGGCAAGTTCGGCTCCGACGACTGGTGTCGTCTTCGCCGAAGCGATTTCAGGCTCCGCCTGAAATCGCACCCCTCAGTCAGCCACTTCGTGGCTGCCAGCTCCCCTTGACAGGGGAGCCGTAACCACGAGAGGTAACATTGTGCTTCTCTCAGAACCTTCGAGAGAAGAATAATGGCTCCCCTGTCAAGGGGAGCTGTCGCGAAGCGACTGAGGGGTGCCATTTTCGGCTTCGCCGAAAATGGCTCGGCAAGGAGGCTTCAGCCTCCGCAGCCGACCAATCACGAATTCCGAACTCTTATATGATAATCAATCCACCCCTCCGTCTCGGTCCTGTCGACGTTGACGTCGACCCCAGCAATCTGCATGGTCTCAACCGCCTTATTGATGGTGTTGTTGAACAGCCTGAGGTCCTTGAAAACGGCACTCCCCTTTCGGATTCGCTGGCAGTATTTCTCGTGCTCGATCATCGAGTCGACCAAGGCCTCGGTTTTCTCGACATTCAAGCGATTTCTGACGATTTTCTTGAGTGCCTCGTCGCGCTTTTCGTCGGTGGGGAGCTTAAGGAGAGCCCGAGCATGGCGCTCGGTGAGGTTATTTTCGGTGATAATCTGCCGTTGCGAAGCAGTGAGTTTCAGCAAGCGAAGCTTGTTTGCAAGGGTCGACTGGGCGTAGCCAAGGCGGTAGGCAGCGTCCTCCTGAGTCATGCCGTAGAGGTCAATAAGCTTCGCGATGGCGTCGGCCTCCTCAAAGAAGCTGAGATCCTCCCTCTGGAGGTTCTCGACCAAGGAAAGCAGTGCCGAAGTCCGATCGCTTGCCTCGATGACGATGCAAGGAACCGTCTCGAGCCCCGCAATCATCGCAGCCCTAAGCCTCCGCTCCCCTGCTATGAGCTCGTAGCCACGAGCGGTCTCTCGAACCGTGAGAGGCGAGATAATCCCGTCCGCCTTGATGGAAGCAGCCAGATTCATGAGCTCGTCCCGCTCAAAGGTCTTCCTCGGCTGATAAGGGCTCGCCGCAATCGCCTCGCAAGGAATCTCCACCACCTTCGAAGCGGTTTTCTCTTTCTTTTGAAGGAAATTTATAGCCATAATATCACGTCCTTGTAAAATCAGTGGGGTTCTTACACCATATTTTACCATAGATATGATGATATTTCCAGAGGGAATTATCGGGAAAAAGCGACTGAACTCGACTTCACACTAATTCTCAAAATAATTTCAAAAAAGTATTGCATTTCGAAATACAAAGAGTTATAATAATATCAGAAACGGAGGTATTTTTATGGCAGTCAGAACAGCAAATGTTGTAGCAAGAGTAGAGCCGGGAGTCAAGAGTGAAGCAGAAAGCATCATTTCAGAGCTTGGGTTGTCCGTTTCAGCGGTTATAAACTCCCTGTATAAGCAGATTATAATTCATAAAGGAATCCCCTATTCGCTTTCTCTTCAAACAGCTCCAAAAGCAATTGACGAGATGAGCCGTGAAGAGTTCGATCTGATGATGGAAACGAGCCTGAATCAGGCCAAAAACGGTGAATCCATCCCTGCAGAGCAGGTTTTTGCAGAAATTCTGAACAGATAGACGTGAGATTATGTACAAGATTGTGTTTACGCCCTACGCCAAGAACCAAATTAACGGAATCTACAACTACATTGCAGATGAACTAATTAATCCGATTGCTGCTGAAAAAACAATACGAGCTATTGAAGCAAGCGTCATGAACTTGGATCAGATGCCTCAACGAATCAAAATTGTTGACAATGAGCCTTGGCGAAGCCAAGGAATCCGAAGATTAACGGTTAAAAACTTCTCTGTTTACTTCTGGATCAACGAGGATAAGCTTGAGGTTCATGTGGTTGCTGTCGCGTATGCAAGGCGTAATCAGGTCGGAGTACTAAGTGATATTGAATAGTAACAAAAAACGCCTCAATTGAGGCGTTTTCTTTATCTATCAAGAAGCGGTTTTCTGCTGGCTGTCAGCCGCGATGCCCGTCAGAGCATCTAAAGCCGTCGGAAATTTAAGTCCCCGACGCGGACTCATCTAATCTCCCCGATGAGGGCGCGATGCCCGCAAGAGCATCTGTTAGCCTTGGAAATTACCCTGCCCAAGCTCAGTACAGCTTAACGTGCCGCCACACGGGAGCCGTTTCCGTCTCCACTATTATTATATCCGATTTTTTCGAATATTGCAACAGCTTTTTGCAATTTTTTTACTTAACAACTCTCCTCGGATACTCCTTCGGGGTCCCTCTAACCTTCTCCACCACCACAATCGTCCTCCCATCCCCATTCGGGAGCCTATACTCGGTAACATCGGCGATTTCCCCGCCTAATTTCGCGATAATTGGCTTGGCATCGGCAATTTCGACGGTGCAGTCGGAGCCCTTGAGGGCCAGGAACTTCCCGCCAACCTTCACGTAAGGGAGGCAGTATTCCGAGAGAACCGAGAGGCGAGCCACGGCTCTCGCCACCGCGATATCGAAAGTTTCACGTAGAACACCTCTGGCGCCGTCCTCGGCACGGGAGTGGATGCAGGTGGCGCCAAAATTCAGGGCGTCAGAGACGTCATGAAGGAAATTCACCCGCTTATTGAGGCTGTCGAGGAGGGTAAGTGCGAGGTCATCCCGCACTATTTTAATAGGGATGCCCGGGAAACCGGCGCCGGTGCCGACGTCGATGAGGCTGGCGCCAGCGGGGATGTCGACCATCGTCAGGGGCAGGACGGAGTCGGCGAAATGCTTCATGATGATGCCCTCACTGTCGGTGACGGCGGTCAGGTTAATCACCTTGTTTTTATCGACAAGCATGCCCGAATATGTTGAAAACTTCGAGATTTGCAGGTCGCTGAGGGGCATATTTATCTCCGAAAAAACGGATTTCAGGCGGATTTCATCAATTGCTGCCATTTTCTTCCCTCCTCTTTTTCTCGAGCCAGATGAGTAAGACCGAGATGTCGGCCGGGTTCACGCCAGAAATTCTCGACGCCTGGCCGACGCTCAGCGGCTTCCGCTTCTGGAGCTTCTCGGCTGCCTCGAGCCGGAGACCCTGAATCTTGGAATAGTCGGTGTCCGGCGAGAGCTTTTTCGCCTCTAACTTCCGCATATCCTCGACCTGTTTTAGCTGGATATTTATATAACCTTCGTACTTTATCCTAAGTTCTGCCTGTACTGTGACTTCCTCCGGGAGGTCGGGTCTCGCCTTATCGGCGACCACGAGTCCAGAATACTTCACCTGCGGTCTCCGAATAAGCTTCGCAAGGGTGGTTCCGTTCGAAATCGGCTCGGTGCCGCTCTCTTTTAAATAGTTGTTCAGCGCCTCGGATGGCGCGATGTTGGTGTGCTCGAGCCTCTCGACCTCATTCTTAATCAGCTCTTCTTTCTGGAGAAGTCGCTCGTACCGCTCGTCCGAAATCAGGCCGACCTCGTGGCCTATCGGGGTGAGGCGCTCGTCGGCGTTGTCCTCGCGGAGGAGGATGCGGTACTCGCTTCGCGACGTCATCATGCGGTAGGGGTCGGTGACGCCCTTGGTGACGAGGTCGTCGACGAGCGTGCCGATGTAGGAGGAAGCTCTGTCGAGGATCATCGGTTCCCTACCTTGCAGCTTGAGCGCCGCGTTGATTCCGGCGACGAGACCCTGGGCAGCTGCCTCCTCGTAGCCTGAGGACCCGTTGAACTGCCCGGCACCGTAGAGGCCCGGGCGCTCACGGAACTCAAGAGTCGGGAGGAGCTCGGTCGGGTCACAGCAGTCGTACTCGATTGCATACGCCGGACGCATAATCTCGACATGCTCAAGTCCTTTAATCGTCCGTAAAAATTTAAGTTGAACGTCTTCAGGTAAAGAGGAGCTCATTCCCTGAAGGTAATATTCGTCTGTGTCAAGCCCCATCGGCTCGATGAAAAGCTGGTGCCGTGGCTTGTCCGAGAACCTGACGATTTTGTCCTCGATGGACGGACAGTACCTCGGCCCGACCCCTTCGATTCTTCCGGCATACAAAGGCGAGCGGTCGAGGTTCTCCCGGATGATCCGATGGGTCTCGGAATTAGTATAGCTAATATAGCAAGAGACTTGGTTTCTGAGCTCGCCCTTCGTCTCAAAAGAAAACGGGATAATATGCTCGTCGCCGTCCTGCTTCTCAAGAACGGAAAAATCGATCGAGCGTTTGTGGACACGAGCAGGGGTGCCGGTCTTGAATCTTCGGATGGTAATTCCCAGGGATTTAAGTGATAAAGTAAGTGCCTTAGCGGGGAGAGTAGCATCCGGCCCGCTCTCATAGTTCGACTCGCCAACGTGGATTTTTCCGCCAAGGTAAGTCCCCGTCGCGACGATGACAGCCCGGCAGTCGTAGACCCCGCCAAGCTTCGTCCGAACACCCGAAACGGCGCCAGAATCGTCCACTAAAATCTCAGTGATCTCCGCCTGCTTGATCTCGACGTTCGGCTCAGCCTCGAGCACCTGCTTCATATAGATGTGGTACTTGACGCGGTCGGCCTGGACGCGGAGGCTGTGAACGGCGGGGCCTTTACCGAGGTTCAGGACGCGCGACTGGATAAAAGTGGCATCCGCAGCCTTTCCCATCTCGCCACCAAGGGCGTCGATCTCCCGGACAAGGTTCCCCTTCGCCGTGCCGCCGATCGACGGGTTGCAAGGCATATTCGCAATGCCGTCGAGGGTGATCGTGAAGATCCCGACCTTCAACCCCATCCTGGCTGGCGCAAGGGCAGCCTCGATCCCAGCGTGACCTCCGCCGATAACGACGATATCAAATTTTCCCATAAAGTTGGCATTAGATTCCATTTTGGTGTCCTCTATTTGTATTACTGTTTGTATATTTTGATTTGGGTATTACAGAATGTGGTGTAATTCAAACTGTAGGGGCGGATATCATCCGCCTGCAATGGATTGGCGGAGGGGTCTCGGGCGGATAATATCCGCCCCTACATTATTTGCCGACGCAAAACCTCTCAAACAAATCATTCACAACCGCCTCGGTTGCCCTCTCGCCGGTGAGCTCGAGGAGGGCGCCCAAGGCCTCGTCGAGGTAGACCGTGACGGCGTCGAGGGTCATGCCGGACTCGTACTCCTGAAGGGCGAGGCGGACGAAGCCGAGAGATTTCGAGACCTGCGACCGCTGGCGCTCGTTTATGTAGATTTCGGCGGTGTCGGTCGAGCCACCGAGTTTGAAGAGCTCGGCGATCATTTCGGGGAGTTTTTCGAGGCCTAGGCCCGAATTTGCCGATACTGAGAGTATATTCTCGCCCGAAAAATACTTGGAGTCTAACTTTTCAGGAAGGTCAGACTTATTTAAAAGCACGATGTGAGGCTTATTCCGAATTTTTTCGAGGATTTCAAGGTCGGTTTCCGTGAGCTCCTCCGAAGAATCGAAAACAGCGAGAACTAATTCCGCATTTTCCAGTTTTTGTGTGGCAAGGTCAACGCCTATACACTCAATCGGGTCCTGGGTGTCCCGAATCCCGGCGGTGTCGCTGAGCTTCAGGACGAAGTCCCCTACCCTCACCGACTCCTCGATGACGTCTCGGGTCGTTCCGGCGTTCTCAGTGACGATGGAACGTTTGTACCCAAGAAGCTGGTTCATGAGGGTCGACTTGCCGACGTTCGGCCTGCCGACGATGGCGGTGTCGATTCCCTGTCGAAGGATTTTTCCCTTGTCGTAACTGCTTAAAATATGTTCAAGTCGATTGATTATATCCGAAAGGTCTTCAGCAAGGTGGGAGGTGTCGGCGTCCGGGATGTCCTCATCCGGGTAGTCAGACCAGGCAGCAAGGTTGCCGGAGATTTTAACCATATCGTCGGCGACAGCATGAATATTCTTGCCTAGGTTTCCGTCCCTCATGGCCCTTGCACTTACCAGTTCCCTCTCGCCATTTGCGGAAATAATATCCAGGACGCCTTCCGCCTGAGTGAGGCTGAGTTTGCCACTCAGGAAAGCACGCTTGGTGAACTCCCCCGCCGGTGCCGGTTCGGCACCCTCTTCAATCATCAACTTAAGAATTTCTCTTGCTAAGTAAACTCCACCATGGCAGGAGACCTCGACGGTGTCCTCGCCGGTGTAGCTGTGGGGGCCACGGAAGACGGTGAGGATGACATCATCAAGTGTCCGCCCCTCGCGGACAATCTTTCCGTACTGGCAGGTGTACCCCGCCATCGAGGAAGGGGCAGTTTTCCCCACAAATATATTATCAGCTATCCTAATTGAATCCTCTCCACTCATGCGGATAACAGCGAGGCCACCCTGATAAACAGGGGTGGAGATTGCAGCGATGGTTGTTGACATGGGGCACCTCTGAAAATAATTCTTAATTCTTAATTCGGAATTGGTCGCCCTGCGGGCGACCGCGCTCCCTTCGGTCGCGCCCTCTCAGTCAGAGTTGCAAAGCAACTCTCTTAGTTCGGCGAAGCCGAACTAATGCGCTCATCCCAGAGGGAGAGCCAAGTTGTTCTTCTCTCGAAAGCTCTTGCGAGAGCGCAATTCTTGGCTCCCCCTCTGGGGGAGCTGTCACGCGAAGCGTGACTGAGAGGGCGCGAGCCCCGAAGGGGCGAGCGCTGCGATTTTCGCGCCAGCGAAAATCGCTTCGGCGGAGGCGACGAAGTCGCCGCAGCCGAACCATGTAGGGGCGGATATCATCCGCCCGCTGTGGGTTCCTGCGAGGGATACGGGCGGATAATATCCGCCCCTACACCTGGCACCAACTTGGCTCCCAAACAATTCCGAATTGAAAAAACTCCTCCGACGGCTTCACATAAACCTGAAACCGCCGGAGAAGCCGATTTGTGATTATTTGCGTTTCTGGTCGTCGACCAGATTCAATCAGAACTCAATCTTCGAGTAGAGCCCTGCGGAGCCGAGTTCGTCTTCGGGCTTGGGCTTCTTGTAGTCCTTCTCAAACGACGAGGAGATATCGAGGCTTCTGGCCTTGAAATCCTCACGGCGTCTGCCGCCGTTCTTTCTGTAGCCACCGTTACGGTTGCCGTCTCTGCGGTCGTTTCTGCCGTTGTTGTTATAGCGTCTGTTGCCACCGCCGTTGTAGGGTCTGCGCTCGGTGGAGGAGATCAGAACCTTGCGGTATGGGTCCTCGCCGACGGAGCGGGAGGTGCAGCCTTCGACTTCGGAAACTGCTGCGTGGATGATTCTTCTCTCGTAGGGGTTCATTGGCTCGAGGGACATCGTTCTGCCGGTTCTCTTGGCCTTCTCAGCCATCTTTCTGGCCAAATCCTCGAGCTGAGCCTTTCTTCTTGCACGGAAGCCATCGCAGTCAAGGGTGATTCTATAGAATTCCTTGTCCTGCTTGTTGCAGGCGAGAGATGCAAGATACTGCAAGCTGTCGATGGTCTCACCGCGTCTTCCGATAATTCCGTCAACGCCTTCGCCGGAGAGATCCAAAACTGCTCCCTCTTCGGTCTCGGTGATGGTGATGGTGGGCTTAACGTAGCCCATTGCGACCATGATATCTGAGACATACTTAGCTGCGATGTCAGCCTTCGTCTCATTATACTCGCCCTCAACCTTCGCTTCACCCTTCATGCCGAAGAGGCCCTTCTTGGGCTCCTCCAGAACTGTGAAGGTGATTTTCGACTCGTCTACACCGAGCTCCTGGCAAAGCTTAGCCTTCGCCTCTTCAACTGTTTTTGCTGTTACTGTACTCTTCATTTTAGTCTCCTTTATAAGACAGCAAGCACCAGAGGTGGTGTGAGTGGTGTGGGAGGTGCCTTGCTGAATTGATCTTACCTTGCGATTTTCGGCTACGTTGGCTGAAGCCAACTCCGCCGAAGCAATTTTCAGCTTCGCT
>JAJBTZ010000062.1 GCA_020860605.1 Ruminococcus sp. | reverse complement strand
GCGCCCTCTCAGTCACGCTTCGCGTGACAGCTCTCCCAGAGGGAGAGCCAAGTTGCTGCCTCAAGGAAGGCTTTGTGCAAGTGGAAATCTTGGCTCCCCCTTTGGGGGAGCTGGCAGCCCCGAAGGGGCTGACTGAGAGGGCGCGAGCCCCGAAGGGGCGAGCGTAGACTTTCGCCTTCGGCGAAAGTCGCAAGTTCGGCTTCGCCGAACTTGCACCCCTCCACCGTCGCCGAAGGCGACGGTCCCCCTCCCCCTTCGGGGGAGGCTTTTTTTGCGCTAACTTATTGACATTTCACCCGAATAAAACTATACTATTATAAGCAACAAAAAATTCAAAGGGGAATTTGATATGGTTAAGGTCTGGGATATTACTATTCCGCAGTTGTCCGGCGACAACCCCCGCAGGGTTTACCTCTATCTGCCTGACTACTATTACGATGACGACAGGCGGTACCCTGTCATGTACATGTTTGACGGGCACAATGTCTTCTTCGACAGCGACGCTACATACGGCAAGTCGTGGGGGATGGACAGCTACATGAGCTGGACGAAGACGCCTCTTATAATAGTGGCGGTTGAGTGCAATCATGAGGGGAATTCGCGTCTAAGCGAGTACTCCCCCATCGACTTCGAGAATTCGACCCTTGGGAAGATTGATGGCAAGGGAAAAGCCTATATGGACTGGCTCGTCTGGACTTTGAAGCCTCAGATCGACCGAGAATACAAGACTCTCCCCGACAGGGAGCACACCATCATCTGTGGCTCGTCTATGGGAGGATTGATGTCGCTCTACGCTGCGATTTGCTACAATAAAATCTTCCAGCGCGCTGCCTGCCTTTCGCCGAGCCTCTGGATTGACCAGGAAAAGGTCCTGGACATGATCGCGACCTCAAGAATCCGCAACGACACCTGCATCTACATGGACTACGGCAGCAAGGAAATCTTCAACCACGACGACTCCCCCGAAGCCCTGATTTCCGTCTCCCACGCGCTTCTCACGAAGCGGGTGAACCTCACGTTCAGGATCGTGCCCGGTGGCACACACAGCGAGGCCAGCTGGGAGCAGCAGATTCCGATTTTTATGGAGTGTTTGGGGGTGTAGGCCAACAGTTGTCGCTGCTTCGCAGCGACGCGATTTTCGCCTTCAGCGAAAATCGCACCCCTCAGGCGCTTCGCGCCAGCTCCCCTTGACAGGGGAGCCATAATTGCCGAAGGAAAAGCTGTGCTTCTCTCAGAAGCTTCGAGGGAAGAATACTGGCTCCCCTGACAAGGGGAGCTGGCAGCTGCGAAGCAGCTGACTGAGGGGTGCGATTTCAGGCTTCGCCTGAAATCGCGTCGGCGAAGGCGACGCCAGTCGCCGTAGCCGACCTTTCCCTTGCGGAAACCCCTCCACCACCACGCTTCGCGTGGCGGTCCCCCTCCCCTTTCAGGGGAGGCTATGACTGCCTCATACACAGAAAGAAGGAAACCAGATGAATATAGAATACCACAAGCATTACAGCAGCTATCTTCAGCGGGACATGGAATTCAAGGTCTACGGCCATGCTGGGAAGCCGGTTATATTTATTCCTTGCCAGGGTGGCAGGTTCTTTGATTTTGAGAACTTCGGGATGATTGATTATTGGGCGAAGTGGATCGACGAGGGACGGGTTACCGTCTACTCGGTCGACGTCGTCGACAACGAGACCTACGCTGCCAACGGCGACCCGAGAGGTCGCATTGAGTGGCACGAGCATTGGTACAACTACATGATTGAGGAGCTTGTTCTGACTGTCAAGCACTTAAGTGGCCTCAAGAACGGCTATGACCAGCCGATTATGACCTTTGGCTGCTCGATGGGTGCGATGCACGCTGCAAACCTCTTCTTCAGACGCCCCGACATCTTCGACACCGTTTTCGCCATCTCCGGCCTCTACGACTCGAAGCTCTTCTTCGGCGACTATATGGACGATATCTTATACCGCAACTCCCCCGTCAACTACCTTGAGAATATGCCTGCCGACCATCCCTACATCCAGATGTACAACGAGCGAAAGATCCTCATCGTTGTAGGCCAAGGCGCCTGGGAAGAACCCCTCCTTGTGAGCACAAGATGGCTTGACGACGTCATGAGACGCAAGGGCATCAACGGCAGGGTTGAATATTAGGGCTACGACGTGGCCCATGATTGGTGTTGGTGGTATAAGATGGTGGAACATTATGTTCCACAGTTGTTGGGATAAAAGCCATGTCGGCTTCGCCGACCGCGCTCCCTTCGGTCGCGCGCCCTCTCAGTCGCCTTCGGCGACAGCTCCCCCAAAGGGGGAGCCAAGATTGCCTCTTGCACAAGGCTTTCCCGAGGCAGCATCTCGGCTCTCCCTCCGGGAGAGCTGGCAGCCCCGAAGGGGCTGACTGAGAGGGCGCGAGCCCCGAAGGGGCGAGCGGTCGCCCGAAGGGCGACTTTACTCTGAATTACTATCCATTTGAAAGGATTGATTGATATGCAAAACTTCATCTTCATTTCCCCTAACTTCCCGGTGACCTACTGGAAGTTCTGTGCGGAGCTTAAGAACAATGGGCTGAGAGTCCTTGGAATTGGTGACTGCCCTTATGAGGAGCTTGATCAGCACTTAAGGGAGAGCCTTGATGAGTACTACAAGGTCTCGACGCTTGAGAACTACGACGAGGTGTTCAAGGCGGTCGCGTTCTTTACCTACAAGTATGGCAAGATCGACTGGCTTGAGTCGAACAACGAGTACTGGCTCGAGAGGGACGCTCACCTGAGGACTGAATTCAACATAACTTCAGGCTTCAAGGACGACGACATCTCACACGTCAAGTACAAGTCGCTCATGAAGGAGTACTACAAGAAGGCCGGTGTCCCGACTGCTCGGTATCACGTTATCGACACCATCGACGACGCAAGGGAGTTTATCGACACTGTCGGCTACCCAGTCATCGTCAAGCCCGACAACGGCGTTGGAGCGAGCCACACCTATCGGCTCAGCAGCGACGAGGAGCTCGAATTCTTCTTTGAGCACAAAGACCTTGAAACCTACATCATGGAGGAGTTCGTCAACGGCTACGTAAGAACCTACGACGCCATTATCGACCAGAACGGCGAGCCGATCTTCGAGTCTGGCAACGTCACGCCAGAGTCGCTCATGGACGTCGTCAACGAGGCAAGAAACACCATCTACTACATCGTCCCTCAGCTCCCGGACGAGCTCATCGATATCGGAAGAAGAACCGTCAAGGCTTTCGGCGTCAAGGCGAGGTTTATCCACCTTGAATACTTCGTTCTCAATGCTGACCAGGAAGGCCTCGGCAAGAAGGGCGACATCGTTGGTCTCGAAGTAAACATGAGACCTTCAGGTGGCTACACTCCCGACATGTATGACTACGCCTATGAAACCGACGTCTACAAGCTCTGGGCTGATATGATCGCGTTCAATAAGCCCTCCTCCGACCCCTATAAGGTCCGCAAGTTCTGTGCCTTCTGCGGAAGACGTGACGGCATGGAGTTCAACCTGAACCACGAAGCCATCATGGCGAAGTATGGCCCGAACATGAGGATGTGGAGCAGAATTCCCGATGCTCTGGCAGACGCTATGTCCAACCAGATGTACACCGCCGTCTTCGACACCGAAGAGGAGATGAACAGATTCTTCACTGATTTGCTGACGTTGAAGGATTAATCTGAAATCCAACAAATAAGAAAAGTCCGATGAAAATCGGGCTTTTTTGTTTTCTGAGCCACCGCCTGAAAATATTGAAAATTTTTGTCAAAAAGGTATTGACAAATAGAACCAGTTGTGGTATGATTCAATTAATTGAAAAGAAAGATAGGAGAGATATCTATGTTCAAAACAATGTTTTCGCTCGCATTTCAGGGCTTATGGAGAAAGCGTAAGCAGACCTTGCTGGTGGTGGCAATCCTGACAATTTCGATCGCCTTTGTCGTCATGATGATAAGCTCGACCGACAGCATTACTGAAACCAACAAGGACTACCGTTTCTCGCTCTATGGCTCGTGGTACGGCGCTATCCCCGGCGGAATGGATGGCGACGAGGAATTCCTTCTTGAGCAGGAATGGCTCGACTCGCTCGGCGTAAGCAAAAGCTTCGGCTATGTTTCAACCTCTGTCTACTCCTGCGGATTCGGAGCGATTGACGAGAACCTTTCCCAGATGGGCATCAATATGCTCGAAGGCAGGCTTCCAGAAACCAGCTCAGAAATTGCTCTTGAAGAGACTTATCTGTCAAGCCTTGGCACCGATAAGGGCGTCGGCGACGAGATAACCATTTCCATTGCTTTTTATACCTATGACGATCTGGATGAACCCCACTACCTGAACCGTACATACACAATCTCAGGTATCATTTCTGAATACACAAGGCTCTGGTCGGTTTCCAATTATGCAATGCTTGTCGGAGCAGTAGTCACGGAGGATGCCCTCGATTCCGTCGCAGCTGACGCGAAAATCGTCGGCGCCTCCACCACAATAAACAGTTCCTACTTCTTCACCGTCAAGGAAGGCTATGAGGATGAGATGGAGACTGCGGTCAACGAATATCTCATGGAAACAAGGCCGGAAGGGGTCCTTGCAAGCTACAAGTCTGTCAAGGTCAATACCTTGGCATATACCGCCAACGCAACGGATGCAAACTATAACACAACATATGTCATTATGATTTTCATCATCAGTCTTGTCGCAGTAATAGTTATCTATGTCCTGCAGATGCAGGCGGAAATCAGGAAGATTGTCCGGCTTCGTAGCCTCGGCTCAACTAAGGGGCAGCTGGCGCTTCTTATCACCTGCGAATCGCTTCTGACCTGCGTGCCCGCTATGATTATAGGCACGGTAATCGGCGCTATCGGTACATGGCTTATTCTTAAGCTCTCCGTTTTCGGAGGATCTGTTGCCGTCACTGTCTCGATCCCATGGGGAATCCTGATACTCGCCATAGTTTCGTGGATATTGGGAGTATTGGCTGTGAGAATGGTTACGTTTCTTGTCGCACTTGCGACTCCTCTGACGGGAAGAATGGGGATGACGGCGAAGAAAAAGAAGTTCTATGCAAGGCTGCAGAGGGTTCTCATAAGCGTCATGTCGATAGTCCTCTGTGTCTCGGTTCTGTTCACCGTCCTCAACTCGCTTTCGCCAATATACGAGTACAACTACTGGTACAACATGTATGATTATGGCTTCACAAAGCAGGGTTACACCCTGAACGCTTCAAGAGCCAAATATGAAGAGTATTATTATTCAGATCATCTCGACGATATTTCCGACGAATTTATAGAGGAAATGATGTCCATCCCTGGAATCAAGAACGTCAGAGCTTACACCCAGATGGATATAAACGTCCTCGTTGACGGTGAGGTCGTGGATGCTGCAATCTATGTCATCGACGGAAATGTCGACTGGTCAACCGTTTTTGACCTTTCGGGAATTGATATAGAGGCGTTTGAAAACGGCGACGGTGTTCTCCTTGCGTTCACTTCGCGAGACGAAAATCCAGGATTCAGTAAGGGAGACACCATAACCCTCTGCCCCGACACCTTCACGGGTGCTATCGAATCATACGTTGACGGCGAGGTCATGGGCATAGACATCGTGAGCGACAATGCATACGCCTATATAGACGCTGAGGAAGCGGAGTTTGCAGTCGTCTGCTCAAGGGCATATTTCAAGAAAATCCTCGAAGCCATGCCTGATGGGACAAGGTGGTTCGGCGGTACGAGCGGAATCGGCTTCCGCAACTATTCGTTCTCATATTTCACCAAGGTTGTCGCCTATGCCGACAGAAATATTGCCAGCTATGCCACCGATTCAACACTGAAATCTGCGCTTGGCATGAATTTCCTGCTCATGAAAAATGACCGCACCCTGAACACGACCTATGCTCAGGACAACCTTCAGACGGTAATCCTCCTCATCGTCAGTGGCCTCTGCATTGCCGTGGTCGTGCTCATCATCCTTTCAAGCACCATCCGCCTCGAAACCCAGCGCGAAAAGAGGCGTTATGGCATCCTCCAGGCGATCGGAATGTCCCGCAAGCAGCGGAACCGTGAGCTGATGAGAACAGCGTTTGCAAGATCTCTTGTTGCAGTAATTGTCGGCTGGGGAGCCTATCTCGGCTCGGTTATAATTAGCAATTTCAGCACCCTGAGGGAGGAAGGCGCGACAGTCTTAAGCGTCATTTCAAGCTACATGAGTAGCCTCACGACCAGCTTCATCCCAAGCTGGGTAATCGGACTTATGACCGCCTGCATGTTTGCAGTGGTACTCATGATCTGCTACACCTCAAAGCTCGGGCTCAATAAATACAACCTCATGGAAATGCTGAGGGAGGATAGGTGACAAAAAATGTTCAGAACAATATTCAGCCTCGCCTTCGAAGGCGTCAGACGAAGAAAGCGTCAGACTCTCATCATAGTGTCTGTCCTGACAATATCCCTCCTTGTGGCCGTGCTGGTCATAAGCTACTCCGGCAGTATAACTGCCACGAATGAAGCCTATCGCTACACCATCTATGGCAGCTGGTATGGCGCCATCCCCAACACTCAGAATGGCGACTATGAATTCCTGACAGGGGAGGACTGGCTCGACTCTCTCGGGACGAGCACGAACTACGGAACGGTTTCAAATTACGGAATCGGAACGGTTGACGAGAATCTTGCCGATATGGGAATAACCCTACTTGAAGGCAGACTTCCCGAATCGAGTGGTGAAATAGCAGTAGAGGAAGCGCTCCTCAGCGCTTTGGGCTATGACCCCGTTGTCGGTCAGAAAATCTCGATGAATATTATATTTTATGAGAATTCATCAGGAGACACCGCTGTAAGCGTTGTCGGAACCTTTACTGTAACTGGCATCATCTCGAACTATACTAACCTCTGGTCGACTTCGATGTATTGCACATTGAACAGCGCGATTATAACTGAAGAGGATGCTGAATCCCTCTACGCTCAAGCTCAGCAGGTTGCCTCTCAGAAGCGTGCTCCGATGCCGAGCCCGTCGGTCTCCTATTATTTCACCGTTCTTGACGGCTGCGAGGACACAATGAAGGAAAGCGTCAACGCCTATCTTCAGGAAACAAGAACCAGTGCTTTGTCAAGCGACAAAACCGTCCTGACAAACGCTCTGGCATATTCTCATAATGCAAGCGAAGCCAGCTATAATTCCTTCTATGTCGTACTTATTTTTGCGGTTTCCCTTCTTGCCGTTGTCGTGATATATGCCCTCCAGCTCCAGCCGGAGGTTCAGAGAATAGTTCGTTTCAGAAGCCTGGGCGCAACTAAAGGACAAGTCCGGGCACTCATCTTCACCGAAACAATGCTCTGCTGCATCCCGTCGCTTATCTTAGGAACGGCTTTGGGGGCCATAGGAATCGTGATTCTCCTCAAGCTTAGCGTGTTCACCGGCTCAATCGCGATAGTCGTAAATATCCCTTGGTCGGCACTCCTTCCGGCAGTTGCCGTGTGGTTATTGGGAGTATTTGTAATCAGAACCGTCACCCTCCAGATAGCCTTCGCCACTCCGCTCACCGGCAGAATGGGCATGACCGCCAAGAGAAGGCGTACCTCTCAGAGATTCCAGAAGGTTCTCATCTTTGCAATGTCGGCGACACTCTGCATTGCCGTCCTCTTCACATCTTTAAATTCCCTTTCAGCTATCTATAATTATAACGTGTGGAGTCATAATAAGGACTATAGTATCAAGGACATAACTCCGACTAATGAGGGGATTTCTGACAGCGATATTGAGGCTCTCAGCTCCGTTTTCGGCATTGACAGCATTTTGGGCTATACCATAGTCTACGCGAACGCCTCCAACGAAGCAGGCGACAGCATGTCTGCGACTCTTTATGTGATAGACGGCACCGCCGACTGGTCCTATGCCTTCGACTTCTCAAAAGTAGATACGGAAGACTTCGAAGCGGGCACCAGCGTTATAGTTACGTTTAATTCAAAGGACGACCTGGACGTTGCCGGTCTTAGCGACGAGGTGACGGTGAGCTATCAGAGCGTAGCTGTGAGCGCAAATATTGCCTCCACTCAGATAACCAATATCACAGACTACGTCGATTATGGTATGCCGGGCGTCTACTCCGGGGAATGTGGAATTGTTTGCTCAAGAGCATTTCTGCAGAAGATGGTGGATTCTCTTTCTGGAGGCGCCACCATCAGCACAGCGCAAAATTCCTATAAATCAGGCGATGTGGTGTCTAATTTTGATAACGCAACCGGCTTCGCCAATAGTAGCACCGCCGATGCTTCCACCGACAAGACATTGATCTCAACCGCTTCCAGACTCTATCTGGACGTCGTCAACAACAGCCGTGCAGCCAACGACTCCCTCACTCAGGACTACCTCCAGACCATAATAATGCTCTATGTCAGCGGAATCTGTATATCTGTGATTGTTCTCATAATCCTTTCGAGCACAATCAGGCTCGAAACCCAGCGCGAAAAGAAGAAATATGGCATTCTTCAGGCGATCGGCATGTCCCGCCGACAGAGAAATATAAGGCTTATGGGAACCGCCTTCGCCCGTTCAATCGTCGCGATAATAATCGGCTGGGGAGCATACTTATCCACAGTCATATTCAGAAACCTCGACGATATAACAGGCGGAAGCACCACAATCATCAGCCTTGTAACCAGCCACTTAAGAAATCTGACCATTCACTACATCCCCGCCTGGTCACTGGTTCTCCTGACAACAGCGCTTTTCGCCACAGTCCTCCTGATCTGCTACACCTCGAAGCTCGGCCTCAACAAATACAGCCTCATGGAAATGTTAAGGGAGGATAGGTGATAAATAATGTTCAAAACAATCTTTTCTCTCGCCCTTGAAGGCATCCGCAGAAAGAAATCCCAGACGCTGCTGATTGCGGCGGTGCTGATTATTTCGCTTGCGTTTGCGGTTATGACGATAAGCTACTCCGAGAGCATCGTTGCGACCAATTCAAACTATCGCTTCTCGACCTATGGCTCGTGGTACGGAGGCTTTGCGAATGCAGACAGCGATGATACCCGATATCTCGAATCGACCGACTGGCTCGAAAGCTATGGCTTGACCACTTGCTACGGCACAGCCGGGAACACTGGTATCGGCACTATTGACAATAATTTCGCGAGCTTTGGCGTCTCGATGAATTCGGGACATCTGCCGGAAAACAGTGGAGAAATCGCAATTGAGGCGGACACACTGAGCTCACTTGGGTATGGGTACACATTGGGACAGGACATCACTCTGACGGTTTCGCTTTCTGCCGGAGATGAGACAGTTTTCGTGTCACGAACATATACCCTCTGTGGCGTTATCTCTGAATACAGCGACACTTGGTCGAGCGCTTCCACGCTTAACGGCGCAATTATTACGGAAGAGGACGCCGATGATATCTATAATACCGCATTAAAAATGGCTTCGGCTTACGAATATGAGCTCGATATGCCCGTGACTTCCTGCTACTTCTCTGTGAAATCAGGCTTGGCATCCACCGCACAGAGCGAGCTTAATTACTATCTTTTCACCGTTTCAAAGGGCACTATCACAGTCAATTCGGCATATCTTGACAACGCCTCTGATTCCACTGTCAACACAGTCTATGTAGTGATGATATTCGCCGTCTCGCTTTTGGCAGTCGTTATCGTTTATATACTCCAGATGCAGTCGGAAATAAGAAAGATTGTGAGGCTTCGGAGCCTCGGCTCTACAAAGGGACAGGCACTATTACTTGTGATACTCGAAACCCTTATCGTGTCTGTACCGTCAATCATTATCGGAATGGCAAGTGGAGCGGTGGGGCTATGGGCACTGCTTCGGTTCAGCGTCTACGCCGGTTCGGTTGATGTTATCGTGAGCATTCCTATGAGCGTGCTTACCGGCATGTTTGTCATGTGGATTGTGGGAATCCTCGTGGTCAGGCTTGTCACTGTGCAGGTTGCGCTCTTCACTCCTCTGACTGGAAGAATGGGAATGCAGGTTAAGAAAGCGAGAAACTCCCGGAGGCTACAGAAAACTGCGATTATCGTTTTGTCGGCGGTCTTCTGCACAGTGGTTATCTACACTGTCCTGACTGCCCTGCCGACCGTGGTAGCATATCAGCTAAGAGTTGCAGCCCTGTCATATTTTATCAGCACATCCGAATTTTCAATTTCCGATGAGGAGCTCGACGAGATTGCCGAAATCCCCGGAATCTCTGACGCTTGGGGCTTTTCAAGGATTTATGCGGACGTGACTATCGGCGATATAGAGAGATCCAACGCCGTCTTCTATGTCGTTGACGAGACGGATGGCTGGAACGGGGCTTTTGACTTCTCGAAAGTCGACCTCGAAGCCTTCCACAACGGCGACTGCGTGATGATTATAATTCCCAGCACAGACACAGCCTCCGCAGTTCCCACTTCAGGAGAAAGCATGACCGTGACCGTTTCTGGCGTCGATGTCGATACGACAATCGGGGCTGTCAACAATTTCAAGGTGTTGAACGGCAGCGGTTATAACTATGGCTTTATGATCAGTACCTATGATGTCGTCTGCTCTAAGGCATTTTTGCAGAAGCTGATTGATGCTCTGCCGGGTGGCGGCTCAGTCTCCTACTATGGCGATGTTTTTGAAAGCGGAGATACTGCGGTCTTCAAAAACGCATATGCCTTTGCGGATTCCAACGCTTCATATCTTTCAACCGACACGGCGATTTCAAGCTATGTTATTGCTCGTGGATGGGGCATATCCAACTACCGTGAGAAATACTCGGCACAGCTTCAGTCGTTCAGCCAGACCTTGATTCTCCTGTTCGTCGCCGGTGCGGCAATCGGAGTGGTGACTCTCATCATCCTTTCGAGCACAATCCGCCTTGAAACCGAGCGTGAGAAGAAACGCTATGGAGTTTTGCAAGCCATCGGAATGTCGAAGCGGCAGAGAAATCTGAGGCTTGCAGGCACGGCTCTATTACGTTCGCTTGTCGCCTTCGCAATCGGCTGGGCAGTGTTCATCCTCAGGCTTATAGTCAGCTACTGGAGTTCGATTAAAGCTGGTGCCACGGTCTGGAACGTAATAAAGAGCTACATGGACAATATAATCCTGCTCTCGTCCCCTGCCACAATAGTCTTCGTAAACCTCGCCGCCTTCGCCGTGGTGTTCCTAATCTGCTACACCTCCAAGCTTGGGCTCAACAAATACACCCTCATGGAGATGCTGAGGGAAGACAGGTGATGGATTTTCAGGTGGTGAAAACCCATTGACATTCTTTTTCGGCCGTGATATTCTTTTTACTAAGGAATTAGAATTTAAAGGAGACAGAAGCAATGTTCAAAACAATCTTTTCTTTAGCCTTCCAAGGCCTTAAACGCCGAAGGAGTCAGACTTTTCTGATACTCGCTGTCCTGACCATATCGTTTGCCTTTGCGTTTATAGTCTTAGGCTACAGCTACAGCATCACAGCGACCAATGAGCAGTACAGAACCGACACCTATGGCTCCTGGTACGGGATGATTTCGAGCTCGGTGGATAAAGATTACGAGTATCTTGAAAGTGCGGAATTGGCCGAAGAGGTGGGAGATATCACGACGTATGCCACCATCAACGGGTCTGGAATCGGCACCATAAGCGATTCTATGACAGACTTGGGAATATCGATGAACAGTGGCAGGCTTCCTGAAAACGAAGACGAGATTGCGATGGAGGCAGACCTTCTCTCTGCTCTTGGCTACGATTACGAGCTGGGTCAAGAGATAGAATTTACTGTAACATTCATCACCGACTATAACGGAGTATATGTATATCTCGATAAGACCTACACTCTGTGTGGTGTTATCAAAGAGTACTCGAGCATCTGGTCGGTTTTGGGAGATACCACGCTCAACAGTGCAATTATCACCGAAGACGCTGCTAATGCGCTTGTCTCGGAAGCCAATCACAAGACTTTTGTCAGCGACCCCGTTTCAACCTGCTTCTTCACAATAAAATCAGGTTCAGAAGAGGCGGTTGCCTCCGATTCCTACCTGCGTTCAAGAAAAGTCGCCACCAACTATGCAATAAGCGTCTCCGACGAGGAGGCAAGCCTCAATATTCTCTATGTTGCCATAATATTTGTCGTTTCCCTTCTTGCGGTTGTGGTCATCTATATCCTCAATATGCCGAAGGAGGTTCAGAGAACGGTTCGTATGCGGAGCATAGGTGCTTCAAAACGGCAGATCCTCGCCATGATTGCTCTTGAATCGCTGATTCTCTGCATACCTGCAATAATTCTGGGAACTGTTTTGGGTGCCGTCGGAATGTGGCTTATCCTCAAGCTTGGTGTTTATTCCGGCTCGGTTGATATTGTCGTCAGTATTCCAACCAATATCATTCTCTGTGCAGGACTTGTATGGATTCTGGGAATACTTCTGGTCAGAGGGGTTACATATATAACCGTGCTCTCAACGCCTCTTACTGGTCGGATGACCATGGGCACTAAAAGCAAGAGAAAATCACAGACACTACAGCGTGTTCTCATAAGTGTTTTGTCCCTGATACTTTGCTTTACCGTCGTTTTCACAGCGCTCAATGTCATATATCCCGCTTACACATACGACAGTGTATCGTCGACATGGTCGTATATGATTGCCAATACATATGCAACCCCTAAGGTAACTGATGAAACTATAGACCTCATCCTGTCGGTTCCTGGAATAACAGACGTCCAGAGCGACTCAAAAGAGGACATCACCGATATTACTTTCGGAACGACCGAAATTGATAACGTCAAGCTTGTCGTGATTGACGACCCGAGTGACTGGCACAACGAAAACACATATGGCTATAACTTCGACTTCTCCAATCTTGATTACGAAGCCTTCATGAGTGGTGACGCTGTCCTGTTCTCTGTTGTATCGGACAGCAAGCTTGAAACTCCCGAAATCGGCGAATCCGTCACCATTGGCTTTGATATGTATTCATGCTACGCTTCATCCCGTGAAGGTCAATATATACTGGATGACGGCGAAACTCTGCACTCGGAAATCACGACAACCGTCGGTGGCGTAAGCTTCGAAAAGGTACAGACCAGTGTTGTTGATGCGCTTGGCTGCAGCTACTACATAGTCTGCTCAAAGAACTTCATGCAGAAGATGGTTGACCAGATTCCAGAGGGCTACTGCATGATAAATGAAAATTATTCAACAAGATATATAACCTACGTTTCTGGCGAAGAAGTTGGCTACAGATCCTCATATATCTATGCCAACTCCACTGCAGAGTTCCTCTCCACGGATGCCGTAATCGCAAGCATAGCTTCAAATGCAGGGCTTAGTATGAACAGTCTGAGAGAGTATAATTATGCCACCGCCCAGAACTGGCTTCAGAGGCTGATTCTTCTGTCCGTAAGTGGCGGTTGTATAGCTCTTGTAGTAATCCTGATACTTGCAAGCACCGTCAAGCTTGAATCGGAGCAGGAAAAGAAGAAATACGGCGTACTCAGAGCTATTGGAATGTCGAAGAATCAGCAGAGACTTAGCTTCCTGAGGCAAGCACTTGCCCGTGCCATATCGGCAGTTGTTATCGCGTGGATTGGCTATCTCGGCTACTGTGTCTATACAAACAGAAGCGCTCTGTCTGAAGGAGGAACAGTCACGGCGATAATCAGAAGCTATTTTGGCAACCTTGAGAGGTTCGCAAATATGTCGATTCTCATGCCAGCTTTGGTGGTGGGGATGCTCACGATAGTCTGCCTCGTGCTGTTTGTCCCGAAGCACAAACTGGGCCGCTACACCCTCATGGAAATGCTCCGAAGCGAATGAGTGATTGTGGCGGGGAGAGATAAAATTTCAAAAAATTAGCATTATGGTATTGACAAAATACGTCAATTTATGGTATTATACTAACAGGAAAGCTTTTTGAGCTTTCAAAAGGAAAAGGAGATAAAGATTATGAGTATTGTTTTAAGGGCTAAGGACATTTACAAGACCTACAAGGCAGAATCTGGTGAGACTCATGCCCTGAACGGCGTCAGCGCCGAGTTTGAGGAGGGGCTGTTCTACACGATTATCGGTCGAAGTGGCTCCGGCAAGTCGACGCTTTTACATATCTTAGGCGGTCTCGATGAGCCGACTGAGGGAAATATTTACCTGAACGATGAGGACCTCTATTCCTACCCGGACGCCAAGATGGCTGAGTTCAGAAGGCGCCACATGGGGTTTGTCTTCCAGCAGTTCAATCTTTTGGATGAGTACACAGTCCTCAACAACATCTGTATGCCGATGAAGCTCGACAACAAGAAGCCCGACCCGGAGTTCTTGAAGAGCGTCACCGAGCTTCTTGGAATCGACGACAAGCTCAAGAAGTACCCAACCGAGCTTTCGGGAGGCGAGCAGCAGAGAGTTGCGATAGCGAGGTCTGTCCTTGCAAAGCCCCAGCTCATCTTTGCGGACGAGCCCACTGGAAACCTTGACCGCAAGAACGGCGAGACGACCATCCAGCTCCTTCGGGATTGTGCTCAGCAATTCGGCCAGACCCTCATCATGGTCACCCACGACCCGGAAATCGCCGCCAAGGCGGACAGGGTCATCAAGATTGAAGACGGAAAGGTTATAGATTAGTCGGCATAAACGCGAAATAAAACCGGCAGAGGTTAAGCTCTGCCGGTGTTTTTATTCTTCGGTATAGGTGAATGTGTCGAAGCGCTTCAGCTTGAACTGGTTCAGGCGGTTGAGGCGGTCGATTCTCGCCTTCGTCTCAGGCTCAGGCTCGATTCCCTCACGGATGTACTGGTCGAGCGCCTTATAGGTGAAGCCCAGGTTGTCCTCGTCAGTCTTTCCACAGAGGCCATCAAGCGGTGGCTTTTCGACGAACTTTTCAGGGAGTCCTAAGTATCTTCCAATAGCCTTGACCTCCTGAACGGTGAAGTTCGAGATGGGACCGAAGTCGCCTGCTCCGTCGCCATAAAGCGTCGCATAGCCGACCCAGTCCTCCGAGAGATTGCAGGTATTGGCGACTCTGCCGTTGTTCGACTGAGCGATGGCATAAAGAACCGTCATTCTGACTCTCGGCGGGATGTTTGTAAGCGTCGCGACCGACGGCTCGAAGCCCAAGGACTTCTTCAGAGCCTCAACAGTCTCGCCGATGTTGACCTCAATATGGCGGATGCCTAAAAGCTCACAGAGCTCCCTCGAATACCCGATATCAAACTGCTCCCCCTGAGGCATGAGAACCCCAATAACGCGCTCTTTTCCAAGCGCCTGAACGAGCAAAGCAGCCGTAACCGAGCTGTCCTTTCCGCCAGAAATTCCTAAGACTGCGTTGCACTCAGGTCCATTCTTCGAGAACCAATCACGGATCCAGTCGATGCAAGCAGAAGCTGCTTTTGATGCGGTGAATGTGTATGACATGTGTATTACTCCTTTGTTGAAATAAATCCCTTCGCCATAGTTCGCCTACGGCGAACCGCTCGCCCTTTGGGCTCGCGCCCTCTCAGTCAGAGTTGCGAAGCAACTCTCTTAGTTCAGCGAAGCTGAACTAATGCGCTCATCCCAGAGGGAGAGCCGAGTTGCTGCCTCAGGAAAGCTTTGTGCAAGCGGAAATCTTGGCTCCCCCTCTGGGGGAGCTGTCGCCGAAGGCGACTGAGAGGGCGCGCCGAAGGCGCGGTCGGCGAAGCCGACTAACTCTCCAGTTCGGCGAAGCCGAACTGTCTCACATCTGCTTCCTGACAATCCCATACTCATCATCCAGCGAATAATACGGGCAATTGAAGCTGTGGGAAGAGTAGAAGCTGGCGGCTTCGTCTTCGTCGAAGTTGATGATGCAGACGTAGTCTTCGCTGTCCTCGTCCCAGACGCAATGGGAGCAGGTGTCGCAGTCCATGCGGTTTGTATTCTTACTCATAAATACCACCATCCAATCGCTGAAATGAAGATGAGAAGAGCTATCTGCCAGCAGAGCCCGACGATGTTTATCGCCCAGAAATACCAGTGCCTCGTTTTGTGGCGGAAGAGCTTCATGCCGATAAGTGCTCCAGCTGCTCCACCAACGAAGCCTGATATGAGAAGGGCTTTTTCGCTTATCCGCCACTGTCCCTTCTTAGCCTTCCGCTTGTCGACGCCGTACATGACGAAGGTGACGAAGCTCATAAACACAAGGTACAGCGCGTAAATCCAGACGAAAAAGCCCTCGAAAATCATATTACTTGTTGCCCTCAACTACTGCAAGAGTGTCACGGGCGATGAGGAGCTCCTCGTTGGTGGGAACTACCCAGACCTCAACCTTAGAATTCTCAGTCGAGAGCTTGACGAGCTTGCCGTGAATGGACTTATTGAGCTCTTCGTCGATCTCGATGCCATAGAAGCTCATGTTCTCGCAGACGGCGCCTCTGACTTCAGAGGAATTCTCGCCGATACCGCCGGTGAAGAGGATGGCGTCGAGGCCATTCATGGCAGCAGCATAGGAGCCGATGTACTTCTTGATCTGATATGAAAGAATGTCAAGTGTAATCTGGGCTCTCTCGTTGCCCTCGGCAGCTGCAGCGCAGACCTCACGGTTGTCGGAGCCAACTCCGCTCATGCCGAGGAAGCCAGACTTCTTGTTCATATATTCGCTCATCTCGTGAGCCGAGAAGCCGTGCTTCTCCATGACATAGGTGACAGCTGAAGGGTCAACGCTTCCACAACGGGTTCCCATAAGAAGGCCATCGAGAGGTGTGAAGCCCATGGTGGTGTCGACAGACTTTCCGCCATCAACAGCGGTGATGGAAGAGCCGTTGCCAAGGTGGCAGGAGACGATCTTGAGTTCGCTCAAAGGCTTGCCCATAGCCTCAGCAAGGCTCTTGGTTACGAAACGGTGAGAGGTGCCATGGAAGCCATACTTTCTCACCTGATAATTCTTGTAGTCCTCATAAGGAAGTCCGAACATGTAGGCCTTCGGGGGCATTGTCTGATGGAAAGCAGTGTCGAAGACTGCGACCTGAGGAGTGCCAGGAGCCAGAACCTTCTTACATGCTCTCAAAGCAAGTGCGTTCGGATGATTGTGGACAGGTGCGAGCTCGGAAAGAGCGTCGATGTCGTCGATGACCTGATCTGTTACGAGAGTGGTCTCCTTGTAGAGCTCACCGCCGTGAACGACTCTGTGGCCAACAGCCGAGATTTCGCTCATCGAGTCGATGACCTTGCCTTCGCCAGAGGTGAGAACCTCAACAAGTTTCTCGAAAGCCTCGGTGTGGGTCGGGAAACTGACGTCCTCGCTGATTTCGATTCCCTTAGAGGGAACCTTGTGGGAAAGGTGCCCATCAATGCCGATTCTGTCGCAGTTGCCCTTGGCGAGAACCGACTCGTCCTCCATATTGAGAAGCTGATACTTGAGCGAAGAGCTTCCCGCATTTACAACTAATACTAAATTCATAAATAACTTCCTTTCGGTTGAAGTATTATTTCCATAAAAATTATACAATATGAGGAGGGAAAAATCAAGTAGAGACGCAAAATTCCCGTGAATTTCGTTTGAGAATCCACGGGAAAAGTTATTGTTTTGAAATCAGAAGCTCAATATCAAGCCTTCACGTTCGGCATAGAAGCTGCATAGACCCCTTGTCGGCATGATTGAAACATCAGCTGAGTTCCAAGTGGAGATTATCTTGTCCCGAAGGACTTCGGCAAGCTTTGAATTCTGGCAATGGCTGATGATAACTCTTCCGCCGTCAAAGCCCTTTTCCTTCATCTCTTCGATGAGCATTCCTATCATCCTGACCGACCCACGGACCTTACCCTTTATCTCGATCTTGCCCTCGTCGCTTCCGACGCCTATTCCCCACATACCGAGCTTCTTTGCGATGAAACCGACAATCTTGTTCATCCGTCCGTTCTTGACAAGGTTGTCAAACGAAGACAGCGCAAAAGCGATATGGGTATCCTTGAAGAAATTCTGCACCTCAGAAACTATGTTGTCAAAATTCATGCCGGATTTGATCATATCCCTTATTCTCTCAACACACATTGCGATCTCGGGACCTGTTGAGCGAGAATCAACAACCGCAATCTTCTTCTCAGGGCTGCTCTCAAGAGCGAGATTCTTTGCAGTAAGAGCACTGTTCATGCTTCCAGAAAGGTTCGAAGATATCGGCAGGACGATATTCATATCCGCCTTGTCAAACTCCTTGAGCCACTCGTCAGGGGAAGGGCATGAGGAACGGCTCACTCCACTATATTCTTCCATGGCGTCAACCATCTCGGCGACGTCAAGATTCTCATCATCCTTAAAATCTCTGTCTCCAACACTTATAACAAACGGCACACTTGACAGTCCAACCTCCCCGTTCTCATACTCTTCGGGGAACAAATCACAACTCGAATCGGTAACAATATTCCATTTCATAGTCAATTCCTCCTGTTTTCAATAGGACGAGTATACATGAAGATTATTCACTCCTTGTGCGGGGTTTGTGAAGGATGAATGAAATCGGGGTATCGGATAAAATAGCAGTCGTCGTCTTCCCGATACTCCGTTTTCCTGAACCCGTAACGCTCATAGAAGCGAGCCGCACCTTCGTTGTCCTCGTGAACCCCAAGAGCAATCGGTCGGACACCGTATTCATCATAAATCGCCTTTATTACCGTCTCAAGGACATATCCGCCGATGCCGAGATTGCGGTAGCGGTTGTCGATGATGAAGTTCATAAGCCTGTAGAAGGGCTGTTCACTCATTTCCGGCGGGTCGGTCTCCCACGGTATCGCCTCGCCCAGAAGAATCACGCCGATATACTGGTCTTCCCATACAATCGCATAGGTGTGCCCGATGCAACCGTGCTCCAAGCCGTACTGAGTGTACTCCATAATGGTGTCCATATCGTCGACCCAGTCCTCGCTGATGTCCTCCCGGTGGATGGCTTTCACCCTATCTATATTCTCGGGCGTGAGATATTCAAGTCTTATTCTCTGGTTCATGTCGATATTTTAAACTCCCTCGAAAATTCGGAGCGATAGCTCCCCTGCTCTGCTCTTGCAAAGTGCCAAAGCTTCGATGCTCTTTCGGTCAGCTCTGCATTTCGTTCGCAAATCTTTGAAAGCTCCGCAAGGGAAGCTGAGATTGGTATTGAGCCTGACCGTTTGATTTCGCCTAAAAGCTCGATGCCGGTCGCATTTGCGGCTAAGATTCTCGCATACGGCGGTTCCGTGGCGGTTTCGCCTGCTCTGATTCCCAAGGCTGCTTGCAGGACTTCACGACGAACCCTTGCATGGGTGACGTTTCGGGTTTTCACAAGAGAGTAGAGCTCGTCTAAGCTCGTCGCCTGTATGGCGAATTTTCTGATTCTCGGGTTTTCTGAGTCCTGAAACGCTGCAAGGCTCAGGATCAGTTTATCAATATTTTCTATAAAAGATAAATCCGTGGGGACTTCTGGGACGAATTCTGAGATATCCTCGCCTGCCCTAAGCATCTCACGGATTTTCATAGCCGAAACAGTGTTCCCTATCTCCGAGCTGTCGTGGGCGATATTTCTCTGAACGGTGAACGGCACTATGCCAGTGCCCTTGAGCTTGCGGATGTATTCGATCGCCAGCACATTATTCGCGCCACTGAGGATATCGTCGCCTAGAAGCCTTGCAGCAGCTTGCGGATAGGTCAGGCCTTCCGACATAAGAGCCTTGATTTCGGCGGGATTGAGCCCGTCAATAGCGTCGGCACAGGCCTGAAGCCTTGCGACATCTCCACATTCTGAACCGAAAGAAAGAGCATCGACACAGCCGAGCCTCGAAAGTATGCTCACGCCAGCCCTTGCGAAATCCTCAGCACTTGCGAGCGAATAGGGCATCGGAAGCTCTAATACCAAATCAACGCCGTTCTGAACGGCGACTTTTGCCCTCTGTCCCATATCGCAGACGGCGACATCGCCACGTTGGACGACGTTTCCGCTCATCACGGCGACAATTCTGTCGTAGCCAGCCTCACGAGTGGCCTGAATCTGCCTTAGGTGCCCGTTATGGAACGGGTTATATTCGGCGATGATGCCGGCTGTTTTCACGACTCCTCACCTCTAATATAATCAAACAAAAATAACTGTGCTATCCCCTCGATGCCCTTGGTGCACTCGGACAAGCCATCGGGATAATACTTCGCGACAGCCCGCTTGATCCAGACGTCGACCGGGAAGGCCTCCATGAAGCCAAGGCCATAGAGGAGGGTGCAGTCGGCGACCTTGCTGCCGACACCGCAAATTCTCATGAGCTCCTTTTTGGCGTCAGGATAGCTCATTTTCCTGCAATCCTCAAGCGAAATCTCCCCACTCGAGACCATTTTTCCAGCGTCGACAAGGTATCTGGCTCTATAGCCAGAGTGTAAGAACTGAAGGCTCTCGGGAGTCTCCATCGCCAGCTGCTCAGCAGTCGGGAAGCCACCAAAATGCTCCGTGAGCTTCGCAAGAATACTCTTGATTCTCGGAATATTGTTGTTCTGCGAGATAATAAACGACACCAACGCTTCCCAAGAGTCCTGCCGAAGAATCCGAAGCCCTTCACACTTCTCACAAGCAGCCTTCAGCGTCGGATCGCTGCTGAGCCTCTCCCTTATCTCTCCCCAATCCGTCCCCAGATCGAAGTAGTCAAACCAGACGTTTTTAAACTCGTCTACGGAAACATTCTCGAACAAAATCCCGTCGTCAGTCTCAGATATGTACAGCTCACGGTTGACATAATAGCCGTGATATCTCCCCTCGCCGACAGCTTCCCATCGGAAAGCCTGTCCGCAGTCGAGGGTTTTGGCAAGGTTTAAGTGGTCGACCTTCAGGAGGACGCCGACGTCGGTAGATTCGTATGTTATGAGTTCGAGTTTTTGGTTTAGCATGGTTTTCTCTTTCTGTAGCAAGTTATTGGCGAAGGCAAGTGCAGTTTCCCTCCGGGAAACTGCGGAATTTCGCCTTCGGCGAAATTCCACGTTCGCCCCTTCGGGGCTCGCGCCCTCTCAGTCAGCTGCTTCGCAGCTGCCAGCTCTCCCGGAGGGAGAGCCAAGTTACTGCCTCAAGGAAGGCTTTGTGCAAGTGGAATTCTTGGCTCTCCCTCTGGGAGAGCTGTCGCCGAAGGCGACTGAGAGGGCGCGAGCGAAGCGAGCGTGCAAGTTCGGCTTCGCCGAACTTGCGTCGGCGGAGACGACGTCAGTCGTCGGAGCCGACTATGTAGGGGCAGATATTATCTGCCCGTTACGGATTGACGGAGGGTTTTCGGGCGGATGATATCCGCCCCTACAAATTATGCGTCTCTCCCCGTCAAAAACTTAATCGCCCTCTCGATCGAATCCCTCGAATTGCCCCAGTCGGCATCGGGGCCGGAGTTTCTATAATCATACATCGAGCAGTAGTGGGAGACGTCGTCATAGAGTTCGTTGCAGTATTTCCCGGCAAGGTCGATGCAGGTCGAGATGAAGGTGGACTGATACTTCTTGTTCATGTCGCTCTGAGCCTTGGTGATGAGCAGGTCGCAGTCTCTCATGCAGATGTAGGGCTGCTCGGCGAAGAGTCTGCGGAAATCTTCAGAGTTCTCGTACATGTCGAAAACGGTCACCATCAGGCGCTCCATGCCCCAGTCTACCTTCGAGCAGACGAAGCAGGAATGGTCATACTCGCCGATGGCCTTCTGCTTTTTGGAGTTCGTGGCGAAAAGGCCCTTCTTCTCGAAGACCTCCTGATTGATGGTCTCGAGGTGTGTCTGAAGCATGAGGGCAAGCGAGAGGCGGTTCTTCTGCTTGAGCATCATGTTGTAATGCTCCCGGCAGAAGCCGAGGCGGTTGGTCTCGATCCTCACATCCGGCTCCATCATTGCAGCTCCCATTATGTATTCAATAGTCCTCTTTTCGAGCATCTCCCTCATAGTGCAGATAGGGCACCCACACTTCGGCTCGAATATTTCACTTATAGGTATGGTTAATATGCTTTCACGCATTGGAATGGCCTTCTTTCGGGGTATTTGATTATATTATAAGATATTTGCGAGGAGTTTGCAAGAGGCAGTTCGGCTTCGCCGAACTGGCGATTTTCGCCGAAGGCGAAAATCTACGCTCGCCCCTTCAGGGCTCGCGCCCTCTCAGTCGTCCTTCGGGCGACAGCTCTCCCAGAGGGAGAGCCGAGATTTCCGCTTGCACAAAGCCTTCCTTGAGGCAACAACTTGGCTCCCCCTCTGGGGGAGCTGGCAGCTGCGAAGCAGCTGACTGAGAGGGCGCGAGCGAAGCGAGCGCTGCGATTTCGCCTTCAGCGAAATCGCGTCAGCGGAGGCGACTTCAGTCGCCGTAGCCGACAAAGGTAGCGTTAGAGGCTTGCACTTCCCCAAAATTCATAGTAAAATAAATGTAACGCTTCCCCTAAAAACCGTGTCTATATAAGTGAAAGGGAGTGATGACCTTGGAGGACAGGCAGATTATTGAACTATACTGGGCCCGCTCAGAAAACGCTATCGGGGAGACTGACCGCAAGTATGGCGGGTATCTCTCGACTATTGCCTACAATATTCTCTACAACCGCGAGGACGCCTCGGAGGCGGTCAACGATACATATCTTCGAGCCTGGGACAGTATGCCTCCCGAGAGGCCGAATGTCCTCTCAGCTTTCCTGGCGAAAATCACCCGAAGGATTTCTCTTAATATAAGACGCTCGAATATTGCGGAAAAGCGAGGCGGAGGCGAGGTTGACCTTGTTTTGGACGAACTCGCCGATAGCATCCCCTCAGGCTCCTCAGTCGAGGAGGAAATCGACGCGAAGGCTCTCACAGAGGCCTTAAACAAGTTCTTATCAAAGCTGAAGGAGTCCGACCGCGACATGTTCTTAAGGCGTTACTGGTACATGGACTCGATCAAGGACATTGCCGAGATGTTTGGGTGTGGGGAAAGTAAAGTCAAGACAACGCTCTATCGGCTCAGGAAAAAGCTTCTCATAGAATTGGGGGTGGACTATAATGACTACCGCCATTAATATCTTAAACGCTCTCGGCGACATCAAGGACGAATATATCCTCCACGCCATGAATATTAACCGCAAGCGGGTTGTGAATATAAGAAGAGTGCTGATTGCAGCGGTGATTGTGGTGGTGGCGACAGTATGTGCCCTCACCGTAACCTCTGACAGCTTTCATGATCTGTTCTATCAATCTCCGACTAATGACGCTGTTGAGTCAGCTTTGAATATTATCGAAAATCAGATTGACAAGGATTACGCAATAACAGTCGAGGTTTACGGCGGTATGGTTGATGAGGAAGAAACCGAGAGAATTCTTTCAATCGAAAGCTGGGGAGAAATAATCGAAGAGCGTGGATGGAGTACCGACACTTTTGCCATAGTGTATATGGAATACTATGTCGAATATAATCACGATTTATCGCCGTACGACGATGGTTATACGGCAGCGTGGTTCTGGATGGAAAAGGTCGAATCGTCAGGCGAATGGCTCTACTATGACAGCAGGAACGGTATCGAATTCCGTGGCATCTTTGAGCCGAATGGTCACAGTCGCTGGACAAAGGACGACGTTGCTGCTTACAATGCTGCGACAACGTATCTCGAAGAAAACTTCTCCGATGTCGAGATTTTCGGGTACAAGTTTGACTATTCCAAGGCTCTCGAGGTTATCAGAGATTATCCCGAGCTTGCCGAAGAGCGTGACTGGCATTTGACGCAGATTCCGAGTTACGACTACACCTTCTATGTTGTCTATGTGGAATATTGTGCCGACTACGAAAATTCGGCTGTGTGGCTCTGGATGGAGAAAGATGAAGACACTGGTGAGTGGGCTTGCTATAAGGCGGACACCGATGTGGAGCTCGAATATGTGTATGTAACCCGTGAAGCTCAGCCAGATCAAGATGAGAGGGCTCAGGCTGCAGCACTTGAGGCTATTGAGGCATTAGCCGAAGACGAAAGCATTGAAAGCGTCTGTATATACGGTTCAAAGGTCGACAGCGACCAGACCCGTCTGGTGCTTATCGACGGTTCGAACCCCCTTGCTGAAGAGCGAGGCTGGAGCAGAGCCGACAAGACCTTCTACATTATCTATGCCGAGTACCAAATCATATACTCTGACGGCGGGGCCGACGATGTAATCGCTTCCCTCTGGATGGAAAGAGACACAGAAACCAATGAATGGTCATGCTACTCGATGACCGACATCACGGCGACCAAGTCGAGATTTTTATATAAAGATACAGACTAAAAACAGGAGTAACCCATGGATTCAAGAGATGTATCCGAGAGCATCTTAGAGCTCTTAATGATATTGATGACAAATATATCTCTCATGCAAGGAGCATCAGGCCTAAGAGGATGGTAAGTCTTAGGTCGGTGCTTATTGCTGCTGTTGTCGTGGCGCTGGCGGTGGTGTCGGCGATGGCGGTTTATTCGAGTAAATCCTACTCTTATGAAACCGCGAACCAGTCTCCCACAGACGACCCTGTGACTTCGGTCACGAATCTTCTTCGGAACCGCTCAGATCTCAGCTATGTTATAAATCTTGAAATCTACGGCGCTGAGATTGATGAAGAAGAAACGGCGAGGGTGCTTTCGGAAGAGACCGAACTTGTTGACGAACGGGAATGGAACGAAGACAACTTTGTCGTCGTCTATGCCGAGTATTACGAGGTCTACTACCACGCAATCTCCCACAACACCGATGGCTATCTGGCAAACTGGTATTGGATGGAGTATGACGAGGTGAACGACCTCTGGGTGCTCTACTACAATTCCGACATCGACTCAGACTATCAGTGTACATACTTAGGGCTCTTCAACGTGGATGGCGTCGGTTATGATGGCTGGTGCAAGGACGATGTGGAATCGTATCAGGCTGCTATGGAGTATTTCGATGAGTTCTCGAGCGAGGACTATGTCGAAGAGTTTGAGCTGCTTGGGTGTGTTCTTGATTACGACAAGACCGCAGCAGCTATGAATGAGAACTATGCGAACAAATACGGGCGGGTATGGTACAATTCCGAAAATATACGGATTTACAACTTCGTCGTTTACTATGCGGAGTTCTACGCTGAGTATGATGAGAGCTTGACCGACCGTGAGAGTGGTTATCAATCGGTCTGGCTGTTGATTGAGGAGAGCTCGACCACCGCTGGCGAGTGGTCCTGCTACGAAGCGGACACGGACGAGATGTTTGAATACGTATTTGTCACCTATTCGGAGGTTTCCGAAACCGCCTCCACGCCGGAAGCATACGTGGTAAGCGCAGCGCTTACCTGGCTGATAAACTCCAACTTCGAGGATGGCAACCAGATAATCATCTACGGCGCCAAGGTGGACTATACGGAAACGAGGCAGGTCATCGAGTCAAACAGGTATAATAACTTCCTTCGAGGCTGGAGCTGGGATGAGAAGAACTTCCTCGTCGTCCGCGCTGAATTCCGCGTGAACAATACGGACAAAATATACTACATCTGGCTCGAAAAGGACTCCGACACCGGCGAGTGGGAGTATTACTTCTCGGTGGATATGACGAAGGGATGGAATGAGTGGGAGTTTAAGTGAAACGCCCGCCTTCGGCGGGCGACCACTCCACCACTGGCTTCGCCAGCGGTCCCCCTCTCCTAAGCTTAGGAGAGGCTAAAAGTGCGGAATCTAGGCTCCCCTACGCTTAGGGGAGCTGGCGCCCGAAGGGCGACTGAGGGGTGCAAGTTCGGCGAAGCCGAACTTGCCGACTTGGCGTCATCCAAGTCGTTGTCGCCGAAGGCGACAAATAATACCCTCCGTATACCCCATTTTCAACTTTCTTGTTTA
Organism: Ruminococcus sp.; assembly: GCA_020860605.1. Lineage (GTDB taxonomy): Bacteria > Bacillota > Clostridia > Oscillospirales > Ruminococcaceae > Faeciplasma. The sequence goes on along the minus strand of JAJBTZ010000062.1, from coordinate 19,637 downwards.
AAACTCTGTTGAAAGTGTTGAAAATTGGAACTTAAATTAAGCTTTCGCGTTGAAAACTCCGTTTAAAAGTTGAGAAATTGGCGGTTTAGCGCGATTTGGTTTTAAACCGAACATAAGGGACCAGGTTTACGGGGCGTATATTTAAGATATACACGCGGTTTTGGGCTGTTTCCCTTACCTAGATTTTTCAAGATGTCGGTTTTAAGCGGGTTTTGTCGAATCGTTTAAATGGATTTATAAGTCCGATTTTAGAATAACTTTTGAGCCAAGAACCCGCAGCTTTGCGGGTTTTATCTTTTTCAGGGGAGAAATTTCGGACTGATATGCATCAAGCTCGTATATTCTTTCTTAAGTGTTTTTACTTCCCGAAAAATGCAAAAAATATTTGAAAAAGTGCTTTTATTTGCGGCCTACATGTGATATAATAGTTTCGTATAAATATATGTAGGGGTCAGAATATGGACAAAAACAGTAATTACAAGAGAAATAACGGCCACAGTGGCGATAAGAAATATACAAATTATAGGAAATCCGACTCAAAGAAGCCTGAAAGGCGCGACAAGCGCGAGGAAATCAACGAAGAAGAGGACTATCCCGTAGAGATGATTGTCGGCAGGAACCCGGTTATCGAGGCTCTGAAGGCTGAGAAGCCGATCGATACGATTTATATCGATAAGGAAGCCACCGGCTCCATCTCGGTGATTGTCGGGCTCGCTAAAGAGCGAAGCATAGTCGTCAAGCAGGTCAGCCACGAGAAGCTGACGGCGATGTCCCGCATGACTAACCACCAGGGCGTTGTCGCAATGGGGGCATGTGCTAGGTATGTTGAAATTTCTGATATACTTGCGCTTGCAAAGAGCCGTGGTGAGGACCCATTTATAATCATCTGCGACGAGATTAACGACCCTCATAACCTGGGAGCGATCATAAGGACCGCTGAGTGCTCCGGCGCTCACGGGATTATCATCCCGAAGAGGCGTTCGGCGTCTCTGAGTGGCACAGTTTACAAGACTTCGGCTGGTGCTGCAAGCTGGCTTCCAGTCGCCAGAGTTCCCAACATCCCGGCAGCTATCGACGAGCTGAAGGAGAACGGGGTCTGGATTTACGGAACCGACGCCAAGGGCGAGCAGTATGACAAGGCAAACCTGACTGGGCCCATAGGCCTTGTTATCGGCTCTGAAGGCGAAGGAATGGGAAGGCTTGTCAGCGAGAAGTGCGACTTCATGCTGAGCCTGCCTCTTAAGGGGAAGGTCAATTCCCTCAATGCCTCTGTCGCAGCGGGAATCTTTATGTATGAGGTTCTCAGGCAGCGGTCTGTCAAATAGTATAAATACTCAGTTTCTATATAAATTTTCCTGGAGGTCAAAATGTCTGATAAAAATCTGTCAGTCGAGGACATACTCGAAGAATATGCAAATAAAACAGCAGGAAAGACGGTATCCGATGATTCCTTTGACCTCGATGCCATTCTGAACGGCACTCCAAAATCCACCGTTTCGAAGAAGACCGAGGTCATCGAGGACGTTTTAGAGGTCGGCGACAACAGCTTTGTCTTCGACCCGTCCCTTCTGGACGAGGCGGTCGCCTCAACTGACGCTCCGAAACCGAGGTATCCCTTCGAGCCGGATTCTCCCGAACAAACCGCCCAGGAGGCGATGGAGTCGCTGATGCCAGAGGCCCACGAGGACCTGGCGGAGTCACTCGACTTAAGACACGGCAAGGAAACCGTTCAGGGCACCGTCGAGATGGAGAAGGCTCTTGAGAAGGCAGAGCCTCAGCCACAGCCTCAACCAGAGCCTGCTCCAGAACCAGTAAAAGAGCCGGAGCCGGAGCCTGCTCACGAGCAAGCTCCAAAGAAATCATCCTCAAGTGAGCCTGAAATCCATCCTATAACCGGCAAGAACGCCGATGAAATGATAATGCAGGACCTCCTGAAGCTCAAGAGCGAGCGTGGAGCTCCGAAGCCGAAGAGGCAGAACGTCGACCCGGTCAACCGGGCTTCAATCGAGGACATCGACCTTGGGATGGAGAAAAAAATCATCCCGAACACCGAGGTTGGCCTTGACGAAAACGCCACCGAGGAGGAGCGCCTTGCATACCTCAACGCCAAGCGACGCGAGAGAGTCAAGCAGTTCATCGAGGAGACCGAGGAGGAGAAAAAGCCGGAGAAGAACTCCGTCGCCGATTTCGAGAGCTTCGATCAGGCTCAGGATATGGCGAAAAGCATTTCGTCCCTCAAATCAAGCCTCGTCGTAAGGCTCTGCGCTTTGGTTATCACTTCCCTTTTGTCAGCATACATAACGATTGCGACCGACATGGGGCTGACACTTATTCCGATTCTCACTCAGGCGACCTCATACGTCTTCGCAAACGTTATTTTGGGGCTCGTCGCCTGCTTCGTTTCCTACACGGTCATATCCGTCGGAATAAAAAAGCTCTTCACCCTGAAGGCGGACAGCGACAGCTTAGCAGCCATTTCGATGATATTCAGTCTGATTTCGGCGGTGGCGCTGCTGGCCGACTCAGGAGTCGTCGAGATGAGGCTCGCAAACGTCTATATCAGCGTCTCGATCTTCGGGCTCTTAGTCAACACCATCGGAAAGCTATTGATCGTCACCAGAACGGAGCGAAACTTCAGATACATCTCCGGCGGTTATTCGAAATATGCTGCTATGCATATTGACGACGAGGAGGTTGCGAGTAAGTTCACAAAGGGCGCTCTCACAGACTTCCCTTCCCTCTCAACTTCGAGAAAGACCGAATTCGTCACCGATTTTATTAAGAACAGCTACTCTGCCGACCTCACAGATTCCTTCTGCAAGATTTACGTCCCGATTGCGACGGTTATCTCGATAATTGTCGGAGTTATCACAGCTTTTGTCTATCCGATTGAGATCACCGACACGACTTCAAGAATCTACTATGCCCTTTCCTGCGGTGCTGGAACGATGGCGCTCTGCTCGGCGATGGGCATGATGCTCGTCACCAACATTCCCCTTGCGAAGGGTTCGAAGAAATACTTGCAGTCATCAGCAGTAATGCTCGGCTACTCAGCCGTCGACAAGTTCTCTGACACAAACTCGGTTCTTGTCGACGCTGTCGACCTCTTCCCTGACGGAATGGTCGAGATTGTCAATATAAAGCCCGTGAGAAAGACCCCCATTGAGGAGGGAATCCTCTATGCTGCGTCCCTCTGCTGCCAGACTGAGAGCATCTTAAGGCCTGCATTTTACAAGACCATCAAGGGCAAAACGGAGATGCTTTACCCCGTTGAGAGCTATATTTATGAGGATGGCCTTGGGCTTTCCGGCTGGATCGAGAACCAGAGGGTCCTCTTCGGAAACCGCACCCTCATGGAGAGCCATTCCATCGAAGGCCTTCCGACTCCTGAGAAAGAGGCCTCATACGCCAAGGGCGACAGCATTGTCTATCTCTCGATTGGCGGAGTTGTTGCGATGATCTACGTCGTGAGGCTGAAGGCTTCGCTTTCAGTTTCGAGAGCTTTAAGAGACCTCGACAAGCAGGGCATCACGGTTATTCTCAGATCCGTCGATTCGCTCCTTAGCATCACCAAGCTTTCGGAGCTCTTCTCGGCCAAGCCGACGATATTCAAGCTCCTTCCGTTCAGATACCACTCCGACTACGACGCCCAGACCTCCTATGTCGCTTCGATGTCGTCACCGATGATCTATTCGGGAAGGTTCGCTTCGCTCGCAATGCTCCTCTGTGGCACGAAGAAGCTCCAGCGCTCGGCGGTTGTCGGCGTGACAATCCAGGCTCTCGCCTCGATCTTAGGCGTCATTCTTGCCGTCATCTTCGCCATAGTAGGCTCCTTCGGCGGAACCCTCACCGCCACGGTGGTGCTGGTCTACAGCCTCATATGGACGCTGATTACGGCGATTGTGCAATCGCTATCACGGACTTAGCCCCTCATCTGTCTCACATTTGTGGGACAGATTTTTTTCGAAACTATGCAATAATTTGGGTGGGAAAGGTGTATTATAGGTAAGACAGCTCGCCTTCGGCGAACCGCGCTCCCTTCGGTCGCGCGCCCTCTCAGTCAGCCTTCGGCTGACAGCTCCCCCAGAGGGGGAGCCAAGAAGCGCGTCCTCCGAAAGCCTTGGCTCTCCCTTTGGGAGAGCTGGCACGCCGTAGGCGTGACTGAGAGGGCGCCGGCGAAGCCGGCGTTAACTGCGAAAGGAGAGATTCTGCATGAAGAAAATTTTAGCTTATACATTGGCTTTGGCCATGCTTTTGTCACTCGTGGGATGTGGCTCGCAGGAGAACGAGCCCGAAGTGACTACTGGGGCTACTGTCATCAGCGGAGACGCTGAAGTCGTGACTTCGGTCACTACGGAGGCTGCCGAGAGCACTGAGAATATTACCACTGTTGTGGTATCTGGGACCACCGTTGAAAAAGTGGATATCGTCGCGGTGTTTGAAGGGGCTTACTCCTACACCGAGAGAAGCTTCGACACCAGGAGCTACGAATCGAACGGCGGAACTGGATATACCCTCGAGAACGACCAGTATGTCGACATTTATGAGTACGACTCGGAGGAGGACGCTGTACAAGCTGCTTCTCAGTTTGACAGCTCTGGCACTACATTTTATGGCAGTGACGACACCGTCACCGAATATGAATATGTCTATCCCGTCCACTTCTGGCTGAACGGCTCAAACATCATCTTCTACTGCTCTGAAACGGGCGAGTTTTTGCAGGACTTCAACTCGATTCTTGGCACCGAATTCGCTGGCGCTGGCTCAGACTATTTCCGTCCCGCTTACGCTAACGACCTGATCTATGCCCTCTGGGACGCTGGCTATAGCGTTGAGTATAAATACTCCTCCGGCACCGGGCAGGACTACCTGAAGGACACCGAAACTGCCTGCCTGCTGGTTGTCTCGAACGGCGAGGTCATATCCCTCTGGGAGTACCCGGACGAGTACGAGGCATTGGATGAGGCTGCGAGATATTCGGTTTTGGGCGACTTCTACGCTGGGGAATCCACCACAATCAGCATCGCCTACGCTGCTCCAACGCATTTTTATCTCAAGGACAACGTCATCGTCCGCTACTCATCCGACTCTGGAGAGCTCTTGGACGCGATTTCGAGCGTCTACGGCTACCAGTTCGCTGGTGAGGAGTACGACTATGACGGCGAGAAGCCGTGGTACACGACCGGCTCGGTCTACTTCGACTACATCACAGCTCCCGCCGAGAATGGTGGCTCGATTTCGACCTTCCCGCAATACGCGGTGATCCGCTCAACTGAGGAGCTCGAGAGCATCCAAGATGAGCTCGACCTCTCGATCCCGCTGTATGTCGACACCACATGGGAGATGATGACCTATAGATATTCTGACGAGTGGTTTAAAACTAATGACCTGATTCTTGTTCTTTTGGAAGAACCCAGTGGCAGCATCAACCCCTACGTCACTGACGTCACGAGAGATGAGGACCGCGACTATACTATCTACATCAATGACGATCGCCCCGAGGTCGCCACCGATGATATGGCGTACTGGTACATCTTCGTTGAGCTTACCGGGACGAAGATTAATTCGATGACGCAGGTGGAGGTTGCGTCGAGCAGATAATACCTCCAGACATAATAAATCCGCCCGTATACTCTGCGGGCGGATTTTATTCGTTATTTACCTATTGACTTTCACAAAGCTTTGCGTACTTGCCATGAGCCGACATTAGTTCATCGTGAGTTCCGCTTTCGATGATGTGACCGTTGGCGATTTTAATATAACGATCACATAAGATACCTTCTGATGATTCATGTGATATAACCAATATGGTCTTTTTACCGTACACTTCATCAATAGATGCATTAATCTCCTCTCTTGAATTTTCATCAAGCGCCGAAGTTGCCTCATCTAAAATCAAAATTCTAGCTTGTTTGGCCAAAGCCCTTCCAATTATGATCATTTGCTTTTGACCGCCAGATAAATTATTTCCATTTTCGGTTACCATCGTATCATAGCCAAAGGAAAATTTATTTATCACATTCCTATATGCAGTACTATTTAAAAAAGAAATTATATCCTTCTTATCCATATTAGGAGCACCCATACTTATGTTGTCTATTATGCTTCCTCGAAATAGTCGTGGCGACTGTCCAACATACGCAATTGAATCTCTTATCGCATTAAACGGAAGTGTTTGGATATCGTGACCACCTATGCATATCTCGCCACTCTCAGCATGATACAAGCGCAATATCAGTTTTGTTAAAGTACTTTTTCCAGAACCACTATCTCCAATTATTGCAATATGCTCCCCTTCATTTACCTCAAACGAAATGTCATCTAACACAAGATTTCTTTTACCGTATCTAAAAGACACTCCTGAAAAAGATAAACCTCCATTTATTTCAAGGTCATGCTTTAATTCGAAGTCATCCTCTCTTGTTGCAGTTATTACATCGTTAAGTCTTTTTGCAGATACTTCAGCTTTATGGATGGTTGGCATTAAACTTACAATGTTCTTAACAGGATCCAAGCATAAAGAAAACAGATAGTAGAAAACCCACATTAATCCAATAGAAATTTCTCCTTGAATCACTTCAATTGCGCTCAATGATAAGACCATAATTTCGCCTACAGACAGTATCGTATCTGAAACCAAAGACTGTGAAGTGTATATGACTGTTCCTTTTCGAAAAGTCTCCATGAGCATTTCTATACTGTGTTCATTCTTTTCAAACATCGTCTTCTCATATGTATACGCTTTGATATCTTCGATACCCTCTACTGTTTCTAAAAAAGTATTTGTAGTCAACGCGTCTTTCTCTCTTAGAGCAGTTGTGACTTTACTAATTGGCTTATTGAATATAGCAACAAAGAATCCATAAATAACAAGCATTAGTATAGATAATATCAGCAACTTCCAATCTAAAACTGCAAATGTAACTAAACTCGCAAGCATCATAGCCACATCAAGTGATAATGTCACGATAATTTGAGAAAGCGCTTCCCGAACGGTATCTGCATCCTGCATCCTTGACACCAAATCACCAGTTGTATATTGCTCAAAAAATTCAAAATCTATATGTAGCAAAGACAGCACATAGTCGCAAAACAAATCATAATTTATCTTCTTTGAAATCATGGCTATTAGCCGTGTTCGCAAATAATTAAGAGCTAAAACAGCTATATATACGCATACTGTTGCAATAGCTAAATACACTAGTCTATTGATCTGTGCATCAGGAATTATGACATCAAATAAATAATATGAGAAAAAGCTTGCCCCTATTGATAACGCAGTTGCAAGTATTGACAGTAGTGAAATGAGCAAAACAGCCTGTTTGTGCTTTGCTATAAGTTTAACAAAACCAAACAAGTGCATTTTTCTACGTTGTGAAGCTTCTTTTAAACTCATATCACCAGTCCAGATCAGCGATAGAATATGTCCAGTCCACACAGCCTGGAATTCATCTATTGAATAATTTTTAATGCCACTTGCTGGATCCCCAATGACTAATCCATTACTATTTTGTTCAAATACTACAACATAATGCTCCAAAACACCGTCCTTAATTATATGTGCGATATACGGGCATTTCACACTTTCGCCAACTAATTCCTCATATGAACCTGACAATCCAACAGCATCAAATCCTAATTTTTGGGCAGCATCCTGAAGTCCTAGAAGGTTTGCGCCATATCTATCCACACCCGCAATTTTTCGTATTTCTGAAATTTCGACTTGACATCCATAATATTTGCAAACCGTAGCTAAACAAGCTGCACCACATTCTGTTTCGTTATCCTGTTTTACGCATACATATTTCTTAGCATTCATAGTAGTTTCTCCTATAAATTAAGTAAAATTGTGCGGTTGTCACATGCACAACCGCACAAAGAAAGTGCCTATTAGCACTTGCCAGGTTTAAGAGTGTGGCAAACGAGAAGCTTGCCTACGCACCATCCAACTACTGCTGCAGCTATAAGACTGCCACCATTAACACTGCGCATTTCAGCTGACGTCATTTTCTTCATATTTTCACCTCCCTTACAATTAGATGGGACGGATAGACGGATGAAATATCAAAAGAGGCATGGCTCATTTGAACAAGCGCAAAATTACTTCCGCTTCCTAACATTAATTCCTATTTTTTGTATCAACCGCTGGATGGTTTGCTTAGACAGAATTACTAACCCTCCATTAATTTTTCGCATTTCTTCTGCAGTAATTTCTTTCATTCGTCATGCCTCCTAAATTTTATTGATAAGTAAGCATTGCAAAAACCTCGCTATAAATGTTCACCATATCAGAGTAAATTTCATCAGTTATCTCTCCATATGGATCCGTAAATAACTCGCTATCGTCTGCAATGCCTACCGCTTCGCCATTTTTAACTACAATTACATTCGGAGCATATATACGCTTTTCGCCAGTGTCAACTTCGCTTCCATCGTCATCTTCCAAAATGTAATCATCAAGAACTGGGGCAAGCAAAACTATGAGTTCTCTATATCCTTCTTCGCCCTCTGATTTAAGTACTGCTTGTCCATTCGATACCTCATACTTATCTCTCGATGAATACACATCGACATAGTATAGAGTCTGAACTCCATATTCTTTTGCACTTTCAAGGATTGCTTCAATAGCACCTCGACACCACGGGCACTTATTATAGCCGAAATATACTGCAAACGTTTCTCCGCTGTCAATCATATCAATAAGATCACTGTACGACGCATAAACTATTGGATTGTCATCATCAATTGAAACATTACGTGCCTTTTGCCAACTGTAATCTAACTTGCCATTCACAGATTCATACTCATACTTAAATCTCTCAGCATCTGTTTCAAACTCTATCTCAGTGCTCTGACAACCAACTAGAAGCACCATGAAGACCAATATAACTGTTATTCCTGCACGTCTAACCAAGTTCAACACTCACTCTCTACAACATCTTAAAATCAAAAATCCCCTCCAGCACATCTATGCCAAAGGGGAACAATATCAAATAAAAAAGCCCCCGTAGCACATCTGCATTCGGGGTTCCGGGGCGATAACTTCTACCCCCCGCATGGTTTTTGACGATTCACAAAAATCATCAATCACATCTATTACATCTATATTGTAGCATATAATTTCGTCATTGTCAACAAAAATCGTAGAAAAATTTTTGCTTCCCAAAAATATTTTCAAAAGACAGCCTAATTTTTAAAATACAGCTTTATCCCCCGCATAATCAGTTGACATTTTGCCCAAACTCGTATATAATTGAAGTAGTGAGAGAGGAGGCGGACGGATGGCTAAATCGAGTGGCGAGAGAGTTATTGCCGAGAACCGGCAGGCGAGGCACGAATACTTTGTTTTGGAGGCTTTGGAGGCCGGCATTGAGCTTGTCGGCACCGAGGTCAAGTCCATCCGCCTTGGCGGAGCTAACCTGAAGGACAGCTGGTGCGAGATCAGGGATGGCCAGATTTACGCCATCGGGGTCCACATCAGTCCCTACGAAAAGGGCAACATTTTTAACCGCGACCCAAGGCGCGACCGCCGGCTTCTCATCCACAAATCGGAAATAAGAAGGCTTTTTGACAAGGTCCGCCAGGAAGGCCTGACAATAGTCCCCCTCAAGCTCTACTACAAGGGCTCCCGCGTCAAGATGGAAATCGGCCTCTGCAAGGGTAAAAAGCTCTACGACAAGCGGGACGACATGGCGAAGAGGCAGAGTGAGAGGGATATTGAGAGGGTTCTGAAGGAGAGGAACCAGTAACCGCCCTCTCAGTCAGCTTCGCTGACAGCTCCCCCAGAGGGGGAGCCAAGTTAACCATCTTTGAAAGTTCTTGCGAGAGCACAAATCTCGGCTCTCCCTCTGGGAGAGCTGGCAGCCATGAAGTGGCTGACTGAGAGGGCGCTTCCCGCAGGGAAGCGAACTGCCGAAGGCAGATAACATGGGGGCGTAAAGGTTTCGACGGGGATTCAGACGGCGAATAAGCGAGTAGAGAAGGCACTGATCTCTTTAACCTGTGCAAATTTTCAATTTTAAACGACGATTATAGTTTAGAATTGGCTGCTGCCTGACAGTGGCCCGTCCTGCCGATGAGTACTGCGGCATCGGTCTGGGCGTCGATTAGCAGTGAACGTTCTGCGGTTACTCCGTTACCCGTGGGATGAATTAGCGGATACTGAGGTCTCAAGCCTGCTTACCGGCGTGAGATTTCGGGAAGCTAAAAGATAAGCTACACTCGTAGAAAGTTCTCCCGAAGAGTTTTCGGACATGGGTTCGATTCCCATCGCCTCCACCAGAAAAAACGCCTTTTCAGGCGTTTTTTCAACTAAATCCGTCCTGGCGGACGGAAGAAATCTGCCTTCGGCAGATGAAATCGCTTCGCGATGAAATCCGCCTGTGGCGGAAGTAAGGACGGATTTAATTTCATCGTTTGCGATGCAAACGATTTCATCCGAGCAAAGCGAGGATTTCATTAAATCTTACTTATATGATGATGTAGGAGGTCAAAGCCTTATGCCATTTCCCAACATAACCCAACCCGAAATAATCGAAATCGAGCTGGGGCTACGGCTCAAGAGGTTCGACTGGAATATCGACAAGATGCTTGAGGGCTACCACGACCCGGTGGTCTACCAGAATTCTGAGGGTATTTTCGACCAGGACAAGATTCCCGACATGGATTACATAAAGAGCATGTGCCGTTATCTTGACGGTGCTGGCGAGCTTTACTTCATTCAGGCGCTTGAAAACGGCGAGTATGTTTCCGTTGGAGATGTCACCGTAAAGCCCGAGAACCCGCCGATTGCGATCTGGGAGGAGAAATACCGTGGCGTCGGCATCGGTCAGAAGGTGATGACTGCGGTTATCGCCCGCCTGTCCGCCTTAGGCTACAAGAAAATCACCGGCAGCACCGTCTACAAATGGAATCTGGCCTCACAAAAAATGCACGAGAGGCTTGGTTTTACACGTACAGGAGAGACGGAGAGGGATTATATTTACGAATATACAATAAAGGAAGCCTGAAAATGCCCCAATCACCCTCAAAAACTGAACTTTTCGAGAGGACGCCGATTCCGAAGGCGGTCCTGACCATGGCGGTGCCGACGGTGTTGTCGAGCCTTGTGATGGTCATCTATAACCTTGCGGATACATATTTCGTCGGGTACCTGAACGACCCGATTCAGAACGCTGCGGTCACGCTGGCAGCGCCTGTGCTGCTGGCGTTTAACGCTGTAAACAACCTTTTCGGCGTTGGTGCCGGGTCGGCGATGAGCCGTGGACTCGGGAGGAAGGACTATGACGACGTAAGAAGAGCGAGCTCGTTCGGGTTCTATGCTGCTCTCTTCTGCGCTGTGATGTTTTCGCTATTATGTACAATTTTCAGGACTCCGCTTATGGGACTTCTTGGGGCTGATTCAACCACGATTGACGCGACCAGGAGTTATCTCTTCTACACGACCACCTGTGGCGCGATTCCGGCTATCTTAAACGTCGTTCTTGCAAACTTCGTCAGAGCCGAAGGCTCAACCCTTCACGCCAGCATCGGAACGATGAGCGGGTGCGTCCTCAACATTATTTTAGATCCGATTTTCATCCTGCCGTTCGGCTTCAATATGGGCGCTGCCGGCGCCGGGCTCGCGACGTTTATCTCGAACTGTGTCGCCTGCCTCTACTTCTTCGTCCTGCTGTTTGTGAGGCGTGGAAAAACCTACGTCTGCATCAGTCCTAAGATGACGAAGCCGACCAAGGCTATCGCTAAAGAGGTCTTCACCGTCGGGATTCCTGCCGGGATTCAGAATTTACTCAACGTCACTGGCATGACGGTTTTAAACAACTTCACCGCAGCCTTCGGCACCGAGCCTGTCGCTGCGATGGGCATCGCTTACAAAATCAACATGATTCCGATGTACATCGGCATGGGCATCTCCCAAGGCATCATGCCGCTTGTCGGGTACACATATGCAAGCAAGAATATCAAGCGAATGAAGGAATGTATCCACTTCACGGCGAAGATAACCATCGCGATTCTTCTCGTGATGGCGGTCTTCTGCTTCGCTGCTGCTCCATGGCTGATTTCGATGTTTATGAGTAATGAGGAGGTTGTCGCCTACGGCACAAGGTTCTTAAGGGGCATGAGCCTCGGCGTCCCGTTCTTAGGTTTCGATTTCCTTGGCGTCGGCGTCTATCAGGCCTGTGGCAAAGGCCACCTGAGCCTCGGCTTCGCCCTTGCCAGAAAGGTCGTCCTAGAAATTCCAGCGCTGTTTATCCTGAACGCTGTTTATCCGCTCTATGGTCTCGCCTACGCCCAGCCGATCACGGAATTTGTGCTGGCGATTGTGGCAGCGGTGGTGCTGAGGAGGTTGATTAGGAAGGCGGAGAGGGAGGCAGCCCTTGCAGATATCGGCTCCGACGACTGACGTCGTCTACGCCGATGCGTCCCCTGCGGGGACACCCGCTCGCTTCGCTCGCGCCCTCTCAGTCTGCGCCTTTGGCGCAGCCAGCTCCCCCGGAGGGGGAGCCAAGTTGATCTTCTCTCGAAGGCTCTCGCGAGAGCACAAATCTCGGCTCTCCCTCTGGGAGAGCTGTCAGCGAAGCTGACTGAGAGGGCGCGAGCCCCGAAGGGGCGAGCGTTGCAGTTCGGCGAAGCCGAACTGCGGAATTTCGCCTTCGGCGAAATTCCGCCCCTCCACCACTGGCTTCGCCAGCGGTCCCCCTCCCCCTTCGGGGGAGGCTATAATTGCCTCGATCAGAGGCTTGTGAGAAAACACAGAAAGGCTCCCCTGAAAGGGGAGCTGGCGCGAAGCGCCTGAGGGGTTTCCCGGAGGTACCCATGTCCGAACTTGAATTTTACACAAGAGAACTCGAGAGAACCGGCAGATTCGGGATGGAGAGGGAGTTTCCGCATCATGGCGACATCTCTGTCTATACCCATAGCTTGCATGTGGCTCGTGTGAGCCTTCGGCTCTCGAAGGCTCTTCCTGGGAAGTTCCATCAGCGGGAGCTCATCCGTGGGGCACTTCTCCATGACTACTACCTCTACAACTGGCACCACGGTGGCGAAGGCCACCGGCTCCATGGCTTCCGCCATGCGAAAACCGCCCTCCGCAACGCCAGGCGCGACTACAATCTCTCCCCAATCGAAGAAAAAATCATCGCCCACCACATGTTCCCGCTCACTCCCCTGCCTCCCACATGCCGTGAAGCATGGATCGTCTGCGTGGCGGACAAGGTTTGTGCGGTCAGCGAATTGGTGAAGAGATGAACTGGTTATTTTTGGGTTGATGCTGGAAGGGCAGACAAGCTCTACTGAGCAAAACTAAAAACTCCCCACCAACCTTGGTGGGGAGCTAATTTTATTGCAACAACCAATTGTAATCCTGACGGCAGTCAACTATGTAGTCTACGTAAACAGTGTCATCTAGAATATGATAGATTACGACATACCACTTGGGAACATACATCTTGTGATATTTGTCGTACTCAACAGAACCATCATCGATATACGGAAACCGTTGTGGCATCTGCTTCAGAGAACGAATTGCATTCATAATGTCTTGTCTCTTTGCATGTGCCGCTTCTTTATTGATTTTTGCGATGAAACGAATATGCCCTTCCAACATGCTTTCCGCTTTTTCTGTAATGTTTACTGTGTACGTCTTCTGTTCCGCCATATCTTAAGCCTCTTCAATCACTTTTTTGAGCATAGCATCTACTTCCTCAATAGTGTATCCCTTGCTCCCCCGTTTTCTCGCCTCCTCAACTTCATCGAGTTCCCGACGGAGTTCGAGCATTTTTTTATTGCGGTAGGAGTCATAGTCCATGACGACTAATTCCTCTTTTCCATTATTGGTGAGGATAACCGGCGCAGAAGTTTTCCTGCAGATATCTGCGATTTCATCGTAGTTCTGGCGGATTTCCGCAGATGAACGAGTGATCATTAATTTCGCCTCCTATGGCGCTTGGTATCAGGATTCTGAGTATATTATAACCGATTTTTACTATGATGTCAATAGAAACCCCTCCATCAGCTTTGCCGACGGAGGGGTTCTTTCAATCCCAATACCTATAAACACTCGGGCACCGATTCGCCTTGATGGCTGCCCTCAGCTCGACAAAGCATCCGCACTCACGGCAGAGGCCGTTTTCGAGGCTGGGGCATCTTCGGCAGAGATCCAAACGCTCGGCATAGGTCTTCTCCCCTGCCCTTTCGTCGTCGGGAATCGCTGCTATCAACTCCTCGACGCGCTTGTAGAGGCCGTCTTTGTCGATTTCAGCAAGCAGGCAGCGCTTGCAGATGGGCCTTCCTTGAAGATTTAGCACAGCTCAATCGCCAGAACGGAGCACTTAGGCAACGTGAACTTGAGGCTCTCGCCGTCAAGGGTGACGTCGGTAAATGCTTCAGGAGCAACTGCATCAGGATTGTCAAACGTGTTGCAGGTGTCATATTTAGCCGTGAGAATCTTCGCGGTTGCGGTCTTATACTCAGTTCTCGGGAGGATGCAGTTGATGTCGAAGTCTTCATCCAAAGACGCATTGGAAATTGTGATGTGGAGCTTGCCACTGTCGTCCAAAGAAACGGACTGCGAGACTGCTGGGAGATATCTTCCCTCAAGAATCTGCTTGTTCTCGATGTTAGAGTAGACGAGAGTCGACTCCATGTGGTCCTTGTACATGTCGAAGACGTGGTAAGTCGGGGTCTTGACCATCCGCTCGCCTTCGGTGAGGATGACAGACTGGAGGACATTGACCATCTGGGCGATGTTTGCCATCATGACTCTGTCAGAATGCTCGTTGAAGAGATTCAGGTTGACGGATGCTAAGATTGCGTCTCTCATCGAGTTCTGCTGATAGAGGAAGCCAGGGTTGGTGCCGTCAATAACGTCGGTCCAGACTCCCCATTCATCGACAACGAGGCCAATCTTCTTCTCGAGGTCGTATCTGTTCATGACAGCATCATGCTTCTTGAGAAGCGTCTCCATCTCCCAGGTGTTTGCGATGGTAGAGTAGTATTCGTTCTCTGGGAAGTCGACCGACGAGCCCTTCTTGCCCCAGTCGCCGGTAGGAATAGTGTAGAAGTGGAGCGAAAGGCCCCTCATGCCAGAGTACTGGCAATTTCTCATGATTCCATCCGTCCAATTGTAGTCGGCAGCGTTCGGCCCACAGGCGATCTTGCCGTTTGAAGGAATGTACTGCTGGAACTGCTTGTAGAGGTTCGAGTAGTGGTCAACGGTCATGCTTCCTCCGCAGCCCCAGCTCTCGTTTCCGATGCCGATATACTTGACGTTCCAGGGCTTCTCCCTGCCATTTTTCTTTCTTAAATCTGTCATCGGGGAGACGTTTGAGGAGGTCATATACTCGACCCACTCGGCAGCTTCCTGAACGGTTCCAGAACCGAGATTTACCGCAACATAGGCGTCGCAGCCGATGAGCTCACAGAAATCGAGGAACTCATGAGTGCCGAAGCTGTTGTCCTCTGTGACTCCGCCCCAGTGGATGTTGACAATTTTGCGTCTTTCTTCAGGCTTGCCGATGCCGTCCTTCCAATGGTATGTATCGGCGAAGCATCCGCCCGGCCAACGAAGAACCGGGACCTTGAGAGCCTTAAGGGCCTCGACAACGTCCTTACGGTAGCCGTTGATGTTCGGAATCGGGCTGTCCTTGCCGACATAGATTCCGCCATAGATGCACCGCCCGAGATGCTCTGCGAAGTGGCCATAAATTTCCTTGTTGATCTTGCTGATTTTGTTTGTCTGGTCGACTGTCATTTTGAGCTGTGACATTGAGTAATCCTCCTCAAATTCAATTTGTCATATTTTTCCGAAGTCGCAATCGCGACCTGATAGACCTATTTTACACTCAAATAAGCCCTCTTGTCAATAGAAATTCATTGACCGATGCTGACGAGTTTGTTGATGGATGGTGAGGTGAAAAAAGCTCTTCCGCTCCCCCCATCCTTCCACTTTTCTTTCCCTCTTGACAACCACTGAAAATAGGCTTATAATATACAAGAATGGTGCAGTGTCGGTTGGGGCTGGGAGCTGGGGTTTGGGACCTCCTGAACACAGGCTTCTGGGCGGTGACGATTACTGCAAAAAACTATTTTGGAGGTAATTATTATGGCGAGAGCTACTACAATATCTAGAGATGGGTTTAACAAGCTTCAGGAAGAACTGGAATATCTTGTAACAGTTCGACGTAAGGAAGTCGCTGAGAGACTCAAGGAAGCCCGTTCCTACGGCGACTTGTCCGAGAACGCTGAGTATGATGAGGCGAAGAACGAGCAGGGTATGCTCGAAGCTCAGATCGCCGACCTTGAGGTCGTTATTGCGAACGCTGTCATCGTCGACGACGACAGCCTCTCCCTCGACGAAGTCGGCGTTGGTTCGATTGTCAAGATCAAGGACTTCGACATGGACGAGATTCTCACGTACCAGATCGTCGGCTCGACCGAGTCTGACCCTGACAACAATAAGATTTCCGACGAGTCTCCCATCGGCAAGGCCTGCCTCAAGAAGAAGATTGGCGATATCTTCGAGGTCGAGGTTCCTGCGGGAACTCTCAAGTTTGAAATTCTTGGTATAGACAGATAAATTTCCCTAAGGAGAGATACAATGACGGAAGAGATACTGGAAAACACCAGCGAAGAGATGACGGCGGAGGAGGTTAACTCGCTCCGCAAGATCCGCCTTGACAAGCTTGAGGTGCTCAAGGCTGCCGGCAAGAATCCTTTTGAGATAACAAAGTTCGATTTCAACACCACCACTGCCGAGCTCAGGGCTCACTATGAGGAAGAAGAAGCGAAAGCAAAAGAAATCGCTGGCGATTCGGAAGAAGTTCTCAATGAAGAGCTCGAGAAAATCCACGCCGAAACCTGGAAAATTGCCGGAAGAATGATGAGCAGACGCGACATGGGCAAGGCCAACTTCTGCGACATTCAGGACAGCGCCGGCAGAATGCAGTGCTACATCAGAATGAACGACGTCGGTGAAGAGGAATTCGCAGACTTCAAGAAGTGGGACATCGGCGACATCGTCGGCATCGAAGGCTTTGTCTTCAGGACCAGACGTGGCGAAATTTCCCTTCACGCAAAGAAAATTACGCTTCTTTCGAAGTCCCTCGTCCCGCTCCCCGAAAAGTGGCACGGCCTCAAGGACAGGGACACGAGGTACCGCCAGAGGTACACCGACCTCATCGTCAACCCTGACGTCAAGAAGACGTTCATTCTGCGTTCGAAAATAATCAGCGAAATTCGCAGATGGCTCGATTCACAGGGCTTTGTCGAGGTCGAGACCCCGATGCTCGTCCAGAACGCGGGCGGTGCGAACGCGAGGCCGTTCGTCACACACTACAACTCCCTCGGCGAGGACGTCAAGCTGAGAATTTCGCTCGAGCTCTACCTCAAGAGGCTTATTGTTGGCGGAATTGACAGAGTTTACGAGATTGGCAGAGTCTTCCGCAACGAAGGCGTCGACACTCACCACAACCCCGAATTCACCCTCATGGAGCTCTACCAGGCCTACACCGATTACCATGGAATGATGGATCTGGCAGAAAATCTCTACAGACACATTGCCGAAACGGTCGTCGGAACCACACAGATCGAGTACGACGGCGAGGTCATCGACCTCGGTAAGCCGTTCGAGAGGATGACGATGGTCGAGGCCGTGAAGAAGTATTCTGGCGTCGATTATACTAACGTCAAGACCGACGCTGAGGCGTTCGAGATTGCCCGCGAGCACCACCTCGAGTTCGACGAAAAGCGCCACCACAAGGGCGACATCCTGAACCTCCTCTTCGAGAAGTATGTCGAGGAAAACCTCATCCAGCCGACCTTCATCATGGATCACCCGGTCGAGATTTCGCCTCTGACGAAGCGGAAGCCGGACAACCCCGACTATGTCGAGCGCTTCGAGATGTACATCTGCCGTGCCGAAATGTGCAACGCCTACAGTGAGCTCAACGACCCCGTCGACCAGCGCCAGCGCTTCGAGGCTCAGGAGGAGCTCATCCGCCTCGGCGACGACGAAGCAAACTCCATAGACGAAGACTTCATGAACGCCCTCGAAATCGGTATGCCCCCGACGGGTGGCATCGGCTTCGGAATCGACCGAATGGTCCAGTTCATGACAGGCTCACCGGCGATCAGGGATGTTCTTTTGTTCCCGACGATGAAGACGTTGGATAAGTGAGTTACAAGATATAGTGGCTGTGTGAAAGCTAAAGGCACTGTATATTGTATTTTCAGAGAATCATCGCAGACAGTTGACAGCAATTTGACAGCAAAATTTCAAAGAATAATGCTTCGTGACGAAGCGTCACGAATTTCAGGCAATACGGAATCAGGTTTGAATAAGACAAGAGCACTTCTTGATGTAGGATTAAGAAGTGCTCTTTTTTCGTTCTGCAGGAGGGCTTTTGTTGCGCTCAAAAAAGAAAAAATTAATCCACAATTAATCTTGCGATAATCTCACCTTAACCATCTTGCTATATACTAAGTCCATACCAGAACACGAACAAGGGGCGTTTTGTTGTACAGGAGGCAGACCTATGAACCTTAGATTATTGAAAACTCTTATGAAGGAGCAGCTTTTCCCCGCATTGGCAGCGTTTGTCGTTGCCCTGATTGCCCTCATCGTTTCCTGCGTGGTGTTTGCAGGAAATACGGCGATAGAATACAGGATTCAGATTTGGATTTACGGTTGTGAGCCGCTGGACTTCTTTTTGCCGCTGCTGGCCTCGCTGCCCTTTTCCTTCACACTGTATTACAAAAAGTCGGATGGATTTCTGCATTATTCCAGCACACGGATGTCACGCAACCGGTATGTGGCACATCATATGCTGGCGGGATTCCTGCTCTGTATGACAGGAATTGCCTTGACCTATTTTTGCGGGCTTCTGTTTGCGGAGTACATCATGCCATTTGATGCGACCCCCGGCTATTATTCTGGATTGGAAAGCTATGTGTTCGGCGACCTGATGGTTTCACACCCTGTGGCGTTCGGTCTTGTATGGTGCCTGTGGAAAGGGTTTAATGCAGGTCTGTTTACCCTGTTTGGGTACGGTTTGGCTCTGTATGCAGAAAATGTTTTTATCGTGAGCGTTGCACCTTTTGTGTACTTTGTGGCGGAGAATTTGATTACCTCTCTGCTCCAGATACCGGAGTACAGCGTTGTCACGTCAATCCAGTTGAACCGGCTGAGTCCCAACAGTATGCACGTTTATAATTATTTTGCCGGAACGATTTCCTTTGCCATTGTCGCAACCGTAATCGTGCTGGCACTGAGCAGGAGGGAGAAGAGCCGATATGAAGTTAAAGCTCATAAAAAGCAAGCTGTGGAAAAGGGATGACATACTCGCATATTTTATCATTTTAGCGTTGTTCGTGGCTATGAGCAGCAGCAACCTGACGCTGACGGTGGCACAATCAGCCGGGCTATCTCTGTTCGAATATGTCCTGTGTGCGCTGGCAGACCACTATTATCTGATTTATGGATGGCTGTTCTTCCTGGTGTTTGTGACAGGGAAGGAGGTGCGAAACCACGCCAATTCAGAGATCATACGGTATGGTTCGTTTTCCCGCTATAATTCCGTGACACTTACTGCTGCTGCGGTCAGGCTTGCGCTGTTGATCGTTGTCCATATTCTGCTTGC
>JAJBTZ010000076.1 GCA_020860605.1 Ruminococcus sp. | reverse complement strand
CTCTCCCTCTGGGAGAGCTGGCAGCTGCGAAGCAGCTGACTGAGAGGGCGCGAGCGAAGCGAGCGGCGACCCCGCAGGGGTCGCGTCGCCCGAAGGGCGACATGGATTTCGCAGGAAGCATCCTAGAGCTAAAAAAAGCCTCCCCCGAAGGGGAGGGGACCGCGCGAAGCGCGGTGGAGGGGTGCAATTTCAGGCGAAGCCTGAAATTGCTTCGACGCAGGCGACTTCAGTCGCCGGAGTCGAACCATGTAGGGGCGGATATCATCCGCCCGCTACGGATTGCCAGAGGGTTCTCGGGCGGATAATATCCGCCCCTACAAAATCGTCAACAATAAACTTTACATATACCATACACAAAGAAAAGCAACGGAGGATAACATTTTGGATAATAACTTTAGCGAACTCGACCAGAGGGCGACCGAGGTCGATAAGGACAACAATTATGATGCGAGTGAAATTCAGGTCCTGGAGGGTCTCGAGGCGGTTCGTAAGCGCCCGGGCATGTACATTGGGTCCACGGGACCCAAAGGGCTTCATCACTTGGTTTATGAGATAGTCACCAACTCTATCGACGAGGCGCTGGCAGGCTACTGCGACAGGATCGATGTCGAGCTTCTGCCGGACGATGTCGTCCGTGTCATCGACAACGGGCGTGGCATCCCGACGGGAATTCACCCGAAGGAGGGCATTTCGGCTGCGACGGTCGTCTATACAGTGCTCCACGCTGGCGGAAAGTTCGGCGGTGGCGGTTATAAGGTTGCGGGAGGACTCCACGGCGTCGGCGCGTCTGTCGTCAACGCTCTTTCCGAGTGGCTCGAGCTGACTGTTTATGACGGCACCCACATCCACTTCCAGCGCTTCGAGCGCGGAAATTATTCCGAAGAATTAAAGATTATCGGCGACACTGACCGCACCGGCACGACTGTCACCTTTAAGGCCGACCCTGAAATCTTCGAGCAGTCGACCGAGTATGATTACGACACGCTCTTAACGATGCTTCGTGAGCAGGCCTTCCTGAACGCCGGCGTTCGGATTGTCTTCACAGACAAGCGTGGCGAGGAGCCGGTTGAGGTCGACCTCTGCTATAAGGGCGGTATCCGCGAGTTTGTCACACACATCAACACCACCCGTGGGCTCGAGGTCCTCTCCCCTGACGTGATTTATATCTCCGGCATGAAGGACGACTACACCGCGGAGGTTGCGCTCCAGTACAACGACTCCTACAACGAGCTGGTTCTGTCGTTTGCCAATAACGTCCACACGCCTGACGGTGGCACTCATGAAACAGGCTTCAAAAATGCTCTTACTAAAGTAATTAATGATTATGGAAAGAAATTCAACCTTCTTAAAGCTGGCGAGAAGCTCCTTGGCGATGACGTCAGAGAGGGCTTGACCGCTATCGTTTCCGTCAAGCTCACCGACTGCGAGTTTGAAGGCCAGACGAAGGGAAGACTCGGCAATCCTGAGGTGAGGCCGTTCGTCGAGGCGATGGTCTACGAGAAGCTGATGAACTACTTCGAGGAGAACCCTGCGGTCGCTCACTCCATCTTTGACAAGTCGGTCCAGGCTCAGAAGGCGAGAGAGGCTGCCAAGAGGGCTCGTGACCTGACTCGTAGAAAGTCCGCCCTCGAGTCGGCAAATCTCCCCGGTAAACTCGCCGACTGTCAGGAAAGAGACCCAGATTTGACAGAGATTTTCATCGTCGAGGGAGACTCTGCAGGAGGCTCCGCGAAGGAAGGCCGAGTTCGTAAGTACCAGGCGATCCTTCCCCTCTGGGGCAAGATGCTGAATGTTGAAAAAGCTCGAATAGATAAAGTTTACGGCAACGAGAAGCTGACGCCTGTCGTGACGGCGCTTGGAACCTCTATCGGAGAAGACTTTGATATTACAAAGCTCCGCTATGGCAAGGTCATCATCATGGCCGATGCCGATGTCGACGGCTGCCACATCAGAACACTGCTCTTAACGTTCTTCTTCAGATTTATGCGCCCCCTCATCGAGCAGGGCCACATCTACATCGCCCAGCCCCCGCTGTTCAAGGTGTCGAGGGGCAAGCAGGTCCGCTACGCCTTCTCCGACGAGGAGCGCGACGTCTACATCGCCGAGCTCACGAGCCCCGACGGCCGCTCGAAGCCGGATGTCCAGAGATACAAGGGTCTTGGTGAGATGGACCCCGAGCAGCTCTGGGAGACGACCATGGACCCTGAAACCCGCACCATCATCAAGATAACTCTCGAGGACGCCGTCAAGGCGGATGAGACGTTTTCCATCTTGATGGGAGACAAAGTTAATCCCAGAAGAGAGTTTATTGAGAAGAATGCACAGTATGTCCAAAATCTTGATTTCTGACGAAGTCTAAGTTCGCAAGATTTGCCTTCGGTGAACTTGCAGAGAGTGAATTTAAAATTACATGAACAATAAAAGTTATTCTATCGGCGAAGAAAATGAACAGGTTGAATTTAAGAAAAGTACGGCTGAATTAAAAGAGGCTGTTGTTTCTGTTGCAGCTATTCTTAACAAACACAATAGTGGAAAGGTTTATTTCGGTGTTAAGAATGATGGTACAGTTGTAGGTCAGGAAATTAATGACACGACATTACGAACGATAAGCCAAGCAATCAGAACCCATATTCACCCTGCAATTTACCCTACTATATCTAAAATCAGTTATGGAGATAAGAAAGTAGTTCTGGTCGAATTTTCAGGAAAGCAGTGTCCTTACCTTGCCTACAATGTTCCGAGAATTCGTGTTGCAGATGAAGATTTAGTTATGGATCAGTCTATGTATGAAGAAATGCTTCGCAAACGTGACAGCATAGGCTATTCATGGGAAAGTCAGAAATCTGATTACAGGATTGCAGATATAGACAGGGACACCCTGATATCATATCTGAAAAAAGCTAAAGATGTCGGACGTATCAGCTTTGAGAGTGAAGAGCCTGAAGATGTTATGGCAAGGCTTGGTTTGTCTGATGGTGAATATCTCTTAAATGCTGGTGCTGCTCTTTTTGTGGACTCAGGAATAAATGAGCTTCAGATGGCTAAATTTGCTTCAGATGAAAGACTTACTTTTACCGATATCAGGAGATACAACGGATCAATACTTACTCTTACGGAAAAAGCCACATCATATATCGCTGATTCCATGGACTGGCGAGTTGAATTTGATGGAAGCCTTGAAAGAAAGGAAATTTCGGAAATTCCTGTTGACGCTATAAGAGAAGCTGTTGTCAACGCGTTTGCACACAGACTGATCGAATCTGGGCAAAGTGTCGAGGTTGCAATTTATCGCAGCTTTATAGAGATATATAGCCCAGGAAAGTTTCCTGAAGAAATCACCCCTGAAATGTTTATCAATGAAATCCATAAGCCGATTCGCAGAAATCCTTTGATAACTCGTACTCTCTATTACTCGAAGGATATGGAAAGCTTTGCAACAGGTCTTAAGAGAATACAGGTTGCTTGCGACAATTCAAATTGCCGTGTAGAATACTATGGTGACACATATGGTTTTACTGTCCGTTTTTACCGCCATTGCGGTGAAGGATGGGATGATATATTACAAAACGACTCTAATATGACACCTGTCGCAAATGATGTCGTAAAAGATGTCGTAATAAAAAAATCAATCGAAGACGTAGTATTTGAAATGATAAAATCAGATTCAACAATAACCGCTGCCAAAATAGCACAGAGTCTGTCTGTAAACCCGAGGACTATTCAAAGAGTAATAGCTTCTCTGAAAAGAAAGGGTAAAGTGGACCGTGAAGGAAGCAGGCGGTATGGACACTGGATAATAATTGATGACAACTAAAAGCGAAAGGATGTAATTAATGTCCAAAACCACTGAATTAACCGAAATCACAACCGAAACCCCAACACCTGACCTTCCCGCTGAAAGCGAGCCTGCCGAGTACGTCTCATCGAACGACACCATCGAGTACGGCTTCGAGCGGGAGAGCTGGCTCGAGGGGTATGACGCTTATTACAAATTGTATAGAAGAAGGCGGACGATTCTGTTTGTCGTCCTGTTCCTCGTGCTGGCGCTGCTGTTTGTGCAGCAGGTCGCCGTGGACCCGAGCTATGGGGTCGGATGGACTTGCCTCGCGATCTGCCTGGCGGTGGCGGTGATCTACGCCTTCGCGCCGAAATATGAGAGAAGAAACGTTGAACGGGCACTTCCGGCTATAGAAAATGACCGATATGTCTTAAAAATCTTCCAAGACAAAATTACAGTCCGTACAATTATTCCTGAAGATGACGCTCAGTATTTGGAACCCGACGAGTCCGGCAATCCCATCCCCTACCCCGAAATCCCCGAAACGACCATCGACCTCTCCGACAAGACCCTCAAGACCGCCGAGACCGAGAAGATGTTCGGCGTGTTCACGAAATATACTCAGTGTATTATTCCGAAGCAGGATTTAAGTGAAGAACAACTTTGTTTGCTGAGGGAGAGTGTAATTCGGAATTAGGAATTGGTGGGAGGACGGATTCCCAAATTGTAGGGGCGGATATTATCCGCCCGCAAGGTCGGTTGCGGCGAAAAATGGTGGTCGAATCTGTGGTGCAAAATAACCCCACCTCCCGATTTTCCCGACCTCAGGAAAATCAGTGTAAATACTGGATTTTGAGGCTTATTACATACGCAAATAAATCACATAAAATATAATTCATTTCGAAAGCGAGAAAAAACATGTTAGCTGAAGACAAAAAGGTTATACTTACGGAGATTAACGATGAGATGAAGTCGTCCTTCTTAGCGTACTCGATGTCGGTTATTATCCAGAGGGCGCTGCCGGATGTTCGGGATGGCTTGAAGCCTGTTCACCGCCGAATCCTCTATACCATGTATGAGGATGGCCTGACGCCGGACAAGAAGTACCTCAAATGCGCGACCACCGTCGGCGACTGCTTGGGTCGTTATCATCCGCATGGCGACGCGTCGGTTTACGACGCTATGGTAAGACTGGCGCAGAGCTTCTCGATGAGGTATCCGCTCGTCGATGGCCACGGCAACTTCGGTTCTGTCGATGGCGACCCTCCGGCTGCTTACCGTTATACCGAGTCGAAAATGGCCAAAATCGCCGTTCATATGCTTACAGATATTGACAAGGATACCGTTGACTGGCAGCCGAACTTCGATGACAGACTGAAGGAGCCGGTGGTTCTCCCTTCCAGATTCCCAAATATTCTGGTAAACGGTTCCGTCGGAATCGCCGTCGGCATGGCGACAAATATCCCTCCGCACAATCTTCGCGAAGTAATTAATGGCGTGAAGCTTGTTGCTGAGAACCCCGACTGCACTTTGGACGAGCTGATGGAGGTCATCAAGGGCCCCGATTTCCCGACTGGCGGCATCATCATGGGCAAGTCCGGCATCCGCGCTGCTTACGCGACCGGCAGGGCGAAGATTACCCTCCGCTCGAAGACCGAGATCGAGGAAGTAAACGGCCGTACTTCTATCGTCGTCACCGAAATCCCCTACATGGTCAACAAGGCTCGACTTATCGAGAATATAGCGCAACTGGTTAAGGACAAGCGCGTCGACGGCATCCATTTCATCCGTGATGAGTCCGACCGCACCGGCATGAGAATCGTAATCGAGCTGAAAAAAGACGCGAACCCGCAGATCGTCCTCAACAAGCTCTTCACCTACACCCAGCTTCAGGACACCGTCGGCGTCATCATGCTGGCGCTCGTGAACGGCGTGCCGAAGGTCCTGACCTTAAAGCAGATCTTAGAAGAGTATTTGGACTTCCAGACAGAAGTTATAGTTCGCAGAACCAAGTATGATCTGAAGAAGACGCGCGAGAGGGAGCATATCCTGAAGGGCCTTGTCATCGCTTTAGATTTTATAGACGAAGTTTTGCAGATTATCCGCTCCTCCCAGACGGCTTCTGAAGCGAAGCAGAGGCTCATCGAGAGATTTGGCCTCAGTGAGATTCAGGCGGAGTACATCGCAAACCTTCGAATCATCCAGCTCACCGGCATGGAGCGCCAGAAGATCTACGACGAATTAGACGCGATCGAGGCGAAGATCAATGATTTTGAGGACATTTTAGCCAATCATCAAAGAGTTTTAGACATAATTATAAAGGAATCGCAGGAAATCGCCGACAAATTCGGCGACGACAGACGTACCGAAATCCAGATGGTCAGCGGTGAGGTCGACATCGAGGACCTCATCCCCGAGGACACCAACGTCGTTGCCCTCACGGCTGGCGGGTACATTAAGAGGACGAGTTCATCCGAATACAACGTCCAGAAGCGCGGTGGCAGAGGCGTCAGCGGCATGAAGCAGCGTGAGGAGGACTTCGTCTCCCAGATGCTCGTCTGCTCGACCCACGACAACATCCTCTTCATCACCGACAAGGGCATCATGTATAAGCTCAAGGCGTTCGAGCTTGCCGAGGGCGGAAAGTCTTCGAGGGGCACCAACATCGTGAATATTCTCCCCATCACCCCTGGCGAGGACAAGATTGCTGCAATGCTTCAGTGTGAGGACTTCGGCGACGACAAGTATGTCACCATGGTCACCCGCAACGGTAAAATTAAGAGGACTCACCTTTCGAAATACCAGAATGTCCGAAAGTCTGGACTCATCGCGATTGGCCTTGACGAGGGCGACGAGATAAGAGGCGTTCTCATGACCAATGGGCACGAAGATCTTCTCGTGGCGACCAGAAACGGCATGGTCATCAGGTTTAATGAGGAGAAACTCCGCGCTATGTCCCGCTCCGCCCATGGCGTCAGAGCCATCAAGCTCCGTGAGGGCGACGAGGTTGTCTCTCTCCAGCCCGTCCGCGACGACTGCGACATCCTCACCATTACGGACAAGGGCTACGGCAGGCGCGTCAGGAACGAGGCCTACCGCCTCCAGAACCGCGGTGGCTACGGCATCAAGGGCTATAAAGTGACGGATGAGAAGGGTCACGTCTGCGGAATCCGCTCTGTCAGAGACGACGAGGACGTAATTCTCATCTCAAACGACGGAATCATCATCCGCGTCCGCGCTTCCGATATAAGTGTTATGGGTCGCCACTCGAGCGGTGTCACCATCATGAGGACGAAGGATTCGCCCGACCGCCTCGTAGCAGCGTTCACGACCGCCCAGCACGACGAGGAAGCCGTGACCGAAGAGGTCGAGCAGCTTTCCGAGGAGGAACTCCTTGCCCTCGCGACCGAAGAGGCCAAGCAGGAGGCGGAAGAGGAAGAAGAGCTGAAGGCTCAGGCATCTTCTGAGGAAGATGAGGAAGACGTTGAGGACAGCGAAGAGTAAAGCGGTGATTTAGCCGCAGATTTAGGCGATAAGATTAAACCTCCCACCGATTGGTGGGAGGTTTTTGTGTGTAGGGGCGGATATTATCCGCCCGTACTACCCCAGTCGAGAAACCCGGGCGGATGATATCCGCCCCTACATGTTCGGCTTCGGCGGAGACGACGTCAGTCGTCGGAGCCGAACTTTCCTCCCGCAGAAGCCTTCGATAGCCCAAAAAAATCCTCCCCTGAGCCAGCCGCCCATAAGACAGGTTTTAGAAAAATCAATATCAGGGCGTCTGCCTGACGAGGTGGTAAACAAAGAGGTATGCATTGCAAGGTGCATACCTCTTCTTTTGTAGGCAAGAAACGGTATATCAACGAACTGCTCGAAATTTGCGTCAGATTTGAGGATGACAGAAACCAAGACCCCTATTACCGTATGCACAACTAAAAACGCCTTACATCGCAAAAAAGTGGCATTTTTCGACCTTTATTCCGACTGTAAATTCTTGATGAACGTTATTGCAGATATTGAATGTACTCCTTACCTCAGACAGGCACAAAAAGTCCGTCAAAGGTCAGCACTATCGATATGTGCATTCCATCAGGCTGTGCAGCGATCTGAAGTGATGACGCCGAGCGAACTACATTCAAAAATTCACTATAGGAGATGCTGTCCATCGGCTGGAAGACAATGAATTCCGCTGTCAGTTGCGCGCTGCTCATTTCGACAAATAAATTGACCGGCAGAAGGTCTGTTCCTTCTATCCCGTTGGAATCGTCAATCATCTTTTGCTTTGCAAAGAAAAGCACAGCTTCATAGAGAGAATCGTAAACTGACTTGGATATTCTGTACTGTCCATCATCCAAAATCTGTTTGATGTCTCTTCGGAATTTTGATATAACTTCTGAGATCTCTGCACCAACTGGCTCATCGCCCAAGCCTATTGGACTCTGCGCTATATTCCTGACAGGCTTGCCTTTCTCTTTGAAAACACTTGGGATGGTCATTGAAAGACAAAAACTTCCGTTGTCTCCTGAGTCGATTGTCAACGCACAGCCATATTCGAGAGCTTTTGCAAAGGTCTCAACTTCTTCACATTCGAGATAGAGATTTGGAATGAAAACCGTTATGTCGCCGACCTCTTCTCTTGGAGAAAGCTTTATGTCCTCGATTTTACCGCCATAAGATTTGATGTACTTTGTGAAATAGGCATATACGGCAAGTAGCTTCTGGTACTGAGGCAGGTTAATTTCGAAATCCTCGTCATCAGATTCTTCGAGAATTTCCTGATACTTTTCAGTAACCGCCATCAACAGTGCGAAATCCTCGCCCGAGTACTTCTCCTCGTCAAACAAATATCTGTCATATGCCTCTTGATTGAACTCTGCACTTTCCATAAAGAAAGCCTCCTTAAAATAATGGGATAGTAAAGGACTCACCCGATATTCATTCAGACGAGACCCTTACGCTTATATAGTCGCGGCACTCCTACATCCTATATAGTCGTGGGTGCGTTACAACAATATAGTCGCGAGGAGGATACATTATCGCTTTTCCAAAAGAAAAAGGATTATTCTTCAGCTTTCCTCACAAACACCTCCGGCACAACGCCCTCCATACAAAGTGTGCCGTCGGTCATGGCGTCGATTCCGAATGAGCTGAACATCCTGATTGCATTGAAGAATTCAGTTTTCTGCTTTCCTTCAAGATTCAATCCTTTCACTTTTAAAGATATGTACCCGACGCCCAACTTCGGTTTTAACGGGATTGGTTCAAATTTTCCACCGTTTTCTTTGGCAAGCTTGCAGAAGTAAGCGTTGAGTATTAAGAACTTCGAGTATTGCGACTCGTTCAGTTCGTAGTCTTCATCCTTTCTGGAAGCTATCTCATCCTGAATCTGATCCCATACCGCCATCGTTAACATTGAATCGGATACATCTTCGAGAACTTTCAAAAACATTCCGTATTGCTCATCGTTCATGTTTGCTATGTCTTGTAATGTTTTCTGCCAGAGTTCTTCATGTTCTTCTTCAGTCATGTTGTTCAGTTTCTCATACCAGTCTGTCATACTATTACCTCTCAATCTTTCAGAACAAATACATCTGCCACTGTTGCCGTAATCAGCACCGCACAATCCTCCGTCACTTCAATCGCAATAGATGCGATGCCGGTTGAGATTTCGCAGAGACGTTCGATTTCATCTTGCCGGACGTCAAGCGCAGTGAGCGAAGCAGTTATCACTCCGTCTCGTTTGTAAGGCACAAGCTCTATTGACTCAATCCTGTCCACTCCTTCCGCGGTGATGTCCACGAAAAAGTCAAGAATCCTCTTGAATCTCTCCATCTGTAATGGATTCACCACATACCCGTCGCACAGCATCAGCTCGTGCAGTCTTTCGTCGTCTGTCATAAATTTTTACCTCCTGATTTTTTATTAAAAGCGAGATGCTCGCACCGCTCACAATGAACCGTGCAGACATCTCGCTTTCTACTATATATGTACTTTTCCGACCCGTTTTTCCGGTCGGTTTTTCATATTTTTTCTCTCACGATAAGAGGAAAAAATCGGAGTATTTTATTACCTCGATTTCTTAAAAAGTTATAGCCATTTCTTTAGCTGTCTTGCTTTCGGATAACCTTCTTCACCCTCTCCACCGGATACGGGGCGGTCAGGACGGTGTGCTTCTCTATCGACACGACGATGCCGGTCAGCTCTTTGC
>JAJBTZ010000030.1 GCA_020860605.1 Ruminococcus sp. | reverse complement strand
CATCAAAAAGTTGGTTATTACAGCAAATTTTACAGAAAATACGAGCGTAAGCGTCCGAGAAAACTGCAGTAAAGTGAACTTATAGATAAAAGTCGAAGAAAAACAGGCAATTAGCCCCAAAACAGTGGGAATAACAACCGAAAAACCGAGCCTTGCCTTCGTCCCCGTGAGCCTATAGAGAATGATAACACTGGCCATACACATCCCGAAATATGACACCACTGTCGCCACACTCGCTCCCCATAACCCAGAACGGAACATCGGAATAAACACCATATTCAGAGCTAACTTCAGAACCGCCCCTCCAAGGTTTATCTTAAGCGGAATGTCCATCCTCCCGAGCGCCTGAAGCATCGAGCATGAAGACCCCAAGACCGTCACAAACGCCGTTGAAGTCGAGAGTATCGCCAACGGCACCCACGAAACCGAAACCTCCGCCATCCTCGAAGGGAAGATAATGCTCAGAACCTGCTCCGAATAAATGCAAAGCCCAATCCCAGCCGGAAT
Organism: Ruminococcus sp.; assembly: GCA_020860605.1. Classification (GTDB taxonomy): domain Bacteria; phylum Bacillota; class Clostridia; order Oscillospirales; family Ruminococcaceae; genus Faeciplasma. Next base: position 46,759 of record JAJBTZ010000030.1, on the reverse strand, counting down.
CGAGATATAAAGTGACAGACACATGACCCTTCTTATCTCTTTCGAAACCGCCTCTTTGTTGCCTCGAGCGTTGTTTTCGGAGACAGAAGGGAAGGCGCTCCTCCCAAAAACAGCACAGAGCGACGGCGCCAGCGTGAATATCGACATCGAAAGCCCCGTAAATGACCCATAAAGAAAGCTCGGCAGGTCTTTTAGACTCACGCCACTTTCGATAACCGAAGCATATTCTGAGACATAAAGCTCCGGGTTCTCCCGAAGGCTCCTGCCGATAAGCATCACAATCGTCGATAAATCAATCGTCCCGAGCAAGCTCGAAACCACCGAAGCGAGCGAAATCGGAGTGCAGAGCTTCACAAGACGCTTAATGATCTCCCTTTTCTCCGCTCTTTCAGGCCTCTCGCAGATAATGCTCCTGTCCCGATGGAACCGTCCCCACAAGACAAGGCTCAGCATCCCAGCTAAATCCGCAGCAGCCGTTCCCAACACAGCAGCACAAGCAATCACCGGCAGTGCCACTTCCAAGGCCTCAGCCTCAGTGGAGCAGAAGACTCCGAAAACTTCCTCCCCAGCCTCGAAAAGCCCCAGAGCGTAACTTCTTACCGCCATCGACAGCCCAAGCCCAACAATGAGCTTGACAATCGCGTCAACCGTCTGCGACACCGACGACGGCGTCATGTCTCCAAGCCCTTCGTAATATCCCCGAAGAATCGCCGTTATCGTCCCCAAAAACACACAAGGCGAAATCGCCATCACCGATAGCTTCGCCTCAGGAATTCCGATGAGCCTTTCTGAAATAAATCCCGAAAACAACAGGGGAATGAGGGTAAGAAGCAGCCCAATAGCTCCAAAGAACACGGTTGCTTGCTTTCTTATAAGTAACATTCTCCGTCTGTTTCCGAAAGCTGAGCTCTCCGAAACCATCTGAGCGACAGCTATCGACAGACTTCCAGCACACAAGGAATACAGTGGCATGAAAACCGCATATGCTCCCGAATAATAGCCCATTCCAGTGCCACCCAAGAGGTTTGTGAGTGGAATCTTCAGGAGCATCCCTGCAGCCCTTGAAATCACCACCGATATAAGAAGTACAATTGAGCCCTTGAGTGCTGCTCTCTTAGCCGTAAAAATAACACCCTTTCCCATAAACTCTGGTACAAGTTTATTTTCGGAAAGGGTGATATATTCACACTTTTGGCTTTCTTAAGTATGGTATGTACAGAATCGTGATAACCGCAGCTGCTGCAATCACAATCGCTAAGAAGTAGAGCCTCCACTGGTTTATGTCGGTAAACGTCATCATCCAGTCCTGACTTCCCGTGACAAAGTAGTTCGTCGCAAAGTCAACGCTCACAAGCTCTCCATCGACATAAGTCGGTGAGGCACAGAGCGAGTTTATATAGATAGACGAGAACCCGATGGCGAAGAATATTCCCATAGTGGTAGCATACTGTCTTCTTCCAAGTTCAACTTGCTTCGAGAGGGGAATGTACACCCCGATAGCTATAAGCATAACGTGATACAGGAAGAACTGATACCCAAGCGGATGAGTAAACGCCTGATCGGAGGTGATGCTGAAGGTAAATATCGTCGGAAGAGCGATAGCACCGACAGCACCAGCCAGACAGGTGGGGTACATGAACCCTAAAACCGTCTTTCTCATCTTCTCATTGCTCGTCAGCCTCGCAATAAAGATAAATACAATCTGAATCGAGCAGAGGTTGAACGGCAGCTGGTTGAGTTCGAGGTAGGGCGTCATCATTGACCCGTCACTCGATGGCACAAGCTTCATCATGCTCAATACCTTCGTGACCTCCGACAAAACACATACAACACAACAAACTGTCAGAACGTTTTTGATCGGCGGTTTCTTCCTGAGAAGGTAAGTGAGTATAACCACGAGTAAAACACAGCAGATTCCTATCCATATAAAGTGATTGAGTGAAAACATTGCGATGGATTCCTTTCAGCATAGCGACGCGGGGCTTATAGTGTATACTGGTTCGGATCTTCAAGGTCCTTTGCGAATGGTCCTGCTGCAGGGAGGGTCTTGGTCCGATATTTGGTTAGTTCTTTGGCCTTCTCTTCTGAAACGATAACTGCCGAATCGATGAAGCTTCCCTTGGCCTTAAGCGTCATCGCCTGAACGCCGATGGTGTTCTTCGTCGCCTTCGGAAGAATCATTCCTGTGTTGAAGAGAATCGCTCTGCCGTTCGAAGAGCGGAGCATAACGTCAGCACCTTCTCCGACATCGAGCATCTCAACGAGCTCCTCCTTATCAGAATAAGCATTCTGGAGCATCTTTCTGTTGGTCTTCGTCTGATATGACTCAAGCGGAACTTTGGCTACTTTTCCGTTCTTGTAAACAAACAAGAGGCATCCCGAGTAATCCTTGGTCACCGCCATCCTGACGACAGTCTCGCCTTCCGAGAACTTGAGCGTGACAGGGATATAGTCACCAAGCAGGCTCGCCTTCGAGTCGCCAAACTGAGCCACCTTCGTCTTGTAGACGTTGTGGAAATTCGTGAAGAACAGAAGCTCTGCCGAGTTCGTCGTGTCGAACTCCTGCATCATAACGTCGTTTTCCTTCACCTTTTGCTCGCCAGACATCCTGAGAGATTGAGGCGTAATCTTCTTGAAGTAGCCCTCTCTGGTCAGGAAAACTCTGCAAGGATAATCGGAAACAGTCTTCTCCTCCTTCGGAAGGGGTTCGTCGGAGACGTAGATAATCTCCGTCCTTCTCGGCTGCCCATACTTTTCGGCAACCTTTTTCAGCTCGTCGATGATGATGAGCTTGACTTTTCTTTCCGAGCCTAAAATTCCATTGAGCTCATCAATCTCAGCCTTCAGCTGCTCGACATCGGCTAATCTGTTCAGGATAAATTCACGGTTCAGATGCCTGAGCTTTATCTCCGCAACATATTCCGCCTGAATCTCGTCAATCGAGAACCCGATCATAAGGTTCGGAACGACTTCGGACTCCTCCTCTGTCTCCCTTACAATCTTGACAGCCTTGTCGATGTCAAGAAGAATTTTCTCAAGACCTTCGAGTAAATGTAATCTCTCGTTCTTCTTCTTTAAGTCAAACGCTGTCCTTCTCTTGACACATTCAACCCTGAACTTGATCCATTCTCTTATAATGTCGTTGACTCCCAGAACCTTCGGGTAGCCGTTGACTAAGATATTGAAATTAGCTGAATAGTTGTCCTGCAAAGGGGTCTTAGCATAAAGCTTCTTCATGAGGAGGTCCGGGTCAGTTCCACGCTTGACGTCGATAGCAATCTTTAAACCATCCAAGTCGGTTTCATCTCTTACGTAGGTGATTTCCTTCATGCCGTTTTTCGCAAGGTCGATGACCTTCTCGATAATCGCCTCAACCGTCGTAGTAGGCGGAATCTCGGTGATCTCGATGCAGCCGGCCTCTTTGTCGAAGGAATACTTCGCCCTGACCTTAACCGAGCCTCTGCCCGTGTCGAAAATCTGCCTGAGCTTCTCCGGCTCGTTTATCATGTATCCTCCGCCAGGGAAGTCGGGACCCTTCATAACTTCAAGAGCATCAAAATCAGGGTATCTTATGATATTGATCGTCGCTTCGCAAAGCTCTCTTAAATTAAACGGACAAACCGAGCTCGCCATCGAAACGCCGATACCGACGTTTGAATTGACGAGAATAGAAGGGAATGTAACCGGCAGCAGCTCCGGCTCGAGCATCGTGTTGTCGTAGTTCGGGACGAAGTTGACGGTGTCCTTGTCGATATCTCCAAAAAGCTCGTTGCATATAGGCTCAAGCTTCGCTTCGGTATAACGAGGAGCTGCGAAAGCCATGTCGCTCGAATACGCCTTGCCGAAGTTTCCCTTCGAGTCGATGTAAGGGTGCAAAAGCGCCTCGTTGCCACGAGCCAGTCTGACCATCGTCTCATAAATAGCCTGGTCGCCGTGGGGGTTCAGCTTCATCGTCTGTCCGACAATATTCGCCGATTTCGTTCTCGGGCCAGTCAGAAGTCCCATCTTGTACATGGTGTAAAGCAGCTTTCTGTGAGAGGGCTTGAAGCCGTCGATTTCCGGGAAAGCTCTCGAAACGATAACACTCATCGCATAGGGCATGTAGTTCTTCTCAAGCGTGACGGTAATCGGTTCATCGACAACCGTTCCTGCACCGGCGATATAAGCATCGTGCTGCCTCTGCGTCAGCTTTACAGGTTTGTCCGCAGCGGGCTTTTTCTTCTTAGGCATCTTCTCTCACCCCTTTAACTGATATCCGCCATCTCTAAGTAATCGTGGCCGTTGTTGTTAATGAATTCTTTTCTGCCAGACAGATTGTCGCCGAGGAGCATGTCAAACATAAACTTCGTATGCTCTGCCTCGTCAGGGGAGACCTGGATGAGCCTACGCGTCTCCGGGTTCATAGTAGTCAGAGACATCATGTCCGGCTCGTTTTCACCAAGTCCTTTAGAACGCTGGATGGTGAACTTCTTGTCGCCAATCATGTTCATGATCTCCGCTCTCTCAGCCTCGTCATAGGCAAAGTAAGTCCTGTCCTTAGTGTTGATTTCATAAAGCGGAGACTCCGCAATGTAGACATACCCCTTCTCGATAAGGGTAGGGCAGAGGGTATAAATCATCGTGAGGACAAGCGTTCTTATCTGGAATCCATCATAGTCTGCATCGGTGCAGATTATAACCTTGTTCCACCTGAGATTATTTATGTTGAACGACGATAAATCCTTGTTCTTAGCACTCTTGATCTCAACTCCGCAGCCAAGGACCTTCATGAGGTCGGTAATAATCTCGCTCTCGAAAATCTTGTTGTAGCTGGCTTTTAAGCAATTGAGAATCTTTCCTCGAATCGGAATAACCGCCTGAAACTCAGCGTTCCTTGCGAGTTTAACAGAACCGAGTGCCGAATCTCCCTCAACGATGTAGAGCTCACGGCGGGAGATATCCTTCGTTCTGCAATCGACAAACTTCTTGACCATATTTGCCATGTCGAGCTTTTCGGCATAGAGCTTTTTAGTGTTGATCCTAGTCTTTTCAGCGCTTTCACGTGAGCGTTTGTTTATAAGAACCTGATCGCAAATCTTCTGAGCGTCGTCAGGCTTCTCGATGAAGTAGACTTCAAGCTGATGCTTCAGGAAAGCGACCGCAGCGTCGTAAATAAATCTGTTATTAATGGCCTTCTTTGTCTGGTTTTCGTATGAGGTCTGAGTCGAAAACGAGCTCGAAACAATGACAAGGCAGTCCTCAATGTCGGTAAACTGAATCTTTGCCTCGTTCTTGAGATACTTGTTGTTATTTTTCAGATAAGTGTCGATGTAGGACGTAAACGCCTGTCTTACAGCCTTCTCAGTCGAACCGCCATATTCAAGGAAGCTCGAATTGTGGAAGTATTCCGCTTGCTTGATGGTCTTCGAGAACGCAAAGGCGAAGTTATACTTGACCTTATACTCGTTCATGTCCTCTCTGTCCTTGCCCTTTCTTTCGGCAGTCCAGAGCTGGGGAGTCGTCAGTGCCTCATCCCCGACAATCTCGGTGACGTAGTCAAGAATTCCGTTCTCGTAGAGATATTCCTCCTGCGAGAACCCGCCTTCCTCGTCCTGATATCTCAGGACGAATGTGATTCCAGGGTTGACGATCGACTGCTTCTTCAAGACATCGGTGAAATATTCTTTTTCGATAGCAATATCTGTGAAGACGTCTAAATCCGGCTTCCAACGAGTCTTGGTGCCGGTTTTACGTGTCGAAACCTTTTCTTTCTTAAGCCCTCCAACATTCTCGCCCTTCTCGAAATGGAGATTATACTTGTAACCGTCCCTCAGGACTTCGACATCCATATATTCGGAGGAATACTGCGTAGCACAAGCTCCTAAGCCGTTAAGGCCTAAAGAGTACTCATAATTTTCGCCAGAGACGTTGTCATACTTGCCTCCGGCATAGAGCTCGCAATAGACAAGCTCCCAGTTGTAGCGGTTCTCGCTCTTGTTGAAGTCAACCGGGCAGCCTCTGCCCATGTCCTCAACCTCGATCGAGAAGTCGTTATACCTGGTGATGGTAATCTTCGAGCCATAGCCCTCTCTTGCTTCATCTATAGAGTTTGAAATAATCTCAAAAACAGAGTGCTTGCACCCCTCCAGCCCATCCGAGCCAAAGATAACCGCAGGCCTCTTTCTAACTCTGTCCGCTCCCTTAAGCGACCGAATCGCTTCATTTCCATAATCCTTCTTAGGCATTAAATCCCTCCGCAAATCTAGCGTCAAAACCGCATACTGGGCACTATATATTGATATTATAGCACAATGGATTTCAAAGTGCAATAGTTAGTTGAACACAAAAAAAGCGCCCCTTCGGGGCGCCCTCTCAGTCGGCTTCGAAGTTCGCTTGCGAACTTCTTGACAGCTCCCCCAGAGGGGGAGCCAAGACTTTCACTTGTACAAAGCCTTCCTTGAGGCAGCAACTTGGCTCTCCCTCCGGGAGAGCTGGCAGCCCCGAAGGGGCTGACTGAGAGGGCGCGCGAGCTGAAGGCGAGCGCGGTCGCTGCGAAGCAGCGACAATTAGCCACTAATCACAATCTTAGTCAACACCCCATACTCCACAGTCAGCGTCACCGTCCCATAATCGCTCTTGACTGTGATCACACAGTCATCCGTCAGATTCTGGGCACTGACGTTTGTGGTCGAGGTGGAGAGCTTTTCCTTGACGGTCGCGAGCGAATCGCCGATGGCGATATCCCGGAACTTGATGTCAAGGGGACAGCCTGAGCTCGTTATCTCGATCTCGGTGACTCCGCCTGTGAACGGTGTATCGGAGGAGAAGGTGAGGTGTCCTCCAACAAACATCGCAGTCGAGCTTCCGTTCTCCGAAGAGGTTCCTGTCATTGAGCTCTGATAGAGTTCGCCCAAGCGCTCAGCCGAAGCGCTGTCGTTCATCAGTATGCTTTCACCCGCAGCGGTGAGTTCAAAGTAGCTCGCTGAGGAACCGGCGTTCATGCTCAGAGTCGACTTCGGCTCTCCCACGACCTCTTCCTCTGTCTCTTCAGTCTCAGTGGTGTCGCTGCTCGAAGAGCTCGTAAACGTCGAGTAGGAGACAAGCCCCATGCTGTACTGAGAAATCTTCTCGAGGTCTGCAAGGTTATATCCTTCACCGTTGACCTTACGTCTGATATATCTCGTCAGCTCTCGAGCCGACGCCTTGTGGACGTAGATAGCCGGGTTGTTCGATGTAGTCGTGTAGTATTCTCTCTCGCTGTCGAGTATACCCATGTCTGTGCTGCCAGGGTTGACGTTCTCGTAAACTCTGTGGTAGACGATGTCAACGCCATTCAGTGTGTAAGCGTCATAGATGAGCTCGTCAACAACCGTGATGCAGCCGTTCTCGCCAAGCATCAGGGAAACTATCAGCTCGTCGCCAACTTCATATGTCGGCATACCCTCAAGCTGGTAATCCTCAGTTCCCTTGATCCAGACATAGACGTCAATGTCGCAGGAAACAGCATTGAGATAATCGTAGCTGATATTTGCGCTGTATAGCGTGTATCCACCGCTTGTCGGAGCAGGAACACCGCTTGAACTCGGAGTGCCCGTAATCTTGAGCCAGACAAGGCTTACGCCTATTGTTTCCGACTCGTCTCCCATCTGGTTGTAGAGAATGTCGTAGAAGTTCGAAGCCGTTCCGTAATTGGTGGTGATGTCAGGAAGTGAGCTCGAAGAAATTATTTCTTCGTCGTTTCCTGAATCCTCAACCGGCTCGTCAATCTCGTTATCCGAAGCTCCGTAGCTCGACTCGTTCGGGCCAGCATCGCCAGAAAGCGACGTGAAGCTTGTGTAGACACTTGCCGTGTTCGAAGCATTTGTGTTGCTTCCGCCAAGGACATAGTCCTCAGTGTTGTACTCGCCGTCATAGTCGTCAGGGGTGTAGCTGCTGGGTGAAGAAGTAGGGGACGCCAGAACAACGTCTTCTCCATCATCCTCTTCCGCCTCAGCCTCAGTATCAACAATTGCGTCTTCGACAGATAAGTCGTCTTCGTAGTCGTACTCCTCAACCTCGCCAGCCTCGATAACGTCCTCGACAACCATATCGTCTTCTTCGTCATCGGTATCCGTATCTGCAAATTCAACCGTTTCGTCATAGGCTTCCATATTCGCCGAATCTGAGCTTCTCGAGACAGTCGAGAAGACGCTCGACATTATCGAGGCTCCGCCAACGATCGAAACAGCTGCCACGAGACACGCTGCAATCGCGACATAGCGGTAAATCTTCATCTGTTTGTAGATTTTTCCTGATTTCGTCTCTGTAATCTCAGGAGCCTTTTCTTCTTCAGCTTCAGTAGCCTTGTCAAGTCCAGCCTCGGCAATGCACTGCTCCTTAAGCTTCGCCTTGAAATCATCACTGAGAGTCAGGCGGCTTAGTTCGTTTTTATAGTCTTCAGATAATTTCATCTTCGCCAAACTCTCCTTTCAGCATTTCGCCAAGTTTTTTTCTTCCGCGCATGAGAAGAGAAAGCACCGTGTTCTGGTTGGTGCCTGTGATTTCCGCAATCTCCTTCGTCGGATATCCTTCGAAGTAGTAGAGATAAATCGGCGTCCGATATTTCTCGGGCAGCTCTCTCACTGCGCTCATAACCGACCCATCACTGGAGTATTCGTCTGTAGCAGGAATAGTCTCCGACAGCTCGACACTCGGATGAGTATAGGTCTTTCTGTTGTAGTTTTTGCACATATTAATAGTTACTCTCAGAAGCCATGCCTTCTCGTGCTCCTCCGATTCGAAATCGGGGAGTGAACGGCAGAGCTTGAGAAACACCTCCTGCACGATATCTTCGGCGTAGTGGGTATCGGTCAGCGCGTGAAACGCCGTGCGATAGACCATATCCGAATATTTATCGACCACGGAAGATATGTACACATTAATGTCGACATCCTTCTTTGCCATGATCTTCTTTTCCGTTACCGCATTTCTTCTGAACCACCCAGGTAAATTTGTTGCGGCAAAGAACTCCTTTCGTCTATGTAATCGCGCTCTCGAATCATGTTTTCAATTACAATACACATCAGAGCGACGGATTATTGCATCCATACAAAATATTTTATCAGAAATTTTCGAAAAGTAAACCCGTTTTCTGCAAATAGGCAATAATTTTTATCGGAATATCAATTTTGCCCCGCGATTTTTACGAAAAAACGGTGAAATTAAGACTTTTTTCGCCCTAAATGTATTGACAAACACCAAAAAATATGAGATGATGTTCATGTGTAACTCAATTTCAGAGGAAGTGTAACTCTTGAGCTTAAAGAAAGTTTTAATTGACGGGCACTATGGTGCTGTCAGTCTTAATATAGGAGCAATGCTCAGTGGCAGGGAAGACCTCGAGGTCATTCACTTAGAGGACAGGACGAAATTCACCGAGGAGCAGAGGCTCAACCTCTTGAACACGGCTGACATAGTGATTCTATGCCAGTCCACAAAGACTGTCACCGAAACGATGCCCTTAATTTCAAATACAGAAACCAAGGTGCTTGACACGTCAAACGCCTATAGAATGTCGCCCCAGTGGGCATATGGCCTGCCGGAATTGTCCCCAGACCACCGCAAAAAGATCTCCCAGTCGAGATACACGGCTCTCCCAAACCCGATGGCAACAGGTGCAGCGCTGCTTCTGATGCCATTAGTCAAGGCGAAGATAATGCCTCCCTATCATCCTCTCATGATAAACTCCGTCATCGGCTACACCAACGGCGGTTCCAACATGATTTCGATGTATGAGAGTTCAACCCGTCCCTACGGTTTCTCATCGGCTCGTATGTACGCCCTCGACCAGACGATGATGCTCCAGAAGGAGCTGATGCATGCCTGCGGCCTCTCCTACAAGCCCGCCATCAGCCCGATTATCGACGACTACCCAAGCGGAGCCCTTATAACTGTGCCACTTCACTTAAGAACCCTCGCCAAGCGCCTCCATTCGAGACAGATATGGGAGTATATTGCCCGTGCCTACGAGCATGAGCCCTTAATCGATGTCATGAACTTCGAGACTTCGGTTCAGGATCTCGACGGATTCCTCGAAGCCAATGGCATGGCAGGCTCGAACAAAATGCAGATTTTCGTCTTCGGCGACAACGACATCTGTCTTCTGGCAGCCCGCTACGACAATCTCGGCAAAGGCGGAGCCGGAGCAGCAGTACAATGCATGAATTTAATGCTCGGACTTGATGAACTTACTGGTGTACTATAAAAAAGATTGCGTCCCGCTTTGCGGGACATAATTTTGAGAACAGGAGAAAATATGATAGAAAACAATCAGGAAAAACCAAGAGTAATATTAGTGTCGGTCGACACTGGAGAGTTTGACGCAGAGCGAAGCATGGAAGAGCTCTGCGCTCTTTGTGACACAGCAGGAGCCGAAGTTGTCGGAACTGTGATCCAGAAGCACCCCTCAATCGAAGGCGCCACCTGTATCGGTTCAGGAAGACTCGCTGAGCTTGCCGAGCAATGCGAATCCCTCGAAGTCGACCAGCTCATCTTCGACAGAGAACTCACCGCAACCCAGATCCGCAACATCGAGGATGCCACCGACACCTTCACAATCGACCGAACAATGCTGATACTCGACATCTTCGCTCAACGCGCAACAACCCATGAGGGCAAGCTTCAGGTCGAGCTCGCTCAGCATAAATACCGCCTTACAAGGCTCACGGGAATGGGAGTTAGCCTCTCCCGTCTCGGAGGAGGCATCGGCACCCGTGGCCCTGGCGAAACCAAGCTCGAGACCGACCGCCGTCACATCCGCTCCCGGATTACCCAGCTTGAGAAAGACCTCAAAGAGGTCGAGCAGCGCCGTGACATCACCCGCAAGCGCCGTAAAAAAGATGGTATCCTCACCGCAGCGATAGTTGGCTATACCAACGCCGGCAAGTCTACTCTCTTAAACGCCCTGACCGACGCCGGCGTCCTCTCCGAAGACAAGCTCTTCGCCACTCTCGAGACCACCTCCCGAGCGATTCTTCTGCCAGACGGCAGAAGCGTCACCCTCATCGACACGGTCGGCCTTATTTCCCGCCTTCCTCACCAGCTCGTCGAAGCCTTCAAGTCGACTCTTGAGGAAGCAGCCAGTGCCGATCTCCTCATCCATCTCATCGACGCCTCGAGCGAATACTACGAGGAGGAGAAGCGCGTCACCGAAGAGCTCCTCCACGACCTCGGCTGCGAAGGCATCCCAACCCTGACGGTTCTCAATAAATGCGATTTAATCCCTGAAATCTCCGTTTCGGACCCATCAATCGTCTGCATCTCCGCCAAAAACGGCACAGGTCTCGAAGACCTCCTGAACGGAATAGTCCGCTCCCTCCCCGAAACCGCAAGAAGGATGACCCTTCTTCTTCCCTATACCGAAGCAGGCCTACTCTCCGAAATCCGCCAAGACGGCAACGTCTACTCAGAGGAGTACACTCCTGACGGAATCAAGGCGGATGTGCTCGTGGATATCAAGCTCTGTAACACAGCAAGTAAATTCAAAGTGGACAGTTAAAAGCTGCCCACTTTTTGCATATTTTGTGGTTTCCTGCTCACCATATTCCTAAAACCCTTGAAAGGAAATATGCTATGCAGATAATTATACTTGCCGGAGGAGAGGGGACTCGCTTGAGGCCATTGACGGCTGACACTCCGAAGCCTCTGGTTCGGGTCTTGGGAATCTCGGCAATTGAGAGGCTCACGGCTCTGCTCTTTCGCAATGGCTTCAAGGAGGCAACTGTCGCTGACTTTTACCTTGCCGATAAGCTTGAGGAAACCCTTGGTAGCTTCTCGAACGGGATAAAGCTCAGTTACGTCCGGGAAGACGTCCCTCTCGGTACTGCCGGTTGTGCCCGAAAAGCCTGGAACGGCGACGATGTGATGGTCTTGAGTGGCGACGGAGTCTGCGATTTCAACTTGTCGAATATTGTCGAATTTCACGAGCAAAACCAAGCCGACGTGACCATCGTCTCCCACGAGGTCAGCGACCCAAGAGAGTACGGCCTCGTGACGGCAGACGAAATCGGCAGAGTAATCGGCTTCTCTGAGAAGCCCGCCTATGACTCCTGCCTCACCGACCTCGCCAACACCGGCGCCTACGTCATTTCAAGGGAGATAATCTCCCGAATCCCCGAAAACGAGAAGGTCGACTTCGCCTCCGACGTCTTTCCAGAAGTCCTCTCGAGCCACGGCCGAATCTTCACCATCCCAGAAACCGGCATCTGGTTCGACATCGGCGACATCTCCTCACTCCTCCAGTGCCAGTCGGTTCTTTTGAATGAGGAGAAAAAGGACTACCTCATCTTCGAGGGTGCCTCCGTGGGAGAGGGGACCACCGTCACCGCCGGAAGCGTCATTGAGCAGGGTGCCACCGTCGGCAGAGGCTGCCGAATCCAGTCCTCACTCGTCATGAACGGCTCCTCGATGGGCGATGGCTGCGAGCTCAACAGAGCGGTTATTTGTGAGGACGTCACCCTTGGCAGGGGAGTGATCCTGGGAGAACTGTCCGCCATCGGCTCAGGAAGCGTCATCGGCTCTGCTGTCACAGTCGACCCAGGCGTAAAGATAGCCCCGAATTCGAAAATTCCAGCCGGAATCCGAGTCCGAAGGGACGTTACTCCCTCAGGCTACAAGCTCCTTGAAACGGGCGAGGGCGGTCGCGCCGACGGAATCGATCTCACCACCGAAAATCTCCTCTTCTTAGGCAAGGCGGCAGCCCGAGCGTTCAATCAGGAGAGCCTGACCGTTGGCTATTCAGCAGGTTCTGAAAACGCATTCGAGGCTCTGTCCTTGGGTCTCCGTTCCTGTGGTACGGCGGTATACTATCTTAACAATGCAGCCTTTGGCGAGACTGTTTTCACCTCAAGAAGATTAAGAACCCGCTACTGCGCATACATCTCAAGTGGAACAGTTCGAGTCTTCCGAAGCAGCAACTGCGAGCTATCACGTTCGGACGAGCGAAAGCTCTGTGAGAAGTTCAACCGTGCCGACTTATCCGATTCCGAAATTGCACCGATAGTCAACGCTGATGCCGAGCGGAAGCTCTATCTCGACGAGCTTAAGAAAACTCTCCCAAAACGCTTCTCCGGCACCGTCCAGCTCTCCTCAAAGGATCCAAGAGAGAAGGAAATCTTCTCGGAAGCCACAGAGAATCTCAGCTGGCTTGACGGCGAAAAGCTCCGTTTCACCCTCGGCAAGACTGTTGAAGACACAATTTTAGAGTTCCAGAGTGGCCAGATGACGTATGAGCAGCTTCTGCTTTTAAGCTGCCGTTCGCACTATTTCGACGGCGAAAACGTCATCCTCCCTGAGAGGGCTCCTCTCGTCTGCGACGAGTACGCCAAAGAGGCAGGCTGCGAAGTCTTCCGAGTATCGCCGCCAGACGAGCCCCAAATCTCGCAGTTTTCCTTCGACCCACTATTTTTAATAGCGGAAGCGCTCGGCTATCTCTCAAAGCGCGAAATCTCAGCCTCGGTTGCCCTCTCAGAGCTGCCAGAGATCTACTACTATCATAAAACTGCAAAACTACGGAAGAATCTTCCGAAGCTATTGAACAGAGAATTCGCAGGGAACCGTCACGGCAGTGACATCATAGTCGAATCCCAGGGCGCCAGGGCATACGTGAGACCATTGAAAAGCGGAAAGGAGCTTCGGATGTATGTCGAATCGGTGTCTCAGGAGGAAGCTCAAGCCATCTGCGGCGATATATTATCGCGACTTAGGGCACATCAATCTTGACATTTGCGAAGAATTGTAGTATGATAACAGATATATTTGTATTTTCATTCTGGAATCATATGCACAGGCGGAGCCAAACCCAGCTGCGCCTCGTGTCTACATATCATATATAAATATTTTTTGAGAAAGGAAATTCATGTCAACAACTGAAGAAAAGAAGATCAAGTCATCAAGAAAGAGCCGCTCAAAGTCATCTGATGCAAATTTGAGCAGGGACAGTGCGCTCGATGCTGCAATCGCTGCAGCAATATCCGCACCAAAGCCCCCTAAGAAAGCGGCACAGTACCAGAAGTCAAGAGGCTCACAGCCTTCAAGAAAGAAATCAAAATCAACCCAGAAGCAAAAGTCCCAAAGGACAGAATCGCTCCCGCAAAGGGCAGCAGTGGCACCGGCACCAACCCAGCCGGTTTCAAAGCCAGCACCGATAGTCAGCAACGCAGTAGTTCCCGATTCCAAAACTCCGCTCAAGATAATCCCTCTCGGTGGTCTCGGCGAGATCGGCGAGAATATGACCCTCGTCGAATATGGCAATGATATTGTAATCATCGATTGCGGAATGACCTTCCCCGACAGCGAAATGCCCGGTGTCGACATGGTCATCCCTGATTTTACCTATGTCGAGAAGAACGCCGACAGAGTAAGAGGCGTCCTGGTCACCCATGGTCATGAGGACCATATCGGCGGAATCCCGTACTTACTCAAGAAGATAAACGTCCCGGTTTACGCAACACGCCTTACAATCGGGCTCATTGAGAACAAATTCAAGGAGCATAATCTTGGAAAATCGATGCTCCATGTCGTGACACCGTCCGAGAAAATCCAGCTCGGTGCATTCACAGCTGAGTTCATCAAGGTCAACCATTCTATCCCGGATGCAGTCGCAATAGCTCTCAGGACTCCTGTCGGAACGGTCGTCCACATGGGCGACTTCAAGGTCGACTACACCCCCATCGAAGGCGGAATCATAGACCTTCCGAGACTCGCCCAGTTAGGCGACGAAGGCGTTTTAGCTCTCATGAGCGACTCGACCAACTCCGAACGCCGTGGCTTCACTCCGAGCGAAAGAACTGTTGGCGAGAGCTTCGAGCGTCTCTTCAACAAAGCCGAGGGCAAGCGAATCATCATCGCAACATTCTCGTCAAATATTCATAGAGTCCAGCAGATAATCAACTGCGCTGCCTCTCATAATCGTAAGGTTGCCGTCTTTGGCAGAAGCATGGTAAACGTAATCGGCCTCGCAACCGAGCTCGGCTACCTGAAGGCTCCCGAAGGCGTCATGATCGACATCGCTGATATGCATAACTATTCTGACGGCGAAATCGTCCTCATCACCACTGGTAGCCAGGGCGAACCAATGAGTGCCCTTACAAGAATGGCGACAAACGACCACAGACAGGTCAGCATCACTTCAAACGACTTCATCATCATCTCAGCTCGTCCCATTCCCGGCAACGAAAAGTTTGTAGGAAGAGTTGTCAATCAGCTTCTCAAGCTTGGAGCCGAGGTCGTCTATGAGGAGATGTACGAGGTCCACGTTTCTGGCCACGCCTGCCAGGAGGAGCAGAAGCTCATTATAAGCCTCGTTCGACCCAAGTATTTCATCCCCGTTCACGGCGAATATAAGCATCTGACACGTCATGCCCAGACTGCAAAGGAAATCGGCATCCCTGAGAAGAATATTCTTATAGCTGATGTCGGCAACGTAATCGAGCTCAGGTCAAACAGCATCAAGGTCAACGGCAGCGTTCCTGCCGGCAAGGTTATGGTCGATGGCTTGGGAGTTGGAGACGTTGGAGCAGCAGTCTTAAAGGATAGAAAGTGCCTTGCCGAGGATGGCGTCATCGCCGTTTCGGCAACAGTCGACAAGATTGACCGTAAGCTTCTCTCGGGACCAGAGATAGTCTCGAAGGGCTTCGTATACGAAAAGACCAACGAGGAGCTCTTCGCTGAGGTGAAGAAAAAGGCTCATCAGGTCATCAATCAGGAGCTCTCGACAAAGCACGACTTCACAGCCGTTAAGAACAAGCTCCGTGACGAAATAAGCGACTTTGTCTTCTCGAAGACCAAGCGCAGGCCAACAATAATCGTAACCATTTTAGACATTTAAAAACCATTTTAGACATTTAAAACCAGGCCTGTTCTCAAAATCACTTTCTGAAAGAGGTGGGATATTATGAAAAAACGCTTGTCGTGGGTACTTGCGGTGGCGCTTCTGCTTTTAGGAATAACTTCACTGGCGCTCTGTGTCGTCCTTTTTGCCGACGGAAGAACCGCCATGTGTGTTGCAGCAGGGATGGTGCTCCTATGTGCTGTCATCATGTTCATCGTGATTGCTGTCATGAACAAGGACATCGCGAAGTACGTCACAAGGATGGACAAATCCATTGAAGCGATAAACCGAGAGGCATTCTATGATTTCCCGGAGCCGATTATCATAACTGACAGCGAGGACAGAATTGTCTGGTACAACCGTCGCTTCGAGGAGAAATTCTTCGAGGACGACCGCGCCTATGGGCTTCCAATAACGAATCTCGTCGGCAACAACACCGCCAAAATCTACTCCCAGACTGGCGCCTGCGTCAAGATTTTCGACAGATTCTATAACGTCTACGCCAAGAAGTCGGACACAGGCCCCCTCTCGATAATCAGACTCACCGATGTGACAGACCGTGTCATGCTCGAGGAGGAGTTCCACGCTCAGAAGAAGACGATTCTCATAATGACCGTCGACAACTATGATGACGCCTTCCAAAACTCAAAAGAAAGCGACAAGGCAAGCGTTCAGGCCCAGATCGAGCAGATTTTCGAGCAGTTCATCGAGCACACCAACGGCGTCCTCCACAAAATTTCAAACGACCGCTTCTTCGCAGTTATTGAGGAGAGGCACCTCGAAAAAATCATCGAGGGCAAGTTCGACATTTTGGACGAAATCCGCTCAATCCAGCTCGGTGGCAGACCCTGTGTGACCCTTTCAATCGGGGTCGGCAGGGGAGCGAAAACCCTCGCTGAAAGCGAACTCTACGCCAAGCAGGCCTTGGATATGTGTTTAGGTCGCGGAGGCGACCAGGCAGCCGTCAAGACAGAAAGTGGCTTCGAGTTCTTCGGAGGCATTTCGAAGGCAGTTGAGAAGTCGAATCGTGTCCGCTCAAGAATCATCGCAACAGCTCTAAGGGAACTTGCCGAGAGCTGCGGAACGGTTTACTTAATGGGACATAACTTAGCCGATTTCGATGCCGTCGGTTCCTGCATAGGCCTTTGCGGAGCCTTCAGAAGCGTCGGCAAGCAGGCTTATGTCGTCGTTGACCCTGAAAAGAACTTAGCAAAGAAGCTTATAGAATACATATCCGCAAGCGGAGAGGGCGACTATTTCAAGGCCCCAGATGAAGCAATCAGTGAAATCGCTGAGGATTCGCTCTTAATCATCTGCGACACCCACAACCCGAACTTCTTAGACTCAAAGGAGCTCTACGAGAAGGCGAAGACAGTCGTCGTCATCGACCACCACAGAAAGATGGTCAACTTCATCGACAACTCTGTCATCTTCTTCCACGAGCCGTTCGCCTCGAGCGCCTGTGAGATGGCGACCGAGCTCGTCCAGTACTTCGGAGTCGATTGCAGAATCTCCGTCGCTG
This sequence comes from Ruminococcus sp., assembly GCA_020860605.1. Lineage (GTDB taxonomy): Bacteria > Bacillota > Clostridia > Oscillospirales > Ruminococcaceae > Faeciplasma. Next base: position 29,390 of record JAJBTZ010000030.1, on the reverse strand, counting down.
ATGCTGAGGCTCTCCTCTCGGGAATAAACCTCGATACGAAGAACTTCGTCATGCGGGCAGGCACGAGAACCTTCGAGGCTGCTGCATACCTTAAAAAGCTCGGTGCCGACACCGTCACTGTCAAGGGATTCTTCGCCGACAGCCTTGAGACCTATCGCGAAAGAAGCAAGCTCATTCAGGCAGCAGAGCTCTTCCATGGCTGCGCTATAGCCACTACCGACTCTGAAAAGCCGGAGCTAATCTTAGCAGCTGCTCAGGCAGCCGACGAGCTCTTAGGAATCAATGGCGTCAAGGCCTCGTTCGTTGTCTATCACCTTGATGGCCAGAGCCGTGTTTCGGCACGCTCCTTAGGCTCCTTCAACGTCCAGCTCATAATGGAGTCTGTAGGAGGCGGAGGCCACCAGACGATGGCGGGCGCTCAGCTCGACCTATCAGTCGAGGAAACAGTAGAAAAAATCAAGTCTGCGATTGAAGACTTTATAATAGCATAAGAAAGGAATACTCAAGATGAAAGTAATTCTTTTAAAGGATGTAAAAGGCTCCGGCAAGGCTGGAACAGTTTTGGAGGTAGCTGACGGCTACGCAAGAAACTATCTCATAGTCAAAGGCCTTGCAATTGAGGCAACCGCCAAGAACATCAACGACCTCGAGGGCAAGAAGGCATCAGCTCAGTATAAGCTCGACACCGCAAAGGCAGAGGCAGAAGCTGCTGCTAAGGCCATCAATGGCGGAAAGATCGTCATCAAGTCCAAAGCTGGCCAGAACGGCAAGCTCTTTGGCTCCGTCACTACAAGTGTCATCAGCGACAAAATCAAGGAGCAGTTTGGTGCCACTATCGACAAGAAAAAGATTTCTCTCAACGGCGACATCAAGGCCTATGGCGACTATGACGTCGAGGTCAAGATGACTCAGGGCGTCAACGCCAAGCTCACCGTCAGCGTAGTTCCTGAGGACTGATTCAAAGAAAAATACCCAGCAAAGGAGGGAACAACATGCCTTCAAAGAACAGCGATTTCGCCATGGATTTGGGCGGAAAGGAGCTTCCATACAACTTAGAAGCCGAGCAAACGGTTTTGGGAGCGCTTCTTCTGAACCCTGATGCCTTGCCGATTGCTATCGCTCACCTTAAGCCCGAAAGCTTCTACAGAGAGCAGCACAGGGCTCTCTATTCGGTAATCCTTAGGATGTTCTCAAACGGCCAGCGCTCAGACATCATTACAGTTATGAACGAAGCCGTCAACGAGAAGATTTTCGAAACCCCAGAAATGGCGAAGGTCTATCTCAAAGGCATCATGGACAGCGTTCCCTCAACTTCAAATATCGAGTCCTACTGCAAGATTGTTGAGGATAAATACCTCACTCGTTCCCTCATCACAGCTTCGAAAGAGATCTTGGACACCGCTATGGACGGTTCTGAGGACTCAAGAACCCTTCTTGACATGGCAGAGCAGAAGATTTACGAAATCCGCCAGGGCAGGGAAGTCGAAGGCCTCACTCGCCTTAGTGACATCGTCGTCACAGCATACGACCAGATCCAGAAGCTCTCAGGCGACGATAAAGATTTATACAAAGGCCTGAGCTCCGGCTTTTCGCTCTTGGACAGCTACATATCTGGCCTCAACAAGTCTGACCTCATAATCGTAGCAGCCCGACCCGGCATGGGCAAATCCGCATTTGCCTTCAACGTCGCTGCAAATGTCGCAAAGCGTAATCCTGATAAGGAAATTTGTGCCTTCTCGCTTGAAATGAGCAAGGAGCAGATCGGAACCAGAATGCTCAGTTCTGAATCCCTTGTCCCAAACACCAACCTGACATCAGGCAAACTCTCTCCAGAGGATTGGATCAAGCTTGCACAGGCTGCCGAAACCCTCTCGAAGATGAATATCTATATCGACGACACCGCAGGTGTAACTGTTCCCCAGATCAAGGCAAAGCTCCGTAGGATGAGGAACTTAGGCCTCGTCATCATCGACTACCTCCAGCTGATGGAATCCACCGGCAACCACGCCAGCCGTGTAAACGAGGTCTCGGAAATCACGAGACAAATCAAGCTCATGGCGAAGGAATTAGACGTTCCAGTCATGCTCCTCTCGCAGCTGAACCGTTCTGTCGAGTCGAGGCAGGACCACAGGCCTCTTCCCTCCGATCTCCGTGAATCCGGCTCCATCGAGCAGGACGCCGACATCATCCTCTTCATCTACCGCGAAGGCGTCTACAACAAGGAAGAGGAGAATCAGGCTGCAACCGAATGTATCATCGGCAAGAACCGCCATGGTGGCACCGGCACGGTTCCTCTCGCCTTCATCGGCGAATACACCCTCTTCAGAAGCACTACCCGGGATGATGGCAATGCTTATTAACTCCGTTTCAGAAACGATAAGAAAATACAATATGCTTGAGCCCGGTGAGCGTGTCATGGTCGCCCTTTCAGGAGGCGCCGACAGCGTCTCGCTTCTCCTGGCTCTCAAGGAGCTCGACTACTCAGTTTTCGCCGTTCACGTGAATCACCATCTTCGAGGCGAAGAAAGCGATCGGGACGAAGCCTTCTGCATGGCTTTGTGTGAAAGGCTCGGCATCGAGCTACATGTCGAACATGTCGACGTGAGAAGCTACAGCTCCGAAACCGGCAAATCCACCGAAGAATCCGCAAGAATTCTCCGCTACGAAGCTCTCAGGAAGCACTCCGATGGCTGCAAAATCGCCACCGCTCATAACTTAGATGACTGCTTCGAAACGACGCTTTTCAATCTCGTCAGAGGTTGTGGCATAGGCGGTTTAACTGGCATCCCGCCAGTCCGTGATAACATAATCCGTCCGTTAATCGGCACCCGAAAAGCCGAAATTCTCGAGTTCTTAGATTCCAAAGGCGAAAGCTACGTCACCGACAGCACCAACTTAGAGGACGATTGCTCTCGCAACATAATCCGCTTAAACGTAATCCCAGAGCTCATTAGGATCAACCCGTCACTTCTCAAGACCTATAAATCGAGCCTTGAAAACTTCGAGAGCGCTGAGAATTATATCGATAAAGAGACGGAGAAGCTTCTTGAGGCTTCTGAAACCGCTTTCCCAGAAGACTGCGACGACTTTATTTTAGCAAACGCCTTGGGCGAAATCCTGAGAAAAAACGGCGTCGAGCCCTCAAAGCAAAAGGTCGACGAGCTCAAAAGCCTTGTCAGAACTGGCGGAAAAATAAACCTCAAAAAAGGCGTCTATGCCATTTGCGAAGACAGAAAACTCAGGATAACAGGCGAGCGTGAGCCAAATCCTGAACCAATTCAACTATCCGACACAGGAATCTACACCTGGGGGACCACGGTGATAGAATTCACTGAGATTTCACAATTTGATATATCGACTCATAACAAAAGAAGTTTAAAATGGCTGATAGACAAGGATAGAATCAAAGGTAATCTTATCGTCAGATCCTATCAAGGTTCCGAAAAGATAAGACTTCAGGGAAATGGCTTCACATCCACAGTCAAAAAACTTCTCGCCAGTGTTCCAGCAGAGAATCGCCAGTCAGTCCCGATAATTTCGGATGATATGGGAGCAATTTTTGTAGCAGGTCACGGCGTTTCCGAAAGGGTTTCATGCTCGGAAAACACTTCCGTTGCTTTGAAAATAAACGTAAGAGAAAAATTTGACAAAAGGGATGATTGACATGGAATATTCAGATAATATTGAGGTCATGATTACAAAGGAGGAAATCGCCGAAGCCGTCAAAAAGCTTGGCGCGAAAATTTCTGAGGACTATAAAGACAAGGAAATCGAGCTTGTCGGAGTTCTCAAGGGCTCGTTTGTCTTCATGGCTGACCTGATAAGAGCTATCGACCTGCCCATAACGCTTGATTTCATCAGTGCCAAGAGCTATGTTGGAACTCAGTCGGTCGGGGCAGTCAAAGTATATATGGACACCGAGCTCGATGTCGCAGGAAAGAGTATACTCTTAGTAGAAGATATCCTCGACACTGGCAGAACCTTGAGTGTTCTCAAGGAAACTATGCTCGCCCGTGGTGCCAAAGACGTAAAAATAGCTGCGTTCATGGATAAGCCTTCCCGCAGAACTATCGAAATCGGAGCAGACTATTGTTGCTTTACAATAGAGGACAGATTTGTAGTCGGCTACGGCCTTGACTACGATGAGCAGTACAGAAACCTCGACTACATCGGAGAGGTGATCCTCTGAACTGCTGCCAATTAAAACAGAAATGAGGAGTAACATTTGAACATGCGAAATAACCGATCAAGAGGAATGATTATGTATTTCATATTCGCCGCAGTCATCCTCTTGGTAATGATAATAGCCTTCCAGAGTATGGCTTCAACAGGCGAAACCTATTCCTATTCGGAGATAATGTCCCACTTCGACAACTACGAGGTCAGCTATTTCTCCCTTAACTTAGGCTCTGGCGAGCTCACAATGACCCTTGACTCAGGCGAGACGATAACATATGACGTCCCAAGCGTGAACGCCTTCTATAACGAGCTGTTCAGCGAGACGAACAACTATCGCGACGAGTACAACGCAACCCATTCAACACCGCTTGAATATGACCTCGTCGCTGCAACCGACAGCTCCTTCTGGCTGAACCTGATTCCGACACTTCTGATGATCGGCGTGATGATATTCTTAGTGATATCGATGTCGAGAAGCATGTCTTCTGTCGGAAAGATCGGTTCTGTCGGCAAGGCCAACGTCAAGGTCGAAAACGGCGGTCAGACGAAGGTAACCTTCGAAGATGTTGCCGGTGCTGACGAAGAAAAGGCAGAGCTTCAGGAAATCGTCGAGCTCCTGAAGGACCCGAAGAAGTATCAGGATATCGGCGCAAAGATTCCTAAGGGTGTTCTTCTCGTAGGCCCTCCAGGTAACGGTAAAACCCTTCTTGCCAAGGCTGTAGCAGGCGAGGCAGGAGTTCCGTTCTTCTCGATCTCTGGTTCCGACTTCCTTGAGCTTTATGTCGGTGTCGGTGCTGCAAGAGTAAGAGACCTCTTCGATCAGGCCAAGAAGGCATCACCTTCCATCATCTTCATCGATGAAATCGATGCTGTAGGACGTCGCAGAGGCACTGGCCTCGGTGGCGGACACGATGAACGTGAGCAGACCCTCAATCAGCTCCTCGTTGAGATGGACGGCTTCGAAGGCAACACAAACGTCATCGTCATGGCAGCAACCAACCGTAAGGACGTCCTCGACCCAGCTCTTCTGAGACCCGGACGTTTCGACAGACAGGTTTACGTAAACTATCCCGACATCAAGGGAAGGGAAGCTATCTTAAAGGTTCACTCTAAGAACAAGCCTCTTGCTCCCGATGTCGACCTCCATACAGTAGCAGCAGCGACAGTTGGATTCACTGGTGCAGACCTTGCAAACCTCGTAAACGAGGCAGCTCTGTTAGCTGTAAAGTCCGGCAGAAAGGCCATCACCGCTCAGGACCTGAACGACGCTTCCATAAAAGTCATCGCCGGCCCAGAGAAGAAGTCCAAAGTTGTCACCGAACACGACAAGAAGATCACCGCCTATCACGAATCCGGCCACGCCATCTGCCACTACTATTGCCCGACTCAGGATAAGGTTCAGGAAATCTCGATTATCCCTCGTGGTCAGGCAGGCGGTTACACAATGGCTCTCCCAGACCATGACAAGGCCTATGCCACCCGCAAGGAAATGAGCGAGGAGATCATCACTCTCCTTGGAGGCAGAGCAGCCGAAAAGGTTGTCCTTGACGATATCTCGACTGGCGCCTCAAACGACCTCGAGCGCGCCACCAGTATAGCCCGCAGCATGGTCACCCAGTATGGCTTCAGCGACAAGATCGGCCCTGTAGTTTATGGCAGAGATGACGACGAAGTCTTCCTCGGCCGTGACTACAACTCGAACAAGGCCTATTCCGAAGTCATCGCAAGCGAAATCGATGAGGAGGTCCGCTCCATCATCCATGGCGCCTACGACAAGGCTCAGGCAATACTCACCGAGCATATCGCCCAGCTCCACACAGTTGCCGGATATCTCTATCAGCACGAAAAGGTCACTGGCGAGCAGTTCATTCTCCTCATGCAGGGAATTAACCCTGACGACCCAACAACACCAGAGCTTCCCGACAATAATCCCACTCCAGAGCTCGCTCCGGCACAGTAATTCTTAAACAACAAAAGCCCGTTTTCCGAAAGAAAGCGGGCTTTTTTCGAAAATTTTCAATTTGGTATTGACAAGCTACCTAAGTCTGTTATATAATTATCGACGGAAAATCATATATTTCCACAACGAAAAATATGCTTATTGGAGGAAGTAACATGAATCTCACCTATGGAATTTCAGACAAGCCGAAATTCGGTCAGCTCATCGTCTTCGCCTTGCAGCAGCTTCTGGCAATACTCGCCGCAACTATCGCAGTCCCTGCAATTGTCGGCAACGGTATGTCCCAGTCAGCTGCTCTTTTTGGTGCAGGCGTCGGAACAATCGTCTATTTACTCTTCACCAAATTCAAAAGCCCAGTATTCGTTGGATCGTCGTTTGCGTTCATCGGCTCTATGACAGCCGCATTCGCAGGCGGCGTTTCTATGTCGGTAGGATACTTGGGCCTCATCATTGGTGCCGTCATGGCAGGACTCGTCTATGTCGTCCTCGCTATCATCGTCAAGTTTGCAGGTGTCGGCTGGATTTCAAAGCTCATGCCCGCAGTCGTAATCGGCCCGACAGTTTCCATCATCGGACTTTCGCTTGCCGGAAATGCTGTCAGTGATGCTCTTGATGCTACATACGACATGAATCTTCACAGCACCGTCTGCCTCATCTGTGCTCTCGTAACTCTCTTCGCGGTAGTTATCAGCTCGGTTTACGGCAAGAAGATGGCAAAGCTCATTCCGTTCATCATCGGTATCGCTTGTGGCTATGTCGTCGCGGCAATCTTCACAGTAATCGGAACCGCCACCGGCAACGAGCAGCTTCTCATCATCGACTTCTCGCAGTTCTCTAACATGCAGTGGTACCCCGACTTCACCTTCATCAAGGCCTTCAGCGGAAGCTATGACTTCGGAGATGTCGGAAGCCTGGGAGCATACTTGGGAACCATTGCAGTTGCTTATGTCCCTGTTGCTCTCGTAGTATTCGCCGAGCATATCGCCGACCACAAGAACCTCTCCTCAATCATCGGTCAGGATCTTCTTGAGGACCCGGGTCTTTCGAGAACCCTCCTCGGTGACGGTGTAGGCTCAATGGCAGGTGCAATCTTCGGTGGCTGCCCCAACACTACCTATGGCGAAAGCGTCGGCTGCGTAGCAATCACCGGCAACGCCTCCGTTATCACCATCTTCACAACTGCAATCATTGCAATTGCGATTTCCTTCTTTGCTCCGTTCGTAACCCTCCTCGCAACCATTCCTTCCTGTGTCATGGGAGGCGTCTGCATCACCCTCTACGGCTTCATCGCTGTATCTGGTCTTAAGATGATCCAGTCGGTTGACTTCAACGAGAACAAGAACGTCTTCACCGTTTCCGTAATCCTTATCTGCGGTATCGGCGGAATGGAGCTCACTTTCGGCTCGGTCACCATCACAAGCATCGCTTGCGCCTTGATCCTTGGTATCATCGTAAACCTTGTTCTTTCAAGAAAGACAGACAAGAGCGAAAAGTGCGAGAAGACTGAAAAGTAATCCTTAAAATTCAGCATAAACAAAGAGAGGAACCGGGTATTCGGTTCCTCTCATTTATGATAAAGGGCAATGTGGGCTGCCCGTGGAAGGCAAGATAACCAGGCGATTATCTTATTTCGAGCTTCTTCGTTTCAGGCTTGACTTCCTGAACCTTCGGCAGTGTGAGCTTCAGAACTCCGTCTGTGAACTCAGCGTCGATCTTCTCTGTGTCAATGCCGGTGGTGTCGAAGCTTCTCTGGTAAGAGCCATACGAGCGCTCACAGCGGACGTAGTTGCCCTTCTTGTCCTTCTCCTCATACTCTGAATGTCTCTCAGCGGTGATGGTGAGGACGTTGTCGGTGAGCTCAAGGTTGATGTCCTCCTTCTTCACTCCGGGAAGGTCAGCTTCGAGGACGAAGTGGTCATCCTCTTCCTTGATATCGGTAGAGAATGCTGCTCTCGATGCAGGAGTCTCTCCGAAGAAAGCCTTCTCCATCTCGTCGATCTCTCTGAACGGATCGAAAACTGATACATTTCTTCTAACATAAGGTACTAACATAATAAATTCCTCCTAAAAAATCTTTCTATTATTTTGCGGCTATTTTGGAGCTTTATTCTCGGAAGCTCTTCCGCCGTTGCTTTTTATTTCTGTCTCGGGGTTCTTTCCCTTCAACGATTATTAGTATAGACCCCATATGTGACAATTTGATGTCGAAACGGGTATGAAATGGCGAAAATTAGCAGTCAAATCGGTTAACTGCTAACACTCCGATTTTCACAGTGCTAAAATTCCCTTTCCGAAGGTCTTGCAATCGTGCTCGAAATGTGATATCATAATAGATTAGAAAAGTATTTATAACAGAAGAACAGGGAGTATCTTATTAAATGACAACAGTTGAAACACAGTATTTAACCGGCGAAAGAGCATTCTTCATGTGCAGAGACCTCGCCATCAAGGACACAATATTCGCCGATGGCGAATCGCCTCTAAAGGAATCGAGAAACATCACTCTCGACGGCTGCATGTTCAAGTGGAAGTACCCATTATGGTACTGCAAGGACATCGAAGCGAAAAACTGTACCTGGTTCGAAATGGCTCGCGCCGGTGTCTGGTACACAGATAACATCTCCGTAACCGATAGCGCTATCGAAGCTCCAAAGAACTTCAGGCGCTGCAACAACCTGACCCTCAAAAACGTCAGCTTCTCAGACGCCAAGGAAACCCTCTGGGCATGTAACCAGGTGACCCTAGATAACATCACCGCCAAAGGCGACTATTTCGCAATGAACTGCGACGGAATGGATATCGATGGCCTAACCCTCTACGGCAACTATTCTTTCGATGGAGCTAAAAACGTTAATATCCAGGGTTCTAAGCTCCTCTCAAAAGACGCCTTCTGGAATGGCGACAACGTCACCGTCACAAACTGCTTCATCTCTGGCGAATACCTCGGCTGGAATGCGAAGAATCTGACCCTTATAGATTGCACCATCGAGAGCCTTCAGGGCATGTGCTACATAGAGAACCTCAAAATGGTGAACTGCAAGCTCCTGAATACAACTCTTGCGTTCGAATATTCAACCGTCGATGCCGAAATTACAAGTGGCGTCGACAGCGTCATCAATCCGACCTCCGGCAGGATAAAAGCCGACCACATCGGCGAGCTTATCCTCGAAAAGGACAAGATCGACCCCTCTAAGACTATAATAATCGTCAATAACTAATAGGAGACTGAAACCATGAACACTTCATACGACTTTGACAAGATAACCGACCGCCGTAATTCCGACTCCGTCAAGTGGGACGTCGGTGAGAACGAGCTTCCAATGTGGATAGCAGATATGGATTTCCCGACTGCTCCGTCTATAATTGAAGCGATCAAGACACGTGCCGACCATGGTATCTATGGCTACAGCGAGGTCCCTTCTGAGTGGTACGACTGCTACATAAACTGGTGGAAGTCCCGCCATGACTTCGAAATCAAGAAGGACTGGCTCGTCTACTGCACTGGTGTCATTCCAGCACTTTCGAGCACGGTCCGCAAGCTGAGCACTCCTGCCGAGAAGGTCCTCATCCAGTCACCAGTCTATAACATGTTCTATAACTCTACTCTGAATAACGGCAGAGTCATCATCGACAGCCCGCTGTTATATAATAAGGAAACCGGCGAGTTTAATATCGATTTCGAGGACTTGGAAAAGAAGCTCTCCGACCCTCAGACAACTTTGATGATTGTCTGCAACCCTCATAATCCCGTCGGCAGAATCTGGACCAAGGACGAGCTTGCAAAGATAGGGGAGCTCTGCTATAAGCACCATGTTACAGTTATCTCAGATGAAATCCATTGCGACATAACAAGACCTAGAAAGAAGTATGTCCCGTTCGCCTCAGCTTCCGACATCTGCCGTGACATCAGCGTCACCTGCATAGCACCTACAAAATGCTTCAGCATCCCGGGAATCCAAACTTCAGCAATCGTCATTCCGAACGAGGGCTTGAGAAATCGCGTAGTCCGTGCCATCAACACCGACGAGGTCGCAGAGCCGAACACCTTCTCTGTATGCACAGCAGTTGCTGCATTCAACGAAGGTGGCCAGTGGCTCGATGACCTGATGGTCTATATCGATGCTAACCGCCACTACTGCGAGGATTATGTCGAGAAAAACATCCCTGACATCAAGCTAATCAAGGCTGATGCTACATATCTTCTCTGGGTTGACTGCTCAGATGTTACTGATAACTCTGCGGAGCTTCAGAAGTTCATCCGAGAGAAAACCGGCCTCTACGTCTCATCGGGAACCGTCTACGGTGGAACCGGCAAGTACTTCTTAAGAATCAACATCGCCTGCCCGAGAAGCCTCGTGGAGGACGGCATGGCAAGACTGAAAGCAGGAATTGAACAGTACAAACAAAATATCAGGATAAATCAATAAGTTGTTAAGAACTATCATTGCATTCTATAGCTTTGTATAGTATAATGGATAAAAGAATTTATTCTGTATATGTCTGAAAGGAGGAGTAAATATGGCAAAGAACAAAGAAGAAGCCGTATCGGATGTAGAAGAATTCCACTTAGCGGACCTACTGTATCCGTCGGCAGAAAAAAGGCAGGAACACCAAAAAAGGGGAGCCGACCTCTCGAAGCTTCCTCAGGATTATGTCAGGGACCTTGAGCTCGAAACTCTCTCGAGACTCATCTGCCCCGAGAATTCCCTGAACGCGATGCGTGTCTTCACTCAGCTCTCAACCGACGAGGAAACCCTCAACTACCGCCTCGACATCTTGGAGGATTTCTTAAACGTCCCTTCACTCGAGGCAATCCTTTATGAAAACGTCCACAAGCTCTACATCAACGAGCATGTCAACATTCAGAAGCTCGGCCTTGCCGACAGCTTCTATGCCTTGAACACCCGCTTCAACTCGCTCAAAACCTACATCGAGTGCATCACAAAGTGCCACGAATTCTGCTCGAAATACCGCAGCTCCTTCAAATCGAAGGCTCTCTGCGAGGTCGCCGACTATTTCGCCTCCGTCTACAACTCCGACTACTTCGCCGAAGTCAAGAAGGAGACCGATGAATGTCTCGCTATCCTTGCAAAAGGCGTCAAGAGCGTCACCGTCGGCATCAACTTCGACGACATGATGCGTCCAGTTGAGGCCATGCTTTTAAGTGTCTCGACCGACACAATAAAGAAAAAGGGCCGTTTCGACTGGCTTTTCAAGCATCTCGATGGCGAGGGCACCAGAGCCATCGGCAGAACTCATTCTCTCTACAATGAAAACGGTGGCACCAACGACCTTGAAGCTCCGCTTTTCCGGGAGCTCAGAGAGGTCAACAGCGAATACATAACTCACTTAGACCGTGCCGTCAGGGCATACTTCAAGAAGAGCACCGAGGACATCTTAACATTTGAAAGCCAGCTCAGCTTCTACATCGGTGCCAAGAAGCTCATCGAAGCCGTCAAGGCAAGAGGCCTTGACATGGTGAGACCCAAGTATCTCCCGATGGATGAGCGAAAGCTTGACGCCAGAGGCACCTTCGACATTTCCTTCTATGTCCAGATGGTCTCCGAGGACCCGATGAGCAAACTCGACCAGAAGATCATCACTAACGACTGCACAATGGATGATGACGGCAGATTCTTCGTCTTAACTGGCGCCAACAACGGCGGTAAGACGACCTACACCCGTGCCATCGGCATAATCCAGGTCTTCGCTCAGGCTGGCCTCTACGTCCCCTGCACCCATTGCGAAATCAGCCCTGTCGACTACATCTACACCCATTTCCCAAAGGAAGAGGAGGTCGGCCTCAACACCTCCAGATTTACTCAGGAGTGCAAGCAGTTCAAGGTCACGCTTGACAACTGCACCTCTCATAGCCTCCTTCTTCTCAATGAGTCGATCCAGTCGACCACTCCGACCGAGTGTGTCTACATCGCGACTGAGCTCACAAAGTGCTTCCGCTGCATCGGCGTCAGAGGCATCTACGCCACTCATCTTCTTGAGCTCGCTCGAAGCCTCGACAAGATTAACTCCGAAGTCGAGGGCGACACCAAGCTCGTAAGCATAGTGACGACTGTCGACACGACCGCCGACAACCGCCGTCTTTACAAGATTCAGAGAGCCGAGCCCCAGGAGTTCGGCTACGCCCGAAGCATTTACGAAAAGTTCGGCGTCTCGTTCGAAGAGGTTCAAAAACGTCAGCAATCCCAGCAATAATCCAAAAGCCCGAGCAATCGGGCTTTAATTATTAAGAAATCCCCTGAAATCTTAATCTCTTCGAGTATGGCATCTTAAACATTATTGTGCTATAATGTAATCGGAAAAATAATTATCGGGGGAATCAGAATGAACGAAGCTTCCAAATCCATCCTGAAAAAGGCAATTCTTATACTGATAGCCTTCGCTGTCTTGGTCACAGTCATCTGTGCCTCGCTATCCTACGACGAAATCGAGGAGGTGACGACTCCTCATCAGGTCGTCGATGGCGTGAGCTACATTCAGTCGCAGGAAACCGTCATGAAAAGTGGCGAGACCGTCCAGCTCCTCTGTAGCTACAGCTTCGAGACCCTGTCGGAGGAGGACAACGTCTATATCCTGAAGTTTAGCCTCTATCAGGGCGACACTTCTGGCACCTATAGCCTCAAAAATTACAGGGCAAACATCCAACTACCCGAAGGCGCCATCTGCCGTATGGCCTACAGCTCCGACGGCTCCAAGGCTTCAAAATCCGAGATCACCTATTCTGATGGCTGCGAAGTCGTGAAATGCACTGGCAGCAAGAGCCTGGAAGCCGAAATCGTTATCACTGGCGACATCGGCACCCGCCTCGACGTAGTCGTCAGCTACGACATCATCGGCACTGGCAGAAGGATGTTTATGAAATTCCACGACGAAATCGCCACATTCGAACTGAATCTATAGTTTTTAAAAATTTTTCAGATTTATGCAATAATCCTCCTCCCAAATGTGTTTTAAAGGTAGAAAACCATTTTTAAGGAGGAATTCGCATGAAAAAATTACTCGCAATGCTTTTGGCAGCTCTTCTTCTCATCACCTCGATGTCCATAGTGGCTTGGGCAGATGATGATGACCTCGAAGTCACCGACTCGCTTGAGGGTGCCGACCCTGGGCCGAGATTCTATTCTGTCGGTGAAATCATCGAGTATCGGAATTATCTGAGGGAAACGGATGAAGACCATGGGGCTTATTATGAGGTCTACGATTGCCTCGAAAGCCTCGAAGGCTTGTATCTCCCTGAAGGATACACTTTGGGAGACGTCACCCAGTTCATGGCGGGCACATATTTCTATTATGTCTACCTCGAGCATGACGGCAAGACGGTCTTATTCACCTATTATTACGACATCTCGGTGACGGATATTTTGTACACCCCGAAGCTCTACGCGAGAACCGGCGAATACTCCGGCAAGACTCTCGAGACTTCAGACGGCACCACCGTCTATTTCTACAACTTCGCTCCGACCTACAAGACCACGATCAGCGAGGACCTTGAGTACTGGTGGTATCAGGATGGCTACTATTACAGCCTGAGGCTGATGGGCTCCCACGACACAAGTGAAACTGGCTACGAAGAGCTCTATGGCGACGAGCTTTTAGAGATGTGTAACGCCACCTATCACCCCTTCAGCGAAGCCTACAACCTCACTTCCGAAGCCACCGACGGTAAAGTTAGCCTTTCATGGGACGAAATCGTCGACGATTCGACCACCCTCGTCTACTACAAGCGCTCCACCTCTGACACCTGGCTCCTCGCCGGCACAACCTCGAAGCATAAAGTCAACATCCGCGGCCTGACCTCTGGCATCAGCTACGACTTCAAGATAGAGTCAGCAGGCGGAGAATCTGATATAGTAACAGTTGTGCAGTAGAATAACTCGGCTCCCCCTCTGGGGGAGCTGTCAGCGAAGCTGACTGAGAGGGCGCGAGCCGAAGGCGAGCGCAAAAAATCCCGTCCACCCGGACGGGATTTTTGATTTACAATAGCTTAATTCCAGCCTTCTCAGCCGTCTCCATCGTGTCCTTATCCCAGATCGAAACCTGCACTTCACCGATATGAGCCTTCCCAAGAAGCAGCATACAAAGCCTCGACTGTCCGATGCCTCCGCCAATGGTGAGGGGAAGCTCGTCATTGAGGAGCATCTTGTGGAACTCCAAGCCCGAGCGCCATTCGCAGCCAGCCTTCTTTAGCTGAGACCTGAGCGACTCGGCGTCAACTCTTATTCCCATCGACGAGAGCTCGAAGGCGCAGTCTAAGACTTCGTTCCACATGAGAATGTCGCCGTTGAGGCTCCAATCGTCATAGTCAGGCGCTCTGCCGTCATGCTTTTCGCCAGACTTGAGCGTGTCACCGATCCCAATGATGAAGGCAGTCTTGTGGATCTTCAGATACTCGTTCTCACGTTCCTTCGGAGTGAGATTCGGGAACATATCCTCAAGCTCCTGAGCCGTGACAAACGAGACGTTTCTCGAGAGACGGCATCTCACATTAGGGTAAACTTTAGTCACAATTTCAGAGGTATCAACAACGCAGTCGACAATTTTCTGGACAATCGACTTCAGGAAATCTAAATTTCTGTCTTCCCTTGTTATAATTCTCTCCCAGTCCCACTGGTCAACATAGACCGAATGGAGGTTGTCGAGCTCCTCATCCCGCCTGATGGCGTTCATGTCGGTATAGATGCCCTCGCCTTCGTGGAAGCCGTATTCCTTCAAGGCAAGCCTCTTCCACTTCGCAAGCGAGTGGACAACCTCGGCGTTCTCGCCAGTCTCCTTGATCTCAAACCTAACCGGCCTCTCAACGCCGTTGAGGTCGTCGTTCAGGCCTCTCATGTTGTCGACAAACAGGGGAGCGGAGGCACGCTTCAGGTTCAGAGCCTGACAAAGGCTTATCTCGAAGCTCCGCTTGATGAGCCCGATGGCCGTCTGAGTCTCGTAGGGCGTCAGACTGCTCGTGTAATCTTCCGGGAGAATAAATTTACTCATATCAAAAGTCCTTTCATTTTTTCAGACTGACCGGCTTGAAATCGTCGTCAGCCAGAATGTATACTTCCTTGAAACCGCAACTCCTGAGAAGCTCCGCAGCCTCGTCAAAGCCGTAAAGAAGCTTCGAGCGGTCGTGGCAGTCGGAGGTGATGACAACCTGCCCCTTCTTCTCACAGATATACTTCAGGCACCTTTCAGACGGGTAGGGGACCGTCCGATACCCCTTCGCCATCGCGCCGGTGTTCACCTCGAAAAGAGCATCCTCCCTCAAAAGCATCTTGAGCGCTGTCATCTCGAGGTCGATAAACCTCTGGTTGTCCACGTCGACAATTCCTGGCTCCTTTTCCGTAAACAGCGTCACCAGGTCGAAATGCCCGATGATGTCGCAGGCAGTGCGTCTCACAACCTGACTCTCGAGCATGAAATAAGCCTCGCAAAGCACCATCATGTCGCCGTTAAAATATTTCAGGCAGATTTCTCTGAGCCTCTCCGCCGACCAGTCGACGGGCAGATACTCGTCGCCAATTTTCAGGTAGTGAACCGACCCGATGATGTAGTCATACTCGTCCTCCAGCCCTGAAATCACCGAGAAGCAGTCCCTCTCGACGCCCAAAAGTATCTCGAGCTTGTCCTGATACTTCTCCTTGAGCCCGTTAATGCAGTCGATATACCCCCGCTCGTCCTTCATCCCGTCAATTTGCGGGTTCCCGGTGAAGCTGTGTGAGGAGAACCCAAGCGAGCTCATGCCGAGCTGAATTGCTTCTTCGACCATAGCCTCCGGCTCGTCCTTGCCGTCGCAGAAGGTGCAATGAGTATGCAGATTCTGGGATGTATACTTCAGTTTCTTTTTTGTTGACCTTTGCGCGCTCATACCATCTTCTCCTGCTTGACCTTTTTGTCGACAACGAGGCTGTCTTTAACGTGCCTGCTCGCGAGCTCGTCCCAGATGTCGTCCATGCTGATGCCACTTTCTGTCATCAGAACAAACAGATGGTAGATAAGGTCAGAAATCTCGTAAACCGTTTCCCTCTTGTCCTCCGCCTTCCCGGCGATGATGACCTCGGTGCACTCTTCGCCGACCTTCTTAAGGATCTTGTCGAGCCCCTTCTCGAAGAGATATGTCGTGTAGGACCCTTCCTTCGGGGAGGCTTTTCTTCCAGCAATCTGGTCATAGAGCTCCTGATAGCTGAAATCGCTCAGTGTTTCTGACTGGAAAACCTTGTCGTTAAAGCAGCTTTCAGTTCCAAGGTGACAAGCCGGCCCGTCCTTCTCAACCGAGACGACAAGCGCGTCCCTGTCGCAATCGGCGGTGATGCTCACAATGTGCTGGTAGTTCCCACTGGTCTCGCCCTTGAGCCAGAGCTCCTGCCTCGATCGCGACCAGAAGCAGGTGAGCCCCTTCTCGATAGAAATCCCAAGGCTCTCCCTGTTCATGTATGCCAAGGTCAAAACCTTGCCACTCTTCGCATCGACCACAATCGCAGGGATAAGCCCCTTTTCGTCAAATTTAAGTTCATCAATATTAATCATAAGTCGCTCCTAAATCCGCATATTTATGCCGTTTTCGGCAAGATATCTCTTAAGGTCCTGAATTTCAATCGTCCCGAAGTGGAACACCGAAGCAGCCAGTCCGGCATCAACTTTGTCGAGCGTTTTGAATAGCTCTAAAAAGTCCTCTTTTTTACCTGCACCGCCAGAAGCGATGACGGGGATGCTCACTGCATCTGAAACCGCCTTCAGCATCTCAAGGTCGAACCCGTCCTTCACTCCATCCGTGTCGATGGAGTTTAAGACAATCTCCCCAGCACCAAGGCTCTCGCCATACTTAGCCCATTCCACAGCATCGAGCTCAGTTCTGACGCGGTTGCCCTTCGTGAAAACAGTGAAACCGCTCTCAGTCCTCTTCGCATCGATGCTCAGGACCACACATTGCGACCCGTAAAGCTCAGAGGCTTTACGGATAATCTCCGGGTTCGCAATAGCTCCCGAATTGACGCTGACCTTATCAGCGCCACACTTAAGCGCCATGTCGAAGTCCTCAATCGTGTTGATTCCGCCACCGACCGTCAGGGGAATGAAGACATTCTCGGCAGTTCTCCTCAGCACGTCCCAGATAAGCCTTCTTCCGTCGCTCGAAGCGGTGATATCATAGAAAACCAGCTCGTCAGCGCCTGAGCTCGAGTAGAATTCCGCCAGAGAAACTGGGTCGGACACATCCGCCAGCCCCTCAAATTTCGTTCCTTTAACAACCCTGCCGTTCTTAACGTCCAGACAGGGGATAATCCTTTTCGTAATCATCTTGCTGCCTCAATCGCTTTCGCAATGTCAATTAACCCTGTGTAATAAGCCTTCCCGATGATGGCACCAGCAGCTCCAGCCTTCTTGAGCTCTTCGATTTCTTCAAGAGCCGTAACTCCGCCAGAAGCGACTATTTCAATGTCGGGAAACTCCCGACACAGCCTCTCATAGAGTCCTATATTCGTCCCCTTAAGGGCGCCATCCTTGGAAATATCGGTGCAGATAACGGTTTTAACGCCGACAGTCTGCATGTCCGCCATGAAATCCCCTATAGAGATTCCGCTGTCCGAAAGCCAGCCAGAAATTCGGACGCTTCCGTCCAAAATGTCAGCTCCAACAGCAATTTTATCTCCGTAAAGCGACACAGCTTTACAAAGAAACTCCCTGTTGGTCACCGCAGCCGTCCCGATAATAACCCGACTTAAGCCATGCTCGAGATACTTCTCAACCGTCTCAATAGAGCGAATCCCTCCGCCAACCTCGACAAATATGCCAGTTTTTTTGGCAATCTCAGAAATTATGCTCAGATTCGGCGTATCACCGCTCTTTGCGCCGTCTAAATCCACTATGTGGAGATACTCAGCGCCGAGCTCCTTGAGCCTCATAGCAGCCTCAACCGGGTCGCCATAGTCTGTCTTCTCCGAATAATTGCCCTTGTAAAGCCTAACGGCTTTACAGCCTAATATATCAACAGCCGGAAAAATTTTCATTCTAATTCCTCACTATCCAAGCTCACAAAACGCCCTGAGAATTTTGAGCCCCTTCTCACCGCTCTTTTCCGGGTGGAACTGGCAGCCGTAGACGTTCTCCTTCCACACCGTCGCCGTCACCGTCTTCGAATATTCGGTAACCGCAGCGGTATCTGCCTCACACTCAGTCGCGTAAAACGAATGAACGAAGTAGACGTGGTCGCCCTGCTCACTGTATTTGAAAATCGGGCACTCAGGCTTCGTAATCTCAAGCGAATTCCAGCCAATATGCGGAATCTTGAGCTCAGGGTCAACGTACCCCTTCAAGGGCACGACCTTTCCATGAATAAGCCCAAGCCCTTCGTGAACGCCATATTCATAGCTCTCATCAAACAGAAGTTGCATCCCAAGGCAAATCCCCAAAAGTGGCTTGCCGTTTGCAGTTTCTTCTTTTATAAGATCCGCCAGCCCGGAGCTCTTAAGCTTATTTGCGGCTCCTTCGAAAGCCCCGACACCGGGAAGAATGAGCCTTCTTGCGTTCTTAATTTTCCCGACATCAGCTGTAATCTCGGCATCCTCGCCAATTTTCCGAAGCCCCATCGAGAGGGAAAACAGGTTCCCAACGCCGTAATCGATAATAACAGTACTGCCCAATTAAATTACTCCCTTTGTTGACGGCACCGCTCCTCCTGAAGTCGGATCGATTGATACCGCCATTTTAAGACTTTTAGCCAAACATTTAAAAGTACACTCGATAATGTGATGACTGTTCCTGCCGTCAAGCTGACGAATGTGGAGGGTCATCCCAGCGCTTCTCGCGAGCGCTGCCATAAACTCTTCGCAAAGCTCCGTGTCGAAATCTCCAACCTTCTGAGTGGGAATGTCGAGCTGACAGGCGAGATACGCTCTCCCTGAGATGTCGAAAGAAGTGAGAACCAGTGCCTCATCCATCGGAATGACGGCATAGCCATACCTCGTGATTCCCGCCATATCTCCGAGAGCATCTTTCAAGGCAAGTCCAAAGCAAATCCCAATGTCCTCAACCGTGTGGTGATAGTCGACAAGTGTGTCGCCTTTACACTTAACCTTGAGGCAGAATCCAGAGTGCTTTGCAAGAAGCGTCAGCATGTGATCCAAGAACCCACAGCCAGAGTCGATCTCCGACTCTCCAGGAGCATCTAAGTTCAGATACAGCCTGATATCCGTCTCAGCAGTTTTTCTCTCAATAACAGCCTCTCTCATTCTATCCCTCCGTTCAGAATTTTTTCGAGCGTGTCAGTCAGCCTGAGCATGTCCTCAGGCGTCCCAACACTGATTCTCAGCCAGTCGTTCGTTCTCTCACCAGTAAAGTGCCTGACAAGTATTCCAGCTTTACGGAGCCTGTCCGAAAGCTCACCTGCTGGAACGCTCTCATGCCTGCAAAAAACAAAATTTGTCTTTGAATCGGTGAGCGTAAATCCGAGCGTTTTAAGCCTCTCAGCCGTCTCATCCCTCGTCTTCGCTACCGTATCGCAGTTATTTCTATAGTACCCAATGTCCTTAACCGCAGCAACCCCAGCCATAAGAGCAGTCCTGTTGACCGAGTAGGGGTTCAGGGTATACTTGAGCGTCTCAAGCTCCCTAATTCTGTCCTCGTTTGCAATCGCGTAGCCAAGTCTGGCACCGGCCAGAGACATCGACTTCGAATAAGTTCTCGAAACGATGAGGTTCGGGTACTTCGTGACCAGCCCGACACAGCTCTCAGCTCCGAATTCAACGTAAGCCTCGTCAATCAGCACCACGCAATCCGGGCTCTCCCTGCAAATTCTCTCGACAGCATCGACACCTATAGCAATCCCAGTCGGAGCATTCGGATTCGCAATCACAATAAGCCCACTCTCGAGCCCACAGTAATCGTCAATATTGATTGTAAAGTCCTTCGCTAGTGCAAAGCGCTTCGCCTTTACGCCGAATAATCCGCTCAGAACGTCATAGAACCCATATGTCACATCGGGATAATAAGCTGGTTTCTCGTCGTGAGCATACGCCATGAAGCTGAGGCTCAGAACCTCGTCCGATCCGTTTGTCGGGAGAATGTTCTGAGGACTAAGCCCCAGACTCTCAGCCAAAGCAGCCTTCAGATCCCTGCAAGCAGGGTCAGGGTAGAGCTGCAGGCTCGAAGCCGACTCCGCAACCGCCTTCTGAACCGCTTCCGAGGGCGGATAGGGCGATTCATTCGTGTTGAGCTTCAGGTACTGCCTGTCCCTCGGCTGCTCGCCGGGAACATAGGGCTCGACATCTTTATATTTCGTAATCAGAAAGTTATCCATAAAAACTCCCGTCAAATCTCCTGAAATCTAATCAAAGCGCTCTTGGCATGAGCCTCGAGGCCCTCTTTCTCAGCAAAGTAGGCAACGTCGCCATAGACCTTCTCAAACGCCTCTTTGGTGTAGTAGGTGAACTGCGACTTCTTGACGAAGTCGTCGACCGAAAGGGGAGAGGAGAACCTTGCCGAGCCGTTAGTCGGTAGCGTGTGGTTCGCGCCACTTAGGTAGTCCCCAAGGGCCTCAGGGCAGTATCTTCCCATGAAGATCGAGCCCGCATTCTTGACCTTATCGAATACGTCAAACGGATTGTCGAGGCAGAGCTCAATATGCTCTGGCGCCACGATGTTGGCAACCTCTATTGCCTCGGAAATATCACGGGTTACGATAATTTTGCCGTTTGTTTCGATTGAGGCTCTCGCAATTTCCTCCCTCGGAAGCTTCGCAAGCTGCTCTTCGATCTCAGCCTGAACATTGACTGCAAGCTCTTCCGAATCCGTGACCAGCACAGCGCTCGCCATCCTGTCGTGCTCTGCTTGTGAGAGTAAATCTGCAGCGACGAATCGAGGATTACTCTTCTCATCAGCAACCACGAGGATGTCGCTTGGTCCCGCAATCATGTCGATAGCGACCTCGCCGTAAACCTGCCTTTTCGCCTCAGCGACGAAGGCGTTTCCAGGCCCGACAATCTTGTCGACTCTCGGAATCGATTCGGTTCCGTAAGCCAAAGCGGCCACCGCCTGAGCACCGCCGACCTTGTAAATCCTGTCAATGCCGGCAATTTTCGCAGCAGCCAAAATGTATTTGTTTATCCCGCCATCCTTCGAAGGCGGAGTGACCATAACGATTTCACCGCACCCGGCAAGCTTCGCCGGAACAGCGTCCATGAGCACCGTCGACGGATAAGCAGCCGTTCCTCCGGGAACGTACAAGCCCACCTTTGCAAACGGAATAATCTTCTGCCCGCAAACGATTCCGTCCTTTTCGGAGACGACAAACGAGCTCCTCAGCTGGTGCTTGTGGAAGTCCCGGATGTTCTCCGCAGCCTCGTTAAGAATCCTGACGAATTCTGGCTCGACCGAGGCGTAAGCAGCCTCAATCTCGCTTTCAGTTACCCGAAAATCTTCAATCTCAGTCTTATCAAACTTGAGCGAGTACTCCTTCAAAGCCTTGTCGCCGTTTGCCTTGACGTTAGCGATAATCTCAGAAACTGTCTCCGCAACCGACTGCGAATCAACTGGCTTCCTGAAGATTTCCGAATTTTCTTCTGAGTAATTATAAATCTTTATCATAATTTTGTCTACCCCTTTGCTGCAATTATTTCCGAAATCGCAGAGACTATTTTCGATATCTCGCTCTGTTTAAACTTCATCGAGGACTTATTGAGGATCAGCCTCGCCGATATCTCAAAAATCGTCTCGAACACCTCAAGGTCGTTCTCTCTTAAAGTATCTCCCGTCTCGACGATGTCGACGATAACGTCCGAAAGTCCCAAAATCGGTGCTAATTCGATCGAGCCGTTCAGCTTGATAACGTCAATCCTCCTCGACTGCCTCTCGTAGTATTCAGAGGCAACGTTCGGAAACTTTGTCGCGACCGAAAGCGTCCTGTTCGGATTGTCCCTGAAGTCCTTCGGTGCTGCGACACACATCCTGCATTTCCCCATTCCAAGGTCTAAAACCTCGTAGACGTCAGGGCTCGACTCCGTCAGAATATCCTTCCCGACGATCCCAACGTCCGCAGCTCCTCTTTCGACATAAATCGCCACATCCGATGGCTTCACCCAGAAGAACCGAACTCCCGATTCTGGAAGCTCCAACACGAGCTTACGCGAACTGAACCCTATATCTCCGTCGGGGATGATCCCCGACTGCTGAAACAACTTAAGCGCCTTTTCGCCCAGGCGACCCTTGGGCAGTGCTATAGAAATCATGTCATTGCCCCTCCCCAAAATAGATTATCTCGCCAAAGCGTGCCCTCTTCGGAATCTCCCTGAGAACCCGAACCCGCTTGCCGTTTTCCGAGAGCTCTGAAGCCCTCTTGGCGACCTCAGCAGCGCTGTCTTCTTCCGAGTAAACAAGCGCGATATCCGCATCCAGAGCATCCTTCGATTCAAGAATCTTCTCAAGCGACTCAACATTCAAGGCAAACCCGATGGCGCCCTTGTTCTTCCCGATTCTACGGAGCAGGGGATCATAGCGACCGCCACTCAGAACCTTCTCAGGAATCCCTTCTATAAAGCCTTGGAAGACGATTCCGTTATAATAGCTCATGTCCTGAACGACCGAAAAGTCGAGCCGAAGGCTCCCGAAAATCCCGCTTTGGCTGAGCGTCTCAGTAACCCTCTCGAGCTCCCTAAAGCCCTCTTCCGCAGGAGTGCCCTTGCAAATCTCCCTGAGAGAAGGGAGAACCTCGTCAGGAGAACCGCTGAGATCCGCAAGCCTCAGAAGCTTGCTCTTGGCCTCACTGTCGCCAGGAATCTCCGAAAGAAGCTTCTCAATCCCGTGAAGATTCTTCGAGCCAATAAGCCTTGTGAGCTCCTTTCTCTGCGATTCCGAAGCTGGAATGGCATCAATAAGCCCAGTTACAATCCCCATATGGGATATATCGAGTACAAACCTTCTCCCGAACAGCCCAAGGCTCTCAGCAGCAAGACTCACAACCTCGCATGTGTTGTATAAATCGATTTCTCCGATGCACTCAAGCCCCGATTGCAGGAATTCCTTCAGCCTGTGTGAGTCATGGGAGACTCTGCAAACGTTCTCGTCATAATAAAGCTTCTCGGTGACGCCGTCCTCGTCCGCTCTCGAGCGGATTATCGACATCGTGACGTCAGGCTTCAGGGCCATCAGTCTCCCCTCGGTGTCGGTAAACGTGATAACCGCCTCACCGCCCAAGAAGTCCTTATTCTGAGCATAAATATCATATTCCTCAAAGCCGTTCATCTTGTAGCCCTGATAGCCTCTGCTTTCGTAGAGACTTCTTAGCTTCAGAACCGCTTCTTCATCTGCCCTAAGTGCAGTATTCACTCGTCCTTCATCCTTTCGATCACCGTTTTGTAGCCACCTTCGCCATAGACAAGGCTTCGGTTGACTCTTGAAATAGTGGTGGTGCTGGCGCCGGTTTTCTCGGCAATATCCGAGTAGATGAGCCCATCACTGAGGAGCGTCGCAACCTCCAGCCTCTGGCTCATTTCCCTGAGCTCCTTCACGGTGCACAAATCGTTGAAGAAGTGCTCACACTCTTCTATGTTATTAAGTTTTAGTATAGCCTCAAAAAGCTTCTTCGTGTTATGTTCATATGCAGTAGCCATACGAGTACACTCCTGAAATTTAGTATGTTACAATGTTACCATGTTAGCGTGCTAAAGTCAAGTGGTATTTTCACCGAAATTTATTTGAGATTCCCCCTGCAATTTGTAACGAAAGTCGGTTTTGGCATGATAGCCGACAAATTTCCGAAGAATTTGCGTCAAATCGCCCCATTCGGGTATTGACAGCCAAAGAAAAACTGTGATATTATTAGAAAAACCGATTTATTAAAAAGGAGGGAATATAATGTTTTGCAAAAGATGCGGAACCCAGAACCCCGATAATGCCAACTTCTGTCAGGGCTGCGGTTCACCGCTTAATGAAACCGCTCAGCAAACCACCAATAATTCATACCAGTCTCCACCGCCAGCTCCGAATCCCACAGTTTATAGTGAGCCTTCGCCAGAGACTCCTCTCGCAGCTCTCAGGAAAGTCGCCTCTTCAGGCCTCTTCAGGTTCATAGCCTTTGCCTTCTGCACTCTGATTCTTTCGAATATCCTGGTTCTCATAGACAATAGCTACATGTGGGGAGTGTTCACCGAGATATTCAGAAACGTCGACCCCAACATGGTGAACGAAGCCTCAAGATACTTAGGCTCGATCAACCTTGTCTCAGCGATAGTTTCGTCAATCCCGTCGATTCTCGTCGCCATCGGCCTCTGGATGACCTACGCCACCGCTGCCAGCAAGAAGGACAAGCCCTTCAACACAGCAGGCCTCACCATGATTAAGGTCATCTACACTATAGAGCTCGTCGCCGTCTGCATACTCTTAGCTATCTGCATGGTCGCTCTTCTTATCGCAAGCATAACTTCAAGTAGTTCCGAAGACGCGATGCTTGCCTTCATGAGCGTTATCGTGATAGACATAGTTTTCGGAGTCATCATCTTCTGGCTTGCGATGATCCTGAAGAGCATAAACGCTGCCAAGACAGCAGCCCACGAGGAGCACGGCAAACACCTCGGCAAGAACGCCTCCGCCTTCGTAGGAGTTCTCTGCTACATCGCAGGAGTCATCAACATCCTTTCCGCCATCTTAAGCCTCATGTCGCTTTCGATAACAGGTTTCTGCAACTGCGCCATTGGCGCCATGGTCCAGATCTGCTTTGGAGTCCTTATTTTCAGATTCCGTGGCGAAATGAAGAGGCTCAAGTAACCGAAATTCAAAAAACAAGGGCAACAGCGCCATAAGAAGCACTGTTGCCCGTTTTTATTGACTTAGATCGTCTCAACCTTGATAAGATTCGTATTGCCGGAGCGGCCATTGGTCATACCGCCAGTGACGACAATCTTGTCGCCTCTTTGGAGATTGAAGACCTTGAGGGAAGTGTTCTTCGCCGTGTAGAAGAGAACGTCTGTCGACTCGTAAGTATCACACATGTAGGGAGTTACGCCCCAGGAAAGAGCGAGCTTATAGCAGGTCTTGACGTTAGTTGTAAGACCCAGAATGTCGACAGGGCACCTGAATCTCGAAACCATTCTGACAGTCGAGCCAGAAAGCGAGCAAACTGCAATCGCCTTGGCATTGACGTCAACCGCCATTCCGCAGGTAGCGTGAGAGATAGCGTCAACGGTGTTTTGAATCTTGAACTCTGAAGTTCTGAAGAGCTTTGTATAGTCGATGCTCTTCTCAGTGGTCTCCGCAATCTTCGCCATAGTCTGAAGTGCCAGAACAGGGTATTTGCCAGCAGCCGTCTCGCCAGAGAGCATGATGGCGCTGGTTCCGTCATAGACAGCATTTGCAACGTCCGAAGTCTCAGCTCTTGTAGGCCTCGGATTATGAATCATCGACTCGAGCATCTCAGTCGCAGTGATAACACGCTTGCCGAGGAGTCTGCACTTTGTGATGAGCTGCTTTTGGATAGCAGGAAGCTTCTCGAATGCGATCTCAACACCCATATCGCCTCTGCCAATCATGATTCCGTCAGCAACCTCGCAAATCTCTTCGATGTTGTCGATACCAGCCTGATTTTCGATCTTAGCAATCAGGTCGATGTCCTTGCCGCCGTTGGCATCCAGAAGTGTCTTAATATCGATCATATCCTGCTTGCAGGAAACGAACGAGCAGGCGACAAAGTCAACGCCGTTCTCGATACCGAAGAGCAAATCGGACTTGTCCTGTTCACTCAAGTACTCCTGCTTGAGAAGCTTGGTCGGGAAGCTCATCGACTTGTTGTTGGAAAGCTCTCCGCCTTCGTTGACAACTGTATAGACATTGGTGTCGTCAACCGAAGTGACGGTGAACTTGAGCAGGCCGTTATTGAGCAGGATTATATCTCCCTCTTCGAGGTCATGAGCAAGGCCCTTGTAGTTGACAGTGACCCTCTCCTGATTTCCGACGACGTCCTCAGTCGTGAATATAAACTTGTCGCCTTCGTTGAGAGTTATTTTCCCATTCTCAAAAGAGCGGATTCTGTATTCAGGCCCCTTGGTGTCGAGCATGATTGCAACCGGCAGGTCGAGCTCATCGCGAAGCTTTTTGATAAGATTTATTTTCTCAAGATGGTCCTCGTGGGTTCCGTGGGAGAAGTTGAGTCTTGCCACATTCATCCCAGAAAGCATCATTTCCCGAAGAGTAGCTTCATCACTGCAAGCGGGACCAATGGTACAGATTATCTTTGTCTTTCTCATAGCGGATTCCTCCAGTTTGTCTTGTAGTAATTGTTAAGAGTAATAAGTCTTCAAAACCGTTGAAGGCTTGTTATTCTTTGCAACAGTAGCCCGCATGAGTTTCCCCATGCGGGCATAAGTTTTAAATCAGGCGAAAGGATTCTCAGTCGGGTAGGGAAGAGAAGCAGGCTGATTGTAGGCGATGTCCTCGATGCCGAGATACTTCATAACCTCGAACATGAGCTTGCCACAATGGCTGAACGCAACCGCACCGTGGTGAGGATATCTCTTCTGGATGAGAACGTGGCGATAGAATCTGCCCATCTCTGGGATTCCGAATACTGCGATACCGCCGAAGGAACGGGTAGCAACAGGCAAAATCTCACCCTCAGCGATATAAGCGTGAAGCTTGCCGTCGCTGTCACACTGGAGACGATAGAAGGTGATGTCAGAAGGAGCGATATCGCCCTCGAGGGTTCCTCTTGTGAAGTCAGGATCGCTTCCCTCCGGCTCAAGAGTTCTGTGCTGGATGAGCTGATACTTGACAGCTCTGTCGTCACACATCTTGCAGGAAGGAGTATTTCCGCAGTGGAAGCCCATGAAGGTATCGGTGAGCTTGTAGTCAAGCTTTGCGATCTCGTCCTCGTCATATATGTACTGAGGAACGCTGTTGTTGATGTCAAGAAGGGTAACGGTGTCGCCGGTGAGGCAGATGCCGATATACTCAGAGAGAGCTCCGTAGATATCAACTTCACATGAAACAGGAATGCCTTTTGAGCAGAGACGGCTGTTTACATAGCAAGGCTCGAAGCCGAACTGGCTCGGGAAAGCAGGCCAGCATTTGTCAGCGAATGCAACATACTGTCTTGAACCCTTGTGCTTCTCAGCCCAGTCAAGAAGAGTGAGCTCGAACTGAGCCATTCTTTCGTTGAGGTCGGGATAATACTTGCCTTCACCCATCTCAGCAGCCATTTCAGCGCAGACGCCAGGAATTCTCGGATCTCCTGCGTGCTCCTTGTAGGAGACCAAGAGGTCGAGCTCGCTGTTCTCCTCAATCTCAACGCCTAATTCATAAAGGCCATTGATAGGAGCGTTGCAAGCGAAGAAGTCCTGAGGACGGGGACCGAAGGTGATGATCTTCAGGTTCTTGAGGCCCAAAATTACTCTTGCAATCGGAACAAACTCAACGATCATCTTGGTGATGTCCTCAGCGGTTCCGACAGGATACTCGGGAATGTAGCCCTTGAGCTTACGAAGGCCAAGATTATAAGAGCAGTTGAGCATACCGCAGTAAGCGTCGCCTCTGCCGTTGATCATGTCTCCGTCGCCCTCAGCAGCTGCAACAAACATGCAGGGACCGTCGAAGTTCTTAGCAATCAAAGTCTCAGGAGTCTCAGGACCGAAGTTACCGAGGAATACAACCAAAGCGTTGCAACCTGCAGCCTTTACATCCTCAACAGCCTTGAGCATGTCGAGCTCGTTCTCGACGGTTACAGGGCACTCATAGAGGTCCTGACCCTTAGCCTTGCACTCGGCAGCGATAGCAGCGCGTCTCTTCTCCGAAAGCTGAATCGGGAAGCAGTCACGAGATACGGCAACAATACCGAGTTTTACAACAGGAATGTTTATCATACTATACCTCCAAATAAATATTTTCATTCTTCATCCCGTCAAGCAATAATATTTCACCAACCCGACAAGATCAAAAGAACGTGTATGCAATATGCACCTATATTATATAATAAATTCGCCCGCTTTTCAACTGTTTTCTTGAGAAAATGAGTGAAAATATCTTCGAAACCGCATAATTTTTTATTGACAGCCTGAGATAAAGCGAGTATAATAAAAGTAAGGAATTCACGGAAAACAATGACCAGCTAAAAAAGGAGGCATTAAAATGGAGCTTGCAAAGGTAACATCCAAAGGCCAGATAACGATTCCAATAGAAATCCGCCGTTTCCTCGGCGTCAAAGACGGCGATAAGGTCATGTTCGTCCAGGACGGCAACAGGGTAGTAATGATGAACGCCTCTCTCAACGCCCTTCTCGACCTCCAGACCGCCTTCACCGGCGTTGCCGAAGAGCAGGGAATCAAGGACGAGCAGGATGTCGTTGACATGGTAAAGGAAGTTCGTAGGGAGAGAAGTGGGGAATACAGATGCGAGTAATGTTCGACACCAACGTCTTGATATCGATGGCGCTTTTTCCGTCAGAAAAGTTCAGCCTGCTTCTGGACTTCATCACAAAGGAGCACACCCTCGTTCTCTCATCCTTCGTGATTGAGGAGCTTGAAGCTGTAACTGACAGGAAATTCCCGACCAAAAAAGCAGCCGTTGATAAGTTTTTGTCTCAGCTCAACTTTGAATTCTCCTACACTCCTCACGTCATTAAAAGCGGTTTGTTTGAAATTCGCGACATAAATGACTATCCTGTTCTGTACTCAGCGATTATCGAGGATGTCGATGTTCTCATTACTGGTGATAAAGATTTGCTGACGGTGGAAATAGAAAAGCCAGAGATATTGACGCCGGCAGAGTTTGTTTCAAGCTATATCTGAAAATTCTCCCAAAATCCATCGTTGACTTTTCGCTCCCCACGTGCTATAATAATCCCTGCGGGATTCCGCAAGTAAGAGTAGGGAATGCACCTGTGGTGGAATTGGCAGACACGATAGATTTAGGTTCTATTGCTTTCGCGTGCAGGTTCAAGTCCTGTCAGGTGCACCATTTCTCCCGTAATAGTGCAGATGTAGTTCAGTGGCAGAACATCAGCTTCCCAAGCTGAATATGCGGGTTCGATTCCCGTCATCTGCTCCAAAGAAAAAAGCCGACCTCGTGTCGGCTTTTTTCTTTGGAATAGTTGACAGTTGCGAGAACTCGTGACAAGTTGTGGCGAAGCCACAACTTGTTTAGTTCGCCGAAGGCGAACTAATGGGTTCAGATTCCCATCATCCCACCTCAATAACCGTCCCCTCGATGAAATCACCAGCACCATCCACAAAGTAGAGATAATCCACTTCGTCAAGGTTGATGGGTACTTCCC
>JAJBTZ010000058.1:5892-10645 GCA_020860605.1 Ruminococcus sp. | reverse complement strand
CTCTCAGTCAGCCCCTTCGGGGCTGCCAGCTCTCCCAGAGGGAGAGCCGAGTTGTCCTTCTCTCGAAGGCACTTGTAAGAGGGAAATTCTTGGCTCCCCCTCTGGGGGAGCTGTCACGCGAAGCGTGACTGAGAGGGCGCGAGCCCCGAAGGGGCGAGCGCGTCGCCGACTTCGTCGGCGACAACTAGCCACTAACAACTACCAACTACCCACTAAAAATAAAATCCCACACTACGGAGGTGAAAAAATATGGCAGTAAAAATCAGACTCAGAAGAATTGGCGCTAAGAAGGATCCTTTCTACAGAATCGTCGTCGCTGATTCCAGATACCCTCGTGACGGTAGATTCATCGAGGAGCTTGGGTACTACGATCCTACTGTCGAGCCGTCTGTTCTTAAGGTCGACGGTGAGAAGGCTAAGAAGTGGATCGCTACTGGCGCTCAGCCTACCGATACCGTCAAGGTTCTCTTCAAGAAGAACGGTATCATCTGATCTATGTAGCGATTATAACCGGCAAATCGGCGAGCAGGGAGTTCACCCAACCTGTTCCGCCGGTGCCGGAGATGACGCTATGACTGCTTGTACGGAGTACAAGCTGGAGACACTGATTCAACAAAGGGTGAATAATGCTTGAAAAGGAGACTAAAATGGAGTTACTGCTCAAAACTATCGCAGCTGAGCTTGTCGAGGACAAGGACGCTGTAACGGTTACCCGTGACGAGCCGAATGAGGACGGAATTGTCGTCTATCATCTCCATGTCGCTCAGGATGACATGGGAAGAATCATCGGCAAAAAGGGCAGAATCGCGAAAGCTATCCGCACCCTTATGCGTGCTGGTGCTGCCAAGGTCAACGAGAAGGTCATGGTAGAAATCGAATAGGATGGTGGCTTGGAAAAACCGAGCTGACCATAGAAGCAGCCTGACACTTCCAGGAAAAATCCGGGAGCCTGGGCTGTTTTGATTGAACGGGACAAGTATTAAAATATACTGAAAGGAAAAACTCAATGGAAAAATATCTTGAGGTAGGTAAGATCGTCAATGTCCACGGTGTCAGGGGCGACGTCAAGGTGCTTCCGTGGTGCGACACCGCGTCATTCATATGCAATTTTGAAACTCTCTACTCGAAGAACGGCGAAAGAGCCTTCAAGGTGAAAAGAGCGAGAGTCTTAGGAAACATGGCAATTCTTCGCTTTGAAGGGATCGACAGCCCGAACAAGGCTGAGGAGCTTCGGCAGGTGGTCCTCTATATCGACCGCGACGACGCCGAGCTCGGCGAAGGTACATACTTCGTGGCGGATTTGATCGGGCTCGAGGTCTTGGACGAGCAGGGGAAGTCCTACGGAAAAATCAAGGACGTTCTCAAAACCGGCGCCAACGATGTCTATGAGATTGAGGCCGACGATTCGAAGCTTTATTACATCCCCACAATTCCGAGCGTTGTTCTTAATACCGATATTGAGAACGGCAGGATGACCATTTACCCTATGGAGGGTCTTTTCGATGCGAATTGATATCGCAACATTGTTCCCCGAGCTCTGTGAAACCTGGCTCGGGGCTTCCATTATTGGAAGAGCAAGGGAGGCAGGAGTCTTCGAGCTCCACTGCCACCAGATCCGTGACTATGCCGAAGGCAAGCATCAGCGTGTCGACGACACGCCCTACAGCGAGCGACAGGGAATGCTCATGATGGCGGAGCCGATTTATCAGTGCTATAAAGCTGTCGCAGGAGAACGGCATCCCTACGTCGTTTTCATGTCCCCAAAAGGCAAGATTCTTAATCAGGAAAAGTGCCTCGAGCTCTCGAAGAAGGAGGACCTCTTCATCCTCTGTGGCCACTACGAAGGCGTCGACCAGCGAGTGCTCGACAAGATTGTCGATGAGGAAATCTCTATAGGCGATTTCGTCCTCACCGGTGGTGAGCTTCCTGCGGTGGTCCTCGTCGACGGAATCGCCCGTATGCTCGACGGCACCCTCGGCAAAGACGTCTCCCACGAAGACGAAAGCCTCTTCGACGGGCTCCTCGAGTACCCGCAGTACACCCGCCCTGAGGTCTGGGAAGGAATGCCCGTCCCAGAGGTGCTCTTAAGCGGCCACCGCGAAAACGTCCTCAAGTGGCGGAGATATAAAAAGCTCGAGGAGACGTATAAAAAGAGGCCGGACCTCCTTGAGAAGGCCGAGCTTGATGATGTTGATAGGGCGAATTTGTCGGAAATAAGCGCTATATTGGATGAAAATCCGAAATGGTTGTAATGTCGGTGCTTCGCACCGACGGTGCTCGCCCTTCGGGCTCGCACACCCCTCCACCACGCTTCGCGCGGTCCCCCTCCCCCTTCGGGGGAGGTTTTTTGGCTCAAGGATGCTTCCTGCTCGAGGAAGGGTTTGTCGCCACTTCGTGGCGACGCGCCCGCCTTCGGCGGGCGCCCTCTCAGTCACGCTTCGCGTGACAGCTCCCCCAGAGGGGGAGCCAAGTTGTTCTTCTCTCGAAAGCTCTTGCGAGAGCACAGTTCTCGGCTCTCCCTCCGGGAGAGCTGGCAGCCCCGGAGGGGCTGACTGAGAGGGCGCGAGCCCCCGAAGGGGCGAGCGTTTTTTGCCTTCAGCAGAAGCTCCCGAGAGAAGAAAAAAAGCTGTCCCTAAGGACAGCCTTTTACGGTCGTTTTCAAGATGTTCGACCTCTGGTCGGATAGTCATAAAAAATAACCGCCCGGTAATCTAGTCAATTGGGACGGTCACTTTCCACTTATAGTGTAGGATTCTCATCCACACATTTTGGGGTCGACTCGGAACTGTTGGCAGCGGTTCCGCTTCTCTGTCATCTATTATAACCCCTCAAGGCCGTTTTGTCAACGGCTTTTTTTGATTTTCTTGAAAGCTGTGAGAGAAGCACAAAATGCCTCCCTTCGGTCGGCACCCTCTCAGTCGGCTTCGCCGACAGCTCCCCCAGAGGGGGAGCCAAGATTTCCGCTTGCACAAAGCCTTCCTTGAGGCAGCAACTTGGCTCTCCCTCTGGGAGAGCTGGCAGCCCCGGAGGGGCTGACTGAGAGGGCGCGAGCGAAGCGAGCGGTCGCCACGAAGTGGCGACAAAAAAGGCGCCCCATCAGCGGCGCCTCTTGCTATACCCAAATTTTTGTGCTATACTATTTAAATACATCCCAAGCATCGCTTGAAGCCACGCTTGGCTCAGCCCTACTCGCTGACCTCCTTAATCCTCGCCTCGCTGTTTTTAATCAGATTGACGGTCGAGGAGTAGTATTGCGGGAACTCCTCGGAGAGGCTCTGGGTCGTGATTTCTGGGGTCTGGTCTTCGGAGACGGCGTCTTCGCCGGGGGTCGCGACGCCTTTCAGAGAGGCGTTCAGCTTCGCTTCGGCGATGTTCATCGCTGCGTCACAGCTGGATTTCGCCAGTGTCTCGTCGATTGTAAAGAATTTCTGGTCATTTTTCGGGTTTGCGGAATAGACATATCTGAAACACTTGTAGACTGCGAGCATGAGATATGAGGAAACTTCTTTTATGACCGTCGCGGAGCGGAACTTTCCCAAGAGCGAAAACAGAACGTTCAGGGAGTTAACGACAAGCTTCTTGTTGAAGGCGATCATCATCGTGCCGGGGGTGACCTTGTCGCGGTGGTTCGGGTCGTCGCCCGGGAGCTCGTCGACGGAAATCACCTTGCCCTCGGGCTCAGGGGAGCGCCCGAGAAGATAGTCGCAGGAAACGCCGTAGTAGTCGGCAGCCTTCACGAGGAAGTCGAGGCCGCACTCGCGCTTGCCCTTTTCGTAATGGGAAAGAAGACCCTGGGAAATTCCAAGGTCGCTGGCAGCCTGTTTCTGTGAAATCTTCTTCTCTTTTCTTAAAAGAGCCATAATTCTGGCAAAATCTGAGTTCATGGAATCGCCCCTAATCTGCATCAAAGATATCGACGCAGAGAATATTATACACCGAATTTTACAGATTGTAAAGGGCTTCGGGGTTCGGCTTTTTCACCAAAATTTCACTCATAAATTTGTATATAATGACGAAAGGAAGCTTAAAATGGTTGGCTACAGAATTCATTTCATCCGCCACGGCATCACTGTGGCGAACGAGGAGGGCCGTTATGTCGGCATCACCGAGTCTCCGATTTCGGAGAGAGGTCGCAGGGAGCTCTTAGAGAAGAGGGAGAAGATGGTCTACCCGCCAGCCGACAAGGTCTACGTCAGCCCGCTTAAGCGCTGCATTTCGACCGCCGCCTGCCTCTACCCGGAGGGCTACGCCAGGGTCGTCCCGGAGTTCCGGGAGATGAATTTCGGCGACTTTGAGGGCAAAAAGGCGGTCGACCTGATGAACCGCGAGGACTACAAGCAGTTTCTCAAGGGAGGCCTCGACAATCCCCCGCCAAACGGCGAGAGCCTCCGTTCGGTTGTCATGAGAACGATCGAGGGAATGCAATTTCTTGTCGAAGACATCATGAAAAATGGCTACAAAAACGCCGTCCTGGTGACCCACGGCGGGATCATCATGAACGCCATGAGTTGCTTCGGCCTCCCGAAAAAGAACCCGAACGACTTCGCCTGCGACTTTGGCGAGGGGTTCACCGTCATGGTGACCGCCCAGATGTGGCAGACGTCCCAGGCGTTTGAGATTTTGGGGAGGATTCCGACGGCGAAGTAGTCGCTGCT
The DNA here is from genome assembly GCA_020860605.1 of Ruminococcus sp. Lineage (GTDB taxonomy): Bacteria > Bacillota > Clostridia > Oscillospirales > Ruminococcaceae > Faeciplasma. Next base: position 5,990 of record JAJBTZ010000058.1, on the reverse strand, counting down.
TCGTGGCGACGCGCCCGCCTTCGGCGGGCGCCCTCTCAGTCGCCTTCGGCCTCTCACGAGCCGTACGCGACCGCACCCCCCGCTGGGGCGCCAAGGAT
>JAJBTZ010000058.1:805-5882 GCA_020860605.1 Ruminococcus sp. | reverse complement strand
ACGCCTTCCGTGAGGCAGCAACTCGGCTCGCCCTCCGGGAGAGCGGGCAGGCGCGAAGCTACTGACTGAGAGGGCGCGAGCCCCGAAGGGGCGAGCGGTCGCCCTTCGGGCGACATCTTCCCCCACTTTTCAATCCCCAATCACCAAATTTTCATTGGTCAACTTCACCAAAAAGCGAAATTGTCGGGGCTTTTGAAACGGGCATAAAGCAGAAAATCGGGCCAAAATCAAGTTTTGGTGATATTTATCCGTTGACTTTCGAACGTGAAATTTGTATACTGATATCGTAGCATTTAATAGGATGCTGAGGCGTCCATAGGGGCGTCTCCAAAAGGCTTTGTCTATAATTGAAATGGAGAGTTATCTATATGTTCGTAAAAGATGTTGTTGTTAAGAATCAGGTTGGTCTTCACGCCCGTCCTGCAACCTTCTTCATTCAGAAGGCGAACGAATTCAAGTCGTCCATCTGGGTTGAAAAGGAAGAGCGCAGAGTCAACGGCAAGAGCTTGCTCGGCGTGCTTTCCCTCGGTATAATCAGCGGCACGTCCATAAGAATAATTGCCGACGGCGTTGACGAGGAGCAGGCAGTAGCCGGCCTCGTAGAGCTCGTGGAGAGCGATTTCGCTGAAGAGGCGAGATAACAATTTGAAAAAAATCCCCGCCAGTCTGGCGGGATTTTTTTGGTTGGGGATTAGGAATTCGGAATTGTTGGGAGCGCAGCAGCTCAGGTGTAGGGGCGGATACACAGTTGGCTTCGCCAACTGCCCGCCCGGGTTTCTCGGAAGCTCCTGCCTAGGTAACGGGCGGATGATATCCGCCCCTACATGTTCGGCTGCGACGGCTGATGCCGTCTTCGCCGAAGCAACTTTCGCCGAAGGCGAAAGTTGCACCCCTCCACCGTCGCCAAAGGCGACGGTCCCCCTCCCCCTTCGGGGGAGGCTATCTCTGCCTCGAGGAGAGCTTCTGGCTGAAGCACAACTTTGATTTTCGAACCCCATCTCTCACTCCAAACCCTCGAGAGTGCTAATTAAAGCCTCTCCCGAAGGGGGAGGGGGACCGCCGACGAAGTCGGTGGTGGAGGGGTGCGATTTCGCCTTCGGCGAAATCGCTTCGGCGGAGACGACGCCAGTCGTCGTAGCCGACAAGTACAATCTGCACGTAATCATCATTAAAAATCCAAGAAAGAAGGCACCCTCATGCAAAAAATCGCAAGTTTTCAGGTCGACCATCGGAAGTTTGGGGTCGGGCTTTATATTTCTCGGGTCGATGGCGACGTCGTTACCTACGACCTTCGGATGGTCAAGCCGAACGGCGGGCATTACATCTCGAACCCGTCACTCCACACCATCGAGCACCTCGTCGCGACCTATGCCCGTTCGTCCTTTATGGCCGACAAGGTCATCTATGCCGGCCCGATGGGCTGCAGGACTGGGTTCTATCTCTTACTTCGAGACGACAATAAAGAGGACGCCATCCGCCTCGTCCGCGAGTGCCTCGAGTTCGTCCGTGACTTCGAAGGCGACATCCCAGGTGCTACCGAGCCGGAGTGTGGGAATTATCTCGAGCATGACCTCGCTTCGGCGAAAGTTGACGTTCTCCCGCTGCTTGAGAGGCTCGAAGGATATACTGTCGGGGATTTGGTGTATCCGCAATAAAAAAAGCTATTGACAAATCAATAGCGATGGGATATAATAGATGGCAGAGAAGCGGAGCTGGGCGAACAGCTCCGAGTCGACCTCACGTTATGCGGATGCAAGTCCGTATGAAGGGGGGAAAGTGACCGTCGCTGTGTGCTAAACTACCGGGCGGTTATTTTTTATGACTATCCGACCAGAGGTCGAACATCTTAAAAACAACCGTAAATATTAAACTGAGAAGTAGTAAAACTTCGGAAGTTGTCATATTTATCGACTCTCCTTATTTTATGTAGTCTCTGCGAAGCAGAAACTGCCGGAGCAGTTAACTGCTCCACAGGAAGAGGCCGACCATATTGGGCTACAAACATGTGCACCTGCTCGTAGCCCTCACTCCTCTGTCACAACAATTGTACACGATAATTCGTCTTTTGTCAACATATTAACGCAAAAAAGCTGTCTTTTGGGGCAGCTATTTTGTTATCCGCAGGCAGAGATAGCCTCCCCCGAAGGGGGAGGGGGACCGCCACGCGAAGCGTGGTGGTGGAGGGGTGCGACCCCGAAGGGGTCGCGTCGCCACGAAGGTGGCGACTACGTAGGGGCGGATATCATCCGCCCGGGGTTCAGCAGACTCTTGGTTTCGGGCGGATAATATCCGCCCCTACATTTACCGCCAAACGGCTGCTTATCCCTTGACAAATCCCCAAAATCGATTATAATATAAAAGCAGGGTTCTCATGTGAACCGAAATTAATGAGAGGAAGAAATCATCATGGACAAAAAACCGTATCTTATTACCACCGCTATTGCTTATACGTCGAAGAAGCCTCACATCGGCAACACTTACGATGCAGTATGCGCTGATGCTCTGGCGAGGTTCAAGCGAATGCAGGGATATGACGTTTTCTTCCTTACTGGAACTGACGAGCACGGGCAGAAGATTGAGCAGCAGGCCATCTCTGAGGGCATCACTCCGAAGGAGCATGTCGACAAGGTCGCTGGCGAAGTAAAAGAGATTTACGACATGCTCGGCATCTCCTACAACCGTTTTATAAGAACAACCGACGCCGACCACGAAAGAAACGTCCAGAAAATCTTTAAAAAACTCTACGACCAGGGCGACATCTACAAGAGCGAGTATGAGGGCGAGTACTGCGTCACCTGCGAGAGCTTCTACACCGAAACTCAGCTGGTTGACGGCAAGTGCCCCAACTGCGGTGGCGAGGCCAAAAAGACCAAGGAAGAGGCCTATTTCTTCAAGCTTTCGAAGTATCAGAAGCAGCTTGAGGACTTATTTGAGCAGAATCCCGAATTCATCCAGCCGGTTTCCCGCAGAAAAGAAATGGTCAACAACTTCCTCAAGCCCGGACTTCAGGACCTCTGCGTCACCCGTTCCTCCTTCAAGTGGGGAATCCCGGTCGATTTTGACCCGAAGCATGTTGTCTATGTCTGGATCGACGCCTTAACGAACTACATCTCCGGCCTCGGCTATGACGTCGACAACCCGAGCGAGGATTATAAGAAATACTGGACTAACTGCACACACGTTATCGGAAAAGATATCCTAAGATTCCATTCGATCTACTGGATCGCCGAGCTTATGGCTCTCGGAGCGCCTCTTCCCAAGAGGATTTTTGCCCATCCGTGGCTCCTCTTCGGAACAGATAAGATGTCGAAGTCGAAGGGGAACGTCATCTATGCCGACGACCTCGTCAAGCGCTTCGGCGTTGACGCGACGAGATACTATCTCCTGAGCGAGATGCCCTTCACCGCCGACGGCTCTATCTACTACGAAAACGTTATCGAGAGGTACAATACTGATCTCGCAAATAATATAGGAAACCTCGTCAACCGCACCGTCACGATGGTCAATAAGTACTTTGACGGCGTCGTCATCGCTCCTCACGACAAGACTGAGAACGATTTCGACCTGGAAGCCTGCTGCGTCCAAGCAAAGAAGAACATGGAGGAGCACTTCGAGGCCTTCCACCTTGCTGATGCTGCTTCGGATATGATAACTCTTGCCCGTCGCGCCAATAAGTATATCGACGAGAACGAGCCCTGGAAGCTCGCGAAGACGGACGAGGGCAAGTCCCGCCTCGAGACGGTTCTTTATGAGCTCATCGAGACCATCAGATTTATAGGAGTTCTTGCTGCTCCCTTCATGCCGGAGACTTCCGAGAAGATTCTTTCCCAGATCGGCACCGATGTGAAGGACCTCGAAACCCTCGACAGCTTTGGCGGATACGCTGCTGGAAGCCATGTAGGCCAGGCGGTTCCGCTCTTTGCGAGAATTGATTCCGAAAAAGTTCTTAAGGAACTGAACGAGGAGAGAGAAAAAATGCAGGAAGAATTAGCAAAAAAAGAAGAGGCTGCTGAGCCCGAAGTTATCGAGCTGGCGCCTGAGATTACGATAGACGACTTCATGAAGACGGAGCTGAGGGCTGCTAAGGTCACAGACTGCTCGAAGGTTGAGAAGTCAAATAAGCTCCTCAAGCTCACGCTTGACGACGGCATGGGAGGACGCCAGGTCGTCTCCGGCATCGCCAAGTGGTATAAGCCAGAGGACCTGATTGGCAGGACGATTGTTGTCGTTGCGAACCTGAAGCCTGCCAAGCTCTGCGGAGAGATAAGCCAGGGAATGATAGTCTGTGCCGAAATGCCCGACGGCTCGGCAAAGGTGACGTTCCTTGACGACTCTGTTCCTGCCGGAGCGAAATTAAGATAGACAGCATCCAACATATTTTCACCAGGCAGGGCTGCCCTGCACCCGCTCCGCAGCCCTGCCACCCTCATCTGCCCGTAGCTCAGTGGATAGAGCAATACGCTCCGACCGTATGCGCGCAGGTTCGATTCCTGTCGGACAGACCAGATCTGAAAAAAGCCACCCGAAAGGGTGGCTTTTTTCGCACTCGCCTTCGGCTCGCGCCCTCTCAGTCAGCCCCTTCGGGGCTGCCAGCTCCCCCAAAGGGGAGCCAAGTTGTCGTTCTATCGGGAGTTTCTGCAAGAGCAAAGTTCGGCTGCGATGGCTGGCGCCATCTTCGCCGAAGCGATTTCGCCTTCGGCGAAATCGCACCCCTCCACCGCGCTTCGCGCGGTCCCCTCCCCCTTCGGGGGAGGCTATCTTTGCCTCGAGGATGGCTTCTGCGGAATCCACACTTTGTCGCCCTTCGGGCGACCGCTCGCCTTCGGCTCGCGACCACTCCACCACTGGCTTCGCCAGCGGTCCCCCTCTCCTAGGCATACAGTTCGCAAGCGAACTGCGGAGAGGCTAGTAGTGCGGAATCAGGCTCTCCTAAGCTTAGGAGAGCTGTCGGCGAAGCCGACTGAGTGGTGCGCGACCGAAGGGAGCGCCGTGGGGGGCCAACGGCCCCCCCCCAAGGCCCAAGCCCCAGAACAACCCCAAAAAAACACCGGCACCGGCCCGCGGGGGGGCGGTGGGG
>JAJBTZ010000058.1:0-795 GCA_020860605.1 Ruminococcus sp. | reverse complement strand
CGGGGTGGGGCGTCCGCGCCCCTCCCCCCCCCCACCCCTGGTGGGGGGGGGGGGGGCCCCCGCGGGGGGGGGGGGGAGCCCCGAAGGGGCGAGCGGTCGGCGCCAAAGGCGCCGACAACTAGCCACTAGCCACTAATCCCTCACATAAAACACCTGCCTCGGCCCGGTGTCCTGCATGAGCGTCGTGGGGTCGCGGAACTTCGTGAGATAAATAAACGTGTCATACAGGTCCCCGGCACAGCCACCGAAGTGGATGGCGAAGAGGAGGGCGACGGCGAGCTTCATGGTCGGGTCGGGGAGGGCGATCATCAGGGCTATAAACAGAATTGAGTAGACGGTGAATGGCGCCAGAAGGGCGACCAGCGCCGTCTTTCTGTATACAAAAATCTTCGGCACGCCACAGTAGGCGACCGTCAAGGTCAGCCCAAAGGTGAGCTTTTCGCCGGTCATAGCCTTGTAGGCGATGCCGTGGGTGAGCTCGTGGAGGATGGTGTACACGATGAGCAGGCCACAGAGGATGAGCAGAAACGTGCTGTTTATCGTGATTTCCTCCGCCGTTATGAAAATAATCGCAACCAGTGGTACAGCAATAACGACCATCAGCGCCATCGCGACGACGTTCAGCCACAGGCTGAACTTGCCCTTGGTCGCGTCGATGACGAAGGCTTCGTGGTAGCCGGAGGGGAGGGAGCGTTCGAAGTTTTGGGATTTCATATGGATTTTCCTTTCTTAAATGGATTTTGTCGCCCTTCGGGCGACCGCTCGCTTCGCTCGCGCCCTCTCAGTCAGCTGCTT
>JAJBTZ010000041.1 GCA_020860605.1 Ruminococcus sp. | reverse complement strand
ATTTTAAGGAAACTGAAGGAGGACGAGACGATATGTGCAAATTGATGGATGATTTCAGGAATGAAGTTGCTAGGGAAACAGGAATCAGGACAACAATCGACACTGCAAGGCAGTTTGGAGCATCGGAAGAAGCAATACTCGGAAATATTATGGGCAAATTCAACCTCTCCGAATCCGAAGCCAGGAGCTACATGCTCAAAAAATCCGCCTGATAAACAGACGGCATAATGAAAAATCACCGGCAGAGCCCCAAACAGGCCTCTGCCGGTTTTCTTACCCAAAATTAATTCTTACTGAACTCCTTTAGCTTAAGTCCTTCATTCTTTTCGAGCGCCCAGCGGATGTTCCACTCGCTGGTGAACAGCAGAAGCGGGTTGCCGTGGAAGTCCTCGACGATTCGGGTGTCGGAGCTCAGGTTCAGCTTCTTCGGGTCGACGGTGCCGTCGTCCATGTCGATCCAGCGGATGTACTGGTACGGGAGCGACTCGCTGATGAGCTCGACGCCGTACTCGGTCCTCATTCGGTGCTCGAAAACGTCGAACTGGAGCATTCCGACGACGCCGACGATGACCTCCTCCATGCCGGTGTCCGGCTCCCGGAAGATCTGTACAGCGCCTTCCTGGGCGATCTGGGTGGCACCTTTGACGAACTGCTTCCGCTTCATCGTGTCCTTGTGGCGGATTCTGGCGAAGTGCTCCGGCGCGAAGGTCGGGATTCCGTCGAACCGAAGCTCGTGTCCGGGCGAGCAGACGGTGTCGCCGATTGAGAAGATTCCAGGGTCGAAAACGCCGATGATGTCTCCTGCATAGGCCTCGTCGATAATCTCGCGCTCCTGCGCCATCATCTGCTGAGGCTGCGAAAGCCTCATCTTCTTCATCCTGCCCTGAACGTGGCAGACCTCCATGTCACGTGTGAACTTGCCTGAGCAAATTCTCATAAATGTAAGCCTATCCCTGTGAGCCTTGTTCATATTTGCCTGAATCTTGAAGACGAACGCCGAGAAATAGTCGTCAGTCGGATTGACTGTCCCCTTGTCGCTGTTTCTGGGAAGTGGCGGGCTGGTCATCTTTAAGAAGCCCTCGAGGAACGGCTCAACGCCGAAATTGTTGAGAGCCGAGCCGAAGAAGACGGGTGAGAGCTCGCCCTTCGCGACTCTTTCCGGGTCATATTCGTCGCTTGCGCCGTCAAGAAGTTCAATATCTTCCATAAGCTGGTTGTAATTTATCTCCCCGATGACTGACTTGAGGCTCGGGTCGTCGATGTCGAGCTCCCTTGAATCGACCTCGTGCTGGCCACCGTTTGGCGAATATGTGATGACCTTTCTGCGAGCACGGTCGTAAATCCCCTTGAAGTCGACGCCACTGCCGATAGCCCAGTTCATCGGACAGGTAGAAATCCCCAGCTCGTCCTCAATCTGAGAAAGAAGGTCGAAGGAGTTACGGGCATCTCTGTCCATCTTGTTAATAAAAGTAAATATTGGAATATGTCTCATGACGCAAACCTTGAAGAGCTTGCGGGTCTGGTTCTCAACGCCCTTCGCAGCGTCGATGACCATGACAGCCGAGTCGACCGCCATCAGGGTGCGGTAGGTGTCCTCCGAGAAGTCCTGGTGCCCAGGCGTGTCTAAGATGTTGATGCAGAAGCCCTCATATTCGAACTGCATGACCGAGCTCGTGACCGAGATTCCGCGCTGCTTCTCGATTTCCATCCAGTCGGAAACCGCGTGGCGGTCGGTTTTCTTGCCCTTGACGGAGCCCGCCAGCGCGATCGCTCCTCCATAAAGAAGCAGCTTTTCTGTTAAGGTAGTTTTGCCCGCATCCGGGTGAGAGATGATGGCGAAGGTCCTCCGCCGGTTAATTTCGCTAACAAGTTCAGCCAAAGCCGAATCCCCCTGTTCTTTGTAGTTCTGATTTCAATTTGTCCAGTGATTATGATATCACATCGGAGGCAAGATTGCAAGGGGGTTGTGGGGAAATGGGGGAGAAAAGTGGCAGAGCTTTTGGCTCTGCCGGTGATTTTTTTGCCAATTTTATTAATCCCCCTTGCATTCCTCTGAAATATATGCTATACTATCCCTGTTAGTTTAGGCTAACTATGGTTAGCTTAAACTATCTCAAATTACTATGGAGGTATTTCTTATGACTGATCAAAGAAAAGTTTCGCAGTCTTCTATCCGGCTCGGTACTCACGGAGAAAACTATGGCACGTGGATGTCCCATCCCGTATTTTATATGATGGGTGGTTTTGCGCTTGTGGCGTTGATTCTTGCCGTTTTGTCATTTGCAGTTTTCCGTATTACTGCACTTGGTGTCGTATTTACTATTGTCCTGATAGTCCTGATAGCCTTTATCGGCTGGATGGAATGGATACGCAGGCAATATGCTTTTGGCGGTGGAGGAATGATGGAGAAGGGGCACAAGACTATGCTCTCGCTTCTTGACTATGACGGAAACGGGACATTGCTTGAAGTCGGCTGTGGCTCCGGCCCCTTAAGCATTCGTGCCGCTCTGACATGGCCACAGACAAAAGTGGTCGGTATTGATTACTGGGGCGCTATGTGGGATTATAGCAAGCAGTTATGCGAGAGTAATGCCGCTTCTGAGGGTGTCGCCTCGCAGTGCACCTTCCAGAAAGGCGACGCAAACAAACTTGACTTTGCGGATGAATCCTTTGACGCCGTCATCAGCAACTACGTCTATCACAACATCATGGGCTCAGATGTTCATGAACTGATTATGGAGACCTTGCGTGTCCTGAAAAAGGGCGGCGTTTTTGCCATCAATGATTGCATGAAACCAAAAATGTACGGCGATATGGAAGCTTTCGCCCAGAAGCTTCGGGACATGGGCTATCAGGAAGTGAAGCTTGTGAACATGTCTGAATTGGTATTCGGCTCGGAAAGCCGTGCCAACATGATGATGCTCGGAAATTCACGGATGCTGGTGGGAAGAAAGTGACCGGAGTGCTCATAACTGTTATTTCCACCCTCATGCTCATGCTCGGCTATTTTCTCATGCTCTACAGCGCGGTCGGCTTTATTCAGGACAAACGATTTTTCTCGTCGGCGCCGAAGGAAAATCTGGATGCGATTCAGGACAAAGAAGAGAGGTTTCGGGGAGCACATGCTGTAGGCTGGTGCATAGCTCTGGTTGCCCTGCTCCTGTTTATCGGAGCATTCGTCCTCGCCATCTGGGATGGGGCCAGAAACGGGTTCGGTGCTCTCAGATTCTTCCTGAGATTCATTACCATGCTCTATGCGATGGAGATTTACGACATACTTTTCTTTGACTGGTACCTTCTGTGCCACTCAAACTTCTTCATCCACTTCTACCCTGAGCTTAAAGGTGTCGACAGAAGCGGATTCTTCGGGTACAACTGGAAAGAGCATATCATGCACTTTTTAATCTACATCCCCGTCTGTGCCGTGCTGGCGCTGGGGCTTGGAGTACTGCTTTGGTAATGGAGGAAAATATGTCTTTTGCAGAAGAAATACAAAGGTTTGGCGAAACGCACCCTTATGCGGAAGAAAAAATAGATGGTATCAGCACCCGTTATCTCCTGTGCGGAAAAGCTAATGCTGGGTATACGTTGGTGTATCTTGTAGGCGGCACAGGAATTTCGGATGTCTGGTTCAACCATATCATTCAGATGGAAGAGGATTACCAAGTTCTTACCTTTGATTACCCTATGGAAATAGGCGATTTGGAACAGCTTGCCGACCATATCATGAAGCTTATAAAAAAGCGGGATATCAAGAACCCCGTGTTAATTGGTGCTTCATTGGGTGGATTTATGGCTCAGCTTATTGCAAGGCGGTATTCGGATATGGTATCCGCTGTGGCTTTATATTCCACATGCAGTCTGTCGCAAGCGAGCATTGCGGACCTAAAAAAGCAGTATAAATCGTACGGCGTGATGATGGGGCTTATGAAGGTTGTTCCTTATTCATGGATTAAGAAAATGCTGTTTGCGGTGTCAAAAAAGCAGGTCGGCACGGAAAATGAGAATCCCATTAACAGAGCGTATATGGAGGATTTCTTTGCCTGGATTTATGGGCAATACACTAAGGAGTTTGACCTGCATATGACAGGCTTGATTATGGATGTGGCAGGCATAAAGCCTTTTGAACCTTCGGATTATAGAAAGTTTGATGATAAAACGCTTCTGGTTCTTCCAAAGGCAGACAAGGCTTTTTCGGAGACTGCACAGACGGATTTGCTTCTTTCTATGCCGAAAGCAAAGGCTGTTAAAGTAGAAGGCGGTCATACCGCCACACTTTATAAGGTTGATGAATATGTACGGGAAACAAGAACGTTTCTTGAGACCGTCTGCGACAAAAGGGAGAGATACTATGAAACACTTTGATACCCCCACAGGAATACAGAAAAAAAGGGAGCTGACAAATCGGCTGATACTCGGGATCTTCGCATTTATATTGTTTATGATTGGCGACTGGTTGCTCGATATGAAAAGCGCGGGAAACGTGACGACAGGAATTGTGGAATCTGATTGGGTTTCCATGTCAATGTGGCGGTTTGAAGCATCCATTTTACTGGCGGCTGTGGCAATGCCATTCTATTGGGTTGGCATACACGCAGCGAAGGAAATTGTAACCGAGGGACTAAGAAACGGCACAAAATGGGACAAGCGAATGTTCAGGATGTTTTGCGTCGGTGCAAATGCAGGCCTGATATCATTTCTTTTTATTCATATTATGTGTTGCCTGTTCCCGATTGTTTTTAAGTGCATTTATGCCGAGACGGGAGATTCGCTGATGGCTACGAATCTTGTGAATCAGTCATCCGCCTATATCATGCTCCCGTTTGCCGCTTATTATGTCGTTGCGGACGGCTGTATCTCTGCCAGCTGGATCTATATGGCGTGGACGGGAAAGCTGAAACTGAAAAAATGGCAGGTTCTTTTCTGCCCGCTCTGTACGCTGCTTATCGGTTTTGTATTCAATCTGATTCCCGTACTGAAGCTGATCAATGGAGCATTTGAATCGTTGGGAACTTTGCTGATTATGTGTGCCCTATGCTATTCCGTTCGAAAAGCCGAGCCCACACGCTGATGCTCGGCTATTTTGGGGTGCTATTTTCATAAAAAAGGAGAGATACTATGAAATATTTCGGTATGCCCATGGGAATGTGGGCGCTGTTTGGGAAGTCATTTGAGCACAACCTGACCATGTTTGGAATTGATGAAGATACGGCAAAGATGATAAGAAAAAAAGCGAAGCGCCGTTACAAAGAGATTATCGCAAAAGTGCCGGAGTTCGAGAGAGCTGACAGGTTCAAGATGAACATCGTCAACTGCGCCCTGCTCTGCGCTTTTGTGCTGAATATGCCCGAGCGCCCCGATGTCGGACGCCTGACGGAATATTATAAAGACTCGATGATGACTGGCCCGATGAACTGGTTTTGCAGGCAGAGTGGCAAAAACAAGTTCACCGAAAAAGACATCGCTTCTCTCAGAGCCACCGAAAAGCTTCGCGCTGCCGACCGCAACCCCTATTCCTGGAACATGGAGCTCTATCCCTATGAAGACGGCAGTGGCTACGAAGCAAGGTTCACCAGTTGTGGCATCTGCACCCTGATGCGTGAGCTTGGACTCTACGACTTAGTTCCCGCCATGTGCAAGCTTGACTACACCATGAGCGAAGCAAGCGGGGTGTCGGACTTTGTGAGGGAATACACTTTAGCCTCAGGCGGTCCTTACTGCGACTGCGGATATAAAAAATTAAAACAAGGGAGCAATTAACATGAACAGACACGAAGAAATCAAATCAGCATACCAAGCATTGGGCAAAGAAGCAACTACTTATGATGGTATGATCACCTGTTCTACCCTGTTGGGAAAAGCTGTGTGTAAACTGGTGTGGGATATGGAACAGACGGAAACTGTAGAATATCTGTCCCGTGCGCTTTCCGGCGTTACGGAGGATTTCTCCGGCTCGCTGTTGGAGGTTCCTGTGGGTACCGGCGTGCTGACCATGCCGGTCTATCAAGGGCTACCGAATGCAAGCGTCACTTGTCTGGATTATTCCGAGGACATGATGTCCCGCGCGCAAAAAAGGGCGAAGCGGGATGGACTGACCCATGTCCGCTTTCAACAGGGAGATGTAGGAAATTTGCCCTTCCCGGACAACAGCTTTGACATCGTACTCTCCCTCAATGGATTTCATGCTTTTCCAAACAAAGAAGCGGCTTACCGGGAAGTGTTTCGGGTCTTAAAGCCTGGTGGCTATTTCTGCGGTTGTTTTTACATTGCCGGAGAAACTGCCCGGACAGATTGGTTCATCAGGCATCTCTATGAACCGAAGGGGTACTTTACTTCACCCTATGAAACAGCGGACAGTCTGAAACAGCGGCTGGAGAGGCAGTATGAGACAGTAGAGTTTAGTACCGTGAAATCCATAGCTTGTTTCACCTGCCGAAAAGGGGCGTATAACCAATGAGCGAGGCGAGCAGGGTGTCGGACTTTGTGAGGGAATATACCATCGCCTCTGGCGGAAGCTACTGCGATTGTGGGTATAAAAAATTGAAATAAGGGAGAGAAAAGCATGAGAATCTACAGCTTCGGCGACCCTAAAAAGCCGGTGATACTTCTTCTGCCGGGAACATGCTGCCACTGGGAGAATAATTTCGGCGAGGTGATTCCCCTGCTCGAAAAGAGCTTCTATGTTAATGCGGTTTCGTTTGACGGCTTTGATGAGACGGAGGACACCGTTTTCCCAACCATGTTAGAGGAAACGGAAAAGCTTGAAAGCTACATCAAAAAGCATTTCGGCGGGAAGATTTGCTGTGCCTATGGCTGCTCCCTCGGCGGGTCTTTTGTGGGACTGCTGATCCAACGAAGAAATATTCAAATCGACCACGGCATTATCGGAAGCTCGGATTTAGACCAATCGGGAAAGTTCACGGCAGGACTGAAGGCTCGCATCATGTCTCCTATTCTAAGAAAAATGCTCACAAAAGGCAAACTCCCAAGCTGGATGCAGAAGTGGATAGACAGCCGCTCTCACGAGGAGCAGGTTTATCTTAAAAAAATGCTCACCCTCTTCGGCATCGGCTCAACAAAGATGGCGTTTGTGAAGAGCAAAAGCATTTACAATCAGTTCTACTCAGATCTGGTGACGCCACTTGAGGACAATATCGGTGTTCCCGGCACCACTATCCACTGCTTCTATGCCGAAAAGATGGGCGAGAAGTATCTCGGTCGCTACAAAAAGCACTTTTCGAATCCCGACATCCGGCACCACAATCTTCAGCACGAAGAGCTCCTTGTCTGCTACCCTGAAAAGTGGGTCAGCGAGGTTGAAGCGTGCTGTGGGATAAAATAAGTTTAAAGAAGGCGAAAAATATGTCAAAATCAGCATCACAGTTTCAGGAAAAAGCTATGGCTATACTTTATCGTGGCAAGGAGATTTTCAAGCCACTTAATACGGGTTGGATTGACGGGAATGTCGCCTGCGTCCGGGAGTTTGTAGCAAATATCTTCTTCTACACGAAGAACGGCACCACCATTATGATTGATGCCGGGTATAACTATGACAGACTTGAGGAAAAGATGGGTTGGCTCGGAATCGACCCGGGCTCTATCAAGCATATTCTAATCACCCATCAGGACACCGACCACGTCGGAGCCGTTGAACGGGACAGCCCCGGGCTCTTCCGAGACGCCATGCTCTATATCGGCGAAATCGAAAACCGCTATCTCACCGGCGAAAAGCGCCGCAGAGTCTATTATGGGCTCTATAAGCTCCCGCAGGTACATATCGACAACCGAAAAGTACTTCTTAACGACGGTCAGGTATTCTATATCAACGACATCCGAATCGAGTGCATCCTCGTCCCGGGGCACACATGGGGACACATGGTGTATCTCGTCGACGACAAATACCTCTTCACCGGCGACACAATCTGGTTCGGCTATGACGGCGGTCGGAGCTTTATAAACGTTCTTGCCGAGGACAACAAGCTACAGACAGAATCTCTCAGGAGCTTGGAACAGAAGCTAAGAGCCCGCAATCTCAGCCCCAGAATCATCACCGGTCACACCGGCTGGACGGATGATCTCAGTTTTGCCTTTGCGAATATAGACAAATCCTGCAACGCTTGGCGCAAACAAAAGCCCCACGACCCGTCGGCACCGTATGATGCCTATAACGAGTCGGACGATACTGAGGAGAGGGCGAGAAGATCCAACACAGACAGAAGAATTTAAATATGGGCTTCTTTCAGAACATCTGCAGGCCAGAAGTCTTGTGAGGCCAAATAGCAAAAAACTCCCGCCTTGGCTAAGGCGGGATTTTATTGTTATTGCAAACGGACTATTCATAACAGAAGCAAATTCCATAGAATCCGTCAGCTTGCTTCTCGCTGTCGAAGACGATGGTTATCTCGCTCTCGACGGTGCAGTCGTCGCTGACGATCATGATGTGGCGCTGGGAGTAGTCGTAGTTAAATGTGACGGTTGGGGCGTCGAAGAGGGTGCCGTCGACATAAATCTCGGTCACGTTGTCGCCACTCTGGAAGCTATAGTCGATCGCCATGAGGCCGGAGGCGGAAACGCTTACCGTGTAAGTCGTGTCGTCAACCTTTGTGAACTCGTCAGAGCTGAGGTAGTAGCAGTTCGAGAAGAGCTTGCCCCTCTCGTTTATCAGCTCTAAATTGTAGTCTGGAAGACCTGCATTTGCGGAAATCTGCTTTTCTATAACCCTCGCAACCGTCCTGGCGTAGATGGCCTGACCGTCGTCATTCGGGTGGATTCCGTCGTCGGTGTAGAAATTGTAGTATTCCAAAAACTGACTGATCGTGTCGGCGACTGGGATCGAATAATAATCGCAAATCTCTTCGATGGTGAGCATCTTGTTGGTGTAGCCCTTCTGAGATGACTCCAAAATCGATATTATCGAGCACTTTTCGTACCGGGTCCTTATGGCGGTGATTATGCTCTCGTAGTAGAGGGAGAAGTCGGTTTCGCTGTCGTTCTGGCCGTAGCAGATTATCGCAAGGTCGTAGTCAATCCCGTCATCTAAGATCATCGTTCGGACATATCCTGCAATGCTCGAGTTTCCTCCCATAGAAATATTAGTGAGTGTGACCGCTGAGCCGTAGGTCTCCTGAAGATAATCTGCAAGAAGAATCGTCCACCTGTGGTCGGAGTCGCTGGCGCCGCTTGCAGCGCCTATCGAGTCTCCGACGATGAGGATGTTCACGGGATAACCGCCTGAAAGCTTGTCATAAACGCTGTAGTTCGCTATTTCCGCCTGAAGGGCAGCTTCCTCCGCCTCAGCTTTTTCAATCCGCTCCGTCTCCTCCTGCTCGGAAACGGTCTCGAGATACTTCTCCTGCTGGTTAGTCTGAACGTAAACAACCACGACCATTACGACAAGAAGAACCGCTAAAGTGCAGGACAGTGCTGCCATGATTCGCCTGCTTTTCCTTGACGGATGGCGGACTGCCTTTTCAAGCTTGCTTATCTGGTCCTTCAGCCTCATCTTAAGCCTTGTTTTCGTGCTGCTGTGAGAGCTGTGATGGTGGTGATGATGGTGATGGTGATGATGGTGGTGCTGAGAGCTATCGTTATTTTCCATTTTAAACTCCGGGATAATTTTTTTCGGCAAAAGCCGATTCACATTTTCTGACATACTTATTATAACTCTATCACAACGAAAAAGCAACCACCTGGCAAAATTTTGGCGAGATTTATCCCAGCGCCACATCCAAAAGCATCATCACAGCGAAGCCTGAGAGGATCCCGGTTGTCGCAAAATAGGGGTGAGCCGACTGGTTTTTCTGACATTCGGGGATGAGCTCGTGGACGGCGACGAGAATCATCGCTCCTGCTGCAAACGCAAGAGCAAACGGCAGAATCATCTCTATCTTCACCGCTGCTGCAGCGCCGATAACAGCGGATATAGGCTCGACTATCCCTGAAGCCTGGCCGATGAGAAAGGCTTTCCTTCTCGAATACCCTTCCCGCCTGAGTGGAAGTGAGACCGCTGCTCCCTCGGGAAAATTCTGAAGCCCGATCCCGACAGCAAGGATAATAGCGCTCGCGAGCGACTCGGCGGTGCCTCCTCCCGCCAGAGCTCCGAAGGCCACTCCGACGGCCAGGCCTTCAGGAATGTTGTGAAGCGTTATCGACAGAACGAGCATGATTATGCGGTTTGTGGAGCTTGTTTCAGAGCCCCGGTTTTTCGAAAACGCTGCCCTCTCGTGGGTCACAATCCTGTCGGAAGCCCACATGAAGACGGCTCCCATCAAAAATCCCGAAGTCGCGACGATCCATGCAGGGGTCTTAAGATAAGCCTCCGCCTTCTCGATCGAAGGCTCCAACAGCGACCAGAAGCTCGCAGCGATCATAACCCCAGCAGCGAACCCGAGCATGAGGTTCATCGCCTTCTGATTAGTTTTCTTAAAAAGCAGCACCGTAGCAGCCCCCAACGCGGTCACAAACCACGTCCCTAAGCTTGCCAGCAAGGCTGCGAAAATGTAGTTTATATTAGTCATAGCGTAGTCCTTTCAGATACTCAGCCCTGAGGCTGTCATTGTCATGATATTCAGGAAGGGCATTTTGGGACACAGTTAGCCGAGGCTAACTGGTGGTTATATTATACACGGGTTTTGGGGGAATGTCAAGGGGTACCCGCTCGCTTCGCTCGCGCCCTCTCAGTCAGCCCCTGCGGGGCTGCCAGCTCTCCCAGAGGGAGAGCCGAGTTGCTGCCTCAAGGAAGGCTT
>JAJBTZ010000087.1:3081-11044 GCA_020860605.1 Ruminococcus sp. | reverse complement strand
TCGGCTCTCCCTCTGGGAGAGCTGGCAGCCCCGAAGGGGCTGACTGAGAGGGCGCCCGCCGAAGGTGGGCGTGGCGCCACGAAAGTGGCGACAACAAAACTATTGACAACTCCCCCTTCCTGTGCTACAATTTAATCGAATAGCATATTTCAATAAGGAGGGGATATCTATGCTGAATATTAAAATCGAGAAAACTACAACTCCTAAGAGGATCCCTGGGAAGGGTGAGCCTTTGGGGTTCGGACATATCTTTACTGACCATATGTTCATTATGAACTATGACGAGGGTCAGGGCTGGCACGACCCGAGAGTCGTTCCTTATCAGAACATCTCCCTTGACCCCTCCGCAATGGTCTTCCACTATGGCCAGACCATGTTTGAAGGCCTCAAGGCCTATAAGGGCGCTGACGGTGAGGTCTATCTCTTCAGACCTGACATGAACGCGAAGCGTGCCAACACTTCTAACGACCGTCTCTGCATCCCTGAGATTCCTGAGGAGGACTTCGTTCAGGCGATCAAGGCTGTTGTCGACGTTGACAGAGCTTGGATTCCTGAGGATGAGGGCACCTCGCTCTATATCAGACCCTTCGTAATCTCGACTGAGCCCCACCTTGGCGTTGCTCCGTCGAAGAGCTATCTCTTCATGGTTATCCTCTCCCCGTCGGGAGCCTACTATGAGAGTGGACTTGCTCCTGTCGGCATCTGGATCGAGGACGAGTATGTAAGAGCTGTCCGTGGCGGTATCGGCTTCGCTAAGACCGGCGGTAACTACGCTGCTTCTCTGGCAGCTCAGGTCAAGGCTCATGACGACGGCTTCGCTCAGGTTCTCTGGCTTGACGGCGTCGAGAGAAAGTATATCGAAGAAGTCGGCTCGATGAATATCTTCTTTAAGATCAATGGCAAGGTCGTTACACCTATGCTGAACGGCTCTATCTTACCAGGCATCACCCGTAACTCTGTTCTCACCCTTTGCAGAGACTGGGGCTACGAGGTTGAGGAGAGAAAGGTTTCCGTCGACGAGCTCATCGAGGCTGCCCACACTGGTGCTCTTGAGGAAGTCTTCGGCACCGGCACCGCTGCGGTTATTTCCCCTGTCGGAAAGCTCCGCTACATGGAAGAGGTCTTCGAAATCGGCGGAGGCGGAATCGGTGAACTCACCCAGCGCCTCTACGACGAAATCACCGGCATCCAGAGCGGTAAGCTCGAGGATCCGAGAGGATGGAGACAGAAGGTTTGATTGGGCGAAGCCCAATTAAACCAATTAGGAATTAGGAATTAGTCGCCGACTCTGTCGGCGACGCAACTTTTGGCGAAGCCAAAAGTTGCACCCCTCAGTCAGCTGCTTCGCAGCTGCCAGCTCCCCTTGACAGGGGAGCCATAACTGCCCTTTCACAGGTTCTTGCCTGAGGCAAAAAAAGCCTCCCCTGACAAGGGGAGGGGGACCGCCGCCGAAGGCGGTGGTGGAGGGGTGCTATTTCAGGCGGAGCCTGAAATAGCGCAGTTTTGCGGAGCAAAACTGCAGAAAGGAGAACTACATGCAACAAAGAACCCGTGGGATCGAAACCTCCTGCGTTCAGGGCGGGTATACGCCGGGGAACGGGGAGCCGAGGCAGATTCCGATTATTCAGTCAACCACCTTTAAATACAACACCGGCGAGGACATGGGGAAGCTCTTCGACCTTGAGGCGAATGGGTACTTCTACTCCCGCCTCCAGAACCCCACCTGCGACAGCGTCGCTGCGAAGATATGCGAGCTCGAAGGCGGAACTGCTGCCATGCTGACCTCTTCGGGTCAGGCAGCGAGCTTCTTCTCGGTCTTCAACATCGCCTCTCAGGGCGACCACGTCGTTGCGGAGTCCTCCATCTATGGCGGGACCTTCAACCTGTTCTCTGTTACCATGAAGAGAATGGGCATCGACTTCACCTTTGTCGCGCCCGACTGCTCTGACGAGGAGCTTGAGGCCGCCTTTAAGCCCAACACCAAGGCTGTTTTCGGTGAGACCATTGCGAACCCGGCGCTGAGAGTCCTCGATATCGAGAGATTCGCAAACGCTGCTCACCGCCACGGTGTTCCGCTAATCGTCGACAACACCTTCGCGACTCCTGTCAATTGCAGACCGTTTGAGTGGGGCGCTGACATCGTCACTCACTCGACTACTAAATATATGGACGGCCACGGCTCGGCTGTCGGAGGCTGCATCGTGGATTCGGGCAACTTTGACTGGATGGCCCATGCGGATAAGTTCCCTGGCCTCACCACTCCCGATGAGAGCTACCACGGCATTACCTATGCTGAAAGATTCGGCAACGCCGGCGCCTTCATCACTAAGGCCACCGCTCAGCTTATGAGAGATTTCGGCTCGACACCGTCGCCCCAGAGCGCCTATTTACTCAACTTAGGCCTCGAGAGCCTCCACGTCAGGATGAAGCGCCACTGCGAAAACGCGATGGCGGTCGCGAAGTATCTCCAGACCGACGACAGGATCTCCTGGATCATCTACCCCGACCTCGAGGGCGATCAGGACCATGAGCTCTGCAAGAAGTACCTCCCGAACGGCTCCTGCGGAGTCATCAGCTTCGGCGTCAAGGGCGGAAGACAGGCTGCCGAGAGCTTCATGCGGAACTTAAAGCTCGCAGCCATCGAGACCCATGTTGCGGATGCGAGAACCTGCTGCCTCCACCCCGCCAGCACCACTCACAGACAAATGAACGAGGAAGAGCTCATCGCTGCGGGAGTGCCGAGTGATCTTGTGAGGTTCTCTTGTGGGTTGGAGAGCTCTGAAGACTTGATTGCGGATATCAGGCAGGCGCTGGACGGAATTAATTCGTAATTGTGCCCCTTCGAGGCACCGCGCTCCCGTTGGTCGCGCGCCCTCTCAGTCAGCCCCTTCGGGGCTGCCAGCTCTCCCAGAGGGAGAGCCGAGTTTTCGCCTCAGGAAAGCTTCGTGCAAGAGGAAATCTTGGCTCCCCCCTTTGGGGGAGCTGTCACGCGAAGCGTGACTGAGAGGGCGCGAGCCCGCAGGGCGAGCGGTCGCCGTCAGGCGACATACTATTGTAAGAAAGGAGCCATCCCATGCCGATAAAAATCCCGAACTCGTTGCCGGCGGCGAAGACCCTGCAGGACGAGAACATCTTTATTATGCCGGAAACAAGGGCGACGACGCAGGACATCAGACCGCTGCGGATTCTCCTTCTTAACCTCATGCCGACAAAAATCGAGACGGAGACGCAGTTTGCACGGCTCCTTGGGAACACTCCTTTGCAGGTCGAAATCGAGCTGATGCATACTGTCAGCCATCAGTCGAAGAACACATCGGCCGAGCATCTTCTTTCCTTCTATAAAACATTCGATGAAATAAAAAACTCCCGCTATGACGGGATGGTCATCACGGGGGCGCCGGTGGAGCAGATGGAGTTTCAGGACGTTGAGTACTGGGGCGAGCTCTGCGAGATCTTCGAGTGGTCGAAGACCCACGTCCACTCGACCTTCCACATCTGCTGGGCAGCGCAGGCGGGGCTCTTCTACCACTTCGGGATCGAGAAAAAGCAGCTCCCCGAGAAGCTTTTCGGCGTCTTCCCGCACAGGGTCAGCTACAAGAACCCGATCCTTTTCAGAGGCTTCGACGACGTCTTCTATGCCCCACATTCGAGAAATTCGACCATCGACACCGCCGATGTCGAGAAGATTCCTGAGCTCAAGATCCTCGCCTCGAGCGACGAGGCCGGTCTCTACGCCTGCATGACCGCGGAGGGCAAGCAGATTTTCGTCACCGGCCACTCGGAATACGACCCCGACACCCTCGCGCGCGAGTACTTCAGAGACAAAGAAAAAGGGCTTGATATCCAAGTCCCCAAAAACTATTTCCCGAACGACGACCCCACGAAGCCCCCGATTGTCAGGTGGCGGGCACATGCGAATTTGCTGTTTTCGAACTGGCTCAATTACTTTGTTTATCAGACCACGCCGTTTGATGTGGAGGAGATTGGGTGAACCTCTCAGTCTCGCTTCGCTCGCCAGCTCCCCTTGATAAGGGGAGCCATAATTGCCTCTTTGCAACGTTTTGGCAAAATAAAAAAAGCTATTGACAAAGCAATAGCGATGGGGTATAATAATAGTGGTGAGAGGGTTGCCCGAATGGCAGTTCAGGCAACGGTCACTCTTTCCAATAATCGACGATTATCTTCTGGAAGACCGCGCTGAATCAATCAGGCGCGGTTTATTTCTTCTGGTTGGAACCAACAGTGTAACCAATAGAGAACGCGGTCATGAGCAGAGCTATGACTTCCAAAACCAAGGACAATGTTTCCATTAGCGTCACCTCCTCTTGCGAGGAAAGAGAAACCAACCTCTCACCGTGTATATTATAGCATGTATTTTAATTGATGTCAACGCGGAAGTTCTGCGGATGAGAAGCTTTTTGTCGGCGCCTTTGGCGCCGACCGCTCGCCCCTTCGGGGCTCGCGCCCTCTCAGTCGCCCTTCGGGCGACAGCTCTCCCAGAGGGAGAGCCGAGTTGTTGCCTTAAGGAAGGCTTTGTACAAAGGAATTCTTGGCTCCCCCTTTGGGGGAGCTGGCACGCGAAGCGTGACTGAGAGGGCGCGCGACCGAAGGGAGCGCGTGCGACCACCGAAGGTGGTCGCTTCGGCGGAGGAGGCAACGCCTCCGCAGCCGAACCTGTAGGGGCGGATATCATCCGCCCGCCTTGCCTTGGGGAAGCCTTTTATAATGGAGAAAACAATTCATGGAGGGTGCGGGCGGATAATATCCGCCCCTACATTATGCAATATGCCCAATTCTGGCCTCTAAAATCGCTTGTGAATTATCAACCTTGCCCAAAAAATATTTTTTCAAAACTTTTTGCAACTTTTCGGGGGCATTTTGACACTACTTAAACAGCGGAAGGCTAAAACCTGAGAGACCGAACCCTCTCCGTCCGCACCTGCGGTGCGTCCACCTCTCCCGGAGGGAGAGGCGAGAATCGTTTCTGGCAGGGTATGTGAGAGGAAAAAACCTGTCTCCCCTCCGGGGGAGATGTCAGCGAAGCTGACAGAGAGGGCTCCATGGTGGAGTGGTCGTCAACAAATCTTAAAAAAACACTTGACAACCTCTTCCCTCGGTGTTATAATGTCGGTGTGTCGGGTTATTCCGAACAAATCGGGCAAATATTCTGCCCAAAACTCGAATCTCTATACCCGTTTATAGGGATAAAAATAATTTCTTTAAGGAGGAAATTTATCATGAAAATGAGAAAGCTCTTGGCTGTCGTTCTGGCAGTCACGATGGCCATCTCTGCAATGGCACTTTCTGTCTTCGCTGATACGTATGAGATCCCGCTGTACAATTATACAACGACTGATACCTACACAGCGACCTACACATGGACCGCCCCTGCTTATGCACTCTATGGCGTAGCTACTCAGGGCGACGAACTGATTCTTACACTTCCTACCAGCCTTGCTGCTGATGTAAGTGGCGGAACAGTCAAGACAACTTACTACGCTCTTACTAACACTGATGGATCTATCACTACCATTACTGAAGCAACTTATAATGAAGGTAACTACACTACCAACGATTATGACGAGCTTTACGAGGCAGTATTGAGCGACGAAGGCGAGCCTCTTTACTATGAACTCAAGGGCGCTTCCGCTGCTAATTACGACATCACTACTCTCGGAACTGGCTTGAGCGGAGATCTTACCGACACTGGAGCTTCTACTCATATGATCAACATCTGCACTTTGACTGATGACATAATTACTGCTCTTTCTACGGATGGAGCATATGTTTCAATCACTCTTACAACTGCAGAAGTTACCGATGATGAGGGAAATAGTGAAGAAGCTCAGATGGCTCTCTACCTCAACACTTATGCTATTGATGATGGAAGTGGTTCTAATTGGTGGTGCTCTTCAACTACTGTTTATGCTACCAGCGATGGAACGACTCAGACTCTTGTGATTGATGATTTGAGTGATTTGGACGTGACTAATGCGACTGGTGCAACTCTCGGCTTAAACTTGAATGCAAGTGCAGAAGGAACCGCTCTCTCAAACGTAACTGTTAAGGTCTATGTTCCTAAGACTACTGCTTCTTCTGGAAAGCTTTCTGTTGCTGAGTACGATGCAAAAACTGTTTCTCACAACATTTACGACGAGCTTGGTTACAAGGAGTACACCACTACTGAAACTTCTACAGGCACTATCGTTCCGATTGCTGACCTTCCGATTTCCTACACTTTGAGCGTTAATGGTGTTACCGTTAACCTTCAGGGCACAGAAGATTATCAGGCTGCTTACGGTTCTTACGTTCAGAATGAGAGTGGCAACTGGGTATTCCAGACCGCTTATCCTAACCTCAGCAATGAGTTCAGTGTTTACACTCAGGTAGTTGAGATTAGCACATTCGCTCGTGACTACTCTAACCACAATGGTACTCTTTACAACGCAACTGTTCCTCAGTCTACTTTGGTTTCTGACTCCACTCCTATCACTATCACTGCAACTGTTGATTACAGCTCTTTGGTAGAGGCATATGGCTACGATTGCGCTTCCAACGTTCTCGCTCAGAGCTGGGAATTCGCTGCTGCGTGGTGGCCTTCTTGGAATGGTTCTTCTACTGGTTATCACTATCAGGAAGACGGAACGATTGAGACCTACGTTAACAGTTCAGGCGAGACCGTCAATAAGGTTATAACTGAATATGGCTATAGCGTAAGCGTTGTGTACAATGACTATAATGACGGACCTGTTGGTACCGTATATGCTGCTAGCGGTCTTACCCATAGTGGACCTAACACTGGTAGCTCCTCTGAAGATGACGTTGTAGTTCTTATCAAGGATGTTTATGACAGCGCAGTTTCTATTCCGCTCGTTTGGGATCACACCCTTACCAACAGAGGAATCATTCTCAGCGCTTACAACACTGAAGGTGCTACTGCTCAGGTAGTTGTTGACCTCGATGGTTCTATCAACGGCTTTGCAATCTACACCTTGAAGACTGTTGCTAACGCTCTTACAAGCGATGTATGGAGCAGCGATGCTTATTGGTACACTGCTGCTACTAGCAACTCTGCTTTGAACGTTTCCAAGGCTTCGACCTACACTCTCGCTGGAACATCCACCAGCCAGCTCGTATTCGACCTTGATCTTTCTACTCTCTATGATGAGACTTACGGCCTTTACAACAGCTATATGACCATCACTCAGATGATCACTGCTGCTGATAACAGCTCCGTTAACTACTACTACACCAACTCTGGTAATAGCCTCGAGGCTACTGCTGTTACCCTCGTTATCACAATGCCCGACGACGACGCTACCCTCGATGTTGAGGATCCTGTTGAGCCCGGCGATACTGATACTGAGGACGAAGGTTCTGAGGATCTTACCGTTAACGAGCCTGCAGACGTAGAGCCTGAGACCAATCCTACCACTGGTATCGTATTGGCACTCGTTCCTATGGCTGTTGCTGCTGCAGCTGCTGTAGCTTCTAAGAGAAGATAATTTCCTCCCTATAAAGAAGGATAATTAAAATCAACTCTCCCCACCTGATGCAGACAGGTGGGGAGGTTTTTGTGGGGAAAAATAAAAAACCTGTTGACAAACAGGTTGGAGTGGGGTATAATATAGGTGGTGAGAGGTACCTGAAGGCGAATCAGGTACGGCCACTCTCTCCGAAGTTATTAGCTAAGGAAATTGCGATCGCACTTGATGTAAATCAGGTGCGGTATTTCTAACGGCGCTTGCCGAGGGTAAGACCAAGATTGATGGCAGCGATTACAAGAAGTAAAAGCTGAATGGTATTTGCGGTGTCCATCATGGTTCCACCTCCCTTCACAGGGAAAGAGCAACCGTTCCTCTCACCGAAGATATTATAACACAAGTTCCATTTGCTTGTCAACATAATTTTTATTGTTGCATAAAAAATCCTGTTGACAAACAGGATGGGATGGGGTATAATA
>JAJBTZ010000087.1:0-2981 GCA_020860605.1 Ruminococcus sp. | reverse complement strand
GCATAAAAAATCCTGTTGACAAACAGGATGGGATGGGGTATAATATAGGTGGTGAGAGGTACCTGAAGCGGATCAGGTACGGTTACTCTTCCCAAAGTTCACAGAACAATGTTCCAAGCAACCGCGACTGAAACTCAGGCGCGGTTAGTTCTTTTGGTTACGGCCAATAGTGTAACCAACGGTAAAGGCGGTCATAAGCAGAGCTAAGACTTCCAAGATTACAGAAATAATCTCCATCAGCGACACCCCCTCTCAAAGAAAGGGAAGAGAAACCTGACCTCTCACCGAGAACATTATAGCACATTCTAACGAATGTGTCAACAAATTTTTCGCAATTGAAGCTCCCTTTTGGGGGCTGTTTTGTTATCCCGAGGCAGTTAAAGCCTCCCCCGAAGGGGGAGGGGGGACCGCCGGCGAAGCCGGTGGTGTAGTGGTTTCGTCAAATTGCCCACAACAACGATTTAATGTGATGAAAATTCCTTGTGTTTCTACTGTTGACAGGTGTCTGCGGATGGGGTATAATGTAGGAGTGGTATTTTATGTACCGAAACTACGTCGGCCCGGCAAGTTGGGGCGACTTAAGAGGTGTTTTTAATGAGAGTTTATAATTTCAGCGCGGGTCCGGCGATGCTCCCGGAGGAAGTTTTGAAGCGTGCTGCTGACGAGATGCTCGAGTACGGCACGACTGGCCAGTCGGTTATGGAGATGTCCCACCGCTCTAAGGAGTATGGGGAGATCATCAACAGCGTCGAGGCGAAGCTCAGAGAGCTCATGAATATCCCTGAGAATTACAAGGTTCTGTTTTTGCAGGGAGGAGCTTCCAGCCAGTTCGCGATGGTTCCGATGAATTTAATGAATAAGAATCACAAGGCCGACTTCGTGATCACCGGCCAGTGGTCGAACAAGGCCTATCAGGAGGCTTCGCGTTATGGCGAGTGCCACGTGGTCGCTTCCTCGAAGGATAAGGTCTTCTCATATATCCCTGAGATCGACGAGTCGAAGCTCGATCCTGAGGCGGATTATTTCCACATTTGCTATAATAATACTATTTATGGAACAAAGTTCACTTCGCTCCCTGACACCCATGGCGTCCCGATTGTTGCGGATATGAGCTCCCATATCCTCTCGGAGCCGGTTGATGTTTCCAAGTTTGGCCTGATTTATGCTGGCGCTCAGAAGAATATGGGCCCTGCCGGCCTCACAGTCGTCATCATCCGCGAGGACTTGATTGGCAACGCGATGGACATCACCCCGACCATGTTCAACTACCTGATTCACGCCGACAACGGCTCGATGTATAACACCCCGCCGACCTATGGAATCTATATTCTGGGGCTCGTTCTTGACTGGGTCAAGGAGAAGGGCGGACTCGAGGCGATGAAGGAGATTAACGAGAAGAAGGCTAAGCTTCTGTACGATTGCTTGGACAATTCGAAGCTCTTCAAGGCGACCGTTTCCGGCAAGGACCGCTCGATTATGAACGTTCCGTTCGTCACCGGCAGCGACGAGCTCGACGCGAAGTTTGTTAAAGAGGCGAAGGCTGCGGGCCTCATCAACATCAAGGGCCACCGCACCGTCGGCGGAATGAGGGCTTCCATCTACAACGCGATGCCTTATGAGGGCGTTGAGAAGCTGGTTGAATTCATCAGAAAGTTTGAGGCTGAAAATGTATAACGTATTAACTTTAAATAATATATCCCCCTCTGGACTCGACTGCTTCGACAAGGAGAAGTATGTCGTAGGAAGTGAACTCGAGAACCCCGATGCCATCATGGTTCGCTCGGCTGGAATGCTCGATTATGAGTTCGGCTCGAAGCTTGTCGCGATCGCCCGTGCTGGCGCTGGCGTCAACAACATCCCGATCGACCGCTGCTCCGAGGCGGGAATCTGCGTCTTCAACACCCCTGGTGCCAACGCCAACGCTGTTAAGGAGCTGGTTCTTGCGGGACTGATTCTCAGCTCCCGTCGCGTTCCTGCTGCCATAGACTGGGCGAAGACCCTGAAGGGTCAGGGCGACGCCGTCCCGAAGGCTGTCGAGAAGGGCAAGGCTCAGTTCGCCGGCCCCGAAATCTCTGGGAAGACATTGGGACTTGTCGGACTTGGCGCTATCGGTGCAAAGGTTGCGAATGCAGCGCTGTCTCTTGGCATGAATGTCATCGGCTACGATCCGTTCCTCTCGGTCAACGCAGCTCTTGGCCTCAAGCCGACCGTGAAAGTCGTCAAGACCTTGCAGGAAATCTATTCCGAAGCTGACTATATTTCCCTTCATCTCCCTTACAATAGCGAGACGAAGGACACCATTAATAAAGAGTCGATCGGCAAGATGAAGAAGGGAGTCAGGATTCTGAACTTCGCAAGAGGAGAACTTGTCAACACCCAGGACATCATCGAGGCTGTCGAGAGCGGAGCCGTCTCCACTTATGTCACCGACTTCCCGAACGACGAGCTTCTCTGCCACGACGGAATCGTCGCGATCCCTCATCTTGGCGCTTCCACGCCCGAATCGGAGGACAACTGCGCCTACATGGCTGCCGTTCAGCTCATCGACTATGTCGAGAAGGGCTCGATCCACAACTCCGTTAACCTCCCCGAGTGCGAGCTTGCAAAGACCGCCGACCACCTCGTCTGCGTCATCCACAAGAACGTCCCCGCAATCATCTCGCAAATCACCTCGTTCATCTCCGCCGACGGCTGCAATATTGAAAACATCGCCAGCAAGACGAAGAAGGACTGGGCCTACACCATGCTTGACATCACTGGTGACACCACTGCTGCTGTCAAGGATATTGAGGGAATTGATGGGGTCACGAGGGTCAGGGTGCTCTAAAGCCTCACAAAAGCATTTTGAGAATAAGAAAAGCCGTCCGGGGGGACGGCTTTTTTCTTTTTCTCACTGCTTCTGGGAAGACCACACTTTGTCGCCCTGCGGGCGACCGCTCGCTTCGCTCGCGCCCTCTCAGTCAGCTGCTTCGCAGCTGCCA
>JAJBTZ010000031.1 GCA_020860605.1 Ruminococcus sp. | reverse complement strand
CTTCCTCCCCCCCCCAACCCCCCCCCGCCCCCCCCCTCCTGGTCCCCCCCTGTTTGTCTGCGGCCCCCCTCCTCTTCTGAGTGGGCGCGAGCCCCGAAGGGGCGAGCGCGTCGCCACCGCAGGTGGCGACAACTAGCACGCAGTTCACAGTAGGTGAACTGTAGCCACTAATCACTAACCACTAGTCAAAAAAGAAGGAAAAAGCCATGCCATTTTGGATCAACATCATAGTCGGAATACTGTCTGCCGTTATTGCGGGGGCGCTGGGAGTGATACTCATTCCGTACCTCAGAAAGCTCAAGGCGGGGTCGCATATACTCGAAATCGGGCCTTCATGGCATAAATCCAAGGAGGGGACTCCCCTCATGGGCGGATTTATGTTTATCATCTCGGTCATCATAACCTCCTGGATCGGCTACCTCATAATTAAGGCCTACCGTTCGGCTCATATGATGGATGTGCCTGAGAATGCGGGCTGGGAGCTCTTGCTCGCCGTCGGCGTGGCGCTTTTATTCATGCTGGTCGGGTTCATCGACGACTATATAAAAGTTATAAAGAAGCGGAATCTTGGCCTCAGTATCAGGGCGAAAACGGTTATGCAGATCGTGATTGTCGTCGCCTACCTCGTGGCGCTATACTTTTTAGGAAACACCACAGCGGTGACCTTCCCGCTGATTGGCGAAGTCGACTTCGGCTGGTTCTACTATCCGCTGATGGGTGTCTGTATCTACCTCCTCGTGAACGCTGTCAACTTCACCGACGGGGTTGACGGGCTCCTCGGCTCCGTCACGACTGTTTATTCCCTCGCGTTTATGCTGATATTTGTTCTCCTTGACAACTGGGAAATGTCGGCCTTCTCGATGGCAGTTGCAGGCGGATGCCTTGGGTTCCTTATCTGGAACCTCCATCCCGCAAAGGTCTTCATGGGCGACACTGGGTCGATGTTTTTAGGCGGAGCAGTCGTCGCGATGGGAATGGCCTCAGGCCTCGAGCTCCTGATGCCGTTGGTCGGCATAATTTACGTAATAGAGATGCTCTCGGATATAATCCAGATTCTGAGCATCAGGATAAGAAAAAAGCGCGTCTTCAAAATGGCGCCAATCCACCACCACTTCGAACTTTGCGGTTGGAGCGAGTATAAGATTCTCTGGGTGTTCTCAGGGGTTACGCTTGTGGCGGGGGCGCTTGGGGTGTTGGCGACGTATATTTCAATTCGGAATTAATGTAGGGGCGGATATCATCCGCCCGAACCCGAACGCCTGCAGAAACCCGGGCGGATAATATCCGCCCCTACAGAGGTCGCCACTTCGTGGCGACGACTTCGCTTCGCGAAGTCGGCAAGTTCGGCTTCGCCGAACTTGCAGCGCTCGCCCCTTCGGGGCTCGCGCCCTCTCAGTCGCCCTTCGGGCGACAGCTCTCCCAGAGGGAGAGCCAAGTTGTTGCCTCAAGGAAGGCTTTGTGCAAGCGGAAATCTCGGCTCCCCCTCTGGGGGAGCTGGCAGCTGCGAAGCAGCTGACTGAGAGGGCGCGCGAGCCGAAGGCGAGCGCGGTCGCCCGAAGGGCGACAAAGTGCCACCTGGCGAGAAAATATCTGAAAGGAGTCCTACTTCCATGTCTGAAAGAACAAACTACATAATCGGCTCGGGCGTGGAAGGGGCCGGGAGAGATATTGTCGTGCAGAAGGGGACTGGCCGTAAGGCCAAAAAAGAGGCCAAGAAGGCGAAGAAGATTCGCGAGCCGAAGCTTCGGCTTATCGATGGAAACATGGATCCTGTCTTCTTTGTCATCGTGGTCGTAATGCTCGTTTATGGGCTTATTATGGTCTTTTCGGCAAGCTACATCGAAGGACTCACTTATTATGACGACGGCTATCGGTTCGTGAGAACCCAAGGGATAGCAGCCATAATCGGCGTTGTCATCATGCTCTTCGTCTCGTTCTTTGATTACCACATCCTCATGAATTCAAACGTCGTCATTCTTGGCTACACCGCCATGCTGGCGCTCTTAACATACACCTCCTTCTTCGGAACGGAAAACGCCGAGGCGAGAAGGTGGATCGAGATCGGCTCGTTTTCCTTCCAGCCCTCCGAGGCTATGAAGCCGGTGCTCATAATCTTCACGTCATTCTTATGTGTGAAGCTTCTCGAGAACCCGAAACAGCAGCATATGCCGTTTCTGAGAAAATATCTCCCGTTGCTCGGCTCTCTTGCTCTCGTCTGCCTCAACATGGTTTTGCAGAGGCACATCTCAGGCCTTCTCATCATGGGAGCAATCTGGCTCTGTGTCGTGGTGCTGTCGGGGATTCCGTATAAGGACATCGCGAAGATGCTGGCTATAATCCTGGTCGGAGGAGTCGCGGTGCTGCTCGTTTATTCGACGATGCGTGAAGGCGGACTTTCCTACATCTCCGACCGACTGAACAGCATGTCTACAATCGACGACGGCGTCATCACAGACGACAACTGGCAGACGATGCAGTCGCTCATCGCCATCGGCTCTGGCGGATGGTTCGGCCTTGGATTCGGAGAATCGAGGCAGAAATACCTCTGGCTCCCGGAGGCTCAGAACGACATGATCATTTCAGTCATCGTCGAAGAGCTCGGATATATTGGAGGGCTGGCGGTTATAATCCTCTTTGCACTCTTCATCTACAGAGGCTTCCGAATCGCGAAGAAGGCTCCCGACAAGTTCGGAACGCTCATCACTTCGGGAATTACATTCCAGATTGGCCTTCAGGCGATCTTAAATATAGGTGTAGCCTGCAACGCCTTCCCGAACACAGGCGTGACGCTGCCGTTCTTCAGCTATGGTGGCTCGGCGCTGATGATTCAGCTTATCGAGATGGGAGTTATATTAGGCGTTTCCAGACAATGCGAAAATATTTGATTTGATAGGAGAAAATTATGCTTAAAGTGATACTTTCTGGCGGAGGAACAGCGGGGCATGTCAACCCCGCCATTGCCATTTATGAGATAATTGCAAAGAAGCACCCTGACGCCCGGTTTCTGTACGTCGGAACTCCGAATGGAATCGAGAAGAATCTTATCGAGCGTGAGGGGATCAAATTCGTTCCACTGGAAATTGCTGGCTTCCAGCGCAAGATAAATCTCAATAATATTAAAAGAAACGCCATCGCGACCAAGTATTTCATCGAATCGGGTCACAAGGCGAAGGCGATCCTCGAAGATTTCCAGCCCGACATCGTCATCGGCACCGGCGGTTATGCCTGTGAGCCTATCGTCCACAAGGCTGCTGCCATGGGCATAAAGACGGTAATTCACGAGCAGAACGCCTTCCCGGGCGTCACCACGAAGATTCTGGCGAAGAAAGCCGATAAGATAATGCTCACCGTTGAGCGGGCAAAAGATTACATAAAAGAGGCTGACAAGTGTGTCGTGACGGGACTCCCTGTGAGACACGGCTTCGTGGACAGGCTCCCGAAAAAAGAAGCGAAGAAGGCCTTGGGACTCCCGGAAGACCAGCTCTGCATCCTCTCAACCGGCGGAAGCCTCGGTGCCGGAAGGATCAACGAGACGGTTTCGGATTTGATTGCATGGTACTGCAAGAATAATATCCAGGTTTCACATATTCACTCCTACGGCAAGAACGGCAGGGGAAGCTTTGTAGCGTCGCTCACGACGAACGGCGTTAACCTTTCGGAGCACCCGAACTTCATCGTTAAGGAGTACATCGACAACATGTCGACCTGCATGGAGGCTGCCGACCTCATAATCAGCCGCTGCGGAGCAGGAGCCCTGACGGAGATCGAAGCCGTCGGCTGTGGCTCCATCCTCGTGCCCTCCCCGATAGTCGCCGAGAACCACCAGTTCTATAACGGTAAGGTCCTTTCAGACGCCGGCGCTGCCATCATGTTTGAGCAGAAGGATTTGACATCTGAGCTTCTCATCCAGACGGTCAGCGACCTCATCCACGACCCGAAGAGGCTTGAAGAGCTTTCCCGGAATGCTGCGGGGCTCTATATCAAGGATACGCCGGATAGGGTGGGAAGTGTTATTGAAGAGGTGTTGAATGCCTGAATTGTAGGGGCGGATATTATCCGCCCGTACTACCCCCATCGAAAACCCGGGCGGATGATATCCGCCCCTACATAGTCGGCTCCGATGGCTGGCGCCATCTCCGCCGACGCGATTTCGCCGAAGGCGAAATCGCAGCGCTCGCCCCTTCGGGGCTCGCGCCCTCTCAGTCACGCTTCGCGTGACAGCTCCCCCAGAGGGGGAGCCAAGATTTCCACTTGCACAAAGCCTTCCTTGAGGCAGTAACTCGGCTCTCCCTCCGGGAGAGCTGGCAGTCGCGAAGCGACTGACTGAGAGGGCGCGAGCCCGAAGGGCGAGCGTTTCCGTAACCCATTCTCCCCCATCAACATATTATACTCCATAAGTCTATGACATAGGAGCGGTTGAGATGGAGAGTAGCAGGCTTTTGATTGAGGGTGGACGTAGGCTCACGGGAGAAATTACCGTTCATGGGGCGAAAAACAGCGTATTGCCTATCTTGGCAGCCACACTTTTGTGTGGCGGAGTCAGTTCTATACATAATTGTCCGGGGCTTTCGGACGCCTTCGCTGCAATGCGAATCCTGAGGTCTCTCGGCTGTGAAATCTCAAGAGAGGGCTCGACCGTCACGGTCAATTCGGCGGATGCTGATGGGGACGTCGTTTCGGATGGGCTCATGCATGAGATGCGCTCCTCGATCGTGTTCTTAGGAGCGATTTTGGGACGCGTTGGGAGATGCCAGCTGTCCTTTCCGGGAGGATGCGAGCTAGGGCCTCGTCCCATAGACTTGCACTTGGAAGCCTTGCGGAGGCTTGGCGTTAAGATAACTGAGTATCACGGGATTTTGGACTGTACTGCAGGAGTACGTCCTGCTAGTGCTGACATAACCCTGTCGCTCCCGTCGGTCGGAGCGACCGAGAATATTATGCTCTATTCGGCGCTGGGTTCGGGCGAGACAGTCATAAGAAACGCGGCCCGTGAGCCTGA
Source organism: Ruminococcus sp. (assembly GCA_020860605.1). Taxonomy (GTDB): domain Bacteria; phylum Bacillota; class Clostridia; order Oscillospirales; family Ruminococcaceae; genus Faeciplasma. The sequence goes on along the minus strand of JAJBTZ010000031.1, from coordinate 6,417 downwards.
GATTTCGGACCTGGCGGGGTATCTTATAAAGTGTGGCGCTGAGATTTCGGGGCAGGGGACTTCGACGCTTGTCATAAATGGCGTTCCCGAGCTCCATGGCTGCGAATATTCCGTCATGCCGGACAGGATTGAGGCTGCGACTTATATGGGAGCAGCTGCAATCACCAATGGCGAGCTGATGCTTAAGGGCGTCAGGCCTTCGGATATGTACTCCTGCATGTCGGTTTTCTCAGAGATGGGCTGTGGGGTTTATCCGTATGATGATAAAATTTTTATAAGCGCCAGAAAGCCTATTTCGGCTGTTCGGACAGTTCGGACGATGCCGTACCCTGGGTTTCCGACCGACTGCCAGCCGATTGTGATGGCGGTGCTGACGAAGTCGACGGGCACGAGCGTCATCGTCGAGAACATTTTCGAGAACCGCTTCATGGCTGCTCCTGAGCTCGCAAGGATGGGAGCAAACATCAAGGCGGAGGGCAAGGTCGCCGTCATCGAAGGTGTAAAAAAGTTATATGGCGCGCCAGTCAGGGCCTACGATTTAAGGGCAGGAGCTGCACTTGTGGTGGCAGCACTCGGTGCCGAAGGCCAGACGCAGATTTCAAATATTCACTATATCGACAGAGGCTACGAGAGCATCGAGACTGCTCTTTCTGAAGTCGGTGCCAACATAAAACGAGTTTAGAGAGGAGGACGATTAGGTGCAGGACGTTGTAAAGACAAATCCACAAGCAGGACAGCGTAAGCGCAAGAAAAGGCGCAGACGCCGTGGCAACATGTCGCTATACTATCTCATGCTGTTTGTCCTGGCGGTCATAATCCTCTATACGCTCTCGAGAACCGTCTTCTTCAAGGTTGAATATTATGATATTTCCGGCAACTCCCGCTATTCCGATTCGGAAATCTTAGGTGCAGCCGGACTTGGCGACAGCGAAAACCTCTATAATATCGACTTGAGCGCCACCGAGGCGAAAATCAAGAAGAATCTTATCTATATCGACGACGTCACTGTAACGCGAGAGCTGCCGGGCACAATCGTCATCGAGATAACCGAGGCGGAGGAGTTCGCCTGCTGCCAGTACGAAGGGAACCGCTACGCCGTCATAAGCCGAAACGGCAGGCTCCTCCAGACCGAGCAGCCAGAGCCGGAGGAGGACCTCCTCCAGATTTACGGGCTCGACCTCATCGACGTATCATTGGGCGACGAGTTCACGAGTTCTGATGAGAATAAAAAGTCGATCATCATGAATCTTCTTGACGTCATCGACGACATCTGCCCAGGGAAGATCGACTATATCGACATAACTGACCGTACCGACATCACTATGAGCTACGATGGCGGAAGAATCATTATCGACTTCGGAAGCTCCCTCGACTACGAGTACAAGATGCGGTATCTCATCACGATTATCGAGGCAAATCTTGACGCCGACGCCAGCGGTGAGCTGATTTATATCAGCTCCTCCTCGGGAGTATCATTTATTCCTGACGAAGGACTTGAAGAGCTCGAGCAGAGCAAGGATAAGGTCGAGGATATGGCGGGCTCCGGGACGGAGGAAACGGAAGCTTCCGACGGGACAGAATCGTAAAAATATCGCGAAATAATCTCACAAAACTATTGCCAAACGGAGAAATTCGTGTTACAATAGTATAGAATGGATGTAGGGGCTGGATATACAGCTATCAAAGATAGCTGCCCGCCCGCAACCAAACGCTTGTAGAGAACCCGGGCGGATGATATCCGCCCCTACAATAACGATACATACCCCTGATAAGGGATTAACAATAGACTATTGGAGGAAGTAGAAATGGGCTTTATCATGGAAAACGAAGGCATTGACCTTGCAAAAATCAAAGTCGTTGGAGTTGGCGGTGGAGGCGGAAACGCTTTGAACTGCATTGTGGCGACAGGAATTCAGAATGTTGAGTACATTTCTATCAACACCGATGCTCAGGCTCTCAAGAATTCTAAGGCGACCTCCAAGATTCAGATCGGTCAGAAGCTGACCCACGGCTTGGGTGCCGGCGGAAAGCCTGAGGTTGGCGAGGCTGCTGCTCAGGAGTCTAAAGACGAGATTCAGGATGCACTCAAGGGTGCAGATATGATATTCATCACTGCCGGCATGGGCGGTGGAACTGGAACAGGCGCTGCTCCCGTTGTCGCTGAGATTGCAAGAGACATGGGAATCCTCACCGTTGCAGTCGTCACAAAGCCTTTCGCCTTCGAAGGCAAGAGAAAGGCTGCTCAGGCTGACAGGGGAATTGACGCTTTAGTCAAGAATGTAGATTCACTGGTCGTAATTCCGAACCAGAAGTTACTCACTGGCAGAGAGAATCTCACGATGCGCCAGTCGTTTGGCCTGGCTGATGATATCTTAAAGACTGCTGTCCTCAGCGTCACCGAGCTTATTCTCAGACACGGCGAAATCAACGTCGACTTTGCAGACGTCAAGTCGATTATGTCGAACGCTGGTTATGCTCACATGGCGATCGGCCACGGCGAGGGCAAGGACAAGGTTGCGGATGCTGTTCAGCAGGTCATCTCGAGCCCGCTTCTTGAGACCTCCATCAAGGGTGCAAAGAGGCTCCTCATCAACATCACGATGAGCGAGGACATCGGAACCGGCGACATCGCCGAGCTCACCGACACCATCACCAAGGCTGCTGCCGAGGACGTCGACCTCATCTTCGGTGCCGACTTCAAGGAAGACCTTTCCGACACCATCGACATCATCGTCATCGCCTCCGACTTTGACACCTACTCTGTTCCCGAAGAGGAATCAGACGAGCCTTCAACAGAAGACAAGCCCGAAGAGTCAAAGCCCCAGACAAGCGAGAACGAGACCATCTATGATGGCATCTGGAGAGAGCTGTTTAAGTGATAATTTGAGATTTGGATCCCCGATGGCTTGGCTGTCGGGGATTTTTGTCGCCGACGAAGTCGGCGACAATGGCTTCCCCCAAAAAAATTTCCCCAAAACCCTTCAAATATTGCGATTACTACTTGACTTTTGCAATTTTAAATGGTATTATAATGGATGAAATTAAGTGCGGGGGTGGTTCGGTTGAGGCAAGATGAGTACCAGACTATGACCGAGCGGGAGCTTCTTGGGAGATCCCAGAGTGACGAACGCGCTTATTCGGAGATTATCTCGAGGCACTTAGGAACGGTCAGGCGACTTGCCGGGATCTACTCAAAAGGCGGATTCGACTATGACGACCTCTTCTCAGAGGGCCTGATGGGCCTCATGAACGCCGTCAAGACCTATGACGAATCGAAAGGCGCGAGCTTTTCGACCTACTCCTACTCCTGCATCAGCAATCGGATGATGAATTCGGTCAAACGATCAACTCGGATCAAGTCGAGTGAGGAGCCGATGGACGACGAGCTTGAGATAACGAGCGGGCAGTCTCCCGAAAGCATCTTAATGTCGAGCGAAGGCGAAGCGGAGATATGGGAGCTTGCGGAGAGCAGGCTAAGTGAACTCGAAAGGAACGTCCTTGAGAGCTATCTCGAAGGAAAGAGCCACGCTGAAACGGCGGAGGAGCTTGGGATTACTCCCAAATCGGTCGACAACGCCCTTCAGAGAATCAGGCGGAAGTTCCGAAGCTGAGTGGACAAGCTGCCGTGTGGGGAGGATCCCCAAAAACCAAGGTAGAAACCCCTTCCCAGGGTTCTATAATATAATAAGCCATGTCAACTAATTCGCATAGATTGTTTTAACTCTCGATTTTAACGCTCGATTGCAGGTTTAGTCCGCACGGCAAATACTTATGAAGTGAGGGAATTATATGTACGAAGACAAGAAATTGGTATGCCGTAATTGCGGAAAGGAATTCGTTTTTACAGCCGGCGAGCAGGAATTCTATGCAGAAAAGGGCTTCGAGAATGAGCCCAAGATGTGCAAGGATTGCAGAAGAGCCAAGAAGGAGGAAGGCAAGCAGTATTACACCGCTGTTTGTGCATCCTGTGGCAAGGAAGCCAGAGTCCCCTTCAAGCCCCATGACGATCGCCCTGTATATTGCAGCGAGTGCTTTGCAAAGCAGAGACAGGGTTGATGAGGGTAACCCCAGACCCCTGTTGGCTTAGTCCAAGACTTTCATCGGCGGAGAAGAAGTTCTCCGCCGTTTTTTCTTTTGGGGTTGAAAAGTGGACTTGAAGGGAGTATAATATGTGTAAATAGGTGTAGGGGCGGATATTATCCATCGATTGTCGGCTGCGGAGGCTGAAGCCTCCTTGCCGAGCCATTTTCGGCGAAGCCGAAAATGGCACCCCTCAGTCAGCTGCTTCGCAGCTGCCAGCTCCCCTTGACAGGGGAGCCATGATTGCGAGAGGCAACGTTGTGCTCTTGCAGAACCCCTCGAGAGATGAATACTGGCTCCCCTGTCAAGGGGAGCTGTCGCCGAAGGCGACTGAGGGGTGCTGATTTCAGCGGAGCTGAAATCAGCGCAGTTGCCCGGAGGGCAACTGCTCGCCGACGCAGTCGGCGCGTCGCACGAAGCGCGACAATGGTTTTAGGAGGTAAAAAATGGAACTCACAAAAGACACAATGATTTACGACATCGTGGCCTACGACAGCGGGGTTGTCGATTTGTTTATGGAAATCGGGATGCATTGCTTCAGCTGCCCGGCTGCTCTGTTTGAGACGGTCGAGGAGGCTTGCTCGGTTCATGGGGTCGACACTGACGACTTCCTTGAGGGGCTCAGAGCCTACTTTGCGGAAAATCATCCCGAAACGGAAACCGACAATGCTGAGTAAGCGGCTTCTCTGCTGCTCGGAGATGGTTGGGGGACCTGTCGCCTGCGACATCGGCACCGACCATGCCTGGCTGCCGATCTATCTTCTGGAAAACGGCATCTGCGAGCGAGCCTATGCCTGCGACATCGCTGAGGGTCCGCTCTCGTTTGCAAAGAAAAACATCGCTGCCTGTGGACTCGAGGGGAAGATTGAAACTGTCCTCTCGGACGGCCTTGCCATGCTCTCGGACGAGAGCATCTCCGACATCATCATCGCCGGTATGGGAGGCGAGATGATCAGAGATATTCTCGCAAGTGGCGGGGAGAAGGCGAAGGCTGCAAACCTCGTCCTTCAGCCAAACACCAGAGCCTGGGAGCTCATCGACTGGCTTTCTGAAAACGGCTTCGAGATTCTCACTCAGAAGGCCGTCGCTGACGGGAAGTTTGTCTATCCCGTCATCAACGCAAAGTTTTCAGGGGAAGCGAAAAAGCTCACTCAGGCGGAATGTCTGGCAATCGGGCTGGATCTTCGGGAAGAGATCTCGAAAAAGTACCTTTCGGGCCAGATTAAGCGCCTTCGGGACGCTGCTTCGGGCATGAGGAAGGGCTCGAGCCCGAATCAGGTTGAGCTCGAAGAGCTCGAAACCACCGCCAGCGAATTGGAACAACTTTTGGGGAGGCAATCATGACTACAGTTAAAGAAATTTACGATTTTATAGACAGCGTTGCGCCATACAGAACCCAGGACAGCTGGGACAATTCGGGGCTGCTGGTTGGCGATGGGGACGAAGTTGTGACGAAGGCGCTCTGTGCCCTCGACGCCTCGATTCCTGCGATTTTGGAGGCGGAAAGGCTTGGCTGCCAGCTGGTTTTAACCCATCACCCCGTCATTTTCGACCCGCTTCGGAGCCTCGACAGTAAGGTTCCGGCAGCGCTACTATTTAAAAAGGGGATCGCCTGCATTTCGTCCCACACGAACCTCGACAGCGCCGAGTACGGCATCAGCGACATGATGGTCGACCGCCTTGGGCTCAGGAACTTGCATAAGATTATTGATATTAATAGGGAAGACCCCGTCACAGGTCGCAAGGTCGGCTACGGCGCCATCGGTGAGGCTGACCACGAGATGACGCCAGAAGAGCTAGCGAAGCTCTGCCGTGAACGCTTTAACTGCATTGCGATTAAGTATGTCCCTGGCAACCGCGCCATCAAGACTGTCGGCATGATTTCCGGCGCTGGTGGCTCCTATGTCACAAACGCCCACGCCCTCGGCTGCGACGCCTACGTCTCTGGCGACGTCAAGCAGCAAGATTTCATCGAGGCCGAGCGCCTCGGCATAACCCTCATAGATGCAGGACACTTCGAGACGGAGACTATTGCGATGGAGTACTTCAAAGAGAAGCTTGGGGAGAGGTTCCCTGAGGTGGAGTTTGTGGTTTCGAAGGAGAGCTTTTTGGCGAAGACAGTCGGCTGCGGAGGCTGAAGCCTCCTCCGCCGAGCGATTTTCGCCTTCGGCGAAATCGCAGCGCTCGCCCCTTCGGGGCTCGCGCCCTCTCAGTCGCCTCCGGCGACAGCTCCCCCAGAGGGGGAGCCAAGATTTCCGCTTGCACAAAGCCTTCCTTGAGGCAATAACTCGGCTCTCCCTCTGGGAGAGCTGGCAGCTGCGAAGCAGCTGACTGAGA
>JAJBTZ010000082.1 GCA_020860605.1 Ruminococcus sp. | reverse complement strand
GCGAGCCCCGAAGGGGCGAGCGCTGCAAGTTCGGCGAAGCCGAACTTGCCGACTTGCCGAAGGCAAGCCGTCGCGACACGAAGGGAGGCGCGTCGCCACTTCGTGGCGACAAAAGTAGGGGCAGATATCATCCGCCCGCTGTGGGTTCTTGTAAGGAGTGGTACGGCCGGATAATATCCGCCCCTACAATTATTCTCTCGCAATATAATCCGTAATCGCCCTATCGAGCTCCGCAAACTCCCTCTTCACGGAAACAATCTTCCCATCCTTGATAAACCCATGCTTGGATTCGGCGGTGGCGCAGATTTTCTGGGTGTTTTGGTCGAACATCTCGTAGGAGATGATCATCGAGACGCCGGTGTAGCGCTTGACGGTGACGCGGACTTCGACCGTGTCGTCGTACATGACGCTGGTTTTGTAGTCGATCGAGAGCGAGACGACAGGGGAGACGATGCCGTTTTCTTCGACCGTCTTGTAGCCGAGGCCCATGTCGTCCATCATCCCGATCCTCGCCTCCTCCATCCAGTGGATGTAGTTGGCGTGGTGGACGACGCCCATCTGGTCAGTCTCGTAGTAGTGGGCTTTCCTTAAATATTTATAGACCATCTTTCGCCTCAGTTCGTGAACGGAATGCAGGGCTCGTAGGCGATGCGAATCTTCGGAAGCTTCTCGATTGTGGTGAAACTGTCGATCGCTCCGTCCTCGTTCTCACCGCTTGCTGGCGGGCAGAAAATCTTGAGGCTTAGCTTCGTCTTGCCGTCAAGGCCGTTCTCATAGAACGCCGGCATCAGGTCGACATACTTGGTACCAGGAGCCTTATAGAACCACCTGTCGTTCAGCTCGATCATCATGTTAGACTCGTCATCCTCGTCGAACCAGAGCTCGCAGAAAATAGGGTCCTTCTCGAACTTAAGGGGAATCGCGATTCCGTCCGAATCCTCGGAGCCTCCCCAGCGGAGGGTGACGGGGAGCTTGACTTCGCCCGAATAGTCCATCTTCGGCTCGAACCAGTCTTCGTGGATGATGCTCTTGTATTCCTTCAGAAGTGGCTGCTCGATGCCGACTTCGGGGTTGTTTGGGTCCTCGAGCTCGAGGCCGAGTCTGCCACGGTCACGGAACTGATAGAGCGCGAACCCTTCGATCCAGGTCGCCTTCTTGTCGACGACCATGTCGCAGAAATGGCGCAATATCTTGCACTGGTCGTATGGCCCGGTGACGTCGCCGTCGGCGTTGTGCTCGCTCATGACCATCGGCTTGACTGTGCCGGTGGATTCTTTGTACCTATTATAAGTGTCCTCGAGCGACTTATAGACCGCCTCGGCACCGGTGTAGCCGTAGGAGCCACCGCCGGTTTCGGCGATATCATAAGGCCAGCCCCAGTGGAGAGCCATGTACTTGTCGATAGACCAGATATCCGTCTCTTCGGCAGCAGCTGCGAATTCCTCTTCTCTTTCGAGCTTGCCCGTTGCAGGGTCATAGCAGCCGGCACAGAGGATAGTCTTGACATTCGGGGCGTACTCGTGGATAATCTTAGCAAACCTTGCGAAGAAGGTGCCGACCTCGGCATAGGTGCATCTCTTGTTGAAGGAGAACCAGTTGCCGGTGGCCTCGTGGTTGATTCGAATCATCATTCTTCCGAACGGCAATAAATCCTTTGCGATCGCGATGAGATGCTCGTCACTGACGTGGGGGTCGATGGTGAGTGTTAAAATAACGTCCTGCCCATGGCGACGGATGTCCCTCATCTGCTCGAAAACGGGGGCGTCTTTTGAACCATTCAGGCCTCCGCCATAGGTGAAGTAGTCGTCATACGGGAAGCCCCAGGCGTTGGTGGTGTCCTTCGTCGGGAAGGCGACACTCGCCCTGACAGGCCAGCCCTTGTCTAAAGGATAGTAGCAATACATGAGGTTGACCGCCCTGTGCGGTCTTCCAAGCTTATTCAGAATATAGTCCTGGTTGACATACTCGCCACGTTCACTGCCGTTAGAGAGGTCAACCGAGCAATTAGCCTTGCCCATATGGACCGAAAAAATCTTATAATCTGCCATAAAAAATATCCCTCGCTTGAGTTTCAAAATCTTAATATGAGTATAAAGCATTTAAGGGGCAAAGTCAACAGATTCGTGAGCAGAAATTTTGCAAAATTCGTGAGAAAAAAGTCGGGAAAACGGTTGAAATCTTTATCGGAATGGTGTAATATTGAATACTTAGGGATACGTCAACGACTTTCGCCGTAGGCGAAAGTCTACGCTCGCCCCTTCGGGGCTCGCGCCCTCTCAGTCAGAGTTGCGAAGCAACTCTCTTAGTTCAGCGAAGCTGAACTAATGCGTCTCCCCCAGAGGGGGAGCCAAGATTTCCGCTTGCACAAAGCTTTCCTTGAGGCAGCAACTCGGCTCTCCCTCTGGGAGAGCTGGCAACCCCCGAAGGGGGTTGACTGAGAGGGCGCGCGACCAAAGGGAGCGCGTGCGACCCCGCCAGGGGTCGCGTCGGCGAAGCCGACTGAGGGGTTTCCGGGAAGGAGAATCTTAGTGTTTAAAATAAAACGTCGCGAGAGCTCGAGGACTATGGATATGACTACGGGGCCGATTTTCGGGAAGCTCTTGCGGTTCACGATTCCGCTTATGGCGATGGGGATGCTGCAGCTTTTGTATAACGCTGCCGACATCGTTGTTGTCGGGCATTGGGGAAGCGAAAACTCTTTGGCTGCCGTCAGCTCAACGAGCGCTCTTATAAACCTCATAGTCAACGTCTTCATGGGGCTTTCCGTCGGAACTTCTGTCGTAATTTCCCAGCATTTCGGTGCGGGTGAGATGAAGGACGTAAGTGAAACCGTCCATACATCCATAGCTACAGCACTGATATGTGGAGTTGCAGTCGGAATCTTCGGATTCTTCGCTGCCCGCCAGATGCTCGTCTGGATGGATTCGCCTGAGAACGTCATCGACCTTTCGGCACTTTACGTCAAAATATACTTCATCGGTATGCCCGCAAACATGCTTTATAACTTCGGTGCAGCGGTACTTCGAGCCATCGGCGACACCAAGAGGCCACTTTATTACCTCACCGTTTCGGGCATCGTAAACGTTATATTAAACCTCATTTTCGTAATCGGCCTTAAGATGGACGTTGCCGGAGTCGCGCTCGCGACCATCATCTCACAGGTCATCTCGGCAGTCCTCGTCACAATTTGCCTCATGCGCTCTGACGGGCCTATCAGGCTCTACTTAAAGAAAATCAAAATCTACCCGAAAAAGCTTGTCGAAATCATAAGAATCGGCCTCCCAGCCGGAATTCAGGGCTCTATCTTCTCGATTTCGAACGTCATAATTCAGTCCTCAATCAACGCCTTCGGCTCCGCTGCGATGGCAGGAAATGGCGCTGCTTCCAACATCGAGGGCTTCATCTACACAGCGATGAACTCGGTCTACCAGGCAGCCATCACCTTCACCGGCCAGAACTACGGTGCGAAGCAGTATAAGCGAATCAAGACGATCGCCTTCGAGTGTATGGGCTTCGTTGTGCTGGTTGGAGCCGGCTTCGGTCTCCTCGCGAAGGCCTTCGACACACAGCTCCTCGGCATCTACACCGACAATTCGGAGGAAATTGCCTTCGGCGTCGTCCGAATGTCTGTCATCATGTTCACATATTACCTGGACGGTGCAATGGACGTCCTCGTCGGTTTGCTTCGAGGCGTCGGTCACTCAGTCTTGCCGACAATTACGACCATCATGTTCGTTTGTGGCTTCCGAATACTGTGGATAAGCACCTCTTTCGCCCAATATAAAGCCTCTCACTTGGACGATCCGGCAGCGTGCCTTCGGATCCTATACATGTCCTACCCGATTTCCTGGACAATGGCGACGATTTCGCATCTGATTTGCTTTGTGGTGATTTATAGGGGGATTTTGCGGAAACCCCTCAGTCAGCCTAACGGCTGACAGCTCCCCTTTCAGGGGAGCCTTTTTTTATTCTATGAAACTTCTGAAATTAGGCTTGACATGGGAATTCTTCTGTGTTATAATAATTGACGGTCTTCGAGGTGTGGCTCAGTTTGGTAGAGCGCTACGTTCGGGACGTAGAGGCCGTGGGTTCGAATCCCGTCACCTCGACCATGAAAAATGCTGGCTAAAGGCCAGCATTTTTTTGTAGGGGCGGATATTATCCGCCCGAAACCCTTCTGCAGTCCGAAAGCGGGCGGATGATATCCGCCCCTACATGTTCGGCTACGGCGACTGGTGTCGCCTCCGCCGAAGCGATTTCGCCTTCGGCGAAATCGCACCCCTCCACCGCGCTTCGCGCGGTCCCCCTCCCCCTTCGGGGGAGGCTTTAATTCGCTCGAGGATAGGGTCTGCTGGAGGAAGGATTCGTCAACCAAACTTGTGCTTCTCTCGGAAGCATTTAGGAGAGGCAGAGATAGCCTCCCCCGAAGGGGGAGGGGGACCGTCGCCTTTGGCGACGGTGGAGGGGTGCGATTTCAGGCGAAGCCTGAAATCGCTCGGCGGAGATGGCATCAGCCATCGGAGCCGACAATGTACTTGCTGAATGTGGCGGGCGGATGATATCCGCCCCTACAATTATTCGCTCGTTTCCTGGCTTCTCGCAGCCTTCTTTTTCTTAGATTTCTTCACCCCAACCCTCACAACAATCACCACCACGACAACCGGCACCGCCACTAAGATCAGATACGGTATCGCGCTGACGATCCAGACGAAGGCGTCCTTGAAGCCTTCGCCGATGGCGTAGAAGTTGTCACTGAGGTTCGAGCTGATACGCTCGAGGACGGTCGGGTTGCTCGTTTCGGTCGAGATTCGCCTGACCTCGCTTACGTAGATGTAAAACGTGCTGTAGGAAATCTGGTCGTCGTAGGTCTTAAGTCTTGCGGTGTAGGACTCGATTTCGTAGTTGACGTCGGTTAAGTAGCTCTGAATCTGGAGGATTTCCTCGACCGTCTCGACCTTCTCCATAAGTTGGAGGAAGCTGTCGCGCTCGGTGGTGAGAGCTGTCAGCCTCGCCTCGATGTCGACGTAAGTCGAGGTGACGTCGTTTAAGTACTCGTAGCTGTAGGTGACCGTCGCCATGTCGCCGATGGCTTCTGCAAAATCGTCATAGTTGTCGGCGGGGATCCTTATCGTAAAATCGGCTGACCGCAGGCTGCTCGAATAGTAGGAGTTCCCGTACTCGGAAGAGCTCTCGATGTAACCGCCGAAGCCAGAGACGTAGGACTTGAGGTCCTGCACAAACTGGTCATACTCAACCGTCTGGACGTCCATCGTCCGATTTTTTATGAGTTTACGGCTGGAGGATTCGACATCGGTGTCGCCATAGACGGAGCCCGATGAGGCCTCGGAGGTCTCGACAGCCTCCTCGACATCATAGTCGTCGTACCAGCCAAAGTCGCCAGCCTCGACATAGGAGGCGTCGGAAGAAGTCGAGTTGGTAGCATAGCTCGCCCCGCAGCCACAAAGTGCCACAAGAGTCATCGCAAGTGTTAAAATAATAGCTAAAGTTCTTTTCATGTTATCACGCCTTTCGTTTCAGCACGAAGCTGTTCTACTATTAAAACACATCTGAGGGGAGGATTATTGCAGCCCCCAAAAAATATTTTTCAGGAAGAGACGGCGCCACAGAATTCTTTCGGAAAGCCGAAAAACCGCTTGACAACAGAGATTTATTGTGGTATACTTTAATCTGTGCCTGCCGGTGTGATGGAATTGGCAGACGTGCTGGACTCAAAATCCAGTGGTAGAGATACCGTACCGGTTCGACCCCGGTCACCGGCACCATGAAAAGACGCCTTATGGCGTCTTTTCAATTAAATCCGTCCTTCGGACGGAATAAATCACTCCGTGATGAAATCGCTTCGCGATGAAATCCGGCTTCGCCGGAATTAAGGACGGATTTATTTCATCGTTTGCGAAGCAAACGATTTCATCTGAAACGAAGTTTCAGATTTCATCCTCGCTGAAGCGAGGATTTCATTAATAAATGTGGGGAATGAGGGTAATGGCTGAGAATATATTGGCAGACTTATCGATGGATTTCGCTATTAAGGTACTGAAGCTGACGGATGGGATGAAAGGACACTATTCTCTGACCAATCAGCTGGAGCGGAGTGCTACATCAATTGGTGCGAATATTCGTGAGGCAAAGTACGCTCACAGCAAGCCAGATTTTATCGCAAAATTACAAATTGCACTGAAGGAGTGTTACGAAACGGAATACTGGCTTGAACTCTTTCAGAAAGCATCTTTGTGCGATTCAGAGGTTACTACCAGCCTTTTGCATGATTGTGGAAGTATGCGACGACTTTTGATCTCCTCTATAAATACATCTAAGAAAAACATGGAAGCCGCTAATTGAAACGGCTTCTTTGCTATTGTTGCACATAAACCTGTATGTCGCAGACGAGAAATTCGTCGCTTTTTTCTGAAAAATAGAGCTTGACTTTTTCTTAAGCAACAAGTATAATTAAATAGTCTGCGAGCGTATGCTCGTGCAAGTGTGCACACGCGCAAGTATGCGCGCTATGAGGTTAATGATTGCTGTGGTAAGCTCGACCTTCGTGCAAGTGTGCACGCGTGCAGGTTTGCACGGCAAGTATGCACGGGTGTGTCTGCTCGCAACCTAAATTCTTACGAAAGGAGAGAAAACATGCCTACCTTTAACCAGTTGGTTCGCAAGGGAAGAGAAGTTTCTGTTTACAAGTCTACTGCTCCGGCTCTTCAGAAGATTTACAATTCCAAGAAGAAAGTCAGCGTTGATTTGTCCTGCCCTCAGAAGAGAGGCGTCTGCACTGCTGTTAAGACCCAGACTCCTAAGAAGCCTAACTCAGCTATGAGAAAGATCGCAAGAGTTCGTCTTACTAACGGCACTGAAGTCACTGCTTACATCCCAGGAATCGGACACAACCTTCAGGAGCATAGCGTTGTTCTCATCAGAGGCGGCAGAGTCAAGGACCTCCCTGGTGTACGTTATCACATCATCAGAGGAACTCTCGATACTCAGGGCGTTGCCAAGAGAATGCAGGCCAGGTCCAAGTACGGCGCAAAGAGACCGAAGGCTGCTAAGAAGTAATCAGGACCGTGTTCAGAGCTTTCTGAACGAAATTTAAAAAGCAAAATCCACCACAGTCTGTGGGGTTAACATATATATGGTGTGGGCGCCTTGGGCGTGCCGTGCCAGACGATTTAACCTCTTTGGACTGACGGGGTCACTGCGGGAAGGCTTATGGAGCGTTCCGACAGCATTCTCGGGTGAAAACGAGTACCCATGATATCATTCTATTATGAAGGAGGGAAGCGAAGTGCCAAGAAGAGGTAATATTGCAAAACGTGATGTTTTGGAAGATCCGGTGTATAATTCTAAGCTCGTCACTCGTCTCATAAACAACATTATGGTTGACGGTAAGAAGGGCGTTGCTCAGAAGATTGTGTACGACGCATTCGAAATTGTAGAAACAAAGTCCGGCAAGCCGGCTCTCGAAGCTTTCGAGCAGGCTATGGAAAACGTAATGCCGAACCTTGAGGTAAAGGCTCGCCGTGTAGGCGGTGCTACCTATCAGGTTCCTATGGAAGTACGTCCGGCAAGAAGACAGACATTAGGCCTTAGATGGATCGTCAAGTATGCTCGTGACAGACACGAGAAGACTATGAAGGAAAAGCTCGCAGGAGAAATCCTTGACGCCATGAATGGAACTGGTGCTGCTGTCAAGAAGCGTGAGGACACTCACAAGATGGCCGATGCAAACAAGGCGTTTGCTCATTTCCGTTGGTAATTTCCGGCTGGAAACCATCTTTAAGAGAAGTTTTTTCTTTCGGCGGTCTGCTTTATGGGTTAGACAGACCGCACTGGCAATGCTGCAAGCCTTGCCAGGGGTAACAAAAGCCCTCACAAAGGGGCATGGAGGATTTGTATGGCAAGAGATGTATCTTTGTCGATGACCCGTAACATCGGAATTATGGCTCACATCGACGCCGGCAAGACGACCACAACCGAGCGTATTCTCTACTACACGGGAATCAACCACAAGCTTGGTGAGGTTCACGACGGAGCAGCGACGATGGACTGGATGGAGCAGGAGCAGGAAAGAGGTATCACAATCACCTCCGCTGCAACCACTGCATACTGGAAGGGCCATAGAATCAACATCATCGACACCCCCGGCCACGTTGACTTTACTGTTGAGGTTGAGCGCTCTTTGAGAGTTCTCGACGGAGCTGTAACAGTTTTGTGTGCCAAGGGAGGCGTTGAGCCGCAGACCGAGACTGTTTGGAGACAGGCGGACAAGTATAATGTTCCCCGTATGATTTACGTCAACAAGATGGACATCATGGGAGCGAACTTCTACCACGTCCTCGACATGATCCACCAGCGTCTCAAGGCAAACGCTGTTCCAATTCAGCTTCCTATCGGAAGCGAAACCTTCTTCAAGGGAATCATCGATCTCCTTGAGATGAAGGCTTATGTATACTATAACGAACTCGGAACCGACATCAGGGTTGAAGAGATCCCTGAGAACATGGTCGAGGAAGCTGAGAAATATCGTCAGCAGCTCGTCGAGTCGGTTGCTGAGCTTAACGATGACCTTATGGAGAAGTATCTCGACGGCGAAGAGCTCACTATTGAAGAGCTCAAGGCTGGCATAAGAGCTGCAACTATCGCTAACAAGATGGTCCCAGTTGTCTGCGGAACCTCTTACAAGAACAAGGGCGTTCAGAAGCTCCTTGACGCGATTGTCGACTATATGCCGGCTCCGACAGATATTCCTGACATCAAGGGCATCAATCCTGAAACCGGCGAGGAGGAGACAAGACCTTCTGACGACAACGCTCCGTTTGCAGCACTTGCTTTCAAGATTGCAACCGACCCGTTCGTCGGAAAGCTTTGCTTCTTCAGAGTCTACTCTGGAACCCTCAACGCTGGCGAAACGGTTCTTAACTGCACTAAGGACACTAACGAAAGAATGGGTAGAGTCCTTCAGATGCACTCAAATCACCGTAAGGACATCGAGACCTGCTATGCAGGAGACATCTATGCGGTTGTAGGCGTCAAGAACACCACCACTGGTGATACACTTTGCGACGCTAAGCACCCGATCATCCTCGAATCTATGGAGTTCCCAGATCCTGTTATCCAGCTCGCTATCGAGCCGAAGACCAAGGCTGGTCAGGAAAAGATGGCAATTGCCCTCAATAAGCTTGCCGAAGAGGATCCTACATTCAAGACCTGGACCGACGAGGAAACTGGCCAGACCATCATCGCCGGTATGGGCGAGCTTCACCTCGAGATTATCGTCGACAGAATGCTTCGTGAATTCAAGGTTGAGGCTAATGTTGGTGCTCCTCAGGTTGCTTACAAGGAAACTGTCAGAAAGATGGCAGACGTCGAGTGCAAGTATGCCCGTCAGTCTGGTGGTAAGGGACAGTATGGTCATGTCAAGATCAGACTTTCTCCGAACGAATCCGGCAAGGGCTACGAGTTCACCAGCTCTATCGTCGGCGGTGCTGTTCCGAAGGAATACATCCCGGCTGTAGACAAGGGTATTCAGGGCGCTATGAAGTCTGGCGTATTGGCAGGATATCCTGTTGTTGACGTCAAGGTTGACCTTTACGACGGTTCTTACCACGAGGTTGACTCTTCCGAAACCGCATTCATGATCGCTGGTTCTATGGCGTTCAAGGATGCTATGAAGAAGGCAGACCCGGTAATTCTCGAGCCTATCATGAAGGTAGCCTGCATTGTCCCCGAAGAGTATATGGGAACCGCTATCGGTGACCTTAACTCACGCCGTGGACAGATTTTAGGACAGGAAATCAATTCTGGCGTTGCTCAGATTGATGCTCTCGTTCCGCTTTCTGAGATGTTCGGTTATTCGAATGATCTGAGATCCAAGACTCAGGGCAGAGGACAGTACACGATGGAGCCTCACAGCTACACCGACGTTCCTAAGTCCGTTGCCGAGAACATTATGAGCTCTCGTAAACATTCGAACGACTAAGTGAAGACTTTTCACAAAACTTTTTGAGATGAAATGCAAAATTCTCTTGCATTTCTCTCGATAATCTGTTAATATTAGAATACCAAACAAATTTCAAGGGAGGAAATTCCAATGGCAAAGCAAAAATTTGAAAGAACAAAGCCCCACGTTAACGTAGGTACCATCGGACACGTTGACCACGGCAAGACCACTCTCACCGCAGCCATCACCAAGGTTCTGGCTATGAAGGGTCAGGCAAAGTTTGAGGCTTACGATATGATCGATAAGGCTCCTGAGGAGAGAGAGCGTGGTATCACCATCAACACCGCTCACGTAGAGTATGAGACCGACAAGCGTCACTATGCTCACGTTGACTGCCCCGGCCATGCTGACTACGTTAAGAACATGATCACCGGTGCTGCTCAGATGGACGGCGCAATCCTCGTTGTTGCTGCTTCTGATGGCCCTATGGCTCAGACCAGAGAGCACATCCTTCTCGCCCGTCAGGTTGGCGTTCCTGCAATCGTTGTTTTCATGAACAAGGTTGACCAGGTTGACGACCCTGAGCTTCTCGAGCTCGTTGAGATGGACATCCGTGACCTTCTCAGCTCTTATGATTTCCCTGGCGACGACATTCCGATCATCCAGGGCTCTGCTCTTCAGGCACTCGAGTCCACTTCCACTGATCCTGACGCTCCCGAGTATGCTTGCATCAGAGAGCTCATGGACGCAGTTGACGATTATATTCCTACTCCTGACCGTAAGGCTGACCTTCCGTTCCTTATGCCTGTTGAGGACACCATGACCATCACTGGACGTGGTACCGTTGCAACTGGTAGAGTTGAGCGTGGACAGGTTAAGCTCGGCGACGAAGTTGAGATCATCGGTCTCACTGAGGAGAGAGCTAAGACCGTTGTTACTGGTCTTGAAATGTTCAGAAAGACCCTCGACTATGCTGAGGCAGGCGACAACATCGGTGCTCTTCTTAGAGGTGTTCAGAGAAAGGACATCGAAAGAGGACAGGTTCTCTGCAAGCCCGGATCCATCCATCCTCTGACCAAGTTCAAGGGACAGGTTTACGTTCTTAAGAAGGAAGAGGGCGGACGTCATACTCCGTTCTTCACCAACTATCGTCCTCAGTTCTACTTCAGAACCACTGACGTTACCGGCACCATCACCCTTCCTGAAGGAAAGGAAATGTGCATGCCTGGTGACAACGTTGAGATCAGCGTTGAGCTTATCACCCCGATTGCTATCGAGAACGGACTCCGCTTCGCTATCCGTGAAGGCGGCAGAACCGTAGGCTCTGGCGTTGTTATCGCAACCGAATGATAAAGACATTTTCTTGACCCCTTTGTTGACCGAAAGCGCAGGTGCCTTAATTGGCGTCTGCGCTTTCGGGTTTTTGTCGGCGCCTTTGGCGCCGACGCGATTTCAGGCGGGGGGGGCCCGCGGCCCGAACCGCGGGGCGCCGGGCCCCCCGCGCCCCCGGGGGGCCGGGGGGGGGGGGTCTCCGCGCGAGGTT
>JAJBTZ010000066.1 GCA_020860605.1 Ruminococcus sp. | reverse complement strand
GGGAAGTACCCATCAACCTTGACGAAGTGGATTATCTCTACTTTGTGGATGGTGCGGGAGATTTCATTGAGGGAACAATAATTGACTTTGGCTAATTATGTAGGGGCGGATATCATCCGCCCGTACTTTTCGGCGAAGGGTTTTCGGGCGGATAATATCCGCCCCTACTTTTTTGTGGACTTCAACACTATTCTATGCTAAAATAAAATCAATTCTTTGCACCCAAAGTGCAAATTCCTGTGTCTCTTATAGTGAAACCTAAAAAGAAAGTGAGGGGTGAGGATGGATGATCAACGGCTTGTGAAAAGGCTTCGGAGTGGGGACGAAAGTGTTCTTTCGGAGATTATTTTCAAGTACAATCGGTACGTTTCTACGGTGATTGCGAATCAGCTCCGAGATTTTAAGAATACCCTTGTCATCGAAGAGCTGGCGTCGGATGTGTTCTTTGAGCTCTGGCAGAATCGGGACAGGCTCACCACCTCTCACCTGAAGGCCTGGCTTTCCACCGTTTCGCGAAACAAGGCGAAGAACTACATACGCGCCCAGAGGCTTCAGACGGAAAGTCTGGATGAGATGCTTGATGAGGATTCAGACGACTTTGTAGCGATTTCCGAAGAGTTTCTCGAGCTCGAGAAAGAGGAACAAGCTCGTGAGCTCAGGCTCGCTCTTAAAAAGCTCAAACGGCACGAGAGGGAGACGGTTGTCAGGTACTACTATTACAACCAGACGGTCACGAAGATTTCTGAGGAGACCGGCACAAATATCGAGACTGTCAAATCAAGGCTCCGAAGGGGCCGCGACAGTCTCAAGGAAATCCTCGGGAAGGGAGGCTTCACAAAATGAATATGAATCTCAAGGACGTTTTTGACTGCTATAGCGATGACGAAATTAATCTCAAGGACTCGCCGTCTTCGAGCGACGACAGGGTCTCTGCCCTTACAAATACCAAGCTTGGGAAAGAGAATTTTTCAGTAAAAAAGCCTCACAGAAGGCTCCCGATTATTCTCGTGACGGTGGTCGCGGTCGTCCTCCTGATGGGTGCTGGCGTCGTCGCTGCGAGCGACAGCATCGACAGCTGGTTCAAGTATCGCTGGGAGAAGGACACAGGCGAGGAGATGAGTGACGCTCAGTATGAATATGTTGCGAGCCTGAGCCAGTATATCGGCCTCAGCCAGAGTTCCGAAGGGGTTACTGTGACCGTCGATTCAGCTGCATCCGGCGACAATATCGTTTATATCTTAGTTTATGTTGAAAGTGACGACTCCAAATTTGCCCCGAAGGTCTCGGCAACCTCGTTCGAAACGTCACTGATAGGCTTCAACGCCCCGATCGTTTACCCATATTCCTACGTCGGCACCACCTGGCAATACACCGACGAAGACGGCAGAATTTGCTTTATACTAGAGAAATCCTTCGAAGTTGATGACGACTGCGAGACGATCGACGTGACGCTTCACCTTGAGGACTTCTTCGCCTACTATGCCGAGGACACAGGGCTGACGGGAACCTTCAACGGCGGAGTCTGGGATTTCGAGTTTACACTTGAGAGGACCGAGACCCATCTTGTTGAGCTCGAGCCACCCGAGAGCTGGACAGGAGTCTATGAGTTCTCCGTCACCGAGTTCTCCGTCTACGCCGTCTACGACTACCCGGATTACTACGGAACCGTCCCAGACGGCATCCGCTTCCTCAAAATCTACGCCGTCCTCGAAGACGGCACCGAAGTCCGCGCCCACAGCTCCGAATCCATCAGCAACCCCGACACCGGCCTCACCTCCGCACAGTATAACTGGGCAATCCCGGTTGACCTTGGGGAGGTTGTGGGGATTAGAGTGGGGGAGGAAATGTTAGATCTGGAGTAGGTCGACGACTTGGCTGACGCCAAGTCGGCAAGTTCGGCTTCGCCGAACTTGCACCCCTCCACCGCGCTTCGCGCGGTCCCCCGGCTTCGCCGAAGGCGAAGTGTCCCCCTCTCGGGAGAGGCTTTTTTGGCTCGAGGACGCTTCCCTGCGAATCCATGTCGCCCTTCGGGCGACGCGACCCCTGCGGGGTCGCACGCTCGCTTCGCTCGCGCCCTCTCAGTCGCCTTCGGCGACAGCTCTCCCAGAGGGAGAGCCGAGTTGCTGCCTCAATCCAACTTTTTCTTGAAAAGCGAACAAATTTATTGACAGAAGTCGTTTTATGTGATATAATGCCGATGATGAGAGGTGGTCGCTCTAACCTGTAAAGGGGGTGACGCTGATGGAGATTATTTCTATAATCCTGGCAGTCTTGGGCTTGCTCATGACAGCCTTTTCTATCGGTTACACCGTAGGGTCAAACCGAAAATAGAACAAACCGCACCTGATTTTAACTAATCAAGTGCGGTCACATAAACCTTGTAATCTCGTATTATGAGAGTGGCCGTACCTGAACTAGTCCTTCAGGTAACCTCTCATCACTTATATTATACTCCATTACTGTTGCGTTGTCAACAGTTTTTTTATTTTGCCAAGATGTTGCAGTGAGGTAGCCAAAGCCTCCCCCCGAAGGGGGGAGGGGGACCGCCGACGAAGTCGGTGGTGGAGGGGTGCGATTTCAGGCGAAGCCTGAAATCGCTTCGGCGGAAGCGACGCCAGTCGCTGCAGCCGAATTGTAGGGGCGGATATCATCCGCCCGGGGTTCGATTGGGAGTGGTTCGGGCGGATAATATCCGCCCCTACAATTTCCCCACTCTTCACCATTCTGTCTCTTGCAATTTCCTTGAATTTCTGCTACTATTATAGTAGCATTTTTTTGAAAGGAACCTTTTATTATGAAAAGAATTTTGGCGGGCGTTTTGGGGTTTATGATGATGCTGACGATGTTTACTGGATGTGGGTCGTCGGAGCTTGATATGGACCTTTTGATGGGCTCGGTTTCGGATGGGGTTTATACTAATGAGTATGCCGACTTTACATTCTCGCCCGGCTCCGACTGGACCTTTTATGACGACTCGGCGCTTTATGAAATGATGGACATCTCAGAGGACTCGGTCGATACCGAATCGAAGAGGCAGAATGTCCTCTCGCGCGTGCAGACCCTCTACACCGCTATGGCTATGGACGAGATCGGCGCTAACCTGATTGTCGGGTTCGAGAACCTGACGCTGTCCACCGACGGGACGAGCTATTCCGGCGAGGATTACGCCAACGAGCTGGTCGCTCAGTGCACCGCTTCTGGCTACACCTTTGGCGACGTCACCACCATCGAAATCGGCGGGAACACCTATTATGAGGCTGTCGGCACGATTGTCGAGAGTGGCTACGACATGACGCAGGCGTTTCTGGTTCGCAGAATCGACGACTACATGTGCTTCCTGATTATCACAACCATCGACGGCTACACTGTCACGCCTGACGAGATTATTGCGATGCTGGGGTGAACTGATGGGAAAGTATGAAATGCTTGCGAGCCAGCTTGGGGCTCTTATGGACGGCGAAAATGACCTGATTGCGAATCTGTCCAACGCCAGCGCTGCGATTTTTGAAAGCTTAGATGACGTCAACTGGGCTGGGTTCTATGCTCTGAAGGGTGACGTTTTGGTCCTGCGCCCGTTTCAGGGAAAGCCCGCCTGTATTCGGATTCCTGTCGGAAAGGGAGTCTGCGGAACGGCGATAGCTAAGGACGAGGCTCAGCTCGTCCCGAATGTCCACGACTTTCCGGGACACATCGCCTGCGACTCGGCTTCGAATTCTGAGATAGTGATTCCGCTTCACGCTGGTGGCGAGATTGTCGGAGTCTTAGACATCGACAGTCCGACTGTCGGGAGGTTTTCGAGTGAAGATCTTGAAGGACTCAGGCTTTGTTCGGAAATAATCGAGAAGGCTTGGGAGCGCTCTTTAAATAAAAATTGACAAGCAGAGGGAAAATTATGACTAAGAAAAGAATATTAATCGGCATAGGAATTCTGGCGATTATCGTCAGCATCGTGAGCTTTACAGTGCTCAACTGGAACACCATGGGTGAGGAGACCTTCTCCTTCCAGTCGACCTATCAGGGCGACGAGGTCACGCTTAAGGCTACCATCTGGGAGGAGGACAACGCTGAGTATGCAGTCCTCATCTGCCCCGGCTACTCCTGCGACAGGCAGAAGTGGAGGCCGCTTGCGAACCTCTTCACCGCAAACGGCATGACCGTCATGAGCTTCGACTATTCGGGACAGGGCGGTTCCTACGGCACCATAGGCTTTGACAACGCGAAAACCGACGACATCGCCGTCGAGATAGCGGACGCTATAGAGGTTCTCCACGAAAGAACCGGCATCGACTACGACCACATTATTTTAGTCGGTCACTCGATGGGAGGTCGCTCCATTTTAAGGCTCTTGCAAGACTACAACAACCCTGACGCTGTCACGACCGTCACCAAAAGAAACATCGAGAACGTCATCCTCATAGCTCCTGAGGTCAACTACTTCGCAAACGCCCAGGCGAGCCTCTTTGCTGGCACAACCGACGCTGAGGAGGAGCCCTGGTCCTACTATAACGAGAGCTTCATCACTGGCACCAACGTCTATATCTACGGCTCGACCGCCGACGATATCGTCTCGGATAAGGATATTTTAGCCATCTATGAGCACCTTGGTGGCACCGACGTCCCCGATAGTGGCACCTGGGCAGCGACTCAGGTCAACAGCTACGGCAGCAAGATCACCGTCGGCGTGACCTCTGGGGTCCTGCACTCCTATCAGATGTACTCGGCCAAGTTTGCGGATTACCTCAACGAGGCTGTCGAGGATATCACAGGCACCAGCTCTAACTTCAACTCAGGGCTCATGCATCTTGTCTATGTCGGCTGGTTCAGCGCTCTTATTGGCATCTTCACGCTTCTTCTGGGCTTAAATATGGGCTCGAAGATAACTACTGAGGGCGAGAGTCTGCCGGTTCTCGAGAATTCAAAATCGTTCCTCACAAGAAAGCTCATCATGTGGCTCCCGGGAATTCTGATGGCGTTTCTCATCTGCTGCATCTGTGTTGTGATGCCGTTCGGAAGCCCGATTATGAACATTCCATACATGTGCTTCATCGCTGGCTACGGACTTGTGATGCTCTTAGCATACCGCAAGGGAACCTTCAAGGGAACTCAAGGCAAGCTCCCGAAGCCTACTTTCAGGACTAAGTCCGACTGGAAACAGAATCTTTACTGCTTCGGAATTGTCGCGCTCTTGTGCATATTCGCGTGGTACGTCCTGAGGGCTTCGATGTATCGGCTGATGCCATTGAACTGGAGGCTCTTCTGGCTCATCTTCAATGGCGCTCTGATGGCTGTCGGCTACTACGTCTCCGGCGCTGAGCAGGACATGCTCGAAAATGCTGGTGCCAGCCGTGGCACACGCTTCCTCTACAGCCTGATTCAGTATATACCGCTGTTCCTGTTCGTTGGGTTCTACCTCATCATCAAGAGCTACTCCGGGCTCGTCGGGCAGATTGTCAATGTAGTGCTCATGTACATTCTCTGCATCCCGATCGGCACCTTTGTAAGGCACCGCACCGGCAACCGCCTTATCGCTGCTATCCTGACGGCGGTTCTCTTCCAGATTCTCATGATCAACAGTGCAGCACTTATTTCGATGTTCTAAAATTTGGGGATTGATAATATGAAAAACGCCGACATTCTCGTCACTCTCGATTCGGGCTACATAGCGCAGCTCTGCGTCATGCTCTGCTCGATAACCACCTCGAATCCAGATTTGCACCTTAGTGTGTATATTCTACACACTTCACTTGACGATGACGACATAAGGGCTGCCAAGATGGCGATTTCCGGCTTTGGGGAGATCATCCCGATCAAGGTTTCGGATGACGAGTTTTCCGACGCTCCGACAACTGACAGATATCCCCATGAGATGTATTTCCGGCTTTTCGCTTCGGAATATCTGCCTGAAAGCTTGGACAGAATTCTATACTTGGATCCCGATATCATCGTCAGAGGCGACATCGGCGAGCTTCTCGAGATGCCACTTGGGGACAATCTGATCGCTGCTGCTACACATGTCGGGAAGGCGTTCACACACTTAAACTACGTCCGAAACGCCCCTCACTACGACATCCGTGACGAGGACGAGCCTTACATCAACTCTGGCGTCATGATTATGAATCTAAGTGAACTCCGAAAGCTCCCCATCCGCGAGGACGTCTACAGCTTCATCGAGAGCCACAAGGGCAGGCTCTTCCTGCCTGACCAGGACATCCTCAGCGGCCTCTACGGCTCGAGAATCATGATTTTAGACTGCTACAAGTACAATATGGCCGAGAGGCTTTTCGTCCTGAGAAAGGACAAATACCCCTGGCTGACCCTTGATTGGGTCAAAGAAAACTCCGCCATCATCCACTTCTGTGGCCGAAACAAGCCCTGGAAGCAAGGGTATGTCGGGAAGTTTGGAGAGTGCTATTTCGAGGCGGAGAAGGCGTATCTTAATAAAGTCGCACAGGCGGAATAAACTTTTCACTTTCCAAAAACGAAAAAATGTTGATTTTGGAAAGTGGCATACATAATAATAGGAGGAACTCACAATGAAAGAAACCTTACAAGACTTAAAAACCAGGCGCAGCTGCAGGAAGTATCGCGATGAGCAGATCAAGGACTGCGAGCTTGACGCCATTTTGGAGGCTGGGACCTATGCTCCGACCGGCATGGGCAAGCAGAGCCCGATTATCGTCGCTGTTCAGAATAAGGCTGACATAGACGAGCTCTCGAGGCTGAATTCCAAGGTTATGGGAAGAGATGTTGACCCGTTCTACGGCGCTCCGACCGTTGTCGTCGTCCTCGTCCCCGCAAGCTTCCCCACCGGCCGTGATGACGGAAACATGGTTATTGCGAATCTATTGAACGCTGCCCACGCTGTCGGCGTTGATTCCTGCTATATCTACCGCGCTCGTGAGGTCTTCGAGATGGATGAAGGCAAGGCTCTTCTCAAGAAATGGGGCATCGAAGGCGACTATGTCGGCGTCGGAAACGTCATTTTGGGCTACGGCGACGAAGGTGGAACAAGAGAGGCTGCGGAGAGGAAAGCAGGATATATTGTGAAGGTGTGACGCGCTACGCGCGCCCTCTCAGTCGGCTTCGCCGACAGCTCCCCCAGAGGGGGAGCCAAGAATTCCATTTGCACAAGGCCCTCCTTGAGGCAACAACTCGGCTCTCCCTCTGGGAGAGCTGGCAGTCGCGAAGCGACTGACTGAGAGGGCGCGAGCCCGAAGGGCGAGCGTAGACTTTCGCCTTCGGCGAAAGTCGCAAGTTCGGCGTAGCCGAACTTGCACCCCCTCCACCGTCGCCGAAGGCGACGGTCCCCCGGCTTCGCCGGAGGCGAAGTGTCCCCCCTCTCGGGGGAGGCTTTGACTGCCTCAGTGCATCAATTTTGACCAATTAGGAGAAAAATATGAACCTACCACTTATTCTCGCCTACCTTTTCTTCATCGGTTCAGTCCTGGGCTGGGTGATGGAGCTCATATTCAGGCGTTTCTTCTCGAAGGCGAACCCGGAGCGGAAATGGATCAACCCGGGGTTCTGCACGGGGCCTTATCTCCCGCTTTATGGGACGGGGCTCTGCGTGCTCTACCTGCTGGCATCCTTGGAAGACTATCTGCCGTTTGAAAGCGTAGTCGTCACAAGAATCGTCCTCTTCGTCCTGATGGCTGTGATGATGACGGTCATCGAGTTTATTGCGGGATTTATCTCGCTCAAGGTCAGCAAGGTCCGACTTTGGGACTACACCGACGAATGGGGCAACATTATGGGAATAATCTGCCCTAAATTCTCCCTCTTCTGGGCGATTTTAGGCGGAGTTTACTACTTCTTCATCAATCCGTACATAAAGGAATCGCTCGCCTGGCTCAGCCGGAATCTGGCGTTCTCCTTCTTCATCGGGCTGTTCTTCGGCGTCTTCATCGTGGACTTTGCGAACTCGGCACAGCTCCTCGTCAAGCTCAAACACTTCGCTGAGGAGAACGAGGTCGTCCTCAAATACGAGTCGATCAAAGCGCAAATCCGCACCCGCAACGAGGAGATTCTCAAGCGCGCCAAGGGCAAGCAAACCCGCAAGCGTCGCTACCAGTTCATCCACCCCTTCGCCACCGACAAGCCTCTTAACGAGGTTCTGAAGGAGTACGTCGAGGGGCTTGAGGAGAGGACCAATGAATTCAGGAAGAAGATTGGCCTGAAAGAACGGAAGAAGCAGGACTGAAAACAGGAGGTGTTCCGATGGATAAAGTTTTAAGTTTGCAGGAGATTGCGGGGGTTGTCAGGCCGATTGCGGAGAAATATGGGGTTGAGGAGATCTACCTCTTTGGCTCCTATGCCCGAGGCGAAACTTTGAAGGACAGTGACCTCGACTTCCTCGTATTTGGCGGAAGCCTCTTCAAGCCAACCCGAATCTTCTCCCTCGCAGAAGACCTCCGCAAAGCTTTCGGCAAAGATGTCGACGTCTTCGAGATCCACGAGGTCAATGTCGGAAGCGAGTTTTACCAGATCATTATGGAAGAGAGGCTGAAGGTGGCGTGAGATATTCACCTCACGATCATGACGGCACGAACTGGAATATTATCGTGGATGTCGTCTTCGACGAGCTGCCGGTGCTGATTGGGCAGTTGGAAGAGCTGCTATAGAAAGACGTAAACCGCCCACCATGGGCGGTTTTCTTATGCAAAAACTCCCCTGTCCGAACGGGCAGAGGAGGTTTGTGGAAGGTGAACAAAACGGCGAGTTGTTTTACGCTAAGCGATTTTATATTTCATGGCAGAGGTAATACTGTAGTATGACTTTTTGCAAAAATTCTGCAATTCCCTCTTGACAAATACCCCCACCGGGTATATAATACTCTTAGAACGATACCCCGTGGGGGTATTTTACGAGGTGATATTATGAGCAAAGAATGTTGCTGCGGGAAGACCACTGAGCGGTCGGACGATGAATATAAGAAGCTGATGAACCGGCTGAATCGGATTGAAGGGCAGATTCGTGGGCTCAAGCGGATGCTCGAGGAGTCGGCCTACTGTCCCGACATCCTCACCCAGTCCGCTGCGGTCTCCTCCGCCATAAACTCCTTCAACCGCGAACTCCTCTCCAGCCACATCCGCCACTGCGTCGCACGTGACATCCGAAATGGGGATGACGAGACGATTGAGGAACTGGTCGTTACTATGCAGAAACTTATGAAATAGAACGCTCGCTTCGCTCGCGCCCTCTCAGTCAGCTGCTTCGCAGCTGCCAGCTCTCCCGGAGGGAGAGCCGAGTTGCTGCCTCAGGAAGGGCTTTGTGCAAGAGGAAATCTTGGCTCCCCCCTTTGGGGGAGCTGTCGGCGAAGCCGACTGAGAGGGCGCGAGCCGAAGGCGAGCGGCGACCCCGCAGGGGTCGCGTCGCCACGAAGTGGCGACAAATATATAGGAAAGGTTATGATAAAAGTGACCCAATACAACGTCACTGGCATGAGCTGTGCTGCTTGCAGCGCGAGGGTTGAGAAGGCTGTCTCGAAGGTCGAGGGAGTCAGCTCCTGCTCGGTGAGCTTGCTTACTAATTCCATGGGGGTTGAGGGGACGGCTTCGCCTGCCTCGGTTATCTCGGCGGTTGAGGGCGCTGGATATGGCGCCTCACTCAAGGGTGCTGAGAAGGCAGCTGCCTCGGAAGACGTCGACTCCCTCAAAGATACCGAAACGCCGAAGCTGAAGCGGAGGCTGATAGCCTCTCTCGGGTTCCTGATTGTCCTCTTGTACTTCTCGATGGGGCACATGATGTTCGGCTTCCCGTTGCCGGAATTCTTCTCAGACAACCACGTCGCAATGGGGCTTGTTCAGCTGCTTCTGACTGTAGCCATCATGGTAATTAACCAGAAATTCTTCATAAGCGGATTCAAGGGGCTCATCCATAGGGCTCCGAATATGGACACTCTTGTGGCACTGGGCTCTTCAGCTGCCTTCGTCTACTCGACCTACGCCTTATTTATGATGACGGACGCTCAGGTGAGGGGCGACATGGCAGCCGTAATGGAATACATGGACGAATTCTACTTCGAGTCGGCAGCGATGATTCTGACGCTGATTACAGTCGGAAAGATGCTTGAGGCTCGCTCTAAGGGCAAGACCACCGATGCCCTCAAGGGGCTCATGAAGCTCGCTCCGAAGACGGCGACCGTCCTCAGAAACGGCGTTGAGACTGAGGTCGAAATCTCGAAAGTAAACGTTGGCGACATCTTCGTCGTCCGCCCTGGCGAGAGCATCCCGGTTGACGGAGTCATCATCGAGGGCTCGAGCGCTGTGAACGAGTCGGCGCTGACGGGCGAGAGTATTCCTGTCGACAAGGAGACTGGCGACGGGGTTTCTGCTGCGACTATCAACCAGTCGGGCTTCATAAAATGCCGTGCCACTCGTGTCGGTGAGGACACGACCCTTTCACAGATCATCAAGATGGTCAGCGACGCTGCTGCGACAAAGGCTCCGATCGCGAAAATTGCCGATAAAGTTTCGGGAATCTTCGTCCCGACGGTCATCACGATTGCGGTTATTACTATTATAATATGGCTCTTGGTCGGGCAGGAATTCAGCTACGCTCTGGCGAGGGGAATTTCGGTTCTTGTCATCAGCTGCCCTTGCGCTCTTGGACTGGCCACGCCAGTCGCGATCATGGTCGGAAACGGCGTTGGAGCAAAGAATGGGATACTATTTAAGACTGCGGAGTCTCTCGAAGAGACCGGCAAGACCGAAACGGTCGTCCTCGACAAGACGGGCACAATCACTGCCGGCACGCCTGTGGTCACAGACATAATCCCCTGCGAAGGGGTTTCGGAAAGTGAGCTTATAGAACTTGCCCTCTCGCTCGAGAAAGGCAGCGAGCATCCGCTGGCGAAGGCGGTTTTGCAGTATGGCAGCGAGAAAAATCTTGAGAGCCAGAACGTCCAGGGCTTCCGTGCCCTTCCTGGAAACGGGCTTACTGCCAATCTCGGCGACGAAGTCCTCTATGGCGGAAGCTTCAAGTTCATCGGGACGGTGGCGACTCTTCCTGAAGACACAGAATCAACCTTCAACCGCCTTGCTGGCGAGGGCAAGACTCCCCTATTCTTCTCGAAATCCGGCAAGCTCATGGGCATAATAGCCGTGGCGGATGTTATAAAGCCCGACAGTGCCGAAGCCATCAGTGAGCTCAAGGGCATGGGAATCCGCGTCGTCATGCTCACCGGCGACAACGAGCGGACCGCCAACGCCATCGGCTCTCAGGCTGGGGTCGACGAGGTCATTGCGGGAGTTCTCCCGGATGGAAAAGAGAGCGTCATCCGCAGTCTCAAAGAGAGTGGCAAGGTCGCCATGGTTGGCGATGGGATCAACGACGCCCCTGCTCTCACACGTGCCGACATCGGCATCGCGATCGGCGCTGGTGCAGACGTTGCAGTCGACGCTGCCGACGTTGTCCTCATGAAGAGCAGCCTTATGGACGTCCCGGCAGACATTCGGCTCAGCCGTTCGACTCTTCGAAATATCCACGAAAACCTCTTCTGGGCGTTCTTTTATAACGCTATCGGAATTCCGCTTGCAGCGGGAGTTTATATAAACCTCTTCGGCTGGGAACTGAACCCGATGTTTGCAGCAGCAGCGATGAGCCTCTCGAGCTTCTGCGTTGTCTCAAACGCGCTTCGGCTCAACTTCGCCGACATAAGATCAAGTAAGCACGACAAACCAAGACATAAAAAAGTTCAGAGAAAGAAGGTGAAAAGTATGACAGTAACCATGAACATCGAAGGCATGATGTGTGGCCACTGCGAGGCAAGAGTCAAGAAGACCCTCGAAGCCATCCCGGGCGTTTCATCCGCCGAAGTCAGCCACACTGCCGGAACAGCGGTTGTAACCTTAAGCGCTCCTGTTGAGGACAGCGTCCTCAAGGAGGCTGTGGAAGCACAGGATTATAAGGTGGTTGGGATCAATCACTGAGGCAAAAGCGCTCGCCCCTTCGGGGCGAGCGCCCTCTCAGTCACGCTTCGCGTGACAGCTCTCCCAGAGGGAGAGCCAAGTTG
>JAJBTZ010000065.1:4655-12541 GCA_020860605.1 Ruminococcus sp. | reverse complement strand
GGGCTCCCCCGGGGGGGTGGGGGCGCCCCCCCGAGGGCGGCGCGTCGGCGCCGGCCACGCCAGTCGCCGTAGCCGAAAATGTCGGGGCGGATATAATCCGCCCGCCACGGATTTCCTGAGGGTACTCGGGCGGATGATATCCGCCCCTACAGTTACAAATCCGGCTCCTCTTGATAAGGGGAGCTGTCGCGAAGCGACTGAGAGGTTCCGCAAGGCGAGCGCGTCGGCGCGAAGCGCCGACACAAAAAGCCCGGTGCAGGGCACTTGCTAACCCTGCACCGGAAATTTATCAGAGATTAAAGAATTTACTTGGTAAGTCACCAGGTGGTGTGACCCGAATAGCTCGATTCGATCAGGTCTGCCGAGCCGATTATCGAAACGTAGCTCTCGCCAACGCTCATGGCGTAAACTCTGCCGTCGCTCAAAACGTAGAGAATTCCGTTTGAGAGCTCAGCTCTTCCGAACTCGAAGGCGCTGTCGACCTCGTGGGTCTCGACTGTGCCGACAAGCGAGAAGCCGGTGGTGCCGAGCTTATAGATCGCGTAGGTGCAGCAGTAGTCGTAGCCGTCGAAGTATTTATACGGGATTCCGACGAGGCCGTTTGCCGGGTCAAGGTAAAGTATTCTGTTGTCGTCTAATGCCGGGCTGTCGCAGTCCTCTGTCGAGACGATCGTCTCTGCGGAAACTGTCAGCTCGCCAGAGCTGTCAATCGTCAGGTAACTGAGCTTCAGGTGCCCGTTCTCGTCCTCAACGAGGGTGATGAACCCGTCGCCGAAGCCCTGAAGGCCGGAGGAGATGTCAACGCTCTCGCTCCCCTCGATTATAATCGGCGAATCGGGAGTCGAGAAGTCGGCAACAGCACTGTCGCCAAGCTTGACCGTCAGGCCACTGAACGTAACCGTCTGGTAGGCGCTCGGGAAGGTCGCCTCGGCAAGGAGATTAAGCTCGCCATCGAACGAGTAAACCGCCGTTACATAGCCAGTCTCGCTGCTTCGGAGTGTAGCGACCAGTAGAACTCCGTCACTATAGGAGAAGCCGTCGGTGAGGGCAACTCCCTCAATCTTCGCTGAATAGCTGAACGAGGCGCTTCCGCCTGAAAGGCTCAGCTTCTCAACCGAGGTCTCCTCAGAGCCGGTGTAGCCGAAGACGTAAACCGCATCCTCAGAAACCACAACCTTTCCCTCAGACCCTAAGACCGCCTGAACGGAAACGGGTGTTGACGGGAGAGCAGCTGCGATTCCACCGATGACTGCATAGTCAAGGGTCGAGAAGGTCTCGGGAATCAGGATATTCGTCGCATCGACATAGTACTTCGTGCCGTTCACGGTGTAGGTCGGGACATAGCTGTCGAGATTGTCGCCTGTGAGAGGCATATTGTGATATTTATCGTAGCTCGTGACGACATAGACATAGCCGTCCGAGAAAACTGACTCAAGATAGGTTCCGCTGAAGGAGGTGACAGAAGCTCTCGTAATGCTTCCATCGTCGCCGATGTCGTAGATGACGACCTCTGCGGAGTAGCTCGTGATGACGCTCTCCTCTTCGGAGTAGACTGAGCTTAAGATGTCCTCAACAGTCGAGCTCTCCTCGGCTGTAGTGTCGGCTGGGATCGAAATCGGCTCCTCAGTTGTGACTGAGTAGACAGCCACGAGCCTCTGGTCTACCGCGTAGATTTCCTCAAGAACTCTCGTCTCAAAGAGGCCGTTCTCGGGAACAGCGTCGCCGATATACTCAAGTCTTCCGCCGGTTGAGAGGATCACCTTGACGGTGCTGCCGTCCTTAATGTAAATTCTGTCGTTGCAGATTAAATAATTGTCTTCAAGATCCCCTTCGGCGATATTCGGGAGGATTATCCCCTCGCTCAGAGTGACGCTCTCCTCCTCTTCAGGAATAGTCTCCTCCTGCTCGGGTTCAGTTGTCTCGAAACTCTCGGAAGCTTCCTCTTCGGTAGGACTTGTCGCCTCAGCCTCTGTAGTGGCTGTTGTGACGGAGGTCTCTGGCTCCTCTTCAGTCTCGCCAGTCGCGCTCGAATCGCTCGAGCTGTCGCCAGCGCTTTCGTTATAGGCGTTCTCGATCTCGGCAATAGCGGAGTCGAGGGTCACCTTGTCTTCATCGTCGGCATAGTACTTTCTGAAGGTCTTGTGGAGCTCGTCGTAGTCAGTAGCATAAGCGCTTCCCTGCGAGTCGGTCTCGACCGTCTCGACCTCACCAAGTCCGAAGTATCTCACACACCCTAGCGCCAGTGCAGCACATGCAGCCAAGGACGCCACGGTTCTATAAATAGTAGTCCTCTTCGAGGAGCCACCGCTATGGGTGATCCTCCTCTCAGTATTCGCTTCAGTTCTATCAACAGAGGTCGGGACTTCGTTTGTGGAGACGGTTATCTCGGCACGCTTAGCATCCGCCTTAGCAGCTTCCGCCTGATGCGCTTCCAAGAAAGCGACCATATTCTGAGGCTCCAGCCTCTCCGGCACAGAAATATTCTGCATCATTTCCCAGTAAACACTGTTCTTATTAGCCAATCCCGACACTCCTTTCTATTTGGATTTTTGTTGCCCTACGGGCAACAGCGCTCGCTTCGCTCGCGCCCTCTCAGTCAGCCACTTCGTGGCTGCCAGCTCCCCCAGAGGGGGAGCCAAGTTATTGGCTCATGAAAGCTTCCTACGGACGTACACTCTTGGCTCTCCCTCCGGGAGAGCTGTCACGCGAAGCGTGACTGAGAGGGCGCGCCGAAGGCGCGAATTATTCATTATCCACTCAACGCTTTCCTGAGCTTCTGCTTAGCCCTAGCAATATACGTCCTCACCGTCGCAGCGTTGATTTCGGTGATTTTACTCACCTCGTCGCTGGTGTAGCCGTAGATGGCGTTAAGGGTGAAGCAGAGCTTCTCGTTATGACTCAGGCCTTCTATATGCTCGAGGAGCTCAATGCCCTCATACTTCGCCTCGTTGACGGGGATGTCGTTCATCTCGCCCTCTTCGGCGTCATCGTAATCGGAGGTGGTGGAGCTGATATACTCACGCTGACTGATATATTCCGCCTGTTTTCGCTTGATCTTAGCGGTCAGGATTCTGACCATCCAGCCCTGGAACGCATCCTCGTTCCGAAGATTCTTGATCCCCTGGAAGGCATCTAAGACCGCATCGCTCACGGCATCCGCAGCGTCGTCTGCATTATTTAAATTGCAGAGGGCATAGTAGTATAAATCTTTATAGATTGCGGAATAAAGCTCGCCGAAAGCCGAAGCATCACCCCGCCTCGCGCGGGTCACGAGCTCCTTGAAGTCGGATTTCATATATCAGTCTCACCTCGATTCGTGCCAGTATAAGTAGTCCTTCCACATTTTTCAGTGCATCTTAGTTCTCACTACCCATACAGAGCCCTTCATCGGGTTAAACTCTTGAAAGCTTCTGTATAAATAGTGTCAAAAAGACCGCGTTTTGTTTCAGGGGGATTTAAAAAATTTTTTTAAGGGGAAGCCTCCAGCCTCCACAGGCAGTTGCCTTCGGCAACTGCGGAATTTCGCCTTCGGCGAAATTCCACCCCTCCACCGCGCTTCGCGCGGTCCCCCTCCCCCTTCGGGGGAGGCTTTAATTCGCTCGGGGATAGGGTCTGCTGGAGGATGGGGTTTTTGATATCAAAGTTGTGCATTAATCAGAAGTCTGCCTTGAGGCAGAGATAGCCTCCCCCGAAGGGGGAGGGGGACCGCCGCCGAAGGCGGTGGTGGAGGGGTGCGCCGACCGAAGGGAGGCGCTGCCTCCCCCGAAGGGGGAGGGGGACCGCCGGCGAAGCAGCTGACTGAGGGGTGCGATTTCAGGCGAAGCCTGAAATCGCGTCGCCCGAAGGGCGACTTCTCACATGTTACCCGACTATTATATACTAATTTCCCCTCAATTACAAGACACATTGTCAAAATTCATCAGTTTCCACAACCCATTTTCACCAAGAGAAAAGCCGGCGCGAGGGCCGGCTTAACTCTACAGAAAAGTGAGGACGCTGACTTATTTAACAGTAGCACTCATAGGGCTGCACTCGAGGAGGGCTTCCTTGGTGGTTCCACTATGGTTGCTCGCGATTACTCTTACCTTATAGGTTGTGCCGGAGGTAAGACCAGAAAGCGTGGTGGATGTCGAAGTGACGGTTGCCTTCTTCTTGTAGCTCGAAGAGGTTCCCTCAGCTACCCAGACCTCATAGCTCTCAGCGCCGGATGCCTTGCTCCATGAAACTGTAAGAGTTCCAGTCGAGCTGCTGGTTACGGAGCTAAGAACAGGAACGGTCGAAGTCGAGGTGGTCGAGCCATCAGGGTCGGTTGCAGTCTTTGTGGACTTGGTGGTCGAGCAGGTGATGGTGACCTCGCCAGACTTGTAGCTGGTGTCGGTGACTACGTAGAAGTCATAGCTGATGCCATTGGTAAGACCCTTGATGTTGACAGCGGTCTTCTTTACAGTACCAGCCTTGAGCCAAGTGCTGGAAGTAGAGCGCTTGTAGTAAACAGTGTAGGAAGAAGCCCCGTCAGCTGCATCCCAAGCAAGGGTGATCTGTCCGCTTGTGCCGGAAGTAGCCTTGAAGGTAGTAGGATACTTAGAAAGCTCTTCGGTGTCGTCGTCGTCATCGCTGGTAGAAGTGCTGGTTGCAGCAACAGTTGCCATAGCGCAGACGCCCAAGCTTGTTCCGCTTGAAGAATAAGCTGTGACATAGAGGACTACAGAAGAAGTGTTGGCTACAGGGATAGTAGCGCTGGTAGAGGTAACAGTCGAGCTCTTGCCAGTTCCGCCATCAGCGAAGTAGGTTACTACATAGTAGCTTGCTCCTGAAACAGCAGTCCATGTAACGGTCTTCGAAGAAGTGCCGGTGACTACTGTGCAGTTAGTGCCGGAGGTAGTTGTGCCGGAGGTTGTCGAAGTTGTCGAGCTTGCCTTGAACGAGGTCGAGCCGACAGTTCCCAGGAGTCCAGAAGTGGAGTTATAAGCAACAACGCTTACCGAGTAGGTAGTGCCACTGGTGAGGCCGGTTGCATAGTAGTAGTTGGTGGTTGAGTAGTAGGTGTTACCGCCGATAGTGATTACATAGAAGGTAGCGTTAGAAACGGAGCCCCAGTTGATGTAATAGGTAAGACCACTCGAAGTGGTGGTGCTATAAGTAGCAGTAACGCCGGTGCTGGTAGTGGTGGAAGAGCTTCCGCCAGCATAGAATGTGCAGTTACCGACTGTGCCCAACAATGTAGAACCGTTATAAGCGGTGACAGCAACAGTGTAGGAAGTACCAGCAGTAAGGCCAGAAAGGGTGAAGCCAGTCGAGCTTGTAGTGGTGTAGTAGCTGCCGTTAACGGTTACATAGTAGGTATTGGCTGCACTTGAATATGCGCTCCAGTAGATGCTGTAGGTGTACAGACCATAGGTGTTGGTACCCTGATTGGTGTAGTAAACACCGTTGGTGGTGCCAGTGCCAGAGGTTGAGCCAACCTTAACGGTTGCAGTACCAACAGAGGTAGCAGTGCCGGTAGCGTTAGAGCCAGAATAAGCAGTAACAGTTACATAATAGGTGTAGCCACTCTTGAGGTAAGCGCCATAGGAAGTGCCGGTAACAACCTGAGAACCAGAGCCTGCTGTGGAGGAGTAGGAAATCAGGTAAGAAGCAGCGCCAGTCGAAGTCCATGAGAAGGTGTAGTAATATGCACCATAGTAGGAGCTATACGAACCAGTAGAAACGCTTACAGTGCCGGTAGTAGAAGAGCTGCCAGTGTTTGTGGTGGTGGAGCTATTGGTCCAGGTACCGATTGTAGTTGAAGAACCAGTTCCGCCTGCAAGAGTGTAGCCTGTTACGGTTACAGACTTAAGCGAAGAGTAAGCAACAGAAGAAATGGTGTAAGGGCTTGATGTTACAACTACAGAATTGGTAGTACCGCTTGTCGTGGTGTAGTTGACAACATAGCTTGCATACTTGCTATCAGTTGTGAACGATACAGTCGAAGAGGTGCTGCCTGAAACAGTAACAGTTCCAGCTGCGTTCGAGCTTGAAGCAGTGTAGGTAGCATTAACCGAAGCGGTTGTGGTTCCGAGTAATGTATCGGAAGATGTACCCTTAGCGTAAGCCTGAACTGTCAGGGTGTAAGTACCTGTAGAGGTGTACGCAGCAGTTACTGAGGTGCTGGTTGTACTGGTCCTTGAAACCAGAGTCGCACCAGTAGTCGAGTTAGTGATGTAGTAGTAATAGTAGTCTGCTGAGCTTCCACCTTCAGCTGCTGTATATGTCCAGTTATAAGTCAACTTATTGCTGGCAGCAGTACCAGAAGCGGAGAAAGCAGCGTCTGCAAAGGCTACAACACTGAGCATAGAAACCGCCATTACTAAAGCAGTGACTATCGCTAAAATCCTTTTAGTCATTTTTATGACACTCCTTTTTTCGAATATTTTGTTTGTCCCCCAGGGGATTTTCCTTCCCATATGGGTTGCCGAATTTATTATAACATCTTTTTGTGGTTTTGTAAACCCTCAATTATTAATTTTCATAGGGAGAAAATTAATTTTTCGCAGGAAAAGCTTTTTTCGAGGTTGCAATTCTTCGGAAAAGGTGTTACACTTATAATACAAATCAAGGTGCCATATTATTGCACCCGAGAAAAATATTTTTTGAGATTTTTTTGAAAGGACCTGAGTATTTATGACAACTGTTACAAGAAGAGATTTCGGCTGCCTCTCAACTGGCGAAGCTGTCTCGCTTTATGAGCTCAAGAACTCTATCGGCGCTTATGTCGAGATCATCACCTATGGCGGAGCTATCCGTTCTATCAACGTCCCCGATAAAAACGGCTATATCGCCGATGTCGCTCTTGGATATGACGATATTTCGGGCTATGAGAATCAGGACAAGTATATCGGCGCCCTTATCGGCCGTCATGGCAACAGAATCGAGGATGCTAAGTTCAAGCTTGGTAGAAAAGTCTACACTTTAGGCAAGAATGACGGCAGAAACAACCTCCATGGTGGCTTCGAAGGCTTCAATAAGAAGCTTTGGGACGCAACTGTCGACGGCGAGAAGCTGGTTCTTAACTACACCTCTCCCGATGGCGAAGAGGGCTATCCCGCAACTCTCCACGTCACCGTCAAGTATTCGTTCGACGACGACTGCGCCTTGAAGATCGACTACAGCGCCGTTTCCGATGGCGACACTATTTGTAATCTTACAAATCACTGCTACTTCAACCTCGACGGTCAGGGCACAGGCTCGATCGAGAAGCACTCTCTCAAAATCAACGCCACCCACTTCACCGTCGGAAATTCAGAATGCTTGCCTACTGGATACGTAGCAAAAGTAGAGGGCACCCCTCTCGACTTCACCGATTTCCATGTCATCGGCGAAAGAATCAACCAGAAGCATGAGCAGCTTGTTTTCGCTGGCGGTTACGACCATAACTGGTGCCCCGACGGCGAAGGCTTCCGCCACATGGCAACCCTGAAGGCTGCCAACACAGGACGTGTCATGGAAGTCTGGTCCGACACCCCCGGTATGCAGTTCTACTCCGGCAACTTCCTCGACGGCACCGCCCCCTATGGCAAGAACGGCAAGCCAATCGAAAAGCGTGACGGACTCTGCCTCGAAACCCAGTTCTACCCGAACGCGATGAAGTTCGATAACTTCGAGAAGCCGATTTTGAAGGCTGGGGAGAAGTATCATCACGTTACTGTTTATAAGTTCAGCGCTTGATTCGAAATATCACACCTCCCAACCCGGTTTGGCCCCACCAAGCCGGGTTTTTCGGCTCCGACGGCTTCGCCGTCTACGCCGACGCGGGTTGGGCGGCGGGGGAGAGGGCAGCCCGGGGCGGGCTGGGGGCGGGCCGGGCCATCGTGAGCGGTGGGGGGGGGAGGGGGGCCCCGGGGGCGGGG
>JAJBTZ010000065.1:0-4645 GCA_020860605.1 Ruminococcus sp. | reverse complement strand
CCCCCCCCCCCCGCGGCCGTCGCCCCCCCCTCGTGTTTTTGGCCCCCCCCCTCGCGCCCCCCCCCCCCCCCCCCCCCTCTCGCCCCCACCCCCCCCCCCCACCCCTCAGGCGGAGTTGCGAAGCAACTCCCGAAGTTCACCTTTGGTGAACTTCTGCGCTCCCCTTGACAGGGGAGCCTTTTTTTGCATCTGTAGGGGCGGATATTATCCGCCCGAGTCCCCTCTGACAAGCCGTGGCGGGCGGATGATATCCGCCCGTTGTGGGCTCCTGCGAGGGGGTCGGGCGGATGATATCCGCCCCTACACCGATTAATTACGAATTTCGGTTTGTTTTCTCGCATATCCTTTACCACCCCAAAGAAAGGATCCATGCCATGTCGAAATTTGTCGAAAAGTCGAAATTACGGGCCCGAAAACAAAAACTCCTCTCAATCGAATCCGATATCAAGGAGCTTGATGATGCTATGAAGACTGCCGAGAGCTGCTTTAATGAGGTCAGCGATGGGGACCTTTTGGATGCCCTCATCTACGAGAGGGCAGCGCTCGAGGCGCGGTATAACTATTTAATAAGGGAGCTCAAGGCTCTCGAGGCTACTCGATGAACCTGCCGATCCGCTTGCGGACGGCCTCCGCCATCGGGCCGATGGTGAGAGCCATTAAGACCGTCACGATGCCGACGGTTCCTCCGATAAGATACCCGAACACGGCGATTCCGCCGTCCCAGAGGATTCTTATCACCCTGAACGGCACCTTTTTCGTCTTCTGAGCATTATAGATGATCTCAGGGATCGAGTCGTAGGGCGACGCGCCGAGTCCGACAGAAGTATAAACTGCAACTGAAAAGACGAAGATAAAGAGTATCACCACACAGGCGACGATTTTCTGAACGATCCCCTCGAAGGTGAAGTCCGGGATGAAGGTCTCGCGAAGCCAGGTCATAAGGTCGCAGGCGTAGCCGACGATGAACATGTTGCACACTGTTCCGATGCCGATGTTTTCGCGTCCTTTCCAGGCGACGAAGACAAACAGGACGCAGTTAAAGAGCGCCTGCCAGCTCCCGAAGCTCATCCCCAGGTTTTCCGCCATCGCCAGGTTCATGACCGAGCAAGGGTCGGTCCCCCAAGCGAGCAAGTTGAGCCACGAAACGCAGAACCCCATCAGCGTGACGCCAATGACGCAGAAAATCACCCGCCGAAGCATGTGAGGCTTGTGGAAGATGGATTTTAGAAATTCTTTCATACTAATTCCCTTTTGTCTATACTAAACCGTCGTCAGCTCTTCAGCCTTATTCTTCTCCGCCTGAAATTCCTTCAGTCGCTCCAAAAGAAGGTCTATGTCCGTGCAATAGTTCGGACGTAGTCCTTTTTCATATGCAGTGAGGTAGGATTGACATTCTGCAATGATTCTCTCTTCATTCTTGTCGATTATACTTCTGGTCTGATAGCTATACCTCTTATCAAACGAACGAATTTTGTAGGTATATGTCCAATCGACAGGAATCATCTTTATGTAGTGGATACCATGACGATTTCCTTTTCTTGTAGTTTTCCTCGTAGGTAAGGCAAAGAACTGATCTTTCGGAACAGAATGAGGAATATTGGAACGTAATGGCACAGCAAAGGTTTGCTGCTTGCCTTTGTAAAGTAGCTCTACCAGCAGCACACAGGGTCTGCTACTCTTGTACAGTACCTGATCATCAACAGAAAAGGCCTTCAAAAGTTCCTCATCAACTGTAACCAGCCTCACTTCTAATTCCCTGCCTTTCGCAAAATCAAAGCCCACCGATAAGGTAGGCTCGATTTTTCATACAAGTGGGTAATATTCTACGCTGTCTGAAATCAGACAGCATCCCGTTACCCGCGGAGATATTATCAGTTACAAAGTAACTGATTCACACAAGTGAGTGATATTCTACACAGCCCGACAAAGCGGACCAGCCTCAAGAAGGCTGTTCCCCGTCACTCACGGAGGCTAAACATGACTACACCTGAAAAGGGAGCCGTACAAGGATGATATTTTACGTGGCTTAGAGCAGCCACACCCCGTCACCTACGGAGGCAAACATATCCGACAAGCGAAATGTTGCTGCGTGATGTTTCCATCCCGCACTATTATTATACACTATCCGCCAGGAAAATGCAATACCTTAATCAAAAAATATTGCAATCAAACACCAGCCAAAGTAGCCGCCATAACCGCCTTAATCGTATGCATCCGATTCTCCGCTTCCTGGAACACCGCAGACCGGGGGCTTTCGAAGACTTCGTCGGTGACTTCCATGCAGTCTATACCGAACTTCTCGTTTATCAGCTTGCCGGTGGTGGTCTTCAGGTCATGGAATGAAGGGAGGCAGTGCATGAAGACGGCGTTGTCGGTCGCTTGCATGAGCTTGGAATTAACCTGATAAGGCGACAAATCAGCAATTCTCTCTGCCCAGACCTCGTCTGGCTCGCCCATCGAGACCCAGACGTCGGTGTAGACGACGTTCTGGCCTTTGGCAGCTTCCATCGGGTCCTCTGTGAGAGTGATGCTTCCGCCACTCTCTTTCGCAAGCTCTTCGCAAGTCTTGACGAGCTCAGCGTTCGGGAAGTATTTTGCGGGAGCACAGGCGGTGAAGTTGAGCCCCATCTTGGCGCAGCCGACCATGATGGAGTTGCCCATGTTGTAGCGGGCGTCGCCCATATAGAGGAAGTTGATGCCCTTGAGATGGCCATAAATTTCTTTTATAGTGAGGAAATCGGCCAGAATCTGTGTCGGGTGGAACTCGTTTGTGAGGCCGTTCCAGACGGGGACGCTCGAGTATTCCGCCAGCTCCTCGACAATTTCCTGCCCATAGCCACGGTATTCAATTCCGTCAAACATCGAGCTCAAAACTCTTGCCGTGTCGGCAATGCTTTCCTTTTTACCTATCTGAGAGCCAGAAGGGTCGAGATAGGTGCAGCCCATGCCGAGGTCATGAGCAGCAACCTCGAACGAGCAGCGGGTGCGGGTGCTGGTCTTCTCGAAAATCAGGGCGATATTCTTGCCCTCGCAGAGCTTGTGGGCGACTCCCGCCTTTTTCTTGGCCTTGAGGGTCGCTGCGAGATCGATTAAGCCTTCTATTTCATCGGGGGTGAAGTCTAATAGCTTCAGAAAATCCCGTCCGTAAAGATTCATTTTTTAACAAGTCCCTTCTTAATAGTACTGAGTCGCTCTTTGGCGTCTTGGATCTGCTTTTCGACGGAGCTCAGAGAGGTTCCGCCTTCGCTGATTCTCTTGTCAACGCAGGTCTTGAGGTCGATTTCCTGATATAAATCTTCCTCAAACAGCTCGCTGAACTCTTTATATTCCTCGAGAGGCATCGTCTCTAAAACTTTGCCCGTCTCGATACACTTCGCGACGATTCTGCCGCTTATCTTATAAGCGCTCCTGAACGGCAGGCCCTTTCTCACGAGATAATCCGCCAGGTCCGTCGCGTTGATGAAGCCCTTCTGAGCTGCCATCATCATGTTCTCGCGGTTGGCCTTCATCGTCGAGACCATTCCCGTGAAGACATCGAGGCACATCTTGACCGTGTCGATGCCGTCGAAGAGGCACTCTTTATCTTCTTGCATATCTTTATTGTAGGCAAGTGGCAGCCCCTTGAGAACGGTGAGAATCGTAATCAAATCCCCATAAACCCTGCCGGTTTTGCCGCGAACGAGCTCCGCCATGTCGGGGTTTTTCTTTTGTGGCATGATGGATGAGCCGGTGGTGAAGCTGTCGGAGAGCTCCACGAACTTGAACTCCCAGCTTGACCAGAGGACGATTTCCTCGGAAAATCTCGACAGGTGCATCATGAGAATCGAGAGGTCCGAGAGCGTCTCGCAGACAAAATCCCTGTCAGAAACGCCGTCAATGCTGTTTCTGCAAACCGAGTCGAAGCCGAGCTTTCTAGCCTCGTAGCCTCTGTCTGTATGATAAGTCGTCCCCGCCAGGGCACAGCTGCCAATTGGCGAAACTGAAACCCGCTTTTTCGCATCTTCGAGACGGTCGATATCTCTCCCCAGCATCTCGACATAGCTCATCAGCTGGTGGCCGAAAGTGATCGGCTGAGCCCTCTGGAGGTGGGTATAGCCCGGCATGACATAGTCCTTATACTCCTCCGCCTTCGCGACCACTGCCTCGCAAAGCGAAAGCAGCTTCTCCTGAATCGAGCCTATCTCAGTGCGGGTATACATCCTCGTGTCGAGAGCGACCTGGTCATTACGGCTCCGAGCCGTATGGAGCTTCTTTCCAACGTCACCGAGTCGGGACGTCAGAACCTCCTCCACAAACATGTGGATGTCCTCGCAATCAGGGTTAATCGCCAGCTTCCCAGAGTCGATATCTTCAAGAATCTCCGCCAGCCCATCGACGAGCTGGTCGGCCTCATCCTGAGTAATAATCCCAGTCGAAGCCAGCATCTCCGCATGAGCCATGCTCCCAGTGATGTCCTCGCGATACATCCTGCTGTCGAACCGAATCGAGGAGTTAAAGTCGTCCGCCAACGTGCTTGTGTCGCCCGTGGTCCTGCCTGCCCACATTTTTGCCATAGTAGTGCCTCCAATCAGTACTTTCGAGAGAAGTAAAATAGCCTCCCCCGAAGGGGGAGGGGGACCGTCGCCTTCGGCGACGGTGGAGGGGT
>JAJBTZ010000038.1 GCA_020860605.1 Ruminococcus sp. | reverse complement strand
GGACCGTCGCCGAAGGCGACGGTGGAGGGGTGCGCCTCCGAAGGAGGCGCTTCGGAGGAGGAGGCGTTAGCCTCCGTAGCCGAACATGTAGGGGCGGATATCATCCGCCCGCATCCCTTGCGGAACCTCTCAGTCTCGCTCCGCTCGACAGCTCCCCTTAATAAGGGGAGCCATAATTGTGCTCTCGAAAGAATCTGCGAGAGAATAAAAAAAGCCTCCCCCGAAGGGGGAGGGGGACCATCGCCGAAGGCGATGGTGGAGGGGTGCAAGTTCGGCAAAGCCAAACTTGCCGACTTGCCGAAGGCAAGTCGTCGACCCACGCAGGAGGCGCTTCGGCGGAGGAGGCTTCAGCCTCCGTAGCCGATATGCTAATTCCTAATCCCAATAATACTCTTAAACCCATTACAAGCCGCATCAAACGCGGCATCTGTGTTCTTATACGAATGGTGCTCGTGGTCGAGGAGCTTGTTCGAGCGGCGAACCGTCAGACCCGGGTCGATCGAGAAGTTTCTTCCGCCTCGCTCGATGAACTTGCGGGTGAGGTCTCTTATGTGGGCGACGCCGTTGCCGGCGGGAACCGGCTTGCCATCGGCGTTGACATCTGCAATGTGAAGATAGGCGATCCTCGAGCGGAGGACGTCCCATGCCTCCATGACGTCGCAGCCAGACTTCGCAAACTCTGCCGGGTTGAAGACCCCGACCATCTCTGGAAGAGCCGAGAGAATCTCGTGACACCGCTCGGCAGTTCCGCCAAAGCAGCCGGTTCTGTTCTCAAGACACAAAGTGACGCCGTGGGCGCCTGCAAGCTCGTTCATCCGACCCATTCGGTCGATAACGAGCTGTTTATAATCGTCGATTTTTTCAAAGCTCGGGATGAAAAATGAGCTGACACGGACCTTGTCCGCACCAAGAACCTTGCAGACCTCGAGAGTGTTCTTCAGCTTCTCGATCTGGATTTCAAAGTCGTCCTTGATCCCGATTCTGCCGATGCTGGTGTTGAGAGCCAGGACCTCGAGCCCTGAGTCGTTCAGCTTTTTTCGGATAAGGCACGCTGCGACGAAGGAAATGTCGGAAATAGGGCCAAACTCCGTCCCACCAAGCTCGATTCCTGAAAGATTGTTTCTCTTTACCGACTCGATCTGATCTGATAGCTCGGTCGTCTTCTCGCCACCAAAGGCGAATAATTTTACACTGCTCATTTTCATATACACCCCGTTTGACTTTAAACTGTCGATTGTCACAAAACTTTCGAAAGATTTCGGCTAATATTATACCATATTTTTGACGATTCGGCAATAGGTAATCGGCAAAACGCAGAAAATTTTTTGGAAGAATGTGAACAAAACCGCAATTTGGGCTTGAAAAAGAGATAAAAGTGTGGTATACTATCTGTTAGTTAGCCAATCCGAGATGTAGGTGTGCGGGTCCTGTGCAACGGGGCGCTGTGAACCATGTCAGGCGGGGAACCGAGCAGCATTAAGCAGAATGCTTCGTGTGACACAGTCTCGCCTGCACACCTATATGTCGGATTGGACTTTTTTATC
Organism: Ruminococcus sp.; assembly: GCA_020860605.1. Lineage (GTDB taxonomy): Bacteria > Bacillota > Clostridia > Oscillospirales > Ruminococcaceae > Faeciplasma. The sequence goes on along the minus strand of JAJBTZ010000038.1, from coordinate 11,330 downwards.
AAGATTTCCGTTAAGGCTCCCCTTGATAAGGGGAGCTGTCGCGCCGAAGGCGTGACTGAGAGGTTCTGGAGGTGAGCTCTTGTACCGTGCCCTATACCGCAAATGGCGGCCGATGACGTTTGATGACGTCGTTTCACAGCCACATATTACCACAACGCTCAAGCGTCAGATAAGCGAGGGCAAGACTGCTCATGCCTACCTGTTCACAGGCTCACGTGGCACCGGCAAGACTACTTGCGCCCGAATCTTCGCGAAGGCGGTCAACTGCCGTAACCCTCATGACGGCAGGCCATGCCTTGAATGTGACATCTGCAAGGCTGCCGACAACGGGACCCTGAACGACATAATCGAGATAGACGCTGCCTCCAACACAGGTGTCGACGATATCCGTGAGCTTCGCGAGTCGACCGTCTACACGCCAGAGCTGGCGAGATACAAGGTCTACATCATCGACGAGGTCCACATGCTCTCGAACCAGGCCTGGGGCGCCCTCCTTAAGATCATGGAGGAGCCTCCTGAGCACGTGAAGTTCATCCTGGCGACAACTGAGATCCATAAGGTTCCATTAACGATCATTTCGAGATGTCAGCGTTTCGATTTCAGGAGAATTCTTCCTGAGGACATCAAGGCTCGCCTTCTTTACATCGCCGAGCAGGAGAAGATTTCTCTTGACGACGAGGCAGCTTCCGCAATCGCCCGAATCTCCGATGGTGCGATGAGAGATGCTCTCTCGATCCTTGACCAGTGCATGGCCGTGAGCGACAACGTCACCGTCGAAACCGTTTCCTCAGTCTCTGGAACCGCCGACAGGTATGCTCTTTATGAGATACTGGACGGCATCGCAGATGGCCAGTCGGCACGGGTTTTAGACGATATCGACAAGCTCTATGCAGCTTCAAAAGATATGTCCCGCCTCTGCGACGAGCTCATTTTCCAGCTCCGAAATGTCATGCTTTTGGAGACTTCGCCCGACAACGAGAAGCTTTTAGGTTGCCTCCCAGACGAGCTTAAGAAGCTGCAGGAGATTTCGGAAAAGCTAACTTTAGACAAAACTTTAACACTATTAGACATATTACAGACAACAGGCGACTCGATGTCGACGGCATCCTCAAAGAGAACTGCCCTTGAAATGGCGGTTATCAGGATGTGTAACGTCGCCTCGAAGAGGGAGACCTCGGTTTCCGACAGCGCCGTTCAGGAACTCAACAAGCGGATTTCAGCGCTCGAGGACGAGATTGAGGAGCTGAAGCGGAGTGGAGTAAGTGCTGCTCCCACTTCAAGACCCGAAAGGCCAGCTTCACCGCCACCATCTTCAAGACCTCAGACTGAACCTCCGAAGCCTCAAGTTCAGATCACCGAAGACATGCTGAGCCCGTTCCCACAGTGGGATGAGGTGCTCGAGCGTCTCACAGAGGTCAACCCCGGCTGTGCAGGAGCATTGAGCGAGTCGAGGGGAAGGTATTACGACAATATCCTCATGATTGAGGTGCAGTCGGAATTCTTCCTGAGCTTATTCAAGAAGCCGGAGAACGCGAAGTCGCTTCGGGACGTCGTCAAGGAAATCACAGGGAAAACTTATTCGCTTCGTGCCAGATGCATCAAAAAAGACCCGGCAGCTGCCCCCAAGGAGGACAAGGTTGCCGAACTGATGGAGAAGGCCAGACGCGAGGACATACCATTTGATATAGACTAAATTAAAGGAGCAACTAAAATGAAAGCAAGAGTACCACAAGGAATGGGTGGCGGACAGCAGAATATGAACCAGATGATCCGCCAGGCTCAGAAGATGCAGGAGGAGATGGAGGCCTTCCAGACCGACTTTGAGGCGAGAGAATTCAAGGCCACAGTCGGTGGCGGTGCCGTTGAGATCACCATGAACGGCAAGCGCGAAGTCGTTTCAGTAGGCATCCAGCCTGAAGTCGTCGACCCTGAAGACGTCGAGATGCTCGAGGATCTTGTCGCGAGCGCCGTCAACGAAGTCCTCACCCAAATCGAGACTGAGTCGAACGCAGGAATGCAGAAGATCACCGGCGGAATGAACATGCCGGGCGTGTTCTGATGGCGGACTCAGGTGCTCTCCCGCTGACGATATTGGCGGAGCAGTTCGCCAAGCTCCCGGGAATAGGTATGAAAACGGCGCAAAGGCTCTCCTATTTCGTCATGTCGATGACCGACGAGGAGGCAGAGGCTTTTGCAAACGCCATCATCAACGCTCACAAAACCGTTCACTGCTGCAAAATCTGCCAGAATCTCACCGAGAAGGACATCTGCTCGGTCTGCTCTGATGAGACGAGGGACCACTCGACCATCTGCGTTGTCGAGAACCCGAAGGACGTCGCTGCTTTCGAGAGAACCAAGGAGTATAAGGGCGTCTACCACGTCCTCCACGGCCTGATTTCCCCGATCGACGGCGTCACCCCAGAAAAGCTCCGTGTCAACGAGCTTCTCAAGCGTATCGCCGAGGGCGACGTGAAGGAAGTCATCATGGCGACAAACCCCACTCCCGAAGGCGAAGCCACAGCTATGTATGTCAGCAAGCTTCTGAAGCCTTTAGGCGTCAAGACCACCCGCCTTGCCTTTGGCCTGCCAATAGGTGGAATGCTCGAATACGCCGACGAGGTCACGCTCTTCAAGGCGTTGGAAAATCGGAACGAGATCTGACTGTTGGAGGTGGCGAAATGGATTTGCCTACGCGTAAGAAAATGCGTTTGCAGGGTTATGACTACTCGGCCAGTAACCTTTATTTCGTCACGGCTTGTTTAAAGAAACGAAGCGCTGTGTTATGGGATGTAGGGGCGGATATTATCCGCCCGCAACCCGAAGCGGATGATATCGGTCTGTCGTCATCGAATTCTGACCTGTACGATGCAATCAGGCGAGGCGAAATACCGCTATCCCCATATGGTGAAATAGTAAAAACTGCGATAGAGAATATCCCGTTACACTACAGAAATGTAGAAATTCTAAAGTATTGTGTGATGCCTAACCACATTCATATGATCGTTAGGATTGTGCCAGTCCCGAAGGAAGAGAGCAATCCTCAAAAAGACGGGCGGATAATATCCGCCCCTACATTATCGACCATCGTCGGCTCGATGAAACGATGGTCATCTCGGCAAATCGGGTTTTCGATCTGGCAAAAATCCTTCTACGATCGAATTATTTGGGATGAACTTGAATATCAGGAGACATGCAACTATATTGATAGTAATCCTCTAAATTGGCGAGAAGATGAAGTTGACACGTATTTCTTTGACCCAGACGCCCTTAAGGAGGCCAACCCCTGATGAAAACTCATGAAGAATACATGCGTCACGCCCTCGCCCTTGCCGAAAGGGCATATTCTTTGGGAGAGACCCCAGTCGGTGCCATCGTTGTGAAGGACTCGACAGGCGAGATAGTCGGCGAAGGCTACAATCTCAGAGAATCCGCCAGGTCGCCTCTTGCCCACGCCGAAATCATGGCGATAGACGAGGCGAGCAAGACTCTCGGAGGCTGGCGCCTCATCGGCTGCACCCTCTACGTCACCCTCGAGCCCTGCCCCATGTGTGCCGGAGCGATAATCAATTCGAGACTCCCCAGAGTCGTCTATGGAGCAAGCGATCCCAAGGCAGGCTCCCTTGAGTCGGTTATAAACCTCTTCGACCTGCCCTATAACCATAAGCCGGAAGTGATTTCAGGAGTGCTGGGGGATGAGTGCTCGGAGATTCTGAGCCGATTCTTTAAGAGTTTGAGAGAATGCGCTGAGCGTAGAAAAAAAGCCTCCCCTGAAAGGGGAGGGGGACCGTCGCCGAAGGCGACGGTGGAGGGGTGTCCGAGGGAGCGGTAAGCTCTTAAATCTCCGCCACCACTTCAACCTCAACCAAGGCTCCCTTCGGCAGAGCTGCGACTTCTACACAGCTTCTTGCGGGCTTGCCGGTGAAGTACTTCTCGTAGACGGCATTGAATTTGCCGAAGTCTGCGATGCTGTCAAGGAAGCAGGTGGTCTTGACGACCTTTTCAAGGCTCGAGCCGGCAGCCTTGAGAACCTCTGAGAGATTCTTGCAGACCTGCTCGGTCTGGGCTTCGATTTCGGTGCCGACGAGGACGCCTGTCTCAGGGTCGAGCGGGATCTGTCCTGAAGAATAGACCATGTTGCCGGAGATTATTGCCTGCGAATAGGGCCCGATGGCTGCAGGCGCCGATTTTGTGAATACTGCGTTCATGATTATTATCCTTTCTATATATGATTCACTAAATACTGGTTTCCAGCTCAGATTTAAATCTGAGCTTTATTATTCCACGACAGTTTTTGATATTGCTGCCTGTGATGCTTTCGACCATGCACTTCATCGGTGGGAGGAGAACCTCGCCGTCCTCGTTGTGGGCCTCGAACCTGTCGAGCTCGAGAACGGGCGAGCCCTTCGGAACGGTGAGCTCGTACCTGTAGAACTCGCTTCCGACATCCTCCGCTTCACGGTAAGGAGTTATCGAGAATGAAGAGACAGTCCCGATATCGACGGTTGTGCCGACACTCAAATTGATTGCGAGATACTCTCGTGAATAGGAGAACTTGCCCTCAGGGCAGCGACCCTGGTTAATCCAAGCGGTTCTATAGAGCTTGAACTCTTTTATCGAAGGTGACATCGCCGACAGGATGTTCTTTAAATCGTTTTTAGCGTTTTCGACAACCAGCTTTTTCGCATCATCATCATCAAGCTCGCCAATGAGTCGCTTCTTAAGAGAATTAATCCACTTTCGGTCGTAATCGGTGCTGACGGTTCTCATGCCATTTGCGTATTCGTCCAATATTCCCTGATTGTCGCCATAGGCGACACCTGCCCAGCCGTAAACGGCATCGTAATCGCCAACGAGCAGGCTGTTCATGATTGCAAAGTCGTTTCTGGTGTAGAAGCTGACCGACTCCTCAAGAGGGGGGAAGCTCTCCTTGAGGTCGAGAGCCATCCAAAGATGCAAACTCCCATCCTCAAACTTGGGCTCTGAAATTGCCTCGAACCCGCATTTTTCGTAGAACCCCTTGGCACATTCCTGAGCGTGGACGAGGACCTTTTCGGCACCGAGACGGGTTTTCGAAATCTCAAGCGCTTCGGTGACTATCTTTTTGCCGAGGCCGGTTCTCCTGCGAACGGCGATGACTCTGCCGATGACGGCGGTTTTCGTGTCTTCGTTATAGAGAATCCGCAGATACGCTGCGATCCCGTTTTCGTCCTGAAGCCAGACTTGCAGCGCCTTTCTGTCGTCGCCATCGACATCCCTGCAGACCCGTTCCTGCTCCATGATGAAGACATCGGACCTCAGGTACAGGATATCATAGAGCTCATCTTTTGTGAGCTCGTTATAGGTTTTGACTACTAATTCCATAGCATTTCTCCGTTTATGTAGGGGCGGATATTATCCGCCCGCATAGTGTCGGCTCGTTTTCGGACGGATAATTATATCTTGAGAATAGCCGTTGCAATCCAGAAGTATACGAGAAGCGATGTTGCGTCGACGATTGTCGTGATGAACGGGCTCGCCATTACGGCAGGGTCGATTCCTATAGCCTTTGCAGCGATAGGCAATACGCAACCGATGAGCTTTGCAACAACAATCGCGATAAACAGCGTCAGGCAGATGACGAGGTCAACGGTGACCGTCACAGCCGAATTGCCCAAGAGAAGATTGTCAACAAGGAAAAGCTTGAGGAAATTGAATACTGCCAGAACCGCACCGCAGATGAGAGCAACTCTCAGCTCCTTCCAGATGACCTTCAGAATGTCGCCCAGTTTTATGTCACCTAAAGAAAGCCCACGAATGATTGTTGCAGAGGATTGTCCTCCGGCATTACCGCCAGAGTCCATGAGCATTGGAATATAAGCCGTCAGGACGACGCTTGCCGCCAGCTTTTCCTCGAAGCCAGTGATGATGGCGCTTGTAAACGTTGAGGACACAAGCAAAAGAAGAAGCCATGGGATGCGTTTTCTGAACATCTCGAAGACGCTTGTCTTGAAATAGGGCTTGTCTGTCGGGACGATAGCTGCCATCTTTTCGATATCCTCGGTGCTCTCGTCAGTAAGAACGTCGATAGCGTCGTCGACCGTGACGATTCCGACGATCTTGTGATCGTCGTCTACAACGGGAATTGCGAGGAGATTGTACTTCGCAAGGTCGTTTACCACCGTCTCCTTGTCGTCTTTTGTTCCAACCGAGATGACGTTTGTGTCCATGATTTCGCCAACAGGGGTCTCCGGGTCGGCGGTGAGGAGCTCAAGGAGCGAAACTACTCCCAAGAGAACTCTGTCCTCAGTGACGTAGCAGGTGTAGATTGTCTCCTTGACAACGCCAAGCTTGCGAATCTTGACAAACGCCTCGTCGACCGTCATATCCTTCGAGAAGTAGATGAACTCGGTCGTCATGACGCTGCCGGCGCTGTCGTCAGGATAAGCCAAAAGCTCGTTAATCTGCCGCCTTGTCGCCTCGTCGGTGTTCTTCAAAATTCTGTTTACGACGTTAGCGGGCATTTCTTCGATAATATCGACGGTATCATCCAAGAAGAGCTCGTCGACGAGGTCCCTGATTTCCTTGTCGGAAAATGCTAAGATTAGCTGCTCCTGCATGTCCGAGTCGAGATATGAGAAGGTCTCATATGCAAGGTCTTTTGGCAGGAGGCGGAAGATGAGCGGAATGTCCTTCAGCTCCGCTTCCTCGAAGATGGAGGCAATGTCTGCCGGGTTCATCTCAGCCATGATGGTCTTGAGCTCCGCAAACTTCCGCTGATCGAGGAGCTTGATTACAATGTCAAATACTGTTGTCCTTTCCATAAAAAATCCCTCCGATTCGTGATTGATCGAAGGAAAGGCAAATGGAATATACCCCTGAAAGCTTATAACAAGCGATCAGAGAACATTCTGGAGCACAAAACCGTGACGGCCTTGGCTCTTAACTATGCTTTTCCCCCGAGGTATGGGGCTACTACTGCCGGAATCCACGATTTTCACTCCTTATAATATTCAATATTTCGGTTTAAAACCGACCATCATTAATTATATCTCACTTTGATGGTTATGTCAATATCACCTACGTTAAAAAATTTCAAAGTCTGCCTGATGTAATAATATGAAACCGGGAATAAGAAGTTTTTAGCCACTTGCGATTACCTATTGCTTTTTCGGAAAAGCTCTGTTATAATGGCCTCACAAAGCCGTTTTGAAGACGACTTTCTGACAATGAAAATGATTACCTGTTTAATAGGAGGTACAATAATATGAAAAGAACTTTGTTTAACGCTGGCTGGCAGTTTGCCTTAAAGAAGCCGGACGAAAAGCCACTTGATAGTGACTTCAAGCCTGTCGACATCCCTCACGACTGGCTCATCGCCGACACCCATAATCTCTATGCCGATGGCGACGGCTACTACAAGAAGACCTTCACCCTTGAAAACACCGCTGGAAAGGTCTACATCTTAAGATTTGAAGGCGTCTACATGGACACGACTGTTTATCTTAACGGTGAACAGATCTTCGAATGGAAGTACGGCTACACGACTTTTGACGTTCCCCTCAACGTAAAAGAAGGCGAGAACGAGGTTGAGGTCTTCATAAGACATCGTTCCCCGAATTCACGCTGGTATGCAGGCGCTGGAATCTTCAGAAACGTCTATCTGACCGAATCGGGTGAGAACAGAATCCTTCCTGATGGCGTCTACTTCGTCCCTGAGAAGACTGAGGATGGCTGGAAGGCCACAATCGACACCGAGCTTACAGGCAACGGCGAAGCCTTCCTGAAGCACACTCTTTCCGACATGGAAGGAAATGCCGTCAGGACCATCGAAAAGGTCGTCGTCCTTGGTTCAGAAACCTTGACTGACAGCTGCGAAATCGCGATTGGAGACGTTCACCTCTGGGACGTCGACGACCCGTATCTCTACACTCTCAAAACCGAGCTCATGAAGGATGGCGAGGTCGTCTATGAGGTCTCTCAGAGAGTAGGCTTCAAGACTGTGGAGTTCACCACTGATCACGGCTTCTTCCTCAATGGCCGTCACCTCAAGATCAACGGCGCTTGCCTCCATCACGACCAGGGCGCTCTTGGCTCCGCTGTAAATAAAGAGACCACTCGCCGTCAGCTCGAGAAGATGATTGAAATGGGAGTTAATTCCATAAGAACCTCCCACAATCCTCCAAGCGTTGAGCTTATGGACCTGGCAGACGAGATGGGAATCATGATCGACTCCGAGTGCTTCGACATGTGGGAGCTTAAGAAGACTACTTATGACTACGCCCGTTTCTTCCCCGAATGGCACGAGCGTGACGTCAGAAGCTGGATAAGAAGAGATCGCAACCACGTCTCAATCATCATGTGGAGCATCGGAAACGAGATTTACGACACTCATGCCTCTCACAGAGGAGTCGAGCTCACCGAAGAGCTCACAAGATGCGTTCATATCGACGACTACAGACGTCTTCACCCTGTCACAATCGGCTCGAACTACATGGCTTGGGAAGGAGCTCAGAACTGTGCCGAGCATATCGAGACTGTCGGCTATAACTACGCCGAGCGCCTCTATAACGAGCACCACGAGAAGCACCCGAACTGGGTCATCTACGGAAGCGAAACCGCTTCGACCATCCAGTCTCGTGGCACATATCACTTCCCGGCATCCAAGGTCAGCACCACTCACGACGACCACCAGTGCTCAGCTCTCATGAACTGCGCTACCGGCTGGGGCGCCATCTCTCCTGAATATAATATAATCCAGGACAGAAAGCACGAAATCTCCCTTGGCCAGTACATCTGGACCGCATGGGACTACATCGGCGAGCCGACACCATACTGGACCAAGAATTCCTACTTCGGCCACATCGACACCGCAGGCTTCCCGAAGGATTCCTTCTATGCCTACAAGGCCGAATGGGCAAAGAACGCCGAGCCGTTCGTCCACCTCTTCCCATATTGGGACTTCAACGAAGGCCAGCTCATCGACCTCTTCATCTATTCGAACTGCTACGAGAGCGAGCTCTTCGTCAACGGCGTTTCGAAGGGCAAGTACACCCACGACCACGTCAACGGCGAAACCCTCAGTGGCAGATGGCAGGTCCCCTATGAAAAGGGCGAAATCAAGGCTGTCGGCTATGATGAGAAGGGGAACGTTGTCGCAAGAGAGGTCCGCCACTCCTTCGGTGACCCGAAGAGAATAGTTCTCACTCCTAACAAGACCACCCTCAAGGCTGATTGCAGAGATCTCATATTCGTAGAAATCTCGATGGCTGACGAGAACGGCTACACCGTCGAGAACGCGAGAAACTATGTCAACATAATCGTCACTGGAGCAGGCAGACTGGTTGGAATGGACAACGGCGACTCGAGTGATTATGGCCAGTATCAGGAGTCTGAGCGTAAGCTTTTCAACGGCAAGCTCCTTGCTATAATCGCTGCCAAGGATCATCCAGGCGAGATAACCGTCACCGCAGAGTCGAACGGTCTTCCGCTTACAAAGCTCGTTCTCACCGCAACTCCTGCACCGAAGCGCGAAGGCGTTTCCTGCTACTTAGAGAGCAAGCAGAGCGTCCGCTCGAAGACTATTCCTGTAAGAAAGATCGACCTCCATGTCTCCGCTCAGGAGATCACCCCTGAGTCTGGCGAGTGTGTCATCACAACCGAAATCTTCCCGAAGAATTCGACCTATACAGCAGCCGATATCGGCTTCAAGATCATCAACGACGCCGGAATCAGGTCGAATCTGGCGGAGGTTGAGGAACGCGACGGCAAGATGGTTGTCGTCCCGAACGGCGACGGAGCATACAGACTCCGTGCCTATTGCAAGAACGGCACCGAGTATGAGGAGATTATTTCAGAACTCGAGATGAAGAGCACCGGCTTCGGTCAGGCAGGCTTCGATCCATATGCCGAGTTTGTCGCTGCAGCACTTCATTCTAAGACCGAAGAGGTCCTTCAGGATGTCGCTGAAGGCGGAGTTCTCACGAATGTAAACCGCTCCGAAATCTGGTTCAACAACGTCGATTTCGGCAAGGCTGGAACAAGTAAGGTCAAGGTTGGCCTCTATGTCAACGCCTACGAGACTATCCGCTTCGAAATCCTCGATCGCGAAGGCAACTCCTATGGCAAGTTCGCCTCCATCAAGGAGCCGATCTGGAATCACTACCAGTATGAGAACGTAACTCTTGCTCAGAAGCTCACAGGAGTCAAGGACATCTGCTTCGTCATCACCTGCCCGAGACAGATAAGGTTCCAGGGCTTCCAGTTCGCTAAGGCCTCGAGAATCGGCGAGCTCATCCCTGCAACCACGACCGACGGAGTCTATGGCGACGCCTTCGAAATCAAGGAAGACTGCATCGCCCATATCGGAAACAACGTCACAGTCGAGTTCAACGACTTCGACTTCGGCGCTGGCGACGTGAAGACGGTCACGATAACAGGTCGCACCTACAACACGAGCGACACCGTCCACATCCGCTTCTTTGACGAGAACGGCCAGAAGGACTCGACCGCAGTCATCTTCTACGGCGAGGAGGGGCTTGTAACGAAGACCTTCGACGTTCCCGCTGTCACCGGCAAGACGGATGTCAAGCTCATCTATCTCCCTGGCTGCGACTTCGATCTCTACTCGATCGAGTTCGACAGATAAATAGACATAAAAACAAAGCCACAGGATCCGCTCCTGTGGCTTTTTGTGTTGATATTAGATAAGCGCCGTTCCGACGTTGTCGATAGAAAGCTCCTTCACCTGCCAGCTAGAAAGCCCTGCATTCTCGAGCGAAAACCGCATCTTTCCGGCAAAGTAGGTGTTTCTGTCATCCGCAATCGCCATAACGGTTGGGCCGGCACCACTTATGTAGACGCCATAGGCGCCGTGGCTGTAGGCAATGTCGAAGACCTCCTGGCAGTTCGGGATGAGCCCCATTCTGTAGGGCTGGTGGAGCTTGTCGTTGACGGCTTCACGAAGGTTCTCGAACTTTCCCGTGAGGAGGGAAGCGGAGAAGAGGGCAGCCCTCGAGAGGTTATAAACGGTGTCCTTGTGGGAAATCTCTTTCGGAAGACAAGCTCTCGCCTTCTCAGTTTTGAGCTCGAAATCAGGGATCAGAGCGTAGAACTTCAGCTTCGTGTAGACCTCCTGCTTGACCCAGTGAACCTGCCTGCCGTCGAAAACGGCGGTGACGATTCCGCCAAGGAGAGCCGGAGCGGTGTTATCCGGGTGCCCCTCAATCTGGGCAGAAAGATTGACGAGGTCGTCCGTCGTAAGCGGGTTCCCCAAGAGATGATTCGCCCCCACAAGCCCCGCAACAATGCAGGCAGACGACGACCCGATCCCACGAGCCATCGGAATTTTGTTG
>JAJBTZ010000015.1 GCA_020860605.1 Ruminococcus sp. | reverse complement strand
GTTCTCAGCAGCCTCAATAAGCGGGTCGTCAAGATCTGCATAGAAGTGGCCGTCTGAATCCTTTTTAATGATAGTACTGCCGGTAGATTCCTCGCAGATGCTGTTGACATAATACCAGCCGTCGAGAGCGTATCTGTCTTCATCGGGATCGGAGAATTCTATACACATTTCATAGAACACTTCCCATGTCCATTCATCGTTATAGTAGAGCTCTGCCGGGTCGTCAAATCCCCATTCATCGATAACTCTGCGGTTATATGGTACTACAGATTTGAATGTGACGTCAGTGACAATAGCAAAGTGCTTGTCGCTGAGAGCGAAATACTCCGCTGCTTCTGCCATACCAGCCCAAAGTGGGTCTGTGTAATCGATGTAGTCGTCAATCGGCTGATACATTCCCTTCATACAGCTATATGGGAATACCGCTGTATTTGAGGTTCCCGCCGGTGCAAAGTCGGGAGATTGGCTTGACAGAATGAGATTCGCAAGGTCATCATATCTGTTATAGTATTCTGTTTCTATCCATTCAATTGAACCGCCATATTTCTCGGTAAATGTATAGTAGCCGGTGTTGATGATTTCGTCTTCAGAATAGTTGTTGAACGGATCGTACCAGCAGAACCATTTAACAACCGAGTTTGCTCCCTTTGCCTCGTCAACATCAGGAAGTGTGATTCCTGCAGCTGCCAGGATGGCTGCCGAATCCTCTGTCGAGAGGGTCAGATAGACCACTTCTCTCGTCGAGCTTCCGCATCCAACGAGTGCTATTACCATGGCAAGCGTGGATATTATGGCTGCAATTCTTTTAAGCATGTTGTCCTCCTTATTTTGGTATAATGTTCCCAGTTCGCAGTGAGAAACTGCTTGACAAGTCTATTGTACCGTGCCGAAGGAGATGAAACAATGATTTTATGGAACGACTTTATTGACTTTTCTTTTGACATCAGGCTAATATAAAAGAAAATACCGACCACCCTTCGGCAATCGGTATTTCCCCATTGTGAACACAGTTCGAAAAGGAACTATGAAACTATTGATTGTTATACTCTGCAATCTGATCATTCAGCTCTGCGATGTAGTATTCGATCTTGTCTTTGTAGGTTTCCTTGAGCTGAGCCCAGGTCGAAGGCGACTTGTCGCGGGTGATTCCGTTAGAGATAGCTCCGAGAGCATCATCGAGGCCTTCCGGCAAATCTCCCGTGATATCCATAATCTGATGGCTTGCTGCCAGCTCGTAGCAGATGTCATCCATCGCGAGCATTTCGTCAGTCCAGAGGTAAACCTCCTTGAGCTGCTTCTGGTCGATATCGATAACTGTCGGGTCAATTATCTTGAATCTCTCACAAGCAGCAAGGAGAGCTGCTCCAGCGTGGTTGGTGCCACCTGTGACGAGCATATATCCATCCGGGAAGGAACTGAGATAGTAGTTTCCGTCACCGTTTGAATCCCTTGGAATCGGGCAGAACATGACTTCGCCCTCGGTAACATCTCCCCAAAGAGGAGTGATTTCCTCAACCGACATGGTGAAAGCGCTCGTGCCGATTATGTAGAACAAGCAAAGACCGTCTGCGATACCTGCTCCGAACTGGGCACCGCCTTTAGTTCTCAGAGCCCAATAGTTGTCACCTTCGTGGTAAGTGCAGTCGTTCTTGACAAGGTTGTAGATAAGATCCTGAACACGCTCGATTTCGGGAGAATCCAGATTTGAGTAGAAAACACCGTCTTCAATCTGCAAAATCTGCTGGCCAGTCGAATCGATAAGACCGCACTGGTAGGAATAACCGTCAAGCGCGTATCTGTTCTCATCTCCGTCCGAGAAGTCAAGACACATTTCGTAGAAGACATCCCATGTCCACTCGTTGTTGTAGTAGAGCTCAGCCGGGTCGTCAAATCCCCATTCCTCGATAACTCTTCGGTTGTATGAAACAACGTAGTTATAGGTGAGGTCTGTGATAATAGCGTAGTGCTCGCCGCCTAAAACGAAGTAATCGGCGGTTTCTGCCACTCCTGACCAAAGGGGATTGGTATAGTCGATGTAGTCATCAACTGCTACAAAGGTGCCCTTGATACACTTCATCGGATAGACAGCAGTTGCGTTGGCTCCTGCCGGGTACATATCCGGCGATTTTGAAGAAAGAATCAGGTTTGCCAGGTCGTCGAATCTGTCGAAATAGTTGGTCTCAATCCAGTCGATCGAGCTTCCATATTTCTCGGTGAATGTGTAATAGCCGGCGTTGACAATCTCGTCTTCCGAATAGTTGTTGAACGGGTCGTACCAGGCGAACCATTTGACGGTGGTGCCTGCCCCCTCTGCTTCGTCAACATCAGGAAGAGTGATTCCTGCAGCTGCCAGGATTGCAGCAGAATCTTCGGTTGAGAGGGTGAGATACACGATCTCTCTTGAAGTGCTACCACATCCGACAAGGGCAATAACCATGATGATTGTACACATTATGGCTGAAATTCTTTTAAACATGTTGTCCTCCTTAGTGTGATATAATGTTCCTTGTTCAATAATTATATCGTACTAAAGAAGGCTCCGCAATGATTTTAAATGTTGGCTTTATTGACAGATGTCATATTTTAATTGACATTTTTTCATATTTCAAAAAACTTCCCCTGCCACGAATCCCTGAGCTTGAGCTCATGTTCAATTCCGCCTAAAACGCTTCGCTTGTCGACGCTCCACATCGGCGCCACAAGAGTGGCCCTGTCGCCGTCTCCCGTGAGCCTGCCAATACACGTTTCTGGCGGTAGAATTTCGAGCTGGTCGCAGACGATATTAATATATTCTTCTTTTGAAAGCGTCCTGAGCTCGCCCGAGAGATATCTCTTCTCGTCAAGAGCGCCCCTTATCACATGCATAAGATGAATCTTGATTTCGTAAGGCCTGAGAGACGCCACGTCCCTTGCAGTCGCCAGCATGTTTTCCCTCGTCTCTCCTATGAGGCCATTTATAATGTGGATCGAAACCCGGATATTCCTTTCCCGAAGGGAATTATACCCCTCCAGGAACTCAGCATAGGTATGCCCACGGTTGATCCGCTTGGCAGTCTCATCGTTCGAGCTCTGCAAGCCCAACTCAACTGTCAGATAGGTTTTCCCGTTGATTTCTGAGAGCAAATCGAGGACATCCTCGCCGAGGCAGTCAGCTCTTGTTGCAGCCGACAGCCCGACAACGGGAAGCTCGAGGCAGGACTCATAAACCCGCCTTAGCGTCCCAACATCCGAATAGGTGTTGCTCCCAGCCTGCAAATAGGTGATATATTTCGTCTCGCCCCACTTATTTAGATAGAGTGCCTTCGTTTTCCCAAACTGCTCCCTGAGATTTTCGCGTGGATTCCCAGCAAATTCTCCCGACAGGGCGCTTGAGCAGTAGCTGCACCCTCCGCTTCCGCGATTCGGGCAGGAAAACCCAGCATTGAGTGGAACCTTAACGACCTTCTCGCCGAATTCACTCTTAAGAACCGAGTCAAGCGTCAGATACCGCTTCCTGCCGTAGGGGTTCACTCCTCGCCTCCAGTCGCTGCAGGAGTCTCGACAACCTCAGCAGCGGTAGTAGTTGCCGGAGCAGGAGTTGTGGTCGTCGCAGGAGTGGTAGTCGTTGCGGGAGTAGTAGTTGTCGCCTGAGTGGTGGTCGTAGCAGGCGTTGTGGTGGTCGCCTGAGTGGTCGTGGTCGCAGGTGTCGTGGTGGTCACAGGAGTCGTAACCGTGCCAGTAGGACCAGTGTAGACGTAGTTAAAGTTGTATGTAGTAGTCGTGGTGGCTTCGGTGGTGGTCTCCTCAGAAGTGACGGCTGTCTCCTCAGTTTCTTCGGTGACTGGCTCCGTCTCCTCAGGAACGGTGGTGACCTCCTCGGTCACTTCCTCAGTAGTGGTCGCCTCAGTAGTCGCCTGAGTCGTGGTGGTGACAACGACCTTCCTGTCGCTCAGATACTCCGCATAGACATAAGCTCTGATTCCGCTGTAGTAAATCTCAGCCCAGCCATCCTCACGAATCTCGATAACTTCGACCTCCGCATTGACGCTGAAGTAACCGAGCATCATGGCGTCAGATGAAGGCTCAAGCCTTATGTTGACGGTGCCAGTCGCATACATGACGTAAGTCTCTGGAACCTCTTCCTCAGTCGCTTCGGTGGTAGCAGTTGTGACGGGCTCAGTAGTTGTCGGGACGGTGGTGACGGTTGTCACTTCAGTCTCGACAGGCTCCTCGACCTCGATCGGGTCTTCGACTTCAATCGGGTCTTCGACCTCGATGTCTGGCTCCTCCTCGACAGCTTCCGCAAAGCCGAGGGCTACCCCCATTTCTGTGAGCTCATCCCTGAAGGGGAGAGTGGTATTGTAAGCCTCAGTGAGGCTTGTAAGATAGCTCCCGTCCATGACCGTCTCAGTCTTGAGCTTGACGGTGTGGACCTCCGAAAAATCGGAGCGATTTATAAGGATAAAGCTTATCGCAAAGAATAGCAGCACCAATACAGGGATTGCAAACCCAAGGAAATTATACCTGTCGGCACCCTGCTCCTGGCTCAAATCCGTCAGCAACTCGTCCGCATCGGCGTTTGCCTTCCAGACGGCACGGGAGTAGCTTATGTCAAACTCGTCGCCCTTCTGCCCGATTTCGAACTTCGGAGCAGCTTCCTCCTGAATTTCTTCCTTTTTGGTCTCAACAGCAGGGGAGACGTTCTTTCTTTTCTTCATAGCCATCTCTTAGACCCCCTTATATCGCCGTTACCATCGCAACGGTTGAAATTACTAAAAGCAGCGTCACCAAAACGGTGCTCACAACTCTTATAGTCCCGTAGGCATTCGCGTTCTCGGTCATAATCTTCCGTTTGAGAACTCCCGCCATCGGCCTCAGCGGTGAAATATAGAATATCGCTATGAGAAGATAAGGCCAGCCTCTCGAGAGCTCCTCCCAGAGGTTGTAGCTTATAAGATAGGAATAGCTCCCGCCGAAGAGGGAACCCAACCAGTTTCCAAAGCCACTGAAGGCACAAAGTACAACTGCAAGGATAGCTATCGCAAAGGTGAAAATCCCTGCTGGAACCGACTTCTCCGTCTCGAAGAACTTCTGAAGGACTATCGCCACCAGCACTATGCTCAGAAGTGCGACCCCTCCGGCTCCGAATCCGAGCGAAACACCAGCTCCAATACAAAACAGGGCTGCCAGAAGAATCAGCAATAGCTGGTTCCCGGTGAGCTTTTCGTAAGCAGTCCTGTAGGTCGGACTGACAGCCCCGACATGGTCTATCATCAGGCTTTTCGGGAGGAAGCACCCGCTGTGAAGCTCTATACGATAGCCACTCATGAGCATCAGCCCTTCAGACATCGAAAGATACCCAAGAGCCACAACATAGATTTCAATCGCAGTGAAAATAACTCCGAAAACAACGTTGAGAGCAGGCGTTGAGTTATAAAGAGCAGCCTCTCTGAGCCTCTCGAGAGGGAAGCCCAAAACCGTAACCGCTGCGAGCCCACAGATGAATCTCTCGAGCCCACTTGAAAGCATTGCGAGCCCGGCCTTGCGCTCTTTTATAGCATCCTTAAGCTCCGAATAGCTGAATAACGGCGAAATAGCCATCATTTCAAATGATATTAAGTACACCGACAGGTCAACAAAGCTCTTCTCAGCTTCGTCTTTTGAGTCCTTCAGATACATGATCGAGCGGATGTCGAAGAGAATAAACCCGATCGCTGAAACGGTTCCGCTTATAGTTCCCAAGGAGCCAAGGCTCACGACAGGGAAGAGCGACAGCGCCACTGTCACAACTCCTGCCGTAATCCGAAGCCAAGGCATCTTTCCGCCTTCGCAGAGCCTTGCCGAGAGGTAGACTAAGAATATTACAGCTAAAATCAGAGCATAATATAGTGGTCTTGCCCAGGCGATGAAGACAAGAGACATGATGAGTGAAACGAGGTTTTTGTTGCGGGTCTCACTGCAAAGTAGAGTGAGTATCATATATATAGGTAAAAAGCAGAAAACAAAAATAAGGTCGGTGTACGACAATTTCCTTGACTCCCTTCTCATAGTAGGGCACCTGCATAACGGTGCACCATAATTGTACCACAAAATTCCGGGCATATCAAGCTTTCTCACCAACTTCCCCGTTTCAAATCTTAAAATATTCTGTATTCCTTCATGTGATTTACACATTCAGGCTTATAATTATAAGCATAGGGAACGGGAATGGCAGAAGCATTTCCAAAGCCTCGACTGTTATGGCGACGAGCTTGCGGAGAACTTTCTCCTACAGAGCAATTTACAGACGGAGGATATTTTATGAGTGATAATTTCAACGAGAATGAAAATAGAATAGATGACACTCCTAGGGACGAAGCTCCTGACGACATCTCCGAGTCCTACTTGGTTGAAGAGTCGGATGGCGAAGTTGCCAGTGAGGCTGCTTCTCAGCCTGAGAGCCAGTCGGACACAGTGTTTGTTCATGAGGACAACGGCACCGAATCTTCGGGAGCAGGCTCCTATACAAGTACAGACAATGTTCAAGGAAGCTATTCCCAGAGCGGTTACTCGAGCAGCAGCTATTCTCAGAGCCAGTACTCCCAGCCCTATTCAAGCTACAGCTACGGCAGCTACAACACCAACCAGACTGGTGGTCGCAGCGAGTATGTCTATAACGCCCCAGTTCCCAAGAAAAAGGGCAACGGCGGAAAGATTGCAATAGGAATCATCGTCGGAATCCTTGCAGTATTCGTGGTTTCCGTAACGGCGATTTCAGCATACATTGCTCTCAGTGGCGAAAGCTTCGAGACAACTGATCCGAGCGAGAATAACAACAGCGTAGTCACTACCGCTCCTGATAATCAGGGCGAGACTGAGGACGAAGTAGTTTTAGATGAGAATGGGGACGAATCTGTCGATGCAATCGCCGAGGACAACACCTCCGACAGCACTTCCGACAGAGATTATCCCACTTTAGAGCAGCTTATAACATCTGATGGTGACCTCACCCTCACTGAGATATACGAGAAGGTTTCGCCTTCAGTAGTAGGAGTTTCCTCCACAACCTCAAGCGGAAGCGCTACGGGAACGGGAATCATCCTCTCAGAAGACGGCTACATCTTAACATGTGCCCACGTTGTTGAAGACGCCACGAGCATCGCAATAGTCGACGCCGACATGAACCAATACGAGGCAACCCTCATCGGCGAGGATTCCCAGTCTGATATCGCAGTCTTAAAGATCGATGCTGAAGGCTTGACCGCAGCAGAGCTTGGAACTTCTGGCAATCTGAAGGTCGGCGAAGCTGCAATCGTAATAGGAAATCCCCTTGGATACGACCTCTACGGCTCAATGTCTGTAGGAATCGTGTCGGGATTAAATAGAACCCTCAATGTAAACGGCAAGGACATGACCCTCATCCAGACAGATGCCTCTGTCAACAGCGGTAACTCTGGCGGACCGATGGTTAATGCTTCTGGCCAGGTAATCGGAATCATTTCCGCAAAGGTTTCCTCCTCCTACGGCGAAGGACTCGGCTTTGCAATCCCGATCGACGATGCACTCCCGATCATCAACGACCTAATGCAGTATGGCTATGTCACCGGCAGACCTTCAATCGGCATCACCGGTGAGGACATCACGGTTTACGTCGCCTTCTACTACGGAATCCCTCAGGGCGTCATGGTCAGATACGTTGAGCCCGATTCGGGCGCTGACATCGCAGGCGTTCAGGCCTACGACATAATCGTCGGTGTCAATGACGAGACGATCACCAGCATGGATGAACTCACCAACATCAAGAACAACTACTCGGTAGGCGACACGATAACGCTGAATATCTATCGCAATGGAACCTATATTGAGCTCGAAGTTGAATTGATGGAAATCACAGGTTGATTTTACTTGGATATCGGCGCGGTATGGCGCGATTGAACGCAACTGCGTTGTACTGACGCTAAATTATTGACATATAGATATCGCGAGCCTAGAGGGGAGGCTCCCGCAAGACACGGAAATATCCCCAACAAACAGTTACGCGAAAGCTTTTTCATATTTTTCCCTTTCTTTGCTCACGGGTCGGGAAACCGTCCCGACCCGTGAGCGCCCCCTTTAACTTCGCCAGTATCGCGAAAGCTTTTTCATATTTTTCCCTTTCTTTGCCTACGGGTCGGCCTCCGACCCGTAGGCGCCCCCTTTATATGGGCATTTTTTCGCCACGAGTAAATAAAAGCCTCCCCCGAAGGGGGAGGGGGACCGCCGGCGAAGCCGGTGGTGGAGGGGTGCGACCCCCGCAGGGGGTCGCGTCGCTGCGAAGCAGCGACAAAATGCTTTCTAAGGCGGCGACCTCTCAAAAAGTACTTGCCAAACCCCGAATTCTGTGCTATTATAGTTGTGCTTATAACCGAAATTTCGGAAGGAGATATATTAATGGCAAATGACAAGAAAGCCGTATCGGCGATTACCTCTATGAACGAGGACTTCGCTCAGTGGTATACGGATATAGTTAAGAAAGCGGAGCTTATCGAGTATTCAAGCGTCAAGGGCTGCATGGTAATTAGGCCCTATGGCTATGCTATCTGGGAAAATATGCAAAAGCTCCTTGATTCAAGATTCAAGGCTCTGGGAGTTGAGAACGTCTACATGCCGATGTTCATCCCTGAGAGTCTGCTCAATAAGGAGAAGGACCATGTCGAAGGCTTCGCTCCTGAGGTCGCTTGGGTCACCCATGGCGGTAACGACAAGCTCGAGGAGAGACTTTGCGTAAGACCAACGTCTGAAACCCTCTTCTGCGAGCACTATGCAAATATAATCCATTCCTATCGTGATTTGCCAAAGCTATATAACCAGTGGGTCTCCGTTGTAAGATGGGAGAAGACCACGAGGCCGTTCCTTCGCTCGAGAGAATTTCTCTGGCAGGAAGGCCACACCATCCACGAAACCGCCGAGGAAGCCGAGGCATTTACAGAAAAGATGCTCGAGACCTATGCCGAGTTCTGCGAGACTGAGCTCGCAATGCCTGTAGTCAAGGGCAAGAAGACCGACAGCGACAAGTTTGCCGGTGCTGTTTCGACCTATGCGATCGAAGCCCTCATGCATGACGGCAAGGCTCTTCAGGCTGGCACCTCCCACTATTTCGGTGACGGCTTCGCCAAGGCCTTCGGCATCACCTATACCGACAAGAATAATTCTGTAAAGATCCCTTATCAGACCTCATGGGGCGTCACAACCCGCCTCATCGGCGCCATCATCATGACCCATGGCGACGACAACGGCCTCGTTCTCCCGCCTGCAGTGGCACCTGTTCAGGTTGTAATCGTCCCTGTCGCTCAGCACAAGGAAGGCGTCCTTGAGAAGGCACACGAGCTCTATGACACTTTGAACGCTGCCGGAATCAGAGTAAAGCTTGACGACAGCGAGAACTCTCCCGGCTGGAAGTATGCCGAGTACGAGATGAGAGGCGTGCCCGTAAGAGTCGAAATCGGCCCCAGAGACATCGAAGAGAACCACTGCGTGGCGGTTCTCAGACATAACCGCAAGAAAGAATTCATCACCCTTGATAATCTGGTTGAAGGCATCAAGATCTGCCTTCAGGAAGTCCACGATGGCATGTTCGAAGCAGCCCTCGCCAACCGCGAAGCGAAGACCTACGCCTGCACCAGTATCGACGAGATCAACGAGACTCTTGCTAAGAATGGCGACGGTTTCGTCAAGGCCATGTGGTGTGGCGACGAAGCCTGTGAGGACAAGGTCAAGGAGCTCACCGGCGTCGGCTCGAGATGCATCCCCTTCGATCAGGAACACCTTGACGACAAGTGTGTCTGCTGCGGCAAGCCTGCCAAGTGCATGGTAATGTGGGGCAAAGCGTACTAAGCGGAAACCCCTCAGTCAGCCCTATGGGCTGACAGCTCCCCTTTCAGGGGAGCCAAGATTTCCGATTGCACAAAACCTTCCTTGAGGCAGTAACTCGGCTCTCCCTCTGGGAGAGCTGGCAGCCACGAAGTGGCTGACTGAGAGGGCGCCGGCGAAGCCGGCGTTTGGAGGCGAAGCCTATGAATTTAATCAAAAAAGCACTCTCGTTGCAACCGATTCGTTACGGAATCTCTTCCGTGATTGCATTCGTCATAGACTATACGATCCTCCTGGTGGTCGAATGGTTGCTGGGGGATTTCAGCCTTGCGATGGAGGCTTCTGCGGTGGTGGCGTTTTGCGTGTCGTCGCAGGTCAATTTCCAGATAAACCGCCGTTGGGTCTTTCGCTCCGAAAAAGGCGTTTGGGCTGAGCTGGGAGGCTACTACGCCCTGGCAGCGGTCAGCTTCACGGTGAAGACGTTTGTTTTGATGGAAGTGATGACGAGAGTTTTCCTCTTCCCGACATGGCTCGCAAAGCCTATAGCGGAGGTCGTCATGTTCGTCGTCAACTTTGTCGTTCAGAAGCTCTTCATCTTCCGCAAGAAAAAAGCAGATAAATAGATATTTTCAACAGATTTTCAGTTGACTTTTTGACGGATTTGGTATAAAATGTTCTTGAGAAGGGTTTAGTGACCCATTTAAAATTTTGAATAAGGCAGGTAATAGATATGAAGGCTACACTTTTGGTATTGGCAGCTGGTCTCGGCTCACGCTTTGGTGGAGACAAGCAGATTTCCAACGTCGGACCTCACGGCGAAATCCTGATGGAATATTCCATCCACGATGCAATTGAGGCAGGATTTGAGAAGGTCGTTTTCGTCCTCAAGGAAGAAATGGTCGAGAAGGTTCGCTCCACTGTCGGCGAGAAGTTCAAGGACAGAGTCGAGCTCGAATACTGCGTTCAGGACTATTCAACCGTTCCGAGCTTCTATGAGATTCCTAAGGACAGAGTCAAGCCCTTCGGAACCGTCCATGCAGTATTAGCAGCCAAGGACGCTCTTACAGACCCGTTCGCAACCATCAACGCTGACGACTACTACGGCAAGGAATGCTTCGACATCATGTATAAGCTCCTCCACGACCTCAAGGACGGCAGCGATGCAGCAATGGTCACCTATATTTTAAAGAACACCGTCAGCCTGAACGGCACTGTCACAAGAGGCATTTGCAGCGTTTCTGACGGCAAGCTTGTCAAGGTCGATGAGACCAGTGGCATCAAGCCCGAGGGCGACAAGATGGTCGCCGAGACTGGAGACGTCGACCCCGATGCAGAGGTTTCAATGAACTTCTGGGGCTTCCATAACGAGACTCTCCCAATGATGGATAAGTACTTCGAGGACTTCCTGAAGGCTCTCACCCCCGGCCAGATCAAGGCCGAGTGCCTCCTCCCCGTAATGGTCAACGATTTCCTGAGCGAGGGCACCCTCACCGTAGAAGCCAGACCCTCTCACGACAAATGGTTCGGCATCACCTACAAGGAAGACAAGGCAGATGTTGAGGAGAAACTCAGGAAGCTCCATGCAGCTGGGGCTTATCCAGAGACTCTGTGATCAATTCGGAATTCGTAATTCGGAATTAAGCTCCCCGAAAGGGGAGCCCTTTTTCGCGTCTGGGAAGTAGACTGCGAAATCCATGTCGCCCGAAGGGCGACAAAAAAGCGTCCGCTTCTCGCAGACGCCTTTCTTGAAATTCAATTCCGAATTCCTAATTCCGAATTATTCGATAAGCTCTCCCGTATCGAGATAGTTATCGATCATGACGTTGAGCTCTTCGACGTAGTAGTCGAGCCTGTCGCCATAGGTTTCCTTGAGCTGAGCCCAGGTGTAGCTGCCGCCGTTGCGGTTGATGCCCCAGTCGAACGAGTTGTAAGCCGAGTCAAGGCTGGTGCCGAGGTCGCCGGTGTAGTACATGACGACGTTTGCAACAGCGAGGTCGTAGCACTCGTCATACATTTCGAGCATCTCGTCAGTCCAGAGGTAGGTCTCCTTGAGCTGCTTCTTGTCGATGTTGACAACAGTCGGGTCGATGGTCTTGAATCTCTCACATGCTGCTAAGAGCGCAACACCCTCAGGGTTCTTGGCACCTGTGATGAGCATGTAGCCGGTAGGAAGCGAGTTGAGGTAGTAGATACCGTCGCCGTCCTGATAACGAGGAAGCGGAACAAACATGATTTCGCCAGCTTCAATGTCGCCCCAGATCTGGTTCATCTCTTCAACAGTGAGCTTAAGTCCAGTAGGAACGTCGCAGATCCAGAAGAGGCACAAGCCTTCCTTGACGCCTGAGCCGTAAACGAAGTCGTTTCTTCCTGCCCAGTAGTCGTTGCCCTCGTGGTAGACGCAGTCGTTCTTTACGAGGTCGTAAATCATATTCTCAGCGATTTCGATAAGCGGATCGTCGAGGTTGGTGTAGAAGTGTCCGTCCTCATCCTTCTGGATGATGGTTCTGCCTGTCGATTCCTCAACGATACTGTTTACATAGTACCAGCCGTCGAGAGCATATCTGTCATCATCAGGATCAGAGAAGTCGATACACATCTCATAGAATACATCCCATGTCCACTCGTCATTCCAATAGAGCTCGGCGGGATCGTCGTAGCCATACTCTTCGATAACTCTGCGGTTGTAGGGGACGATTGACTTAAATGTAACGTCGGTAACGAATGCAAAGTGCTGGTCTCCCAGAGCGAAGTACTCAGCAGCATCAGCCATTCCAGACCAAAGGGGCTCAGAATAGTCGACATAGTCGTCAACCGGCTGATACATTCCCTTCATGCAACTGTAGGGGAAGGCTGCGGTGTTGGAGGTTCCGGCAAGTGCAAAGTCGGGAGAATTGCTCGACAGAACGAGGTTTGCGAGGTCGTCCGAATAGTCCGCGTATGTAGTCTCGATCCATTCGATTGTGCAGCCATACTTCTCGGTGAAGGTGAAGTAACCAGTGTTGACGATTTCATCCTCACTGTAGTTGTGGAAGTCGTCGTACCACGAGAACCACTGGATTTCCGTGCCAGCAGCTGAGGTTTCTTCGACGTCTGGCAGCGTGATACCTGCAGCAGCGAGGATAGCCGTAGCGTCTTCGGTTGAGAGGGTCAGATAGACGATCTCTCTCGAAGAGCTTCCGCATCCCACGAGAGCCACAATCATGAGAACAGCCATACTCAGTGCCAAAATTCTTTTCTTCATGTGTGATGTTCCTTTCCCGGCGGCAACGTCCGCCGTGTTATCCGTCACAGTAGTTTATGACAAGATAAAAAGTGATGAAACTATTATACACGAATTTTACACAAAATGCAACGATTTTTTATATCAAATTATTGCACACTTCACTTTTCTTGGCAGGACTTTGGAGGGAGGACAAAAAAGCCTCCCCGGAGGGGAGGGGGACCGCTGGCGAAGCCAGTGGTGGAGGGGTGCAAGTTCGGCTT
>JAJBTZ010000055.1 GCA_020860605.1 Ruminococcus sp. | reverse complement strand
CTTGAAAACAATCAGAAAATATGCTATACTGTTAGCACGGACAAACCGAGACGCGCTGAAAAATGTGGAAACCGCCTTCGGGCGGGCGCGGTTTCGGGGTTGTCAAAAGAAAAAATTATGTCAAAGGAGACATGGGAAATGAAAAATTATTTTGATTTGACCGGCAACGTCGCTTTAGTTACCGGTTGCTCGACAGGACTCGGTGTCCAGATGGCTAAGGCTCTTGCCAGTCAGGGATGCAATATCGTCGTTCTGGCTCGCCGTCAGAACCTCATCGACGAAGTAGCTGCTGACCTCACCAAGGAATATGGTGTTGAGACCCTCGCTGTTGCTTGCGACATCACCAAGACTGAGCAGGTTGAGGCTGCTGTCAAGGCTGCACTCGACAAGTTCGGACGCATCGACATTCTTATCAATAACGCCGGTACTGGCGGAGTTGCTCCCGCTGAGGACATCACTGACGAAGTTCTCCTCAACGAAGTCAATATCGACCTCGTTGGCACCTTCAAGATGGCTCGTGAAGTCGCCAAGAAAGCTATGATCCCTGCTGGCTATGGCAGAATCATCAACATCGCTTCCATGTATGGTCTCGTAGGAAACAAGATCGCTCCTGCAGCTCCTTATCATGCTGCAAAGGGTGGCGTTGTCAACCTCACCAGAGCCCTCGCTTGCGAGTGGGGCGACAAGGGCATCACCGTCAACTCCATCTGCCCTGGCTACTTCGAGACTCCTCTCACCAAGGAGACCCTCCAGAGCGAATTCTTCCAGAACTATGCTCACACCATGATCCCGGAAGGTCGCTATGGCCAGGATGGCGAGCTCGACACCGCAGCCATCTTCTTCGCATCTCCCACTTCCACCTACGTCAACGGCGCAATTCTCCCCGTTGATGGCGGTTACACCTCGCTCTGATTTCAAACCCCTTTCATCCCCGTGGTTCTCCACGGGGATTTTTTTGAAAATTTTTTTGATTTCGACTCTGAAACCTATTGCAATTGTCCCCAAAATATGATATAATATTTGTACGATTTATAAGACTTCGCTTATAAAAGGCGGAATACCCTGATTGTGTGGGGGGTACTCGCGCTTCGCGCGAGACCCAATATAAAACCTCCATCGAATATGAAGGAGGTTTTTATTATGGCAAAAAGAATTTTAGTTATGGTCCTTACTGTGTGTTTGGCAGTAGTGGGGATGACGGTGATGGCGTTTGCGGATGAAACTTATGGAGATTTCACCTACACCTATGATGACACTTATAAAACAGCTACAATTACAGGCTATTCTGGCACAGCCATAGAAGCCAAGATTCCATCGGAAATCGGCAATTACACGGTAATAGCAATCGGTGAGAAGGCTTTTTACAACAATCCCAGTTTGGCATCGGTTATTATTCCAGATACTGTTACAACCATCGGCGATAGTGCTTTTTCAAATTGCAGGAGTTTGATTTCAATAACTATACCAAATAGTGTAACAACTATTGGCGATTTAGCTTTTTTGAGCTGTGTGAGTTTAAAATCCGTTGTATTTGAGGATGGTAGCCAATTAACCAGCATAGAGCCAGCGGTATTTCGGGGCTGTATTGCTTTAACTTCAATAACTATTCCAAGTAGTGTAACAAGCATAGGCCGTGCTTCATTTCAGGGGTGTACTAGCCTGACATCAATAACAATTCCAGATAATGTTGCAACTATCGACGAAAGTGCTTTTGCCTACTGCACAGCTCTCACCGATGTTTACTATGCTGGTGATGAAGATGATTGGGATGAAATTACGATTAGCTCAAGCAATGACAGTTTGACAGATGCCTTCATCCATTACGGATGCTCTTCAGCCCACGACCACACACATTCCACAAGCTTTGCGTGGAGCGACGATCTCTCAACTTGCACGGTGACTATTGGTTGCTCAGATTGTAGTTCTACTAAGACGTTGGATTGCGAGGTGAGTGTTACTCGCTTAGCTGTAGAATACCAATACACTGCAACAGCAACAATCGGTTGGGAGACATATTCTACTGTAAGAATAATGGAGGTAATTTATGAGCCTACTGTCTCTGTTTCAGAAGTCACAGAAACGAGCATA
The DNA here is from genome assembly GCA_020860605.1 of Ruminococcus sp. Taxonomy (GTDB): domain Bacteria; phylum Bacillota; class Clostridia; order Oscillospirales; family Ruminococcaceae; genus Faeciplasma. The sequence goes on along the minus strand of JAJBTZ010000055.1, from coordinate 11,606 downwards.
ACAATTACGGAATTAACTTCGTATAATCAGGGATTGTATGGTACGGCTTTGTATAGTATCGACGGCACTAACTGGCAGATTTCTAACGTCTTCAATGGCTTGACGAGAGGGACTTCATACACAGTTTATGCGAAATATTCGGGAAACTCGGTATGCCTTGAATCTAAAGTGGGCTCCCTCGCTGTAAGCACTTTGGATCACAGCCTGAGCCACTATGCTGCCACCACGGCAACCTGCGACACTGACGGCACCATAGAATATTGGCACTGCTCCAATTGTGGGAAGTATTTCAGCGACGAAAATGCTGAGAATGAGATAACTTTGGCTGAGACGGTCTCTGGGACCGCCACTGGTCACTCCTACACTGAGTCCTGGTCTTGGGCTGCGAATTTCTCTTCCGCCACGCTGACACTCACTTGCAGCGACTGTGGGGACGTTCAGACGGTCAAGGCGACGGTCACGAGTGAGAAGGATGCTGGTGGCAACACAGTTTATACCGCCACAATCAGCGGCACAACCTTCACCGACTCAAAGACAGTCGCAGCCGAGAAAACCACCACTTCAAAGTCCGACCCCTTCACAACTCTCTCCCGCATCCAGGCAAGCTACACAGGCGTCCAGGCAGCCATAGCGAAGGCCAACTCCCTGAATCCTGACGATTACGAGAACTTCTCCGCCGTCACCGAGGCGATCGAAGCAGTCGATTGGAGCCTGAATGTCCTGAACCAGCGTGAGGTCAACTCCTACGCCGAGGCAATTGAAGAGGCAATCGAGAACTTAGTTCCTGCCGAAACGGTGGATATAGAGGAAGAAATAATCGAGGTTATCGACCCTGTTGAGGCAGGAGAGACGGATAGCGAATAATTGTAGGGGCGGATATTATCCGCCCGCTATGTATCACTGAGGGGTTACGGGCGGATGATATCCGCCCCTACTTTTTTTCTGCTCAAAGCTATCCTCGAGGCAGTCAAAGCCTCCTCCGAAGGGGGAGGGGGACCGTCGCTTCCAGCGACGGTGGAGGGGTGCGATTTCAGGCGAAGCCTGAAATGGCTCGGCAAGGAGGCTTCAGCCTCCGCAGCCGAAAGGCGTTGTATTTGAGTAGATTTTTGAAATCCCCGTGCCAAAACGAACATCCTGCCAAATAAAATTCATAATATTTTCTTATCTCCATCAACAGTTTTCGCTTAAGCGTCAACAATTCACCAACAGATCATTGTAAAATGTCCATTAGTAATTCCGAGCATGGCTTTTTTTATGCCTGTTCTGAAAGTATAATGGAGGTTTATTTATGATAACGGTTGAACATTTGACAAAATGTTATGGGAACTTCAAAGCCGTGGATGACCTCTCGTTTGAGATTGACGAGGGGCATGTCTACGGCTTTTTGGGGCCCAATGGTGCCGGAAAGACCACGACTATGAACATCATGACTGGCTGCCTTTCCGCAACCGCCGGAACTGTAAAAATCGATGGCCACGACATCTTCGACGAGCCGAACGAGGCTAAAAAGCTCATAGGATATCTTCCCGAGCAGCCTCCTCTCTATCTTAATGAGACTCCCGAGGAGTATTTAAGATTCGTCGGTGAGGCGAAAGGAGTCAAGGGCGCAGATCTCAAGCGCCAGATAGAAGAGGTCATGGAGCAGACGAAGATCACTGAGATGAGAAACCGCCGTATCTCTGCTCTCTCGAAGGGCTATAAGCAGCGTGTCGGCATCGCTCAGGCGCTCTTGGGCGACCCAAAGGTCATAATCTTAGACGAGCCGACAGTCGGCCTCGACCCAATCCAGATCATCGAGATAAGAGACCTTATAAAAGAGCTCGGCCAGCACAGAACCGTCATCTTCAGCTCACATATTCTCTCCGAGGTTCAGACAATCTGCGACGAGATAATGATCATCTCCCATGGCAAGCTTGTCGCCTTCGATGAGCCCGAGAAGCTCACCCATACGCTTCTGACGCCAAACGAAATCACCCTGACTGCCGAGGCGGAGAAGCCAAAGGTTGAGGAGATTCTTAAGGGCCTCACAGGCATCACAGAGCTCAATTATCCCGAGCATCAGGAGTCCGAAGCTTATACAACCGTCCGCATAAAGACCGACATGAAGGAAATCTACGATATGTCCCGCCAACTCTTCAAGGCGTTTGTGGACAATGACATAGTTCTTCTTGAGATGGCATTGAAGCAGGTAAATCTTGAGGATGTATTCATTGAGCTGACAGAAGATACTCCTGCTCCCGAAAATTCCGAAGAGCCTTCGGAAGAGACGGAATCTGAAGCTACTGAAGTAGCAGAAGCTAATGGAGCTTCTGAAGAAGAAATCCACGAAGAAAGCGAGGTTGAAGAAGATGATAGCAGTATTGAAGCATGAGCTGAAAAGCTATTTCCATTCGCTGACGGCGTATTTCTTCGGAGCATTCCTCCTGATAATCACTGGCGTCGGTGCAATGATCTATAACATCAACCAGGCTGTAGCAAACTTCGAATATGTCCTCTACTACGGCTGCCTTATTCTCATAATAATCGTCCCTATCCTGACAATGAGGGTGGTCGCCGAGGAAAAGCGCCAAAAGACCGACCAGCTCCTCTATGCCCTGCCAATCTCGACTACACAGGTCGTAATAGGGAAGTACCTCTCGCTCCTGACAGTCTTCCTGATCCCGCTTTGTGTTGTCAGCATCTATCCGCTGATATTCGCTCAGTATGGCGACGTCTATCTCCCGACCTCCTATGGCTCGATCTTCGCCTTCTTCATGATGGGAGCAGCGCTGATATCCATCGGCACCTTCATCTCGTCACTAACCGAAAATCAGGGCATCGCAGCTGGAATATCCCTCGCTGTAATCCTCTTCAACTACTACAGCGTGACCATCTCCGAGTATGTCTCCGCAACCGCCTTCGGAAGCGCTATAACACTTGCGATAGTAGCGGTCCTCTTCGCCTTCCTGATTCGGTATTTAACGAAGAACGACAACGTCGCCTACACGATAGGCCTTGCACTCGTTGCAATAATAATGATGCTCTTCATCATAGACAGCTCGATGTTTGAGGGACTGGTTCCCAACATCATGTCCCAGCTCTCACTCTTCGACAGATTCTATGTCTTTATCGACGGCATCTTCGACGTAACCGCCATCATCTACTATCTCACGGTGATCGTCTTCTTCCTGTTCCTGACGGTGCAGTCGCTTGAAAAGAGGAGGTATAACTGATGGGAAAGAATAGTGAAAATAAAAACTCGAGAAACACGCTTAACCGCCTGGCATTCCAGGGAGGAAGCTACTCTCTCATAATCACGGCAGTAGTTTTGGCAGTCCTGATAGTCGTAAACGTCTTAGCGTCGACTCTTCCGTCCACCTGGACCCAGCTCGACATCAGCTCAGCGCAGCTCTACTCCGTCACGAGTAACACGAAAGTGGTATTGAATAATCTTGAAGACGACGTCACAATCTACTGGGTCGTCCAGTCTGGCGAGGAGAACACGATCCTTGAGAATCTTCTCGCAAAGTACGAGAGCCTATCTGATCACATCTCAGTTGTCAAGAAGAACCCTGACGTCTATCCGACATTCGCCGAGCAGTACACCGACGAAACCGTTTCCAATAACAGCCTTATCGTCGAGTGTGGCGACAGATACCGCTATATAGCATGGTCCGACATCTATTCGACCGAGTACAGCATGTATTCAAACACCATCTCAGTCACCAGCTCCTTCGACGGTGAAGGCTGCATAACCTCCGCTATTGACTACGTCGTCACCGAAGACCTCCCGAAGATGTATATCCTGGAGGGCCACGGCGAAAGCGATCTCCCTGAGACATTTGCAGACCAGATCGACAAGTCCAACATTGAAACTGAGTCCCTTTCGCTTCTGACAGTCGACGAAGTCCCTGAAGATTGTGATGTAATCCTCATCTACGAGCCCCAGAGCGATATCTCCGAGGACGAGGCTACAATGCTCACAGAGTGGGTCTATAACGGCGGAAACCTGATGGTAATCGCTGGCCCTCTTGATGGAGTGGACTTCACCAACTTAAACAGCCTCCTCGAATACTATGGCGTCACCGTTGAGGAAGGCGTTGTAATCGAGGCAGACAGAAACAACTACGCTTATTATCCGTATCTCCTTCTCCCCAACATTGAGAGCAGCAACATCACCGACGCCCTCATCGATGAGAACTACTATGCAGTCCTTTGCATATCTTCAGGTCTCACAATCGCTGATTCCAACGAAAACGGCACCGTAACCTCACTCCTGACCACTTCCGACACTTCGTTCTCAAAGATCGCCGGCTACGCCCTCGACACCTACGAAGAGGAGGAAGGCGACATCGATGGCCCGTTCTCAGTTGCAGTTTCGATCGAGAGCAACGAAGGCGGACGGATGGTCTGGGTCTCCGCAGCAGCGTTTGTTGACGAGTACTACAACTCCTATTCTTCAGGAGCCAACGTCGACCTCGCCATCAACGCCATCTCCGACATGATAGGCGAGAGGGAAGCTCTTGCAATCAGCAGCCGAAGCCTCGATTACAGCTACCTCACCATCTCAGAATCGACCGCTTCATGGCTTAAAATCCTCATGATCGGCATCATCCCAATAATCTACATCGGCATCGGCATAATCGTCCTCGTAAGAAGAAGGAGGGCTCAGAAATGACGAAAAGAGTAAGAAGAATAGTAATTCTCCTCGTAGTACTCGTGGTCCTCTGCCTTGCAACCTTCCTCGTGTCCCTTTATAACGAGGAGCAGGAGAAGATCCAGAATTCGAACGAGATAGTTCTCTCAATTTCGACTGACAGCGTCTCATCCGTCTCATGGGACGTCGACGACACCACTCTCGGCTTCACCTACGATTCCGAAACCGAGTCCTGGCTCTATGACGACGACTCCGCCTTCCCGACAAGTACTTCCGAAGTCGAGAACCTCTTAAGCATCTTCGAAGAATACGAAGCCGACTTCATCATTGAGGAGGTCGACGACTACTCTCAGTATGGCCTCGACGACCCCGTTATGACTATAAACATAACTCTTGACGATGATTCGAGTTATGAAATCTCCCTCGGCAACTTCTCAACTCTCGACAGCGAGCGCTATGTCTCAATCGGTGACGGCAACGTCTACCTTGCAGTAGTCGACCCCTACGACACCTACTATGTCGAGCTCAGCGACATGATCGAGGATGACACCATCGGCTCCTTCACCGAAGCCACTGAAATCACCTTTACAGGTGCCGAAAACTACTCGATCTATTTCGAAGCCGACAGCTCGAACACCTACTGCTCCGATGATACCTATTTCGTCTCCGACAGCGACCTGCCTCTCGACACAGACAGCATCGAGACATATCTCGGCTACATCCGCAACACCGGCCTCAGCGACTACGTCACCTATAACGCATCAGATGACGAGCTCGAGCTCTACGGCATGAACAACCCTGTCCTCACCATCACTGTTGACTACCCCGTCACCGAGACTGATGACGACGGTGAAGAGGTCACTACCACCGAAACGGTCACCCTCACGATAGGCGTCAATCAGGACGAGCTTGCCGAAGCTCAGGAGGAGCTCGAAGATTCCGAAGACGAAGACGCCGAGGTCGACATCTCAAGCCTCAGCCTCTACGTCAGAGTGAACGACTCCCAGATAATCTACGAGCTTGCCTCGAACAGGTATAACTACCTCATCGCCTGTGGCTACGACGACCTCCGCCATGCCGAAGTCTTCACTGCCGACATCTCGAGCATCTACCAGCTCGACTTCACCATCGAAGACGTCACCTACACCATCTATTCAGAGCTCAGTGACCCCGACGACGAGGAGTCCGACCGCGTCTACTATTACTACTACGATGGTGAAGTGGTTGACGCTGACACTCTCGATGAAGACGACGACATCTCGAATTACCGAGTAGAAGTCGACATCGACGACCTCTCCGATGCGATAGACGCCGTCACCGCCGAGTCCTTCACCACTGAAGACCCAGGCGACAAGCTCGAACTCTCATTCACGGCCTACCTCGACAACGAGAACTACCCTGAGGTAACGGTTGAACTCTACCGCTATGACGGCACTTACTGCCTGGCGGTCATCAACGGCGAATCCACCTCTCTCGTGACCCGTTCGTCGGTAGTCGACCTGATTGAGACCATCAATTCGATAGTTCTATAGCCCCCATTATAGAAATAGCAGCTCGCATTCAGCGAACTGCTATTTTTTTATCCGCAAGCTCCAAGGCTTCTCTATCATGTGCCGAATAAATCACTGGAATAGAAAGACCTCGTATAAACTCCATAATCCTCTTGACTCTCTCAGGATCAATCCCCGCAAACGGTTCATCTAAGAGAATCAGCTTTTTACCAGTAACCTCCGCAAACGCGATACACCTCGCAAGCGAAACCCTCCGCTTCATGCCTCCCGAGAGGCTCTCGATGGGAGCATGTGCTTCGTTCCCAAGCTCAACAGCTTCAAGATATTTCGTGACATCAGTATTTTTAGGGAGAACTGCCGTGAGTTGCCCTGTAACGTCAGGAAAGGGGAGCAGCCTGTTTTCCTGAAACATGAAAGCGATTTCCTTCGGCGATTCGATTCTGCCCGATTGTGGCTTCTCGAGCCCTGCAATCAGCCTTAAAAGCGTCGTCTTCCCGCAACCAGACTCGCCAGAAATGGCGGTGATGCCATCATCAGGAAGTTCAAGCGAGAAATTCTCAAAAACGGTTTTCTCACCATATGAAAACGTGATATTCTCAATTTTCAGGATTCTCACCCGCCTTCTTTTCTCTCAGGATGAGAAAAATCAGTTTCTCGAGAACCAGTGACAGCAGCACAACCGTGATTGTCCAGGCAAAAAGCGAAGGCGTCTCAAGGTAAATCTTCGAATAGTAGACCTGCGACCCGACAGCATTCTTCGGCAGGCACAAAACCTCCGCAGCCACTCCCGATTTCCATGCCAGTCCAACGCAGTTTCTGATCCCGCCGATGAGATTTGGCTTAATAGACGGCAGATAAATCCGCCTTACTTTCGAAAGACTGCTCATTTCGTAGCACTCCGCCATCTCCAAGAGCTGCTTGTCCACCGATTTTATCCCGACCGACACGCTCTCCCACATGACTGGCATGACCATCAGCTCTGAAATCACCGCCGGAACCGCGCCTTTCCTCACCCAGAGTAGCACGAGTATTATAAAGCTCGCCACAGGAATCGCCCTGATAACCCGAAGGGCAGGGGAGACTATCATGTCAACGATCGAAAACCGACAAGTCAGCGCTGCCAAAATTATCCCGAGTAACCCTCCTGCAATCGCTCCTACGAAAATCCTAAGAAGGCTCATCCCGGCAGTGATCCAGAAGTCGCTCGTGACCACCAGCTCGCAAAATCTCCTGAGCACTGCCAAGGGCGTCGGAATCAGGAGCTCCTGCCCGACAACCGTTGCAGCAATCTGCCAGACCGCAAGCCAGAAAACCGTCGGGAGGATTATTCTCAAGGCCCGATTAGCCCGCAAAGTAGAAGTCTTCATCGGGAATAGCTCCGCCAATCGAAGAGGCGTTGGCGTTATAGAGCACCGTGTAGTAAGGCTCAATAGTCGTCCTTATCTCGTCGCCGGTGATGCAGCAGAGGTTGCAGTCGGGGATAGCCTTCTGCGCCACGGCAGCCTTCGCGACGACGCCATAAGTCTCGCAGAGCTCAGCAGCGTGTTCGACGTTCTCCTGAACGTTCTCGATCGATTCGGCATACTCCTCGAGGAACGCCTCAACCGCCTCAGGGTTCTCCTCCGCAAACTCGGTTCTCACGACAACGCAGCCCATCGTGAGTTGACCCTCTTCTGAAACCTTGTTCCACTCTTCGGTGATGTCGAGTGCGATTCTCACATCAGAATTCTGAATCATAACATTCGTGACCGCAGGAACAGGGAGCATACAAATCTCCGCCTCGCCAGTCGCCATCAGCGTCACAAGCGCGTCAGAATCCATATACTCAATCGTGACGTCATTTTCCGGGTCGATGCCGTTTTCAGAAAGAATATAGTCGAGGACATACTCCGGGTTCGCACCCTGCCCAGTGGCATAGATGGTCTTTCCTCTCAAATCTTCGACGCTTTCAATGCTGTCGCCGTTTTCGAGGATATAGAGGACGCCATAGGTGTTCAAAGCGCAAATCTGGATCGCCCCGTCGGTCTTGTTGTATAGATTCGCAGCGACATTAGTAGCGACCGCAGCGATGTCATACTCACCACTCGTGAGCCCAGCGACGACATCGTCATTCACCGAGCTGATTGTGAAGTTATACGTGTTGGTGGTCTCGCCGTTATCGTTCGCCTCCATGAGGTAAACCGCCCCAATTCCAGTTGGGCCAGACAGTACGGCAATATTGATCTCCGTTCCGACACTTTTTTCAGAGCACCCGCAGAGTGCCAGTGCCATCACTATAGCGGTTAAAACAGCAATAATTCTTTTAAATTTCATCATGACAAATTTCCTTCCTATATCCTATATCTGAGACAGCCTTTCGGGGTCAAGAATCTCGACTCCGTTCCGATTTTTCTGGATGACTCCCGCCTCCTCAAGCTTTCCGAGCTCCCGATAGAGCGAAGCTCTCCCGATTCCGAGCCTTCCAGCCATCTCCGAGAAGCTGCACCCGCTGACAATCCCTTTGTCGTCAGCGTTCTTGAGAAGAAACCGCGCCAGCCTTTTCTCGCTGCTGATCTCTCCCAAAGTGTCCACCTTTTCGGACAGGAACCGAATTCTCGTCGAAAGATACCGAATATAATTCATCCGAATCCTCTCGTCCTGGTTGATGAGCCCGAGTATCGCGTCCTGGCTGAAATAGAGGACAGTTGTCGCAGCCTTCGCCGTCAGCGTCGAGGCATACTCAGTCTCATCATTAAAGAGCGCTGCAGCCCCAAAGAGGCTTCCTGCCGAAAGCTCACTCACCGAAAGTCTCCCTTTCGTGACAGCGACCTTCCCGGAAATCACGACTCCCAGGACCCTTTCAAACTTCTCCGGCGAAAAGATAACCTCTCCCTTCGAATAAGCCTTCTCCCCACAAGAAAACTCCCTTGCGATCCGGGAAACTTCCTCCGTCGGTACCCCTTCAAAGAGAAACGTCCCCGCCAAGACCTCTGCCGTCTTCCTTCCAGCCAAAAAATCACCCCGAATCTGTCTCATTTGATACAATTACGGGATGATTATAGCACAATGCAGGGGGATTGTCAAGGCCACTTTCGCCCCTCGTCAGAAGCTCCCCAAAATTTTATTCAAAAACCTTCTCAAAACCTATTGCAATTATCCCCAAAATATGATATAATATTTGTACGATTTATAAGATTTCGCTTATAAAAGGCGGAATACCCTGATTGTGTGGGGGGGTACTCGCGCTTCGCGCGAGACCCAATATAAAAACCTCCATCGAATATGAAGGAGGTTATTTTTAATGTCAAAAAGAATTTTAGCGGTTGTTTTGAGTGTGTGTCTTCTCTTAAGCACGTTGTCTGGGCTGACCATTTCGGCCTCTGCTGACGCTTGGGATGGCACTGTCGCTACTTCTTTTGCCGGCGGTTCGGGCACTGAAACCGACCCATACCAAATAGCCACTGGCGCTCAGCTCGCATATCTTGCATCTTTGGTCAATAATGGAACAAACACAAGTGACGTTTACTATGTTCTAACTACAGATATAGATTTAGGTAGTCAAGCTTGGACACCTATAGGGACTTCTTCTGCTCGATTCGAAGGAACATTTGATGGCAAAGGCTATACTATTTCTAACCTTTATATTTATTATGATATCAGAATAGATGAAGTTAGTGATCAAGGATTGTTTGGATATGTGGGAACAACTGGAACAGTAAATAATGTTGAAGTTAATGGTACTGTGACAGCCTATAATTGTGTTGGCGGCATTATTGGTATAAATCGTGGAATTGTAAGTAATTGCTCTTACAGTGGCAGCGTTAGCGGAAAATATTATGTCGGCGGTGTGGTTGGATTCAATTATGGAACCGTCGAAGAATGTTGCAGTAGCGGTACGTTTAGTGGAACGATGTAACGTATAGGCGGAATTACAGGTGCCGTTGAGAATGGAAAGGTACAGAATTGTTATAGTAGTTGTTCTGTAAGTTCTGGTTCCGTATACAGCACTATTGGTGGTATTGTCGGTCAAGTTAACTCGAGTACTGTGCAAAACTGCTATTGTTTGAGTTCAACTTCTTTCTCTGCTGTTGGAGTGATTGATTCAGGAACTGTCACCAGCACCGCTTCCGTAACCACCGATGAATTCGCCTCTGGCGAAGTGGCCTATTTGCTGAATAATGGCGTAACAAATGGCACTCAGGTATGGTATCAGACGATAGGAACTGATGCTTATCCAGTGTTCGATAACACTCATATGACAGTGTATGCTGGCACTGATTGTAAGGGTGTGGCTGTTTATGGCAATACACAGTTTACTGGGACTGTTCATACTTATGGCGACCCGTCTTGGTCTTGGACAGGCTACACTTCAGCGACAGCGACATTTACATGCACCATTTGTAACAATTATACCGAAACGGTAAATGCTTCAATCACTGACGCCACGACCTCAGCTTCTTGCACCGATGATGGCAAGATAATTTACACAGCATCTGTGACCTTCAATGGCACGACTTATACCAATAAGCAGACGGTTGGGCTTGTCGCCACTGGCCACTCCTACACCGTCACTGCTTGCGACTGGTCTTCAGACTACACTTCGGCAACGTTGACGCTGACTTGTGATAACTGCAGCGATGAGCAGCCAGTTGTTGCGACGGAGATTGAGAGCGAGGTTACAACGGTTGCTCAGTGTGAGGATGAGGGAGCAGTGTTGTATACGGCTAAGGGGACTTACAAAAACGTTGAGTATACTTACTCGGTGACGGTGGCAAGCACTGCCACTGGCCACACCTTCGGCTCGCCAGAGATTGTCTGGGCGAGTGATAATACCGCTACGGCGACGGTTGCTTGTTCGGAATGTGGAGCGATTGAGCCTTTGGAGGTCACCGTGACGAGCTCGACAGACTCCTATGGCAACACGATTTATATTTTAAATGTTAAGTATAACTGCGAGATCTATACGAGCGAGCAGAAGGTTGAGGCTGTCAAAACCACAACTTCGAACTCCGATATCTACACAACTCTCTCCCACATCCAGGCAAGCTACACAGGCGTCCAGGCAGCCATCGCGAAGGCAAACTCCCTGAACCCAGACGATTACGAGAACTTCTCCGCCGTCACCGAAGCAATCGAAGCAGTCGATTGGAGCTTGAGCGCCCTGAACCAGAAGCAGGTCAACGCCTATGCTGAGGCGATTGAGGAGGCAATCGAGAATTTGGTTCCCGTCGAAACCGTCGACATCACCGAAGAGACTATCGAGGTAGTAGACCCTGTCGAGGCAGGGGATACGGATAGCGAATAATTGTAGGGGCGGATATCATCCGCCCGCTACCGATTGCTGAGAGTTTTCGGGCGGATAATATCCGCCCCTACTTTTGTGCTCTGCTCAAACCTGTCCTTCAGGCAGAGATAGCCTCCCCCGAAGGGGAGGGGGACCGTCGCCTTCGGCGACGGTGGAGGGGTGCGACCACCGAAGG
>JAJBTZ010000006.1 GCA_020860605.1 Ruminococcus sp. | reverse complement strand
CACCACCACGCTTCGCGTGGCGGTCCCCCTCCCCCTTCGGGGGAGGCTTTTTTTGGCTCGAGGATGGGTTCTGAGGGATCCACACTTTGTCGCCACTTCGTGGCGATGCGCCCGCCTTCGGCGGGCGCCCTCTCAGTCGGCTCCGCCGGCAGCTCCCCCAGAGGGGGAGCCAAGAATTCCTCTGCACAAAGCCTTCCTTGTGGCAACAACTTGGCTCTCCCTCTGGGAGAGCTGGCAGCTGCGAAGCAGCTGACTGAGAGGGCGCGAGCGAAGCGAGCGCTTTTGTGCTCTGCTCAAAGCTGCGAGAGAATAAAAAACCTCCCCTGAAAGGGGAGGGGGACCGCCGACGAAGTCGGTGGTGGAGGGGTGCAAGTTCGGCGAAGCCGAACTTGCCGACTTGCCGAAGGCAAGTCATCGCTACAAAGTGGCGTATTATCCTTGCCAAAGCCCATGCAGATTGCAATAAGCATAAACCGCGACGACTTCATCGCCTGGAAGAAGTGCAAAGCTTGCCTTTGGGAGATCAGAAGGGGTGAGGACCTTACGCTGGTTGCCGTTCTTGGTCTCGAGGAGAATCCACTCTATGTAGTGAGCCTCGGTCATCGGGTGCTCGACAGAGCCGACGGTGACGTTGACGGTGTTTCCGTCAACAGTGTAGACGGGAATATGCTTTTCAGTCGCTGCCTCAGTGGTTCCGGGAACGAGCTCCTTCATAGGCTCGCCACAGCACATAACCGGCACGCCCTTGTCCTTGATCTTAGCAATAATTTGTCCACAATGGGAGCAGATGTAGAATTTTAATTTCATGGGGTTTACCTCCTGTTAGTTATTCGCTCGCTTCGCTCGCGCCCTCTCAGTCGCGCTTCGGAAGTTCGCTTGCGAACTTCTTGACAGCTCCCCCAGAGGGGGAGCCAAGAATTCCACTTGCACAAAGCCTTCCTTGAGGTAACAACTCGGCTCTCCCTCTGGGAGAGCTGGCAGCTGCGAAGCAGCTGACTGAGAGGGCGCGCCGAAGGCGCGGTCGGCGAAGCCGACATCTGGTACCTCTATAATACCACATTTCCCCTCACATTGCAAGTCCTAATCGTCACTGCTGACGCTCAGCACCCCAGCCTGCCCGAGGACTCTTTCCGCCTCGTCGGAGTCGAGCTCGCCTACGGAGCCCATCTTTTTCTGGATGATGTCGGAGCGGTGCTTGAGCTCGTCGACGCCAGAACGGGCGCTGTCGAGCTGCTTCATGACCTTGTCGATCTGGGTGCCGAACTTCTGGTACTGAGCCTTTACAGCCATCAGGAGCTTCAGGACTTCGGCGCTCTTTTCGTTCAGGGCGACGTTTGCAAAGCCGACTCTTAAGCTGTTGAGAAGTGCCGTTATCGTGGTAGGTCCCGCAATCATGATCTTCTCGCTTGACTGGCACCATTCGGAGAGGCCATCGATCCGAAGAACCTCGGCATAGAGGCCCTCAGTCGGGAGGAACATGATTGCGAAGTCGGTCGTGTACGGGGGATCTATGTACTTCGAAGAGATGCTCTTCGCCTCGGTCTTGATCCTCTGCTCGAGCTCCTTCACGCCTGCTGCAACCGCTGCTGAATCGCAGGCTTCGGAGGCGTCAAGAATCTTATTATAGATGTCAGAAGGCATCTTCGAGTCGATCGGAAGGTAGGTGAAGCTCTTCTTGTCGCCTGTGCTCGAGGGGAGCTTGACGGCGAATTCGACCCTATCGGAGGAACCGCGCTTGGTGGCGACGTTTTTCTCGTACTGGGAGGAGGACATGGTGTCCTCCAAAATCGCTGCGAGCTGCTGCTCGCCCCAAATGCCTCTTGTTTTGACGTTCGAAAGGGTGCGGTTAAGATCCTGAACCCCGCCTGAAAGCTGGTTGAGCTCGCCCAGGGTCTTATAGAGCTCCGAGAGCTGCTCGCCGATCTGCTTGAAGTTCGAGTCAAGGCGCTCGTTCAGGGTCTTCTGCATCTTTTCGTCGACAACACCCTTGATTTCACCGAGCTTCTCGTTCATGATGTTCCGAACGCTGTTAAAACCGCTGTCCATCGCCTCACTTTGCGACTTTCGTGAGGCCTCGATCGACTTCGAAAGCTCTTCGCGGTTGTCGGAAAGGGACTTCGAAAGCTCCTGTCTTAAAATCTGGTCGGAGGTGAGCTGGGAATTCTGGAGAGTGTCGAGCTGAGCCTTTATCTCGCCCATCGGCTTCGAAGTCTCACGGATTTCAGATAAAATCCTCTCGTTTTCCTGAGAATTGTCCTTAGTCGCGTTCTTCTTTCCAAAATAGACAACCGCCCCGAGGACAGCTCCCAGAAGAGCTATAGCCACGATAAGCAAAATTATCGTCAGAATTTGCATATTTTGAAACTTCCTTTCGAAATTGATTCTAAACAGCTTGCTTAAATGTCTTGCATTGCTCGCTGTTTTTTGTTATAATGTTTGTATTGGGAGTCGAAACCTCGATCTGTGACCGCCTGAGGGCAGCCTCCTTCTCGTCGTTATAGTTCTGGATGAGCATAAGACCGTCCCTGAGCTTATAGACTCCGATAATTCCTAATGCAAGTGCTGCTAAATATGTAAGCATGATGATGCCGCCTTTCTTTAAGTTTCTGACACCATTATACTACATAGTTTGTCCGTTTATTCGGACTATAAGGCCACTTTATTCGATTTTTAGTACCATTTTTCGTACTTCAACGCTATTTTTTGCGGGAGATGAGCAATTTGTCCGAGATAAAACTCATAGCAGGCGTAAGCGTGAACGCCGATTCTGTCAAAAAAGAATATAAGATTGAGGACCATAGGCTCACCCTCACGCTTTCGGCTGAAGATTACAAGAGCTTCTGGAGTCGGGCAGTGGCGAAGTTTTCAGAACCCATGTTCTTCTTCATCGTAGTCCCCGACGGCGACTCGGACGAATATCTCACGTATTACCTCAACTGCACCGTTCCCGTTGCGAAAGCTATCTTAAAGAGATACGGTGGGATTCTCTTTTCAGACGGAGTAATCAAGTTCGGCTTCGGCAGCAACTGTGGCGACGAGCTCTACATGCAGGAATTCCAGCGCCTCGACATCTACTCTAACAGTTTATCAAAATTCGAGCCGATTGTAAAGTCCCTCGGCTACAAAAATAATCCCGAAAGCATCACCATCTGGGACGTCTTAAGCGACGACAACCCTGGGATGAGGGAATGTGTTGAGTGTGATGATGAGGGGTTTGAGGATTTGATTGAGAATCTGAGTGAGGTGGGGTTGTACCTGAGCGAGTGATTGTCGGCTGCGGAGGCTGAAGCCTCCTTGCCGAGCGATTTCGCCTTCGGCGAAATCGCACCCCTCCACCACTGGCTTCGCCAGCGGTCCCCCTCCCCCTTCGGGGGAGGCTATAACTGCCGAAGGATGGCTTCTGACTTTTGCACAACTTTTAAATTGCAACTTAATCCCTCAACTCGAACTCTCGGGAGAACAAATTAAAGCCTCCCCCGAAGGGGGAGGGGGACCGCGCGAAGCGCGGTGGAGGGGTGCGATTTCAGGCGAAGCCTGAAATCGTTTCGGCGCCTTCGGCGCCGACAAGGTTTCTGTAAACCACCGACTTTAGTCGGAAACATATATTGGAGGAATCATTTATGGCTTACATTATAGGTGTAGACATTGGAACAAGCGGAACCAAGACGGTTCTGTTTGACGAGATGGGTACCGTTATCGCTTCTAAGACGATTGAGTACCCCATGTACCAGCCGAAGAATGGCTATGCGGAGCAGGACCCACATGACTGGGCCAACGCTGCTATCGGCACCATCAAGGCTGTTGTCGCTGAGAGCGACGTTATGAAGGAGGATGTCAAGGGCATCGGACTTTCCGGCCAGATGCACGGCCTTGTCATGCTCGACAAGGACAACGAGGTCATCCGCCGTTCCATCATCTGGTGCGACCAAAGAACCGCCAACGAAGTCGACGAGATGAATAGAATCATCGGCAGAGATAAGCTCATCGAAATCACCGCTAACCCTGCCCTCACCGGCTGGACTGCTGCAAAGATTCTCTGGGTCAAGAACAACGAGCCCGAGAACTACGAGCGCTGCCGTCACATTCTTCTGCCGAAGGACTACATCCGCTTCGTTCTCACCCACGAGTACGCTACCGAGGTTTCTGACGCTTCAGGTATGCAGCTTCTTGACGTTCCGAAGAGAACCTGGTCGAACGAAATCATCGACGCATTGGGCTTCGATCGCTCGATGTTTGCAAACGTCTACGAGTCCTGTGAAGTCACTGGTGGCCTCACGAAGGAGGTCGCTGAGATGGTAGGCCTTTGCGAGGGAACTCCCGTTGTCGGCGGTGCTGGAGACAATGCAGCAGCTGCTGTCGGAACCGGCGTTGTTGAGGACGGCAAGGCGTTCACAACAATCGGAACCTCCGGCGTTGTCTTCGCTCACACTTCAAATATTTCTATCGACAAATTAGGCAGAGTCCACACCTGCTGCGCTGCAGTTCCCAATAGCTGGCATGTTATGGGTGTAACCCAGGGCGCTGGCCTCTCGCTCAAGTGGTTCAGAGACAACTTCTGCAATGCTGAGAAGGAGACCGCAAAGCTGATGGATGTCGATGCATATTATCTCATGGACAAGGAGACCGCAACCGTCCCGATCGGCGCGAACAGGCTTCTCTATCTTCCGTATCTCATGGGAGAGAGAACCCCTCACCTCGACCCTGATGCAAGAGGAGTTTTCTTCGGACTTTCCGCAATGCACACTAAGAAGGACATGCTGAGAGCCGTTATGGAAGGCGTTTCCTATTCTCTTAGAGACTGCGTTGAAGTCTTCCGCCAGATGAACATAGGCGTTTCCGACATGATGGCCTGCGGTGGCGGAGGAACCAGCCCGATCTGGAGACAGATGCTCGCAGATTTGTATAACTGCCCCGTCAAGACCGCTTCCTCGAAGGAAGGCCCCGCACTCGGCGTTGCAATCCTTGCTGGCGTCGGTGCCGGACTCTATTCAAGCGTTCCCGAAGCCTGCCACGCAATCATCAAAACCGACAAGGTCCAGGAGCCGATCGCCGAGGACGTCCCGAAGTACGAGGAGTTCTATAAGCTCTACACCGAGATTTATCCTGCACTCAAGGAGGAGTTTAAGAAGTTGGCGGAGCTGTGATTGCTCTCCCCAGCTGAAGCTTGCTAAAAATTGTAATCGCCCCGTCTGTTTTGGCAGGCGGGGCGAGTTTGATGCTCAAAATAATTTTAAAAATATTTGAAAAAGGTCTTGACAGCACGCTACGTGCAGGTTTTATAATATGTGAGTAAGAAGGTGGTGTTGCAATGAAAAAACTAAGTGAAGTCTGTAAAATTGTAGGCGTCACTCGTAGAACTCTACAAGAATATAACAAGGTCGAACTACTGAAGCCAACAAAAATCACCGAAGCTGGATACTGGCTTTACAATGATTATGCAATTCAGAAACTGTTTTTGATTAAAGTTTTTGTAGAAGCCGGTTACGAACGAAAAACCATAAAGACGCTTTTAGAGTCTCCCACCTTGGATATGCTTGATGAGCTGGACCGTTTGATTAGTACTCTTGAGGAAGAGCGCAAGAGAATTAATGGTATGATTAATACAATCAAAAATCTTGAGCTAACTTTAAAACTGCCGGAAAGCACGCTTCGCGCGATGGGTAATATTGATGTTACACGTATCTACCAAGACAAAAGCTTTACATCATGCCTTGAAGATTCTATTGCAAATTCTGCAGAGTATACGGATACTGACTGTGCAGAAATGGAGTTGTATATGCCGGCCTTATACAATATTTTAGCCATCGGGTGTCTCATGGGAGTTCCAGAAGATTCTGCACAGGTCCAAGCTGCCGTTGAACAATCCTACAGAGATATAATTAAGATAGCAAAAGAGGGTGAGGATGAATCTGACGAGGAATTAGCCGAGACGGAACTTGCAGATTTCTTCACGGAATACATGCAAGAAATGATGAATGATCCAGAATTCCAACATATAGTTGAGTTTCAATGTGGTAAAGGTGCTACGGAATATATTATCCGAGCAACTCAGGTATTCTGCGACGGTAAAAAAGACGTTGGCTACCAATAGGAAAGGAGAAAAACTATGCAAGTATCAGCGACTATTTTAGGGCAGGACTACGGATTGACTGGAGAGGAAATGAACCGAGTTCTGGTAAAACAAGGTTTTCTGCAGGGCAAGCCAGGTGACTACAGCGTGACACAGAAAGCAATGAAATATGCAGTAGAAAATGATTTTCACAGAGGTACTGGAGGCTATGCCCATTACAACCGCTATTGGACTACAAGGACTTTTGATAATTCTATCAAAGAGGTGTTAGATGTGTCCAACGACCTTATCAGCGAGGTGCGTAACGAAATAGCTTCAGATCGTGCAGCAAGGTACGCAACGCAAGCAATGGCGAGAGTGCAAGCTAATGCAAGCTTTTTAGCGAAGCAAGCGGCAGAAAAAACTTCACGAGAAGCAACAGAAATAGCCGTTTCAGAAGCAGAAGAACTCATTGCCAAGTGGAAAAAGGTCGGCAAGATAGGGCTAATTATAGGCGGTGCGCTGACACTCGGATATGGCATGTACAAGGTTACACCTCATGTAAAACAACGGTGGAAAGAACGAAACGATACTAATTTTGATAAAGATGATGCTCACATAGAGAAGGAGGCGACGAAAATGCAAATGTGCCCTTTCTGCGACCATGTTTACGATGAATCAGAGTATTCTCGTTGCCCGTATTGCTACCCTGAAAAAGACGAACGTGAACAGGAAGTCATCGTTTATGACAGAAAAGAAAAGCGTGCAAAAATAGTTTCAAAATCTGAGGCAGAAAAATACATCAAAAATTAAATCTCCTTAATTTAAAAGCGTACCGAGGTCAGATGGCTTCGGTACGCTTTTCACAATTTATCGTTCGATTTTCTTGACTTTTTCGTTCGAACCGCATATAATAAAATCAGAATTACTAAGGAGGCGATTACATGACTGTTACAGCAACAGAATTCAAAATGAATCTCGGAAAATATCTCGTTCTTGCAGAAACCGAGGACGTGTTCATCTCAAAAAACGGCAAAATAAGTGTCAAGCTTGTCAACAGCAATCAGGACAAGGTCGAAGCGATGAAGTCACTTTTCGGCGTTCTTCCGTCAGACACCTCTCTTGAAGAGGCCAGAGAGGAGAGGCTTGGAAGAATATGAACGTAATCGTGGACACATGCGTCATCATCGATGCGCTCGCCAATCGTGAGCCTTTTGCCAGGACCGCTCAGGAGCTTTGCCTTAAAGTTGCAAACGATGAAATTGCAGGTTTCATCCCCGCCAAGTCCGTTGCGGATATTTATTACATCATGCACCGCCACCTTCACAACGATGAAGAAACGAGGGCCCTCCTGAAAAAGCTCTTCATGTCTTTCGGAATTCTCGACACCACGTCACTTGATTGCCGGAACGCACTAACTTCCCCAATTTCCGATTTTGAAGACGCCATCCTCGCCGAAACGGCTTCAAGGAGCGGTGTAGATTATATTGTCACAAGAAACACCCGTGATTTCGTAAAGTCAATAGTGCCGGTTGTTACGCCGGATGAAATAATCAAGATGTGTAGTGGAAGATAGTCGCAGGCGGGGGTTGATTAAATGACAATTTTATGGTAAGCTATACCTATATCTTATGTCAGGAGGGCGCTTCTATGGATTTAAAACAGCTTCTCGGAGAAGCTACAGAGTATGATAAAAAGCAAGCTGTAGAAATGAAAAAGCCAAAAAGCTGGCTAAAGAGTGTCAGTGCCTTTGCAAACACAGTAGGAGGCGTTCTTGTATTTGGCATTGCTGATAACGATGAGGTTGTCGGCATAGATGATATAAAAGCTGCATCGGAATATATCAGTCAAAAGATTAAAGAACGCATCTCTCCTTTTCCGAATGTCGTCCTTAGAATCCAATCAATTGACGATAAAGAAGTCCTGACTGTATACGTCCCAGAAGGCTCCGAAACTCCTTACTATTACTCTGCTGAGGGAGTTGCTGAGGCATATATCCGTATAGGTAACGAAAGTGTACTTGCTGATGCAACGGAACAAAAACGTTTGATTTTAAGGGGCAGAGGTACTTCATATGACACTCTTATATCCCCATACAGCTACGATGACTATGCTTTCAGCAAGCTTCGTGAACGATATAAATCATGGACTGGCAGCAGCATGACAGAGAAAATGATGGATTCCTTTGGAATCCGCAATTCTGAAGGTCAGCTCACAAATGCAGGGGCACTTCTTGCTGATGATGGACCTATCCGTCATTCACGCCTCTTCTGCACCAGATGGAACGGGCTTGACAAAAGTGGCGGGAGTGTTGATGCCCTCGACAGCGCTGAATTTTCAGGTAGTCTGATTATTCTTTTGAATGAAGGACTCAGCTTTGTCAAGAGAAATATGCGGACAATGTGGAAGAAAACTGCTGATTCAAGAATCGAGATGCCGGACTATTGCGAACGCAGTGTTTTGGAAAGCCTCGTGAACGCTCTTATTCACCGTGATTATCTTGTCACGGGAAGCGAAGTCCATATCGACATTTACGATAACCGTCTGACTATTTTCTCTCCCGGAGGAATGCCTGACGGCACCTTAGTCCAGGACTGGAACATCACAGACATTCCATCAATAAGACGCAATCCTGTTTTAGCTGACATTTTCAACCGTCTCGGCTACATGGAACGCAAAGGCAGCGGTCTTGAGAAGATATGCCTGGCTTACGAGAATGCAGCGAATTATACACCAGAACTCGCACCAGCCTTCTTTTCCAACCGTTCTTCCTTCATAGTAACTCTCTGGAATCTTAACTACCAGGCCATCCAAAGTGGCGAGCTTGATGAAAACTTGTTCGAGGAGCAGGCTGGAGGTCAAGATGGAGTACATGATAGGAGTCAAGATAGGAGTCAAGATAGGAGTCAAGATAGGAGTCAAGATAGAGATAAAGAAAGTAAAATCGAGAAGTTATTAGAATTCTGTAGTGTTCCAAAAACGAGAGATGAAATGCAAGAGTTCTTAAGCATGTCAAGTGTCGGCACATTCAGGAGACAGTACTTATCTGTCTTACTTGAAGATGGCAGGCTTAAAATGACCCTACCAGATAAGCCTACGAGTCGGTATCAGAAATATATTAAATCATAGTCAACCACAAAAGCCAGTGAAGTGATCTTCGCTGGCTTTGTCAATTATGTCCCTCCCCGCATAATCTGAACCAAGCCCCATCCTTCTCCCCTGGGGTTGAATAAAAGCCTTGGGTGCCGTCAAGAATACTGGTACCAGCTTTTATTCAAATCTTGGAAGGAATGGTGATTTTATGTCTATGCCGGTGCCGGTTTATAGAGGAGAGATTTATTATGCGGACCTGAGCCCTGTGGTCGGGTCGGAGCAAGGCGGAGTCAGGCCTGTACTTATTGTTCAGAACGACGTTGGGAACCGTCACTCGCCGACGGTCATTGCTGCTGCGATAACCAGCCAGCGCGAGAAAACCCATCTGCCTACTCATATCGAGATCGACTCGAGCTCCTGTGGTCTCGCAAAGGACAGTATCGTGCTTTTGGAGCAGATTCGAACTATCGACAAAAAGCGCCTGAAAGAGCGCATGGGAGTCCTCGATTCAACCTCTATGGACAAAATAAATCAGGCACTCGCCGTCAGCCTCGGAATGGGAGGCTAACTGCCAAGTGCCTGAACGGCTTACTTTTCTAAATCCTTCAAGGCCTTCAGCTCTTCGCGTGAGACCTTTATAACTGCGTCCTTGATGACGGTCAGCTTGTCCCGCTCGAAGACGGTTGTGCCCTCGGCACCGTCTAATTTCACAGTGATTTTGCCAGAAATCAGGTTCGCGTCGGTTACTGTTCCACGTCCAGAAGGCGTGTTCACAAGTGCTCCGACCTTTGGTGTGATCTTGAGTAACTCCTCGTAGCCGTCCTGCTCGTACTTAAGGCAGCACATGAGCCTTCCGCAGGCTCCCGAAATCTTCGTCGGGTTGAGGGACAGGCCCTGCTCCTTCGCCATGCGGATTGAAACCGGCTGGAATTCGCCTAAGAAGCTTGCACAGCAGAACTGCCTTCCGCAAACGCCGAGTCCTCCCATCATCTTCGCTTCATCCCGAACGCCGATCTGCCGGAGCTCAATTCTCGTGTGGAAGACGGACGCTAAGTCCTTCACGAGCTCCCTGAAGTCGACTCGGTTTTCAGCAGTAAAGTAGAACAGCAGCTTCGAGTTGTCGAATGTACACTCGACGTCGACGAGGTTCATCTTGAGCCCATAGTGGGCGATCTTCCTCTCGCAGATGTCGGCAGCGTCTGCTTCTTTTATCTTGTTTTTCTCAATCTGCTTGAAATCGTCCTCGGTGGCGATTCTTATGATTGTTTTGAGAGGCGGAACGATCTCCGAGTCCTCGACCATTTTGTTTGCAAGGACGACGTTTCCGCACTCAACTCCCCGGGCGGTCTCGACAATAACCTTCGTCCCGACAGGGATCTCAGCCCCATCCGGCGAGAAGTAGTAGACCTTCCCGACACTCTTAAATCTTACTCCGATTATTTCAGTCATTTTTTGCATCCCCGCTACGGCGGGGTCCTTTCTTTATATGGTTAC
Source organism: Ruminococcus sp. (assembly GCA_020860605.1). Classification (GTDB taxonomy): domain Bacteria; phylum Bacillota; class Clostridia; order Oscillospirales; family Ruminococcaceae; genus Faeciplasma. Next base: position 3,248 of record JAJBTZ010000006.1, on the reverse strand, counting down.
AATCTCCCAATTAATTTAGCTCCCAAATCCGCCATCGCTAGCGCGACTCCTGCATTCCCCTTCAGCTTCAGCAGTACTTCCTGCGTCCTGTCATACATAGTCATCAGCGCCTTTTGGCTCGCCGTTTCGCTCAGCTTCTTGGCCTCGTTGGAGTAGAAGCTGGGGGCTTCGTAGCCTTGCTTTCGCTTTAAGGCCTCTGAAAGGACTTTGGAGAGTTCGGCGGTCAGCTCAACTGCTGTCGCTCGGTCGGTCTCGTTCAGGAGCTTTAAGAGCGCGTACTCGTCAGACTTGGCCAGCGCTTCAGAAGCGGACTTGACCCTTACGAAGAGCTCGTCGCTTCCGCCGTTCAGGTAGTCAAGGCAGGCGCCGATGTTTCCGCCAAAAAGCTCGTAGGCGCGCTCGGCATCGCTTTCCGAAATCCTTCTTTCAGACAGGGCTGCAATTGTGTCTCCCCTCGTCGCTTCGGGAACGTTTATAACGATTGCCCTTGAGCGGACTGTGGGGAGGACGTTTTCTCGGTTCTCGGCGGTCATAATTATTATGACGTGGTCGGGCGGTTCCTCAAAAATTTTCAGAAGCGTGTTCTGTGCCGCTGGAAGAGCCTTGTCGATATCCGGGAGGATATAAATCTTGTATCCGCCTTCATTCGAGGCGATATAGGCGTCGCTTATAAGCGGTCTCAGGTCGTCGGCACGGTAGTTTCCCGACTTTCCGCTTGCGGAAACTGTGATGACGTCCGGGTGAGCGTCGTTAAGAATTGTCCTGCAATCCTTGCAGGTTCCGCAAGGGATCTCCCCCTCGCTCCTGCAAAGAATCTCGAGCGCCATATATTTTGCAGCGGTCTTCTTGCCGACTCCTTTGTCACCGACCAATAAAAACGAGTGGCAGAGGCGGTCGCGCTGTCTCATCGACAGAACAAGCTCCGAAATCTGGCTTTTTGAATAGAGCTTAAGCATCAGAACTTCTCGAACCTGTCGACGTCGGTGACGAAGATTGTCGCTCCGCCGATTGTCACTTCAAGAGGTCTTGCAGCGAAGTTGCCCCTGACAGCGGTTGTCGGGACATACTGCTTACGCTTGCGGCAATTGTGCTTGATTATTTCAATCGTGTCCTCGAGCTGCTCGTCGTCAACGCAGATGAGTAGCGTTGAGTTGCCGGAGCGAAGGAACCCGCCTGTTGACGAGAGCCTTGTCGACTGATGTCCAGCCGAGTTCAGTGCATCCGAAACTCCTCTGAAATCGTCATCGTTTATAACAGCAAAAATCAGCTTCATATGTTCAGGCCCCTTTATATATTAGTAGTTCTATTATAACACAGCTCTGAAAAAAATGCAACGATTCGCCGTGTTCTTCAGAGATATTTTCGCATGGCAACAATATCCTCTAAAATTTCGAACCTTTCGACATCGGCAGCATAGATTCTCCGCTGCAAAGACTTCCGTTCGTTCACGTTTCTCTCGGTTTCAAGCTGGCACTTGGGCCTCTCAAGATACTCCGCAAGCTTCACCGCCTCTTTTTCATAGCTCTCAATCAGATCCTTCAAATAGTTTACCTCCATCAATATTAGAACTCTTGTTTCGCATTCCAATATCAATGATACCAGAAAATTTGTTTTTGTCAAGTGATGTCTGGGTAATTATTCGGACAGTTAGAGAAAAAATTTCCGAATCCGGGTTGAAATTGAGCCGAATAGGTGCTATACTTTTTCTATCGCGTATTATTGGAGCTGAAATTATGGATCAAAAAAAGATTGAAAGAATCAACGCGCTTGCAAAAAAATCCCGTGAAGAAGGCTTAACGCCTGAGGAAAAGGCGGAGCAGCAGGTTTTGAGAGACGAATACCGCGCTGCCATCCGGGCGAGCCTCACCGCAACGCTTGACCACATAGAATTTGAAGAGTACAAAGAGTCGCTGAACCCGAAGGAGGTATGCTGAAATGTTCGAACCAAGGCCAAAGATAAAGCTGTTAGTGCTCCAGAAGATTCTTCTTGAGAACACCGACCCGGAGCATCAGCTTTCCGGCAACGAAATCATAAAACTTCTTGGCGAATACGGCATCAATGTCGAGAGAAAGTCGGTCTATGACGACATCGACACCCTCGTTCAGTCGGGCATGGACATCGTGACCGAGCGAAGAGGCCACTCGAACTACTACTATGTAGGTTCGAGAACCTTCCAGGACGAAGAGCTGATGATTTTGGTAAACACCGTCGCGTCCTCGAAGTTCCTCACCAAAAAGAAGTCGGACGAGCTCATCACGAAGCTGAAGACCTTAACGAGCAAGTATCAGGCTCAAAGTCTTTCTCGAACCATCTACGTCGATGGACGTACTAAGTCGAACAACGAGCGTATATACTATTCTGTGAACGCCATCCACGACGCGATTGTCTCGAACAAGCAGATTACATTCCACTATACTGAGTACGACCTCAGCCTCAAGAAGAAGTACCGCCGTGGCGGAAAGCTCTACACCGTCTCGCCACTATACCTGATTTCTGACAGCGATTATTACTATCTGACCGCCTACAATCCCGGCTATGGCGACATCTCGAACTTCAGAATTGACAGAATGGCAGACGTTGCCATCTCCGACGAGCCAAGAAGCGAGATTTCGCCTGAGCTTCAGGAGCGCGCCAAAGAGTACCGCTCGACATTCGGGGCGTTTGTCAGGGAAAAGTCGACCGTGACTCTTCGGATGTCGAATAAGCCCTATGTCCTCGGCGTCCTCGTCGACAAATACGGCTCAGGCCTCCACCCCAACCGCATCTCCGAAGACAAATTCACCGTCCGCCTCGAAGCCCAGATCAGCCCAGCGTTCTATGCCTGGCTCTTCTCGTTTGGGGAGGATGCGGAGGTGCTGGAACCCGAGTGGGTTCGGAATGAGGCGAAGACGCAATTAGAGGGAATGGCAAGGCTTTATCAGGACGAATAATTGTAGGGGCGGATATTATCCGCCCGAAAACCCTCAACGACCACAGCGGGCGGATGATATCCGCCCCTACATAGTCGGCGCTTCGCGCCGAAGCGATTTCGCCGAAGGCGAAATCGCACCCCTCCACCGTCGCCGAAGGCGACGGTCCCCCTCCCCCTTCGGGGGAGGCTATCTCTGCCTGAAGGCTAGGTTCTGCTGAACCACAAATAGCGCTCGCCCTTCGGGGCTCGCGCCCTCTCAGTCAGCTGCTTCGCAGCTGCCAGCTCCCCCAGAGGGGGAGCCAAGATTTCCGCTTGCACAAAGCCTTCCTTGAGGCA
>JAJBTZ010000016.1 GCA_020860605.1 Ruminococcus sp. | reverse complement strand
CTCCGCTGCACGCTATTAAAACCCGCCACCCCCGACGGGGGTGGGGGCCCGCCGCCTGCGGCGACGGTGGTGGGGGGCTACCCCGCAGGGGTCGCTGCGCCACCTTCGGTGGCGCACCACTCAGCCGCCTTCGGCGACAGCTCTCCTAAGCTTAGGAGAGCCTTTTTTGTATAGGTAAGTTATTGATGCCCAAACCAATTCTCAATATAAGCCGCAATATGCGGGATCGCGGTGGCGACATCGATGCCGGTGGTGTTCAGGCAGAGGTTGTAGCCTCTGCGGTCACCCCAAGGGTATCTGGCCAGGACTCCATGGCTGGATGCCCTGTCTTTATCTATCCTCTTGATCGAGCGCTCGAGTGCCTTGTCACTCATGTCTTCGCCGGCATGGGCACGGGCACGGCACCTCGCCAGCTTCTCACTCATCTCGGCATAGACGAAAATCTTGAAGGGGTTCTTGTCCTCCAAAATCACATCCGCACCGCGTCCGACTATGACGCAGTTGCCCTTCGCTGCGAGCTCCTCGATGACCTCGTGCTGATGGGAAATCAGGTTCGGAGTTACTGTTGAAACTGACGGAATATATGAGAAGGTATGCGAGATGGTCATGGGATAGTTGAACCTCATCCCGCCCTCAATGGCTCTCTCGACATACTCCTCGTCGAACGAGCTCTTCTCGGCAATTGCTGTTATAATCTCCCTGTCATAGTAGGCGAATCCCAGCTCGTCTGCCAGGCGCTTGCCAACCTCTCTTCCGCCGCTGCCGAATTCTCTGCTAACGGTTATTATCTTCATAATCGTCATCCTTTCTGTTTGGATTATATGAAAACGGCGTTCCAACTTTCGGTAAAGTGTACCTCCGATTTTCCCTTATTCTGTGGGATTATCCACCACTCCCATAAAGAGTGGCACTCCCGTTTCGCTGTCGTAAACAGCGTAGAAGAAGCTGTGGTCGAACGTGATAACCTCAGGATAGGTTTCCACCGCACCGACCGTCACTTCTGCCGTGACTGCTGCTGCCTTGGTTCCCCAGACGTCGACTTCGATAACCGCCTTCTGAAGGGTCTTGCTGAGATATATGCCCTCGCCGAAATTATCAAACCCGCCGGAATAGACCCTGCTCAGCCCCAGTGCCGAAAGTGCATCGTCGAGCTCCATATCCGATTCAATCTTGTATCTCGGAAGATTCAGAACGCACTCGCCGTTCTGTGTATTATCAAGAAGCTCGTTGAACCGCTCGGCGGTGAGTTCCTCAAGGAAGCTATCGATATCTCCGTCGTCCGGCATCAGCGCTACATACTTGAGCCTGCCGTCAGCGTAATTCATGATAATGCCGGTCACGCCGTCATACTTGATATAGTCAAAGTTTCTCTCGTCACCGAAATATTCAGCCTGGACAACCTCGCCGCTTGAGGTTGTAAAGTCGGTTGTCCAGTAGCTCCCGAAGAAGTCGAACTGTCTCTCCCACTCAGCGTCCAGAAGAAGCGCATTGACGAGGACCATCGCCGTCTGGTCGTCGAGATTTTCGCTCAAAAAGTTCGGAATCAAGCCGTCGGTGCTGTCGGAAATCCAGCTGTTGATGTATTCGCGGGTCGCGTCGGTCGAGAGCCTCATTATCTTGCACTCGGCTTCGTAGTATTTCTCAAGATTCGTCAGAGCCACGTCGCTGCCATCAACAAGCTCGAGCCTGTCGTCGATGAAGACGCCGTTCGAGATGCTGAGTACTGTCGTCGAGTCGTCGGACAACGCCGAATACTCCGCCATAATCTCCGAGCACCACTCCGCAGCCTCCTCAGAAGTCATCCCAAGTAAGTCCTGAAGCTCCTCAGCCGACTCGTCAGTCGCTCCAAGTGATAACATTCCCAAAGCGTAGTAAGCCGAAAGTGGCGAGAATACGCTATTTTCGCCGCTCGAGACGATTTCCGCGAAGATATTGAAGGCAAATCTCTGCACGACTTCGTCGGCATCAAGACCGCTGTAGTCGATGTCGACGGGAACGGCGGTTGTGGCTTCGGTGGTCGCCTCTGTCGCAGATGGCATTGTATCAACCGGATTGATGTCATCCTCCGCAGTGCTTCCGCACCCGCAGAGCATCGTGGTTCCCAGTGTCAGTGCTGTAAGTAAAGCAATAAGTCTTTTCATGTTAATCTCTCCTTTTAGAGTATTTCTATAAGTAATACAAATTTGGGGGAGAAATTATTGCGTTATTTCAGAATTTTCTGATTTTTTCGGGAAGCTCGGTTATGGCAGAAATGCTCTCGGTTCCCTCCGGCACAGTCCCATACCCATAAGCGCTATGAATAAAGTGTGTCCCCGCCTGCATGGCGGAGTTATAGTCGCCCATCGTGTCGCCGATGTAGACACATTCGGAGGGCTGGAGGTTGTTTCTTTTTACCACCAGCGCGATATTATCCGCCTTCAGAAGGCCGGTGTCGCCCCAGCACTCTTTGTCGTCGAAGAGGTCGCCGAGCTCATGGTACTTCAGAAAAGCCTCTATATAACCCGACTGGCAGTTCGAGACGCAGGCGGTCATAAGGCCCATGCTTCTCAATTCTTCCAGAGTCTCTCTGAGCCCGTCATACAGATTCCCACCATGGGTCTCGATGTAGGAATTCTCATACGCGGTGCAATAACGCATTATGCCGACTGCCCGCTCGGGGTCGATGCAGTCGAAATAGACATGAGCGATCTCCTCGAGAGTCTTCCCCATCTCGTGCATCATCTCCTCCTGAGTGATACGGCGGTCGAGGTCGAGCCTCGAAAGTGCTATATTGAAGCTTTCGGCAACGCTTGCAGAAGCGTCCCACAGCGTTCCATCAAGGTCAAAAAGAACAGCTTTTATCATCCCAAATCCCCTTTTCTATGTTCTCGCGACCATTATACCACATTTTGCACAAAAATGCAACCAGAAAAAGTGCTCCCCAACCGCCAGTTTGACGATTGGGGAGCCCCCTATATTTCCTGAGGCGTATCTATCAATGTTTCTTTGAGACAGCGACCGCCACGGCTGCTATAGCCATCGGGATGAGTCCGAGAGCCACTCCAGTAGTCGGATTGGTCTCCTCCTCTACGGGAGCCTCCGCAGGAGCCTCTTCGCCGTCATCCTCCGAATCAGTCTCGCCCGACTCGACAGGATCCTCGACCTCAACTACCTCCTCGGTGACCTCTTCTTCGAGCTCAACCTCTTCCTCCTCGACGCCTATGTAAGCGCCACAGGTAGTGCAGTAGCCCGCCTCGTTGACGGTGTGAGGGATAGAAAGCAGATGCCCGTTGACCATAATCCCATGGTAGCTCTCGTTGACGTAGAAGATACCACTGATTTCGTCCTTGACTCTGACGAAGCTTACGGAAACCGTAACCGCGCTCGAAGGCATTGTGAACGTGTAGGTATTGTTGCTGCCAGTAGTAACCGTAACTTCGGCGCCAGTCGCGTCATATACCTTGACATTCGCCTTGTAGTAGCTGCTTTCGGGGATGGCGGTGATGGTGACCGTCTGGCCACTGACTGCCGTGCCTGTCGGATCGGTTGTAACCGTGCCGTTTGAATAATCCGAAACCGTAATCTGAGCCTCAGTGCCACCGATAACCCAGACTCCACTGGTTAACTGAACGGCGTCTAAGCCAGCCTTGATGTAAGAATCAAGAACATCATGGCTGTAGGTACCGCCAGAAATCTCAGTTGTTGCAACGCTGCTATCAGAGATAGAAACTGCTACAGAGCTGCCAGTGAATGTGCCACCAGTGATTTCGGTGGTAACAACATTTTCTGATACACCGTAAGAAGAATTGGACACTCCAAGATCGCTGAAATCGATGACAGCATACGCTGCACCACCAGCAGAAGTGAAGGTACCACCAGTGATGTTTACTGTCGCCGTCTGTGCAACCTTATCCAAGTTGTAAATAGCGATTGCATTTCCAGAGTCGTTATTGCAGATGAACTCACCACCAGAGATGTTGATAACCAGTGAATTGCCATAGCTTGATTCAGAAGTATATGTGCCACCCATGACATAGAGTGCATCACCAAGCCAAACATTTCCTGAATAGCTGTAGTAAGACGCAATATCATCGATATTATCGGTGATAGCGATAATTGTACCGCCAGTGATGGTTACCTGGCCCATACGAAGGGAGATACCGCCATTAAGAGTACCACCAGTAATTACAAGGTTAACCTGTCCAGGCATATAGATCGCTGCGCCATCGCCAGCAGTAAGTGTACCGCCGTTAACTTCGAAGTTCATATCGCCTGTTGTGTTGTTTCCTGCAAGAGCAGCAGACTGAGAAGTAATGCTACCATCATTTACAATAGCAGTTCCTCCATCAAGGCAATAGATTCCGTAGCCATTTGTTGCCTCATTAACAAGATTTCCACCGTTTAAGGTTACTGAAGCGCTGCTTCCATCAACCTGAATCAAGGCAGCGCCCTTTGATGTTGTTGAAGTTATAGTTCCAGTTGTTCCCTCAATAGTCAATGTTCCAGACACACCAATCTGTGAAGATCCCAAATCCAGTGTGTATGTTCCAACATCAAGAGTAAGCGAACTTCCTGAAGCAACAGTAATATTCGAATCATACTCAACATCAGCCAACAAAGTAACAGTGCTTCCGCTCGTTGCAGCTTCTAAAGCAGCGTCGAGAGAGGTGTACTGGATTCCGTCGCAAGCAGCAACGAGATTGGTGCTGCCAGTGATAGATACAGTCATTGCAACTGTAATCTCTGCCGAGCTGGTAGAGGAAGTTGCAATGGCAGCTGTTGTACCAGTCAAGGAACCGCCAGTGATTGTGACCTTTGCAGTATTGGTAGTCGAAACGTCAGCTACAGCATAAGCTCCACTCATGGATCCGCCGGTTATAGACAGCACTCCAACATCAGAAGTTGCGCTACAGCCACAATTATAAACCGCATAATTGGTAGCTGATATAGACCCACCAGTAATAGTTGCAGTGCTATGATTCTGAATAGCGCAACCATCTGAAGCTGTGTTTGTAATTGTACCACCGCAAACAACCAGTTCAGCATCATCATCATTTTTTACCGCATTCAAACCGCCAGAAATACTGCCAGAATTGATTACAAGTGTAGGAATAACGCTGGTGCCAGTAATTGACTGAGCAGCAGACTTATCGGAAGAATCGTAGTAACCACTAGCAATACAAGACGAGAAATATCCGCTATTCACAACAGTTGCACCATCGATCTCCATATAGCCGTAGTTCTTGATAGTGTACCAGCTATTGCCACCGCTGGTGCTGGAGTTTACTCCAGTTTCAGCACTTCTCTTTAAAGTGCCAGCTTCAAGTGTAGCTTCGCCATAGTTTACAAGCGCGCCCTTACCATGAGTAGTATTATCAACCACACCACCTCCAACGCTGTCGGTTACGTATAAGATGCCCTTGTTAGTTATGGTATGATCCCCATCATCGGTGATAGTATAGCCAGCCAAATCCAAAGTGATACTTTGGCCACTTGCTATAGTAACGCTTTCTGTGGTATTTTTGTACAAAGTGATGGTAACTGTTGAAGTACCAGCATCATCAATGGCATCCTGCAAAGAATCATAAAAGCCATTATTCGAGCCGTTTACGCTAACGCCAGCAACAGTGGAATCTGTAACAAAATAAGTCTTGGTTATTTCGGTAGCCACCGCCCCAAGCGTCAGCAACGTCACCGCCAGGACGACGCTCGCAAGGATGCATAATAATTTCTTCGTGCTCATTTAATTTCCTCCTCAATATAAAATTCAAAATATCTGGCCTGCCCGCTACGGCATCTTTGGGAGATGCTGTACACCCTGCGGGTGAGAGATCCACATCATCATTCTAACATATATAGAGGCAGAAATCAAGTAGCAAAGTTAGAATATTTTTTAGCCTTTTTGCACAAATCCTCGCCCTTTGGCGCAAAAAAATCCCCGCCATTTGGCGGGGAGGGGGTATTCAGATAGGATTACCAATCCATAGAAGCTGCACTTGGACCATCCTGAGCAGTATCTCCGCTACCACCATTACTGGTTGTCTCGCTGCAAAAAGCGCAGTGCTCATCGAAGATGATGACTTCCATTTCGTGTTTCTCGTACATAGATATTTCCTCCAATCTGCTTTTCGAGCTTCCACTAATTGATTTTATTTTACACCCTTATAGTGGGGATGTAAATATAAAGTTTTTAGCTATCATAATGAGTTCAGGAAAAGATTCTGCAAAGCGAAAGGAAATTCAGAAAAATTGGCGGGAACCCCTTTACAAATCGGATTTGTTGTGATAAAATATACGGGTTGAAAGACGCAGGTATGGCGGAATTGGCAGACGCGCATGGTTCAGGTCCATGTGAGAGCAATTTCATGCAGGTTCAAGTCCTGTTACCTGCACCACATGAAAAAAGCACCCATTTGGGTGCTTTTTTCAATTAAATCCGTCCTTAGGACGGAATAAATCTGCCTTCGGCAGATGAAATCGTTTCGCGATGAAATCCGCCTTCGGCGGAATTAAGGAGGGATTTATTTCATCGTTTGCGAAGCAAACGATTTCATCTGCAACGAAGTTTCAGATTCCATCCTCGCTCGTGAGAGCGAGGATTTCATTTAACGCGGCGACAAAGTGCAAATTTCGCAGAAGCTTCGAAAGAAGAATACTGGCTCCCCTGACAAGGGGAGCTGGCTCCGAAGGCGACTGAGGGGTGCTATTTTCGCGCCAGCGAAAATAGCTCGGCTGAGATGGCACATGTGCCATCTCAGCCGACAATGGTGGGTTTGGAGCTCTTAATCCTCCCCCAGCTTCAACGCCTTATTAATATTAATCTTCTTAACAAGTCTCGCGATAACGAGGAACCCAACCACAAGCATCACGGCGATGATGGCGTAGAGCTTCAGGTAGTCGCTGCGGGAGGCGGAGACTACGAAGGGCGGGACCTGATCCGTAACGTTGTAGAGAACCTGGAAGAGCGGGACGAAGAGGTCTGAGGCTATGCCTCCGATAATGATCGCCAAGAATATCGAGACGCCGCTGACGAGGACCTGCTCGTAGATAAGCATCGAGACGATTTCTCTGAAGGACATTCCCATCGCCCGGAGGATTCCGAACTGGAGCGTTCGCTCTCTTATAGACAGGATCCAGTAGATAAGGAATCCGATGAAGCACATGGCCATTATCGTGATGAAGCCGAGCGTCAGAGCGCCATTAACACCCTGAAGAATGGCGTCTGTCTTCGAAGATGTGATGAGCTGGGAGGCGACGTCGAGGCGAGTAAGCGTTATTCCAGCGTCCTCAACCGACTGATAGAGGTCGGCGATGACGGCGTCGTCCGAGAGCTTCATCCAGACTTCATACGGCTCAAGGCTCGTCTGGATCGTGACGTAGTTATAGTTCATGATGACGAAGTCCTGATACTCGCCATTCGAATTCTTGTCAAGCGGATTGAACGTCGGCCAATAGTCGACAACCGCGACCACAACCGCCTCGAACCAGTCGTTCGAGCTCCACTTGATCTCGACTACGTCTCCAAGCTGAACGCCAGTCTTCTCCTGATAGGAGGTCGAGACGATGATGCCGTTGGTGCACTCGCTCAGGGCATTTATGTAGTAGTTGATGTGGACAGGCAGGAGGTCGTCACGGAACCAGCAGACCTCTGCGAATTGCTCAGGGACAATCGCCATGATGTCGATTCCCGTCTTGGTGGAGTCGTTGTAGCGAATCTGGGCGTTTTCACGGTTGAGAACCGGTGTCGCAACCTCAACGCCTTCAAGGTCTTCATAGATGAAGTCCGGCTCGGTGTACTGGGCGACCGATTCCTCCTCGCCTTCGTCGTTTGTGACGGTAACGCGTGAATACTTCCAGTTCTCTTCGAGAACCGCGTCAGCGCCAAGGTTATAGGAAATTCTGTCCTCAGTGTTCTTGTTGATGGCTCGTGCCGTATTCGCAGAGAAGATTCCGAGGGCGACAGTCAGGATTAAGAATATCATTATGAACGACTCACGGCCGGTTGAGGAACGGCTCAAGTTATTCATCGAGATATAAGCTGCCGGAGACCAGTGCTTTCTGCCGATTCTATAGATAAGTCTTATAAAGTAAGGATAAATTCTCACACACAGCAGGGCGCAGCCGAGGATGAAGACGGTTGACGCTGCAAACATGAGGGGATTCATCGTGGCTGATGTATCGGTGATTCCCTGCTCGATGAGGACGTCTTCCTGATAGTTGTGCCAGAGGAGCCATGCCACCGTTCCGACGATCATGATGATGTCGAAGAAACCGCGCTGCCAGAGGGGCTTCTTCTGCCCGTGAGCCTTCGACTGCTTGTGCTCGACGATGGTCGTGTTCGAAGCCTTGATCGCGGGGCCAAGAGTCGTCAGGAAGAAGACAGCCACTGCCAGGAACGAATAGAGGAACGCCGAGACTGAAAGCTTGGTCGCAAGTGCTGTTCTGTTTACAAACTCAAGGAATCCGTTCGAGACTCCTATGATACGGCATAAGAGCAGTCCCACAAACGGTCCGACAACTCCTGCAATACCGCCTAAAATCAGGGTTTCAAGGGCATAAATCTTGACGATCTGCCACCTTGAAGCGCCACGGGACTTGTACATGGCGATCTCGTTTTTCTCCGACTCGATGTGGAGCTGGGAGACCATGTAGAGGTAGAACACGAGCATCAGTATAACCGGGATGTCGAGCATCAGCATGATATAGCGGAGCTGCGAAGCCTCTTCGGCATAATCCTGCAAAACCTCGAGTGCCGGGACTGAGAAGGTGCAGTTTTCGCTCTTATAGAGCTCCTGCTGGTTCTCGAGTGTCGCGACCAAAAGCTCGATGGTGGTCATGTCCATGTTCTGGTAGTCGATTATGAATCTGCACTCGACCTGCCCGAGAGTTACGACGCCGGTCGCAATGATCTCGTCAGTAAGGGTTGTGAAGTCGCAGAAGAAGGTGTTGTCGTATTCAGTGAGGCCTTCAGACCAATATGTATCGGTATCTGTAGCCGACTCGAAGGTTCCGACGACGATAATCTTGACCGTGTCGCCAGGGTTCAGGATATTCGTGACCTCATATTCCTGATTTAAAACGAGCTGAGCGGTCTGAAGCGCTGCCTCAGTACAGATGACCTCATAGCAGCCATCCTCGTTCATTCCGGCTTCAAACATTCTGCCGTTTGTTATTGTGACATGGTCGCCGATGTCGGTCATACCGCCGAGCTTTAAGAGCGACAGGTCGTCCGATTCGATGCTCGAAACGTAGAGGTACGAGTCGGACGTGAAGCACTTGTATGTCAGGTACGGCACCATCAGGTTATTGAACCTGTCGGCAGCCGTCTGGTAGACGTTATAGACGGTTGAGCGCTGCTTCGAGATGCTCGTTCCGCTTACGATGGTTTTCGAGACGGAGTAGACGCCAGGGTATTCGTCGTTTTCCGACTGATACTCCTGCATGTCCTTGATGAGCATTCTCTGCAGAGAGCCTTGCATATATATCGGGATGGCGCTTGTCATAGCGGTTGCCATGATGAATCCGACCAGAAGGCAGATGACCATCCACTTTGTGTTTTTCATTTTTCTGAACAGTAAAGTCAGCAACTGGGATTCCCTCCTTAGCAGTAATGATAGCCTTCAGAACTATCTGATGATAACTTCGTCGCCTTCTTCAAGACCCGAGGTTATCTCAATGAGTGAACCACTCTGGAGCCCGGTTTCGACTGCAACCTGGACTCGCTCGTTGTCCTTGAAAACATAGACAACTTCCTGACCGTTTACTGTTTTGATAAGATTCGCCGAGATGACGATGACGTCCTCCCTGCTATCTAAAACAAGAATTGTGTCGGCAGAATTTCCGACTGCCGAGGATTCGGGGATATCTCCCGTGAACGCGACAACGACGTCCTCGGAAATCTCGCCTAAGATAGCATCGCCGTTCTCGTCAGCCAGCACATCCTCAGTCTCCTCATCCCACTGCTCACCGCTCGAGTTCGAGACGATGACGCCGTCATAATATTCGCCGTCATATCTAATCTGGATGGAGCGACCGATGAGGAACGCCGATTTCTCGCTCGAGGGAGAGATTTTTATGTACAAATCGTTGATGTCGATGATGGTAGCGATGGTGTCGCCAGCGCTGACGGTCTCTCCGGGAGAAACGGTCTTGACATAGGAAACGGTTCCGCTGACGGAGGCGTAAATCTTCGAAGCCTCTTTTTCGGCGTAGAGCTTGTCAAGGTCGATTTGTAAGAGGTCGACATCGAGCTGCTCCTTCGCCTTGACGGTTTCCGAATCGCCGTTCTCGATGGCGATCTGAACCTCGAGCTCCTCGCGCTGCATCTCGAGCTCCATTATGTAAATCTCTTCATCAAGCTCAGTAGTTTCGAGCTCTGCGATAAGGTCACCCTCAACGACTTCGTCACCAGCAGAGACATAAACCGCCTTGATAATTCCGCCATAGGAGGCGAAGTAGACATTCTGCTGAGTGCCGGAGGCGATGGTGCCAGCAGTGGTGACCTGCTTTGTGATGTCCTTCTTGGTGGTGGCGGTGGTGGTGTAGGAAACCTCGCTTGCCTTTACGACAGGCGGATCAAGATACTCCTCTTCCTCCGGCAAGAAATAGCACCCACTGAGCGACAGACACATCACAGCTGCCGCAGTAAGTCCGAAAATGGATTTCTTTATATTCGTCATAGTAATTCCTCCCATGTGAAATTGCTGAGTAAAAACCGTCACTATAAATTATATCAGATTTTCGCAAAAGTTACAATAGAAAACGACCCTTCGGAGGCTCCAAAGGGTCGTAATATTTTTGGGGATATTTTGTGGACAAGGTGTGAATTTGTTCGGGAGCGACGACTAATGTCGTCTCCGCCGAAGCAACTTTCGCCGAAGGCGAAAGTTGCACCCCTCAGTCAGCTGCTTCGCAGCTGCCAGCTCCCCTTGACAGGGGAGCCAGTATTCTTCTTTCGAAGCTTCTGAAAGAAGCACAACCTTGCCTTCGGCAATTATGGCTCCCCTGTCAAGGGGAGCTGGCGCCGAAGGCGACTGAGGGGTGCGATTTCAGGCGAAGCCTGAAATCGCGTCGCCCGCAGGGCGACCAATTGCGAAGCGGCGACTATCTCGTCACCGTCTCCGAACAATTATAAAACAGCACCCATTCCTGCTCGGAAATGTAGTCTGTACATAGTTCGTTCTCATCTGTCAGGGCGTATTCCCCGCTGAAAACGGAGGCGAAGAGCCAGTAGGCGTTGTCCTTCTTGAGATTTGCGGGGCTTGGGAGGACGTTGCACTCACTGATGGCTATCGGCTTGTCAGATGAAAGCTCCATCATTCGGATGAGTGCCGTGACGTGGCTCTGGTTGTCCCAGGCGCCGAGGCTGAAGTCGTAGACGTCGAGCGAGATTATGTCGCAATATTCATCACCGACGTACCAGTTAACGTCCTGAGCGTTCCAGATCCAGATGATGTTGTCGAGCATGTGGTAGTCAGTAAGGCGCTCGTAGATGAGCTCGTAGAGCCAGAGGTAGGACTCAAGATCCTCTCCCCACCAGAACTCGCCGTTCCCGGCTTCAGGCAAAGGTCTGAATAGAACCGGGATGTCGAGGTCACTGAGCCTTGAAAGCTGCTCGGCGATGAGGTCGATCCCCTCGATGAGGGCAACACATTCCTCGCTCACTCCGCCTGTTTCAAGGAGCTCGGTGAGCTTCTCAGTGCTCATGTGGGCGACGTCGTGAGTGGTCACAGCGTTCGAGAGGACAAAGCCGGAGTCCTCAAGATAGCAGGAGCCGTTCATGGCCCAGTACCAGGAATAACCGACGATTCCGCCGTCGTTATGATAATCGATTGCAAGCTCAATGTCGCCGGTGTCGTAGCCTTCGGAGTAGCCAGAAAGCTCTCCCAAACGAATCATCGGATACTTTCCCGTGACAGCTGCGACGGCATAGATTTCGGCATTTGAGCCTTGTGAACACTGCTGAGCCGTGAGGACGCTCTCGCCATACATCTCGCAGAGATACTTGTAGAGCTGGGTCGTCGCGTCTGTGGCGCCAGAATTACTTAGAACACCGCTGACGCTGTAGTCAAGCTCGGTCAAGTCTTCGGAGTTTTCGAGCAGGAAGAAGTCTAAACCCACTTCACCCGAAAGCTCCGAAATCGTGACGGAGGACGTGTCGGGAGAGAGGTAGATATTCTCGAACTTAATAGACTCGAATTCGCCTGAGCCAGAGGTCGTAAACGTCCCTCTCGCCAGACCGTCGACATAGAGGACACCCTCAACCGGCTCGTCAGACGAGAGGCAGACGGTGACGTCATAGTGCTGGGCAGACGGGATCTCAAGGATGACGGTAAGAGTGCTGTCAGGAAGAGAAAGCCCGGTGACGTAGCCAGCGCCGGAGTAGCCGTCATGGGAGGACATGGCGACGGTGTATCCAGTCATGGTTCCCTCCTCCGCCTCGTAGATGGCGTAGCAATCAGAAGGATTGTATGTAACCTCGCTTATAAGAGCCTCCGCGTGAACAGGAAGCTCTTCGGGAGCAGTAAGCTCCGTCACAGCCTCTTCCGTGGGCAGGGTCTCAGTGACGTCCTCAGTTACAACCGAAACTTCGGTGACGACGTCTTCGGAAACGAGTTCTTCAGTTTCTTCCATGTCAGTGCAGGCGGTCATCGTCAGGAGCATTGAGAACGCCACCAGGACTGCGAGTGTTCGCTTCAGCATTTTACTTAGCTGAGCTGCGGTAGAATCCAGGAATTCTCCTAAGAGCCGGGACAACCGCTGTCGCAAGAGCAGAAGCAGCGACAATCTTGATTAAATCCACTCCTAAGAACGGGATGACGCAGTATGTGAGAGCGACCGCCAGGGTGTTCCCAGAAACGAAGCAGTACCATGCGGTTCCGAAAACGTAGAGAACAGCGGTGCCTAAAATCATTCCGACAGGATACTTTGCTACTGCGAGGATTGCTCTCGGGCTCCACTTGCCGTCTTCCTTCTTAGCGGAGACCTGAATCTTGTCGGCAAGAAGACCAACGATGAGGGCAAGCGGAATGTAGCCGATTATGTAGCCACCAGTGGCGCCAGCAATTTTCTGAAGACCGCCGGTGTAGTTCGAAAATACGGGAAGGCCGACCATTCCAAGGAGAATATAGATTGAAACTGCGATGGTTCCCCTGTATGCCCCCAGGGTTGCCGCAGTGAAGTATATTGCGAATGTTGCCAGGGTTATCGGAATAGGACCAATCTGAACGCTCATCGGAGCGAAGATGCAGATAATCGCCGCCGCAACCCCTATAAATGTAATGTCTCTGACTTTCATGTCAAAATCCTTTCTTTGATGTATTATTTTTCCTGCGGACGCCCTTTGCCGAATATCGCCCGCCACAAGAATAATACCATCTTTGACGCCGGTTGTCAAGTTCGGTGGGAATCCGTAGCGCTGAGGGATAAAAAATCGGCAGAACCAGATGGTTCTGCCGGAATTTGTGGGGTGGTTAAGCGGATTTTTTGAGCATGTAGCTCTCTGCTTCAGATTCGGAGAGGTTGAATCTCTTCATGATATCAGCAAGAATCACACTCTCAGAAACGCAATAGTGTCTTGCGGTATCAACTGCTGACACAATTGCCATCTCTTTCCCATATTCAGTTAACATATCTTCAATCAACTTGCTCACTTGAGTAATACCTCCGAAAATCAAGCTGATTTCTTGAGCATGTAGCTCTTGGCTTCGGACTCGGAGAGGTCAAATTGCGCCATAACGTCACTTAATAAAGAGTCTTCCGTGATCCCGTATAATCGTGCAGATCTAATAAATCCATAGATCTCTGAATCCTTCGCAACGGCCTGTGTTATCTCATTTCTGAAATCATCCAAAATTTCATTTTTAAAATCATCCATCAATTTGCACATATCGTCTCGTCCTCCTTCAGTTTCCTTAAAAT
>JAJBTZ010000008.1 GCA_020860605.1 Ruminococcus sp. | reverse complement strand
CCCTCCACCACCACGCTTCGCGTGGCGGTCCCCCTCCCCCTTCGGGGGAGGCTTTAATTCGCTCGAGGACAGGTTCTGATGGAGGCAAAAAGCGCCCGCCTTCGGCGGGCGCCCTCTCAGTCGCCTTCGGCGACAGCTCCCCCAGAGGGGGAGCCAAGAATTCCACTTGCACAAAGCCTTCCTTGAGGCAGCAACTCGGCTCTCCCTCCGGGAGAGCTGGCAGCCACGAAGTGGCTGACTGAGAGGGCGCGAGCCTCGAAGAGGCGAGCGGTCGCCCGCAGGGCGACTAATTTTGACTTTTCCCATATCTTCACTGACCTAATTTTCCGATTCCCCCAAATCGGTTGACTTTGGGTGTGGGACTATGTTAAGCTTTAATCAAGATAACCGAAAAAATCTTCGGTTTTGGAACATCTTTAGGAGGGAATTTACATGCATATTATGAAGAAACTCCTCTCGCTCACCCTTTCAGCACTCCTGATCCTGTCCCTGCTCCCGGCAGGAGTCATGGCGGAGGAGACGACGGGGTGGACGGTGACGGCGTCGGTTAATTCTGATGCGGTTGGATATATGACAGATGGCAATACTACTGTCGACGGTAGTAGTAGATGGACGAGTAACGGTGGAATTGGAACTGGTCAATCGTATGAGAGTGTAAGCATAACAATCGCTTTCGACACACCTACAAATGTACAGTCGGTAAAACTCTGTAGTGGCACAGACTATGCCGTTGCTTATACGGCTTATGTATCGAGTACAGGCGAAGATAATGATTGGACAACGGTTTCATCATCCACTGAAGGAACCGCAACCGATGACTATCAGACTATCAGCATAAATTCAACTTCAGTAAGCTACATAAAAATCGAATGTACTCAGACCGTTAATGGCTATAGCTGGTGGAGTATTTACGAGCTCACGATAGTTGAGGATAATGGCTGGAAGGCTGAGGCAACCGCTACTGGCGATGGCGACTCAGTCGACTACATGTTTGATAATGACACCACTACCAGATGGTCAAGTGGTGGTGGAATCGGCGATGAACAGTCATATTCGAGCGTTACTGTTACAGTAAACTTTGGCGAAGCCACAGCTGTGAGCTCAGTGAGCCTTCTGAGCAGTAGTGACTATGCTGTCGCTTATATGGTTTCAATGTCTACCGACGGTAGCTCATGGACGGAAGTGGCTTCCTCCACGGAAGGAACCGTAAACGATGATGGTTACCAGATTATCAGCTTCACGGAGACAACAGGGAGTTATCTGAAAATCGAGTGCACTCAGGTTCACGATAGCTGGCGCTATTGGAGCATCTACGAGCTCGCCATCAATGTCGACACCACTTCAAGTGGTGATGACGAAGAGATGACTACTTGGCAGATAACTGCGAGCACGGGGTACACTCCCGAAATAATGATCGATGGTGATTATACTATTGGCGATGATTACAGGTGGACTACTTATTCAGATATCGGCTATGAGAACAGTGAACTCGAGAGCGCTTATGTCACCCTCGATCTCGGCTCTGCTGAGAATGTTTCTTCAATCAGACTTCTGAGCTGCAACGATTATGCATTGGAGTATACTTTAGAGTATTCGACTGACGGTACGAATTGGACGGAGATCATTTCTTCCTACGAAGTTTCAAACGACTACCAGATCATCACTTTTAGCACTGTTTATGCTCGGTATCTGAAGATAACCTGCACGAAGAGCTGTGAAGGCAACTATTGGAGCATCTACGAAATCGACATAAACGTAACTGATGACGAGTCGGACACCGTTCTGCCGAGCCTTTACGGCTGGGCGCTCACCCTTGACGGCAGGATTGGCGTCACTTATTACTTCGACATGACTGACGTCGATGACGCTGACAGTTATGTCCTGAATGTCACTATCGGCGACAGGTCTGAGACCATCTACCACGGTGACTCGAAGACCGACGGCACGGAGGACAACACTACTGAATATTACCGCTACACGGTATACGTCGGCGTGGCGGAGATCAATTCGACGATAACGGCGACAATCACCAATGGCACAAACTCTTCCGCCGTCACAGATTACTCTGTTGCAACATATTGCAGCACGGCGATAGAGAGTAATTTGGCTGAAAGCAGCCTTTGCACGGCGTTGCTGACTTATGGCAATTATGCGAGAGTCGTCAACGGAGACAGCGCAGAGCTTGACAGCAGCTATAAATTAGAAGATGACTATTCCGTATCTATCAGCGATGATTACGGCGAAGAAACTACTTCGACCTCTGGCTACCTGAAGACTCTGGCACTGGGCGACGTTATCTACATAAGAGTGTACATGGCTACAAGCCAGACCGTCAAGGTTGACGGAGTGGAGTATGAGCCAGTTACGAATTCTGACTACGAAGGTTACACCTGCTACATCGAATTCCCAGTTTCTGCGAAGAACATGGACGAGATTTACACTGTATGCAGCACGGATGACACAGAGCTGACCAGCTACAGCGTATATTATTACATCAAAAACCAGTTGGCAAACGACGATGCGGATGATAATCTCAAAAATCTCTGCAAGGCCATCTACAACTACAGTCAGGCAGCGGAAGACTATTCCGGCTGGCACTAATCGAGGAGGAATTGATATGAAAAAATACGAACCCGCAAAAATGGAGATAGTCCTCTTTGATGACTGCGCCTGGACGGATGTGGTAGCAGGGAGCGACACAACGGTTTATCCAGCAACATCAACAAGAAGCGGAAGATCTGGTTATACACTTACTGCAGCCGACGACCCGTATGGAGATATGTGATGGGCATTAGAAAGGTTATTCTGGGACTGGTGATGGTCGCGATGGTCTGTACCGGCTGCGCCAGGGTGTCTGAGAGCGCTGAGGGGTATGGGACGGAGGAGACCTCCGGGACCACCACAGCGGAGGTCACTTCGGAAGTGACGACTGAAGAGTCGGTTGTTTCTGAGACGACAACCGCTCCCACGACGACAGCCACGGTTCCCACAACCGAGGCGACAACCGTCACTACCACGGCTGCAACCACCAAGGCGACAAAGGCCACGACCACGGCGACGACAGTCACCACGACTACTGTCACGACCACCACCGAGGAGGAAATCGACCTCGGTGACGAGGAAGTCGTCGACCTTAGCGAGGAGGAGGCGACCGCCTCCACGACGGCCTACTACCCGCCAGTGGTGCTTCCGACCACGACGGTGACGACTGCAGTCGCCCCACCCACCACGACCACCGTCACTGAGGCGACGGGTGCGGAAACAATGGTGACCACTGCGGGCACCAACCCGACCACTTCGGCTTCTGGGAACAAGATTGTGCTGCCGGTGGACCCAAATGGATGATAATTAGTAATTGGCAGGCGGAGAAATCCGCCTGTTTTTTTGTCGCTGCAATTTTTCGGTTTCGACGACTGGCGTCGTCTACGCCGAAGCAGCGACAACGCTCGCCCCTTCGGGGCTCGCGCCCTCTCAGCCGCCTTCGGCGACAGCTCCCCCAGAGGGGGAGCCAAGTTACTGCCTTAGGCAAGAACCTGCGAGAGAAGAACAACTCGGCTCTCCCTCTGGGAGAGCTGGCAGCTGCGAAGCAGCTGACTGAGAGGGCGCCCGCCGAAGGCGGGCGCTTAGGCCTCCCTCCCGGGAGGCGTTTTATATAGTCGTAAAATGTGTAGTTTTAGTCGAAAAATGTGTTGCAGTAATGCGTTGTGGGGGGGGTAAAATATTTATATACAAATTTAAACTGAATGCCATGAAAGGGGCGTTTTTTATGATAAAGATGTGGAAGAGGCTCACGTGTATGCTCCTGAGCGTGCTGATGATAATGTCGCTCCTGCCGATGGGGGTTGGGGCGGAGGAGGAGACGGACACTAATTCCAGTGTTATGACTTCTGTCTCAGTTAAATCGGATAATGTTGGATACTATAGCCCGACAAATGATGAAAGCATCACTCTCAATGGTACATCGTACACTTCTGGTGTAACAACAAACACCGACGGAACTATAACATATACAAACATTGAACAGGTAAGTTTTAAACTCCCTGACACTTATAGCGCTGGCGAGACCATTTATGTGCATGTTACAGGCACCGTCGGTAATGGTCAAATCAGAATGTTTTTAATAAATAGTTACGGAGGAACAACCTCGACTAACTATTATGCAACAGCAACAGATGGAAGCTTTGAATACTGGGGAGAGATGACTGTCAGCTCTGACGGTACGGCAAGTGAAATCAACTTCAAAGGCGATAGCTATGGCGTGGTTATCACCAGTCTGACAGTTACCTCTATAGAAATATTTGAAGGCACGGCTGCTGAGTATACTTGTGCAATAAATGGCCATACATATGTCAACGGCGTCTGTACCGTTTGCGGTGATGAAGAAGACCATTGCACCGACCTATTGGATGGTAGTGCAACTGTCTACAGTGATGGAGGCTATACTTTTGAAAGTGGTTCTTTAACACCTAGCAGCAGTACTACATGGATAGCCATTCCGCTGGACAGAACCTATAGTTACGGCGAAACCGTGACAATTCATATCACAGGCACAACCGATGGAGCTCTTAGGGGATACCTTTCAACTTCTGAAACTAATAGTGGTAGGTCGACTGATGATGCATCTTTTGCCAGCGCCAGCGGAAGCTTTGATACAGAAGTTAAGTTTACAGTTGGTATAGGCACTAATTCTAGCATTAACCAAACTGAAGCTAAATATTTGTATATAAAAAGTACCAGCTATAATACGTCTATAAGCGGAGTTACCATCACCCATCTCGGCGTAGTCCAGTATGACGTTACTGTCAACGAGAGCGTTGGTGGAACTGTTACTGCTGACAAGAGTGGTGCAAATACGGGTGAGACCGTCACCTTGACCGTTACGCCGAAGGATTCCTACCAGCTCTCGAGCCTAACCGTCACTGACGGTACTGGTGCGGAGGTCACCGTTACCGACAACACTTTCGTCATGCCGTCTTCAAACGTGACTGTTACGGCGACGTTTGAGGATACTTGCGAAAATGCGATCACTCTGAGCACCGACAATCTTAGGGACTCGTCAACGGCGACAGCTGTTGATGGCGGGCTTAACTCCAGTAAATCTTCATTTGAATTGAAGTTGCCTGAAACAGTTTATGAGGGTCAGACAGTCACCGTCCATATTACAGGATATTCGGATGATGATTTCAGAGTCTGGCTTTCGAACAGTGGAAATACCGCTTCTGATCAGGAATATATCACTAGAAGTGATACCGGCGAGTTTGACCTTACCTTTGAGCTTACATTTAAAGACTTTGATGGTAAAAATATCACTGACGCAGGCTACATAATGTTCAAAGGAAAAGACTACCAGACAAGCCTCGTCAACCTCACTGTAACCCACGTCGGCATCACTTATCCTGAAGAGGAAGTGGCTGTGCCGGAGTTGTATGGTTGGGCACTGACGCTCGACGGGAAAATTGGGGTTACCTACTATGTCGATATGACTGGCGTTGAGAACGCTGACAGCTATGTCCTGAATGTGACTATTGGAGATGGCGAAAATAGTAGGTCTGCCGAAATCACTCATGGTGACTCGAAGACCGACGGTGCAGGTGGCACCACTCAGTATTACCGCTACACGGTATACGTCGGTGTGGCGGAGATTAATTCGACGATAACGGCGACGATTTCCTATGGCGACAATGTTGTCGAGGTCATGGATTACTCTGTTGCAACATATTGCAGCACGGCGATCGATTATAGCATGGATGAAAGCGACCTCTGCACGGCGTTGCTGAAGTATGGATATTATGCGGGTGTTTTCAACAGTAAAGACACAGGCTTATCGAATTATGCGGACCTGAGCTCTGTTTCTGTCAGCATTGATAGCGAGACTTACGGTAGCACGGCAACAACTGGCTACGCCAAAACTCTCGTGCTGGATGACGTTATTTACATAAGGGTGTACGTGAACAGCAGCGATGCGGTTTATGTCGACGGAGTGGCGTATACGCCAGAATCAAATACTGAAGTTGAAGGCTACTCCTACAGCGTTGATATCCCCGTTTCGGCACAGAATCTCTACAAGATGTACTCTATCTGCGATGCAGATGGCGATGTTCTCACCAAGTACAGCGTTTACTCTTACATTTTAAATAATTATCAGGATGATGAAACCACTGGACTTGCTGACCTTTGCAAGGCAATCTACAACTACGGCGAAGCAGCCAAGAACTATCAGGGCTGGCATTAATCGAGGAGGAATTGATATAAAGAAATACGAATCCGCAAAGATGGAGATAGTGCTCTTTGACGACTGTGCCTGGACGGATGTGGTGACGAGCGATACAGCGGTTTATCCAGCAACCAAATCCTCCCGTTCTCTCTCCCTTTCCCTGTTCGACCCCGACAACTGGTACGGGGACCAGTGAGGAACTCTTGGGCAAACTTCGGCTCCCCGAACAAGGGGAGCCTTTTTCGCTCTCTCGTAGCTTCTGCGAAATCCACACTTTGTCGCCACTTCGTGGCGACCGCTCGCTTCGCTCGCGCCCTCTCAGTCAGCTGCTTCGCAGCTGCCAGCTCTCCCAGAGGGAGAGCCGAGTTGCTGCCTCAAGGAAGGCTTTGTGCAGAGGAATTCTTGGCTCCCCCTCTGGGGGAGCTGTCGGCGAAGCCGACTGAGAGGGCGCCCGCCAAAGGCGGGCGATTTCGCCTTTACAAAGCGTCCCTATCCCAAAAAATCCGACACAAATTACAAAATAGTTGTTGACAACGGGGGGGTGACTCGTGTTAAAATTGTTATAATTAGGGGGGAATAGAATCGTATCGTCTGCTGTTATTTTGGAAGGATGACGCCTATGAAACTTAAAAAACTCACATCAGTGCTCCTGGCGCTTGCCATGCTGACCCAACTCCTGCCCCTGTCGGTCTTCGCTGGCGACTCGGAGGAGGTCCTCGAGGAGGAACTCCTCGGGTATACCATCACGGAGGAGTACACCTACACCTCCGCCGACACCACCGACAACGACGCCCTCCTCGAAGGCTACGTCGAGCAGCTCTTCGGGATTTCGGATAATGACGGCATTATGCTCACCGCTACATATACGGGGGAGGATGCGTTTGCGAATGATGCTGTCAACTTACCTATATATACAGCTCTGGAAACAGCAGTTGAGAAGATTGCCTCTGGCGAAGAGTCTTCGTCAGTTGTTACGATTACAGTTTCTTACGCTTATTCAGACTTAGGCACAAGCTCCTTTAGTGATGCTTGGGATGCATTTTGTGCTGCTTTAGATTCTCAGACTATTATTAGCTATCTTCTTTATGATCATCCGTATGAGCTGTATTGGTTTGATAAGACTAAAAGCACTAGTATTAGTTATGGTGCCTCTAGCAGCGGAACGAATTTAATTGTCACGGTTGCATTTACGTTTACAGTCGCCACTGGCTATCAGTTGGATGGCTCAACAACTACTGTTGATTCTTCTAAAGTCACTGCTGCTCAGGCTGCGGTTAAAAACGCACAAACTATCGTGAGCACATATGCAAACTATTCAAATTGGGACAAGCTTACGGCTTATAAGGATGAAATCTGTTCTTTGACTTCTTACGATGGAACTACAACCGAAGAAACTCCATACGGCGACATTTGGCAGCTTGTTTATGTCTTTGACGGAGACGAAGAGACCAAGGTTGTCTGCGAAGGCTATTCGAAGGCTTTCCAGTATCTCTGCGATTTAAGTGGGCTTTATTGTCTTACTGTCAGTGGCTATATGGCTGGTGGCACGGGATCTGGTTCTCATATGTGGAATGTGGTGTATCTCGATGGCGTCAACTATCTCGTCGACGTTACCAATAGTGACGCAGGCTCGGTTGGTCAAGACGGCGGGTTGTTTATGGTTGACGACGAAGATGCTGTTCAGATACTCGATGGTACCGAAACTTATAGTTATTGCTACGGCTACGTGTTCTATGTAAATAACCAAACCATTACATATACATACGGCAGCACCACTCTCGCCCTATACGGCGGTGATTTGTATGACGAATACCTCGCCCTCGGCGAAGTTTCGAGTGGTAGCGGGACGACTACGGTTGTGCCTGTGCTCTACGGCAAGGCTCTGACACTTGATGGCAAGATTGGCGTCAGCTATTACTTCAGCATGGAGGGCGTCGAGAATCCTAAGGATTACTATCTGATGGCTTCTGTTGACGGTGGAACGGAGACGAAGTGTGAGCTTAATGACACGGAAGAAATCAACGGGGTCACTTACTACTACTATACCATGTATGTCGGAGTGGCGGATATTGATTCAACAATAACGGCATATCTGACAGACGAAACGAGCACAGTTAATCTTTCGGATTATTCTGTAGCCGAATATTGCAATTTGGCAATAAACGAAGCCTGGGAAGAGAAGGCGCTTTGCGAAGCGTTGTTGACCTATGGCTACTATGCTGAAATCTACAAAGACGGCTCGAGCTCGATATCCGATTATGACGACATGACCAGCTATGATGTCAGTGATATAGATTCGACCAAGTACGAAAGCTCAAGTCCGACTGGCGTGGCCAAGGCTCTGACGCTCTATGACGAAATCTGCATCAAGCTCTACCTGACAGACGCTGTGGTTTCAGATTCTGCTACATTCGTAGTCAACGGCGTGACCTATACGCCTGTTGCGGATACAACAGTGAGCGGTTACACCTACAGCATCGAGATTCCAGTTCCTGCTAAGAATATGGATCTGATATACACGATTTATAAATCTGACGGAACCACTGTGCTGACTACCTACAGCGTTTATACCTACATAATGAACAATACAAGCGGCTCTACAACAAATCTGGCCAATCTCTGCAGAGCTATCTACAATTACAGCGTAGCAGCAGAGAATTACACTGGTTGGCATTAAACGAAGGAGGATAATTACAATGAAGCAAGATAAGAAGTACGAAGCTCCAAGGATGGAAATTGTCCTCTTTGATGAGTGTGCCTGGACGGATGTAGTTACAAGTTATAATACAGGTGTTGACACGAGAACTTCCGCCAAAGCCAGCCTCTTGTCCATGTACGACCCTGACAACTGGTACGGTGATCAGTGATGGGTATGAGGAAGATGCTGGTGGGGGTGCTGGCGGTGGCGGTGTTGTGCTCTGGATGCGCCAGGGTGGCTGACAGTGCTGAGACGGAGACCTCGGAAACCACGACGGCGGAGGTCACTTCTCAGGTGACGACTGAAGAGTCGGTTATTTCTGAAACGACAACCGCTCCTGCGGTCACGACTGCTCCCGAAACGACGACAGCTCCCGCGACGACAACCGTCCCCACAACCGAGGCGACAACCGTCACGACGACCGCTGCGATGACCACCACGGAGTCGACCACCAAGGCGACAACGACGACAAAGGCCACGACCACGACCAAGGCGGCGACGGTCACCACGACCACTGCTGCGACCACGACCACCGAGGAGGAAATCGACCTTGGTGACGAGGAGGTCGTCGACCTCGGCGACGAAGATGTGACGACGACCTGGGTCACGGCTTACTATCCCCCAATTTCCGTTACGACTCCCGTGACCACGACCCCTGCGACGACCGCCACAGAGGCGACGACAGCCACCACCACGACAGCAGCGGGAACGACGACCACGGCGTCGGATGGAAAGATAGTGCTGCCGATTGATGTGAATGGGTGAGGATTTAATTAGGGATGCGGAATTAGTGGCTCGCCTTCGGCGAGCCACGCTATTTTTGCCTTCGGCAAAAATAGCACCCCTCAGTCAGCCACTTCGTGGCTGCCAGCTCCCCTTGACAGGGGAGCCATAGCTGCGAGAGGTAACGTTGTGCTTCTCTCAGAAGCTTCGAGAGAAGAATTCTGGCTCCCCTGTCAAGGGGAGCTGGCGCGAAGCGCCTGAGGGGTGCAACTTTTTGCGGAGCAAAAAGTTGCTTTGGCGGAGGCGACGAAGTCGCCGCAGCCGAACATGTAGGGGCTGGATACACAGTTGGCTTCGCCAACTGCCCCGTCCGCTACGGATTGCTGGAGGGATTTCGGGAGGATAATATCCGCCCCTACAAAGTTCAGCTTTGAGGCGCGTTATTGCGCCATTAGGCCTGAAGAGGTCTTGACATTTCCTCCCCAACCTGCTATACTAAATATAACTTTCGCAAAAGGAGGAGTCGGCGGTATGGGAGGTTCTTTTGAGGCGATGAAAAGCGTTGGCCTTAGTGAGAAGTCGCGCCTTTTTGCCGGGGAGTGTCTTTGCACCTCTGGTTTCGCGCCGTCGTATCCTGAAAACTACATAATTGTCCCGGGTCTCTGTGATGTCCACGTGCATTTCAGGGAGCCGGGCTTTTCATATAAAGAAACAATTCGCTCAGGCTCCCTTGCAGCCAAGGCTGGCGGTTACACCACAGTCTGCACCATGCCGAATTTAAACCCGGTGCCGGATAGTCTCGAAAATCTTAAGATCCAGCTTGATATTATCGAGAAGGACGCTGCCGTCCGGGTGCTTCCGTATGGCGCCATCACGAAGGGCGAGCTGGGGAAGGAGCTCTCCGACATGGAGGCGATGGCCCCCTATGTCTGCGCCTTCTCTGACGACGGGCATGGGGTTCAGAATGATGAAATGATGCGCGCTGCCATGCTGAAAGCGAAGTCTTTGGGGAAGATTATCGCAGCCCACTGCGAGGACAACTCGCTCCTCAACGGCGGTTACATCCACGACGGTGAATACTGCCGTGCTCACGGCCACAAGGGCATCTCGAGCGAGAGCGAGTACAGGCAGATCGAGCGGGATTTAAGGCTTGCCGAAGAGGCCGGCGCCAGCTACCACGTCTGCCATATCTCGACGAAAGAGAGCGTCCAGCTGATTCGTGACGCCAAAAAGCGTGGCGTCGACGTCACATGTGAAACAGGCCCGCACTATCTTGTCCTCTGTGACGAGGACCTGCAGGAGGACGGTAGATTCAAGATGAACCCGCCTCTCCGCTCAAGAGCGGATAAAGAAGCCCTTATCGAGGGCATCTTAGACGGCACCATAGACATGATCGCCACCGACCACGCGCCACACTCCAAAGAGGAGAAGTCTCGTGGCCTCCAAGGCAGTGCCATGGGCATAGTAGGCCTCGAAACCGCCTTCCCGGTTCTCTACACCGAACTCGTCCGCAAGGGCGTAATCACCCTTGAAAAGCTGATAGAATTAATGTCGATTAACCCCCGCAAGCGGTTTGGAATCACTGAAGATCCCGGATTTGCGGTGTTTGAAATTGCGACCCCGTATACTATCGACCCTGACGGGTTCAAGACTATGGGACGGGCGACACCATTTGCGGGGTGGGAAGTTTATGGGAAGTGCGAGTTTGTCGGCTACGACGAGCGCCCCTGACTGAGACGCCGACTTGCCTTCGGCAAGTCGGCAAGTTCGGCTTCGCCGAACTTGCCGCGCTCGCCCCTTCGGGGCTCGCGCCCTCTCAGTCGCCCTTCGGGCGACAGCTCCCCCAGAGGGGGAGCCAAGATTTCCACTTGCACAAAGCCTTCCTTGAGGTAATAACTCGGCTCTCCCTCTGGGAGAGCTGGCAGCTGCGAAGCAGCTGACTGAGAGGGCGCGAGCCCGAAGGGCGAGCGTTGCGACCGCCGAAGGCGGTCGCGTCGGCACCTTCGGTGCCGACATCTGTACACAATATACGAAAGGACCAAAATATGACCAACACCATCTACAAAATCCTCGAAAACGAAAAAATCGCTTCTCGGACCTACCGAATGATTCTCGGTGGGGATACGAGCGGGATTAAAAATCCCGGGCAGTTTGTCAACATTAAGCTGGAGGGGTTCTATCTTCGTAGACCCATTTCCGTCTGCGATTATGACGAGAAGACGCTGACGCTTATCTACAAGACCGTCGGGAACGGGACGGAGTTTATGTCGACACTTCCTGTCGGCAGTGATCTCGACATCTTGGTTGGGCTCGGAAATGGCTTCAACACTGAGGCGAGTGGCGAGACTCCACTGCTGGTTGGTGGGGGAGTTGGGGCTCCGCCGATGGTTAATCTCTGCAAGAAGCTGGTTGCAGAGGGGAAGAAGCCGACTGTGCTCTTAGGCTTCAAGACTTCGGATGAAGTCTTCTATCAGGAGGAGTTTGAGGAGCTCGGCGCCAGAATCGTGGTCGTCACTGAGGACGGGACGCTCGGCGAGAAGGGGGTCGTCACTGATGTTATTCCGAAGCTTGAGTATTCCTACTTCTACGCCTGCGGGCCGATGGGGATGCTGAAGGCGATGGCTGGGGTTATGAAGACTCCGGGCGAATACAGCTTCGAGCAGAGAATGGGCTGCGGGTTCGGAGCCTGCATGGGCTGCTCCTGCAAGACGAAGAACGGCTTCAAGAGAATCTGCCGTGAAGGGCCAGTTCTTTCAAGCGAAGAAATTATCTGGGAGGAAATGTGATGGCTGAGAATAGATTAAAAACGACCCTCTGCGGGATCGAGCTTGACAACCCGGTTATCCCGACAAGCGGAACCTTCGGCTACGGCTGGGAATTTGCAGAGCTTTATGATATAAACATGCTGGGGACGTTCTCGTTCAAGGGCACGACCATCGAGCCACGTTTCGGCAACCCGACTCCAAGAATTGCGGAGACTACCGCCGGAATCGTCAATTCGATTGGCCTCCAGAACCCCGGAGTGGACAAGGTAATCTCCGAAGAGCTTCCGAAGCTCAAAAAATGCTTCCACAAAAAGGTTATGGCCAACGTCAGTGGCTTCTGCCTCGACGACTATGTCAGGGCGATCGAGAAGCTCGACAAGTCGGACGTTAGTGACATGATCGGCTGGTTCGAGGTCAACATCAGCTGCCCGAATATCGCCTGTGGCGGAATGAGCATCGGCACCGACCCGAAGGCCTCCTACGACACCATCAAGGCGGTCAGGGAAATCACCAAAAAGCCGATTATCGCGAAGCTCACGCCAAACGTCACCGAAATCGCCCCCATCGCCAAGGCCTGTGAGGACGGCGGTGCGGACGGCCTGAGCCTTATAAACTGCCTCTTCGGCATGAGAATAGATCTGAACACGAAAAAGCCCATAATTGCGAATAAAATGGGAGGCTTTTCGGGACCCGCTACTTACCCGATTGCCCTTCGGATGGTCTACCAGTGCTATGACGCTGTGAAGATCCCGATTGTCGGCATGGGAGGAGTCTCGAGCGCCGATAACGTTATAGAAATGATGCTTGCCGGTGCGACGGCTGTCGGAGTTGGCGCCATGAACCTTGTCGACCCGTTCATCTGCAAGAAGATTATCGAGGACCTGCCCGCTGCCATGGACAAGTACGGCATCGACAAGCTTGAGAGTATCATAGGAGGTGCTCACTGATGGGTAAAGACGTAATAATCGCCTGCGATTTTCCTTCGAAAGAGAAAACGCTCGAGTTCCTCAGTAAGTTCGAGGGCGAAAAGCCCTTCGTCAAGATCGGCATGGAGCTTTTCTATGCTGAGGGGCCCGACATTGTAAGAGAGATTAAGGCCCGTGGGCACAAGATTTTCTTAGATTTAAAGCTCCATGACATCCCGAACACTGTAAAATCAGCAATGAGAGTTCTGAGCTCGCTTGACGTCGACATGGTCAACGTCCACGCTGCCGGCACGAGCGCCATGATGAAGGCAGCCCTCGAAGGGCTCACGAGGCCTGACGGCACTCGCCCTAAGCTCATCGCCGTCACTCAGCTCACATCTACAGACGACAAAGCCCTCCACGAGGAGCTTCTTATAGACCGCCTCATGACCGAAACGGTTCTGACGTATGCCGAAAACGCCCGCAACAGTGGCCTCGACGGCGTAGTCTGCTCCCCTCACGAAGCAGGCTTCATCCATAAAGCCCTAGGCAATGACTTCCTCACCGTCACCCCGGGTGTCAGGTTTGCCGACGGCAATAATGACGACCAGAAACGCGTTATGACCCCGGCACATGCCAAAGAAGTCGGAAGCGACTATATTGTTGTCGGAAGGCCGATTACGCAGGCAAGCGAGCCGGTTGGGGCGTATAGGAGATGTGTGGAGGAGTTTGTGGGGTAAAACTGTAGGGGCGGATATTATTCGCCCGAACCCACGAGTCAGCACTACGTAGCGGGCGGATGATATCCGCCCCTACATAGTCGGCTCCGATGGCTGGCGCCATCTCCGCCGACGCGATTTCGCCGAAGGCGAAATCGCAGCGCTCGCCCCTTCGGGGCTCGCGCCCTCTCAGTCGGCTTCGCCGACAGCTCCCCCAGAGGGGGAGCCAAGAATTC
>JAJBTZ010000075.1 GCA_020860605.1 Ruminococcus sp. | reverse complement strand
CAATGGTTATCCCGTTCGCCTTAGCCTTCTAAGCCAACCCACCTGTGTCGGTTTTAGTACGGGTACAACAGTATTCCATAGAAGCTTTTCTTGGCAGCCGAGCATTTGTACCTTCTCGTGGCATTTCACGTCCCCGTCGGATCTCAGGATCATAGAATGTGGGATTTGCCTCACACTCCTCCCTACGTCCTTGGACCGGCATTTCCATCAGCCGGCGTACATAGCTTTCTGCGTCACTCCGTTTGTCAAACACACTGTTGCAGGACAGGAATGTCTACCTGTTGTCCATCGCCTACGCCTTGCGGCCTCGGCTTAGGGCCCGCCTAACCCTGGGTGGATGAGCCTTCCCCAGGAATCCTTGGGTTTTCGGCGAGTGAGTTTCTCGCTCACTTCTCGCTACTCATGCCGTCATTCTCACTTCTATACTGTCCACAGAACTTCACAATTCTGCTTCGTCCTATATAGAACGCTCCCCTACCAGTCAGTGGATATTTCCACTGAATCCGAAGCTTCGGCGGTATGCTTAGCCCCCCACATTTTTGGCGCAGGAACTCTCGACCAGTGAGCTGTTACGCACTCTTTCAAGGGTGGCTGCTTCTGAGCCAACCTCCTGGCTGTCTTGGATTTCCCACATCCTTGTAACACTTAGCATACGCTTTGGGACCTTAGCTGTCGGGCTGGGCTGTTTCCCTTTCGACCACGGATCTTCG
Organism: Ruminococcus sp.; assembly: GCA_020860605.1. Lineage (GTDB taxonomy): Bacteria > Bacillota > Clostridia > Oscillospirales > Ruminococcaceae > Faeciplasma. Next base: position 1,793 of record JAJBTZ010000075.1, on the reverse strand, counting down.
CACCTGTAGTCTCACTCCCGTTCCTCATTTGCGGTATTCGGAGTTTGGTTGAACTCGGTAGGTCCTGCGACCCCCTCATCCATCCAGTGCTCTACCCCCACAAATTTAATAGAACAAGGCTGCACCTCAATGCATTTCGGGGAGAACCAGCTATCACCATACTCGATTAGCTTTTCACTCCTATCCACATCTCATCCAGGCCTTTTTCAACAGGCTGTGGTTCGGTCCTCCAACCGGTGTTACCCGGTCTTCAACCTGGACATGGATAGATCGTATGGCTTCGGGTCTATAGCATGCGACTTGCGCCCTGTTCAGACTCGGTTTCCCTACGGATTCGCACCTCGTAGTGCTTAACCTCGCCACATACCATAACTCGACGGCTCATTTTCCAAGAGGCACGCCGTCACTCCAATTACTTAGAGCTCCGACTGCTTGTAAGCACGCGGTTTCAGGTCTATTTCACTCCCCGCCAGGGGTGCTTTTCACCTTTCCCTCTCGGTACTGCTTCGCTATCGGTCGCCAGATGTGTTTAGCCTTGGACCGTGGTCGGCCCGGATTCATACGGAATTTCACGTGCTCCGCACTACTTGGGTGGCTCTCATAGAGTCATGTTCATTTCGCGTACGGGACTTTCACCCTCTTCGGTTTGCTTTCCCAACACAATTCCGCTATAAACATGGTTTGTAACTCTATGTGAAGTCTGCAGACTCCACGCGAGAACTCCCGCAACTCCAAACGCACAACTCCTGCAGGATTGGCATACGTTTGGTTTAGGCTGTGCCCCTTTCGCTCACCACTACTTGGGGTATCTCTTACGATTTCTTTTCCTCCGGTTACTGAGATGTTTCACTTCACCGGGTTGCCCCCTCTATTCAGAGGTACCGTCGCTTCTGACGGTGGGTTCCCCCATTCAGATATCCACGGATCGCAGAATGCTTGCTTCTCCCCGTGGCTTTTCGCAGCTTGCTGCGTCTTTCGTCGGCATCTGGCGCCAAGGCATCCCCCGCGTGCCCTTTGTACCTTAACCTCATAATTCCTTTATTGACCTCTACGAATGCATGATAAGCTATCCCGTTTCCTAAGCTAAATGAAATGTTGCTTTCGCTTAGGCGAGTACCGTCCGCTTGGCGTGCGCAGGACTTTCTTGGGGTTGTCCTGTGGTTCGCTTTCGCTTCCCGTTCTCTGGGATGGTTATCCGAGGGTTGTCAGGGTGCGTGACCCGTTAACAGTTGAAGGGCAAGTACAGAAGGGGTTTGGAAGTACGTTTGAACCGGAGCTGCAAGTTGCACTAATTTGTTTTGGTGTTACTCCTTAGAAAGGAGGTGATCCAGCCGCACCTTCCGGTACGGCTACCTTGTTACGACTTCACCCCCCTTACTCGGCGCACCTTAGACGCTTCTCTCCATTACTGGTTGAGCCTGCGGCTTCGGGTGCCCCCAACTCGGGTGGTGTGACGGGCGGTGTGTACAAGGCCCGGGAACGTATTCACCGCAGCTTGGCTGATCTGCGATTACTAGCGATTCCGGCTTCATGTAGTCGGGTTGCAGACTACAATCCGAACTGGGACCGGCTTTTGAGGATTCGCCAACCCTCGCGGGTAAGCTGCCGTCTGTGCCGGCCATTGTAGCACGTGTGTCGCCCTGGACATAAAGGCCATGATGACTTGACGTCGTCCCCACCTTCCTCCGCCTTGTCGGCGGCAGTCTCGCCAGAGTGCTCAGCTCTCCTGTTAGCAACTGACAATAGGGGTTGCGCTCGTTGCGGGACTTAACCCAACATCTCACGACACGAGC
>JAJBTZ010000067.1 GCA_020860605.1 Ruminococcus sp. | reverse complement strand
GTCGTAACAAGGTAGCCGTACCGGAAGGTGCGGCTGGAACACCTCCTTTCTGGAGTGTGAGAGATCCGTCAGGGTCGGTTGCCAAGGAACTATGGTATGTTTTTCCCTGTCTGCTTGATGATACTTATGATAAATTAAAAAAATAGCGTTACTGCATAGCGATGCAGTAATAGACATACAAGCGAGATAAGGAAGGTTGGGAAAAGTATATTCCATCCTCCGGAAGCTCAGGAAGATAACAAGGTTGACAGTCCTATAGCTCAGTTGGTTAGAGCGCTACACTGATAATGTAGAGGTCGGCAGTTCAACTCTGCCTGGGACTACGGATTGGGGGGGGATTAGCTCAGCTGGCTAGAGCACCTGCCTTGCACGCAGGGGGTCATCGGTTCGAATCCGATATTCTCCACGTTAAGTTACTTTCAGGAGTAACGAGCCATAAGATCTTTGACATGCTGACAGAAGAAAAGAAAGAAAAGTAGAGCAACTTACAAGAACATCTTTTTGGCTTATCGGTGCCTTGATACAGGGTATTGTATAAGTTAGAGAGGCATAAAAAAGAAAAGTAATTAAGGGCAGACGGTGGATGCCTTGGCTCTCGGAGGCGATGAAGGACGTGATAAGCTGCGAAAAGCCATGGGGAAGTGCAAATAACTATAGATCCGTGGATATCCGAATGGGGCAACCCGTCAGGTTGAAGGCCTGACATCCCTTTCTAAGGGAGGCGAACGTGGGGAACTGAAACATCTAAGTACCCATAGGAGAAGAAAACAAAAGTGATTCCGCAAGTAGTGGCGAGCGAACGCGGAGCAGCCCAAACCTATGTTGTTTAGGCAATATGGGGGTTGTAGGACTACAGTAAAAGGCAAGGAATTAGTATAGCAGAGCGCTTTGGAAAGAGCGGCCAGAGAGAGTGACAGCCTCGTATGCGACATACTGATGAAGCCCGAGTAGTATCCTGAGTAGCGCGGGACACGAGAAATCCTGTGTGAATTAGCGGGGCCCATCCCGTAAGGCTAAATACTCCCGAGAGACCGATAGCGAACCAGTACCGTGAGGGAAAGGTGAAAAGAACCTCGAACAGAAGAGTGAAACAGACCCTGAACCCGTCTGCCTACAAGCGGTCGGAGCGATTGTAAAATTGTGACGGCGTGCCTTTTGCATAATGAACCTACGAGTTACTTACCCCGGCAAGGTTAAGTGTAAGGATATACGCAGCCGAAGCGAAAGCGAGTCTTAACAGGGCGCTTAGTCGGAGTGAGTAGACGCGAAACCAAGTGATCTACCCATGTTCAGGTTGAAGGTTAGGTAACACTAATTGGAGGACCGAACCGTTAAACGTTGAAAAGTTTTCGGATGAAGTGTGGGTAGGGGTGAAAGGCTAATCAAACTTGGAGATAGCTCGTACTCCCCGAAATGCATTTAGGTGCAGCCTTTGATATTATTGGTATGAGGTAGAGCGACTGATTGGATGCGAGGGCTTCGCCGCCTATCAAGTCCAGATAAACTCCGAATGCGTACTAATTGTAGTCAAGGAGTGAGGGCATGGGTGCTAAGGTCCATGTCCGAGAGGAGAAGAATCCAGACCATCAGCTAAGGTCCCCAAATAACAGTTAAGTTGGTTAAACGAAGTGATGTTGCAAAGACAGCTAGGATGTTGGCTTGGAAGCAGCCATTCATTTAAAGAGTGCGTAACAGCTCACTAGTCGAGGAGTTGGGCGTGGATAATACTCGGGCATAAACTGTTTACCGAAGCTATGGACTCAAGTATTTGAGTGGTAGGGGAGCATTCTAACGGCCTGGAAGGTAAGGGATAACCCTTGCTGGAGCTTTTAGAAAAGCAAATGTAGGTATAAGTAACGATAAAGGGAGTGAGAAACTCCCTCGCCGAAAGACTAAGGGTTCCTGATCAACGCTAATCGGATCAGGGTTAGTCGGGTCCTAAGGTTCAGCGTATAGCGAGACCGATGGCAGAAAGGGTTAATATTCCCTTACTACTTTATAGAGCGATGTGGAGACGGAGAAGTGATAGTCCTGCCGCCTGACGGAATAGGCGGTTAAAGGGTGTAGGAGTTGATTTTGGTAGGCAAATCCGCCAGAAGATCTGAACCTGATAGTACCTTTAGTACCTGGTACAAGAGGATAATGGATGTAAACAGGCTCCCAAGAAAATCCGCTAAGCGTTAATTTATAAAGTACCCGTACCGTAAACGGACACACGTAGTTGGGTTGAGTATACTAAGGCGCTCGAGTGATTCACGGTTAAGGAACTAGGCAAAATAGTCCTGTAACTTCGGGAGAAAGGACGCCATCATGCAAGTGGTGGCCGCAGAGAATAGGCCCAGGCGACTGTTTAACAAAAACACATGGCTATGCGAATTAGAAATAAGAAGTATATAGCCTGACACCTGCCCGGTGCTGGAAGGTTAAGAGGAGGGGTTATCTGCAAAGAGAAGCTCTGAATTGAAGCCCCAGTAAACGGCGGCCGTAACTATAACGGTCCTAAG
>JAJBTZ010000059.1 GCA_020860605.1 Ruminococcus sp. | reverse complement strand
GGCGCGAAGCGCCTGAGGGGTGCAATTTTCAGCGAAGCTGAAAATTGCATCGGCGGAGGAGGCTTTAGCCTCCGCAGTCGATAAATGGTCGCCTTAGGCAAACTGCCTATACCTCAGCTTAATCCTGTCCGTCACAAGCGCGATAAACTCCGAATTGGTCGGTTTGCCTTTGCCGGTGTTGACGGTGTAGCCGAAGAAGGAGTTCAGAGTCTCGACGTCGCCTCGGTCCCAGGCGATCTCGATCGTGTGGCGGATGGCGCGCTCGACGCGGGACGGGGTCGTACCGAAATCCTTTGCGACGGTCGGGTACATTATCTTCGTGACGCTCTCGAGCATCTGCGGGTCCTTTATCGAGTAAATAATCGCAGCCCTGAGGTAGTGGTAGCCCTTGATGTGGGCAGGGACGCCGAGCATGTGGATCATCTCGGTGACGACGATCTCGATGTCGGGAGAGCTCGCGGTGAGGCTGCTGTTGACGCTGTAGGGGAGGGGCTCTGCCCCCGCAACCTCGTAGCCCATGAGCTCCTTGATTCGGTCGCCCAGGACCGAGTAGTCAAACGGCTTCACCATGCAGTACCTGGCGCCCTCCGCCATCGCCTGACGGATTGCGAATTCGTTGTCGCAGGGCGTCGCGACGATGAAAATCGGGAGATTTTTGAGAGATCTCCTCGCCCTCCTCATCAGCTCGACAGCGTCGAGGTTCGGCATCCACATGTCGAGGATCGCGACGTCCGGCGCCTCGTCCTTGACGGCATCGAGAATTATGTTCCCGTCCTTCGGCCTGATTATGCAGAAGAACCCCGCTTCCCTGAGAGCAGTGGCACACTTCACGCCATACTCCTCGCTGTCGTCCCCCAGCAGCACCTTGATTTTCTTGGATTTATCTTTAGAAATATCTGTAGATGTAGACATATTTATTTCCTCCATTAATTTTTTGGAGAAGACCCCGCGCGTAAAGCCTTAACTCTTCCAAATTCTACCATAAAATCTACCAATATTTCAAGACACTTCCAGCCGAATCGCGTTTAAGATCTCAATTTTCGTAGGAATCAACAAAAATTGGGAGGAAAATGGGGAGAAAGGGGTGGGGAGGAGGGGAGAATTTTGTCGCAAATCCTCCAAGCGAATATATTTCCAGAATTCCGCCACAAATCTCTCCGGCAAAATAGCTCAAATTGCTCCGGCAAAATGCCACAAATCTCTCCGCCTGGTATTGCATAATCCTAAAATAGGTGGTATACTGTAAGTGAAACAAATCGGTGAGGAGGGGTTTTATGGCCCGTGAGTATATCAAAAGAGTCTGCGACCGAGAGCTTGAGCTGAAATTAGAGACGTTTGGAGCTGTTCACATTGTCGGTCCGAAATGGTGCGGAAAAACCACTACCGCGATGCAGTTTGCAAAGAGCTACATTGAGATGCAGGACCCGGATAAGAGGGAAATGTATATCGAGACCGCAAAGATAAAGCCATCGAATCTGCTAGTTGGCGAAAATCCGAGGCTTATAGACGAATGGCAGATTGCCCCGAATCTCTGGGATGCTGTGAGAGTTTCGGTCGACCGCAGGAATGAGGAGGGGCTCTATATCCTCACAGGCTCAAACTCGATCGATAAAACGAATATCATGCATTCAGGCACCGGCAGAATCGACACGATGAATATGTATCCGATGAGCCTTTATGAGACGGGTGAATCAAACGGCACGGTGTCCCTGAGCGAGCTTTTCAGGACAGGAGATATCCCTGGGGATGGCTGCGAGTCGCAGCTGTCAATCGATGAGCTTATTTTCGCTGCTTGCCGTGGTGGTTTTCCGTCATCAATCACGAAAAAGAGCGATCAGTCCAAGCTTATGATCTCTCAGAGTTATTTTGAAGGACTGTGCCGGGATGATATGTCGAATGTTGATGGGGTCAGAAGGGATGAAACCATGGTCAGGCTCCTCCTTCGTTCATATGCCAGAAACATCTCGACGTTAGCATCAAACCAATCTATCCTTAGGGACATAAATGCAAACGCCGTTATGAGTGAGACGACTTTTTATGAGTATGTCAATATGCTCAAGAAGCTCTTTGTTATCCAGAATGTAGAGGCTTGGTGCCCTGCAATCCGTTCAAAGAGCACTATTCAGTCGACCGAAAAGAAAGAGCTCGTCGACCCGTCGCTGGTGGTTGCAGCATTGGGAGTTGACCCGGAGTATTTCAACCTCGATTTAAAGACATTTGGCTTCGTTTTTGAGACATTATGCTTCCGTGATCTTAAGATTTACTCAAGCGCTCTCGGAGGAAGGGTCTCCTACTATCATGATCGCTATGGTCTGGAAGCAGACTGTGTTCTTCATTTAAGAGACGGCAGATATGCCCTGACTGAATTCAAGCTCGGCAGCCACGAAATTGACGATGGTGCGAAGCATCTTCTTGAGATAGAAGCACTCGTGAAGAAGTATAACGAAACCGAAACACAGGCAAAGCTGCGACTTCCTGACCTCAAGTTGGTGATCACGGGCACTCAGTACGGCTATAAACGCCCCGACGGCGTACTCGTTCTGCCGATTGGGTGCTTGAAGGATTGAAATAGTGGGTTTTCCTATGAATTTCGGCGGAGGAGGCGTTGCCTCCTCCGCCGAAGCGGTCGCCACGAAGCAGCGACAAAAAAGCCACCCTCTCGGATGGCTTTTCCTTATTTAACGGCTTTGCCGTCATCAACTCTCATAATCCTCATCCAGACTATACGGGTCATACTCCGCTACCTGGTCGTTGAGCTGGTTGATGTAGTACTCGAGCTGCTCGTCGTAGGACTCCTTGATCTGTGCCCAGGTCATGGCGTCGGAGGAGTCGGCGATGCCTTCGTAGGTCGAAACTACTGACTCGAGCTTGGTGCCGTAGCCGGCGCCGTAGACTACCAGAACGTTGTCGTTCGAGGTCGCAAGAGCGTAGCACTCGTCATACATGTCGAGCATGTCCTGAGTCCAGAGGTAAGTATTCTCGAGCTGAAGTCTGTCGATCGAGACGACTGTCGGGTCGAGGACCTTGAATCTCATGCAGGATGCCAAAAGTGCAACTCCCTCAGGGTTCGAGGCGCCCTGGACTATGCAGTAGCCTGAAGAGGCGGATTCAGTGTAATAGTAGCCGTTGCCGTCGTCATCACGAGGAAGCGGGACAAACATGAGCTCGCCCTCGGACATGTCGCCCCAGACGGCCTCGATGTTCTCAACCGTGTCGGTGAACATCCATGAACCGCCGATATAGAACAGGCACAAGCCTTCCTTGATGCCAGCGCCAGTGGTGCTGTCGTTACGGGTGTTCCAGTTGGTGTTGTTCCATCTTGGGTAGATGCAGCCGTTCTTCGAAAGGTCATAGAGGAGCTGAGCTGCTCTCTCGATCGCTGCGGAGTCGGAATTATTCTCGAACTGCATGGTTTCTGTGTTGTAGACGACTATCGTCTCACCGCAGGAATGCATGAGGCCAGCGCCATACCAGAAGCCGTCGAGAGCGTATCTGTCCTCATCAGCGTCGGTGAATTCGAGGCACATGTCGTAGAAGGTGTCCCAGGTCCACTCGTCGTTATAGTAGAGCTCGGCGGGGTCATCGAAGCCAAATTCTTCCATAACTCTGCGGTTATATGCACAAACATTGCCGAAAGTGTTGTCGTAAACGATTATGTAGGGCCTGTCCTTGATTGAGAAATAAGTGTAGGCATACTCCTTCTCGTCAGCCCAGAGGGGGTCGTCATAGTCGATATAGTCGTCGACGGGGACGAAGATGCCCTTGATGCAGCTGTTCGGGAAGATTTCGTTGTCGCCAGGGTAAAAGTCGGGAGCGTTGGAGGCGAGGATGAGGTTAGCAAGCTCGTCATATCTCGTGTCCCAGGTGCACTCGACCCATGAGACGGTGCAGCCATACTTTTCCTGGAAGGTCCAGTAGCCGGAATTGATGATTTCGTCCTCCGAGTAGTTCTGCATGTCATCATACCACGCGAACCACTGGATTGTTGTGCCAGCAGCCTCAGTTTCGCTCACGTCCGGCAGGAGAACTCCCGCAGCGGCTAAGATCGCCTCAGCGTCCTGTGTAGCGAATGTAAGCTGGACAACTTCTCTTGAAGAGCTTCCGCACCCGACCAGAGCCAGAATCATGACAGAAGCGAGAAGCAGTGCAATAATTTTCTTCATCTTGTGCCCTCCTAGACATATTAGATACGAATATTATACAACTTTTCCCCACCGATTTCAACTGGACATTTTGTACAATTACAGTGGTTATATTTTGTGCAGGATGACGATAAAAAGCCTCGTCTCTGCTACTGACAGAGGCGAGGCAATCAAGGAAGAAGCCTTAATTATTCTTCTTTCTCCCCCACCAAAACCACAACCACCACCGCAGCCACAACAGCAACCGCTGCAATGGCCACAACAATCGGCAGGATCGGTATGCTGCTTGATGTCGACACTGCCTCTCCGTCGATAATCATGCAGTCGAGGTAGAGGGTGTCCTGGAGCTCGCTCGTGGCGGTGAGGGTGACGGTGTTTTCGCCGGATTTCAGCGAGACGTCAACTGTGTAGTACTCCCAATCACTGCCGGTGCTTGTGAGGTCAAGGGTTGAAACCTTCCTATTGTTCACATAGAGCGTGAGGCCGGAGACGTCCGAATTCTCGAGGAGATATCGGATGTTGAGGGTGTAGGTCCCTGACGATGTCACCGTGACGGTGTCCTTGACGGAGGCACCTTTCGAGGTTCCGAAAATGAGGTAGCCCTGGCCGTAATAGTTGCTAACGCCTTTGCCATAGCCACTCTTCACGATGCCGTCGATGTCCTTATATGCATAGAACTCGGCTTCGTACTGCCGGTCGCCAGTGTACTCAGGCGGACTCTCGGGCTCGACTAATGTCGCGACATTATAGTCTGTAGAACGACCAGTATTCGAGCCACTCACCTCTATCGTGATGTCGATCGGGCCGTTGTGGGCGACGTTCACGGTGAATGTGCCGTTTGAGTACTCGGTTGTCACTTTGCTTGCAGAGGTATTGATGCCTCTGTCGGTGTAGCTGAGCGTCGGCTCCTCAGAGCAGCCGGTGATCACAATCGTGTCGGTTCTCTGGACGAGAACGCTGTTTTCGTCGTAGTTGTTGAGATAGATTTCGAGACTATCAGCATACTCGTTGATGATGCCAGTCGTGTAGGTCGAAAGTGTAAGCTCGATGCTGTCGGCGGTGTTATACTGGAATGGAATCGTTCCGTTAGCCCTTTCACCGCTCTTGAGAGGGTTGTAGACAACCCAGGTGTTTCCGTTTCTGCCGGCATAGATATTTCCCGTATACTCTTCCGGGAAGAGTTCATCAAACTCGGCGACTTTGTCCTCAATCGTCGCCCATCGCTCGGAGATTTCAGACTGTAGAATCTGAACTTCGAACTGCTCCGCCACTTCGTCTGCAAGAGCATAGACGGTCGGGATCGCAGGGTAACGCCCTGTTGATTTATAGATGCTGTGATTTTCGCTCAGGCTGCCGTCATAGTCGTTCTGATAGAGGCCCTCGAAGAGGGTCGGATATGTGGAATACTTATCGTCGTCAGAGCCACTTTCGACGTCCTGAATGATTACCACTTTCGTGTTCTCGATAACCTCCTCGCGAGTCGGAATCCGAATCACGCCTTCGAGAACTTTTCGGAACATGTCGGTCACGACGTTTGTGAACTGTGTGTAGGACGCCCACTGCCTCTCGGAGTAGCCGTCATCATCGACGGCCTGATCAGTTTCGTAGAAATCGTCCTCCCAGATTAGCTCAGGGCCGTCGATGACCGTAGCACCTGATTTTAAGAACCTCTCAAGCTCGACCGCAAGGCCGGTTGACTGTGCAAACGGGACCGAGCCTGTCCATCCTGACGAGTCATATCTGACGCCATAGTTTCCGCAGTAGCCGGAGAGATAGGCTCCAAGGCAGATGCTCTCCATGTCTGAGATGTAGCTTGTCTGGGTGTACTTTTCGCAGAGGATGAAGTTTTCGGTGTAATCAAGGCAGGCCTGCTCGAATTCGGGAACCTGCTTTATCATTGCAAGTGGATTTATCGACGGACTCCACTGGTTTCCGCACCAGCTGACGACGAGATAACCGCCATACTTGTTGCAGAGCTCGAGGAGGTTTGCAAAGTGCTTGTATCTGTCCGTCGGTTCTACTCCTGCGTCACTGAAGCCCCAGAACTGTTCGCAGTAGTTGAAGCCAAGGAAGTTCGGGTATTCGACGAAGAATTCCTCATAGATTGTCCCCTCAAGGCTCGAGTCGGGATAGTCTTCGAAGTGAGACCATGCACCGCTTGACGGCTGAATCATCACCCAGACGCCTCTTTCGGCACAGGTTCTCAGCCACGACTTTGCGGTTTCGTAGCCGTATTCGACCAATGTCCAGTCGTTCGTGTCCTCGTCCCTGCTCACTGAAAGGGAGATGTTGAAGACAACGTACGGCAGCACGTCCTCTGGAATCAGGTCGATTATAGCGTCCGGGTCGGGATAGTTCCAGGTGTCGATGTGGACAATCCACATCGGCGACTCGGTTGAGACGACTCTTCGGATTGTCCCGTCGGTCGAAGCCACCCAGCCGGAATCAGAGCCTTCATTATCCGCAACCGCTGCTATCGGAAGCGCGCTTATAATCAGAAGAAGCGATATAACCAAGGCCAGAATTCTTTTTAATTTCATTACAGCATCTCCCTTCGGATAGTTTTCAAATTTAAAGCTTAGCCGACAAGCTCGCCGGATACGATATAGTTATCGATTATAGAGTTGAGCTCGTCGAGGTAATACTCGAGCTGGTCGGTATAGGTTGCCTTGAGCTGAGCCCAGGTGGAGCTTGCACCATTCTTTATACCCTGGTCGAACTGATTGTAGGCGCTGTCAAGGCTGGTGCCTAAGTTACCATTATAGAACATTATCGTGTTTTCTGCAATAATTTCGTCGCAGATTTCGACCATTTCGAGCATCTCGTCGGTCCAGAGATAGATTTCCTTGAGCTGTTTCGTGTCGATGTCGATAACAGTCGGGTCGATGATCTTGAATCTCTCGCAGGAGGCAAGAAGCGCAACTCCCTCAGGGTTGGTGGCACCCATGCAGATCATGTAGCCGTTAGGAACGGAGTTGAGGTAGTAAACGCCGTCGCCGTCCTCATATCTCGGAAGAGGAACGAACATGACTTCTCCTGCCTCGATGTCGCCCCAGATGGAGTTCATCTCGTCGACTGTCATTGTGAGGTCACTGATTGTGCAGATTGAGAAGAGGCAGAGGCCTTCCTTGACGCCAGCGCCACAGGCATGGTCGTCTCTTCCGGCATTGTAGTTGGTGCCTTCGTGATATGTACAGCCGTTCTTGACGAGGTCATACATCAGGTTCTCGGCGATTTCAATGAGCGGATCGTCGAGATTGGCGTAGAAGTGTCCGTCTTCGTCCTTCATTATGATCGTTCTGCCGGTGGACTCTTCGCAGATTGCTCTGTGGTAGTACCAGCCGTCGAGGGCATATCTGTCCTCATCTTCGTCTGAGAACTCGACACACATTTCATAGAAGACTTCCCATGTCCACTCGTCATTATAGTAGAGCTCGGCAGGGTCGTCAAAGCCCCATTCCTCGATAACTCTTCTGTTATAGGGGCAGACCATTCTTGGGGAGATGTCGGTGACTATTGCAAAATGCTTGTCTCCGAGTGCGAAATACTCGGAAGCGTCAGCCATTCCTGCCCAGAGGGGCTCGGTATAGTCGACATAGTCGTCAACAGTTGTATACATTCCCTTCATGCAGTTGTAGGGGAAGGTTGCAGTGTTGGAGGTTCCGCAGGGGGCGAAGTCGGGCGAATTGCTCGAGAGAATCAGGTTTGCGAGGTCGTCGTTGCGGTTTGAATAGCTCGTCTCGACCCATTCAATCTCACAGCCATACTTCTCTGTGAATGTGAAATATCCTGTGTTGACTATTTCGTCTTCGGAATAGTTGTGGAAGGGGTCATACCAGCAGAACCACTTGACTGTGGTTCCTGCTGCAGCTGCTTCTGTGACATCGGGAAGGGTGATTCCAGCAGCAGCTAAGATAGCCTCTGAATCGTCGCTTGAGAGGGTGAGATAAACTATTTCCCTTGTCGAGCTTCCACATCCGGCCAGTGCCATTACCATGATAGCAGTGAGTACTATTGCTAAAATTCGTCTTTTCATTAAAAACTCCTTTACGTCATTATTAGTTGGACAGAGAATTGCCCGCACCTGTCACCCGACAAGCCCGGGCAATCCGTATGCCAAATCACTTTGAAAGGTTACATACTTTTAAGTGTTATTTCTTTTTCTTCATGTTTAAGACTGCGACTAAGATAACCACTGCAGCAATCACGATAACTACAACTGCAAAAATGATTACAGCGGTTGTCGGGAAGGATGAATAGTCGGGATCCTCTGCGCCACAGTTGGCGCAGACGCCCTTTTCGTAGTTATGGCCGGTTGCGGTTCCTTCATCGGTGATGGTGTCGGTCTTGCCACAGCCGTTGTCGCATTCAGCAGTGAGAGTTCCATCTTCGGTGCATGTAGCGTCGTTGTTTGAAACGTAGTTTGTGAAGCTATGGCCAGTAGCAGTTCCCTCGTCGGTGACGGTCTCTTCCTCACCGCAGACGGAGCAGACGCCTGTCTTGGTTCCGTCCTCGGTGCAGGTGGCATCGTTATTTGAAACATACTCGGTGATGGTGTGGCCAGTCAGGCTGCAATTTACTCCGCCAGCAGCGGTGTAGTCGTCGATGGTTCCCGAGAAGACCTCAAGAGTGGTGATGGTGAGGTTCGGGATGTTGACGCCATAGGACGAGCCCTTGAAGTTGAGCTGGTTTGTCTCGGTGACTCCCTTGCCCTCGTCGTCGGCGACGATAATCTCGAGCCACAAATCGAAGTCGCCAGGGTTGATAACTGTTATAGCGGAAGCTCTCGACCAGCCGTCTGAATTGACCATGAAGAGCCTGACGCTGTCTTCAGCAGAGCCTGAAACGTGGACTAAAACTGTGTCTCCGACCGAATAGGTCTCAGGCAGAACATAGCAGACCTGCTCGATATCGACATAGTTGACGCTTCCGTCGTCGGAATATGTACCCTCAGCGGAGAACACTCCGACATAGGTCGAGTTGAGGGGAACTGTCACCATAACCCCATCATCCGACATGGGATATTCGAGAACTACTTCCTCCTCAGCTGTTTCCTCGTCTGCAAAAGCGACGGCTCCAAGTGAAAGCACCAGCATGAGTGCTAAAACTATTGCTAAAAATCTTTTCATAATAATGTGATTCCTTTCTGATGAAATTGATTCTATAATATACCCGATAAAAATATTTTTCAACACATATATCGACGGTAACTGTACAAAATCCGACTTATTACCAGTTGACCTGCCAACGGCTTCTGTAGTTGCCCTCTTTTGCCTGAGAACCGCCTCCTGCACCGCCGTAAGTATTGCTCGTGTCGGCGAAAACAGCCTCCGTTTTTGGCTTCCTTCTGGAGGACTTGACACGCTTCATGAGCTCATTATAATAGAGCTCGTCATCAAACGGGATCTCCACTTTTGAGCCTGTGAAAGCCGAAAGATGCATGGCGTTCGAAAGCGTCAGGCTGTTTATGCCTTCTCTGCCGTCGGCGACCAAGGGTGTGCCCCTCAAGATAGCTCCTCCCCAGGCATTCAGGACTCCTACATGCTGAGGGTTCTCGCCATCCGTCTCAACCTCAAACTCGTGGGCTCCAAGGCTTCCGAAGGGGCTCTTGTTGATTTTGGAGAATTCCGGCTCCGGCATGTCGAACTCTGTGAGGGTGAGCTTGCCGTGCTCGGCGATGAGCTTCGCCGAATCCATCTGAATCTCGAAGCGGTTGGTGCCGTTTGCGTCGCCAGTTGTCGTGACGAAGACGCCGGTTGAGCCGTTTTCATACTCCGCATAGACGGTGACGTCGTCCTCGACCTCGATGTCGTGCCACTGTCCGAATTTCATGTGAGCCTGCAGAGACACCGGCATCCCACAAATCCACTGCCAGAGGTCAAGCTGGTGAGGGCACTGGTTGAGTAAAACTCCTCCGCCTTCGCCAGACCATGTGGCCCGCCAGTCGCCCGAGTCGTAGTAGGCCTGAGGGCGATACCAGTTGGTGATGATCCAGTTGGTTCTACGGATTCTTCCGTACTTTCCCGACTGAACAAGTTCCCTCATCTTGCGGTAGATGCAGTTGGTACGCTGGTTGAACATCATTCCGAAGACCACGTCTGGATGCTTGTCAGCCTCTTCGTTCATCTCTTTGACCTGCTTCGTATAGACTCCCGCAGGCTTCTCGACCATAACGTGGATTCCTCGCTTCATGCACTCAATCGCATATTTCGGATGGTCATAATGGGGGACGCTCACGATGCAGGCGTCTATGAGACCACTGTCAAGCATCTTTTCAGCGTTGTCAAAGAGCTGAATGTCGCCCAAGGCTTCCTTCGCCCAGTCAAGGCGAGAGGGATTAATATCCGCGACGGCTTTAAGCTCGAAGTCGGGACATTGTCCCGAAACGACGCTTTTCGCGTGACCGCTGCCCATGTTTCCGATTCCGATTATTCCAAGTCGAAGTTTGCTACTCATAATTCCTCCTTAAGCTATGATTTTTCTGAAAGCGTCACAGGCTGCGTCGAAGGCAGCATCGTTGGTAGGATAGCTGAAGTCGTCGAGCTTAGCATTTCCCTGCTCAAGCTCCGCAAATCCTGCGAATACTTTTAAATGGGGCTCAATTGTGACCGACTTTCCGGGAACGTTGAGATAGTCGCTCAAGATTTCGCTCAAATGCCCGATTCCGTGACCTGCCGGCACCACTCTGCCGTCAGCAAGGCAGTCCTTTATATGGAGATAGTGGACATAGGGCTTGAGCTGTTCCCACGCTTCGAGCGTTTCCTGCCCGCACTGGATGAAGTTTGCCGGGTCGAAGACGCATTTCAGCTCAGGGAAGGTCTTGTGGAGCTCCAGGCATCTCGAGGCAATATCTCCGTAAATCCCCTTCTCGTTTTCGTGGCAGAGGGCGATTCCAGAGCCCTTCGCAGCCTCGATGAGGGCTCCCATCCTGTCGAAGACTTCACCCCGATAGTCTTCAGCTGGCCTGTCTTTTGGAATATAGAACGAGAACAGGCGGATGTTTTTCGCTCCTAAGATATCTCCAATTTCTAAAGTGTGTTTGAATTTGTCCAAATGAGCCTGAAATTCCGCCTTGTCGAGCCCGATTTTACCGATTGGAGAGCCTAAGGACCAGACGATAAGTCCCGAATCGTCAAGCTTATGGCGGACTTCTTTGGCCTTTTCAATGGTGATATCGGAAATATTCACCCCGTCGACGTTTCTTATTTCAAGGCCATCAAGGCTGTTTCTTTTCATGGCGGAAATTTGCCCGTCAATCATGGCACTTGCCTCGTCGGCGAAGGCGTATATGTACGGCTTTTGCAATTTTTTGACTCCTTTCATGTGGTATCGCTTATGATATAATAATATCTCAGGAAACGGGATTATCTCTACACATTTTCCGACTGCAACTATAAAAAATCCGACCTGTTTCAGGGGACGATTGTCTTGCTTATTGCAGGGCTTTGTGGTATAATTAAAATTAAGGATTGGGGTGAGTTCATGAACCGAAAAATGGTAATCATAAATAATGCTGTTGAGTGTGTACATTCGTCCTCCCTTGAGATGGGGACATATAATATCGAAAACACCAACGTCAGGAATAGCCGCCAGAACCTCAAGTTCCACTTTCACGAAGTCTACGAGGTGTATCTCTTCTTGAACGGCGAGATAGCCTACCACAGCGAGTCCATAAGCAAGAAGCTCGAGCGTGGTGACCTGATTTTATGCAACCCCTACAGCTTCCACTGCTCCCAGCTGATGGAGGAGTGCGACTACGAGCGAATAGTCATAAACATCGACCGCTCACTCCTGCAGAGCATCTATTCCGGCGATGCCGACCTCTCAAAATGCTTCGACAACGCAAACGGCGGGATCAATCTTTATCACCTGAGCGAATCGGAGACGGAGAAGTTCACAAAGATTTCGGACATGCTCTCTGAGGAAATCGCAACCGGCGGTTTCGGCTCAGAGGCGATGATAAATGCCTACTTAACCGAGCTGATGGTTCTCGTCAACCGCCACGCCACGGCAGAGGTCGTCAACCCAGACGGCAGCGCCATGCCGGAGATCGTCCTGAACACATTAAAATACATCAATGAGCACCTCACCGAGGATATTTCTCTCGATGCCATTGGCGAAGCCCTCCACCACAACGGCGACTATATTTCAAGGCGCTTCCGCGAAAGCACACTTCTCACGATAAGTCAATACATGACCGCCAAGCGTATAATCATGGCCGAAAAGCTCCTGATGCAAGGCACCTCCCCCACCGAAGCCTGCTTCTCCTGCGGGTTCAATAACTACACCCACTTCGCAAGGACGTTCAAGGAGGTCACGGGGTATAGCCCGAGGGAGTTTGGGAGGTAAGAAGATTCAGGTTGCCTGAAAGCGCCCGCTTTCAGCAACTTTTTTATTTTCCCCCTTGACAACCGCCTCGTAATGGTATATAATAGTGCCTGTAAAGTTTTCAGGCTTTACGTCGGACACAAGATTTAGTGATTTTTTTGCGAAGGGACGGGTGATATTGTGGCTAAGGATCTTAAATACTCAACTCTACTCGACGTTTACGGCGGGATGCTGACTGACAAGCAGCGGGATATGATCGACCTCTACTACAACGATGACCTCTCCCTCTCGGAAATCGCCGACAACGAAGGAATCTCCCGTCAGGGCGTCAGAGACGCTATCAAGCGTGGGGAGGAGTCCTTAGACGAACTCGAGGACAAGATCGGCGTATTGAAAATGATAAAAGAAAACGAAGAAAAACTCGCCTATGTCACCTCCCAGTGCGACGAAATCATCCAGGACTGCAGGACGTATACGACCACGAAGAGTGTGATTGAGAAGCTTGAGCGGGTGAAGGCGGTTATTAATTCGTAACAAGTCGGCTGCGGAGGCTAAAGCCTCCTTGCCGAGCGATTTTCGCTGGCGCGAAAATCGCACCCCTCAGTCAGCTGCTTCGCAGCTGCCAGCTCCCCTTGTCAGGGGAGCCATAACTGCACTCTCGCAGGTTCTTGCCTGGAGGCAGTAAAAGCCTCCCCTGTCAAGGGGAGGGGGACCATCGCCGAAGGCGATGGTGGAGGGGTGCGATTTCAGGCGGAGCCTGAAATCGCGTCGCCACGAAGTGGCGACATTACCATTGTACATTGAAAAGAAAGGGGAGATCCGATGGCATTTGAAGGATTGAGTGAAAAGCTGAATGGCGTGTTCAAGCGCCTGAAGTCGCATGGAAGGCTCACTGAGGCGGACGTTAAGGTCGCTATGAAGGAAATCAGGATGGCGCTTCTTGAGGCGGATGTCAGCTACAAGGTCGTAAAGGACTTTGTGGCCAAGGTCTCCGAAAGATGCGTTGGCGCTGAGGTACTCGAGAGCCTCACTCCTGCTCAGCAGGTTATAAAGATAGTCAATGAGGAGCTCATCAAGCTGATGGGCAGCTCCAATTCGAAAATAAACTTCCCGTCGAAGCCCCCTTGCGTCATAATGATGTGTGGCCTTCAGGGCTCCGGCAAAACCACTCACGCTGCAAAGCTGGCAAAGTATTTCAAGGGGATGGAGAAGCGTCCCATACTCGTCGCCTGCGACATCTACAGGCCTGCTGCTATCGAGCAGCTGAAGATCGTCGGTGAACAGGCCGGCGTCCCGGTCTTCGAAGAGGGTCAGATTGACCCGAGAAAAATTGTCAAGGACGCTCTTAACCACGCCAGGGACCACGGCAACGACATCGTCATCATCGACACGGCAGGACGTCTTCAGATCGACGAAGAGCTCATGGATGAGCTTGGGGATTTGAAAGAGATCGCTCAGCCGAACGAGATTATCCTCGTTGTCGACGCGATGGTCGGACAGGAAGCCGTCAACGTCGCGAAGGCGTTCGACGAAAAGCTCTCGATTGACAGCGTTATTCTCACGAAATTGGATTCTGATACAAGAGGCGGTGCAGCGCTTTCAGTACTCGCTGCAACAGGCAAGCCGATAAAGTTTGTGGGAACAGGCGAAAAGCTCGACGAGTTCGAGCCCTTCCATCCTGAAAGAATGGCCTCGAGAATACTCGGCATGGGCGACGTGATGTCGCTTATCGAGAAGGCTCAGAACGCCGTCGACGAGAAGGAAGCCGAGAAGCTTGCCGACAAGATGTCGGAGGGCAAGTTCGACATGAACGACCTCTTAGATCAGATGAGGCAGATCGAGAAGATGGGCTCGATAAAGTCTATTTTGCAGATGATGCCAGGTGGAAACAAGATCGACGAGAGCCAGATTGACGAAAAGCAAATCCCACGGACTGAGGCCATGATCCTCTCGATGACACCCGAAGAGAGGGCGAAGCCCCAAATCATAAACCCGAAGCGCAAGCGCAGAATCGCAGCCGGCAGTGGAACGAGGGTTGAAGACGTCAACCGCCTCCTCAAGCAATACGACCAGATGAAGGACATGATGAAAAAGTTCGGCCTCACCGGCTCTGGCAAGAACGGCAAGGGAAAACGCAAGAGGATGCCGAAGCTTCCGCCGGAGATGCGGGAACTTATGAAGTAAGCACACCCCTACAAGTGTCGCCCTTCGGGCGACCGCTCCCCTGCGGGGAGCGCCCTCTCAGTCAGCCCCTTCGGGGCTGCCAGCTCTCCCAGAGGGAGAGCCGA
>JAJBTZ010000018.1 GCA_020860605.1 Ruminococcus sp. | reverse complement strand
AAAGCTGGTTCAACCAAGGGATTCCCAATTCCCGGCAATTAAACGGCATAGCAAGGTAGAAATATTACCGGCTATGCCGTTAATTCTTTCATTGGAACATCGAACTCTCCGATGCAGTTCCAGACGATTCGGATTTTCTGTACACGTTTTCCGTCAATGTGTTCTGGATTGTAAACGTAGATTTTCTCAACGAATTCACGGATAATCTCGGCATTTAGCTCCTTAATGTCAGTGTACTTTCTGACGATGGAAAGGAATGCGTCCACATTGGAACTGTTCTCCTTTTCCGAAGCAATCAGCGATTTCAGCTCAGATACACGGTTTCGGAGAGTCTGCTGCTCGGCTTCGTAGCTTGCACTCATTGTGACGAACCGCTCATCGGAAATCTTGCCTTCGATATTGTCCTCGTAGAGATGTTGGATGATGTCGTCAAGCTTGCGGATTCGGGTCTGTGATTGCTCTAACTCACGCTTGCTGTCCCGTAAACTCTTGTTTAACTCATCCTGAGTCTTTTTCGTAATCATCTGTACGAACTCTTCTTCATGCTCAGAAGCATATGAGCAGATTCTTCGTATGCTCAGCAGTAGAGCGTTTTCTACAACCACGTTCCGTATCTGGTGGGAAGTGCAACCACCTTTGACCTTACGGTATGTAGCACATACGAAATGCTCCTTTTCATGCGTCCATCCTCTGTGCCTCACCTGATACAGCTTTGCTCCGCAATCGGCACAGTACAGCATTCCGGATAACATCGGCATTTCTCCAATAGGCGTTACTCTGCGTCTGCCTTCACGAAGTCTCTGTACAATGTCGAACGTCTCTTGGTCGATGATAGCAGGATGAGTGTTCTCGAAAATCTGCCATTCAGACGGGTCATGACGAAGCATTTTCTTTTGCTTGTATGACTTCCTATAGGTCTTGAAGTTGACCGTGTGTCCCAGATATTCCGGTCTTGATAGCATATGCGAAATGGTGCTGTCCGACCATGAGTAATCTCCTATTACAGTCCGATTGTCAGATATGTTTCGTCCATGAGCTTTTGCGTATGCAGTAGGATTCATGATGTGTCGCTTTGTAAGTTCGTTTGCTATCTGCGATACACCGTAACCCTGCACACATAACCTAAAAGCTTCACGAACTACCTCTGCGGCTTCTTCGTCAACAATCCAACGATTTTTATCCTCCGGGTCTTTTATGTACCCATATGGCGGATTCGTGGAAAGCGGTTTCCCGGATTGTCCCTTGGCTTTGAACACTGCTCGAATTTTGCGACTTGTGTCCTTGGCATAAAACTCGTTGAATATGTTTATTATCGGGGTCATGTCGTTCTCGGCACCATTCTCACTGTCTACACCATTGTTGATGGCAATGAATCGGACATCCGCATTCGGAAAGACCATATCCGTGTACATTCCGACTTTCAGATAGTCTCGACCGAGACGGCTCATGTCTTTCACAATAACCGTTCCGACCTTATCTTCGTCAATGAGGCTCATCAACCTCTGCCAATCAGGTCTTTCAAAGGTAGTTCCGCTGTAGCCATCGTCAACGAAATATGAAGTGTTAGAGAATCCGTTGTCGTCAGCGTATTTTTGTAACATGGCTTTTTGGTTCACTATTGAGTTGCTGTCACCCTGCAACTCATCGTCCCTTGACAGACGACAGTACAGGGCAGTGATTTTTTCTTCGTTTGACTGTCTGTTATTCATTTTAATCTCCTTTCCGACAGCCTTTAAGTGGTACTGATATGTTCCCATACTGTCGTCCAAAAGTCAAGTCAATTCTCATCAGGATGCCTTAAATTTTACGAGGTCTTCTGCATCAACGAGTATGAGCCGCCTGAGCTTCTCCTGTACAGTTTCCTTTGCTGTCTCGCTGACGGCATTCTCTATAATAATGATTGTCTGCTCCTTGTGTGTTGATGTTTTCTCTTTCATAGGCTTTCTCCTCCTACAATGTAAATATCGAAATAATCTAACTTCCTAGTTCTCGGTTGAATCCTTCGGACTCTGACCGAGGGCTTTTTTGCACTCATATTTGTCGTCTGATTTGGATCCTGTCGGGGTAAACTCGCTTTCCGAAGAGGGTTGTCCCTTTTCTGATAGTGATGTAGCCGAAATCGGGATTTTCCAATTTCCCCGAAGAAATTTTTTCTAAAAATTTTCATGTGAAAATGGAAAAGTTGCGTTTTGGCTACATCACTGTTAGAAGAGGAATGTCCTTTTCAAATTTGAAAGGAGGATTCAAAATTGAAATTCACAATTTACAGGTCTGACTGTCACGGTAATGCCGGAAACTGCTTGTACCCGACTAAGGTCGAAGCCAGAAGCGAAGATGAGTTGAAAGAGGCAGTTTCTTTTGACCATGTGTGTGCTGAGTACAAAGGAAGCTACAGAAGTAACGACAACTTCATTCGATCGGACACGGTTATCATGGACCTTGACAATGACCACTCTGAAAACCCAGACGACTGGATTACTGAGGAGATGCTCGACTGGATGATGCCTGATGTCTCATATGCTCTTGTTCCAAGCCGGCACCACATGCTCCCGAAAGACGGTGCTAAGCCGAGACCGAAGTATCATGTGTATTTCCCAATATCCGAGATAACCGACAAGGATGTCTATGCTTCTCTGAAAAGAGGTATCAAGAAAGAGTATCCGTTCTTTGACGGAAACGCTCTGGATGCGGCAAGGTTTGTATTCGGTTCGACAGCCGGAGATGTTGTCTGGCACGAGGGCTGGGTAAACATTGATGAGAACATCGAACCGGATGAGACTGAGGAGACAAACGAGGAAGTCACCAAGCCGAGAACCATTCAAGCCGGAAGCCGGAACAACACGCTTTCAAGGTTTGCCGGGAGGGTTATAAAGAGATACGGCAACACGAAGAAAGCCCAAGAGATTTTTATGGAAGAAGCCGACCGGTGCGACCCTCCGCTTGACGAGGATGAGCTTGCCTCTATCTGGGGTTCGGCAACCCGCTTCTATGAGAAGCTCAGAAAACAGGACGGTTATGTTTCCCCGGATGAGTACAACAACGATTTCAAGTTCAAGTCGCTTAAACCGTCGGATTACTCGGACATCGGACAGGCAAAGGTTCTGGTGCGAGAATATGGGAACGAGCTGACCTACACCGATGCAACCGACTTTATGCGATATGACGGCACCCGTTGGGTGGAGTCAAGACAGTTGGCGGTCGGAGCGTGTGAGGAGTTCTTAGACCTGCAGTTGCAGGATGCTCTTGATGCAGTGACCATAGCAAAGGATGCTCTCGTCCAGAGCGGTGTTGAAGAAAAGGATGTTATTGCCGGTGGCAAGACACTCGAAAAGGCAGTCGGAGGTGAAAAACAGCTTAAGCTTCTCGATGCCTATTTGACGTCAAGGCAATACCTCGCTTTCGTAATGAAGCGGCGGGATATGAAATATATAACCTCCGCTTTGCAGGCGGCAAAGCCTATGGTTTTAAAAGACATCAACGACTTTGACCGGGAGCCGAATCTTCTGAACACCCCGACAGCTACTTACGACTTGGCACTTGGTCTTGACGGCGCAAGAGAACACCGGGCTGATGACTTCATCACAAGGATGACCTCGGTTTCCGTCAGTGACACCGGCAAGGAACTATGGGAGAATGCTGTGCGAGGATTCTTCTGTGAGGACAATGAACTGATAGATTATGTACAGCAGATTGTGGGATTGGCGGCTATAGGAAAAGTCAACCTTGAGGCTCTCATCATCTCATACGGCGAAGGCTCGAACGGCAAGTCTACGTTCTGGAATACCATCTCCAGAGTTCTCGGCAACTACAGCGGAGGTATGTCGGCGGATGCTTTGACCGTTGGGTGCAAGAGAAACGTCAAGCCGGAAATGGCGGAGCTTAAGGGCAAGCGTCTCATCATTGCGGCGGAGCTTGAAGAAGGAATGCGACTGAACACGGCAACGGTAAAGCAACTCTGCTCTACGGACGACATCGCAGCCGAAAAGAAATACAAAGACCCGTTCAGATACTCTCCCACCCATATGCTCGTTCTCTACACGAATCATCTCCCGAAAGTCGGCGCGTGTGATGAAGGAACATGGCGTAGGCTTATAGTCATCCCGTTTAACGCAAAGATTAAGGGCAACAAAGACATAAAGAACTATTCGGACTATCTCTATGAGAATGCAGGCGGAGCGGTTTTGTCTTGGATTATACAGGGAGCGAAGAAAGCGATTGATGGTGGTCTCACTGTCAAGGAGCCGAAATGTGTGCAGGAAGCCATTGCCAAATACCGTGAGAGCAACGACTGGCTTTCTATATTCATAGATGACCGTTGTGAAGTTGACCCATCATACACACAGAAGTCTGGAGAGCTATATCTGGAGTACCGGAACTACTGCCAACGTAACGGCGAGTACACCAGAAGTACAACTGACTTCTACACCGGTCTTGAAAGTGCGGGTTACGAAAAGAGGAAAAACCGCAACGGAGCTATGGTTTTTGGGCATCGTTTGAAGTCGGATTTTATGGTTTAGAAGTTAAAGTGTGACGGTCGTGATGGTCTCTGTATAAAACTCCCTTTAGGGCTGTTTTTAAGAAAAAATCTTCTATAGAGAGTTTTTAGAATTGACTGGAACGACCGTCACACCTCAAGAAAGGATAGGCTGAATTATGCAAGAAAAAGCAGTTGAAAAAAGGCTTGTAGCTGAAGTCAAAAAGCTTGGTGGCATTTGTCCAAAGTGGGTGTCACCGGGATTTGATGGGGTTCCCGACAGGATAGTCTTATTGCCTGATGGGAAGGTAGCCTTTGTGGAAACCAAGACAAAAGGAAAAAAGCCACGTCCGCTTCAGACAGCAAGACATGAGCTCTTAAGAAAACTCGGCTTCAAGGTGTATGTCCTTGACGATATGACCCGGATTGGAGAGATTTTGGATGATATATAAACCCCATGCGTATCAGCAGTACGCTATAGACTTCATTGTTGAACACCCGGTTTCCGCTATCCTGTTAGACATGGGAATGGGTAAAACGAGCTTGACTTTGATGGCAATCAACAGGCTTATGTACGAGGAGTTTGAAGTCAACAAGGTTCTCATAATCGCACCCCTTCGAGTGGCGAAAAACACATGGACGGCTGAGATTGAGAAGTGGGATCAGTTGAAAGGTCTACGCTATTCGTTGGCAGTTGGAACACCCGAACAGAGAAGAAAGGCTTTGCGTAAAGATTCCGACATCTACATCATCAACCGAGAGAATGTGACATGGCTTGTTGAAGAAAGCGGAGTGTCTTTTGATTTTGACATGGTAGTCATAGACGAGCTGAGTTCATTCAAGTCGTGGCAGTCACAAAGATTCCGGTCGCTGATGAAGGTGCGTCCGAAGATTCGCAGGATTGTAGGTCTGACCGGCACTCCGAGCAGTAACGGTCTTATGGATTTGTTTGCCGAGTTTAAGGTGCTTGACATGGGAAAACGTCTGGGACGATTTATCTCCCGCTACAGACTTGAATACTTCAAGCCGGACAAGATGAACGGTCCCGTAGTTTACAGCTATGTACCCTTGCCAGACGCTGAGGAGCGAATCTATGACAATATCTCAGACATAACGATTTCTATGAAAGCCACCGACTACCTCGAAATGCCTGAACTTGTAAGCACGGAGTACCCGGTGTATCTCGACCAAGAAGAAAGAGAGATGTATGAGAGCATGAAAAAAGACCTCATTCTCTCTTGTGGAGAGAACGAGGTCACGGCGGCAAACGCAGGAGCTTTATCCGGCAAGTTGTCCCAGATGGCGAACGGTGCTGTTTATTCGGACAACGGCGAGGTCACACGAATTCACGACCGAAAGCTTGATGCACTTGAGGACATCATCGAGTCAATGTGCGGAAAGCCACTGATGGTGGCATACTGGTTCAAGCACGATTACCAGAGAATCATTGAAAGGCTGGACAAGCTTGGCGTTGAGTACATGAAGCTTGATTCCGAAGAAAGCATCCGGCGGTGGAACGAAGGAAAGCTCCCTGTGGCTCTGGTGCATCCTGCTTCTGCCGGTCACGGTTTGAACCTGCAGGACGGCGGTTCGACAATGGTATGGTTCGGAATAACGTGGTCGCTTGAACTTTACCAACAAACCATAGCGAGACTGTACAGACAGGGACAAAGTTCCAAGACGGTGGTTATTCAGCACATCGTCTGCAAGGACACGATTGACGAGCGGATTTTAAAAGCACTTGAAAAGAAAGACCATTCCCAAGCGGCTCTTATTGAAGCAGTCAAGGCAACTGTGGAGGAGGTCAAGGGATGAAGAATAAGGATAAAGCCGTTGAGAGGTTGTGTCAGGCAATTATAGTCCAAGCGGCACAGGACTACTTGGAAGAAACTAAAGTTTTGAAAGAGTTGCTTTCTTGTGAACCTCCACCCGACCCTCCGAAGCCACCCGTGAAGAATGGCGAAAAAAAGGTGTCAAAGAAGAAAGGTCTTCACAAAAGATGGGAGGACAAATGTTACGAACATCGATATGAAATCAAATCCATAGAACTGTTCTTCCATTCACATTGGTATCAGATGCTTTCAGAAACAGATGGAGCTGCAGTATTTCAGAAATTGAAGGAGGAGTCAGATAAAATATGACAGCTAAAGAATATTTATCACAGGCATATCGACTGGACCAGAGGATTAACTCGGATATAACGGAACTGAACAGGCTTCGACAAATGTCCCAGAGTATTTCTTCTCCCGGCTTCGAGGAACGCAACAAAGCAAACAGAAATACAAACGCGCCGTTTGTAAAACAGGTTGAAAAAATCATGGCACTAGAAAAGACCATTAATGAAGAAATAGACCAACTGGTCACTTTGAAAACGCAGATTCGTCTGACCATTGACTCAGTGCAAGACACAGATGAGCGGATGGTACTCCGCTATCGCTATGTGGACTGCATGACGTGGGAAGAAATTGGGATGACAATGTATGCAGACCCTCGCACGGTCAGACGTTGGCATGGAAATGCACTCACCCATGTGGTGATGCCAGAAAACCCAATTCAGATTTAAAGGACGCCCGAAATGCCCAGCTTTGTCCGCTTTTGTCCACTTGTGTCCATGTCTTTTTCGTGGTATGATATAATCAGCAGAAAAAATATAGATGAGCCTTTGCGGGAGCAATCCTGCAAGGGCTTTTATTATGCCCAAAGGAGGACAACATTCGTGTACAGAAACAGCGAAGGCTACAGCGACCCGACAGCCGGCGAAGCTATAGCAAACGTCATGAGAGAAAACGGACGTATGAGAAAAGAGTACTCAGACTACCGTAAGGCAAAACGTAAGAAGAACAGACAGGCGCGGAAAGCCGCTGAGGAACGTAACCGTTTCGAGACGAGGTGAACGTATGCCACGCTTACCCAAGAAGCCCTGTTCCTACCCCAGTTGTCCGAGGCTGACAGACGACGTTTACTGCGAGGAACACATGAAGCAAGTGGTGAGACAGTACGAACAGCATGGCAGAGACAAGAACCACAGCAAGCGTTACGGTCGAGGCTGGCAAGCTATCCGAAGAGCCTATGTCCAAGCACACCCTCTTTGCGAGCGGTGTCTTAAGCAAGGAAGATATGTCAAGGTCGAGGAAGTGCATCACATCAAACCTCTGGCTGACGGTGGCACCAATGATGAGAGCAACCTGATGAGTCTTTGCCGTAAGTGTCACGCTGAGATTCATGCTGAGCTTGGAACACGGTCACATAACGAGACAGTGTATTCCTACGATGGAAGCCACCACAGCTGAACGGGAGGGGCGGTCTGAATCTCTGCAAGGCTTTCTCCCAAA
The DNA here is from genome assembly GCA_020860605.1 of Ruminococcus sp. Lineage (GTDB taxonomy): Bacteria > Bacillota > Clostridia > Oscillospirales > Ruminococcaceae > Faeciplasma. The sequence goes on along the minus strand of JAJBTZ010000018.1, from coordinate 48,759 downwards.
ACCGGCGGCCCCCTTCGTGTGCAAAAAAAGCGAAATCAAAAGGGTAATTAACCCCGCTAACCTGATAATGATATAATACCGTGAAGTGCATCCTTTGGGAGCATCCACAGGAACAAGAATCTGCATTCCGATTATGTATCGTTGGAAAGGCCGGCTCTTTTACAAGTTCATATGTCTCCTGCAAGCTGAACGAAAAGGAGCTCAATCTTCTTTTGAGGTACAAAGTTTCTTTTGTTTTTGTACTGTTTGCATGGCAGGGCGGGTCAATAGGATAACAGATGGGGCTTTTTGATATGGGCGTATAATCTTAAAAACAAGAATCACATTGTCTTTAGCCTAATAATAGTATGCCGCCTGAGACATTTCGACATTACTCAGTGCCGTCATCCACAAATTTAAACTCGTTCTTAAACTTGTCTTTAAATATCTCAAATACTGTTTGTAGTACATCCTCATCCTCAACGGAAACGTAGGATTCTGAACTGTCATCAGTGTCCTCTACCTTGAGAATCAGAACTTCACCAGGCTCTTCATCCTCATCATCCACTGGCAAGAGGACGACATATTCCTCTGAGTCATACAAAGGCGTAGACCCTGACTTGCTTGAAAGTCTTCCTCCGGATAAAAACTACGTTGATGAGGTTCCAAATATAAAACGTGAGAATCTTCGTGTAGCAATATATGTCCGTGTTTCCACGGACGATGAGAATCAGACATCTTCATTTGAGCTTCAGATCAATTCCTATAGGGATATGGTTGAAGAGCATGAGGGTTGGGAACTCGTCGGCATTTATGCCGATGAGGGAATCTCCGGTACTTCACTACAACATAGAGTACAGTTCAATAAGCTTATCGCAGACTGTGAGGCAGGTAAGATAGATTTAATCATCACAAAGAGCATATCCCGTTTTGCGAGAAACACTATAGATAGCCTTATGATGCAACGTAAGCATGTGGGCGAGCGTATATGAGTGCGCTATTGTCCTTATTGGACACCTGAATAAAAAAGAAGGTCAAAAAGACCTCTATCGTAGTTTCGGAAGTATAGATGTAGTCGCCGCCGCAAGAAGTGTTTTGCAAGTGGAACGTGATGAGGAAGACCCGTGCATCCGAACTGTTCATCAAATCAAGAACAGTCTCGGACCAACCGGTGGAACTTTCAGTTTCGAGATAAGACCTGAGACTGGATTCAAGTGGCTTAGCTGCGATCTTTCACCTGAGCCTCAGCGATTAATATCTGAGGATAAAGATAAGCCACAACCGTTTACAACTAAAATGGAAAAAGCGGCATATCTCATCAAACAGCTATTAGCTGATGGAGATATGTCGTCGAAAGAAATATATGAACGATTAAAAGAACAGGGAATAGGACACAGAACAGCCGAAGACACGAAAAAGGCAATAGGCGTCCGTTGTTACCGTAAAATGCAATCATGGTATTGGAGTCTGAAACCGAAGGAGGAAGAAAAGTGAGCACAAAGGATACGCGTCAACTCAGTAAAGAGGAACGAAAAAATAAAATCCGTGAGAGATATTCTATCAAATCAAGGAATTCGAACTCCACTTCGTTACCAGATTCATCGTTTAAGGTGATAATATTATCGCACATTGTACTTTCCTCCGATATTAATTATTTTAGTATGCCTTGAAACCACAACTAAGACTAAGAAATGGCACGGGCATTTAGGGAAACATGGTAGTTTTTTCTTACGGGTTTTATACGCTTATTGTATCATGTGTATCAAAGTCATGTCAACCCCCCTTACCCTAATTAGCGACGATACAGTTTTCCATAACCCACGCTTCCGAAAGTCTGCGTAAGCCATTTGACTTGAAATCTATGGTTACTATGCCGTCAGACGTTGCACTTATAGTGCCTTCTCCAAACGAAGGATGTATTATCCTATTGCCAATATACAATGTTGACTCTTTTTCGTTACTTGTTTTTCCTTTCCCTGTCTCATCGGGAATGTATACCCAATATTCACCAACACGCCCGCCAGAACTGTTCCAGCAGTCTATGATTTTGTAAACGGCTGCTCCATTATCCTGATTTACTGGAACGATAGCTACTACATGCGATCTGCCAATGTGAGCGAAAATCCTTTCGCCGTGATAGCATTTTCTCTGCATTTCGTTGCAAAATTCCTGTCCTGTAAGTCGATGTCCCTCTCTGACGATAGGTTTATGGTGTACAAAGCCGTTCTTTTTGAGGATTTCTGCATACACTTCATCATAATTGATTTTAGTACTGTTTGAAGATGAAAGCATTTCAATCGCATCTTCCCAAGAGATATTCATTGTTCCACTCAATGCTCTGACTACACAATCACCAATGTAGTTGTCGCATGGATTTGGCTGATACGGTTTATAGCAATCGGTTTCTGGATAGACACGTTTTTTGAGGCTTTACTTGTCTTACGATTCACCTTCCTTCGTGGGCAGGAACCTCGGTCAATGCCATCGTTCCATCTGACCCAGATGTGTCTGATTATGCGTGATTTGAGAAAGTTATCACGGTAAGATTCTGAAACATGCTGATACTTGCCATCATCAACATTGAAAGCGGTTATCAGCATACTTGTGCTTACGCCAGTCAGAATATCGGCAAAGACAACTGCTGATGAACCAATATCGGCTACAGTCAGAAGTGCTTTTTCCAGTGGAATTCCTTCCATTGCCGCACCTTGCATCACAAATCCAAAGTCCGCAAGAGTTTTCTTTATTACCTTCTGATCATCAGGCATCAGACCGAGGAGTTTGGCATTTGAGACATTTTGCTCAAATGCTGTTTTTGGATCCGTAACACCAGAGGCTACAATATACTTTAATACAGGGGCGAGCCTTATATCATAAGAGTTTGTAGTGCTTTTATCAATAGTCATCATTGTGAATTCTCCTTTGAGGTGAAATATGTTGTAGAGGACTGGGAAGCCCCGCAGGAGGATACGGGGCTTCTTCTGTAATGAAACTAGGAGGTAGGTAGTAACAATCTATCTTACTTATCGGGCAAATTCAGGCTCACATTGTATCTGACCGAATAATTGATTAAACATGTCAGCATAAATGTCTCCGAGTTTGAAACCTGTATGTTCATCGGGCTTAAGATGAACGTTTCTGTTGATATTCTCACGTTGAGTTATGTACTCTCCAGTCAATATTGGCTGTAATAATTCCGCTGTCATCTTGGCGTCGTATATTGCTCTGTGAGCCTTACCATATGAAAACTCAAGCCCATACCATGTAGCAGCATCTTCAAGAGACATCAGGTTTTTAGGCGTTTCTATCTTCATCAAGCGAGGATATAGTTGCTGGAGATCTATCCATCTTCTCATATTGAACGGGAAGACCACGCTTTTGATTTCACATTCAGTCTTTAGTTGTCTGAGGTCACTGTCGCTCCAACTGTAGACGCGGGTCTTTTTGTTGCCGACCCAATCACTGAATCTGCTAACGGCTTCTTCAAATGAAGGAGCTTTCATTATATCGCAGGATCTGATACCCGTCAATTTGTTTACAAATCTTGAGATGCCAATGTTGTACTGAGGCTTGATGAAGCAACTGAAGCTATCGACTTTCTCTCCTCGACTGTTTATCCTGACTGCGCCTATTTCAATTATTTCTCGGTGAAGAAGATTTGCCATATCAGGGTATTTTGGAGATACCGGATTCATCTCAAAATCAACGATAATGTGTTGCTCATACATCTGAGTGACCTTCTTTCGAACGTTTTGTAGAACTTTTTGTGTTCTACCTTTATAGTCGCAGGTATTGCGCTTTTTCCGAGTACTTTTTCAAATTATTTTTGAGATTTTTGTGGCATAACACTGCCAAGCTCAACTTGGTAATCAAATATCATCGGGACATCTTTGACAATATACGGATAACACCTGTCTCGGAAGATGATATTCTCATTCTTTTGTATTCGCTGTAGTCTTGACACCGGTAACAGAGGTCTGTTGAATTCGTTGTTACCTGCCAACTGGCTTATGTATTGAAGGAATGAGAGCTCTCGGCTGTGTAAGTAGATGAGTGTTGCGCAGTTGTCGAGGATGGTTTTGCTGACATGTTCGTCGTACTTGTCCACCAGCTGTTCATAAGACTGAATAACCAAATGGAATCGGATGTTGCGACTGCGTGCAGCGGTGAGCATTGACAATATGTCCGTCATCGTCGGCATATTGCAGAATTCTTCAAGAATGAAGTTTACTCTTACTGGGAGCTTGCCTCCAAGTAGGTCAGCCATTTCTACCAATGACTCGTAGCATTGGCTGATGAAAAGTGTTGCAAGGAAATGAAACGTTGTTTTTTCATCAGGAACTACAAGGAAAACTGCCATCTTCTTTACGCCGATGTCATCTACATCGAATGTAGATTTAGATAACATATCTGTCAGTGCTGGTGCAGCCTTGAACATACGAATTAACTGATCGAAGGTTGATAAAATGCACGACTTTGTGTTTTCAGCAGTGAGCGCCATGACTCCGGCGAGATTCTGATAAACCTCACTGTCAGTGGGCAGATCATCAAAGGTTTTCTTAAGCGTGCCATCTGCATACTTCTTATAACGCCAGTCTAACAATTTATTGATTGTCAGTTTTTCGCCAAATTTAAGAGTTAATAAGCTTAATCCGAGTGCAAATTGTCCGGCGGATTCATTCCAGTATTGATCCTTATCGGCTGATGAGCGGCGGTAGAAAAGCTTATCTATCAAGTCGTTCAGAAGCAAGATAGCTTTGTTCCCGTCTCTTGGAATGGAAAAATACAGCTTGTTGACTTGCTCGAATGGGTTGAATGAATCGGGAGATTTCTGTGGATTCCTCAGATTTATAATAATCGGTCGATAGCCCTTCTCCCTTAAAAAGGGTGTTGCTTTACTCGCAAGCTCGCCCTTGGGATCAACAATGATCATCGATTCCCCTGCATCAGCACAGGAATATATCATTGGAAGTATGTAGCGAAGCGTTTTCCCTGAGCCGGTATCGCCACTGATTAGGGTATGTGATTCGCTTGAATCGGTGTAGAGCCTCTTGCCATCGGCAAAGAGAACTGGTCCTCCCGATGAGTGATTGCCGCCATCACCGGGAGTAAAGGGCTGCAGCCCTCTGATAAAGTCTTCTGTTGAGGACATGTGTGAATCCTGATAAATAAGTCCATCCTGTAGCATCTGTATCCTCCTATCTGTTGTCTTTGATAAATCCGATTTGCCTTGAAAGGTGAGTGTTGGCGGAACCGTTCAGATAACTGATTTCTGAAATATCGATTTCAGGGCTGTGATCGGAATTGACGAGCCTCCTGAACAGTATCTGTTTAACGAGGCTTTCAGCAGCCTCTTCATTTGAAATGTTCGTCTCATCACGCTGCCTGAACATCTCAAGCAGAGCTTCGCTCACGTCTTCCGGAATGCTCAGCTTAAAGTGCCCGGCGGTTGCTTTGACGTAGTCTGCACATTCTTCCGGTGAAGCTGATTCAACCTCTAACGGCAGCCACAGATCCATACTGCAAAGCTCGCTGTAGATAGTGCCAAGGTTACCCGATTCTTTTCCGGTGACCGCCAGAAGTATGAAGCAGAGCTCACTTCTTGTTTTCATGTAATCGAAAACAGTTCTTAAGGAGCTGTTTACCCCTCTCTTGCTCCATTCTTTATCGAATTCGATAATGACTATGCCTCGGTATTGATAATAGCAATCCCTTGCGATGCTTATGCTTTCAGCCAGGCGGTCAACGAAGGATTTGGCTGCCTTGGGCTCGTTGAAGTAGGGAATAACGATACTGAAATCCTGCTTGGCTCCGGAGAAATCGACAAGTCTTCTTCTTTGAATCTCATCAGCAAGGTCCATAGCCTTTTTCTCAAGAGAAGAGTATGACCTTCCTGTCAGGAAGAAATTAGGGCAGCAATTCTCATCGATTTTGGAGAGAATGCTCTGCAATCCGGTTCTTTTTTCTTTTCTGTTCATTTCATATGCCTCCATTCAGTTTTTTACACCTATACAGTCGCACGGAAAAATATTTTCCCGATTGTCGAAGTAAAAAATCGCTCACAGACCGGGTCAGCAGCCTGTGAGCCTTGGGGTTAAGTATTCAGGATGGTTGTGGCTGGTTTAGCAAGCCAGAGCCATACCGAGGAAAATCACAGCGGTTACGTTTCCGATGCATCCTGCTACGGTGCCCCAGAAGGTGCCGGTAGCCTCAACAGAGGAAACTTCCTTGATTTCGAACATATTTATCCTCCTCTCTGTAGTAATTCAGCCTGTGGTGTCTGTCTCAGCAGGAAAGAGCCATGAATAAGAGTGCAACAGAGCCCCAGGTGCCGACGCATGCGATTGCGCTGCCAATGAGTGAACCGGTAGCTTCAACAGAAGCAACTTCTTTGATCTCGAACATTTTCAACCCTCCTTTCAGGTCTGGCATTTGTTTTGCCTTACATCATATAAGTCGCAGCTTGGGATGTTTTCCCGACAGATCTGAAAAACTTTTTTAAAATCTGCCGGGTCCATACTACAGGTGCTTCAGTCTGGTAAGAGCTGCATTGATCATGCAGCAGACCAATACAGCAATGCTTGATATTCCGAAGTACATAACTATAGTCGCAAGAAATGAGGAAATCCCGACGGATATGCTTACCTTGCTGATGTTTATTATCAGCAGCGCCAGTGATGACAGCATGGAATATATCAATGTCGACTTGGTGATTTCTTTTCCCGAATTGTATATCAGCCAGGGAAGTGCCAGAGACAGTGCCACGCTAACAAATGCGAATGGCATTGCAGATATGGATGCTATTGAAGTGCACAGTATGAGAAGCAGCCCGAGCAAAAAGGCTTTTCTCTGACCTGCTTTCGGCTGCATATCTGCGCTCGCCTTGTCAGAGGAGCCGCCAAAGGTGGATTCCTCGTTAGTGAAGATATTTCTGGCGACAACCTTGTTCCCATATTTTGGAGTGCCGTAGCCGGTCAGTACCTTGAAAGCTTCGGTTGCGATTTCGTCGGAGATGTGATAGAGCATCATGCCGAGGCTCGGGGAGGTGCCGAAGTATCTGCTTCCCTGCATGGACGCAGGAACGAGGTCGGTCCAGCCCGAATCATATCTTCCGGGAATATATGTAGGACCGATCAGGACAGATTCTCTGGCGGTTATACCTGATATATATGGAATATGGCGCAACTTACACACCTCATCAACCCAATGAGAAATCATAAGCGGCGTGTCAAGAGCTTTGATGATCAGATCATACTGCGATGCACAGCAAACGCCATCCAGAGTTTTGGGAGAATCGATTTTTAAGTCGATAGTTTTAATATCGGCATCCGGCTTTATACGTAGAAGCTTGTTTTTCAGAACCTCCGTCTTCTTTTGCCCTGCGTCAAGGCTGTCAAAAAGAAGCTGGCGGTTGAGGTTGCTGACTTCGACAGTATCAAAATCCAGAAGGGTGATGTGTCCGACGCCCATCGACAGAAGGTGCCATGCCAGATGAGTTCCTATGCCTCCGCATCCAAGAACGAGGACACGCTTGTCGCTGAGGATTTTGGCGGCGTTATCCACGCCAAAGGTGTTGTAAAAAGCATAGGTACGTGAAGTATAGCTGGTTGTGTCAGGCTCTGTGGCGACGAGAGAAGCATTCTCAATAAGGGAGCTATACAGCTCTTCTCCGAATGAGCTTTTGAGAAGCTCGCTTTCAAGAAAGCTTCCCTTTGACAGCTCACCGAGCAGCTGCTTCTGGCTGCCGTTTAAGTCAGCAGTGACGGTTTTGTTGGCTTTGCCCATGAAGGTAAAGCTGTCTTCGACATTAGATATGATTGTGTATGGATTCAATGTGTACTTCATGAAAAATACCTCTTTCTAAAAAATTATGCTTAAAACTATTGGAAGAATGGTGTTCAGGAGCAAAGCAGGCACATAGATAAGCGAAATCACCGAGAAAGCGCAATACATTATGTGCGTAAGAAATGCATCATCATTTGACCTCAGGGATTCGTGGAATTGCTTTAGCATTGAACGATTATTGAAAAGAATCCCGATATAGGAGATGAAATGCTTCTTTGCTTTTTTCTTCAGATTTGGCTCATCGAGCAGAACCTCTAAAATATAGTAGGCATCAAACTTAATGAAAATCATTCCATTTGCAAAGATGGTAGCCGCATTCAGAAGAATTACGATAAGAAGCAACGCTTGCAGATGAAGCGATGACGTAAAGCTCAGCATAAGATAGCATGCACCAATGGCTCCAAGGTTGAAGAATGTTCCTGCGCTGAGCGACAGAAGCTTCGGCAGCTTCTTCTCAAGAAGATTTATCCCGGAGATATTGGCATAGGCGCAAGGCATGAAGTAGTAGAGCATTACGCCGATTTCCGGCACGGGAACTCCGAAGTGCCTGGCAGAAACTGCATGTCCCAGCTCATGGAGCAAAAGACATCCGCAGACTGTGACGACTAATAACACAATATCCAGAGGCGTTATCCTCTGAAGCTCTGCAAGCAAGTCCTGAGTACCCAGCGCTGAGTTATCCGAGAAAAGATTAGTCAGTATTCCGACTACAAAAAGGACAGGACAAACGACACAGTAAAAGTAGAATAATGCGGTTGTCAGTTTGCTGTCTTTGCTGAATACCTTGTTGGGGCTGAACAGCGGCAGCCTGATTTTCAGAAGGTTGAATTTCTTCTTTTGCAAACCAAACAAGCCGATTTTTTCGAATGCGCTGATGAGCTCCGAGATTTCGTTTTGTGTATACCAGCTACACTCCTTCTGAATGTCTTCGATGGTATTTTTTCCATCCAGCTTCCTCAGGACGGAAGCTTCTTTTAAGCCTATGGAGTAGGTTTTTGAAGTGTTTCTGTTGAAAACACAGACGCTTTGTCCATCGCCATCATATATATCGATGTGATTTCCAATAACAGGTGTTGTCATATGTAGTAAGCCTCGCTTTCTGCTTTATATCTAATCAGTCGCACAAAAATCAATTTTCCCACCGCCCCAGTGCTAACTCTGTTGACTTTTTTCGCCCTGATATGCTATACTTCTATTAGTTTTTGTTGAAAAAATTTCAGGAATCAGTCGGGAAAACCGAAATACCGGCGACTGATATAGAGAAGCCCGGATTATAGATATTTGGACATAGCATTGGAAGTGATTTCATGGGCGACAGCGAGCTGTATGAACAGTTTAAAAAGTTTTCAGCGGATATTGAGGCTGAGGAGGAAGCATCCAACGACAGCCTGATTTCTCAGATTGCCACGCTGATTCTTGCGCAGGAGCATGGTGAAGAGCTGCCGGATGATGACGGCTACAGAATCCAGGAGGAACAGCGCAAAATCAGAATATTTGCTCTTCTGTGTATTCGCATAAACGTCTGCTGCAAGCTCATGAAAAGCAGGTATTACTCTGAAATGCATGAGCAGCTCGGGGAGGATGTGAAGTCAGCTGAAAAGTATTTTGGCGACATCTATCGTTACAGAAGATCAGACCCTTCCGCTAAGCTTGACATACTTGATATTCTTATGATAGCCTGTCCCGGAAACGAAGCGGTAATTCTTGATTACTTCAAAAAAGAATATGCTATACGAAAAGCTGCAAAAGGCGAATTGTCTGATGACGTCTATTACTTGATACTGGATATGGCTGATTTCTTTATTAACAGTTATGACCCGGACTATGGCGTTCTGATTCTCGAAAGCTTTTGTGACATAAGCAGGAAAAGAGATTCTTTAATCAAGTTTCAGAAAATTGTTGCAATAGTTCTTGACAGGGTTTCCCCAATCTCTCCAGATGCTTTGACCCGTACTACGGAAAAGAATGAGAAGTATTTCAGAGATGGCAATAATATATATGTCAGTGATTTCTGTTGGTTCTATGCTGGAGTCAAGCATCAACAGGGAGACAAGGTGGCTTCCCAGAAGCTTTATGAAAGGTGCTATGAGATAAGAAAATCAGTGCTTGGAGAAGAAAACTGGTTCACTGATTTAGCAAAGAGCGAGTTGGTGGTAGAATCGTATCTGTCCACGCACAGCGAGAAGGATCGGAAGTTTCTTGTGTCCTTCGTCGATAGAATCGAGAGCGGTTATTATAATTTCGCAGACGACTATATCGTGCACGCAAAAATAATTGAAGGCAGAACACTTTGTTTCCTGACGGATGATTTGAATCAGATAGATGATTTTGAAGAATACCGGCGGTTGCTTTCCTTACTTGAGCCGATAGCCTTTAAGTACGACTATACGAAAGACCCTTTGGTAAAGATTCGCCTCTATAAAAATCGTTTGGGCGGCTATTACACCAAAATCGGAGATTATCTACAAGCTGAAGTTGCGTTTAATGATGCACTTGATGCAAAGGTAGATCCTGAAATACCGGATGTATTATCTGATACTCTAATAAAGACCAATCTGCTGTTCATCTACTATATTCAGAATGACCTGGAGATGGCAAATACTGTTTTGCCGGAGCTTTTGGATGCCGTTGATAATGAAGAGCTTTCACTTACTGACAGCTATCGTGTTCTCGGGCTTATGATGAGTCTTTATTCATTATCCCTTGTCAGGCTGGAAAATGATTATGCTAAGACACTGAAAGAAATCGCAATGGACACTTGCAGGGATATTATAAATTCAGATCCTGAGACTGAGGAGTGCATATGCGAAGCGGCAGCATTTGTCGGCAGCTGTGTGGGTGAGCTAGCTACAAACAGAATTATCACAAGAGACGAATTGCAGACATGCAGGAAAGCACTTACAATAGCATACAGAAAAGCCTTGCCTGAGATGAATGTATCACAGCGGGTGGGTCTGGACAGCTTTCTCGCACTTCTGTCGCAGTCATTCGGAGATAAGAATACCGACTACTACTATCGGGATGCCATTAAACGTATGGAAGATGACAATGTTTCGATGTCAATCCGCTTGGCGGTTTTGGTGTCAGCCGGCGCATACTATTGCAAATGTGGCTTCTACAATACCGGTATCCGTTATACCACGCAAGCGTTACAAGAGATTGACGGCATATGGAAATCATATATAAGATACCTGAATGATGAAAGACTGCTGCAGATTCTCAGTCCGACCCAGATGAATTTTACAACCTGCTACTCCACACTAAGGCGGTTTCAGGATGTCAGCTCAGTTTATGAGAATGTGCTCAGGTTCAAGACCCTTGCTTCTCTGGCGGGAAGAGAGCGGAACAGACTGCTGCATCAGAGTGACGTAAGCGAGGCTTTGATGAAAGAAATCCGGACTCTTCAGGACAGGCTTTCAGTTTTGGAAGATGCCGGTACATTCAGCGACACTGAAGCTGAAACAGCTGAGGTTAAGGCAAAGCTCCGGACACTGGAAGCTGATTTTGCGGAGAGGTTTCCTCATGTCAATGAGGTTACCGATATTACATGGGAAAAGGTGAGGAAAGCTGTTCCTGATAACTGCGCAGTTCTGGAATTCTTCTATTGCACACTGAGCTATGGTCAGACGCTGTCAGACCTTCTGGACAAGGAGGTTGAAGCGGGAATTGATATATACATAATCCGGAAAAAGAATGGTGAATGCAGACTGAACAGGGTTACCGTCAGGGATGGCATCTCTTTGCTTGATGATACTGAGGAGTTTACAGCTATTCTCCAGGAGGTGTCCAAGGACAAGGCGACGCCTGAGCAGCTGTTCAGGCTTGAAGTGCTCAGAAAAAACCTGTATGACAGGCTGATTCTGCCGATTTTGCCTTATATCGAGGAATTCAGGACAGTCTATATCGCTCCTGACAGCTTGCTTGTGAATCTTCCGCTTGAGATTCTTTATGGCGACGAGCGGGAGCGGTTGCAGGACAGGCACAGTATCGTCAGAATAGAGTGCGCCAGAGATTTCCTATATTCAGGTGATGCATCAGAGGCAACTAATGGCGAACTGATTATAGGCAATCCTAAGTATGACATCCGTCCACGTGAAATCGAAGAAGAAATCCATGACGCCCCAGAGCACGAGGATACACGTTCTTCAGATGCACCGCACACAAGGCAGCTTCCTTTTGCGGCAATAGAAGCAAGACACATAAGTGAGATGAGTGGAAGCCCTTACTATACCGGAATCTATGCCAGGAAGGACCTCTTGCTTTCTGCAAGCGGCTACAGAAACATTCATGTAGCAACTCACGGAATGTTTGACCTCGGGCAGAATACGAACTCCATGTTTTCATCATACCTTCTGTTTGCCGGTGCTGACAACCGGTTTGAGGCAGGAAGAACTGATGATTTGTATGGAAACGGCATAGTAACCGCCGATGAAATCAGCAGACTTGATCTCAGCTCCACCGAGCTTGTGGTTCTTTCGTCCTGCCTGAGCGGAATGAATGATATAAGCCTGAGCAGAAGCTTTCATGGCATGATCAGTGCCTTTTCGGCGGCAGGCGTTCACTACGTCATCTCGCATCTGTGGGAAGCAGCAGATTTCAGCACAACCATTCTGATGGGCGAGTTTTACCGTCAGTACCTTAAAAATAAAAAATCCCCGCCGGAAGCACTCAGTATTGCCAAAGAATATCTGAGAAATGTTACTGTTGGAGAGCTACGGGAAAATCATTGGTTCGACGACATAAGAAAGGAGGAGATGGAGCCTCAGATGATGGAAACGTTGCAAAAATACAAGAGTATGGATGACAGAAGAAAGCCGTTCAGAAATGAGGCATACTGGGGAGGCTTTTCCTGCTATCAGTGTTATTGACAAGAAGGAGGACAACATGATGGAAGTTAAAAACAATCAGGGGCAAGCGGAAAAAATATCATCGCTTATCGAAGAATCGGATGGAAAGAACAGCAAGGGAAAGGAAATTCAAAGAGTGTATCTCAGATATTCTGAGACGATGGAGGAATCTGACCTTGGTGAGCTTTTCAGGCTTCTTGACAGCTATTGCGTCGGCTACGTGAGAAGACAGCTCTATAATAAAGGGTGCTATTCCGTAGATAATGAATATGACATCCTGACCGACTCAAAGCTTGTAATATGGGATTACATCAGGAAAAATCGTGAGGAAAAGAAAGAGCATTTTGCCAATTATGCGTTCGGAATATACAGAAATAAGGCGGAAGACCTCATCAGAAAAAAGTCTAAAATCAGAAAGCGTATGCCAACAGATTCAATAACCGGTGAAGAAGGAGAGGATTTAGAAATAGGGGTTATGGATGAAGCTATATCTGAGATTTTTGAAAACCGTACAAAGACGATGATGAGACTTCTTCACATATACTGCGAAACATTTTTGGATCTGGCATCTCCCACACGTTCTGCAGCTGCGCTGCTTGCCCTTTGCTATGCGAGGATTCTTTCTCATATGCTTGAAGAAATTCCGGATAACAAAGCCACATCCGCAAAATGGGCTTTCGGAAAAATGGGCAATCAGAGTTTGTATGGCTTGCGCCGGGAGTCAGAGGAGATTATAACAGATTGGTTTGACGACAAAGCTCTTGTGTGGGGACAGAGCTTTCTCGATCAGCTGTCTGAGATTGTCGATGATGACGGCAGAAATATTCCTCGTGGCGACACCATCTATACGGCTCACTACGGTGCAGCAAAAATAGAGGATTGGGCGGACTCCATGCACAGGGCTACAATGAGGAAAGCAATAGAAGTAGTAAACACGCAGCAGGATCTGAAAGAGGAGATCCGGGACAGCTACTCAAGGACAGATATTTTGCAAAAATTCTATAAAGGAGAAAGATAATATGACACACTTGAATGACGACGAAATTTTATCGTTAGCATCCGTAACTGCGGATGGAATGCCATATACAGACGATGAGAGAAAGCAGATGGAGCATCTCAAGACATGCGAGGAATGCTATGACAGGTTTTATGCTGCGCTTGCGCTTACCGATACTGTCAGCAATATCGGCTTGCTGTCTTCTGTAAAACAAGAAGTCACAGCAGAAGAGAAGGTCAAGAGCAAAATTCTTGCCATAGTTGGGGTCATTGTGGACAAGGTCTCCACAGGAATCGATTCTGTTCTGCAGCAGCTTGATCAGGCTACTGCGGCAATCAGCTTTATGCCTGCAATGAGCCTTGCAACCAGAGGAGCAAGCGATGAACAGTCGAACACTTCCAAGCTTGAGGATGTCAACGATGAGAAGACATACATCTCGTTTGACTCAGGCAGCGGTCAGCTGTTCGTTCAGATCAACACAAGAGAAATCGGTGATGAGAACATATCTGTAACTGTCAAGTACTCAAATGGCGATACTAGAGAAATCCCGATGGAAAGAAGTGGTGCTCTGCTCATGGGAAGTATGGACAACCTTGTTGAGGGAGAATTTAAGGTTGTTGTAGCAGCTGCAGATTAATAAAATAGACGAAAGCATTAAGCTCACAGACAGGTAAAATGGTCTGTGAGCAATTTTTTTATTTTTTCAATGGGAAAATAAGTTTTCGGACGACTATTTATACAGAAAGCAATTGAGCGGAAAACACAAAACGCTCAGCTTTAATAAATACTTCTAAGGAGATAGACATCATGGGACTATTTAATCTATTCGGCAACCAATGCTGATAACAGCACCAAAAGCGATTCTACAGCAGAAGAACCGTTCCTGGAAGGAAAGAGGTTTGAAAAAGAAGCACCTGAAAGAGCTTTTAAACTGTTTCTGGAATCTGCGCAGAAAGGCTACCCGGACGCTATGAATAAGGTCGGTTATAGCTACTTGTATCAAGGATGCGGGACAGAATTTGACATTGAGAAGTCAGCATATTGGTTTGAACAGGGTGCTAAAAAAGGTCAGACAGGCTGTATGATACTTATTTCTCAATTCTATATGTCAGGCGTTGGAGTACGGGAGAATGACGAAACAGCTAAGTATTAGCTGAAGATGGCGATACAATCAGGTGACGAAAAGGCAGCTACTGTTGCTCAAAAACGGTTGGGTGACTATGAGACCAATAAAGCAGTAGTTACCGGGATGATGCAGACTGCTGTTAAGCTTAATGGTATGCCAAGGTGAAGATAAGTGGTGAAGTGAATAATCACTATCATCAGGTGATAATACAACATAAAGAAGTGATGATACTAGTATGAGAATTATCAAGGCACTGTTTGACAAACTGAACAATGCGATTCCTATAGAGCCTCCTGAAACTGGAGGCATACTGGGCAGCACGGATGGAGAAGTGATTGACTACTTCATACCTGATCTGCCTAGTGACACCGGGCTTCACTATTGCAGTTATAAGCCAAACGTCAGATACTTCAATGCGAAAATTGCAGAGTGGCAAGAGAGGTCTATTCAGTTTATGGGGATTTATCACACCCACTTTGCAAACGTAAAAACTCTTTCAAGCGCAGACCGTACATATATTGAGCAGATAATGCTTGCTATGCCACAAGGCATTGGCTGGCTCTATTTTCCGATTTTCACCTTGCCTGAACGAGTTCTTACTCCCTATATTGCCTTAAAGTGTGATAAGAGCGTTACAATTGATAATGATGAGCTGATCATACTTTAAAATACTTATTCTCTTGAAGAGAAACAAGAAAGGAGGGTTACAGATGACAAAAACCAGCAAGGCTACGACAATCACACTGCCGGAAGGCATGTTCGAGGGCAACTGTTCCGGCTGCATCTACGCAAACTTCTACGATAGAGACAGCTATGGTCGCATAAAATGTGAAGGCCCTTATGGTGGCTATAACCGACCTGAGGATCGCAACGGATGCTTCCACTACAAGGGAAGATAACTAACGCCGTCTACCGCCATGCACATCTGCCTTTTTGTGGAAGGGCTTGTATATACATATCATACGGGCGTGCATGGCGGAGACATAAATCAAAAATTATGTAAAGGAGATATAATCATGGGATTATTCAGCAAAAGAAAAGACAATAAGGAAAATGTCACATCCAGTAATCAGGAAACCCAAAAAACTGAGGCAGAGAAGCTTTTTGAAGCCGGAAAAAGCTTTGAACTCCGGAAACGAGAGGATGGCTTCAATAGCCCAGGAATACCTTGACGATTATGAAAGTAATAAGATTGCATATAATGCGGTTATGACTACGGCTGTGAATATGAACGGAATTCCGCCTTTGAGATAGCTGTCGTAATCGCTTGATCGCCAAGCTCACAGACTGATAAAACAGTCTGTGAGAGATTTTTTTATTTTGACAGTCGGAAAAATAGCTTTTTGAGCGACTATACAGGTATAAACATAAATTAGCAAAAAGCTAAGGAGGAACACTCATGTACCCAAGACTAAACGAAGGAGTCTCGTTAGAGCAAATTGAGCTTGACAACGGACTTCACTATTACATCAAAAACACCAATGGTGACCAATTTGAGCTTAGCCATAATCTTTATGATGCTCTGCAGGAAGCTGACGAAACTAAGGCTATTGATTTGAATCAGGAGGACGAGCAGACACTTCTCCTGCTTCGGGATTATAAGCTGATTTCGAACTCTCACCTCATCAAAGGCAAGTGCTTCATCGACCAGTTTATCCTCTTCTCTTTTGATAAGAATAAACAGCCCCGCAGAGGTATCTTCAAAGTCCTTAACGTAATGATGATAGTGCTGACGATTGCACTGACTATTGCGTGGGCATATGTCTTTGCCAATAGCCCAAGAGAATTAGACCCCTGGATAAATACATGGACATGTATTGTATCGTTCATTGTTGGCATGATGATCCACGAAGTCGGTCAGATAATAGCAGCTTTTGCTTCTGGTTACACGGTGACGAATGTTGGCGTTATGCTCTTATTCCGAATAATCCCGGTTGGCTGTTATTGTGATTACGAAATAGACAAAGTCACAACAAAAACCGAAGCAATCCAATTCTATCTTGCGGGAACTGAGATGAATCTGATTCTTGCTTACATAGCAAGCATTATAGGATTGACAAAGCATTCGCTTTGCGGAACCGCAAACATTGTCGCATTCTTTAATTTCGGAATGGCACTCTTAAGTGTACTCCCGATTAAGAATAGTGTCGGAGAGAATGTAATCAGTATATTGTGTGAAGTTAAAAGCATCAATGATGAAGTCAAGAGATGGTTCTCAAGTAAGGAGTATCGCTGGGAACTTCTCCATTCCGGTTCCAAGGGAATCCGTCGTCTGATTGCGATTGTCATCGCTCTGATTTTGCAGATAGCGTACTGGGTTCTTACCGCATTGGTGCTATGCTTGCTTGTCGTCCCCATTGTTTATGCTTTTTATGTCATCGTCACTCTGTAATAAACTCAGGAGGACTCAATATGGACAATAGCTTTTTGCTGAAAGAAATAGAAAAGAGTGCAATTGAAATAGCGAGTCCTCCCCTGGGCATGCTCACAGAAGAAAGGTTTATCGTTGCACTTATTGATAAAATCAGAGACACACCTGCTTCTAGTAAGAGTGTCGAGCTTTCTCACTTGGAATGGCTTCTTGGAACTTACATAGATGACTTCGAGGAAGCCAGAAAGACGCTGATGGCGTATATCCGAACCGGAAAGAACACTTTTGATGATTCGTTTTATATGCAGGATATTATCGATTCGGCAGAAAGGCGTTCGTTGGAAAAGAGCTTTAAAGCTATAACAACAGAGGATGTCTTAATATGTGTTATGAGGAAGCCAAGTGATGTGGTGAGGAGGGCTAGGATACATTTTAAGGTAGGCAAGTAATGCTTGTTGTCGTGGAACATAAGAACAATGCCAATTTCTTGTCCTTTGTGATATTTCAATGGCATTTGTCATCAAACAGGATGAAACGAGACACGCACAAAATTTATTGTCGAAAAATGCTTGACAAGTACCACAAAGCATGATATTATTGTTCTTATAGTGTGAAAGATTTGTGGAAATCTAGTCACATGAATGTGTGGGGGGTACTGCCTCCGGCAGACCCATTTTCAACCTCCGACACTGTGTTTAGTGCTACGGAGGTTTGTGTTTGTATTGCAATCTCCTTAGTGTTAGACACTAAGGAGATTTTTATTTTTGTATGGATATAAGGCTTCTTGAGATGTCACTTGCCTTGTAGTTTATTAACGTAGAGTGACATCTAGGCAAATTGACACCATACGAAATTAGCTCTTAGAGATATAGTAAGTGTGTCGAGGCATTATCAGCTTGAAAGGGTGGATTTCTTATGACTTTTGAGGAAGTATTACGCATGGCTGAAGCTGGTAATGCAGAGGCAGAGTATGCTGTAGGCACTGCATATCTCACCAGCGATGGCGTTGAAAAGAACCTTGAAAAGGCGTTCTATTGGATTTCAAGGGCGGCTGAGCAGGGAGTTGTTGATGCCCAGTCTGATCTTTCAATTATGTACTTAAAAGGTGACGGCGTTCAGAAAGATCCCGTAAAATCATTCGGGTGGCGGCTGAAAGCGGCTGAGAATGGCGATGCTGACTCAATTTTCTATGTAGGCGCAACGTATTATGATGGAGATGCAGACGCAGGCGTTCCTCAGGATAACAGCCTTGCTGAAAAGTGGCTGTTAAAAGCCTCCGAGCTTGGGGACGCTGAGGCACAGTATTTCCTTGCTAACATATATGCATTCCGTGTTGAGCCGGCTGATTGGAAAGAAGCCGCAAAATGGTTAAAAATTTCATCAGACAAGGGCTACACCAGTTCGCAGTATCTTTACGGGCTGATGCTTAAAGATGGCGAAGGTGTTTCCAGGGATGTTCCAAAAGCAATATCGCTATTCAGGTCTGCGGCAGAGAAGGGAATGCCTGATGCTGAGTATAATCTTGGCGTTATGTATCTTAACGGAGAGGGAATCCTAAAGAATGTTCCGCAAGCGATTACGCTTTTCAAGTCTGCTTCGCAGAAAGGCTATGCAGATGCCTCATACAATCTCGGCATGATTTACGGTAAACCCATGGGTGTTCCGCTTGATTTGCAGGAAGCAAAAAAGTGGTTCCAGATTGCGGCACAGCAGGGCGATGTAGATGCGGCTGATAAGGTTCGCGAGTGTGACCAGCTTATGAATCAGTCTGCTTCCAAAAGTGGTGGATGCTATATAGCAACTGCGGTTTATGGTTCATATGATTGTCCACCAGTATGGACGCTAAGAAGATACCGTGACATCGTTCTGGATTCTACATGGTATGGCAGATTGTTTGTGAGAGTCTACTATGCGGTAAGCCCCACTATGGTGAAGCTTTTCGGCAAACAGAAATGGTTTGTATCCTTCTGGCAGAAGAGGCTAAATCACTTTGTGTCCCGCCTTAATTCAGATGGCTTCGAGGACACGCCATACAGAGATAAGCACTGAAGTGATAAGTAGTATTTTCTACAGGTATTCAAGTTTATCGTACATAGAATAAGTCAAGGGTGATACTGATGGATAACGAAAAGTATGAGCTTGCTCTCGACGAGGAGCAGGCAAACGCTGCCTTGGAAAAAGGTATGCTGTATGCTGATGCTTTCGTGAATAAGAATTATCTCATCAATCTGGATCGTTATCCACTGGTAGAGCTTGACCCAAAAGAAAAGTCAGATGAATATGTGCGTTTATACCAGATTGAACGCATTGTTTATGATGTCGATGAAAACGCTAATGACAAGCTCATCAGCGTATATAGTGCGTTTTTTAACATCCAGGCTGCTGGTCTGCTCGTAATCAGGAGCACTCGCAATGAGCTTGGATTTTATATTGGCGTCCGTTCTGTTGAAAACGTCTCAACTGCCGAAGCAATTCTTGAAAAGAGCTTCAAGGGCAATTTTGCCGGAAGCCAGATACAGGCAGTTCCCCAGGATGAGATTCAGAGGATATTAGGATCAATCAATAAAAAAGGACGCTTCGGTGCCCGCCAGAATGCTTCTTCCGTTTCCATAGTTCCGTCAACAAGGGATGAGGATAAGGAACGCTTTGTTCAGGGTATCGAGAAGTTTATAGACACTATGAAGGGCTCGGAATATACAGCCGTCTTTATCGCCGAGCCACTCAACAAAGAAATCCTCGAACAGCGCAAGCGCGGACTTCAAAAAATCTATTCCGGATTGTCTCCTTTTGCGTCCACTCAGCTTTCCTATGGCGAAAACTACAGCCGTGCTGTGTCAAAGGGAATGAGCGAAAGCTTCTCTAGAACCATCAACGAAAGCCTTACCGATACAACCAGCCAGTTCAACAGTAGTTCCTCCTCCCGTAACCGCGGAACATCTTTCGGACTTCTCGGAATCGGCTTCAACAGTGGAAGCTCAACCGGGTTCAGCTCTGGAAGCTCATGGGCAAGTGCCGTGACGCGTGGCTCATCCGACACAAAGGGCGAAGCCACCACAGAAACCAACACGGACACAACCGGCGATAGCCGCACTATCACAATTACAAGTGAGAATAAATCAGTGAGTTACATCCTGGAAAAGATCAACCAGCACCTTGAACGTATCAAGAACTGTGAAGCTTTCGGACTATGGGATGTAGCATGTTACTTTGTCTCGGAAAATGTTCAGACATCCGTAGTCGCGGCAAGCACCTATAAAGCTTTGATGGCTGGCTTCGACTCGGGAGTAGAAAACTCCTATGTCAACGTCTGGAAGCAGGACAATGCTGAAAATACTCCTGCTGTTCTCGAATATCTCCGCTATTGCATCCATCCCAGATTTTTAATTCCCGGCGATGACATGTTCTTCGAGGTAGAAAGCCAGACGGTAAATCCCTGCAGTCTCATCAGCGGCAATGAAATGCCATTTATAATGGGGCTACCAAGACATTCGGTTCCCGGTGTTACAGTTCTCAATATGGCTGAATTCGGGCGTAATGTCCGATTCTCAAGCGGCACTCCAAGAGGCAAAAAGGTTGAGCTCGGTC
Source organism: Ruminococcus sp. (assembly GCA_020860605.1). Classification (GTDB taxonomy): domain Bacteria; phylum Bacillota; class Clostridia; order Oscillospirales; family Ruminococcaceae; genus Faeciplasma. The sequence continues at coordinate 28,009 of JAJBTZ010000018.1, read as the reverse complement.
AGGTCTATCACATGGGAGAAAAGGAGACAGCAAGGGTAAGACTGGACCTTGAAGGCTTCCGTTCCCACTGCTTCATAACCGGTTCCACCGGCTCAGGCAAATCAAATACTACATATCGTATTCTCGATGAGATGATCGAACACAGGATTCCTTTCCTGGTAATAGAGCCTGCAAAGGGTGAATACAAAAGATACTATGGTAGCCTTCCCGGAATCCATGTCTACTGCACAAATCCCAAATATTATTCAATGCTCCACATCAATCCGTTCAGATTTAATCAGGGAATACACGTTCTGGAGCATCTTGACAGACTGATAGAGATATTCAATGCCTGCTGGCCGCTGTATGCCGCTATGCCGGCAATACTCAAGGAATCATTTGAAAGAGCCTACATAAAATGCGGATGGGATCTTGAAAATTCAATCTACATTCCGAACGGTCACAGCAAGTTCCCGACATTCAGCGATGTCCTTGAGGCGTTGCCGGAAATTATCAATTCGTCTTCATACTCCTCAGATTCCAAGGGAGATTACACAGGAGCACTCGTGACGAGAGTGAAGTCGCTGACAAACGGCATTTCCGGTCAGGTTATGTGCAGTGCCAATGATATCGATGAGGAATATCTTTTCGACCAGAATACCATAGTCGACTTGAGCCGTGTATCGTCTCTTGAAACAAAGAGTCTTCTCATGGGCGTTCTCATTCTCAAGCTGAACGAATACCGCATGTGCACAAGTGAGGAAAACCAGCCACTCCGCCATATTACCGTCATGGAAGAGGCTCATAACATCCTGAAACGCAGTACTACAAGTAGCACTGAGGGCTCAAACGTCCAGGCTAAATCTGTTGAGATGATCAGTTCCGCGATCGCCGAAATGCGTACATATGGTGAGGGTTTCATCATCGTCGACCAATCTCCGACAGCTGTGGATGTTTCCGCTGTCAAGAATACAAACACGAAAATCATCATGAGACTCCCTGACTATGAGGACTGCAGGATTGCCGGTCTTGCGATGGGACTCAATGATAACCAGATAAGAGAGATTTCCAGGTTCCCGATGGGAGTTGCAGTTGTATACCAGAATAACTGGGTTGAAGCAGTACTTACGCAGATTGACAAGAGCGAGGGAAAATACCGCCAGGGCGACCTTATAACCGATGACTATTCGCTGTCAGTGGTGAAAGGTAAGCTTACGATCGAGCTGGTTTTCGAATACGAAACCGGGCTTGCTTCCGAAGAGGGTTTCCAGCTCGATGACCTGCTTGATATAATCAATGCTTCTGACATCAACCAATCAAAAAAGAGGGATTTTATCCAGCTTATGGTTGACTGGTGCTCCTGCTTTGAGCGTGAAGCCCCGGATAACGGAAGCTTTTCTGCCAGACTTGCTGAGTTCATAAGGTGTAATGGTCTCTTTGAGGCACTTCCTCTCAGGTTTGAAAAGGACTACAAGGACGAGCCGAAGATAACGCATGATTGCATCAGCAAAAAGGACATTGTATCAGTAAGAAGCTGGTATGGACAGGTATATGACCACCTTGACAGCTATGTTTTGCTGACAGATCAGGACATTAAGAAGAGAGTCATCCGCTACCTATTGCTTAACAAGTCCATGCAGGATATCCAGAACAACAAGTATCATCTGATTTATCAGGGAATTTACGGTAAAAGCGGGAGTAAGTAAATGAACCAGGTAGTTGCATTCTATAACCCGTATCTTCCAGAGCTCAAGGTGACTGTAAACGGCAAAAAGCTTTCTCCCTATAGCTCGCTGATGAGCTTTCAGCATCAGAGACTGGAAAAATGGTGCGATTGCCTTTTTACAGAGCTATATCGCGAGGTAAATTCCGATTATGAAATGCTGTGCGTGTCCACTGAGTTTGCATGTGAGTGGATGGAAGAGCTGGCTGACAGCAATCAGCACTGTGTATCGTTCATCAGTCAGCCGTTGCCGCTTGATGCTGACGTTTATCAGCGGCTTGAAAAGCTTGAATTGCTCGGCTGTGATGAAGTAGAGGAGAGTATTGTAATACCGCTTGTCAATGTCAGCGACAATAGCGGAATGACCGATGCCGTGTATGACGTCATTGACGAGCAGGGCATATTTGAAGATGTCTCGCATGATGGAATAACATGGTCTGATTGCCCGCTTGTTACTCTTGAAATCAACCCGTTTGACGTGGGCTATGCTCCATATGAAGCACCCGTGGTTATCGCACTCTGCGGCAGTGAAGAAGATTATATAAGACTTGATACCGATGCACCAATATATGCCCTTGTAATGGACACCGAAACAAGGTTTTTGAGACGCCAGGGTTCAAAGCTGTTTTTCAGCGTAGATCCCGATGACATAGGAAAGATTCTGCTGGAGATAATCGAGGAGGAAACTCTTTGCCCGCTTGTTTCCCAACTGAGCTATGATTTCCCTGAGGAATCAAAGGAATTTCTTACCGAAAGTGAAAGGGAAGACCTGGAGCTTGTCTGCCAGGCATCACCGGTATGCAATGTGATACTTCCGAAAGTGTGTGATGTCGGGCGCACGGTGAAGCTTGATGTGCAGATATTTCCATCTGACAGCAGTGCGAAAGTCAGGGTAGTTTCAGATTCAACAGATGTAATCGACGTAGATGATGAAGTGTTGCTTCCTCGCATGGCAGGAATTGCGGAGGTTTCCGCATTTATCAGCGATGACCCTTACCCGGTTGCAACTGAACAGGTAAATGTCCGCAAAAGAAGACTGATAACCGACATAACACTTTTCCCGTCAATGCTCTATATGTCTGTCGGCGATGAAAGTAATCTTAAAGTCACAATAATTCCCGAGGATGCCGAGAATCTTTCCGAAATCAGATGGAAAAGTGACGACCATTCTGTAGCTACAGTTGGCTTTGATACAGGCGTTGTTTCTGCAAGAGATTGCGGACATTGCACCATAACAGCATATACGGAAGAAGCTTCAAAGAGCGTTTCTCTCGAAGTACAGCCGGAAATAGAAGACATAGTCTGCCCTTGTAGCTTCCTTGAACTCGGTGAGGGAGAACAGAGGGAGTGGAAATTCCGTGTTATCCCCGATAATGCATATGGCATCGACTTTCTCCGGATATCAACTACCGACAGGAACATAGCTGAATACCGTGGCGGTTACATCATAGCCAGGAGTACAGGAGAATGTAAGATATACGTAAGAAACCAAAGTGGCACTATAAGTCGTGAGTTAAGAGTTTCAGTAAGAAAAAGCAGAAGATTCCGGTAAACATTTTTTGGAGATGAGTAGAATTCAGAGCGTCTTTTACAACAATCTTGGAGTTAACAGGCAAGTTTATGATGCCGCCCTTCAATGCTTTCAGAACAGAGGAAGAAGCTTTTCTGTAACCGGTTCTGTCCAGCCTGCTGAATTGGCGGGAGAAGTGCTGAATGAACACCCGGAGATATTCTATGTAGGTCAGCAGTTCAGGGTTATGTCGGGTCTTATGCGAAAGGATGTACTTCCGGAATATGCCTACTCTCCCACAGAAACGGTTGATATAAGAAATCAGCTCGAAAAAGAAGCTGAAAGGATAATCGGCGAGCAGATAAATGATCATCAGTCGGATTACGACAAGATTCGCGCACTACATGATTATCTGAAAGGCAATCTTGAATATGACACATTTGCCGCAAGCGGTGGCAGACCTGGCGATAGAAATGCATTTGAAGCACATAGTATAGTCGGTGCACTGCTCAGGAAAAAGTGTGTCTGTGAGGGCTTTGCAAAATCGTTCAAGTTCCTCTGTGACAAAATCGGTCTTGAGTGCTGGGTTGTGACAGGAAAGGGAAGCAGTTCAATCGGCTCAGGACCTCATGCATGGAACATCGTCCGCATAAACGGATACTATCACCATGTTGATGTAACGTGGGATAACCAGTACTCGGACTCATTAACAATCCCGAATTACGGATATATGAATCTCAGCGACGATGAAATCTCAAAGGATCACACATGGAACAGAAAAAACTATCCCGCGTGCCCGTCTTCTCCATATAACTACTTCAGAGTCAATAATGCGTTGATTGACAGCAAAGTTCAGCTGGAAAGCATGCTCTACAACAGCTTTGAAGTGGAAGAGGAAATTATCATGTTTCGTGTTGTGCGGGGAAGTACACTCGAAAGAGAAATAAACGGATGCATTCAGGAAAGCATTTATCGTGCTGTCAGCCGTTGTAAGTATATTACAATATCAAACTTCCGCTTTGGCGGTGTGTCTGAACAGCTTACATTTTACGTTCAGCCTCAATACATGTATAAGTGAACAAAAGATATGTGGAAGAGCAAAAAAAGATGACGGGAGTGGCAGAAGATGTCGGAAATCAGAAATGGCGATTCCGTAGAGAATGGCAGTGAAGTAAATGAAAGTCCGGAAGTGAGCGAGGTTCCCTCTGCTGAAACCGGCGGAGAATCCACGGAAGCAACCCGTGAGGCAACCACCATGGAAGCAAAAGAAACGGGCGGCTTCAACGAAGACGCTGACAACAACGATTCTCCCGGAAGCGGTTTTGAAGAAGACGAGGAATCCGATTCTGACGAAGAAGATGACGATTCTGACGAGAGCGGCGAGGTCGGCTTCAGTGAAAGCGATAATTCTGACAATGTTGACAATGGCATTGATTTCCAGGATGATGACTTAGAGTATGAAGAGACCGATTCAATAAACGACGACGAGCACGGTGTGGGTTTTGATAGCTATAATGATGATAGCGATACCGATGATAATGAGGAAGACAGCGAAATCGACGGCAACAAGAATCCTGAAGAAGAGTCCGAATCCGAGAATGAAAACCCAGAGAATTCTGAAAGCACTGCAGACACTGAAAATCCTGAAAGCACCGATGACACCGAAGCACCTGAGCCTGAACCAGAAGATTATGAAGAAGAGCAAGAAATTGACGATGACGACGATGGCTTCGACGAACTGGATGATGAGGAAGACCCCGGCGAGTCGGAGGGCTACTCTGATGAGGACAACCTGAATGAGTTGTCTCATGATGAAGTTCCCGAGGATGAGGTCACTGAGGATGAAGTCACTGAGGATGAAGTCACCGAGGATGACCCCCTGAAAATGATGAGCCAGTTGAAGATTCTGACGAAGTTAATCCAGAAGAAGATGCTGATGACAATCAGGAACTAGACGACGAGGGTGAGGATGATATCGAAGAGGTTGATATAGAAAGCACCGATGACGATTCCGACGGCGATGATGAAATCGATACTTCAGAAGAGCCTGAGTCGGAAGTTGATGACGAAGAAGCCTCTGAAGATCCTGACTTCGAAGAAAGCCCGGAAGAAATTGATAGTAATAATGAAGCTGATGTGCCTGCCACCGAGGATGATATAGAGTACGAAGAAGATGAAGAAGTCCCCGATGATGACTTTGACGACATCGACGACGATGGAGAAGATCCCGGCGAATCGGAGCAGTACTCCGAGGAAGGGTTTGAAGAAGAGCCTAAGGAAGAGTCCAAAGAGCAATCTGAAGAACAATCCGAGGAAGACTTGGAGGAGCAAGTCGAAGACCAATCCGAGGAAGTATTAGAAGAATCTGCTGATAATACAGAAAATGCGAGTAAGGCTGATAATTCGGAGGCTAAAGATTCACATCGTGAAGCTCTAGACAATATGTCCGCCTATATGAATGAGCATAACTATGGTCCATATGACTATGCGGAATACTCAAAAGACCCCGAATGGCAGAGACTCAACTCCGCCCTGCAACAATCTTCAAACAACGAAGTGACCACCCCGAATGAGTCAGAATCGATAACTGATTCGCCGGAAAGCGAGGAGGAAGTTGCAAGTTCTGAGGATGTTTCTGAAAAGTCTGATGTAAGTGCCGAAATTCGCGAAAGCCTTGGCTCATTTGATCAGGAAACCTGGGAAAACCTTTCCGAAGCCGAGAAAGAGCAAGCTGTAGAGAGGCTTCGTGACAGCGTCGCCGAAGACCTTCAGATAAAAGACAAGCCAACCATTGTATACTATGACAATCATGTGCAAGGTGATTTTGGCTACTATGACCGGCGAAATAACGCTGTATTCGTAAATCGTTTCTACATGGACAATCCAGCTGAAACAGCAGACACTGTTGCTCACGAGACGAGGCATTGTTGGCAACATGAAAGGGCGGATAACCCTCAGACGGAGCAGGATTATCAGTTCAGGGAAAACTTCAAAGACTATGTGCGACCAGAAGATGACTTCTACGAATATCAAAATCAACCTGTTGAAGCGGATGCTTTTAGCTATGCTGCAGAAGTCAGAGAAGCTATACCTGGAAATAACGAAGAGAAGTCAGACGGTGACAAGTGATAAAAATAACAGGAGGTAAGACAGATGGAAATTGATATTGCAACGAGCATCAGAAACTATTTGCTTTCAGACGGAGGCTTGTCGGAAAAAAGGGCGGATGATTCAATTGCAAAGCTCGCAAGACATAAGGATATTTATCTGGAGTTTGCGGAGTATGTTGCAGAGCGGAAATTCCCTGAAAATGGGATCATAGTTTCTGGCTACAACGCAGAAACTTTGCATGATAGCTTTCCTTTATCACCCCTGGGTGCCTACAACTATCTCATTTATCTGAGAGAGATGCCTGGAAGGGCACTGGCAGATCTGAAAGCTGGGCTACCGAACAAAGATACTGGTACAAATGAAAAAGTAAACAATAAAGAGGAGGACAACAAACCTATGGATGAACAACCAATTACCTCCGTTGTGGAAGCTACCGAGCAATCTAAGCTACCGCCGGAACCCGTCATCACCGTTGAGGATATTCAGGCTGAAATACGTGCCAAACTCGATGCCCTACAGCAAGCCGTGGACGGCTTACAGCAGAGCTTTGACGACAAGATTGCGGAGGACGCTCATAAGAATGGACTCTTTGACAACATGCACCGCGAGCTGATACGTTACCAGAACGGAGTGCTTGATAAGATTGTCGACACAGTTGCTTTGGATATTATCCAGCTCGTCGATTCTACCAAGGGTCATGTTCGCGTATATGAAAAGAAGGAGGTCAATGAAGAAAACTACAAAAAGCTCCTGAGAGTAGTCAAGGGCATTGCGGAAGATCTTGAAGATATTCTCTACAGGCAGAATATTGAGTCTTATCGTGTTCCAGGACATGAAGTAGATACCCGTCGCCAGAAGATAATCCAGACGGTTCCTACTGATGATGAGGCTAAAGACAACCTGATAGCCGTTCGTGTTGCTGATGGCTACGAAAAGGGAGACAAGGTTCTTAGACCCGAGAGAATCAAGATATTCAAGTATGAAGCAAACCCGGAAAACAACTCCGAAAACTAAAAATATAAAAATGAAAGGAATTACAAACCATGGGAAAAGTATTCGGTATTGACCTAGGCACAACTTATTCGTGCATAGCCTACATCGACGAAAGCGGCAAGCCAGTTGTTCTTAAGAATGCAGAGGGCGACCTAACAACACCGTCAGTCGTGTATTTTGAGAGCCAGAGCGATGTAACCGTCGGCTCAGCGGCAAAGGAAAACCTCAAAATGTATCCCGACAAGACCGTCGATCTTATCAAGAGAAACATCGGTAAGCCCGGATTCAGTCTCAACATCAATGGCATTGACATGAAGCCGGAGGAAATATCCTCCTATATCCTCAAGAAGGTCGTTCAGGACGCAGAGGACACTCTTCGTATGGAAGGCAAGCTTGAAGATGGCGAGAAGATCCGCGACGTAGTCATCACATGTCCTGCATACTTCGGCGTGGCAGAGCGTGATGCAACCCAGGCAGCAGGCGTAATTGCTGAGCTCAACGTAATGGCAATCATCAATGAGCCTACTGCCGCGGCTATTACATACGGTGTAACTGATGACAGCCAGAATAAAACCGTTTTGGTTTACGACCTCGGTGGTGGTACATTCGATATTACAATGATCAACATCAAGCCGGGCGAAATCAGAGTAGTTGTAACCGGTGGTGACCATAACCTCGGCGGAAGAGACTGGGACGAAAAGATACTCATGTATCTCGCTGATCAGTACCAGAGCGAGACCGGAACTCCCGACAATATCCTTGAGGATGCAGAGACCTTCCAGGAGCTCAGCCTTGCGGCAGAGCGCGCAAAGAAGCTCCTCAGTGCAAAGGAAAAGGCTCCTGTTGCTGTCAACTACATGGGCGAGCGTGTCCGTGTCGAGCTGACACGCGAGAAGTTCGACGAGCTGACAGAAGACCTCCTCACCCGTACAATCGACCTCACCCGTGATATGTTCAAGGATGCGGAGAAGAAAGGCTACTCACAGAGCGATGTTACCGAAATTCTCCTTGTTGGCGGTTCCTCAAAGATGCCTCAGGTAATGAGCCGCGTCAAGAGCGAATTCGGGATTGAAACCAAGATGTTTGACCCCGATGAGGCTGTTGCAAAGGGCGCGGCTATCTATGCAAACAAGATGAGCGAATACAATATCGTTCTCGAAGAGATTGCAAAGCAGCAGGGCAAGAGCTTTGAAGAAGTCAAGAAGCAGGTTGATGAAGGTCAGATGGATGTTCAGAAGGAAGCCAAGAAAGCCAACATCCCGATGCGTGGTGGTCGTCTTCCTGGCAAAGATGTCACGTTTATCAATGTTTCCAGCCGTAGCTTCGGTACTGTAGCCTACGATGAAAATGACCAGCTCAAGCTCTATAACATAATCCTCAAGAATGCAGAGCTTCCTGCAACCGGAGTAAATCCGTTCTATCCTCGTTATGATAATCAGCAGTCTGTAAGATTCCAGGTTATGGAGAGCCTCACCTCCGAAGAGAAGGTAGATCCCGATCTCGGTAAGGAAATCGGCACAGCTGAGCTGTCTTTGCCTGCTGGTGTTACACGTGACACTGAAATCGAGGTAACATTCCGCCTGGACGAGTCCGGTCTTCTCCATCTCCATGCCAAGGAAATGAAGGGCGGACGCGAGGTTGACGCTGAGTTCCAGACCACAGAAGCCATGACCGAGCAGGAAATGTCTGACGCTATCCGTCGTAGCAACAAGTCCAACGTCAACTGATAGCGAATATAAATAAATTTCTGCGAAGAAAGGCGACAAGGTAATGGAAAACTATTTTATACTCCTTGAGCTTCCATTCGACCCGCCGGAGGGCGATACCAATAAGATTAACGAGACCATTGCCAAGAAACAGGCTCAATGGTCTCGTGAGCAAACAAATCCTGTAAAGAAAGCCAAAGCCAGCGAATATCTGGCGGCTATCGAGGATATAAAAAAGGTAATGCTTGACCCGGCAGCCCGCAAGCAGGAAGCTGCAAAAGCAAAGCAAATCAAGGACGGAAAGGCAAAGGAGCTTGAAATAAAGCTCAGCCTCTATCGTGCCAAAAGCGATAGCCTTTCCGAAAAGGATCTGAGACAGTTAGTAAAACTGTTCGGAGCATTCGGATTCACTGAAGATGAAATCAAGAAAAAGTTCAGCAGTGGCAACAAAAAGCAGGACAAGATAGATCCCTCAGAAGTCCTTGACAGAACCCAGGCAAAAAACATCCAGAGATTCCTGAAGCCACTTGATATGGCGGATAAAACTCTGTATGACTTCCTGAGTCTTCCTTCCACTTCTTCCTGCACTCAGCTTTGCGAAGTGGCAGATGCAATGAAGAAGAAGGTTCTTGCCAAAGGCGAAAAAACTGGCAAGGATAATGCCACGCAGTCATTGTGTGGCTTGTGCATTGTCATCTTCAAGGATGCCGCAAGCAAGAGAAAATACGATAACTACGTAAATCTGACAAAGTATAGAATCGTCAACGACTCCGTTGACGAGATGGCACTTGGAAATCAGAAGCGCATTGAACCGAAGATGAAGGAAAGCCTGATCGATATTGCTGTTGCGCAGTATCATATCAGCGTATCGGATGCTTCGGTTTACATCAATCACTACTGTGAGTACATGGGCTACACTCTCCCTGAGAACAAGATTGTGTGCGGTCTGTGCGGCACGGAAAATCCTGCCGGTACAACCAACTGCGTAAAGTGCGGCAAGCCTCTTATCATTCCGTGCCCGGCTTGTGGGGCGGAAAACAACAATTCTGCCAAGACCTGCGCAAAGTGTGGCTTTGATCTCACAAAGATGGACAAAGCAGTTGAACTCTTGAGACAGGCAAAGCAGAAGTATGCTGAGAAGTCTTTGGAGGAAGCTGACCGGCTGGTTAAAGAGGCTAAAGCATACTGGCCGAATCATGCCGACATCCTCAGCCTTGAAAAAACAATCCAGGATGTGCGCAAGCAGGCGGCAGACACAATCGCTTCAATCACCAAGGACATCCAGGACAAGAAGCTCTATTCTGCACAGACGAAAATTGACCAGGCGAGAGCAAACGGCTTCAGCATTGACCCATCTGTAGTAAGCAAGGTTACTTCTACAATCAAGGATGTTGAGAGCAAGCTTGCAGCAATGCGCAGTGCCGCGGGCGATGAAGCGTTTACCATTGCTATGAAGTTGACAGAGCTCATCTCCGATTCAGACGAGCTCAATCAGAACGTAAAGCGATTCCCGCCTGAAGAGGTTTCGTCACTCACCAGTAAGCAGGTTGGTGATGAGATCACCTTAAGCTGGAAGCCGAGCCCATCAATCGGCGAAATATCCTATCTTCTTGTCCGTAAGGAGAACACATATCCAAACGGACCAGCTGACGGAACAACGGTATACAGCGGCAAGGAGCTTGCCTATACCGACAATAGTGCTCCGAAGAATACAGTTCTTTACTATTCGGTATTTGCAGTCCGTATCGGCGTACACTCAAAGGCAACGAGACTCCCTCAGGAGGTTGCCATAGTCGGCAAGGTGACGAACATCAAAGCTATAGGCGGTGACGAAATGGTCACACTGTCCTGGTCAAAGGCTTCAAGCGTCACTGAAATCCGCCTTTACAGATTCTGTGGTTACGAAAGACCTCAAGATGACAACGCCTACGAAACTATTCCATGCACACGACTGGATGGCATCACAATAAACGGTCTCACCAACGGCTCAAACTATTGGTTCGCAATCAGTGCCGGTCACACCCTGAACGGCAGAACCTACTATTCTGAGAAAGCATACCTTTCATGCGTTCCTCAGAAGCCAGCAAAGCCTCTTCAGAACTTCTCTGTCCAGCTGATAGATGAGGTGTTCCAGGCTAAATGGAGCGAGTCGGAATGGGATGTAATCCTCTTCTATGCGAAGCAAAAGCCAGAATACGCCGTAGGTACCATCTACGACTTAAACGAGCTTTTGAGCAAGTATGAAAAGATTGAAGTCAATCTGAAGAGCATGACCGAAGCGGAGTTCAGACTCAATTTTGTCGGTGAGTGTTATATCATCCCAGGCGTCATAAACGCTTCGAATGTAATTCTGAATACTGCTTCCTACATTTCTTCCGTTCCATCTGCCAAGGACGTCTCGTTCGACCTCAACTCTGCCGCAACTGAGATGTACGTCAACTTCACATGGCCAAAGAAGGTTGACAGATCCATGCTGGTTTATCGTATGGACACCTATCCCACCGGCGTTGATGATCCGCTGGCACATAAGGTTGAATGCAGTAAGCGGCAGTATGAAGCGAATGAGGGAATCCTTATCTCGAATCCTGCAAAGGGAACATTCTATGCCGAGGTCTATACATACTTTGAGAGTGATGGACATCGTGTCTATTCTGATCCATGCAGGGCTCTTCTGAGCAATGAGCCTCAGAAGGATGTTCTCTACACGTTCAAGTACAAGAAAGCCGGCATGTTCAGCAAAAAGTGCACGCTTTCTGTTGAGCTCGAAACAAGTGGAGACTGTGTGTTTCCGGCGTTTGTTGTTGTCAGCAAATATAAGAGCACACCTCTGAAGCGCAGTGATGGCGACGTCGTATGTTCTGTCAGCGACAACACCGAAATCAAGGGCTCATACACCTTTGAGTTTGATGTTTCACCACTGAAGCCTGACACAAGGCTGAAGCTCTTCTTCCTGAACGATAAGAACTATAAATCCTTTAAAATCGCTTGTAAAGCGGGAAATAACACATGAGGAGGCGATAAAATATGGCAGGCAAATTTCTCTGTCCGAGATGCTTTGAAGAACAGAGCCTCGACAGTATTGAGTATATCTGCTCAAACACAAGCACTGCATCAAGATGTCAACATGCAATCGACAGAATGCCACAGCATCCTGCGAATCCCAAGAAGCCTGTATGTGAAGAATGCGGTCAGCCTCTTGTAACCAAGGTCTGTCCCAAGTGCGGTGGAGAGCTTCCGCTGAATATCGGAACAGCAAAAAGCTACCCTATTGCAATTATCGGTGCCAAGGAAACCGGTAAGAGTAACTATGTTGCGGTTCTCATAAATCAGCTGAAAAATGAAATCGGTCGCTCTTTCAACTGTGCACTGATGGCTTGCGGCGATAAGACACTGAACCGTTACCGCACCGAGTTTTATGACCCTCTGTATCGCCATCGCACATGTGTGCGTGGTTCTGATGCCGGCGATGTAGACCCTCTCATCTACTCTCTGATTTTTCAGAGAAAGGGAGGTTTGTTCAAGAAAGCCGTGAATGATGCAGTGTCACTGACATTCTTTGACACTGCAGGTGAAAACCTGAACTCACTGGCTTCAATGCAGACATTCAACCGATATCTGTACCACTCTTCCGGCATAATCCTTCTTCTCGATCCACTTCAGCTTCCTGCTGTAAGAGATGAATTGCAAGGGAAAATCCGTTTGCCGGAGGAAAATACCGACGCCAACACGATTCTCAACAGAACTATCGAGATAATAAGAACCGGCTCCGGACTTACCGACCTCAGCAAGAAGATTGATATCCCCATAGCTATTGCATTCACAAAGATTGACGCTGTTGATGAACTTCTCGATCCTGCAAGCTGTCTCAAAAACGATTCCTCACATATCCGCAAGGGAGCGTTTGACAAGATCGACTTCCAAGACGCTAATGACGAAATGCAGAGCCTGGTTGAAAACTGGCTTGGAATGGAACTGTATCAGACGGTATCCACCCAGTTTTCCGATTTTGCATTCTTTGGTCTTAGCGCACTTGGAAGCAATCCGGATATGGATAACAAGATTCCAAAATTCCGTCCGTTCCGCGTTGCCGATCCATTCCTGTGGATACTTTCACGGGAACAGATCATCCCGACTGAATAAGGAGGTGCTGTTATGGAAGCGTTGCAATACATATATACTTCCTGGAAGAACGGTGACTCTACCGAAAAGGGCTATATGATATACTCTCGTTCAGAGGGCATAACAGAAGCTGAGTGCAGTGCAATTAAGGATGCTATGCAATATCTCGCTCCAAAGGAGCTGACTCCGACTCCGACTCCTCAGGAGATAGCAGACATTTTCCCTTATGCATTCTCTTACTTCATACTTCCGTCAGGGCGTGGCTGTGTTGCGCAATCGACCTATCTCGGCAAGGATTATTCCGGCAGATACGGAAACTACATAATCCATGCGCTAATATTCGATATCGATGACCTGCCTTGCAGAACGGCGGAGCTCTTTGCCGAGCCGTACATCAAAACCGCGATGACCGAAGAGGAACTTAATGCGTCATCTCCGGTTCCGCCACTGCCGTTGATACAGATTGATGAGTATTCATCTGTGATAAACGACGACCAGCTGAACGAGTTTCTCTTTGAAAAGGAGGATGAGTTTGCACAGCTCATTGCTATGGTTCTCAAGGCTCGCGACAATGGAATACCGTTCTATCTGAATGATACCCGCGAAAATCTCGTCTTGTGGTCTGCCGCAATGCAAAGAATTCTTCCTCCGAAGCTTGCTAAGAAGTTTACTTTCAACACCTATGTCGGTAATCATGAATCGATGAGGTCTCAGCGCGCAAAAGAGGAAGGGCTTGACTTCTATATCATCGGAGTAAGACCGGATGCCAACTACTTCAATTATGCCACCGAATGCAGAAGCAACCGTCAGAACGTGATGGATTTCATTGGCGGGTACATGACGCAGGGCATCACTCCCGGCATTTATGCTACCGCTATGGCTTCGAGCATGGCATTCGACGGCGAAGAGGTTGATTCTTTCGGCAAATTCGTTGAGTCAACTTCGTTTGACGAGATAAATAGTCACCTGCAGGATGCATATCTCTACTATCATCTTCTTAAGAATGATGAGTTCGAATTTACAGAGGATAATCTGAAAGCTGTCCTTTCGTTCGGCTCAAAATACTGCTCCGATTCTGACAACTCTGATGTCGGCGGTAAACTGCTTGTCACCTGTCATGAGAACGGCTGGCAACTGGATGAAGAGCTTCTGAATTTATTCTGGAAGTTTGTCTGCGAGCATTCAAGCTACATGATTTGTACTCTCTATGACCTGTTCACAGAGACGATATATCAGCACGCTGGCGAAGCCACCGAGCCTTGCTCAAAACTCAATTCGCTTCTCGATGCTGTCAGGAGTGAAACGCCACAGCAGTATAAGGATTATCTAGATTATCTCAATACAGCCGGAAGCGTAGACCACCTTTTGCTTTGCCTTGACGGTCACAGCAATCTTTACACAAACAACTTCTATATCGCCTGGCTTCTCCAAAGCTATACTTTCTCAGGTGGATTGAACGGAAATCAGCCTGTAGAAAAGCTTGTGTCGGTGCTACTTAAGAATATTACAGGAATTGACGGTTGCGAAAAGCAAATGATTGAGATTCTTTTAGCAACGGCAGACAACCGGACACTGTTTGAAAACATTCTCGGTATCTTCATGAGTGCTTTGAAAGAGCCTGCCAAGGTTGAGAAATTTTGCAAGAAGTATGTTGAGGTCTCAAAGTCCTTGACAGAAAGACAGATTAACAACTTTGAACATCTTCTGTTTGATACACCTGGAGCCACTTCGATAGCAACGAGACTATGTGCCAGGAAGATAGCTTCTTCTGACAATCCCGAGGAGGAATTCTGGCGTTTCTATCAGAATCAGCACTCACGGATTGCCGGAAGTACAGCGTTCAGTATTGACCCGATGATTCTGGCGCGCATCAACAGTGTTCAGGCTAAGTCTCGCGAGGATGTAGCAATTGACATCATCCGCAAGGTAGATGAGTCACTTTTGAGCGACGGTGAGACAATCAGAGCTCTTACCGATGCTGTCAACGATTGCAGTGTAAAATCGCTTGCCAAAATGGATGCTACACTCCTTCTGAGAGTCTGCCAGCTGAGAGCCAAGGTCGACAAGTCGGGTCTCAGGAAGATCAAGGCTGTTTATGTCGGCGAAACTCTTGAAAAGAATAATTCCCAGCGCAAACGTCCTGTAGGTCTTTCATCAGAGCTGTCGGGCATCAATATCACACTCGAGTCTCTTGACAAGTCTGATTACGAAGCCTACATAAAGAACTACTTCAGCGAATACCTTGTTCTGATTCAGTCTGCTGAGGATCTTTCACTGCTTATGCATATCTTCTATCATGGAAAGCATTTCCTAAACTTCGCAGATGATTTCACATCCGCACTCAAGAAGATGCAAAAGAAGGAGTCTGACAGATGTAATCGGGTTATCGGATGGACATGTGTGTACCTGGTTACTGCTGAAAGTAGCGATCAAGCCGCAGAGGAACTCTATAAGCCTGTAATTCGTTATATGCGTACACTTGATGAGAGTGAATTGTCATACGTTCGTCAGGCAATTAACGAAGATATACCTAGCTCTCGCTGTGATTATATTTTTGACGATGTCCGTAAAAAAGAAGGAATCTCAGGGAAGCTTGGCATAATATTCCGCAAAAAATAAAATTTATTAACACTAGGAGGTTTACAAAATGAACAACACAAGGAAATGTATGGTTGGACACGATGATGACGGAGGCTGGATTTTTGCCATTGTAATCGCTATCATTGTAATCGCAATTGTTTGCATGATCGTTGTTTACGGCGGTGCTTTTATCGGAGGTTTCCACTCCATCAAGAATTACATTCTTGCATTCAAGCACAACGTATTTGATTCAAATCACAATCTTGCAGAGGTATAATAAGTAATAAAGTCATACACAATGAAAGGAGATGTTTGCCATGGCAAGCACACCACAACCCGCAAAGGTCAGCTATTTCTTCGGGAAGGGCTACGTCGACCTGGGAAACACTATCAAGGAACCCTGGACAAGAAACCTTCACTCTGCAGCTGAGCAATTCTCGCTAGCTTGTGAGAAAGGTTGCTTCACTATAGGCGGTGGTATGAACCCTTATTGCCGCGATTTCAATTTTTACCTTCGGTAGTGTAATCACTGCGATCACTACTGCGGCGCATATAGCAATCCTGCTTCTGTTCTTCGCATTGATCTACATCGGATTTAGTATCCTTTGGCTTATTGACCGTATCTACATTATGGTCAACAAGATCAAGAATGCTTGTCCTAGCCCCGACTGCCAGGCTTCGTTTCTCATTCCGGTATATGAGTGTCCTGGATGTGGAGCAAAGCATACAAAGCTTGTTCCCGGCAAGTACGGAATTCTTAAGCGCACCTGTGAGTGTGGAACCAAGATCCCCACAACCTTCCTAAACGGTCGTGGTCAGCTCAAGGCATACTGCCCCGAATGCGGCACAGCTCTTTCCGGGGATACTGCCAGCCGCCAGTATGCGTTCCCTGTTATCGGTGGACCGTCTGTAGGTAAAACCTGCTTCATAAATATGGCAATTGAGCAGATGATGACCGATGTCGCTCCTACCCGTGGATGGGAGATGAACTTCATTTCCGACACCGAGGAAAGAAACCACGCTTTGGCTATGCGCTCCCTTAACCAGGGTGTTCGTCTTATGAAGACAGAGCTCAACTCTCTTACTGCATACCAGCTTATGCTCAAGCTCCCCAGTGAAAAGGTAGGTCGCCGTATCTATGTATATGACATCTCGGGAGAAATGTTCTCAAGCAGTAGCGATGTCCAGCATAATCTCGCCTATAGCTACGCCAACGGCTTTATCTTCGTAATAGACCCGCTGACTCTGGCCCAGTTTGCAATGGAGGTTGAAGACAAGCTTGACCTCAACTCTTATGGCGCAAGCTCCAAGGATTTTGATGATATCCTCAATATCATGCTTATAAACCTTGAGAAGATGTTCGGCTTGAAGGACAAGGACACATTGAAGCGCAATCTTGCAGTTGTAATCAACAAGGCGGATATCCCCACTCTTGAAGAGAAAATTGGCGACACTGCTGCACAGCAGTATCTCACTGAAAATACTGACACCTGCAAGAGCTATGCCGATGCTCGCAATGCAGTATGCCGTAAATTCCTCGATGAGTATGGTGCTGGAAACTTTGTCCGTACCGCTGAAGCCAAGTTCAAGACTGTAAGATACTTCACATGTAGTGCTCTCGGTCATAATCACGAGGGTCAGCCTTATAGAGGTAAGAACGTCGTTGAGCCGGTAATGTGGCTCCTTGAGCAGGCAGATTCCAGCATCAAGGCGGAATGATTTTTTTATAGTTCACAACAAAAAGCACTTCATCAGAGTCATGTGCGGCTTTGTTGAAGTGCTTTTGATTACATCTCAGAACCGGAGGAAATCATATGAAGCCGTTGAAAGCTTTTCTTACGTTATTCAGCATTGTTGTGATCATTGCTTATTTGCATTTCGAGGAAAGTCTGACTGCTTCCGGAATAGTGGTGGCGGTTGTACTCTATTGTCTTAGTTATGCTGTTCATCTTCTCGCGCATGAATGCGGACACCTAATCGGCGGAAAGATAAGCGGTTATAAACTGTTGCGCCTGCAGCTGGGCCCTGTCAATATCGTAAGGAATCAGAAGGGAAAGCTCTCATTAAAATGGAAAAGCCAGCTCAGCGGTCAGTGCATAATGGTTCCAAAAAAGACAGAATCGGTTCGGTTCAAGGCATATAATCTCGGCGGAGCTATGGCAAACATAAATGTCTCAGTCTTGAGCCTTGCATTGCTTCCTTTCGACTCGTTTTACTCTACACTGCTGTTTATAGAGCTTCTGCTAATCGGTATCCAGAAATCTCTTGTCAACCTGATTCCCCATAAATCAAACTCAGTTCCAAATGACGGCTACATAGTCGGGCTTCTCAATCATAACGAAGTGATTCAAGGGGATTATGCCGTTTACCTGACCTTATACGCCAAACTGCTCTCGGGCGAGGAGATAAACATCGAAGAGTATACGTATGAACGCATAATGGCTGGTGATGACGAGATGCTCTACTATAATGAGATTCAGAATATACTGAAAGAGCTGTCCCTACTGGGCAAAAGTTCTTAAAGCAAAAGCCAACTATAACATGCCATAATGAAGCATGGGCTTCCAGAAAAAAGAGTTAAGATGGGGTTGTCAAAAATGACCGCCATTTTTAAGATTAAGACATGATATTGCAGATTTACAAAGTAGTGATAATCGGTGGCTTGATTTTCAGTTGTATGCATCCAAGACGGTTGAGCGTGATAAAAATTACAGTCGCGGCGGTCATTTTTGACAGGATACAAGTGCGATGCATACGCTCTTGTATGACACTTTTTGAAGTTGCATCTCCCTATATACCAGTGTTTGGCATTGTTTTAGAAAAGTTTTATGAGGGTAAAAGGAGATAAGAGAACGTTGCAATTATTGAATATGATTGATTAAAGCGACTTCATTTTTATGAGGTCGCTTTTTCAATCAATATTAACTATGTTTTCATCAAAGACGAATTCATACAAGAATCGACTTTCGTTGTTTTCTATAAATCAAACAACCTCCGCATTTTTTCTTCCATACCTGTTTTGTGTAACCGGCTATAGCTGAACGAAGCTTAGAAGCAGTATCGGAAATCTTTTCATTGAGAACTTCCACATCTTCCGTACGGTCAATACGGTAGTTTGCTGTGGTCGTGTTTCGCACTGTAAACACTGACGTAGTAGTTGTCCTCGTTGAAGACAAGGGCAATCGGCTCAACTACATAGTGATGACCATCACGTCTGTATACCTTTTTATGGTTCATGTCCAAGTCGTAATAACGGAAGATAACCTTGTTCTTATTCAGCAGAGCCGTTTCCAACGTGTCTATATTGTCATAGACTTTTTCATTTGAATGTTTCCGGGTATTGAAGATGACCTTGTTGCCTCTCTTTTGAGGCATAATAAATCTCCTATCTATCTTCAACCAAACCCTTCACCGCATCCATAATCTGCTCATAAGTAATATCTTCAGCATAAGCAAACTGCTTGCGATACTTGTCCCACAAGGTGCGTAGCTCAGAGCTATCATCAATGGTATTGAGGATTTCTGTCACATTTGAAATTTGCTCCACTGTCCCACGATGAACTGCCGTTGCTTTCAAGGCTTCTTCAAAGACTGCCATATCATACTTTTGCGTGGTTGCGAGTATATAGGCATCGTAAAAATCTCTCGGACGAGTGTTGAACACTCCTCGCCGGAGAATAGTCTCAACTTTCTCAGCCAATACAGTCTCTATATTATACGCCCACAGCTCATAGGATTTTTCTTCATCGAAAATCTCAGTGAAGTTGTACTGGATTGCGTGAGGTGTAATTGCATCACCTGTTGACACATCAATACTGAGGGGAGTAACTATGGTATCAAGCCTGGCGGTCAGTGCTACACGATAGCCGCCGTAAATGTCATCCTTGCGGATGGGCGATATAGTCCCAATCTCAAAGACCACATCATCGTCAGAGTGTACCGCACAAATCTGTTCCAAAGCACTTTGGATAGTCTCTGGTGTCAGAGGAAAGTTTCTCAGCGTGGTGTCCAAATCCATAGTCGCCCGATTGTCAAGACCTACGATAGCGGCTACCAACATTCCACCTTTAAGAACAAACTTCTCCTTGTATTCCGAGGCTGAAAGACGTACAAGAAAACGCTCAAACATATAATTCTGCAAAATCACCTGTGCAGGAATGTTTTTATCCCTGGCAATATTGCGTATTTTCGCTTTAAGGCTCATCGCTTCTCTCATAAAAGCACCTCCAGATACCGGCGAAGAATCTTGGCAACGTGCATCGTTGTTGCGTAAGCATTGAGCTTATTCAGGTCCTTTCTGGGACAGTCAGCATAGAGCTTCAATGCCGCTAAAAAAGTCTCTGTTCCCATCTTGTTGCGACTTCTGACTATGTCGCAGACCGTTTTTTCTAAGTCGTAGCATGGGACAAGATTTCCGGCAGGAGTTTTAAGCTCGGTTCTTCCGATGTCAAACCAATCCGCCTTGATATAGTAAACCTTGCACTCGGAACTCAATACTGCTGACTGTCCATGTCCAATAGGCGCAGTCACGGTGTGTTTAAATGGCGTTCTGTCGGAAATTCCATTCAGGAACAAAGCTGTCTCGTGCGAAAACACAATCCACTTCGACCTCTTGCTTATCGACAGCAGTTCATCTTCAATATCATCAGGGAGGATATACTGTCCCGTCTTAATACGATTGATTTTGCCCTTTTTGTAGAGCTTTGAAAGCATCGCTCTTGAAATGCCATGCTCAGCCGCAACTTTATTTTCAATAATTCCACCGTTTTCTTTTGCAATGGCAGTCAGCTCAGCGATAAAGTCCATATCAGTCACCTCTTGGTTACAAACTGATAATATTATAATCGGTTTTATGATAGATGTCAACAAGCCTATAAATAATTTGCAAAGATTGGAGATGAATTTAAGATAGTTGTCAACAGGAAGACTTAAAATTAAGCCCTTTATCAAGTATTATACATCGTTGTTTTGAAAAACACAAGTCTTTGTGGTCTTGAGTTCATGACAGCAACAAATTTAGTTTTCCTGAAGCAAGTTTTTTGAGATTTCTTTTATTTTAGACCCAGTGCACATCGATGGACTTCGTCTGAAGTTGGATTTTGCAGAAGTTTATGCATGACGTTTGTCGAGCATTGTGTATTACTCACAAGATACCGAGAGATAATTTTTCACATATTCTACGCCTGAAATCGTTGACTTTATCTCCTTTTAGAGCGAATATACAGTTACAAAATTACTCAAGGAGGTATTCACATGGAAGTGAAATACAACGTAACAGGAACAAGAAGAAAGGAACTGGTCAACACCATTTCCGAGTTGACGGGAGCTAAGCCTGAGTACAAAGGAGCACCCACATTCTCCTACGAGATTGACTTCTTCACAGTCACCAAAGACGGTACGCTTACCTTCTCCGACAGAAGCGACAGCGATATAGTCGAGAATGTCTTAGAAGGAATAAGCGACGCAGGGTTCGAGTTTGAAGAACCTGAAGAAAGCGAAGAAACCGGTCTTACGGTTTCAGTTCCGCTCGACTCCGTTTCGGCTGGAAACCTCACCAATCTTCTGGAATCCAAAGGAGAGCTTATTAAGAAAGCTCTTGGAATCGACAATCTTCCGATTGAAATAGAAGAAGACAAGATTTCGTTCCCGTGGTTCAAGGAACTCCCAGACCCTGATTCCATTCAGGCTTACACCCACTTTATTGCGGCAATCTGCAAGATGAGCAAGGAACAGAAGAGAATCAACAAGACTGAGAAAGAAACAGACAATGAGAAGTATGCTTTCCGTTGCTTTCTCCTCCGGCTTGGATTCATTGGTGAAGAGTACAAGACCGAGCGGAAAATTCTTCTGAAGAACCTGACCGGTTCATCGGCTTTCCGAAACGGAGGTGCTAAGCATGAAGTTTCCGAGTGAAGCAAAGGCTGTCGTTGTAACCGTCTGCTACGGTGAAAAACAGGAATGGACAAGCCGGAAGGAAGCCATCGAATTCTTCCGGCAAGGAGTAATTGAGTGTGACACCGGCTCAAGTGAGTGTTCAAGATACATGAAAATTCTCACTGACCTGATGATGGGAAAGAGTGTTTGCACGGACGAAGAGGACGAATGTGACTGAAATGAACCCACCAAGAGAACGGAGCCGGTTGGCTCTGTATCTCGTACAGATACATTGAGAGCTATCACTCATACTTCCGGGTATTCCGGAAGTCATAATCTACACAAACACAGATCTGATTCCTCTTTGATTCTTTGCGTATAATATTTTTAAAATATAACTTGCTATTTCTCTCCTTTAGAGTTAATATACACATAACGACAAGGGGTGCGGGTCTCCGGTGGAGACCTCTCAGCTGAAAGCTGAGAAGCACCGACCGAGCCGACAGGCGAGACCAAGCCCCAGAATAAACGGAGGATACAAAATGTTTTACAAGGATATTAACGCAAAGTTCACGGCAAAGGTTGCGGAGCTCATCGCAAGAGGTTACACCATCAACACGGCGACAATGAGTGGTTCGCAAGGTGAAATAAGCAAGGTCGACCTTACCGATGGCAAAGAGGTAATCAGGGTTCTCCTCGACAGATTCAGCGGTTACGCTTTTGGAGAGGGACTTGAGATTAAGGTCGGCAAGGTTTCGGCAAGAGAAGGAGTTATTCCTAATGCAGTCAGCGGTTTGTGTGCAAGGACAATTTGGAACGACAGGCTTGAGATAATCAGCTCCGAGACCTACTACCAAGTAGGAAGCAGAAGCAGAAACGGGAGCACCTATTATGGCACAGAGGAAGAAGCAAACGAAGCCAGAAAGAAGCAGTTAGAGCGTTACAAAGCTCGTGACCTTGATGAAACCAGAGAGCTTCCTGAATCCGCCAAGCAGATTGCTTTAGCATACATTCGCCGTCAACCAAAGTGCGGTCGCAAGAAGATTTCCGACATCGACAGAGTTTATCACTACGGAAACGGCTACATAATTAGCTGCAACAACACTGCATACAGAATTCATTGAGGAGGACACGAAAATGACATTGAAAGACGGTCAGCTTTTGAATCAGAAGACGGAAGGAACAGAGCTTATAGAAATCGAGTTTATTCCGAGAGGGACGAAGAAGACAATCAGGCTTCTGGTGTATGCAAAGAACAGATTGGACGCTTCGAACTACTTAATCCTTCACGGGATTTACGGCAAACAGGTATCAATCAGCTACGTTCACCAGATTCTCGGAATTTGGGACTGACAGAAAGACAACACCCCGAAAGGGGCTGTGTCTCGTATAGGCATAATTTACACAAGCACCCTCCTGAATTCTCCTCATTTATTTGTGTATAATATTTTTAAAATATGACTTGCTATTTCTCCTCTTTAGAGTTAATATACACATAACAAAACAAGGAGGCAAACAGCCATGACAAAGACCTACAAAGCATTCAAAACTCAGGTAGAGAAGATTGAAACCGAGAGAGACCTCAAGGCTGCACACATTGCAATCTGCCAGAGCTACTCAAGCTACGAACTCAGCCACACGCAATTCATGAGCCTTCGGGACATGATGATTACCAAGAGAGAGCAAAAAGGCTTCTCATGGGACAAAGGAATCTGAACCAAAACTACAGGAGGTACACACCATGAAGAAAACAAATGCGGACAAGGGATACGAGAGATTAAGAGAACTTGCGGAAGGCATTGCCTACAACTCCAGACTGAGCGAGGAGTCGATTAACAAGCTGTACGGCGTCAGCAAGAAGGAATTGTGCGAGAATGCTTTGAAAGAAATGCAGAAGGTGTTAAGCGAAATTTAAGCCACAGCCGGATACAGAACCCCGAAAGGGGTTGTGTTTCGTACACCGAATAGGCATAATGTACACAAAGACCGATCAGATTTCTTCCTCAATATTTGTATATAATATTTCTCACATTTAACTTGATATTTCTCCTCTTTAGAGTTAATATACACATACCGAAAGGGATAGAAACCCTAAACAAACCGAGGAGGATATTAAAATGACCAGAACAGAGAGAAACGAGTACAACTACATGAGAAAAATGGTTAAAATCTTAGACATGGGCTACGAAACCACCCTGAGCATTCGCACCAATGCAGGAAGCGAGTACAAGAAAGCCCTGCACGAGCTTTACACGAGCTACGGCTTCCACCCCGACGAAGTCAGCACCAACCCCACGTTCTTCGATGAGAATGAGCGAATCTTCTACATCAGAGGCATTGACCCTGAGCATTGGAAGGATTACTACTCCGATGAGGCACTTGCGCTTTTCGCAAGCAAGCTGAACTAAGCCACAGAAAGCCGGACACAGAACCCCGAAAGGGGTTGTGTTTCGTATATGGAAAAGGCATAATATACACAATTCATGTCCCTGTTTTCTCTCGATTATTTGTGTACAATATTTCTCAAAAATGACTTGCTTTTCCTCTGGTTTAGAGTTAATATACACATAACGAAAGGGGCAAAGACCCCAAATAAAAAACGGAGGAAACACCATGAAGAAGATTGAAGTTTTTGAAAGAGCGATTGAAGAAAAGGCAACCAACCTCGAAGAGTACGGAATCAACAGCACAATGTTCTGGGCTTACTACAACAGCAAGACAGTTGGAAACGACCAGATAGACCTTGACGATGTTATTTGGGAAGAAGACATCGAGGAGATAGTCAAGACCCTCAGAGAGAACGACATCAGTGAGTTCACCATCAGTTGCACCTTCTCAAACCTCATCGACAGACTTGCGGCTTTTGAGAAGCACGGCTTCAAGATGACCGGCTTGACCGAGGTCAAGGTTAAGTACACCGATTGGCTGACCGGAGAATACAAGGTTGTTCCGGCAATCAGAATGGTAGGATAAATAATAGCTTGCAGAATAAAAAAACGGTCATGCAAAAGCATTTCTGCTCTTACATGACCATATTTCTTTGCTCACTTAAAGGCTGTCCTTAAAACTTAGCTTGTTTTCTGGAACCCCTAAGTTGCACCCGCAAAGGGGGAGGGGGACCGCGCGAAGCGCGGTGGAGGGGTGCAAGTTCGGCGAAGCCGAACTTGCCGACTTCGCGAAGCGAAGTCGTCGCCACGAAGTGGCGACTATGTAGTGGCGGGCATCACCCGCCTGGGTTTCTCAGGGGTTTGGTTATAGTTTATTCCCCATCGTCTCCCCCTCAATCAACCCATTCCACAACCTGAAGTACAGCCCTTCATGCTGTAGCAGCTCCTCATGCGTCCCCTCTTCTTCAATGCCGTCGGAGCCGAGAACTATGATTCTGTCGGCGTTTTTGATGGTGGTGAGGCGGTGGGCGATTGTGAGAGTGGTTCTGCCCTCTGCTAAGAGGTCGAGGCTTCGGCCGACCAATACCTCGCTCTCGTTGTCGAGGGCACTGGTCGCCTCATCCAAAAGGAGAATCGGCGGGTTCTTGAGGAAGACTCGCGCGATTGAAATTCGCTGCTTCTGACCGCCTGAGAGCTTGACGCCTCGCTCGCCGACATAGGTGTCGTAGCCGTCCTTGAGCTCCGAGATGAAGCTGTCGGCACCGGCAAGCTTGGCAGCGCGGATGATGTCCTCACGGCTCGCATTGAAATCGCCATAGGCGATGTTTTCGGCGACGGTTCCGCTGAAGAGGTAGACGTCCTGCTGGACGACGCCGACAGAGGTCCGAAGGCTCTTGAGGGTCACGTCCCGGATGTCCTGACCGTCGATTAAGATCTCGCCGTCGGTGACGTCGTAAAAACGGGGGATCAGGCTGACGAGGGTCGTCTTGCCTCCTCCTGAGGGGCCGACAAGTGCCAGCTTCTCACCCGGGTGAATCTTCAGGTTGACGTTATGGAGAACCCGGTTGTGGTCGTCCGGGTACTCGAAGCTGACGTCCCTAAACTCGATTTCGCCAGATTTCACCGCCAGATCTTTGGCGTCAGGCTTGTCGGAGATGTCGACCGGGGTGTCCATTATTTCCAAAAATCTCTCAATTCCAGTCATTCCTCTCTGGAACTGCTCGAGATAATTTACAATTGTACGGATTGTGGTAATCAGCGTGCCGACATACATGACATACGCGACGAGGTCGCCGGCGTTGATTCTCCCGTTCACGAGAAACAGCCCGCCAGCAAGCAGGACGACGGTGTACATGATGCCGTCGAAGAGGCGGGTTGAGGTGTTGAGGGTCGCCTGAATGTAGTAGCTCTTTTTCTTAACCTGCTTAAACTCCTGGTTGTTCTTCTCGAACCGCCCGATTTCCTCGTCCTCGGCTGCAAAGGTCTTGATGACCTGCTGCCCGAGGAGGCTGTCTTCAATAGTGGAGTTAAGTTCTCCCACTTTCACCCTCTGCTTGTAGAAAATGGCTTTGAGATGCTTGTTGATGGTGAAGCTGATGATGATCATCAAGGGAACGCAGGCGAAGATGATCGCCGTCAGCGCGATGCTCGTCCCGCAAAGGATGACGAACGAGGCGACAAGCTTGATGCCCGCGATGAAGAACTCCTCCGGGCAATGGTGGGCGAACTCGGTGACGTCGAAGAGGTCGTTCGTGATTCTGCCCATGATGGTGCCGACCTTCGTGTTCGAGTAGTAGGTCGAGCTGAGGCGCTGGAGGTGCCTGAACGCGTCCGACCTCATGTCGGTCTCGATGTAAACGCCCATAATGTGGCCGGTGGAAGCCATATAGAAATTGGCAGCGCTGTCAATAATTCGGAGTACAACATACACTCCCGCCAGCCTGAGAACGCTCTCGACGGTCAATATTATGGAAGAATCCACCGCCGCATTGGTCAGATAGCTTATCATCTGCGGCAGCACAATGTCGCAAAGCGTCGTCAGCGCCGCGCAGAAGAGGTCGAAAATCATCATCCACTTGTACTTGAGGAGATACGGCAGGAATCGGCGGAGGATGTGAGGTTTTTGAGGGTTTTCATTTTTTCTCCTTTCGTGATAAAAGCCTCCCCTGAAAGGGGAGGTTCGGCTACGGAGGCGTTGCCTCCTTCGCCGAAGCGCCTCCCTTCGGTCGGCGCCCTCTCAGTCACCTTCGGCGACAGCTCCCCCAGAGGGGGAGCCAAGATATCCGCTTGCACAAAGCCTTCCTTGAGGCAACAACTCGGCTCTCCCTCTGGGAGAGCTGGCAGCTGCGAAGCAGCTGACTGAGAGGGCGCGAGCCCCGAAGGGGCGAGCGGGCGATTTCGCCGAAGGCGAAATCGCTTCGGCGGAGGCGACGCCAGTCGCTGTAGCCGAACAATGTAGGGGCGGATATCATCCGCCCGTTACGGTTTGCCAGAGGGTTTTCGGGCGGATAATATCCGCCCCTACAATCAGGGAGCGGTGCTCCCGTTAATCACGGATTTGACGTAGTCCATCAAATCCGAAAATCCCCCATGCGGAAACTCTCCTAAGTCTCTGCCAGACTTATTAATCAGGCAGTCGGTCAGGATGAAAACCTTCATCCCAAGGCTGGCAGCCGGGGTGTCCTCGTCCATGTCGTTGCCGACCATGAGGCACTCGGTGGGAGTGACTCCCAGAGAATTGCAGACCTCCTCGAAATACTTCGGATTCGGCTTGCAGAAGCGGGAGTTTTCGTATGTGGTGTAGGCTTCGAAGTCGTCAGGCTCGAGGCCTGCCCAGCGGATTCGCGACTCGGTCGCGATGGCGGGGAAGATCGGGTTTGTAGCTAAGGATACACGGAAGCCCATTCTCTTGAGCTCGTCGACGGTTTTCTTCGCCTCCAGGTTGAAGCCACAGCTGGCCTTCGCCTGCTGGAAATCGTTTCGGTAGAAGTCCTCGAAAACCGGCATGTCGTCCCGGGCATCGGGGCGGGTTATGCCAGAGAATGTGTTCCAAAAGGCCTCTTCGTTTGATTTAGAGCCGTCATTTTTTACCATCGCGCCGGTGCCCTTCCAGATAGCAGCGACGAGGCTGTCTTTTTCATATCCCAAAGGGGCAAGTTTCCGGG
Organism: Ruminococcus sp.; assembly: GCA_020860605.1. Taxonomy (GTDB): domain Bacteria; phylum Bacillota; class Clostridia; order Oscillospirales; family Ruminococcaceae; genus Faeciplasma. The sequence continues at coordinate 362 of JAJBTZ010000018.1, read as the reverse complement.
CCAAAAGGCCGAAGTAGTACTTGGTGAACACCTCCTGATCCATCGGCAAAAGCGTGCCGTCGAGGTCGAAGAGGATGGTGGTGAGGGGTGATGTGGGCATGGGGGTTCTCCTTTTCTTAATTCTTAATTCGTAATTGTCGCCCCTGCGGGGCGACCGCTCGCCTTCGGCTCGCGCCCTCTCAGTCGCCTTCGGCGACAGCTCTCCCGGAGGGAGAGCCAAGTTGCTGCCTCAAGGAAGGCTTTGTGCAAGCGGAAATCTCGGCTCCCCCTCTGGGGGAGCTGGCAGCTGCGAAGCAGCTGACTGAGAGGGCGCGAGCCCCGAAGGGGCGAGCGGGCGATTTCGCCTTCGGCGAAATCGCTTC
>JAJBTZ010000047.1 GCA_020860605.1 Ruminococcus sp. | reverse complement strand
CCCCTCCACCATCGCCTTCGGCGATGGTCCCCCTCCCCCTTCGGGGGAGGCTTTTACTGCCTAAGGAAAGGGTTTACGCTAATCCGTATAAGCCACCGCCAACACCTGCAAATCGCACTTAACTGTGTCGCCGTAGGCGGTGAATTCGATTCGGAATTCTCCGCTTTCTTCGGCTTTATACAGGATTCCAACAGACGGGCAGAGCCAGCCACTGGAGTCGTACTCATTGAAGATTTCGCTATTCACGAGCTCGCCATTGAAGTAGACTTTGGCTTCGAGGGTGCCGTACTCCGAACCCGAAGAGGTCGGGTAGACGACATAGGCGTTGGTGCCGGTGAAGGTGAAGACGAGGGGGTCGTTTGAATCGTCATAGGTCTTCGTCCAGCCGTCACTGTAGTGGTAGCCAGAGCTCTTGTTCTTCCAGGAACCCATGTCTTCGGGAGTGTAATTCGAGCGCTGGAGCATGTGGGCGTTCTCATAGGTGCAGTCGTACATGGCATCGGGAATTGTGATGTCGGAGGTGCTGCCTTCGAGGCGGTCGACTTCGTCGAAGAAGTAGGCGATGAATTCGGCTACAACAGCGTTGCCATCGGCGTTCGGATGGGTATAATCGTCCGAGAAATCGCTCCATTCGAGAGCGCCGTTATCGAAGAGATAAGTTATACCGTCAGCATAGCTGATCATCGGCAGGTCATAGTACTCGCCGATTTCTTTTTTCCAGTCCTGAGAGGTGTAGCCCTCCTCCATTCTCGCAAACAGCAGGATTACAGCTGGCTGGGATTCACATTCGAGGCAGTCGCGGATGAGGCTCTCGAAGGCGTCGTAATACTCTTCGGTGCTGCTGTCGTTGACGGCGAATTCGATGAAGACGATATCGGGGTCGTAGGCCTCAACGTCGTCCTCGAATCTGAGGGCACCGAGTGTAGAGGGGGTTCCGCTTATGCCGGAGTTGTAGTAGTGGACGTTGTCGCCGTTACCCTTGCCGAATTTCTCCTGAAAATAAGTGAACGAGCGATAGGCATAGCAGGTCTCGAGGCCTTCGCCTTCGGTGATGGAACCGCCGATATAGACGATGTTGCAGTCCTCGCCACTTTCGGCCTTCTCGATCGCCTGCTTCAGGCGGTAGGTGTTGCCGGTCTGGGTCAGAGAAATAATTTTGGCGTTATTCAGATATTCTTCATAGGTCGTGGGATTTTCGATAGTTTCAAGAGCCACTGAGGTCTCATCCTTTCCACAGGCGGTGAAGCAGCTGCAAAGCAGCGCTACTGCCAGAAGTATTGACAGGATTTTCTTCATTATAATATCCTTTCTTAAGAAAAATGTGGCTACTGGGAAAGCAGCCACATTAAATTCTATACGTTCGTAATAGTAACTATCAGTTGATAATTGTCTTCTCAGTTTCCTTGTCGAAGAGGTGGACTCTGTTGGCATCAAGAGCGCAGGTGATAACATCCTGAGGTCTTGCGGTCGAACGGTTGGAAACACGAGCAGTGAGGTTGATGCCTTCACAGGTGAGGTAGAGATAGGTCTCTGCGCCCATCATTTCAGCTACGTTAACGGTTGCCTCGATGATACCTGTCTTAGCAGAAGAGATGAACATTTCCTCGTCGTGGATACACTCGGGACGAACGCCACAGATGATTTCCTTGTTGAGGTAAGGAGCCAAAGCTTCTTCGTTGACCTTAGCTTCAGGAAGCTCGATATAGAACTTTCTTCCTCTGGTTTCCTTGGTGTCTTCAGAACCGAACTCGATGTTGTACTTGCCGTCGATCTTGACAAGCTTGGAATCGATGAAGTTCATCTGAGGAGATCCGATGAATCCTGCTACGAAGAGGTTGCAAGGATAGCTGTAGAGGTTCTGAGGAGTGTCGACCTGCTGGATGAAGCCGTCCTTCATAACGACGATTCTGTCAGCCATGGTCATAGCCTCGGTCTGGTCATGGGTTACATAGATGAATGTGGTTCCAAGTCTCTTATGGAGAAGAGTGATCTCGGTTCTCATCTGAGCACGGAGTTTAGCATCGAGGTTTGAAAGAGGCTCGTCAAGTAAGAATACCTGAGGCTCACGGACGAGTGCACGACCGAGAGCAACACGCTGTCTCTGACCACCAGACAAAGCCTTCGGCTTTCTGTCGAGGAGGTGGGAGATGTCGAGGATTCTTGCAGCTTCCTCAACCTTACGGGCGATCTGATCCTTTGGAGTCTTTCTTAATTTAAGGCCGAATGCCATGTTCTCGAAAACTGTCATATGAGGATAGAGAGCGTAGTTCTGGAATACCATTGCGATATCTCTGTCCTTAGGAGCGATATCATTAACAAGTCTGTTGCCGATATAAAGCTCGCCGTCTGTGATTTCCTCAAGACCTGCGATCATTCTTAAGGTGGTGGATTTGCCACAACCTGAAGGTCCTACAAAGATAATGAATTCCTTGTCTTTAACCTCGAGGCAGAAGTCGGATACTGCAACAACGCCGCCGGGATACTTCTTGTAAATATGCTTTAGTGATAAGCTTGCCATCAAAAGGCCTCCTCGCCGAATTTTTAAAAGTTGCTAATCTCCTTGATTAGCGTCTGTGTTAATTATACTATATTGAGCCGATGTTTACAAGACGGCGTTTTCACCAAAGTTTCCGTTGCGTTTTTATGCAATTTGACTATAGGGCTTTGTGGAAAGTTTTTACTGGCAGGAAATGAGTGACTTAATCTCATTATCTTCCAAAAGTCGTGCTTTTCCCTCTTCCAGCTGGTCATCTAAGTCAACTCCGCCAATTTTGACTCTTTTTAAATAAGTAACCTGGTTTCCCGTTGCCTCAAACATCCTCTTTATCTGGTGGAATTTGCCCTCGTGAAGCGTCACAAAGCACTCATTTTCACTTAAGATTTCGAGCTCTGCCGGAAGACACTTTTCATCGCCATCGATTGTCATCCCAGAAGCGAAAATATCCACAGCGCTCGGTTCTACCGGGTTTTCCAGCCTGACGAAGTACTTTTTCGGGACGTGGCTGACTGGAGATAGCATCCTGTGGGCGAGGTCGCCATCGTCTGTTAAGAGGACGAAGCCGACGCTATCCTTGTCCAATCTTCCGGCAGGAAAAAGCCCCTGGCGCCGAAGCTCAGGCGGCAATAGCTCCATAACGGTCTCGGTGACCTTATCCCGAGTGGCACAGACGACGCCCGAAGGCTTGTTGAGCATTATGTACAGATGCTCACGATAGCTGATCACATTTCCAGAAACAGCGACCACAGCCTTCTCGGGGTCGAGCTTATGGTCGAAGCGCTTCACCGTCACGCCGTCGACGGTCACGAGGCCTTTTTTGAGGAGCTCTTTGGCGCCAGTACGCGAGATTTCTGGCATCTGCCCTGATAAAAACTTGTCGAGACGAATCTGTGACATTTCAGGCTCCCTCTTTTAATAGTTCGTCTCCGACCGCTGCCATGTCGGGCTTCATGAGGACATGGTCAGCTTTCGGAATCGGCTCGTCTGGCGAGATGTCGGACTTTATGTACAAAGTATGCAGCCCGACATCCTTGGCGCCAGCTATGTCGCATGTGCCGTCATTTCCGACCATGATGGCACTGCTGACGTCGATATTTTGCTTATCGATAAGCTTTTGATAAAAATCAGAATCTGGCTTCTTGCAGTTATGGTCGGACGAGATGAAGATATCGTCGAATGAGAACCAGATTCCCAAGTATTTCAGCTCGAACTCGGTGAAAATCCGTTGGGCGTTTGAGAGGAGATAGATTTTCCTGCCGTTTTCATGGAGGCTCTCGAGCATTTCCTTGACACCGTCATAGAGCCTTAAGTGCTCGATCGAGAGGATACGGAAGAACTGTCCTGCATGGACTGCCAGAGTCTCATCCGCCTGGACGCCTTTTCTCTCGAATAAGCTCCCAAAGACCTGCTCGATCTTGATTTCAGAAAACCTGCTCTCGAGTTCGGAAACAGTCTCGAAGTAGCTGTTCATTAGCTCTTCGGGAGTGTAGCTGGCGCCATAGAAGCCGTAGAAGAGAGCGAGCTTTTCCCATAGCTCAGGCTTCCTCTCGTCGGTTCTGATATCGCAGAGAGTGCCGTAGAAGTCGAATATGCAGGTTTTATACATCCTTATCCCTCTTTATGCATTGTTTCTGACGAGACCCTGCATGAAGCCACCGAGCTCGGTGCAGCAGACGTCTCCGGCAATCAGGACTCCGTCGCAAATCATCAGATTCACGACGATGTTGTCCTCATCGCCATAATTATAGATTTCATAGGTATAAATTTCAACAGGACAGCCCTTGTAGTTGCTTAAGTCCAAGCCCTGTTCGAGCTGGAGGTCGTTATACTGGGTGTAAACGTCGGTCCACTCCTCTGGAATTATGACGCTTCGGACGTCTATCGCCGATTCGGAAGTCTCCCAGCCAAGTTTATGCAGGAATTCGAGCTGCGAAGCCTCATCTGGAAGCGAAATCGTCTTCGAGCCTCCATAAAACCTGTTGAATAGAAACACCGCAACGAATACGAGTAGAAGCGCCATGAGGATATATCCCAGCACCTGTGCCACCTTTTTAACCTTCACCGTCTTAACAAACATACTTATCCCTCCGAAAGTTGTCTTTTGGTCAAGTATATGATTGTCTTCGGTGAGTTAGAAGCAAAAATCAGTGAGCGAACTGGCTGTTGTAGAGCTCGTAGTAGAAGCCGTGCTTCGCAAGGAGCTCCTCGTGCTTGCCCTGCTCGATGATGTGGCCGTCCTTCATGACGAGAATCAGGTCGGCGCTCATGATTGTCGAGAGTCTGTGGGCGACGATGAAGGTGGTCTTGCCCTGCATGAGCTTCTCAAAAGAGCGCTGAACTCGGAATTCGGTCTTCGTGTCTATAGAAGAAGTCGCCTCGTCTAAGATGAGCATCGGAGGCTTGGTCAGCATCACTCTGGTGATACAGAGAAGCTGCTTCTGGCCAGCGGAGAGGTTTCCGCCTTCCTCGCCGATCGGCGTATCGTAGCCCTGAGGAAGGCGACGGATGAAGCTGTCGGCATGGGTGGTCTTCGCTGCCGCTATCATCTCCTCATCCGAAGAATCGGGCTTGCCGATTTTGAGGTTATCTCTGATTGTGCCCGACTTGAGCCAGGTGTCCTGCAAGACCATGCCGTAGTTCTCGCGGAGGCTGTGGCGGGTGACGTCACGGATGTCGGAGCCCTCGACCGAAATCGAGCCCTCATCGACGTCGTAGAAACGCATCAAGAGGTTGATTAGCGTCGTCTTTCCGCAGCCTGTGGGGCCAACGATGGCGATCCTCTGGCCAGCCTTGACCGAGAGGTTGAAGTTTTCTATTAAACTTGTATCGGGATTGTAGGAGAAAGATACGTCCTTGAGCTCGATGTTTCCGTCGACTTTCTGAAGTGCCGGAAGGCCTTCGTCGGAAGGCTGAGGCTCCGCCTCGATGAGCTCAAAGATTCTCGCTGCACAGGCGATGGCGTTCTGGAGCTCGGTGATGACGCCACTTATCTCGTTGAAGGGCTTGGTGTACTGGTTGGCGTAGCTCAAAATGCATGTAAGGCCACCGACTGTGACCGTTCCGGCAACTACTGACAAAGCTCCAGCAAGTCCGACAGCAGCGTAGACGACGGCGTTGACGAATCTTGTGGACGGGTTCACGAGAGACGAATAGAAGATTGCCTTCGAGGAGGTCTCGGTGAGGTCGTCGTTAATCTTCTTGAACCGCTCGTGACTGCGATCAGTGTAGTTATAGGCCTTGACCGTCTTTGCGCCACCGACCATCTCGTCGATGAGAGCGGTCTGGGCGCCTCTTATTTCAGATTGCTTCTTGAAAAGATTGTAGGTCGAGGTCGCCAGGAATCTCGCTACGAAGAGGGACATCGGCGTCAGTACAACTGCAATTATCGTTATCTTCCAGCTGATTGAGAGCATGAAGAGGAGAGTGCAGATGATTGTGGCGATTCCTGTGAAGAACTGCGAGAAGCCCAAAAGCAAGCCATCGGCAAGCTGGTCGACGTCTGAGATGACCCTCGAGACGAGGTCGCCGTGAGGATGAGAGTCGATATACTTGAGAGGGAGGTTCTCGATCTTTAAGAACGCTTTCTCTCTCAGGTCACGGACTGTCTCGTAGGTGATTCGGTTGTTGATGACGTTCATGAGCCACTGTAGCAAAGCTGCCACGAGAGCGGTTATCGCTGCTTTCACGAGGAAGCTGACGACTGTCGCGAGGTCAACGCCGTTTTCGGTGATGTTGTCGATCGCGTCGCCGAAGAGAATCGGGACATAGAGCGTCAGAACGACCGAAACCGCTGCTAAAACTATCGACAGGATAAGCAGGACGCGGTACTTCTTGAGAAACACCCATAGCTCCTTCAGTGTCTGGGAAGCCGGCTGGCCCGATTGAACTTTTTCTTTTTTATTACTCATAGCTTGGCTCCCCTTTCTTACGAATTCTTGATCTGGGACTGGTAGAGCTCGAGGTACTCAGGGCAGCTCTCAAGGAGCTCCTCGTGGGTGCCGAGGCCTACCGCCACGCCGTCCTCGAGCATAAGGACTCTGTCCGAATGCATGACGGTCGAGACTCTTTGCGAGACGGTGAGGACTGTCGGGTGATAGTCGAGGCTGGAAATTGATTTTCTAAGCGCTGCATCGGTTGCAAAGTCGAGAGCTGAGGAACTGTCATCGAGGATCAGAACTTTCGGCTTCTTGACAAGGGCCCTCGCGATTGTGAGCCTCTGAACCTGTCCCCCAGAGAGGTTCTTTCCGCCTTGCTCGACCATGCTGTCGAGGCCCTCAGGCTTAGCCTCAACGACGTTTTTCGCCTGAGCTTCTTTGATTGCCTCCATGATTTCACTATCTGTTGCGTTTTCGTTGCCGAATTTTATGTTATCTCTTATCGTTCCCGAGAAAAGGGAGGACCGCTGCATGACAACTGCGACGTTATCTCTGAGGGCTTCTTCGTCCCAGTCTCTCACGTCGACTCCGCCTACTTTTACATAGCCTTCGGTGGCGTCATAGAACCTCGGAACGAGGCTGACAAGAGTCGTTTTACCGCTGCCGGTCGAGCCGATGATGCCGATTTTTTCGCCGTTCTTAACTTTAATATTGATATTCTCAAGCGAATCGGCAGCTGCACCTGAGTATCTGAAGGATACATCGCTCAGTTCGACCGCATAGTCGCTCTCCGAAGACTTTTCGCCGGTATAGCTACCGCTCACCATCGAGGGCTGGATTTCGAAAACCTCCTCGACTCTTCTGGCACAGGCGAGGCTCTTTGTGACGCTGATGATAAGGTTTGCGAGCTTTACGAGCTCCACTAAAATCTGCGACATGTAGTTATAGAGCGCGATTACGAGGCCTTGGGTGAGGACACCTGTGCTGACCTTGAGGGCGCCTGTATAAATCAAAACAACGATTCCGAGGTTGACGATGGCATAAGTCATCGGGTTCATGACGGAGGAAATCTTTCCGACGAACTTCTGAGCCTTGGCGAGGGAGTTGTTCTTCTCGTTAAAGTCCTCAGTCTCCTCTTCTTCCATGCAGAAGGCTCTGACGACTCTGGCGCCAGTGAGGTTCTCCTTCGTTCTTAAGAGAACGGCATCGAGCTTCTTCTGAACCTTCGTGTAGAGCGGAATTGTGCCGAGCATGATTCCGAAGACGACCACCGAGAGAATCGGGATTACAGCGACGAAAATGAGCGCTGCCTGGGTGTCGATCCGAAACGCCATCACAGTCGCGCCGATGACGACCATTGGGGAGCGCATCAGAAGTCTTAAAGTCAGGTTGGTGCCGGTCTGGATCTGGTTCAGGTCGCTTGTGAGGCGGGTGATGAGGGTCGAAGTTCCGAGCTTGTCGACCTCTGTGAAGGAGAGCGACTGGATGTGGTCAAACAGCGCCTGCCTGATGGCTCCTGTGAAGCCGACGGAGGCTTTTGCCGAGAAGTACTGGGCTATCAAGGTGCTCACGAGTCCGCAGGCTCCGAACAGAACGAGTATCCCACACATTTTGTAGATATACGGCTTGTCCCCTGCCGGGATTCCCGTGTCGACAATCTCCGCCACCACGAGTGGCACCAAAAGCTCAAATATGACCTCGATAATCTTAAACAACGGTGCACACACCGCCTGAATCCGATAGCCCTTGAAGTATTTTAGAAGCTTCCGCATAAATTAAACTCCCGTTTCAAAATGCCGCTCGATAACGAACGGCATTTGTATTTTTCTGAAAATCAGTCTTACTCAACACTGATAATATAGTAGTACACCGGCTGACCGCCGTTGATGACGTTGATGTCAAGACGTGAACCGAACTTTTCTTCGAGTTTAGCTCTCAGGGCTTCGGCTTCGGATTCCTTGACGTCCTTGCCGTAGATGACGGAGATGAACTCGCTGTCGGGCTTGATGAGACGCTTGGTGAGGCGGTAGGCTGCCTTGACGGCGTCCTTTTCGACAAGCGAGAGCTTGCCGTTGTCCATAGCGAGGATTTCGCCTTCGTGGATCTCTACTCCGTCAAATTCGCTGTCGCGGGCTGCGAATGTGACCTGTCCAGTCTGGACACGCTCGAAGGCCTTGGTCATCTCGGTGCTGTTGGTTTTGTAGTCAGCTGTCGGGTCGAAGGCTAAAAGCGCCGAAAGACCCTGAGGGATTGTCCTTGTCTGAAGGACACAGACCTTTCTGTCTGCTAATTTAACAGCCTGCTCTGCAGCCATGATGATATTCTTGTTATTAGGAAGAACGAAGACGGTTCTTGCGGGAGTTGACTGGATGGCTGCCAGGATATCCTCGGTTGAAGGGTTCATTGTCTGTCCGCCACGGACTATGCAGTCGGCACCGGCATCCTTGAACATCGCTTCGATTCCCTCGCCTGTTGCAACGGCTACGAAGCCGTAATCCTTCTCAGGGGGAACAGACTTATAAGCTTTATTTGAGCTTGAGACGGTTACCTTATCCCCGTCCTTCTTCGCTTCGTGCTGATAGCGCATGTTCTCGATCTTGGGAAGCGTCATCGAGCCGAATTCAAGGCCTTTTTCAACTGCAAGACCAGGGTTATTTGTGTGAACATGGACCTTTATAATCTCGTCGTCCTCGACAACTACGACGCAATCGCCGATCGACTCAAGGTAAGCTCTGAGCTTCAGGGCATTGCCCTCAGCTTTCGACTCCTTCTTGACTATGTATTCGGTGCAGTAGGTATAGTGGATCTCGTCCTCGAAGCTACCGACTACTGATGCATAGGTTTCGATGGTGACCGCCTCCGCCTGCTTTTTCTGGGATTCGTCAGCTACAATGCCCTCGCCTTTGAAGACCTGGAGCATCGCTCTGAAGATCATGCAGAGGCCCTTTCCTCCTGCGTCCACAACTCCGGCTTTCTTGAGGGTCGGAAGTAAATCAGGAGTCGTCTCGAGGACTCTTTCAGCCTCAACACAGACCTGCTCCCAATAGGAGACGAGGTCGGTCTCAGCCCCGGCTATCTCTCTTGCCTTGACGGAAGCGAGACGGGCAACTGTTAAGATAGTTCCCTCAGTCGGCTTCATGACTGCCTTGTAGGCTCTTTCGACGCCCTTCTCGAGCGACTGTGTCATGAGCTCAATGTCGGCGGTTTCCTGACCCGCAAGAGCTTTATCGAATCCTTTGAAGAGAAGAGAGGTTATAACGCCCGAGTTTCCTCTGGCGCCTCTTAGAAGGCCAGAAGCCATTACCTTTGCAACCTGGGCGACGGTGACGTCGTCAGCCATCAGCTCGAGCTCTTTTTTGGCGTTTGAGAGGGTCATCGACATGTTGGTGCCGGTGTCGCCATCAGGGACGGGGAAGACGTTAAGCTCGTCGATGGCCTTCTTATTGTTTGAAATGCAGTTTGAGGCGCTTATGAACGCGTCTCTCAGCATACTACCTGTTATCATTTGCAGTACCTACCCTTTTAATTATGATTACGAGCCGATTCACGACTCCATACCGTCAACGTAGACGTTAATTTTCTTTACTTCAATGCCGGTTTCGCTCTCAACGACGTAGCGGACCTTGTTGACAATGCTGTCGACAATCGCGTTTACGTTGATTCCGTAGGTCACGCAGATGTGGAGGTCTATTGACATCTTGTTCTGATTTTCGTGATCTTTCTTTGCGGGAGTGTATATACGTACACCGTTGTCGATTCCGCCGAGTCCCAAAAGATTCGTCTTGACTCCCTGCCTTGCTCCGACAGGGCTCATTCTGACGACGCCGAAGCAGCTTGTTGCAGCGTGACCTATGAGCGAGGTCAGGTAGGAATCGGTCATGGCTATCGTTCCCAAGTGATTCTCAATCTTTATCATTAAAAAGTACCATCCCTTTCGTAAGGATTTCCGATGACTATCTTTTTCAACAGCCATACTTACTCATTATACAAAGCTATGATACCACATTCTAAAGATGATTTCAAGAGTATTTCGCCTGAAATTTCGCCAGTTTCAGAAAGTAGGGGAATTTTTGCGTCATTTTCGGCAGAATAGATGGAATTATAGAGGTCTATGAGCCCCACTTCCGAGCCAGCGGTGGAGAGAATCGCCACGATTTCCTCCGATTTCGTTTGAAGAACGGTTTCAGGAGGACTATTCGTAAACGCGACTGGCGTTCCCATGAAGATATCAGGGCTGTGCCAGAGCCAGACGAGCTCTGGCTCGATGTTTTCTGAGCCTGAGAAGATTATAAGCTCGACATCGCCTAAGAAGACCTCTTTGCCAGTCTTGAGAGCGAGCGCCTGCTCGGCTTCGGAGAGATTCTGAAACTCAAAAGTGTAGATTTCGATCTCGTTTTCGGGAGAAAAGGCCTGATATGAAATAGTTCCATCGCCGATTCCGATTGCGGTGACGACAAGGCGCTTCTGAACGTCGGTGCTGGTGCAGCCTGTCAGGAGCAGCATGAAAGCTATTGCAACCGCGATTTTACGCATCCGAAGACCTCCTTTCCGATGAGAAGAACTATCGGGAGAATTACTCCCAGAAGAAGTATTCCTGCTGTTTTCAGCACCATGGCGACCTCGCCGTTGAAATCCAAATCGAGATTAAACGCCACTATCCCAGCGACAGCAGTGACTATGAGGGCCGAGAGCTCGCCTATGGTACGTTTTCTCCCCTTCAGTCCGTCGGTGGCGATGAAGAGATAGACTCCGCAAACGAGGGCAGCATTCATGCACCAGACAAACATGTTGACGGCATCGAAGCTTCGGATAAATACGGTTCTGGCATAGGCTCCCAGCGCTAACAGCGGGTAGCCCAGAATGTCGGAGAACTTGCCTAAAACTATGATTATCAAGATTGTCAGAACCTCGAGCATTATGAGCTTGAAGCCGAGATACCCCATGGCTGCCTTTCTGGCGCCGTCTTTTGAACGGTTCAGGTGGGTTCCCAAGGCCACCAGCATCGGCAGCCACCAGCTTGAGGATAAGTCGCGGGCAGCGTAATCTAAAATTGCCGGGAAGTCGCTTTCGGTAATGGGAGTCAGGTTTTCAGGGTGAAAGGTTCCCTGACTGACAGAGGCCATCGATATGAAAAGAGCTATGAAAATCCAGAAGACAACCGTGCCGGCACGAGCCAACGCTTCTATCCCTAAGTGGGCGCAATAGGCTGCTGCAAGCGCCAAAATCAGTACAACCGCAACCGGGCTGATGACACGAGCGAACTCGTCCTGCATAAATTCAGCGATATACTTGATGGTGCCGGTGGCGATATATAGGAAATAGAGGCTGTAGAGCGTCCGAAGCAAGGCGTAGAGCCACTTCTTGCCACTTGAGAGTTCACGGATGATGTCGGTGCCACCGTCTATCAGGATAAGTGCTGGCAGCGAGAGGGCTGCCTCAAGTAACGTCGTCACGACAAGTGTCGGGAGCATGAAGGTTCCCACTGAAAAGTCTGCCGAATGGAAGACCATCGTGTGCATTATTCTGGCCAGAATCAGGAGGATGAACATCTGGCCGGGGCTGATCTTGGCTGCTTTAGCTGTTTTCATCTATACCTCCTGAGCCATTGAGGCTCTCGACGGTGACGCGGTGCTTCTGCATCCTGCGGTAGCCTGCCCGCCAGAGCAAGTCCCTCGTTGCCTTCAGGGTGAATGGTGCTGCTGGGGAAAGATACGGGACGCTGAGGCAATCGGTAGCGGAGGCGTTCACGAGTATCACGAGGCTGAAAACCGCCATTCCGAAGAAGCCCGCAAGGCCTCCCGCAAAGATTCCAATAAATCTGAGGGCTGTGAGCTGGGGGTTGAGGCTTGGAAGGACGAAGGAGCAGGTGGCGGTGATGCCGATTATGATGAGAAGTGGCGAGGAGATGAGGCCACTTGTGACGGCTGCATCGCCGATGACGAGGCCTCCGACTATAGAGACAGCTCCCCCGACAGCCTTCGGGAGCCTGAGGCCTGCTTCCCTCATTATCTCGAAGAGGACGACAACTATCACCATCTCGAGCATCAAAGGAAACGGCGTGTCCTCCTCAGAGGTGATCAGGTTTGTCATTATGGTTTTCGCGAGGATTTCGGGGTGATGGATTGTCGCAGCGAGATAAATTCCAGGGAGGAAGCCTGCCATGAGGAAGGAAAGATAGCGGAGAAGTCTTTGGAGGAAAGCGAAGTAGGGCTTCTCCTCGTAGTCGTCGACCGCCTGAAAGTTCTCCATGAAGAGTGCTGGCACGACCACCGCAAACGGCACACCATCGATGAGAACGGCAATTCTGCCCTCGTTTATCTTCGCAGCGAGAGTGTCTGGCCTCTCTGTCGTCGAGCAGCCGGAGAAGAAGGAGCCCTGAGTGCCCGACAGAAACGACTCGAGGCAACCTGTGCCGGAGATCAGGTCGAGCTCGATTTCCTGAAGGCGTGAGCGGACTTCTGAAACAAGGCTTTCGGGAGCTTTGCCGGAGATGTAGGTGATTGCCAGGTCAGTCTGGCTCAGCTTGCCTGCTTTCAGGGTCTCGAAACGGAGCTTTGGAGTCTTGAGACGCCTTCGGATGAGGGACATGCTGGTTTTCAGGTTGTCGGAGAGGGCCTCCATGCAGCCTTTGATGTTGTTCTCGGTTGTCGGTTCGGAGATGCTTCTTGTCTTGAAGCCCTGAGCTCCGAAGGCGACTCCCCTCCTCTCGCCGTTTATGAGGACGACTGCGAAGCCACTGCAAAGCCTTTCCGAAACGTCCGAATAAGTCCTCAAGGGCTTGCTCTCAGTTGAGAAAATGCCCTTTCGCGTGAGGAAGTTATAGACGTCTCTCGGCTCGGCGAGGAGCTTCTTGAAGTCCATCAATGGGGAGAAGAGCATTTTCGAGAGGTCACCACTTGATGTCATCGCTTCTAGAGTGAGGACGGCACACTTGATGCCGGAAGCCTCGAATCTCACAATATTCAGGTCGTCAGAATTGCCGAAAAGCTCACGGATTTCCGAGAGCGAATGCTCTAAACTGCTGCTTATGTTCATGGAATCACCCTTTCTTTTCGGTTAGTTTTTGCAAAGACTCCTCGGATATTCCTGAGAGTTCCGGCAAAAATAGGCTTAAAACAGTGAAAGGACAGTGCCACGCTCAATGCTCATAGTTTTCATAAGGGGAATTATCGTCTATTTCCTCGTAATTTTCGCGACAAGGGTGATGGGAAAGAGGCAGCTTGGCGAGCTCTCGCCGTCAGAGCTCGTCATCACGATTCTCATTTCGAACATAGCGACCCTTGCGATGGAGGACCCGGAGGCCTCGCTCATAACGGGCGTTGTGCCGATTCTGACGCTTGTCTGCCTCGACATCCTGGCGTCGTTTGCAGCTCTCAAGTCGCGAAGACTTCGGCATGTCATCTCAGGCAGACCGAAGGTGCTGATTTCTAACGGGAAGCTCGATCAATCGGTGATGAAGGAGCTTCGGTTCACGGTGGACGACGTCTGCTCGGCTCTTCGGAACAGCGGAGTTTTCGACATCGATGAAGTTCAGTACGCCGTTGTCGAGACCACCGGGACGATAAGTGTGCTGCTGAAGGCCGAGAATCGGCCTGTTACGCCTGAAACGATGGCAACTCCCGAAGCCTCGAGCGACCCTCCGCAGGTGCTGATTTCTGACGGCGACATCATCGCAAGCGGGATGAACGGCGCTGGTCTCGACGAAAAGGACTTAAGAAAAGAGCTCAAGCGGAAGCATCTTGAGCCTTCCCAAGTCCTTCTCTGCATGATCCGTCCCGACAAGAGTCTTTATATAATTCCGAAGGAGGGCTGAAGATGAAAAGAATTATCATAAGCGTCATAATTATCGCAGCCATAATTGCTGCAGGCTGCTTCGCGATTGTCGGGATCGAGGCGGAGAACACGAAAATCTATGGGGCGATTGAAGAAGTCCTGAACTCAGATTCTCAGGAGGAGGCGGAAATGGCTGTTGGGGAGCTCGAAGAGGCTTTCCAGAAGTACTCGAAAAGGCTCTCCTGCATTGTGGATGAAGACTTGCTCGAGGAGATGGAGGGAGCGGTTTACATGCTGAGGCCAATGCTCCTCTCTAACTCTGACGAATTCACGGCACAGTGCGAGCTGCTGCGGTCTTATGCAAAGAGAGTATTGGATCGTGAAATTCCGACTCTCGGACGGATTCTATAGTACAAAAAATGGCCTTAAATCGGGATTTTTCTGTTGCAAAACCGGCGAAAATGTGCTATAATATGTAAAAGATACATTTCACCAGACACGACCTGTTCTATGGAAGGGGAGACTAGCATGAAATGCCCGTTCTGCGGTTTTGACGACACCAAGGTTATCGATTCGCGCCCAAGTGACGAGAAGATTCGCCGTCGCAGAGAATGTACACAATGTGGAAGAAGATTTACAACGTATGAGGCTGTTGAGAAGCCGGTTCTGATGGTCCTGAAGAAGGACGGCAGCTACGAGCCGTTTATCAGAGAGAAGGTCATCGTCGGCATCACCTCCGCCACCAAGAAGCGTGCTGTGAGTCCTGAGACGATCGAGCACATTGTCGACGACATCGAAAACCGCCTTGCAAACGAGATGAGAACCGAGATAACGACTGCCGAAATCGGCGACAGCGTCCTAAGCGCCCTCAAGGACATCGACCTTGTGGCCTACGTTCGGTTTGCGTCAATTTACAAGGAATTCGACGACCCGGAAAGCTTCGTCAAGGTTATCACAGAGCTAAATGAAAAATAAGTGATTCCCGCAGGGTTTCTGCGGGAATTTTTTGGTTCAGGGTGTTGACATGAAGGCTCTGTTCCGATATAATATCGGTAGAGGCTTTTAGGAATGCCTCCTAAAAAAGATTTTACACTGAAAGGATGACTTAAGATGAAATATGTATGTTCAGTTTGCGGATATGTCTACGATGAGGAGCTCGGCGATCCCGACAACGGCATAGCTCCCGGCACCAAGTTCGAAGACCTCCCCGAAGACTTCACCTGCCCCCTTTGCGGAGTTGGCAAGGATATGTTTGAAGAAGAGTAAAAATCGGGGCGAAGGCCCCGATTTTGTCGCCCTTCGGGCGACCGCGCTCGCTTCGCTCGCGCCCTCTCAGTCGGCTTCGCCGACAGCTCCCCCAGAGGGGGAGCCAAGACTGCCTCAACCTGTGGCTGTAGGGGCGGATATCATCCGCCCGAAACCCCTCGGCAATACGTAGCGGGCGGA
>JAJBTZ010000014.1 GCA_020860605.1 Ruminococcus sp. | reverse complement strand
GGCAGCTGCGAAGCAGCTGACTGAGAGGGCGCGAGCGAAGCGAGCGGTCGCCACGTAGTGGCGACAAAGTGTGGATTCCGCAGGAAGCATCCTCGAGCCAAAAAAAGCCTCCCCCGAGAGGGGGACACTTTGCCTTCGGCAAAGCCGGGGGACCGCCGCCTTCGGCGACGGTGGAGGGGTGGAATTTCGGCGAAGCCGAAATTCCATCGGCGGAGATGGCGTCAGCCATCGGAGCCGAACTTGTGGGGATTAGAGCAGCTAGAGGGGTCTCAATTCCTAATAATCTTATACAGCACCCCCTCCGCAAAGACGAGCGGGCGGTTGTACCTGAAGAACACAATTCCGTCGGTCGGGGCGATTATTTGCTCGACAACGGTGCCCTCGAGAGGGTCGAGGATTTCGCAGAGGAGCTGGCCTTTCTCGAAACTGTCGCCTGTCTGGGCGTAGGGGCGATAGATGCCGGACTTGGTCGAGTGGAGCTGGAGGAGTTCACTTTCGGAAATAATCTCGGTGAGGCAGCCTCCCGGGATTTTTTGCATGGTGATGCCGTTTTTGTTCGAGAAGCGGAGCACCGCCTCGATCGCGATTTTGGCCGAAGGCAGGTCGATCTGGTCTGTTGCGTTTGTGTAGAGCGAGAACGCCTTCGTCTCCCATATCTGCCAGTTGTAGTTGAGGGTCGTGGTGTCGTAGGGGCGAGGTGTCCTTATAAAAGCATACTGAAGGCCGAAATCGAGCATGTAATTGTGGTCTGTAAACCCGGTTTCCATGAGCTTTACATGCGACAGGAAGTCGCCCTGCTGGTAGAAGCTGGCGAACTGGATGCCGAACTTGTAGCCCTGAATCTCTTCGAAGAGGCCGTCGGCGATCCTCTGGGTCGTCTCGCCCATGTCGTAGCCAGGGAACATGCGGTTGATGTCGGTGTTGTCCATCGTCCAGAACCGCTTGCCGATGTTCATCGAGTAGTAGTTGACGCAAGGGATGATCAAAACCTCGTGATTCGGGGCGATCTTGCCCTCTTTTTCGAGACGCTTGAACTTCTGAACCAGCTGCGAGCAGACATACATCTGCTGAACCTCGTTTCCTCTCATCGAGCCGACGATGCAGAGCGCCTTCTCACCGCTGCCAAATCTGTAGCCGATGACGTCCATCGGCTCACGGTAGGGGGATGTTATCGAGTAGATCGTTTCCTTACGCATTGGTGGCACCTCCCAAGATTCTGGCTATGAGAGATCCGCCGTAGACAACGGGGTACTCTCTAAGAGTGAAAATCCTTCCGTCGCAGGGCGAGGTGACATACTCTTCAACCCTGCCGGTTGACGGGTCCAAAACGTCCCCAATATGGTCGCCCTTTTTGATGTCGACCCAGTGCTCGACAGTCGGGACGAAGATTCCGGCAGCCGAGGAGTTGACAAATGAAACGTTATGGTCAGTAGAGAGGATCGACTTTCTGACAGGCTGGGTCTCCCCTGTCCAGATGCCGATATTCTTAAGAAGATTGAGGATCCCCTTGACCAGCTGGTCACAGTATTCTTTAGTAATTCTCATGCCGACACCCATCTCGACAACGAGGGTCTTGGTGCCGATCGAGTTGAGGCTGTAGGCAAGCGTTGATTCAAGAACAGTCGCCGAAGAGTGAACCCAGATAAAATCTGTCCCGAGCATTTCGGCATAGGGGACGAGCTCGTCGGCGGTGATTTCGTTGATTCTGACCTGCGGGATCTCTCTTAAATAGATATTGCTGGCGTGGATGTCGATGCAGATATCCGCGCCTTTTATGTCGTTGACGATGTCATAAGCGATATGCTCCGCCATGGTGCCGTCAGGGGTGCCAGGGAAGATTCTGTTCATATCGAGGTCAAACATCGGCATACCTCTCTGAATGGAGTCGACCCCAAGCGGGTTCAGCGCCGGATAGATGTCGACAATCCCCTCAAGATTCGAGGCGCCTTTCTGGAGGATGTCTGCCAGACGGGCACACACCAGCTGCCCCTCCAGCTCATCTCCATGTGTTCCCGTGACAATACAAGCGCGCTTCTTGCGTTTAGTAGAGCGCGCCATGTTAGAAATCCGATTCTTTCGGATGACAAGATTTTCATTAACCGCAAGCGAAGCTTGGGCGATGGTTTCGAGCATAGGTTTACCTTCTTTAGTTATTAGTGGTTAGTGGCTAGTGGCTAGTTGTCGCCCTGCGGGCGACGCGAGTTCGGCTCCGACGACTACGTCGTCTCCGCCGAAGCCATTTCAGGCTCCGCCTGAAATGGCACCCCTCAGTCGCTTCGCGACAGCTCCCCTTGACAGGGGAGCCATAATTGCCAAAGGCAAAGTTGTGCTTTAGCAGAAGCTTTTGAGAGACGCATACTGGCTCCCCTGTCAAGGGGAGCTGGCAGCTGCGAAGCAGCTGACTGAGGGGTGCGATTTCGCCTTCGGCGAAATCGCTTCGGCGGAAGCGACGCCAGTCGCTGTAGCCGAACATGTAGGGGCTGGATATTATCCGCCCGGGTTTTCTCTGGCATTTGGGTTTCGGGCGGATGATATCCGCCCCTACATCATTGCGTCACACGCGACTCAACCGTCTGCCTCGACTCGGTAATCCCCACATAACACCCGCTCTCAATCGGGCAGTCGGCATAGTCGCGGCCGTGGCAGAGCTTCAGGTAGTGGGTGCTGATGAGGCAGTTGTTGACGGGGTCTATGCCGTACCAGCGGGAGCCGTCGTTGACCTCGACCCAGGCGTGGGTCTCGCCTTCGTCGCAGGCGAGGCCGGCAACGTATCTGCATGGGATTCCTCCCATACGACAAAGAGCCAGCATTATATGGGCATAGTCCTGGCAGACGCCTTTGCCGAGAGCGAGCGCCTCTTCGGCAGTGGTGTGGACGTCGGTGACGCCCTTCTCATAGGTCATGTATTCATAGAGGCTGTCGGCGAGAGCGAGAGCTCTATAGAGGACATTCGATTCTGTCGGCTGGTGCTCGGCGTAGAAGGCGGTGAGGGCCTCACCAGGATGAGTTAAGGGCGACTGGTAGGCATACATGACGGGAGCCTTGCCGGAGACGGTGTAGCTCGATGTGATGGAGGCGGTGCCTTTAACTGAAAACGAGAATTTACTATGGGGCTTCTCGATTCTTCCGCAGAGAAGGGAGTTGCCGAAGCTATCTCTTGAGTTCCAGATGACGCCTCCTGAGGGCTGGATTATGTATCTCGGCTCGCTGATTATCTGGCGGTCGTCGGAAAGCGGGAGGCACCGAAGGGTAAAGCAGTGGGAGCTGATGGGTGAATCAAACTCAAACTCGGTGCTGTATTCAAAACTCAGCTTCTTCATCAGTCTTCACCTCAACAAGTCTAGAGATGAGGCTCAAGGCCTCTCCCCTGCAGCTTTCGATTCCCTTTCCCCTGGTCACCAGCTTCTCGAGGCCCTCATAGGCCTCGATATTGAGAACCGGGTTATAAACATTCTCATAAGGATGCACCAAAACGGTCATATAATCAAATACTCTCCGTATATCTTCATCCTTATATGACAATCTGACATATAAATCGAGCCGTTCAACAGCCTTTCCTATATAGATGAGGTCGCGTCCCTCAAGGTCCTCCATGTTGTCCTCAACGCTTCCCCAGAAGGCATAGAGGTCATCTTTTACGGGGAGCAAATCATAACGGACCTTTCTGGTGCCTCTGACAGACTTGAACTTGTTGAGAGCCAGCTGCAAGTAGGACAGTGAAGACGACTTGATCGCCTCACGGAGAACTATTCCGTTGTCCATAGCCCGCTCCAAGTTCGAGCGAAGGGAGTTCGGGTCGGTCTTGTCGAAAAGATACCTATCGAAGAAGTCGTTGTCATCCGTGTAGATATTCGGAGCACCGATTTTCTCTAAATATTTGACATAAGAGTCCTTGTCGACATCGATCATGAGGTCGAAGTAGTTGAAAAATGAGTCGAGGGTGGTGAAAACGCGTTCTGTATATCTGCCGAGCCAATAGAGGTTCGAGCCGTTTAGTCTTGTGATAGTACCCATGTGTCCTTGAAGCCTCCTCCTTGAGATGAATTTACGACGAACGAGTCGGGATTGCGGGAGAATCGGGTCAGCCCGCTTGCCCAGACCTTGGTGGTCTCGCCTGAGAGAACGAACGCTCTTAGGTCTGCCTTTCTCGGAACCGTGGTTCCGTCGTCGCTTAAGATATCCAGATCGATAAAATCGATAACTTCTTGCGCTATAAATCTTCGCGACTGCTCGGTGATAAGCGTCCGCCAGTCGGCGAGCTGCTCTTTGGTCATGTCCCTGCCGAAGACGACTCCATAGCCTCCCGCCTCTGAGACGTCTTTTACGACCAGCGTCTCTAAGTGATCGAGGACGTACTTGCGGTCTTCTTCGTAGTACGGAAGATACGTGGGAGCATTCTTGAGTATCGGCTCTTCTCCCAGATAATACTTTATCATCTTCGGGACGAAGTAGTAGATGCCCTTGTCGTCGGCGACGCCGTTGCCGGGAGCGTTCATGATGGCGACATTTCCGGCACGGTAAGCGTCCATGATGTGTGGAACGCCTATGAGCGACTCGGGGACGAAGGTCATCGGGTCCAAATATTCATCCGAAATCCTCCGATAAACCGTTCCGACACGGGTTCTTCCTCCCTGATAGTCCCTCATATAGAGAATATTGTTCTCGACAAAGAGGTCGCTGTTCTGAACTAAAACCGCGCCGGTTCTCTCAGCTAAGTACGAGTGCTCGAAATAAGCAGCGTTATAGCGCCCAGGGGTCAGAATAACGTTGATTCCGCCACAGTTGACGCTGTCCATCGTATCTTTCAGCAAAGAAGCATAGTTTCGGTTGTCGACGACGGAGACATCATGGAAGACATCCGGGCTGGTCATCCTGCAAAGTTCACGAGCTATCAGCGGATAGGAAGCGCCAGAGGGGATCCTCAGATTATCTTCTAATATGTACCAAGTCCCGTCTTTAGCTTGCACCAAATCTATTCCAGAAATATGGCTATAGACGCCATGGGCAGGCGTGACGCCCTCACACTGAGGGAGATAGCCCTTCGAAATGTAGACAAAATCGGCAGGAATGACGCCATCGCGGATAATCTTCTTCTCCGAATAGATGTCCTTCAGGAACAGGTTCAGAGCGTCGACACGCTGAATAAGCCCCTTCTCCATATCAGAAAAGTCGGACCTCGTAATAATTCTCGGTATCGCATCAAACGGAAACAGCTGCTCCTTGAAAACGCCATTTTTATAAATTCCGAACTTCACGCCATACCTGGCGAGGAGCTCGTTAATTTCCCTTGTGTTGGCAACGGGGGTGTTCATATTCTTCATCTCACTTTGAAAAAATGCAAAAAGACGCCCAAGAAACCTTGGACGTCTTTGCCTCTTTATTAAGAATAACACACTAAAGTAGAAAAATCAATGGGGGATTTTGGACAAAGATTTGCGGGATTATAGCGGGAGGTTTGTGCAGGCTTTCAGGAAAGCCAAGGCAGTTCGGCTCCGCCGAACTGCGCTATTTTCAGCTTCGCTGAAAATAGCACCCCTCAGTCAGCTGCTTCGCAGCTGCCAGCTCCCCTTGTCAGGGGAGCCGTAATTGCGAGAGGATAAGTTGTGCTTCTCACAGAAGCTTCGAGAGACGAATACTGGCTCCCCTGACAAGGGGAGCTGGCTGCCCGAAGGGCAGACTGAGGGGTGCGATTTTCGCCTTCGGCGAAAATCGCTTCGGCGGAGGAGGCTTCAGCCTCCGTAGCCGAACCTTGCGGAAACCCCTCCGGTGCTTCGCGCCACCTCCCCTTTCAGGGGAGGCTTTTAATGCTCTCTCGAAAGCCTTGATAGAGGCACTATAGGCTCCCCCTGAAAGGGGAGCTGTCACGCTTAGCGTGACTGAGGGGTTTCCGAATTATTCATAATCAACATCTGCAACCTATTCTCCACATTCGCAAGACTCGTATCCGGGTCGAGATCCAGCGGGAGGATCGAGATACCCGGGTGCTTGTCTTTTAAGCTCTTGATGACGCCTCGGCCACAGATGTGGTTGGGGAGGCAGCCGAAGGGCTGGAGGATTATGAACGACTTCACGCCTTTTTCGGCGTAGTGGTCGATCTCGGCTGCCATCAGCCAGCCTTCGCCACAGCTGAGGGTCTTCGGGATGATGTCGCTGACCGAGTCGTAGAGCTTATTCGGCGAGAGAACCTTCTCATAAAGCGGGTGCTTTACGGCGACCTTTTCGAGCTTATCCTGGACGTAGTTGAAGAGGAAGTCGACCGCGAACGGGTATGGGAAGATATTCGCCTTATAGTCGCTGATTTCGCTCATGGTGGCGAGGAAGTCTTTTCTGAGCTGGTCGGTGACTCTCGGGAAGATGGCCTCCATGCCGTTTCTCTCGAGATATCTCTCGATATGGAAGTTCGAGCCGGGATGGTATGTAACGAGAAGCTCGCCTGTTACGAAGACGGCTGGCTTCGGGTGGCTGCGATCGTAGGGGATCTTTGCCATGTCGTCGATGGTCTCTGAGAAGGCCTTTCTCGCCTCCTTGATGCTCTTTTTGATGCCATCCGCAAGCTTGTTGATGCAAGCCATATAGACCCTGTCGGTCTCGCCCGGGTTCAGCTCGTAAGGACGGATCTTTCTTGCGATATCTGTTAAGATATCCATCATCATGAACACCCAGACGGCCTCTAAGACGGCGCTTACGCCAAGGAGGAACACTCCCGGGTGCATATCTTTAGAATCACCGCCATCGGTGGTTAAGATTGGCACTTCGGTGAAGCCGGCGCTGTCCAACCCCTTGCGGAGGAGACCAGCATAGTGTGACATTCGGCAGTCGCACTGGAACTTGACCATGCCGACGGCAACCTCGTCCTGCTTGTAGTTCCCCTTCTGAAGCTCGCCTATGAGCTCACCGATGACCATCTGGCAGGGGAAGCAGATGTCGTTGTGGACATATTTCTTGCCGAGACTGATTTCATACGGCCCGCCAACGGGGATGGTCTTCACCATGAAGCCTTCCTTCTCGCAGATGGCCTGCAACAGGATCGAGACCTCTTCGGAAATATTCGGGATGAGAAGGGTTCTTATCTTCTTGTCCTTCTTATAGAACTTCGCCGGGCTGGGCTCTGGGATTGGCTTTGGAGGGTTGTCGAGGTGGAGATTTCTGCGAATATCGACAGTTTCAATGAACGACTGAACCCTGATTCCAAGCGAGCCGGAAGCGTCGCTCTCGTCAATCTTTAAGATCAGCGGAGGCTTGTCGCTGGTGGTGGTCATGATTCGAATGATCTCGTCCGACAAAATCGCGTCATGCCCGCAGCCGAAGCTCACAAGCTGGACATATTCGAGCTCAGGCTCACGTGCAGCAATCACAGCGGAGGCGAGCATACGGGTGTGGAAATCGTTGGTGATTTCAGCACGGGTGTTATGTAAATCGACCTCGTTAAGTCCTGGAAGGCTGTCGGCAGTCAGGACTGGAACGCCCTTCTCGGTGAACTTCTTCGAGATGTCATGGCTGATGAATCTATCTGTATGATAGGGTCTGCCTGCCAGAACCACGGCGAACTTGCCCTCACGCTTCACGTCCTCCATAATCTCAGTTGCACGGTCGGTGAGGGTCTTTCGGAAGAGCTTTATCGCCGATTCCGCCTGAAGGAAGGCCTGCTCTGCCTCTTTCTCAGTGGCACCGAGCTCCTTCACAGCGTACTCGCAAATCTGAGTGTGGCGGTTCTTCTCTGAGAACCAGTGGAAGATCGGCGTGTCGAAAACGACGCCATACCGCTCGGCAGGGTTCTGGGAGTTCTTCACAACCATCGGGTAGCCCTGAACGACTGAGCAGACATAAGGGCTCTGCTTGTCGACCCCTTCTGGGGGCATATGCATGACATAGGGCATGAAGATGCGGTCGGCACCCTTCTTCGCAAGGTCAGCGATGTGCCCATGGGCGAGCTTTGCCGGGAAGCAGATGGTGTCGGACGCGACAAACGAGATTCCGCTCTCGTACATGCTTCTCGAGCTTGACGATGAGAACTTGACTTTATAGCCCAAGGCTTTAAAGAAGGTGCTCCAGAAGGGCGTACTGTCCCAGAATTCGAGGACTCGTGGGAGGCCTACGGCGGTGTCAACAGGCTCACGGACTGGGGTGAAATCATAATCTTTGAACAAGAGTTGCTCGCGCTCAATGAACATGTCGGGAGCCTTCTTCGGCTTCTCAAGCGGGACTGATCCCTCGAGCTCTGCTCCCCTCTCGCAGCGGTTGCCAGTGACCCATGCTCTGCCGGAGGAGAAGCGGGTGATCGTCCTCTTGCAGTGATTGGCGCAATGAGGGCAGGCTACTCCCGTTTCGGTTGTATAGTCGAAGCTTCTGACGGCATCGAGGCCGATAAAGTGGCTCTCCCCTTTCATCTTTCTTCTCGTAAGAATCGCAGCGCCAACGGCTCCCATCTCGCCAGGGTAGGGCGAAAGGGTGACGGGCTTACCGAGATAGTCCTCAATCGCCTTGAGAACGGCGAAGTTTCGGAAGGTTCCGCCTTGGACGACTACACGACTACCCAGTTCGTCGGTATTAGAAATTCTGACTACTTTTGTGAAAACATTTTCGATAATCGAACGGCAGAGGCCAGCCATGATGTCGTCAGGGAGCTTGCCGTTTCTCTGCTCATTTATAATAGTGCTGTTCATGAAGACGGTGCAGCGGCTGCCAAGGTGAGCAGGATGCTCTGAGCGGAACGCCGATTCGGCGATGTCCTCGACCTTAATGCCAAGCGAAGAGGCGAAGTTCTCTAAGAAAGAGCCGCAGCCCGAAGAGCAGGCCTCATTCAGGGTCATATTCGTGATGACGCCGTTCTTGAGCCAGATGGCCTTCATGTCCTGCCCGCCGATGTCGAGGAGGAAATCGGCGTCTGGGAAGTATTTGAGGCAGCCTTGGGAGTGGGCAACCGTTTCGACAATATGGTAATCGGCGTTGAAGGCACCCGCGAAGAGCTGCTCGCCATAGCCGGTTGTGCCAACGCCCAAGACTTCGAGCCTTATCCCCTGCTCGGCGTACTTGTCCTCAAGGTCGCTAAGACCTTTGCAGATGACCCGAAGCGGTTCGCCGTTGTTGTTCGAGTAAAATCTGTCGACAATCCGCTCGTGCTCGTCCATGAGAACAAGCTTCGAGGTGGTGCTTCCAGAGTCGATGCCGATGTAAACCCGTAAAACGCCGTTTTCGGTGATGGGCTCTTCGAGGTCACGAAGCTCAGCATTGTGCCTGCTCTCGAATTCTTCCCTGTCGGCTTCGTCTTTGAAGAACGGCGGTGCCGATTCAGTTGAGTCGGAGGTGTCCTTTGAAGCTTCGAGCCGAGCGATCAGCTCGTCTGCCGTGAAAACTTCATCTCCCGAAAGCTTCTCCGCAGCGATTGCGGTGCCGTAAGCGACGATGGTTTCAGGGTGGTCGGGGATGACGATGTCGTCCTCCGAAAGATTAAGCCTTTCGGCGAATACTTTTATAAGCGTGGGATTAAATGTGAGAGGTCCGCCTTCGAAGATTATCGGAGGCTTGAGCTCGAGCCCCTGCGAGAGGCCACCGATGGTCTGCTTCGCGATGGCGTGGAAGGATGAAAGGGCGATGTCCTCCCTCTTCGCGCCCTGAATGAGGAGGGGCTGGATATCAGTCTTTGCGAAGACTCCGCAGCGACCAGAGATGTCGAAAACTGTCGAGCCCTTTTCGGCAAGCGCCTCGAATTCCTCAGTCTTGACGCCCAGAAGCTTCGCGATCTCGTCGATAAACGCTCCCGTTCCACCGGCACAGCTGCCGTTCATTCTCATGTCGGAGGTCATGAGCTCTCCCGTGTGCTCGTCCTTGTGGAAGAAGACGACCTTCGCGTCCTGACCGCCGAGTTCTATTGCGGTCCGAACATCAGGATAGAGCTTCTTGACCGCAGCAGCGTTGGCGACGACCTCCTGGATAAACTGAATTCCGGCAGCCTCCGCCACCGGCTTTCCTCCCGATCCGCAAACGGCGGAGCGGAATTTCACCCCAGGAAACTTCTCCGAAACTTCTTTTAACAGCCCAACAGCGGTCTCGCGCTGGCGGGCGTTGTGCCTTAAATATCGTGAGAAGAGAACACCGTCCGAATCGGGGTTTTTAACGACAACCTTGACCGTCGTCGACCCGACGTCGATGCCGAGAAGCAGCACTTTTTCAACCTTCTCAACTGGAACTGTAACTGTCAATCTCATTCCTCCAAAAAAAGCCCCTCAGGGCGATAGTCCAACAATTGATAAAATAATGTTGGATAATATTAATCATAATCGACACTATCCGACAATAAAGCTTATTTTATCATAACTCAGCCTGGATGTCAATAGATTTGCAGTGGGACAATATCGGGGGTGTGGGGGACTTACGAAAAAGCCCGAACGGTTTTTCACAAAACCATTCGGGCAGGGTGATTTAGTTTGGGTCAGGCGCTCTTCCTTGTCAAGTATGACTCGGCCTCTTCCTCATTGATTTGAAATTGGTCTATAAGAGCCTTCAGAATCTCACTATCGGATAAATTTACCCCTCGCAATGCTCTGATTACAGCATAAACAGCTGTATCTCTTTGTGCATCACTCCATGCCTTGCACACGTCAATTACCTCCTCATTAGAATCAATATCTATCGAAATATTTGCACACTCCCGCAGAACTCTGGCTGCGTTTCTTTCCATATGACTATAGTCGTCATCGGTTTCCATCAGGTTTTTCATCCCAAGACGGTTGTTCGACATCTTCATGAACTTTAAAACCTTGCCAAGGCTTGTTGAGAACTTCTCGAAGTCCTCGTCGGTCATTCCTGCCGGATCAATCAGATTCATCCTGCATTCCGGCACGAATTCCAAGATTTCTTTATGCTTGCAGTCGTAAAGGTCGCTGAGCTTTGTCGCTCCATCCCAGGGCTTTGCACCGAAATGAACCACAACTGTGACCACCGGCAGAATTCTGTCGCCCTTGTAGAGGCCGGAGACGAACTCGTCGTCGGTATGCTTATCACCTGCTCCAACATGAGCAGCCTTCAGCTCTCTTGCCTGACTGTCATATTGCAGCGCGTCATACAAAAAGGTCCTTATCGGCATACCGTAGTCGACCTTAGTCTGCGCCTCGATTCCGAAAACAATGTATGCTGCGTTGTCATCGACCATGAGAGTCGCTTTCTTGAGCGCGTCACGGTATCTCTGAATAGTCTCCTCGTCGCCACTTTTTCCGAAAACGGTGAGAAGCGTTGAAGCATCGAGCTTTTCAAGACCCTCAGGTCTCACAACCTTCCTGCCGTCATAGATAAAGTAGTTGAAAACATCCGCAAAAATCTCAGCGTCGTTGATATATTCCCTCGTCGCAGTGTCCGGCTTGCCCATCGGTATCAGTCCTGTCTTTTCCAAGTTTCAGTATCTTGCCCTCTAGTTTAATGATAGCACAAATTCGTGGGTTAGTCAAGGGGTGCCAGAATATCGGGGCTTTCGGGTTAAATGCAGTGGAGCAAAGATTTTTCAGCGAAAACAAGCGATCATGGAATATAAGCCCTTGACGGAGCATGGATTTTATGATAAAATATGATTCATCACCGATTATCTTAAATTTGGAGGTGCAATATGGCATATATCACTCGTGAGCTTGAGAGAAAGTTCTTAAGGCTCAACGATTTTTTCAAGGTTATTCTTGTGACTGGTGCCCGTCAGGTCGGGAAAACGACGATGCTGAAGCACCTGGCTTCCGAGAACAGGACCTATGTAACTCTTGATAATTCGATGGCCAGAGAGCTCGCAAAGACCGACCCGGTGCTCTTTTTCCAGACCTATAAGCCCCCTGTTCTCATAGACGAGGTCCAGAAGGCGCCTGAGCTGTTCGAGCAAATCAAGGTCATCTGCGACGGGAGCGACGAAAAGGGGCTCATCTGGCTCACCGGCTCCGAGCAATTCGAGATGATGCGGAACGTCCGGGAGACTCTGGCAGGAAGAATCGGAATTTTAGAGCTCTACAGCCTCTCCGAAAGGGAAAAATCGGGAGTAATCTTCGAGGACGAGCTCGATTTCTCGCTCGAGGCTCTCAGAAAAAGGCAGCAGCTTCTCCCGAAAAACGACGTTATCAGGGTGTTTGAGAGCATCTGGGAAGGCGGAATGCCACAGGTTCAGGGGGTTGACGGGGAGCTCCGGCAGGAGTATTTCAACTCCTACATCGACACCTATCTCATGCGGGATGTGACCGAGGCTGGCGGAATCACCGATTCGGTGAAGTTTCGAAGATTCCTCTCCGGCTGTGCCTCACTCGTTTCGGAACAGGTCAACTACAAGACGCTGGCGGAGTCGGCTGATATCGCACCGTCAACGGCGAAGCAGTGGCTCAGTGTCCTCGAAGGGCTGCATATAGTCTATCTTTTAGAGCCTTATTCGAACAACGCGCTCAAGCGCCTCTCGAAGACTCCGAAGCTCTACTTCTGCGACACAGGGCTTTGTTCATACCTGTCGATGTGGCTGACCCCGGATACCCTGAGAAACGGCGCTGCAAGCGGGCATTTCTACGAAAACTATGTCGTGATGGAGCTCGTGAAGAACTACGCTTATGCGAAGTCGAAGGCAAACCTTACCTACTACCGCGACGCCAACTCGAAGGAGATCGACGTTTTTGTCGAGGAAAACAACGTCATCCATCCTCTCGAGATAAAAAAGAGTGCCTCCCCCGACCGTCGGGAGGTCAAAAAGTACAGCGTCCTCGACAAAGCATCCCTCACCCGTGGCCCGGGCGGAATCATCTGCATGTGTGAAGAGCCCATGCCGATTGACAGGGAGAACTGCTTTATTCCGGGGAATCTTGTTTAGGACACTATATTTTTGAGATTGAAGTATTCGGAAATTCCGAAGAGTTCGGCTTTCCGAATATTTTCTTGACTTTTGGGGAACATTTCACCCTGAATCAGAGTTAAAAAGTTCCCCAATTTTCTTTTTGGGGAGCGAGATATGGCGAACAGGCAACTCTTAAGAAATGCTTAATGGTTCGGCAGCAAAAAAAGCTCGCAAACCCCTTGATTTTCACCTCGTAGTATCGTAAAATGATACTGCGAGGTGAAATTATGATAAAAACAACCGATATGCTTTTGGAAGAACTTAAAAGTTACGCCAACCCGAAAAGCAAGCTTTCTCGGATGGTCAGAAACGGCGAGGTCTTCCCCATCGTCAAGGGTCTTTACGAAACGGACAGGAACACTCCCGCCCACCTTCTTGCGGGGAGCATCTATGGTCCTTCTTACATTTCTTTTGAGTATGCTCTGAGCTTCTATAGGATGATTCCCGAAGCCGTCTACACCGTCACCTGCGCCACCTTCGAGAAGAAAAAGAAGAAGCGTTACGAAACGGCTTTCGGGACATACACATATCGTGACATTCCGAGCGAGGCGTTCCCTCTTGGTGTAAGAATCATGAAGGACGGGGACTACTATTACCGCATCGCCACGCCCGAAAAGGCTCTCTGCGACAAGCTCTATACCGTGAAGCCGGTCGCGAACTCGGCGCAGATGAGGACTCTGCTTTTTGACGACTTGCGGATTGACGAGGACGAGCTTGGGAAGCTCGATTTGGGGGAGATTGAGAGGATGGCGGGCTGTTATCATTCGACAAATATCGCAAAACTTTGCACGACATTAAGGAGGCTTCGGAATGAACGCAGTAATTGAGCAGATGCTGAAGGATTACCCGACGGATAATCTTTATGAACGCAAAAACGCCATGAAGGAAGTAATGCAGGAGATAGTTCTTTGTGGGCTTTCAAGAGCCGGATTCTTCAAGAAAGCCGCCTTTTACGGCGGAACGGCACTCCGCATCTTCTATGGTCTCGACCGCTTCTCCGAGGATTTGGATTTTTCTATTGAGGTCGCCGACCCCGATTTCGATTTGAAGGACTACTTCCCTGCTCTTGAAAAAGAGGTTCGCTCCTACGGGCTGAACGTCACGATTTCCGAAAAAGAAAAGACCAAGGACAGCGACATCCGCTCGGCGTTCTTGAAAGGCAACACAAAAGAGCATCTGATTTTGTTCTTTGCTGACGAACAGCTTGCAAGCAGTGTAAACCATAACGAGGCTATCAAAATCAAATTTGAGGTGGACGTGAATCCGCCGATGTATGCGACCTTTGAGCACAAATATCGCCTGCTCCCCGTTCCCTATGAGGTCAACCTCTATGATATGCCGTCGCTCTTCGCCGGAAAGCTCCATGCGGTCATCTGCCGTGCATGGCAAAGCCGCACCAAGGGTCGGGATTTGTATGACTATATTTTCTATCTTTCCCACAAAACGCCGGTTAATGAGAGGCATCTCCACCAGAGACTGATTGACTCCGGCTATATGACTGAAAACGACCCATGGTCTCTTGACGAACTCAAAAGGATTCTGTGCGAGCGATTTGACTTGATAGATTACGAACAGGCGAAGCGGGATGTCGAGCCTTTCATCCGGGATACTTCTTCTCTCGACATCTGGAGCAAAGAGTTTTTCAAACAGATAACCAACGATCTAAAAATGATTTAGGAGGTCACCACCATGCCCAATACAAAAACTCAAAACCCCAAAAAATCCCCCGCCAAAATAGTCCTCATCGTCATCGTCGTCCTGATCGCCGTGATAGCCGTCGCCTTCGTCTGGTATGTCAACGACTATTACCACGCCGTTGACGTCGACTCCTACCTCACAAGCACCGACACCGTTCAGGTGATCCAAGTTGACGACGGGATTCTCTTCTGCGGCGGGAACGAGAAGGCTCTCATCTTCTACCCCGGCGCGAAGGTCGAGTACACGGCGTATGCGCCAATCATGATGAGCCTTGCCGAGAACGGCGTCGACTGCTTCCTCGTCGAAATGCCCTTCAACCTCGCGTTTTTCGGGATGAACAAGGCGGAAAGCATCATGTCCGAGTACGTTTCCTATGAGAACTGGTACATCGGCGGGCACTCCTTGGGAGGAGCGATGGCGGCGTCGTTTGCCTCGAACCATCTTGAAGGCCTAAGTGGTCTCATCCTCTTTGCGTCCTACTCGACGAGCGATTTGGGCGACCTCCCCACCCTCTCAATCTACGGCAGCGAGGACGGCGTCCTCAATATGGACAGCCTTGAAGCCGGACGGGACTACTCCACCGATTACACCGAAATCGTCATTGAAGGCGGCAACCACGCCGGCTTCGGAAGCTACGGCGAACAGGCAGGCGACGGAGTCGCCACAATCCCGCAGGAGGAGCAGTGGGAGAGGACGGTGGAGGAGATTTTAGGGTGGATTGCCAACTAATCCCAAGCATGAAAAAAGACGCCCCACAGGACGTCTTTTTTCATGCTTATTTTCGGCTTGGATTATCCCCAAACCTCCTCCGCAATCTCCTTGACGAGCTTGAGCTTGGCCCACTGCTCGTCCTCGGTCAGCTTGTTTCCGATTTCGCAGGAGGCGAAGCTGAACTAATGCGCTCATCCCAGAGGGAGAGCCAAGTTGCTGCCTCAAGGAAAGCTTTGTACAAGCGTAAATCTCGGCTCCCCCTCTGGGGGAGCTGGCAGCTGCGAAGCAGCTGACTGAGAGGGCGCGAGCTCCGAAGGGGCGAGCGCTGCGATTTCGCCTTCGGCGAAATCACTT
>JAJBTZ010000091.1:971-15653 GCA_020860605.1 Ruminococcus sp. | reverse complement strand
CGAAGCAGCTGACTGAGGGGTGCGATTTCGCCTTCGGCGAAATCGCGTCGGCGGAAGCGACGCCAGTCGCTGGAGCCGACCATGTAGGGGCGGATATCATCCGCCCGGGGTTCTCGGCTGGGGTGGTTCGGGCGGATAATATCCGCCCCCTACAATTGGCCTATGGCCTTACCAAGCCATAAGTATATCATCACTCGTCCCGCCATTAACAAACGTCTCAAGATTCGTCCGAAGCGTCTCGATATAGCTTATCGGCTGGCTGAACGAAGTGGTGCCGTTCATCTTTATGGTGACGCGGTTGTTGCCGTCGTCGTAGAACTCGAGGACGTCTCCGCCGGTCTCGGTGATAATCTCCATCTTGCAGATGAGCTCCGAATCTTCGTCGGGGTCCTCAAGGCAGAGGTCGTCAATCGGGCATTTCAGTATGAACTGGTAGAGCACCTTAAATGCATCGATGTCGACGAACTCGTTATTGTAGGTCGCGACGAGGTAGTCCTCGTCCTCATCGGCGGTGACGTCGAAATAGTAGTCAACGGTTTCGTCACCATCATAATACTCGATGTTGATATAGTCGACTCTGTAGATGTAGTTCGAGGTCATCAGGCTCGACATGATGTCGACCGGCATGAACGTAGTCCAGGGGAGGTCGTCGACGGCGAACGTGTAGATGCAGTCGATTCCCTCATAGTAGCCATAGTAGTAGGCCGGCTCACTGGTGTCGTTTCCTGAGTCATCAGTGACGTAGGAGGCCACGTTTCCGATAATCAGAGAGTAGGTCTGAAGCTCCGCCTCGATATAGACGGTGCAATAAGGGTCGCTGAGGCCGTAGTAATCGAAATCCTCCTCTGTTGGGAAGGGGCAGACAGCGTCGGATGCTGTAAGTCCCCAGAGACCATAGATAACGTCGTTCGAGTTGGTGATATCAAGATATGCATAAACAGGTGAGGTCATGACCTGCGAAGAGGCCATCGAGACCTCGTCGGTCGCGTAGTTCTTGGTGTCGTCTTCGAAGGTTACGTCGTAGTCAAGGTCCTTTCTCGTGACAATCATGTAGTCAATCGTCGGAGAGGTGCTGGTCGAAGTAAGCTCGCTCAGGATTATAAGGCTGATGAAGTCCTCTTTTGCATAGTAGAAGTATCTTGAGGAGTTCGAGTTGACGGTGTAGACGTCATTCGAGTCGCCAAGCCTGACATAGACGGTAGAGCTTGTCGAGTCGGCAGAGTCGATTCCGTAGTAAACGGTGTATTCGGTGCCGTCATTAAGGGTGACGACTACCTTCGCTGTCGGGTCGTCCTCAGAAAGGCCATACTTGGCGAGGTCTTCGGCATTCTCTTCAACCAAAGACTGAGCGGTGATTGAAGAAATGCAGTTTCCGGCAGCTGCAAGAGTTGTCGAATTCTGATTCAGCCCTTCGAGCTCGTCGATTGTGAAGGTTCCATCGTCGTCCTGAGTGACGGTGTATTCGCCGTATTCGTTTGAGATGACCATAGTCGAGATGTCGTCACGGCTTCCGCTGTAGACGTATGTGGTAGTGTCCTCAGTCAGCTCGTCCGTCGAGATGGTGACGTCAACCTGAGTCAGGAGAAGAATTCCCAGAACTATAAGCATACAGAGTACGAAAACAGCAACAATTATAAGGCTTCTTTTCTTGGATGTCATTATCTGTGTCTCCTTCTTACCCATACGACGACGCCGATTATAACTGTGATAACAGGGATAACCACTGCGAATGCAACGTTGAGTCCGTTCTCAACCGATTCCGAAATTACAACTCCGCTCGACGAGATTGTCTTCGCAGTGATTGTGATGCCCTCGGTCTTTTCGGTTATCTCGTTGATGAGGCTGATGAAGAAGTCGCCGTTGTTGAACTGCGAGCTCGACATGAGCGTCGAAAGAAGCATCTGGTCAGAGCCGACTGCTATAACGTGGGTGTAGCCTGAAATATGGGTATCCTGATTGAGGACCTTATAGGTTCCCATTGCCACTGAATAGAAGGTTCCGCGTTCAGTCGCGTCGTCGGTCGTCCAGTCGTCAGAGGTGTCATACATGTCCTTCAAAACTGCGTTTTCGGAGGTCTGAACGAGAATCTGGCAGGTGTAATAACCGTCGCCGTCATCAAATCTCGTGGAAACAGCTCTTGCATCCGGAACATAGAGCGAGAGATAGGGGTTAGAGATATCGTCAGAGTAGTCCTCAGAAACTATAGTCTGGAAGGTGCGGTTCTGATAGCCTGAATAGTAGCTCGAGTTGGTCTCATAGATTACCTTTGATTCAACCGTGAGGCCGTATTTGTAGAGAAGGGCATCTAAGTTAGGCGTCTCAGCCTGCTCGACAGAGGCGACATAGATTAAATCCTTCTCGAGCTCGCCATTGTTGTAGAGCCAGGTCTCGATCTTCGAAATCTCATCCGTGGTGTAGTCGATCTTCGGAGCCGGGATGATGATGAGGTCGACATCATCAGGAATGTCCTCAGTCTGGATATTGATTTCAGTTAAGATGTAGCCGTTCTTGTCAAGAAGGTCGGTAAGACCGCTGACGTCCGACTCATCGGCACCAGGATATGTCAAAGTTGCAACTGTTACGGGGTTAGCATCTGTAACTGCCATGATGGCGCTCGTCAGAGCCTGCTCGGCAATTGAGCCGGTTATCAAGCCATAGGTGTCGAACATTTCGTGAGTGTAAAGCGCACCATAGTAGTTGGCATATTCGCTAAGATAGCTCTCATAGTCCTCGGCAACCTGGATGATGTCGCAAAGGGAGACAATCTTGACCCTCGTGTGGTCGCCGTCTGCTAATTCAACTATGATGTCACCTGACTCAAGAGACTGCGAATAGTTCGCGACGAAGTCGGGGTTCGAGTTCAAGTCCTTATAGGAAACGACTATAAGTGGGTTATACTGGGTGTACTTGTCCAAAAGCTCCGAGCACTGGACGGCATAGTCGCTCACAGAGCGGTATTCGTCCTCAGTCGCCATGACGGTTATGGAAACCGCAACGTCGATTCCTTCGATATACTCAATAGTCTCGTCAGAAACAGAGTAGATGCTGTCGGAGGTTAAGTCGATTGTTATCGGGAAGCGGTCGAAAAGCATTGTCGTGACTATGTTCACGAGTACAACCGCTGCGACAAACAGAACTGTCATTGCGGTTGCAAACGAGCCATGCCTGAGCTTACGCTTGTTCATGGGCTTGCGCTCACGCTTCGGCTTGACGGACTTTCCTTCCGGCTTCTTTTCAGCCTTCGCAGTCTCAGCGACCTCGGTGGTGGCCTCGGTTTCTACTGCTTCGGCTTCGATTTTCTTTTTATTTTCTTTCATAGCTGCCCCTCCTTAGCTCCAACGGCGTCTTTCAACAACACGGACGGTCAAAAACAGGAAGACGACCACCATGCTGATGAAGAAGAGGACGTTTGAAAAGTCGAAAATTCCATAGGTGAAATAGGAGTATCTCGAAAGAACCGACAACTCATAGAGGATGTTTGAAATCCAGCTTACGTTGATGATGGAAGCTATTGAAGATATAAGATACATAACGAGTATCGCTGCAAATCCTCCGACAGCTGCCGTCACCTGATTCTCAGTAAGAGACGAGACAAACATGCATATAGCTATGAAGGAAGCGCCTATGAGGAGGAGCCCTAAGATAGTTCCCATAACCTCAAGCCAGTGAACCTCTACAAAGAAGTTTATTACAATAGCATAGACGAATGTCGCTGCAACGCCCATAGCGTAAACGCAGAAGGCTGCCAAGAACTTTCCTACAACCAGCGAGCCAAGGCTTATAGGAGCCGTGAGAAGGCACTGGTCAGTCTTGTTCTTCATCTCCTCCGACATCGTTCTCATCGTAAGAATAGGGATAAGAACCATCAGGACGTAGAAAAGAAGTGTGAACATCGTCGACATATCAGGCGTCAGGTAGAGGAGCCCGTCAAGCGAGCTTGTCGAGACAGCTGTTATGCCGAACAGAACGCCAGCAGCTGCATAGAAGGCTGTTAAGAAGATATATCCTATCGGCGACTTGAAGTATGCACTGAATTCTCTTTTGAATATTGCTTTCATGACTTCTTCGCCTCCCCGTGATTGTCTAAGGATTCCGCTTTCTGGTTTATAAACTCGTCAACGCTCTCACCCATCGTGAGCCTTAGGAAGATGTCTTCGAGAGTGAGCTCCGAAGGCCGTAGTCCCATGATGTACCAGTTTCTCTGGGAGAGTCGACGGTTCAGTTCCCTTCTTATATCCGTTCCCTCAACAGCTTCGATGTTATATTCCCAGACTCCCTTTTCGCGCTGCATGTCGGCCAAGACCGAAACAACGCCAGGGATTGAGCTGATAACTTTTGTGACCTCGTCACGTGGCCCATCGATTCTTGCAACCAGCTTGTGGTCGGCAGTCAGTGTGTTCGAGAGATTGTCTGCGGTGTCGTCGGCGATGATCTTTCCGTTATTTATGATGACGATCCTGTCGCAGACGGCCTGAACCTCCGATAAGATATGGGAGCTAAGAATAACCGTATGGTTCTTTCCCAATTTCTTTATAAGCGTTCTTATCTCGATAATCTGCTTAGGGTCGAGGCCGACTGTCGGCTCGTCAAGGATAAGGACGTTCGGGTTTCCGACAAGCGCCTGAGCAAGCCCAACACGCTGCTTATATCCCTTTGAAAGGTTCTTTATGAGACGGTCGTAGACGTCTTCAATCTTGACGAGCTCGCATATCTCCTGCAAGTGAGTGTTCCGTGGAATCTTGACGTTCTTGAGCTCGTACATGAAGTTCAGATACTCCCTTACGGTCATGTCAAGATAGAGAGGCGGGAACTCTGGAAGATAGCCGATTTCTTTCTTCGCAAGAAGCGGTTCCTCTAAGATTTCCTTACCGTTGATATACGCTTCTCCGCTTGTGGAGGAGAGGTAGCCCGTTAAGATGTTCATGGTAGTTGATTTTCCTGCGCCGTTCGGTCCCAGAAAGCCTAAGATCTCGCCATTGTGAGCCTCGAAGCTTATGTTGTCGACCGCCAATTTGTCGCCGTAGGATTTACAAAGGTTTTTTACCTCAATCATCGGGTTTTACGTCCTTTCCGAAAAATTCCGATATAACTTTAGACATTGTACACCGTTTATGTGTACTATTCGTGTTCGGACTTTGAAACTGTTTACTTTGTGAGCATCTCTATCGAGCGGTGAAGTCTTGAAATAGTTTTCTCACGGCCGATGATGTCGGCAATCTCGAAGGCTCCGCCAGGGGTGAACTGCTTTCCGCTGATGGCGACACGAAGTGGCCAGAGGACGACGCCGTTCTTTACACCCATCGAAGCTACAAGCTCCATAAGCTTCCCAGAAATCGTCTCGTGGTTCCATTCGCTCTCGGGAATAGCTTCGAGGACAGGAAGGACGCGATTAAGAGCATCTATAGAGGTCTCGCGAGTGGACTTGCTCTTCTTGTTCTCATAGAGGCTTAAGTCATAATCGGGCATCTCGTCGATGAAGTCGACCTGCTCAGGGATTTCGGAGAGGACCTCGGTTCTCTTCTGCAGGAGCTCTGCTATTTTCGAGATATCGACATCGCTCTTGACAACCTGCCTGATATAAGGCTCGGCATACTCTGTGAACTTCTCAGGGCTGAGAGCACGGATATATTCGCCGTTTATAGCTCTCAGCTTAAGCGGATCGAAGATTGCCGGCGACTTCGAAAGCCCGTCGATCTCGAACTCTTCGATGAGCTCTGGGAGTGAGAATATCTCCCTCTCCCCCTTCGGAGCCCAGCCAAGGAGGGCGATATAGTTTATAATCGCTTCGCTCAGGTATCCCTTTGCGACCAAATCCTCGAAAGAGGCGTCGCCATTTCTCTTCGAAAGCTTATTATGCTTGTCCTTCATGATGGGGGCAACGTGGATATACTTAGGGATGTCCCAGCCGAAAGCTTCATAGAGAAGATTATACTTCGGAGCGGAAGCAAGATATTCGTTGCCTCTTACAACATGGGTGATCCCCATAAGGTGGTCGTCGACGACGTTTGCGAAGTTATATGTCGGCATTCCGTCGGCCTTCAGAAGAATCTGGTCGTCAAGGGTCGAATTCTCGACAGTGATGTCTCCAAAGAGCTCATCGTGGAATGTCGTTGTCCCCTCAAGCGGGATCTTCTGGCGGATAACGTAAGGAACGCCAGCGTCAAGCTTCTCCTGAATCTCTTCAGGGGAGAGGTTGCGGCAGTGCCTGTCATACATCGGGCTTATGCCTGCTGCTTCCTGAACAGCCTTGAGTTCTGTTAATCTGTCTTTGTCGCAGAAGCAATAGTATGCTCCGCCTTTTTCCACAAGTTCCAGTGCGTACTTCTTGAAAATCCCCATTCTCTCAGACTGGATATAGGGGCCATAGTCGCCTCCGACATCTGGGCCTTCATCCCAATTGAGGCCAACTGCCTTGAGGGTACGATAAATCGTGTCGACAGCGCCTTCGACATATCTTTCCTGGTCGGTGTCTTCGATACGTAAAATAAACTTTCCTCCATACTTCTTGGCGATGATATAGGTGTAAAGAGCAGTTCTCAGGTTACCTATATGCATATAGCCTGTTGGTGATGGTGCAAACCTCGTTCTTACTTCACTCATTTTCGGTTGACTGATGGGTCGCCCCTCAGTCTTCCTCCCTTCTTTTGTCTATGTCTTTGTTGATAGTGGCCGTGAGCTCCTCTATTCCTGAAAACTTCTTCTCATCCCGATAGAAGCGCCTCAGCTCCACTTTTATATCCATTCCGTATAAATCGCCGACATCCCCTAAAATGTGAGTCTCGAGCCCGATTTCACCCGAATCGCTCACAGTCGGCTTCACTCCGACGTTTGAGATGCCCTTGAAGACTTCTCCCGTCGGGATAACCGTCACGTCGCTCGAGTAAACCCCGAACTTCGGGACAACTTTTTTGGGGGTAAGCGGGATGTTGACAGTACGAATCCCCATCTCTCT
This sequence comes from Ruminococcus sp., assembly GCA_020860605.1. GTDB lineage: Bacteria > Bacillota > Clostridia > Oscillospirales > Ruminococcaceae > Faeciplasma. The sequence continues at coordinate 8,701 of JAJBTZ010000091.1, read as the reverse complement.
TCCAAGGCTCATCCCATGGGCAACGTAGCCTTCGAAGAAGTACTTGTAACCCAAGAGCTCGTTCGCCTCCGCCATCTCGCCGTTTTCAATGAGGCTTCGGATTCTCGTGGTCGAGACCGTCTCCCCGCCAACGTGGACAAGTTCGACGATTTTCGACTCTATTCCGCACTCTTCGCAAAGCTTCTCAAGTCGCTCCGCATCGCCCGAGGCGTTTTTCCCGAATCTGAAATTCTCGCCTGAGAGGACAATATCGGCTCCGAATTCACCCTTGAGAGTATTCTTCACGAAATCCTCCGGGCTCGTGTCGCGAACCGTGGCGAAATCGGCAAAGTAAACCCTGTCGGCGCCATACTCCTTGAGCTTCTGCTCCTTCTCAGCGTCGGTCAGAACAAAGCTCCGATGGCCTTTTGTGTCGACTTCGCTTGAGCGGAAGGTGTAGACGATTTTTTCGCCTGCTCCCGTTTCCCGAAGAGCTTCGAGGGCTGCCTGATGCCCAACGTGGACGCCGTCGAAGAGTCCCAGCAGCACCGCCGTTTTAACAACTTTATCTATAATAATCACCAGAAATTCTTTACAATTCTGACCTCTCCGTCTGTGACCCGGCAGAGCCCTAAAAACTCATCCCCATATATCCTGTAGGTCTCGCCTTCCTTAGCTCCACGAACCCTCTTAGCGTCAAGCTTCACGCCGTTTTTATACATTCTCGCCTGAGCCTCGGAAAGCCTCAAGGCCTTGTAGCACTCAAAAAGCTTGTCCGTCGGGATGATTCTCGAAGTTGCGATCTCGAGAGCATTTCCGCTCGCTCTTAGGTCCTCAAGAGGGATGCAATCCTCGATCTTAAACCCATGAGCCGAGATTCTCCGAAGGGCTGTCATGCAGCCTCCGACACCCAAAGAGTCGCCCAAATCACTTATAATAGTGCGGATATAGGTCCCCTTCGAACAGGAGATGAGAAGAGTGCCTGCTCTTTCGGCCTCGTCATAGGCCTCAAGCTTCAGCTCAAAAACCGTGACTTCTCGAGGCTTTCTCTCAACGCTGACGCCCTGGCGGGCAAGGTCATAAAGCCGTTTGCCTCCAACCGACACCGCCGAATACATCGGCGGGAGCTGCTGAATTGCTCCACGAAACTGCGGGAGTTTATCCAAGATTTCAGCTTCACTGACGGGATTAGGGCTCTCAGCGAGCACTTTTCCCGTTATATCCTGAGTGTCGGTGGATTTTCCGAGAACGAACTCAGCCCGGTAGGTCTTTTCATCAATCGGCAGGATATCGCTCGCGCCAGTCGCCTTGCCGATGAGAACCGGGAGAACTCCCGTCGCCATCGGGTCGAGGGTTCCAGTGTGGCCGAGCCTTTTCTCATGGAGAAGACCACGAAGGACGGCGATTACGTCAAACGAAGTGTAGCCGGAGGGCTTGTCTATCAGAAGTACTCCGCCCGAAAGCATTTCGGTAGTCACAGATACTTCCTTGTGACGTCTAAGATCTTCGCCATGACTTCCCTGGCCTTGCCTTCGATGGTGCAGCCGGAGGCTCTTAAATGTCCTCCACCGCCGAACTCACCGCAGATGGCAGCAGCGTCAGCGTCGGTAGTGCGGAGGCTTACTTTAAACTCCTCAGGGTTCTCCTCCTGCTGCTTTAAGGTGTAGGCGAAGCGAACGCCCTCGATGGTGAGCGGGATGTTGGCAAATGCGTCGAGCTCACTCCTATCGAGCTGGAACTCGTTTATATGCTGGTTAAGAACCGTCAGGAACGCGACCTGGCCGTCCTCGAAGAATCTCATGTCATTTATGAGCCTCTGCTCACACATGACTCTGCCACGGGATTTGATGTCGAACATTTTTCTGTTGATATGCTCGAAGTCAACGCCTAATCTCATAAGCTTTGCAGCTGCGATGTGGGCCTCAGGAGTGGTGTTCTGGAACTTGAAGCAGCCGGTGTCGGTGGCGAGACCTGTGTAGAGATTGGTGGCAATCGGAAGCGAGATTTCCGCTCCAATATGCTCTAAAATCTCGAAAATAATCAGGCAGGCTGCCGAAGCCTCAGGGTCGACATAGGTCTTCTTAGCATAGAATCTGTTCGAGCCATGGTGGTCGATGCAGAGGTCTATCTTGTCGGAATAGCTCTCGAGCTCGTCCCCCAAAAGGGTTGTGTCGGAGATGTCGACCGAGATGACGAACTGCTCCTCGAAATCCTGGGGCTCGTAGCCCTCAGTCATGAAGTCAAACCTTTCAGGGAAGCCGTCAGAATTCAGAACGTTTGCCTTCTTGCCTAAGGATCTTAGGTAGAAGCAAAGCCCCATTCCGGCACCGATGCAGTCGCCATCGGGGCTCTTGTGGGTGAGAATTGTGACGTTGTCGATCGTCTTGAGTATTTCAGCCACTTCATCGTAGCTTGTTAGCCTTATATTATCCATCTGAGATGTTAATCCTCCTTAATGTCCATTTCCCTGAGCAGCTTGGAAATGTGTGCGGAATATTCGCTTGAATCGTCCGCTATAAATTTGAGCTCAGGAGCCTTTCTTATGTGAAGGCTGTCGGAAATTCTTCTTTTTATCATCCCCGAAGCACTTTCCAAGCCCTTCACAGCCTCCTTAGCCTCTTCAATACCGTTAATACTTGAAACATAAACTCTTGCACTTGACCGATCCCTCGTGACCTCGCACCTTACAACCGTGAGCATCCTACCCTGAATCCTCGGGTCCTTCAGCTCCCCCAGCATAGTGCTGACGATTCTTTGCAGGTCAGAAGAGAAGCGTTCTGATTTATGATCTGGCATGGTTTTCTCCTTTAGTTTGGAATTGCAGTTGCTCCGCAACTGCGCTATTTCAGGCTCCGCCTGAAATAGCACCCCTCCACCACCGCCTTCGGCGGCGGTCCCCCTCCCCTTGACAGGGGAGGCTTAATCTGCCTCTGGGAAAGGCTTTCGGGAGGAGCAGTTATGGCTCCCCTGTCAAGGGGAGCTGGCAGCCACGAAGTGGCTGACTGAGGGGTGCGATTTTCGCGCCAGCGAAAATCGCTCGGCAAGGAGGCTTAAGCCTCCGCAGCCGACTAAACCTCCGCCTCATTCAGCTGATAAGCCTCAAATATATCCCCTTCCTTGAAGTCTGTAAACTTCTCAAGGGTAATACCGCACTCGTAGCCCTGGGCGACGTCGCGGACTGTGTCCTTGAAGCGCTTGAGGCTCGACATCTTGTCGTCGGCGATGACAATTCCGTCGCGGACGACTCTGACTAAGTCGTTTCTTGAAATCTTTCCTGAGAGTACATAGCATCCAGCAACCTGGCCAACGCCGGTGATCTTGTAGACCTGTCTTACTTCGACTCTTGCCGTGTCAGTCTCGACATACTTAGGAGCGAGCATACCCTTCATAGCAGCCTCGATCTCCTCGATGGCCTCATAGATGACTCTGTAGGTCTTGAGCTCAACTCCGTCGCGCTCGGCGTTTTCCTTGGCGACTGGGTCAGGTCTTACGTTGAATCCAACGATAATTGCTCCTGAAGCGCCTGCAAGCATGACATCCGACTCGGAGATGGCGCCAACGCCACCGTGGATTACTTTCACCTTGACCTCGTCGTTCGAGAGCTTCTCGAGCGACTGCTTTACGGCTTCGACAGAGCCCTGAACGTCTGCCTTGACGATGATGGGAAGCTCCTTGATTTCGCCTTCGGAAATCTGGTTGAAGAGGTTGTCAAGTGTAACCTTCTGAGCCTGCTTGAAGACCTCTTCCTTTGCCTCCTGCTTACGCTTTTCAACGAGCTCTCTTGCGAGCTTTTCGTCGGCAACAGCGTTGAAGGTGTCGCCTGCTGCGGGGACTTCGGCAAGGCCTGTGATCTCAACAGGAACAGACGGGCCCGCCTCGTGGACAGTTCTGCCCTTGTCGTCGGTCATCGTTCTCACGCGTCCGACAGCGGTTCCTGCGATGATAACGTCGCCAGAATGGAGCGTACCGTTCTGAACGAGGACTGTTGCAACCGGTCCACGACCCTTATCAAGTCTTGCCTCGATGACAGAGCCCTTTGCAGCCCTGTTCGGGTTAGCCTTTAATTCGAGAACATCAGCCATGAGGATTATGTCCTCGAGAAGCTCGTCAATTCCCATTCCAGTCTTCGCCGAAACGGGGACACACATGACGTCGCCTCCCCAAGCCTCAACAACTAAGTTGTGCTCGGTGAGCTGCTGCATGATTCTGTCGGGGTTGGCTCCCTCTTTGTCCATCTTGTTGATGGCAACGATGATGGAGATCCCGGCAGCCTTTGCATGGTTGATAGCCTCGATAGTCTGAGGCATGATTCCGTCGTCAGCAGCGACGACCAAAATTGCGATATCGGTGACCATAGCGCCACGAAGTCTCATAGCTGTGAAGGCCTCGTGACCGGGGGTGTCGAGGAATGTGATATCTCTGCCATTAATGGAAACTCTGTAAGCACCGATATGCTGGGTGACGCCACCAGCCTCGGTTGCGGTAACGTTTGCGTGACGGATCTTGTCAAGAAGAGAAGTCTTTCCGTGGTCAACGTGACCCATGACGACTACGACAGGGTCTCTGGGCTTAAGGTTCTCAGCAGTGTCCTCTTCGTCAACGATGAGCCTCTCCTCGATTGTGACGACGACTTCCTTCTCGACCTTTGCTCCCATCTCTTCAGCAACGAGTGCTGCTGTGTCGAAGTCGATGACTTCGTTCTGGGAAGCCATGACGCCTAAACCTATCAGCTTCTTGATAACGTCGGAAACGGTCGCCTTGAGTCTCGTTGCGAGCTCCGAAACGGTGATTTCGTCGGGGATCTGAACGCGAACTTTCAGCTTTCTTGCCCGTTCGAGCTCCATCCGCTTCATTCTCTCGGCTTCGGTCTCGCGCTTGGTGGAGAGCTTCTCCTTCTTCTGCTGGCGGGACTTCTGGGTGAGCTTCTGCTTCTTCTGATAGTTGTCGCCACCGCGGTTCTTCGAGTCGGCAAGGTTGTCATAATGCTCGTTATACTTGTCGATATTTACATAGCTGCCTCTCGTGTCGACGACATGAGCCTTTTCACACTCGGCATAAGTAGTGGTCTCGGTCTTGTTTGTGACAAGCTGAATCCTCTCGCCACGCTCTTTCTTCTTGGCAGGCTTCTTGTCGGGATTTTTCTTCTTCTCTTCGACTACTGGCTCGGCCTTAGGTTCAGCCTTAGGTGCCTGCTCAGGCTTCTTCGCCTCAACTACGGGAGCAGGAGCTGGCTCAGGCTTGACCTCTGCCTTCGGCTCTTCCTTGGGAGCCTCAACAGCTGGCGCCTTCGGAGCCTCAACGGGCTTCTTCTCCTCAACCGGCTTCGGCTCTTCTTTCTTAGCTTCCGGCTTCGGAGCCTTAGGCTTTCTCACGGGCTTATAGTTGAAGTAATCATCGAAGCTACTAACCTGATTCTTATGGGTGAAGACTTCGAAGGCGTAATTGATCTCCTCAGGCCCTAAAATTGTCGAGCCCTTCTTGAGTCCATAGACAGGAGTCAGGCAGTCGATGACGTCGTTCACCGGGACGTTTAAATCCTTTGCAAGGTTTGATAATTTGTATTTTGTAATCATAGGCAAATCTCCTTATTGTTTGGGGTTTGTCAGCCTCTTGACGGCAGCCTTTGCGAAACCAGCGTCGGTCACGGACATGATTCCGTAGACCTTTCCAAGAGCATCTCCCACATCATACATGCTCTCAGGTATCTCGTAGAGAGGAGTTTCATACTCCTCACATACACGTCTGATTTCGCTTTTTGAACGCTCCGCCAAGTCTTTGGTGACAAGGACGATATATGCTTTTCCCGAATGGACTGTGCCCTTGACCTCGTCCATTCCCAGCGTGAGCTTTCCTGCCCTTCGGCAGATGCTCATTAAATTCATTATATCAGCCATCTTCGCCGCCTTCCATCACTTGTGACTGAGCCTCCGAAATGTCTTTTGAGAGCCTCTCGTAAATCTCCGAAGGGATTTCGCACTCAAGGCTTCTCTCAAGGCTTCTTCTCTTGCGGGCCTTTTCGAGGCACTCCGATTTGGGGCAGATATAGGCGCCTCTTCCCGACTTTTTGCCGGTTGGGTCGACCAGTATTTCGCCTTCGGGGGTTCTCACAATTCTTACAAGCGACCTCTTCTCCTTGGGCTCACCGCAGCCAAGGCAGGTTCTTATCGGCTTTTTCTTGACTTTCTGCATATTATTCCTCAGCGGGAGCCTCTTCTACGGGAGTCTCTTCAGCTGCTGGTGCAGCTGCTGGCTCCTCGGTAGCTTCAGCCTCCTCAGCCTCTTTCTTGGCAAGGCTCTCGGGTGAGAGAATGTCGATCTTGTAGCCAGTAAGCCTTGCAGCAAGCTTCGCATTCTGGCCACGGTTGCCGATAGCGAGCGACAGCTGCGACTCGGGAACGATGACTCTTGCCGACTTTATCTCGTCGCTCTCGATGGTGACGCTCAAAACCTCAGCAGGCGAAAGAGCCTGCTTGATGAATTCGGCATCGTCTTCTGAGTACTTGATGAGGTCGATCTTCTCTCCGCCAAGCTCCGAAACAATCGCGCCGATTCTCGAACGGCGGTTGCCGATGCAGGCGCCGATGGCGTCAACATTCTCGTCGTTCGAAGAAACTGCGATCTTGCTTCTTGAGCCGGGCTCACGGGCTATTGCCTTTATCTCGACGATTCCGTCGTAAATCTCGGGAACCTCGAGCTCAAACAGCCTTCTGACAAAGTCGCGGTGAGTTCTTGAGACCTTGACTGACGGCTTTCTGTCCGGGTTAAGTATGCCGACGACGTACACTTTAATAATGTCGCCGGGCTTCAATTCCTCCCCAGGGATCTGCTCTCCCTTCGGGAAGTAGATTTCGTCCTTGTCGATGGTGAGAATGGCGTTGCCGGTTGCCGGCTCGACCTTCTGAACCGTAGCTGAGACGATTTCGTGCTCTTTGTCTTTATACTGGGAGACGAGTCTGTCTCTCTCAAACTGCTTTAAATCCGAGCGGATAGACTGCTTCGCCGACGATGCAGCGACTCTTCCGAATGTCGACGGGGAAACAGGAATCTCGACAGTTCCGCCGACGAAGGCATTCGGGTCGTAGGTTCTCGCCTGCTCAAGGATGATTTCATTTGCCGGATCCTCCGGCTCCTCCTCAACGACAGTCTTCATGATGTGAATCTCAAACTTTCTCGTTTCCGGGTCGAGGTCGACCATGACGTTCTCGTTTCCAGGATAGTCTCTCTTGACAGCCTTGAGGATGCCCTGCTTTATCTTCTCGAGGAGGTCGTCGATCTGAATCCCGCTCTCCTCCTGCAAACCATCGATAGCACCAAACAGCTCGTCTAAATTAAGCTCATTCTTCTGAACCGCCTTAGTTTTTCTTCTCATATTGTTTTAACCAGTCCTTTCATTGGTGGTAAGTATTTTACAAATTACAATTGCGTTCCGGCAGAACGACTTGCCTTCGTGCAAGTACAGTTTCCCTTCGGGAAACTGGCAAGTTCGGCTTCGCCGAACTTGCACCCCTCAGTCGCCCTTCGGGCGCCAGCTCCCCTTGTCAGGGGAGCCATAATTGCTTCTCTCGCAAGGACTCGCCTGAGGCTGCTATAGCCTCCCTCTGTCATGAAGTTCGAAAGCGAACTTCGGGAGGGGACCGCCACCGAAGGCGGTGGTGGAGGGGTGGGGGGTGTGGGGCGGAGGGAATTGTAGATGGGGGCGCAGAGGCGGCCGAGACCACGGCGCGCGAAACACAGGGAGAGGAAAGAAAGAA
>JAJBTZ010000091.1:0-961 GCA_020860605.1 Ruminococcus sp. | reverse complement strand
ATCGCCGCCCTCTGCCATCAAGTTCCAAACCGACCTTCGGGCGGGCACCGCCACCGCAGCCGGTGGTGGAGGGGTGCCATTTCGCCGAAGGCGAAATGGCGTCGGCGTAGACGACGTCAGTCGTCGGAGCCGACAATATCGTCATCATCAAAGAGCGAAATCTTCGCGCAATCCGCGAACTCGATTCTCTCTTCGTTCTCGTTCTCATCAATGACGGTGATTCCGTCCTTGTCGTAGGAGGTGAGGACTCTTAGTATCTCCTTCTCGCCGTCTCTGGGTCTTATGAAGCGGATTCTTATCGGGTCACCGATGCAGACTTCGAAATGGTCGAGCCTTCTTAATTCCCGCCCAAGTCCAGGGCTTGACACCTCGAAGATGTAGGACTGCTTAATCGGGTCGACCTCGTCTAATTTATCGCTCAGAGGCCTGTGCAGCGCCTCGCAGTCGTTCATGTCAACCCCGCCGTCTTTGTCGATAATGATCCGAAGGTACCACGAAGCACCCTCCTTCTCAAACCGAACGTCCCAGAGATAAAGCCCCAGTTCCTCACACATCGGCTCCGCAATCTCCCGGACCTTCGCGACCGTCGGGCTGTCAGATTTGATTACAGACATACTTTCACCCCTTTCAAGGTTCTTCAAATCAAAAGGCCGGAACGAAATTCCAGCCTTTCATAAGAGTTATTAAATATAGTATACCACAGATTTTTGAAAATGCAAGAGGGAAATCGAAAATAATTCGGAATTAGTCAGAAATATCTTCACCCACAAGTTCGGCTACGGAGACTGGCGTCTCCTCCGCCGAAGCGCCTCCTTCGGAGGCGCACCCCTCCACCGCGCTTCGCGCGGTCCCCCTCCCCTTCGGGGGAGGCTTTAATTCGCTCGAGGATGCCTCCTGCAGGAACCATGTCGCCACTTCGTGGCGACCGCTCGCTTCGCTCGCGCCCTCTCAGTCAGCTGCT
>JAJBTZ010000086.1 GCA_020860605.1 Ruminococcus sp. | reverse complement strand
TGTAAAGGCAATGTGTTTCCCAACACCACCATTAATCATGTAGATAGCCATTTACCTTTTCTCCGTTGTTTCAGATTCAGTTTCTTCGGTTTCTTCAGATTCTTCTTTAGTTTTCTCTGATTCCTCTTCAGCTTCTTCTGATTCTCCTGCTTCCCCTAACTCTTCATTCTCTATATTCTCTACATCCCTCCCTTCTAATTTATTAACTTTCGCCGAAAGTTCTTGAATAGCTTTCACTAATATAGGAATAAAATCGCTGTATACTAATGACTTGCTAGGGATCTTCTGTCCCGGCCTATCGTCTTCCGAATCGCTATAAAGTGTATAATCCTTGTCAAATTTATCCAGCGCTTTTTTGACATTATCCGCTACAAGAAAAACGGATTTACGAGGTTCGGCGAGAGCTGGATCGGCAACTATTACATTGGCTTCATATTCTGCCTTTTTCTTCCGTATCTTTTTAATTCTATCTCTATAATTTTGCTTACGTTTTTCCCACGCTTCTTTATCCCCATCCTGTATCACGGCAGGCAATGCCGCGCGAATATTAGTCACTTCGGCCTCTTGCTCCTCGTCTATTTCAATATATTCAGGATTTATTTGATTAAATTCATCCCTTTCAGTTAAGTCTTCATCGATATAACATTGGTATGCTTTAATTTCTGAATCAAATTTACGTAGGTGATGCAACCTGCTTTTTTCACGCTTATTCCAATTGCCTTCATACGCACACAGTGAATTAACGAAATCGAGGCCGATGCTAAGTTCAGTCAAATTTGCCTTGTCACGTTTATCGCTTCCAGTATAAGTGCAACCACACACGCATGCGTCGATAAGGAACAGACAGTTAAAATTGGAGATTGACGGACAGTGAAGGAATATGCCACCACCATTACAAGCTTTGCAGACACAAGTGCCCCGCGATTGAGCAATGAATAGGTTGCAAACATTTCCTTTTGTATTGACAGCACTGCCGCCCACTACAGTAATATACTGCCCGCTAGTGCATATACAATGACCGTACCCTCCAAGCAAGGAAACGTACCCAAAGCAACTTGGGTTGTCACCTAAATAGCATTCATATCTGCATTTATTATTACAATTATGCCAATAACCTATGCCCATATGGGAGCCAACAGCAACGCTACAGCGCCCAGCAACCACGCTCCAATCCCCTATTGCCATAGAACGGTAGGCAGTCATAGCTATGCCATTGCCAACAATTGTCGTGTCCTGAGCGTCTCCTATAGAGCCACACATATCCACGCAGCTGGCATTGACGCCTGTACTCGAAACAAAGCATAGTGTATGAACAGGCCCCCAATAACAGCATTCACCTGAGCAGCAAGTATGATATGCGCAATCAAGCCCATGGTTGCTATTGCCGGGGCCTAATGTCACACCACGCAAAGATGAGGTTTGGCTGCCATAACCAATAGTTACGCCGCCGCCCAATGGATACGAGCGCGCTTCATTGCCAATAACAATTGATTGGTCATTACAGACGCAAGTTGTGCCCGTTGCTTTGTTACAACACCAGCATGATATATGGAACCCACAAGCGCAGGCATGACAGCCGATAACAATATTTGCACAGCCGCATCCAGCCATAGAACAGTTACCGATAACAATGGTGTCGCAGTTACTTTCGCATACAATAACGCCGCCGCCAATACAAATATTATCCCCGACAGCTAAAGCGCTGCCGGATCCAATGCCGAATCCAACGCCGGAACCAAAATCATAAGCTCCTATTTTAACACATTCGATGTCTTCGCACCCAATATAAATACTACATGGTTCTGCACATACACCATCGCCAATAGCGATAGCCTGAGCGCCGTTAGCGCAAGCATAACAGCCAATAGATATGCCGCCGTTGCCAATACTACATACTCCGATAGCAATCGAAGCATTACATGGAGCATACGCACCAGATCCTATGGCAATCGCCTGAGCGCCACAAGCACAGGCACCTATAGTTTCACGCTCAACGGAACTATAAACCCCTTCACATGCTGGAGAATGTCGACACGGGCCAAGTGCTATTGAAGCCGGACCTAAGGCGCAAGCACCAGAGCCTATCGCTAAAGCCGCAGTGTCGCCGGTGCATGCATATGCGCCAATTGCAACGGCGTCGCGACTTGTCGTGTGCGCATATGGCATTAAAGCAAGCGAATCATTGGCGCCGCATTCAGTATATGCACCGTAACCAATAGCAAGACTTCCTGAACCATGGGCGCAGGTACAACAATGCCCAGTGACTTGTTGTTGCGCACCATTTAATTCTTCCTGTTCTGTTGCCCCAGAACCAATAGCTACACTATAAGGAGCAGCTGCTACAGCACGTGCGCCTATAGCCAATGCTCTCTGGTCTATTGAGCAAGCACATGGGCCAATCGTAATAGACCCCCAGCAATCGGCGCATGAATACCCGCCAATAGAAATGCCACATTCGCCATTAGCACGGATGTGCGCTCCAACAGCTACAGACATTACGCCGCAATGCGTACCAGATTGAGGGCCAAGCGCTACGGCGCAATTAGCACCCTCAATATGCGCCCCCTGCCCAATAGCAACTGCACCTGCAGAATTACAAGCAACACAAGAACAGCAGCCAATATCAATGGCATTGCACCCCAAAGCGCGAGCGCAAAGACCAATAGCAACGCCATCCCCTAAACATGTCTCATTGCCCGGCGCGCCTAGTTTGTAATTGCCGCCTTTTGCACTAAGTGTCATTTTTTTCCCTCGTCGCCATTATTGCCGCCGTCGTCGGGTTCGCCATCACTGCCGCCGTCGTCGGGTTCGCCATCTCTGCCGCCGTCGTCGGGTTC
>JAJBTZ010000026.1 GCA_020860605.1 Ruminococcus sp. | reverse complement strand
TGCCTTCAAAACTCGTGTCAAGACGGAATTTACCGGGTTTGGACATGGGTGTGCCTCCTTTAACTAAAATGAATGCTATAGACGATACATCTATCGTATGAACTCAAGAAATTCCGAAAACCTCTTCAAAGCGGAGCTAAGTTGATTGTGTCTGATCATATCAAGTTCAGTCAAGACAGTATTACGGCGAAGAAGCCCAACGGTTTCCTTCGCTTCATCCAAATTCGGTGTATACAATTTCCAAGATTTATAACCATATTCTTGGGCAAAACGTTCGCATTCCTCGATAGAGTAAGAATATCCGAGAGCAGTGCTATCAGCAAGTTCAACTTCATCTATCAAGAAGTGATAGAACTCATTTCGATTGTTTCTGTTGCTTATATGTGGTATGTTATTCTTCGAAAATGTGTCATTATCTTCCGATTGATGGTACTTGATAACGACGTTATCGTAATCTATCGAACACATATCCAATAACAGTTTAATTCTTCGCACAATAGCTGAGACGCTGAAATTTACACGAAGTAGGAATTTAGTGCCTGCCACTTTGCAATATTTTTCTCTTTGTGATGTTTCTACAGTTTCTGCTAAATCGGGATTTTCTCCATTCTTAGAGAAGCTCATATTATCCGCAAAAAGATGCGGATAATCATCATATAGGGTAGCAAAAAACGATACATATAATTCAGTCCACGACTCAAATCCGTTCTTCACATCCCCAAAGTATGATAATGATATAGGCTTGGTATAAGACATATCTGTAATACTATCAAAGTCAACTGACAAAATCACATTGTCATTTAGGGCTTTCTTCTTTGGAGGTTCTTTTTTAGGAGCTACATAACAGTATCTACCGTATTGGAATGTAGCCCATTCAGCATTATTGAGTATTTGCTCCACAAGCCTTGTATCGGTGCAGTTGACTTGTCGTGACAAGGCTGTTATACCCATTCCATGCGATGATTTTTTAAGAACGATTTTTAACGCAGACTCTAAACTGCTTTCTTTATTTGCGTTAGCAGTCGGCGATTTTACAAGAGAAACAGAGGAAGAAGTCTTTTTCGCTTCTAATGAAGTAACGACCGAATCCGTCCTCGTGATAACAGGGTCACTATCATCATTTGATGCTTTTAGCGCACTGATTGAGTTGCTATCCTTATGTACTTCTTTTTCTATTGCAAGAAGTTCTTTTATTTCTGCTATGTGCGTCTGTGTAAACCAAATCTTTTCCTGTTTGAAGTTAATCTCTACTGGCGATTGATTTTCAATATCGGCTCTTGACAGCCTTGAAATCTTGTTCAGAAGGGTGTCAGCACCATATTGACGCATACTCCTAAATTTTGCGGCGCAATTTGGACATAGGCACAAATACATTGGACTCAATTCTTTAGTGGGTTTGTTCTCAATTTGGCAAGCTACAGGATTGTCCGTAGAGTTATGACACATTTGACAAGCATATTTTTTCTCATAATCAATCAGATACATACTTTCCAAATATGACTTTGGATCATCTTGAGATTTACTTGTGCGGATGCTACGGACTATCTGTTCATATTTGACAGGAGATGCTTCATAGAGAATCTCTGCAACGTGCTTTCGCAATGATTCCCAATTTCTCACCCTGTATGAAGGAAAATCGAAATCGTTGCTTTTTTTAGACACAGAGTGATTACCATATTGTGAGATGTGACTCTCTTGTTGTTCTACAAGAGCATTAAACGTATCGAGCGACATATCATACTTTTTTAGACCTATTTCAAAGTACTTTAACTTTTCGTCTTCGGTCAACTCAGTATATTTCTTCTTCATAGCTTCGTCTTTATCTCTATCTGTATCTGACTTGAAACCTAATAAATCATACAAAGGAGAAGCAATATCAACATTACCGTACAATGTCTCATCAAGCTCATACTTGGTTATTTCACAAGGGGCAACGAATCTTCCGTCTTTCGTATATAGCCATCTGTACGGTAGTTCTTCAATATTACCATTACGCATAAATTTTTTTGGATCAGGAGTTAGCTGGCTGATGACTCGAGCTTTTTCATCCACCTGCTCAACCGAACCGTCTTTTTTATGCCTTATTTTGCCGCTCAATCTATTCTCGTTATTTTTCAGAAACTTAAAGATTATTGATGACTTTTTCTTCTTTGTATTCGAAGCATCATCACAGCCGTTATCCTGCTGAATATACTTCACTACGTCGTCAATATGATCTAAACTCAATGCCCATGCGAAGCCGTCCAAAGCCTCCCACTTGAAGCTTGGATCCTTGTCTGATTCTCCGGGTTTCCTGTTTCCATCTCTTTTATCACTGTCGATAGAAATATCGTTTCTAAAGCCCATCAAACGCAGTAGTTTATCTTGGAATTGAGCAAATTGCTGAGGATCGAGCTTGTTCCTGTAAAAGTCAATATCAACATAGGTATTGCGATAGACACCCCGATAATAGATTTCGATGTCTGACCCGTCTTTACCTATTGGGAAGTAAAGAGTCCCTTTATAAGCATTATTCTCCCTGTTAATTTTGATAAATCGTGACCCCTTATCTTCTTGTAAACATCTGATTGGCAAATAGTTCTGAAATAATTTGTTTAACTCCTTAGTATATGTGGCTTCATTGTCATATCGATAGCTAAGCAAGAGATTCTTGAGATCACTTATGTACTGGACTTCCTCGATACTTGAACTATCCATATATCTCTCCTTGAAATCAGATATAAACAGTTCGCATTCATTTGGCTCTCTAAGTTCCAGAATCGAGTGGAAAAAGTACTTACAGTTTTCATAAATAAACCTGTCAACAACATTCATACCCTTTTGGAGTGATTCATTTTTGCAAGGCAGGAAAACGTTCGGCTGACCATTAGATTTGTAGGCAGAGACAAATTCACCGTCAGTCGTTTTTATAAATCTTGCATATGACATGGATGACTGATTCCGAGAAGAAAACTCAGACTGTGAATTTGTAAACATATTATACAGTTGTATAAGCCATTCATCGCTTTGTTTCTTAAAGAAATTAGGATAATCGTTAAATTTCTTGCGTAAGCCACCAGGTGTCAAGACCTTAACGCCATTCCGTGTAAGGAAGGTGTATGTTTTGGTATATTCTTTATTAGTTTCGGTTAGAAATGCCGGAAGCCAGTGATATTCTCTGCCATCATTCCAAAGCTCTGTTATCAATTCATCTGTAAAAACGGTAGAAAGGTCTTTGCCTCTTGCAATCAAAGCAGACTTTGCATTTGTATATCCGCCATCATATGGTATCAATTCCTCAGTTGAAAACAGTTGACGCATCTTTTCGTACATGACTTTAAAGAGCGCATAGTTCTCAAATGCACTTTCATCAAGTGGCAGTATTTCAATCAGGCTGTAATTCAGCTCGTTTCTTTTTGCCAATTCACGGATACTTTCGCATAGCAAATCAGCGGCGATATTCGCAAGCTTTTTGTTATCTTCGTTATCTGCCGGAACGTCAGACCTATTTGGAGCAGTACGAAATGGACCCTGAACAATAAAGTTCAGCTTACTCTCTGTGCCGGTGGGAAAGTAAACAGAGATATTGGAATTATTAGCTTTCCTAAAAATATACTTTCCTTCGTCAGTCTTGGTAACAGGAAAAGCGATGTCAACAGTGCGCTGTGAATTTGAGACATCAATCGGAGTTGAAAAGACAAGATATGAAGGAATCTTATTGCCATCATCATTTTCGTTGCCGATACCGACTCCTCTAATAAGCGTACAGTGATCGTTGACGCTGAGCCTCTCTAACGAATATGAACCCTTTGCTTTTACATCTTCCATATCTATTTCATAGTTAATGGATTTCAGATTCTTTAAAAACAGCAGTGTAGTTACACCCAAGTTCTGTAGTCTCTTGGAGATGGTGTTTTTTAAAGGCAAATAGTATGTAAAGCTAGAGAATTTCTCCCCAATAGCATACGAGAATACAAATTTTGTTGTGTACTCATCTGAAAAGTCTTGGTCTTCAATATCTGAAAGATCCGTGAAGTCAGTAATTTTATATGAGAATCTTTTGAGTCCTTGAGAAATCTCATTTTCAGTTGGGTGGCTGTAAAGAAGAACTTCCTTGCAAATTCCGTAAACAGATTTAAACCCCACGCCAAATTCACCGATTTGATTAAGGTTAGTAGTCTTATCTGATTCTCCAACATCGCAAAGAGCGTAAAGGTTCTCGTTTGTAAACGAACGACCGTTATGCAACACTTCAAGGCGGTCATCATATTGAACAAAGCTTATTTTTGACGCACCGGCGTCTTCTGCGTTCTGAAGAAGCTCGTAGATAAAATGAGATTTATCCGTATACAACTGGACGATTGTCCCAAGGGATCGATAGAGCATCTCATCTTTGTTGCGGTTTTGCTGTACAGATTCAGCATAGCTAAGATCGGCTGTATTCATACCCATACCTCCAAGTCATTTTAATATCAATATCCAATCTCCAAGATGCCGTTTGCAATCGCTGTGGTAAGAATATCAGTTGTTGCGCTCTTGTCGTTGATGTCTCTGATTTTCTCCTCAAAGTTATTTGTAGCAGATTCAAGTTGGCTCAAATACATTCTTTTGAGCTTGTCATCCGCCGTATCCTTGATTTTTTGATTCAAAGACCTTTGCCTTGCTGTGAAGTTGTTCGTCAAACTCTCAATTTTATATTTTGATAGATTCTGAGCGTCTTTCAGAGCCTCACTCTTTGCACTTGTCCAAAGCGCAATGTGCTTCTGCTCAAGCGAATCCCAGTCGGAGGGCTGTATTTTCAACTTGTTTGTGCAGTTCTGAGCCTCCTGAAGAATATCCGGAAGCTCTTTTGCAATGGAATCATTATTGCAGACAACAACCAATTTGAAATGGGGATTCAGACCGACATAGCTCCAAGCATAAACGGAGAAGTAGTATTTGCCAACAGGAAGGTTGTCGCTTGTGTATTGCAAATGGATATATGATTGCTCATTTGTTTTGTAGTAAGCCGCAGCCTGTTTTGCCAACGGGTGCATTGCTGTGATAAAGAAAGCATCCTTATTATGCTCGGCGGCATCGGAATCAAAAGTGATTGCATGATACTGATTGCTACCCTTGAGGTATATATCCCAGCTTCTTCTGACGGCATTCTTGCTTTCCGGAAGCTTTTTAAAATCCTCACGCAAAACAGCTCTGGCTTCCGCAGAAAGTCTTAACTGCTTAACTGCGCCCTCTCCGAAAACAGAAGAATTTTGCCCGGTTCTCTCAGACAGATATTGTTCAATCATTATCTGAAGATAGCTTTGAGTCAACCACGGGTTTTCTGCATTTCTTATCTCCTGCGCAGTGGTGTATTCAGACAAGTCAAAGCCGAATAGATCCTTTTCTTCCTCCTCCAGGTTGTTGAGTTCCTGAATGTTGCGAATTTCGTTATCCGTCATCTGTTCAATTTTAGTTCTGCGTTCCTGTTCGGTAAGGCTTGAGTCTGTAGCTATCTGGTCTAATTGAGTAGCAATATCTCCGAGTATCTTTTCACACTCGCCGATGCTGTTCTCAAACACACCGATTCTCATGAGGCATCGATAATAAATATCCGCATCAACGGTTCCCTCGGTTATCATGTTGTAGATGCTGACAGTCTCACTTTGCTGACCTCGTCTGTCGATACGACCTATGCGTTGTTCAATTCGCATCGGATTCCAAGGCAGGTCATAATTTATCATCATATCACAGAACTGATAGTCGAGACCCTCAGAGCCTACTTCAGTAAAGAGCAGAATGTCAATAGCGTCTTTATCTTCTTTCGGAAGCTGGAATCTGTCGCGCAATTCACAACGAACGTCATCCTTTACACTGCCGTCAATTTGTGCGACACGCAGTCCTGTTGCAGCTAACTTCTTGCAAAGATAGCTGAGGGTGTATCTGAAAGTGCTGAAAATGATAATCTTGTTGTTTTCCTGCTTCTGCTTTTCCTGAATCGCTGACATCATAAGGCCAAACTTAGGGTCATCGTCAGAAAGATTGTCCGCCAACTGAAGAAGTCTCTCAGACAACTCTTTAAGTGTGCCGTAATCTTTACTGTCAAACGAAAGAGCTTCATACTCGGTGTCAGGATCATCGTCTATCTGTGAAAATCGACGGTCTACTATGTCCCTTATGTGAGGAGCAAGACCGAAAATACAGCTTGCGGCTTGTCTTTTGATTGTGGACATCATAAACGGTACGGAACGAGCAGAACCGTGCAGATGCAACAGCGCATTGTGTTCAAACCTCAGTAATTCGTCATGAAGCTCTTGCTGTTCGGGCGTAAAATTCACAGAAAGGGTATAGGGACGACGAATGCAGAAATCCTGAATATCTTTACGGCGTGTTCGGCTAAGCATGGTGTTGAAGCTATTGAGACTTTCAACTTTGGATATAAGCTCTACACGTTCTTCTCTTGAGATTTTTTCCTGACGCAAAGTCTTGACTGCGGAAATATATGCGGGATTGGTAGCAATGACATTTTCGCCCCATTGAGTATCCAGAAGATTTTCCAATTCATCCAAGGCGTTTTGTTGCCAGTTATCCCCGGCTCTACGCATGATTTTTGAACAGTGGGAAATATTAGCGTTCGGGCGCGACATCATGCTGAATGTGGCTTTGTCTATGACAACATCCGGGCGAAGAACATTCAAAAGTGTATACAAGTCATCATCACTTGTCTGAAGCGGCGTAGCCGTCAGCATAACAACAGCATCCGCATGGTCGCAGAAATACTTTACACACTTATACTCGTATGCTTTCTCTTTTTCCATGCTACCGTTGCGGATATGGTGAGCTTCATCCACAATGACGAGGTCAAAATGCGGTGCAGGGTCAAGGTCTTTTAATCCAAATGATTTTGATTTCTTACTATGCTCACCGTTGTATGTACGACCGTCAAGAATAGAATATGGAATTATAGCTTTGTTGTATCTTATCGACCATTCTCCGTCCCTGTCTGTATCCGATACAATCTGTCTCAGTGTTGCGCCATCCACGGGAATGAAATCTTCATCAAATCGTTTCATTTCAAGCTCCCATTTTCTTTCCGCAACAAGAGGCTTGGGGCATATGATTAAAGCCTTCTCAAGGTCATGTCTCGCTTGTAACTCTTTAATAATCAGACCGGCTTCGATGGTCTTTCCAACGCCTACGCTATCGGCAATAAGGATTCTCGGTTCATCCGAATGTATGAGCTTAAGTGCAGGTCTGAACTGATATGGAACAAAGTCGATTCTCGCAGAATTAAGAGAGTACAGACTTCTCCCTGACGGATTATTTATCTGGTAAGCGGTCAGAGTGCTTCTGAACGTATTGACATCAACCCAATTATATGAGACCTCATTTATGAACGGAGCAATCTGACCTGAGTAAAACGTCTTGATGGAACCGTCAACAAAGACATTATATTTTTTTGTACCACCAACGTCAGAAACGGACATAACAATTCCTTTGACGTTCGGATTGCCGACAAGATACACTATACTATTTTCAGCAATATCAATATTACCATTACTGACAATAGCAATGTCGGTATCTGCGTTTTTGCCATCTGTTTGGTCGTTACTGATACTTGCAAAATCAACTGTAGAGGGAGATTTAACATCGTCTATCATACGGTCAATTTCGTTCAGGAGTTTTTCGTCGCAACCCAACTGAGTCAGAAATTCATGAAGCGTGCTTAAATCAGATACGATTGTATCTTTGCCGGGCAAGTCTGCACTACAATGCGCCCAGTTATTGCGGACTCCCATCATAGCCCGGATAACTTCTCTTTCATGCGTAGGCAGATAAGCTACGGTTCTGAGAGTATACCAAGACTTATCCGCAATACGGAGCAGAGCCGCCAAGTCAAAATCAGACAGCTTAGTAAATCCGTTTTCAGTTGCCAACTCACGCTGATGATAACTGAGATTTCCGATGACACTGTCTTCCCACCAGTCAGGTGAAGTACGACTCAAAAACTTTTCCAACCACTGAGCCAATTCAGATGCTGATGTGTGTAGGTATGTGTTCATTCTGCTTACTATCTGATTCGAGTTCATATTCAAACTCCTTCTCATTTATCTTTTAAGGCAAAGCATTTTAAATCGATACAATTACCCATTAAATATTATAAGACTTTTTGTCGAAAAACGCAAGATATTAAGCTGTGTCTTTTGCAAATAAATACAGGGTTTGGGACATTCCCAACAAGTAAAAATCGCCGAGTGTGGCAACACCGACTGTGCTTGCTATTCTCAAAAATTCATATATAAAAACAGGCAAGGTAGTTCGAAAATCTACCTTGCCTGTCTGTTTTATTCGTTATCCTTCATGTATTTCTTTGGTGTATACTTTTCTTTGTTCTTCTCTTTCGCAATCCAGTAGGCTTCCTGCAAAGCGCGCATCACGGCATCCTTTTCTTCTTCCTGCATTTCTCCACCGGCAAAGAGTGCTGAAATATCGGCAACCAATTCTTCCGCCTGTCTTGCACCCTTGTAGCCATAGGTCTGCTGTGCCTGAAGAACGAACTCTTCATCTTCGGAAAGAAGATAATTGACATCGCATCCCAATGCTTCAGCCAACTTTGCATAAACTGCTCGCTGTTTTGGATAGCGCCCATCAACTTCATAATTGCGAATCGTCCTCAAGGAAAGTCCGCAGAGCTTTCCCAATTCCGTTTGTGACATCTTCTTTTCTTTCCTGAGCTTTCTTACCTTTTCGCCAAACTTCATATTGAGAACCTCACTCGGAAAAATATTTTCCCATTATTTTGCCTGAACCTATTGACACCGGTACCTTATTTGCTTATACTAAGAGTAGGCAATTATTCTACCTATATTATAAGGAAAACTTGCCGATTTGTCAACGGGTTTTGAGATAACTTGAAGAATAGCAAGCACAGCAGGTGTATATACACAAGTGTACACACTGCAAATTTGGGAATTCCCAAACCCTTTGTCATTCTGAAAATAAGGAAGGTGGATATGCAAGAAAGAAACAATAAT
This sequence comes from Ruminococcus sp., assembly GCA_020860605.1. Taxonomy (GTDB): domain Bacteria; phylum Bacillota; class Clostridia; order Oscillospirales; family Ruminococcaceae; genus Faeciplasma. Next base: position 7,872 of record JAJBTZ010000026.1, on the reverse strand, counting down.
ATTCGGGTGGACGAGAGCGGAACACGCTACGCAACCGTTCCGATGTGGCAAGAACTTCCGAAGATTACAGTGCGTCTGGAATCCGGAAACACTACCTATCATTTCACCGGTAGCTTTGACGGAAGATGCACTCTTTCCGAAAAAGTCATGAAGCTGATGGATGAAGAAAAGAGCGTGTAAATAATGACCAACAACCTCGTTATGGCAGACTGCCCCAACACTATGGAGGATAACAACATGAAGCAGTCTGACAAAATTACAGCCTTGTATTGCCGCCTGTCCCGTGACGATGAACTGGCGGGAGACAGCAACAGTATCGTCAATCAAAAAGCCATCTTGAGTAAGTACGCTCAAGAAAACGGTTTTCGTAACGTTGAGTATTTCGTGGATGACGGTTACTCAGGTGCAAACTTCCAACGTCCCGATTGGCAACGGTTAATCAGCCTCGTGGAAGATGGCAAAATCGGTACAATCATCACCAAAGATATGAGCCGTATCGGGCGAAATGTATACCGAGGTCACTTTTCCGCAGAACAATGTCCGATTTATCGCCGTCAACAACAGCGTGGACAGTTCAAATCAGCAGGAGAACGATTTCACTCCGTTCATGAATATAATCAACGAATATTATGTTAAGGACGGCAGCAAGAAAGTTCGGGCATCTCTGAAACTGAAAGGCGAATCCGGCGAACACCTCACAACGATTCCACCTTATGGTTACGTCAAAGACCCGGACAATCCGAAGAAGTGGGTGGTAGATCCCAAAGCCGCCGAAATAGTCAAACAAATTTTTGCTCTTTGTATGGAAGGCTACGGCCCTACTCAAATCGCACGCATTCTGAAAGCTGAACAGGTGGTAACACCGACCGTCTATCTGGACAGGCAGAATCAAAAAGTCCGTAACGCTTTGCCTGCCAGTCCCTACGACTGGAACGGAAGCTCTGTATCCGGGATTTTAGAACGGATTGAATATTGCGGACATACCGCCAATTTCAGAACGCACAGGCAATCCTACAAAATTAAGAAGACCATCGACAACCCACCGGAGCAATGGATGATTTTCAAAAACACGCAGGAGGCTATCATTGACGAAGAAACCTTTGAGCGTGTGCAAGAGCTTCGCAAGAACAAGCGCAGACCGACAAAGACCGGCAAGACCAATCTCTTTTCCGGGATAGCTTATTGTGCCGATTGCGAAAGAAAGATGTACTATTGCACAGCAAGTAACTTCGCACAACGTCAGGATTATTTCGTCTGCTCAACCTCCCGCAAAAAGGGAACGGATTATTGCGGAACACATTTCATCCGAGCCGCTGTTCTTGAAGAAGGTGTGCTGTTGTATTTACAGCGTTTGCTTTGGTACATATCCGAGTACGAGGATTTATTCCGGGAAAAGCTCGGAGTCAAATGCAAAGAAGAGAGCAAAAAAGAGTTGACTGCAAAACGCAGACAGCTCACACAATCGCAACGCCGAATGGACGAGATTGACCGATTATTCAAACGCATCTATGAGGACATGGTATCCGGCAAAATCACCGAGAGCCGTTTCGACAAGCTTTCCGAAGATTATGAAGCCGAACAAGCTGAAATTGCGAAGAAGATTGAAGCTTTGGAAGCGGAAATCTCACAGCATGAAGAAAACGCTGACAGCATAGATGAGTTCATCCGCAGGGCAAAAAAGTACCCGGTTCTGAACGAGCTGACACCGACTGTTCTGAATGATCTTGTGAACAGGGTGTATGTATGCGCACCAGACAAGAGCAGTGAGCACCGAGTACAGGAAGTCAGGATTAGCCTGAACTTAATCGGTTTTCTGCCGGAGAGCTTTATAGCGGAAATGCTGAGCTATCAATCAAAAGAGAGAACAGCGTGAACTGAATCACGCTGTTCTCGGAAAATATTCAAGACCTGTCTTATGACGGGTGAGCCTGAAAGGGGAGGTGAACCGTCGCCTTCGGCGACAATGGAGGGGTATCCGATTACTCCTCTTCCGTCCAAAAATCGCACCCAACCATATACCATCTTCCGCCAGTCTTCAGAACGAAGCACTCGAATTCGATGTCGCTTTCGGAAAGGGAGCCCGAAAAGTTGGCGTTGACGTAGACGCCGTAGACCTTACTGGTGCTGATGCTCTCGCCGTAAATCTCTTCATAGCTCTCGGCGAAGTAGTCGATGTACTCGTCGTCGGGGCGCTCGGCTTCGCCGAACTCGAGGGTTATCGCGACATCCTCGCCGAATTCGTCGAAAACGTCGTAGTAGAGCTCGTCCATGTAGTCGTAGTTCGAGTAGCCAAGCTCCGTCTTCTCCGCCTCGTAGTCGGAAGCTATAGCAGTCGGCATGGTGCCGACATAGGAGTCGAAGTCGCGGGCAGAGATCGAGGTGAAATACTGCTCGATAACGCCCTCATACCCCGAAGGCGTGCCAAAGAGGCTGTCGCGGAAGACAAACAGCAGAAGCAGCGCAATCACGACCACCAGAGCGATGATGATGTAGACTTCTTTTTTGATGGATTTTTTCTCGGATTTTGGGGTTTGGGTTTCCATGTGGGTGCCTCCTTTGGCAAATATGTCGCTTTCCGCAAGGGCAACGTCGGCTGCGGAGGCTAAAGCCTCCTTGCCGAGCGATTTTCGCTGGCGCGAAAATCGCACCCCTCAGTCTGCGCCTTCGGCGCATCCAGCTCCCCTTGTCAGGGGAGCCAGCATTCGTCTCCCAAAGCTTCTGATAGAAGCACAAAGCTGCCTTCGCTAATTAAGGCTCCCCTGTCAAGGGGAGCTGGCAGCTGCGAAGCAGCTGACTGAGGGGTGCAACTTTTTGCGAAGCAAAAAGTTGCATCGGCGAAGCCGGCTTCAGCCGGCGTAGCCGATAATGTAGGGGCTGGATACACAGTTGGCTTCGCCAACTGCCCGCCCGGGTTTTCGATGTGCCGTAGGTACGGGCGGATGATATCCGCCCCTACAGTCAGAATTCTATCCTGCTGCTAATATAATTCTCCAACTCACAAATCGGCATCCTGACCTGCTCCATAGAATCTCTATCACGAACCGTGACGCAGCCATCCGTCTGCGAATCAAAGTCATAGGTAATGCACCAGGGAGTTCCGATTTCGTCCTCGCGGCGATAGCGCTTGCCGATTGAGCCGGTGTCGTCGAAATCGATCATCAGCTTCTTTGAGAGGTCAGCATAGACCTTGTCGAAGGCTTCCTCGGAGAGCTTCTTCGAAAGCGGGAGGACGGCTGCCTTGTAGGGGGCGACGACTGGGCTGAGGTGGAGGACGGTGCGGACGTCGTTCTTCTCGGCGTCGATGACCTCCTCGTCGTAGGCCTCGCAGAGGAGCGCGAGAACCGTGCGGTCGAGGCCGTAGGTCGACTCTATAATATAAGGAATGAACTTCTCGTTGGTCTCAGGGTCTAAATACTCAAGCTTGGTGCCACTGTACTCCTGATGGCGGGTGAGGTCGTAGTTGGTGCGGTTGTGGGTGCCGTTGATCTCACCCCAGCCGAACGGGAAGAGGAACTCGATGTCGCAGGCAGCCTTCGCGTAGTGGGCGAGCTTCTCGTGGTCGTGGAACCGAAGGTGCTCAGCGGGGATTCCCAAATCCTCGAAATACTGCTTGCCGAAGGACTTGAAGTACTCATACAAGTCGCTATCAGATCCTTCCTTGCAGAAGGTCTGGAACTCCATTTGCTCGAACTCGATGGTTCTGAATGTGAAGTTGCCAGGGGTGATCTCGTTTCTGAACGCCTTGCCGATTTGTCCGATTGAGAACGGGAGCTTCGCCCTCATGGTTCTCTGGACGTTAAGGAAATTGACATATTCGCCCTGAGCGTTTTCTGGTCTTAAATAAATGATATTCTTCGCGTCCTCAGTGACCCCTCTGTAGGTCTGGAACATGAGGTTGAACTCGCGGATGTCGGTGAAGTTGTGCTTTCCGCAGTGGGGGCAAGGGATGTGGTGCTCCTTGATGTAGTCAAACATCTCCGCCTTGGTCATCCCGTCGGCATGAGCGTTCGGGTCGAAGTCGTCGATGAGGTTGTCGGCGCGGAAGCGCATTTTGCACTCCTTGCAGTCAAGAAGCGGGTCGGAGAAGGAAGCTACGTGACCGCTCGCCTCCCACACTCTCGGGTGCATGAGAATGTCGGCGTCGACCTCATAGCTATTACGGCGCTCCTGAATAAATCTCTTGCGCCAGGTGTCCTTGACATTATTTTTCATACGAGCGCCAAGGGGGCCATAGTCCCAGGTGTTAGCGAGCCCGCCATAGATATCGCTTCCAGCGAAAATAAACCCTCTGCCCTTGCAGAGCGCCACAATTTTGTCCATAGTTTTCAACGAATTGTCCATATTAACAGCCCTTTCGAGAGGTGATATTTTTTCTAGACTATTGTATATCTTTTTTTGCTGAAAGTCAAGTAGGGGCGGATATTATCCGCCCGCTACCCCAAAACATATCCATCCGAAAACCCTCTGGCAGTCCGTAAGCGGGCGGATGATATCCGCCCCTACATAGTTCGGCTACGGCGACTGGCGTCGCCTTCGCCGAAGCAATTTCGCCGAAGGCGAAATTGCACCCCTCAGTCAGCTGCTTCGCAGCTGCCAGCTCCCCTTGACAGGGGAGCCAGTGCCCTTCTCCCAAAGGTTCGAGTTGAGGGATAGGTTGCAAAAACAACGTTGTGCCAAAGTCAAAAGTTGTGCTTCAGGCAGTTATGGCTCCCCTGTCAAGGGGAGCTGGCGCGAAGCGCCTGAGGGGTGCGATTTCAGGCGGAGCCTGAAATCGCTTCGGCGAAGGAGGCATCAGCCTCCGTAGCCGAACAATAACTCGCTTAGCCCCATCCCAACGAGTTCCCCCGCATACACCGCCTCCTCAATCGAGTTGGCACTCGACCCGACTTCAATCAAGATGCTCGCATGTGTCAGCTCCTGGTTGTAGTTCCGCTCGGTGAAGAGGATCGGGCGCGTGAGGCCGGGGTAGTCGGTCTCGAGCTTCGATTGCAGGGCGGAGGCGAAGCGCAGATTATAGCGATAATTCGGCACGTTCAGGCAGCCGACGATGATCATCACCTGCGCTGCGGTTTTGCCGTCGATCTCGCAGATCGGGGCGTAGCGGATACCGTCCGACTCGATGGCGTCCCGGTGGACGTCGATCACTATTTTAATAGAGGGGTATCGCTCGAGATAGGCCTCAATGGCCTCCGAACTCCTGTCGTAGGCGCCGGTGTAGTTGGGATAGTCGTAAAGCTCGGTGTCGTGGATCGTCGAAATCCCGGCAGCTTCGAGCGCCTCCGTGATCGCGTCGCCAACGGCCACGACGCTCTTGTCGAGGTCAGTAGTTCGTGAGTTGAAGCTGTCGTCGTAAGCGTCACGGGCGTAGGGCTCGTAGCTCTCGGTGGTGTGGGTGTGGATGATGAGGACTTGTGGCTCATCCGAATCGATTTCTATCGAAAATTCGACGTTTTTCGACGCTTCTTTTAAGAGAGTTTCCGTGTCGAAATTTGTCGAATTCCTGAGCATCCCGCCACCAGACAGGGTGACGGTTGTCGAAGTCTCGGTGTAGGAGTAGGTTTTGCGGACAATTTCGCCTCCAAGGGAGTTGAACTCCGTAGGATACGGCAGTGGCGAAGACGGCTCCTCGCCTTCATCCATAGGCTCTTCAAGCTCTTCAGGCGCCTCGTCAAGAGGCCACGTCCCCTCCTGCCCGACGAGTTTTTCGACAATTTTCGACAATTCGGCACTCTCCCCTCTCCCATTTTCGACAAAATTCGACACGTCCTGCTTGTCGAGCTCGAGCCTTTCAGCTCCTTGCAGGAGCATTCCGCCGAAGGCGAGGGTCGAGAAGAGGCTGAGGGCGAGGACGCCTCCGGCAAGGAATTGGGTGAGGGAGGATTTTCGATTGGATAGGTCTATTTGCATGGGGCACTCCTTTCGTGGGGATTGTCGGCTGCGGAGGCTAAAGACGACTTGCCTTCGGCAAGTCGGCGATTTTCGCTGGCGCGAAAATCGCACCCCTCAGTCTGCGCCTTCGGCGCATCCAGCTCCCCTTGACAGGGGAGCCAGTGTCCTTCTCCCAAAGGTTCGAGTTGAGGGATAGGTTGCAAAAACAACGTTGTGCCAAAGTCAGAAGCAATCCTTCGGCAATTATGGCTCCCCTGTCAAGGGGAGCTGGCAGCTGCGAAGCAGCTGACTGAGGGGTGCGATTTCGCCGAAGGCGAAATCGCGTCGCCGACGAAGCCGGCGACATATGTAGGGGCTGGATACACAGTTGGCTTCGCCAACTGCCCCGCCCGGGTTTCGATTGGGGGTGGTACGGGCGGATAATATCCGCCCCTACATCAGTGTACAACGCTCAGCCGTCGCAAAGTGTCGATTCGGTTACAATTCCATTAAGATTTAGCTTAAAACCTGGACAAAGGCGCGGAAGCGTGCTATAATGTAGGCATAATCTGGAATTACATATCGTATTATAGAGAGGCTTGATTTTATGAAAAGATTTTTGTCCGCTGTAATTGCAGCGGTGATGCTCTTGACGCTGGTCGGATGTTCGGCTGAATCGCAGGAAGAACTCGTTTCTGGGGACGTGACCACCGAGCCCGCAGTCACCGAGGCGCCAGTTTCTTCCGAAGAAGTGACCACAGTTTCTGAAGAAACTATTGCCGAAGACACCGGCAGCGTCGATGAAACCGAAGAACCTGAAGAGGCGGAGGGCGAGGAGTCCTCTGAAGAATTAACCGTAACTGGCTACGAGATCACCGAGGTCGAGATGGTGATGTATGCGACCGACCCGCTCAATGTGAGACTGGGGCCGGACGCGATGTACACCGCTGTCGGTCAGCTCGCTGTTGGCGACGCTGTCAACGTCACGGGCGAGGTCTCGAACGGCTGGTATCGGATCGACTATGACGGGACCGTCGCCTATGTCAGTGGCGACTACCTGAGGGAGGAAGAGGTCAACGTGGAGGATGAATATACCACGGTCGACTCGGGCGACGAGTATTACTTCCAGACGGAGGAGGATTACCTGATCCTCGTGAACAAAACCAATCTCCTGCCAGACGACTACAAGATCGAGACTGACTATGTCCAGGGCAGCTACGAGATGGAGAAAACCGCTGCCTACTACTGCAAGCTGATGATCGAGGCAGCCGCTGCCGATGGGATCAACCTGAAGGTTCTCTCCGCCTACAGAACTGTCAACTATCAGCAGAATCTTTTTGATAGAAACGTCGAATCCCGCATGGAGGACGGCATGACCTACGAGGAGGCCTACGCCGACACGGCGGTGAACATCGCTCCTGCCGGAGGAAGTGAACACAACGCCGGCCTCGCAGTCGACATTATTACTGAGGACGACTGGGACACCTACACCGAGTTCGAGGACACCGAAGAATTCGCCTGGCTCCAGGCCCACGCAGCCGAATACGGCTTCATAATGCGCTACGCGAGCGACAAGGTCGATATCACCGGGTTCATCTATGAGCCGTGGCATTATAGGTTTGTGGGCGTCAAATACGCTCAGGATATTCAGGATTCGGGGCTGTGTCTTGAAGAGTATCTTGAGGTGAATGGGTATTGAGACACGCTCTCATTTGTTGGCTGCGGAGGCTGAAGACGACTTGCCTTCGGCAAGTCGGCGATTTTCGCTGGCGCGAAAATCGCTTCGGCGGAGGCGACGCCAGTCGCCGTAGCCGAACTTTGTAGGGGCGGATATTATCCGCCCGTACTACCCCATCGAAAACCCGGGCGGATAATATCCGCCCCTACATTGTCGGCTGCGACGACTTCGTCGTCTCCGCCGACGCGATTTCGCCTTCGGCGAAATCGCAACGCTCGCCCCTTCGGGGCTCGCGCCCTCTCAGTCAGCCCCTTCGGGGCTGCCAG
>JAJBTZ010000064.1 GCA_020860605.1 Ruminococcus sp. | reverse complement strand
ACCTTGGGAGGACGAACCTTCCCCAAGAAACCTTAGATATTCGGCCATTATGATTCCCACATAATTCTCGCTACTCATTCCGGCATTCTCACTTGAATACAGTCCAGCACTCCTTCCGGTGCACCTTCACCCCGTATTCAACGCTCCCCTACCACTGCCTTTCGGCAATCCGAAGCTTCGGTTGTATGCTTAGCCCCGTTACATTTTCCGCGCAGGATCACTCGACCAGTGAGCTATTACGCACTCTTTGAATGAATGGCTGCTTCTGAGCCAACATCCTGGTTGTTTTAGCAATCCCACATCGTTTCCCACTTAGCATACATTCGGGACCTTAGCTGTCGGTCTGGGCTGTTTCCCTTTTGACCACGAAACTTATCTCACGCAGTCTGACTGCTGTGTACCAATTATCCGGCATTCTGAGTTTGATAGGGTTCAGTAAGCTCGCGCCCCCTAGCCCAGTCAGTGCTTTACCTCCGGTAATCTATTCACAACGCTAGCCCTAAAGCTATTTCGGGGAGAACCAGCTATCTCCGGGTTCGTTTGGAATTTCACCGCTAGCCACAAGTCATCGCCGGTCATTGCAACGAACGTGCGTTCGGTCCTCCATTGCGTTTTACCGCAACTTCAACCTGCTCATGGCTAGGTCACCCGGTTTCGGGTCTATAGCATGCAACTCTACGCCCTATTCAGACTCGCTCTCGCTTCGCCTCCGGTACTCAATACCTTAAGCTTGCTGCATACCATAACTCGCCGGACCGTTCTACAAAAAGTACCAGATCACCCCTTAACGGGCTCTCTGTGCTTGTAAGCACAAGGTTTCAGGTTCTGTTTCACTCCCCTCTCGGGGTCCTTTTCACCTTTCCCTCACGGTACTGCTCCTCTATCGGTCATCAGGTAGTATTTAGGCTTGGAGGGTGGTCCCCCCGTTTTCCCACCGGGTTTCTCGTGTCCGGCGGTACTCTGGATACTGGCTAACACACTTCATCTTTCACATACCGGACTCTCACCGTCTACGGTTGGCCTTCCCAGACCATTCTGTTAGACTTGTGTGCCGTTCTGCCAGTCCGAACCCCAGGCAAATTGCTTCACCTGGTTTGGCCTCTTCCGCGTTCGCTCGCCACTACTTACGGAATCTCGGTTGATGTCTTTTCCTCGCCCTACTTAGATGTTTCAGTTCAGGCGGTTCCCCACGCACACCTATGGATTCAGTATACGTTGACAGGATCTTCTCCTGCCGGGTTGCCCCATTCAGAGATCCCCGGATCAATGCTTATTTGCAGCTCCCCGAGGCTTATCGCAGCTTGTCACGTCTTTCGTCGGCTCCTGATGCCAAGGCATTCCCCTTGCGCTCTTATTAGCTTGACCTCTCGTCGCTTCGACTTTCGTCTCCGCGCTTCAAGGCTTACCTTTTCCAGATTCGACCTTTTTTGGTTCTCATCGTTGAAAAAGTACTCGAATTATGCAGGCTCCAAATCGGTTATTTTGTAGTTTGTGTTACCCTTCTACTGTAGGCATCAACCCATGAATACGTCTTCGGCGTCTGACGGCTCTTTTCCGTCAGAAATTCGTTGCAAAAACTTGATGTACATCCAGTACACCTGCGTTTTTGCGCCTTTTTCTGACGCAAAATCCCTCGTCATCCGCTCTTGCCGATTCATGCGTTGAAGCCTTGAAAGTTTCCACAATTAAAAATGTTACCTCTCTGTTGCTTGCTCGCAATTCTTCACTATTTCTCATTGTTCAGTTTTCAAGATACAGCGCTCTGATCCCTTCACAGAAACCAGATCTCAACATTCAATTTCCATTGAGTGCTGAAATCCAATTTCCAGGCGTCGGCGGTCTCGTTAGAGGACGATGCCGGAAGCTTTCCGCTCTCTTCCACTCTTCTGAGCAGGACCAGAGCAGTTAAGTTTCTTTGCTTACTTTCTTTTCAAAGAAAGTAAGTGGGCCTGAATGGGCTCGTTTTTCTAAGGAGCAATATGCCCCCGGCATATTGCCGGTACAGCATTCGGAATCCTGCGGATTCCGATCATCGACTCCCGATTATCAGTCGGACGCTCTAGCTTGCTACCATAGCTTCCGACCTTACTGGGCCCAAATGGACTCGAACCATCGACCTCCCGATTATCAGTCGGACGCTCTAGCCAGCTGAGCTATGGGCCCTTGTTGTTCACTTTCTTCTATAGAACCGCAAGCTCAGAATCTTTGCCGCTCTTCCACTCTTTTGAGCAGGACCAGAGCAGTTAAGTTTCTTTGCTTACTTTCTTTTCAAAGAAAGTAAGTGGAGATTAGCGGGTTCGAACCGCTGACCTCCTGCTTGCAAGGCAGGCGCTCTCCCAGCTGAGCTAAACCCCCATCATCTCTCTCGGCTTGTATCCTCTAAATTAAACAACGTGGCATCGACTTCTGCTCCAGTAAGCTGACCTTAGGACGTTACGAGAGATTCTTCATCTCCCGAAGTCTCCTTAGAAAGGAGGTGATCCAGCCGCTCGTTCTCGAACGGCTACCTTGTTACGACTTCACCCCAATTATCGAACCCACCTTCGGCCGCGCCCTCCTCGCGGTTAGGCTACGGACTTCGGGTGTTCCCGACTCTCATGGTGTGACGGGCGGTGTGTACAAGGCCCGGGAACGTATTCACCGCGGCATGCTGATCCGCGATTACTAGCGATTCCAACTTCATACAGGCGAGTTGCAGCCTGCAATCCGAACTGGGACGTATTTTGGGGATTTGCTCCACCTCGCGGTCTTGCTTCCCTTTGTTAAACGCCATTGTAGCACGTGTGTGGCCCAGGTCATAAGGGGCATGATGATTTGACGTCGTCCCCACCTTCCTCCGTTTTGTCAACGGCAGTCTCGCTAGAGTGCTCTTGCGTAGCAACTAACAATAGGGGTTGCGCTCGTTGCGGGACTTAACCCAACATCTCACGACACGAGCTGAC
>JAJBTZ010000089.1 GCA_020860605.1 Ruminococcus sp. | reverse complement strand
TGTCTTCCCAGTTTCGCACGAAAAAGTCGGTTATGCTGTTGTATGCAACCAAATATCCTGCTCCCATCAGGAGCACAGCCGCAACCACTACAGCCAGCACAACTGGTAATCTATTGTGTTTTTTCTCCATAAAAACGTTTTCCTTTCCCGCCTTGGCGTTAGCCAAAGCATAAATTCTGTCACTGCTGACAGCGGGAGCTTTCTTGAGCTTTAATTTCTCCTCACTGTAGCAGTCGAGAAGGTCGCTATAAAGTTTCTTCACTTTGAAAAGCCTCCCTTTTCTAAAATTTCTTTGAGCTTATCCCTGCCTCTTTGAAGCCTCGGCTTGACCGTTGCGAGATTAGTCCCAGTCTCTTCGGAAATCATCCCAACCGTCTGGTTGTAATAGTAGTACCGAAGGAGAACCTCCCGCTCGGGTCTTCGGAGCTTCTTGAGAGCAGAAGCAATCTCGGCAGCCTGTTCTTCCTTCTCGAGCTTCGAGAAGTCGTCCGAGAGGTCGATAATGTTCTCGGCTATGCTGTCGTCAAGGCTCTCGAATTGAAGCCTCTGGGAGCGAATATAGTTCTTCGCCTTGTTTCGAGAGACAGTCGCGAGCCAGCCACGGAGGTGGGAGGTAGTAAGGTCCTCCCTGCTCCTCCAGAGTTCAAAGAACACATCCGCCGAAAGCTCTTCGATGACGGTGACGCTTGAGAAGTCGCGAAGCTGGTTCGCGATAACAGTCGAGACATATTTCGAGTAAACCTCGACAATCTCCCGGAACGCCCCTTCGTCACCCGAGGCGAGCCTCCCAAGGAGCCTCCTGTCGTCAATCATCACCATCACCTCTTTCGAATTGATTTGAAAACGTTTTCACTATTATAGACACGGGATTTTTGCGGGTGGATGCGGGAATCGGAAAATTTTTTTGAAATTCGCAGCCCTCACCGCTGAAGCGCCTCCTTCGTGGGTCGACGACTTGCCTTCGTGCAAGTACAGTTTCCCTTCGGGAAACTGGCAAGTTCGGCTTCGCCGAACTTGCACCCCTCCACCATCGCCTTCGGCGACGGTCCCCCTCCCCCTTCGGGGGAGGCTTTCTCTGCCTCAAGGATGACCTTGAGCAGAGCACAAAACGCTCGCCCTTCGGGCTCGCGCCCTCTCAGTCAGCTGCTTCGCAGCTGACTGCTCCCCCAGAGGGGGAGTCAAGAATTGTGCTCTCGCAGAGCTTTCCTTGAGGCAGCAACTTGGCTCTCCCTTTGGGAGAGCTGTCGGCGAAGCCGACTGAGAGGGCGCGCGAGCCGAAGGCGAGCGCGGTCGCCACCGCAGGTGGCGACAAAAACCAACCCCCACTCAAAAGAGCAGGGGTTGTGTTCAAATTATGCTTTCTTAGAAAATCAGCTTTCAGTAGGGTGGTCGTCTACGTGGAGGTCCTCTGTGGCCTCTTCGGCTGCTTCCTGGATGTCCTCGGCTACTTCGGCAGCAGCCTTGAGGGTTTCGTCTACGGACTCGGGAACCTCGGGTTCCTCGTCTTCATCCTCGTCGTCATCGTCATCATCCCACTCGATGGAATACTCTGCCTCGTGGCGCTCTTCGAGTCTTTCAGCAACCTTGTCGGCGATGATGGAAGCCCATTCGCTTGCCTTGTCGGCAGCGATGACAATTCCGCTCATGACTCCGTCGACGATGCTGTTGACAGCCTCGGAGATATCCTGGCCGTGACCTTCGCATTCGTCGCACTCGCACTCGTCATCGTCACATTCGTCGCATTCGCACTCGTCGTCGCACTCATCCTCATCCTCGTCCTTTTCGCAGGCATGATCGCAGGTGCAATCCTCGCCGTCCCAGGCCTCACAGTCTTCACACTCGCAGCTATCTACGTCGTCAAGACCCTCGAAATCCTCGGTGTCGTCGATTTCTTCGTCGTCACGAACCTTCTTTGCAAGGGCGAAGCCGAGTGCAGCAGCGGCAGCAGCGGCACCTATTCCAACAGCTATTTTAAATAAATTACTCATCTGAAAACATCTCCTTCAGTTTTTCTTAAGTTAAATATAGCACACATTTGAGAAAAATGCAATACCCCATTTAAATATTATCGGTCAAAAACATGATTATCGACATCGCTGCTAAGGGTGCAGTTTCGCACCTGAGAATCCTGTCGCCCAGCCATGCCTTTTTCACGCCGTTTTTCTCGAGAATTTCGATCTCTCCCGGCTCAAATCCGCCTTCAGACCCGATAAACAGCCCGATTTTCTGGCCTTTTTCAATGCCAATCTCTTTAAGACTGACCCCGCCCTTTTCGTAGCAGACGATCCGAAGATCCATCTCCGAGAGCTCCCGAAGGCACCCGTCAAAGCTAATTATGTCCGAAACCTCCGGGATAATTCCGCGCCCCGACTGCTTCGCAGCCTCAAGAGCAATTTTCTGAAGCCTTTCGCGCTTCGACTGGAACCTTTCTGGGTCTGGCCTTGAAATGCAGCGCTTCGTCAGCACCGGGCAGATTCTCACTGCCCCCAGCTCGACCGATTTCTGAACGATGAGCTCGAGCTTGTCGAGCTTCGGCATCGCCATGAACAGCGTTAAATCTATATTCGGCTCGCTCGATTTTGATTCGCTTATAACCCTGAGGGCGACATCCTCCCGGGTTATCCCGATAATCTCGCAGCGATAGTCGACCCCGTCCCGGCAGACGGTGAGCTCCTCTCCAACCGCCATCCGAAGCGACTTCCCGATATGCTGAGCATCCGCTCCGCTTATAGTAATAATCCCGTCCTGAGGCGGATCAATGACAAAAAACCTCGGCATCATATTGCCCTTTCCCATGATTTAGGAAGAATATTCCCACGCTTAAATTATAATCCCCACCACCTCGTTTTTCAAGGGTGTTTTTCATTTTTCGTGGGTATTTCATGGGGATTTCACAAAGGGGAGGCATTGTCGCTGCTTCGCAGCGACGCGATTTCAGGCTTCGCCTGAAATCGCACCCCTC
>JAJBTZ010000084.1 GCA_020860605.1 Ruminococcus sp. | reverse complement strand
GAGAGCTGGCAGCTGCGAAGCAGCTGACTGAGAGGGCGCCCGCCGAAGGCGGGCGTTTCACCTCCACATTAAAAAGCCACCCTGGAAGGGTGGCTTTTCTTTGGTGACCCGTACGAGAATTGAACTCATATCTCCGCCGTGAAAGGGCGGTGTCTTAACCTTTTGACCAACGGGCCGATTGGTGGCTGTAACTGGATTCGAACCGGTGACAACTCGGGTATGAACCGAGTGCTCTAGCCAACTGAGCTATACAGCCACATTTGCGACTTGTCTATTATAATAAAATCTTTCGCGTTTGTCAAGCCCTAAATCCGAAAAAGTTTTAAAAAGCCGATTTTCGTTGAAATTATCTCCGATTTATGCTACAATTTTAAAAGAATATTCCTGAAAGAGGTTGAATTTAATGAAGAACTGCCGGATTACCGTCCTGAAAATCGCCCGCCATGACGACCTTATCGAAAAATACGAGCTCCCGCTCGAGAACCCCTGCATGATGTCGGAGGGCCAGGTCTTCCTGACAAACGGCCTCGAGAAGCCCGAAAACTTCTGCGACAGCACCTGGCAGACCCTTTTCCCCTTCGTGATGACCCTCGCCTGCGGCGGTGAGGGGATTTATGGGGACTGGATGAAGAACCCTCGCTCCGCCATGGTGTCGTGTAATGACGGCTTCAGGCCGGTGAGTTTTTTGGTGGAAGTGGTTGAGTGAAACGAGTAGGCACTTCCAGGAGACCCGGGCGGATAATATCCGCCCCTACATGTTCGGCTACGGCGACTGGCGTCGCCTTCGCCGAAGCGATTTCGCCGAAGGCGAAATCGCAGCGCCTCCCTTCGGTCGGCGCCCTCTCAGTCAGCCCCTTCGGGGCTGCCAGCTCTCCCAGAGGGAGAGCCGAGTTGCTGCCTCAAGGAAGGCTTTGTGCAAGTGGAATTCTTGGCTCCCCCTCTGGGGGAGCTGTCGCCGAAGGCGACTGAGAGGGCGCGAGCCCCGAAGGGGCGAGCGCTTCGGTGCTGAAGGCACCGAAATTAAGAATTTCCTCCCGAAAACCCCTTGACATGAACGGAATTCTATTATAAAATAAAAGAGTATGTGGGCTGTTTTTGCACGGGGCTCTTATACCGTGCACTTTCACATGTATACTTTGGCAGGAATGGAAGTTTATTGCTTGCCTTTGTTTATTTCATGAGTTTCCCCGTAAACGCCGGGGAATCTCTTTCTTAAAACGGAAGATGATTTGGCTGCTGTGGGCTTATTCGCAAGTGGAGTTCAGGGCGGGAGTCTTCCGAATAAAATACTCAGAAAGGAGAGTTGTTAGTTGACATTACCAGTTACGATCCTTTTATGTGTTATTGCCCTTGCGGTCGGCGCCGGAGTTAGCGGAGTTATTTGCTACCGTTCGGGAATTGAACATAGAAAGAAAATCGCTGAAGCGCAGATCGGTTCTGCTGAAGAAGAAGCGAATAGAATTGTAGAAGAAGCCGGCAAGCAGGCGGAAGCTCTTAAAAAAGAGAAGCTCGTCGAAGCCAAGGATGAAATCTACAAAAACCGTATGGAAACCGAGAAGGAGCTCAAGGAGCGTAGATCCGAGGTTTCCAGACAGGAAAGACGAGTTCAGCAGAAGGAAGAAACTCTCGACAAGAAGCTTGAATCTGTCGAGAAAAAGGACGAAAACGTTCAGCGTAAGCTGAAGCAGGCGGAGTCGAAGCTTGCCGAGGCTGAAAAGGTAAAAGAGAGCCAGCTTACTGAGCTCGAGAGAATCTCCGGGTTCACGACAGAGCAGGCGAAGGAGTATCTCCTCAAGTCGCTCGAAGACGATCTGGTTCACGAAAAGGCAGTTAAGATTTCAAACTACGAAGCTCAGGCGAAGGAGGAATGCGAGGCAAAGGCAAGGCAGCTTATTTCTCTTGCAATTGCCAGATGTGCTGCTGACCAGGTTTCCGAGTCGGCAGTGTCTGTGGTTCCTCTTCCGAACGAAGAGATGAAGGGAAGAATCATAGGAAGAGAGGGCAGAAATATCCGTGCTCTCGAGCAGCTGACGGGAGTCGATTTGATCATCGACGACACCCCGGAGGCCATCACTCTTTCCTGCTTCGACCCTGTAAGACGCGAGGTCGCAAGGCTGTCGCTTGAAAAGCTTATCCAGGATGGCAGAATCCATCCTACAAGAATTGAAGAATGTGTTGACAAGGCACGGCGCGAGGTCGAGCAGACTATTAAGTCGGAGGGCGAAAGAGCCGTCCTCGAGACGAATGTCCACGGTCTCAACCACGAGCTTGTCAAGCTACTTGGAAGACTTCACTACAGAACGAGCTATCGCCAGAACGTCCTGAACCACTCTATAGAGGTGGCTCACCTTGCTGGAATGATGGCGAGCGAGCTTGGGGTTGACCCGACGCTTGCAAGGCGTGCAGGACTTCTCCACGATATCGGAAAGGCACTTAGCCACGAGATCGAGGGGTCGCATGTTCAGATCGGCGTTGACGTTTGCAGAAAGTACAAGGAGTCTCCCGAGATTATCCATGCTATCGAAGCTCACCACGGTGATGTCGAGTGTCACTCGGTTATCGCAGCGCTTGTTCAGGCAGCGGATGCCATTTCGGCAGCAAGACCCGGTGCCAGAAGCGAGAACTTCGAGAACTACATCAAGAGACTCGAAAAGCTCGAGGAGATTTGCTCCTCTTATGACGGCGTTGAGAAGTCGTTTGCAATCCAGGCGGGCAGAGAAGTCAGGATCATGGTCTATCCCGACAAGGTCTCGGACGAGCAGATGGTTATTGTAGCCAGAGAGATCGCCCAGAAGATCGAGCAGGAAATGGACTATCCCGGACAGATTAAGGTAAACATAATCCGAGAATCCCGCGCTGTAGAGTATGCGAAATAGAAGAAAGCGGGCTGTGGCCCGCTTTTTTGATACCACCCCTACCACGTGTTGTCGGCGATTCGCGCCGACGCGACCCCCTTCGGGGGTCGCACCCCTCCACCACCACGCTTCGCGTGGCGGTCCCCCTCCCCCTTCGG
>JAJBTZ010000013.1 GCA_020860605.1 Ruminococcus sp. | reverse complement strand
ACTGGTGCACCAGAGGTACGTCCATCCCGGTCCTCTCGTACTAAGGACAGCTCCCTTCAAATCTCTTACGCCCGCAACAGATAGGGACCGAACTGTCTCACGACGTTCTGAACCCAGCTCGCGTGCCACTTTAATTGGCGAACAGCCAAACCCTTGGGACCGAATACAGCCCCAGGATGCGACGAGCCGACATCGAGGTGCCAAACCTCCCCGTCGCTGTGGACGCTTGGGGGAGATCAGCCTGTTATCCCCAGGGTAGCTTTTATCCGTTGAGCGACGGCACTTCCACTTGCATACCGCCGGATCACTAACTCCAACTTTCGTTACTGCTCGGCCCGTCGGCCTCGCAGTTAGGCTCGTTTATGCGTTTACACTCAATGCACGATTTCCGTCCGTGCTGAACGAACCTTTGAGCGCCTCCGTTACCTTTTAGGAGGCGACCGCCCCAGTCAAACTGCCCACCTAACAGTGTCCCCCGTCCAGATTCATGGACGCAGGTTAGAAAACCAGCAAACCAAGGGTGGTATCCCAAGGATGACTCCGCACAAGCTGACGCCTGTGTTTCCATGTCTCCCACCTATCCTGTACATGATTTACCGATCCTCAGTATTAAGCTACAGTAAAGCTCCATGGGGTCTTTCCGTCTAGTTGCGGGTAACTGGCATCTTCACCAGTACTACAATTTCGCCGGGTGGGCTGTTGAGACAGTGCCCAAATCGTTACGCCATTCGTGCGGGTCAGAACTTACCTGACAAGGAATTTCGCTACCTTAGGACCGTTATAGTTACGGCCGCCGTTTACCGGGGCTTCAATTCAGACCTTCGCTTTCGCTAAGCCCTCCTCTTAACCTTCCGGTACCGGGCAGGCGTCAGCCCATATACATCATCTTTCGATTTAGCATAGACCTGTGTTTTTGGTAAACAGTTGCTTGGGCCTATTCTCTGCGGCTCACTCTCGTGAGCTCCCCTTATTCCGAAGTTACGGGGTCAATTTGCCGAGTTCCTTAACAACCCTTCTCCCGCTGGCCTTAGGATTCTCTCCTCATCCACCTGTGTCGGTTTGCGGTACGGGCACCCTATCTTCGCCTTTTCTCGCCACCTGCCACTGAGGACTTCCCTACTTTGTTTCGGTCCCTTGCGCCGGGGGCTACCAACGCCCCGGTTCCTCTCGACAGATGTGTCAGCTTTTAGTCAATAAGGTGGTGACGGAATCTCAACCGTCTGTGCATCGACTACGCCTTTCGGCCTCGCCTTAGCTCCCGACTAACCCTGGGAGGACGAACCTTCCCCAAGAAACCTTAGATTTTCGGCCATTATGATTCCCACATAATTCTCGCTACTCATTCCGGCATTCTCACTCGAATACAGTCCACCGCTGCTCCCGCTGCGACTTCGCCCCGTATTCGACGCTCCCCTACCCCGTACACACTTAAGTGTACAGCCCAAGCTTCGGTTATATACTTAGCCCCGTTACATTTTCCGCGCAGAATCACTCGACCAGTGAGCTATTACGCACTCTTTGAATGAGTGGCTGCTTCTGAGCCAACATCCTGGTTGTTTTCGCAATTCCACATCGTTTCCCACTTAACGTATATTTGGGACCTTAGCTGTTGATCTGGGCTGTTTCCCTTTTGACCACGAAACTTATCTCACGCAGTCTGACTGCTATGCATCAATTATCCGGTATTCTGAGTTTGATAGGGTTCAGTAAGCTATACGCCCCCTAGCCCATTCAGTGCTTTACCCCCGGTAATCTAACATAACGCTAGCCCTAAAGCTATTTCGGGGAGAACCAGCTATCTCCGAGTTCGTTTGGAATTTCACCGCTAGCCACAAGTCATCCCCGGTCATTGCAACGAACGTGGGTTCGGCCCTCCATTGAGTTTTACCTCAACTTCAGCCTGCTCATGGATAGGTCACACGGTTTCAGGTCTATGGCACGCAACTTCTCGCCCTATTCAGACTCGGTTTCCCTTCGGCTCCGTGACTTAATCACTTAACCTCGCTGCGTACTATAACTCGCCGGACCATTCTACAAAAGGTACGAGATCACTCTTTAACGAGCTCTCTCTGCTTGTAAGCACAAGGTTTCAGGTTCTATTTCACTCCCCGCCAGGGGTGCTTTTCACCTTTCCCTCACGGTACTTTCCGCTATCGGTCATCAGGTAGTATTTAGGCTTGGATGGTGGTCCACCCGTCTTCCCACGGGGTTTCACGTGTCCCGCGGTACTCTGGATACTCGCTCACAGCTTCCGCTTTCGGTTACAGGACTCTCACCTTCTATGGTTGGCTTTCCCACACCATTCTCCTAGCTTCCACTGCTAAATGCAAGTCCAAACCCCGGAAATCTAGGACTTCCGGTTTGGCCTCTTCCGCGTTCGCTCGCCACTACTTGCGGAATCTCTGTTCATGTCCTTTCCCCGCCCCCCTTAGATGTTTCAGTTCAGGCGGTTCCCCACGTACACCTATGAATTCAGTGCACGTTGACACGGTATTGCCGTGCCGGGTTTCCCCATTCGGTGATCTGCGGATCGACGCTTATGTGCAGCTCCCCGCAGCTTTTCGCAGCTTGTCACGTCCTTCTTCGGCTCCTGATGCCAAGGCATCCCCCTTGTGCTCTTTCTAGCTTGACCATTTCCTGGTTCTCAATTTTTCAAGAATTATGCAGACTCCTTCAGGATTTCTTTCTTCGTAAATCGTAGTTTATACCCTAATTTACTCTCTTTTACTTTCCCTCTGTTGCCTTGCTTTCCTCTTTGTTCAGTTTTCAAGGTGCAGCTTCTGGCGTAAGGCCAGAACAAAATACTCAGTGAATGAGTATTTTGTTCCAATCTTACTGGTGGAGATAAGCGGGATCGAACCGCTGACCTCCTGCTTGCAAGGCAGGCGCTCTCCCAGCTGAGCTATACCCCCAAGATTGTGGATGGTGGGCCAAAGTGGACTCGAACCACCGACCTCACGATTATCAGTCGTGTGCTCTAGCCAGCTGAGCTATTGGCCCACGCAACCGAGGGTGTACCCTCTAAATTAAACAATGTAAGACAGAAAGGTCTGACCTAGGA
>JAJBTZ010000050.1 GCA_020860605.1 Ruminococcus sp. | reverse complement strand
GCTCCCCTAAGCGTAGGGGAGCCTTATTTCCGCAATACTAGGCTCTCCTAAGCTTAGGAGAGCTGTCAGCGAAGCTGACTGAGTGGTGCGCGAGCGAAGCGAGCGCTTTTCGCCTTCAGCAGACCCTATCCTCGAGCGAATTAAAGCCTCCCCCGAAGGGGGAGGGGGATCGCGCGAAGCGCGGTGGAGGGGTGTGCGAGCCCGCAGGGCGAGCACGTGCTTGCGGAAAAGGCGCGTTTTCGCCAATTCTCTCCCCCTCCCACCAAATAAGATTGTGCAAAAAATACTTTGCTTTCGGGCGGATATTGTGCTATACTTGATAACTGATCAGAAAAAACTCTTTAATTTTCAAGAAAGAAGTGGGTCAAAAATGGAGGAAATTCTGATATGTTTGTCTCTCGCAATGATTTGCGGACTTTTGATGACAAGGCTGGCGAAGCTTGTGCACCTTCCCGCCGTTACGGCGTATCTGGTCACGGGTATACTTTTGGGGCCGTTCTGCCTCGGTTCTCTCGGAATTGAGGGGTTGGGGTTCACGTCTCTCGAGCAAGTCGACAGCTTTTCTATTATTTCACAGGTAGCATTGGCGTTCATCGCCTTCCTCATCGGAAACGAGTTCAAGGTAAGTGAGCTCAAGTCGATGGGCAAGCAGGCGATAACCGTCGGAATTTTGCAGGCGGTGGTCACAACTATAGTTGTCGATATCGGACTTATCGCCCTGCACTTCATCTTCCCGAACGCAATCTCGCTTCCGGCAGCGATAACCTTGGGAGCAATCGCCTCGGCAACCGCTCCGGCTGCAACTTTGATGGTCGTCAACCAGTACAAGGCTCATGGACCTCTGACGAAGCTGCTTCTCATGGTCGTCGCAATCGACGACGCTGTCGGCCTCGTTCTCTTTTCCGTTTCATACGGAATCGCGGACGCGCTCGAGCAGGGGAGAGTTTCGGTTGTAAACATCGTCCTCGAGCCGGTTATCGAGATCGTTCTCTCGGTGGTTCTCGGAGTCCTCATGGGGCTTCTTCTCAGATGGTTCGAGAAATTCTTCAAGTCGAGAGCCAACAGAATGTCAATCTCGATAGGAATCGTTGTTCTCGCAGCTGCCGTTTCTATGACAGAACTGGAAATCGGTGGAGTCAAGATCGGCTTCTCGCTGCTCTTAACCTGCATGATAACAGGTGCAATCTTCTGCAACACGAGCGAGCTTTCGGCCACCGTCATGGAGAACGACGACAGGTGGACCTCCGCCTTGAACGTCCTCTTCTTCGTAATCTCTGGCGCCGAGCTCGACCTCAGTATTTTAGGCCAGCCACTGGTACTTCTGGTTGGCATCACCTACATTGTTTTCCGTTCCATCGGAAAGATTTTCGGCGCCTTCTCGAGCACCAAGCTTACCGGCTGCAGTCCTGAGATTCAGAAGTATCTGGGCATCACCCTCCTCCCGCAAGCCGGTGTCGCCCTCGGAATGGCGACAACTGCTGCCAACCTGCAGGATGGCGCCCTCATCCGCAACGTCGTCCTCTTCTCGGTAATGGTCTACGAGCTCGTTGGACCGACGCTGACCAAGATTGCTCTTAAGAGGGCGGGGGAGATTACCGACGACGTCGGGGTGACGAAGGCGGAAGTGAAGTAAGTTTGGCTTCGCCAAACTTGCCATTTTCAGCTTCGCTGAAAATGGCACCCCTCAGTCGCCTTCGGCGACAGCTCCCCTTGTCAGGGGAGCCATAACTGCTCCTTTCACAGGTTCTTGCCTGAGGGCACAAAAAGCCTCCCCTGTCAAGGGGAGGGGGACCGCCGGCGAAGCCGGTGGTGGAGGGGTGCGATTTCAGGCGAAGCCTGAAATCGCTTCGGCGGAGATGGCACCAGCCATCGGAGCCGAACATGTCCTCCCCCTTCGGGGGAGGCTTTTATTACCACTCGGAGGTGTTTTCATGATAACCACAGTAACCCTGAGCCCCTGTCTCGACAAGACTGTCAGGACCTCCCGTCTTGACCTTGACGCCATGAACCGCGTGGAGGCGGTGAGCCTTGATGTTGGTGGGAAGGGGATTAATGTCAGCAGGGCGCTGGCGAGGCTTGGAGTGCCCAGTCGGGCGCTTGGGTTTAACTTCGCTGGTGGGGAGGTTATCCCTGAGACGCTTGAAGCGGAGGGAATTGAGCCTCGGTTTACCGTTTGCGAAGGCCAGCTTCGGACGAATCTTAAGATTATGGAGACGGAAATTGGGAGAACGGTTGAAATCAACGAGGCGAACCCTGAGGTGACGGCTTCGAGCATCGAAGAGCTCAAGCGTGCCGTTGCGGAGGCTTCGAAGGACAGCGAGTTTGTCGTCCTTGCAGGAAGCGTCCCGAAGGGTGCCCCTGTGGATATTTACCGCCAGCTCGGCGAGCTCTGCAATGCTAAGGTGATTTTAGACGCTCAGGGCGAGCTCCTCATGGAAGGCCTGAAGGCGCAGCCCTTCATGATAAAGCCGAACCAGTTCGAGCTCGAGACGATTGTTGGGAAGATCAGTTCTGAAGCCGAAATCGTCACCGCTGCCCGCAAGCTCATCGCCGATTACGGCGTCGAGATTGTCCTCGTTTCGAGAGGCTCCTCAGGCGCCGTCATCGTCTCCGAAAACGAGTATTATAGCCATCCTGCGGTGAAGGTAGACGTCAAGAGCACCTCTGGCGCCGGCGACAGCATGGTAGCAGGGGCGATCTTAGCCCTCGAAGAGGGCCTTGGACTCGAGGATGTCCTCAAATACGCCGTCACAACCGCTGCCGGAGCGATATCGCAGGTGGGGACGACGTTTTGCACTAAGGGAGAGTTTGAGGAGATCCTCAAGATTTCGTAATTGTGAGGAACGCAGGTTCCTGAATGTAGGGGCGGATATTATCCGCCCGGGCACTTTCAGAGGGGATGCGGGCGGATAATATCCGCCCCTACAAAAGTCGGCTCCGACGACTGACGTCGACTATGCCGACGCAGTTCGCTTCGCGAACTGCCGCTCGCCCCTTCGGGGCTCGTGCCCTCTCAGTCACGCTTCGCGTGACAGCTCTCCCAGAGGGAGAGCCGAGTTGCTGCCTCAAGGAAGGCTTTGTGCAAG
>JAJBTZ010000063.1 GCA_020860605.1 Ruminococcus sp. | reverse complement strand
GCAGGCGTCAGCCCATATACATCATCTTTCGATTTAGCATAGACCTGTGTTTTTGCTAAACAGTCGCTTGAGACTATTCTCTGCGGCCTAATCTCTTAGGCTCCCCTTATTCCGAAGTTACGGGGTCATTTTGCCGAGTTCCTTAACAACACTTCTCCCGATGGTCTTAGGATTCTCTCCTCACCTACCTGTGTCGGTTTGCGGTACGGGCGCCTCGTTAATACATACAGCTTTTCTCGCCAGTGTGCAATCACCTGCTTCGCTACTTGTTTTCGCTCCCTTTCGCCCCACTCAACCAACGGTGGGGTCAGGCTATGCTCCTGTGTCCCTGTACTTAACAACTTCGGCGGCTACGGAATTTCAACCGTATGTGCATCGACTACGCCTCTCGGCCTCGCCTTAGCTCCCGGCTAACCTTGAGCGGACGAACCTTCCTCAAGAAACCTTAGGTTTTCGACCATTATGATTCTCACATAATTCTCGCTACTCATTCCGGCATTCTCACTTGTGATACCTCCACCAATCCTTCCGGTTTGGCTTCGCCGGCTTACACAACGCTCATCTACCCCTCACATCTTTCCATGAAAGTGTGAAGCCTAAGCTTCGGTATGAATTTTAGCCCCGTTACATTTTCGGCGCACAGTCACTCGACTAGTGAGCTATTACGCACTCTTTGAATGAGTGGCTGCTTCTAAGCCAACATCCTAGTTGTCTACGCAACTGCACATCCTTTTCCACTTAAATTCATTTTGGGACCTTAGCTGTAGGTCTGGGCTGTTTCCCTTTTGACCACGAAACTTATCTCACGTAGTCTGACTCCCGGAAAACATTTATGCGGCATTCAGAGTTTGATAGGGTTCGGTAAGCTGTGAAGCCCCCTAGCCCATTCAGTGCTTTACCTCCGCTAAACTATTCCGAGGCTAGCCCTAAAGCTATTTCGATGAGAACCAGCTATATCCGAGTTCGATTGGAATTTCACCGCTAGCCACAGTTCATCCCCGCCTTTTTCAACAGACGTGGGTTCGGCCCTCCATGGAATTTTACTTCCACTTCAGCCTAACCATGGCTAGGTCACCCGGTTTCGGGTCGTATACTGCAAACTGTACGCGCTATTAACACTCGGTCTCCCTTCGGCTCCGGTACTTAATACCTTAACCTCGCTTGCAACATACACTCGCCGGACCGTTCTACAAAAAGTACGCTATCGCACTCATATGGTGCTCTAGCAGCTTGTAAACATAGGGTTTCAGATTCTATTTCACTCCCCTCCCGGGGTTCTTTTCAACTTTCCATCACTGTACTTTGCTCTATCGGTCATCAGATAGTATTTAGGCTTGGGGGGTGGGCCCCCCGGCTTCCCATCGGGTTACTCGTGTCCGGTGGTACTCTGGATCCTGCTATGCTAAAATTCCTTTCGCTTACTGGACTATTACCTACTATGGTCACTCTTCCCAAAGTGTTCTGCTAAAAATTTTAGTCACGTCCGCAGTCCGCAACCCCGAAGATATTGCTATCTCCGGTTTGGCCTCTTTCCCTTTCGCTCGCCGCTACTTAGGAAATCGATGTTTCTTTCTCTTCCTCCTCCTACTTAGATGTTTCAGTTCAGAGGGTTTCCTCCACACAGCTATGGATTCACTGTGCAGTGATACGGTATTGCCGTACCGGGTTTCCCCATTCGGATATCCGGGGGTCTATGGATATTTGCTCCTAACCCCGGCTTTTCGCAGCTTGTCACGTCCTTCTTCGGCTCCTGATGCCAAGTCATTCTCCCTACGCTCTTTATAGCTTGACCAACTTGGTTCTTTGAATTATTTAAGAATCAGAGATTAACTTGTTTTGAAATTGAAGTTTTTCCCGAATATTTTTTCATATCCTTCGAAAAAACCTTTTCCACATTTTTTTGATAACTTTCGTTATCCGGGTTTAGCTATTTTATGTCTTTTTGCTTCATCCAATATTTCGTGGATGCGGACTACCGTCCGATATTTCCTTCGCTTGTTTGTCCTCCTGCTCGCACTTATCCGCTTCGCGGCTCAAGTGCTGTCGTCGGACGCTCCGGAAATATATCGCGAATTTTATTTCATAAAATTCGCTCTTCCTCGTTTCTCTCTATCATCGTTACATTGTTTAGTTTTCAAGGTGCAAATTTGAAATATTGATTTTGCTTCCCCTTTGTTCTTTTGAACTTGTCGGGGATTTCCGACCTTCGGTCGGCATACACTCCGCATTGTGCTTCGCACAAACGTCTTCGATTCGGAGCTTCGCTCCTATGCGTGATTTTGCTTCGCTCTCGCTTCGCAAACCTCGCGCATGATCTCCGACTTGCTTTGTCGTGTATGTTCGCGACTGACTGCAAGCTTCGCTTGCGAAAGTCGCTGTGGTGGAGATGAGGAGAATCGAACTCCTGACCCCCTGCTTGCAAGGCAGGTGCTCTCCCAGCTGAGCTACACCCCCATGTGTGTTCTGCGTAACTTGCCTTTGTTGGCTTGCTCCGCAAGATGTATAGCTCCGGATTTTGCTTCGCAAAACCGGCTCCTGTTCGCACTTATCCGCTTCGCGGCTCAAGTGCTGTCGTCGCCTTCCTTTTCGCTATACATATCGCGTTTGCTTCGCAAACGCTGGTGGGCCTAAGTGGACTCGAACCACCGACCTCACGCTTATCAGGCGTGCGCTCTAACCGGCTGAGCTATAGGCCCATGTTTGGGGCGGCTCATCCGAGCTCCTTCCGACCAGCTTTGGGTCTTTAATTCTTTTGGGTCCAGTTTCCTTTATCCCACATTCTCTTCTCTTTTTTGAATGTTTGTACATTCAAAGATAAACAGTACAGTTCCTTGCCCTACGACAGCTTTCGCTATCGTCCGACCTTAGGATTTTTGTTTGCAAGCGTTTGCTACGCAAACATTGCTCCTTAGAAAGGAGGTGATCCAGCCGCACCTTCCGATACGGCTACCTTGTTACGACTTCACCCCAATCATCAACCCCACCTTCGACTGCTGCCTCCTTACGGTTAGCTCACAGGCTTCGGGTGTTATCGACTCTCATGGTGTGACGGGCGGTGTGTACAAGGCCCGGGAACGTATTCACCGC
>JAJBTZ010000060.1 GCA_020860605.1 Ruminococcus sp. | reverse complement strand
TATTATACCACATTGCAAATGAATTGTAAAGCTTTAAGAGAGACAGAATACTACAGATACAAAATCCTCCCCTTTCAGGGGAGGGCCCCATCGCCTTCGGCGACGGTGGAGGGGTATCCGAGGGGTGGAGATTTTAAACATCGACCGCCCTCCGTGACTCAATCTTCTGCTCCCCGACAATCGCATAGAGTTCCTCCTTGGTGGCGGAGTTGTCGTAGGTCATGTAACGGACGTGGAGGATGTCACCCTCGCGAAGGGTGTTGTCACCGTGGCTGTCGACTTCGGCACCGGCAAGTTCGCCGTGCTTCACGGAGAGGACGAAGAGATTCTGGGGCCAGAAGATGTCGCGTATCTGCTTGCCGACGGCAAAGGTGTTCTTCCCGACAGTCACGAACGTGTCGATGACCTTCGGGGTCTTGCCGTAGTTTATCTCCCTGATTCTTCCAGCAACCACCTCTTCGTTGATGGACTCTGCTCCCATCGCCTCGGTGACGATGTAGGAGAGGGCAGCTGCCAGGATGACGGGGAGGATGTTCCCGGAGCAGCCGAGGGCCTCTATTGAGAAGACCATCGCCGTCAGCGGGCATTTCATCATGCCGGAGATTCCGGCAGTAATTCCTAAAATTACAATAGTGCTATAATATTCCGAGCCGATGAGGCCTGCTCCGATGGTCGCCTTGGCGACGAGAGAAGCCACAAGCGCGCTCAGCGCGATTATCGGGACAAACATACCGCCGTTGATGCCAGTGTTGTTGGCAGCAAGGAGCATGGTTGCCCTATAAAGCAAAATTGCGATCACAATGTACCAGATGACGTTGCCCTCGAGCAAGATATCGACGAGATCGTGTCCTGTCGAGATGAAGTCGTAAGAGATGAGGCCAAAGGCAAATGTGAGCATGAAGACGATGAAGATTTTGAGCCTCAGGCTCATCGAAGAAAGAGTTTCGCCGATGAACTTTCTCATCACCTTGAAGTACCTCAGGAAGATGACCGACATGAGGCCGACAACGATGGCACAGATGGCGATCACCCAGAGCTGCGAGTTGCCGATTTCCATCACGTATTCGGAGATTCCCGGGAACATGTCCGCCTCCATCCCGAATAGCGGGCAGAGCCAGCGGACGGTTATCGACGAGAACATTACCGATGAGAAGGCCGTCATGATGATCATTGGTGAGATTCTCTGGTGAGCCTCCTCGATTGCGAACATGATTCCAGCGATCTGGGCGTTTGTGGCAGCGGTAAATCCGGCACAGGCTCCGCCTGTCATGACGTATCTGTCCCAGGCCTGGTCTTTTTTGGCAAGTGTTTTGACCGTTCCACGGCCAATCGCCGTGCCTATCTGGACACTTGGCCCCTCGCTTCCGAGAGGAACTCCAACGAAGAATGTCGAGAGCGACGCCAGCGTCACGCCGATGAGGTTCTTGAGCCAGTTGAATCTGATCCCGCCTCTGAGGATCCCGATAGCAGTTGGTATTCCGCCACCCTTCAGGTTAGGCGTCTGCTTATAGACGAAGGCCAGAATCGCTGCCATCGCTCCCAGGATAAGCACCGCCGGAATGACCAGCACCGGCCTTTCCCTGACAGCAGAATAGACCGTTTCAGACAGATTTATGACCTTATTCGCCACAAATCGGTACAAAACGATAAAGGCCCCTGTAATGGAGCCAGCAATAAAGCTGAAAATAAGTGCCGGCAGGGCGATGTTTTTGACATAGTTTAGGTTGCGTTTGAACATGTGAGATTAGTGGACTCCCTTTGTTGTAATTGTCGCCCTTCGGGCGACCGCTCCCCTGCGGGGAGCGCCCTCTCAGTCACGCTTCGCGTGACAGCTCCCCCAGAGGGGGAGCCAAGATCTCCGCTTGCACAAAGCCTTCCTTGAGGCAACAACTCGGCTCTCCCTCTGGGAGAGCTGGCAGCCACGAAGTGGCTGACTGAGAGGGCGCGAGCGAAGCGAGCGTAGCAGTTCGCCGAAGGTGAACTGCTATTTTTGCTTCTTCCTAAAGAACAGCACCCCTAAGGTATACGGCCCGCAGTGGCAGGAGACGGTGCAGCCGGCGAAGGTTTCGAAGATGGCTTGATCCTCGAAGGGCTGGAGCTCCTTTATAAGGTCCTTGACCTTCGCGACGATGTCCTTCGGGACGTAGGAATGGGTGACGAAGATTCTCGAAGTATCGACGTCGTCCCGTCCCTCAAGACGGCCTCTGACGTAGTTGAGAATTGTCTTCTCCATGTTGCCACGGTACTTCTTCCCGACGACCATCTTGCCGTCCTGAACGACGATTTCAGGACGGATCTTGAGTAAGTTCGCGCCGAAGGCGGTGACACCGCTGCATCTTCCGCCTTTCTGGAGATACTCGAGCGTCTGGAGGACGAAGCTGACGTCGAGGCGCTGCTTCATCTCTTCGATTCTCTCGACAATTTCAGGCGCCGTGAGCCCGCTGTCGGCAAGAAGCCTTGCGCTTAAGGCCAGGTGGCCGGAGCCGGTCGAGAGGTTACGCGAGTCTATCGGAAAGACTCTTCCCCTGAAGTCGTCGGCAGCAATCATGGCGTTCTGGTAGCAGGCGGAGAACTCACTCGAGATGTTGATGTGGATGACATCTGCACCCTGGTTGACATACTTTCTGAAGACCCTCGTATAGTCGTTCACCGGCACAGCGGAGGTCTTCGGAAGGATTCCGTGATCCTGAACGTAGTTGAAGATGTCATCCGGCGTGATGTCCACGCCGTCCAGGAAGGACTTTCCCCTAAAGTCATCCCGAGTGGCACCGGCACTACCGAGTACTTATGATACAACTCCGGGCTGAGATCGCATGTGGAGTCGCAGGTTATTACGATTTTATTAGGCATGATGGGATGTCTCCTTTCAGTTTGATGGGCTTGATTTATTGGTCGGACTGGGCCCGACGACTTCGCTACGCGAAGTCGGCAAGTTCGGCTTCGCCGAACTTGCAGCGCTCGCCCCTTCGGGGCTCGCGCCCTCTCAGTCGGCTTCGCCGACAGCTCCCCCAGAGGGGGAGCCAAGAATTTCTCCCTCACAAGAGCCTTCGAGAGAAGGACAACTCGGCTCTCCCTCTGGGAGAGCTGGCAGCCCCGAA
>JAJBTZ010000003.1 GCA_020860605.1 Ruminococcus sp. | reverse complement strand
CCCCCCCCCCCCCCCCACCCCTCCACCGTCGCCGAAGGCGACGGTCCCCCTCCCCTTTCAGGGGAGGCTTTAAGTGCTTCTATGCAACTTTTTACGAAAGGATGATGAAATATGTACTGCACACGAAATGTGACTCCTGACCTTATCTGGGTTGGCGCGGATGACAGAAGGCTTGCTATGTTTGAGGGCGTCTACTCGGTGCCGGATGGGGTTTCTTATAATTCATACTTGCTCCTGGACGAGAAAACCGTGCTCTTTGACACCGTCGACCATGCGGTCGAGAAGGTGTTCCTTGAGAACGTCGAGCATGGTTTAGGAGGCAGGAGCCTCGACTACCTCGTCATTCACCACATGGAGCCCGACCATTCGGCTACCATGAAGGCAATTCTTGCGATTTATCCCGATGTCACCGTCGTCTGCAACAAGAAGATTCAGGGGATGATTGAGCAGTTCTTTGGAGGAAACGTTGTCAAGAACTACCACCTTGTCGGCGAGGGAGACGTCCTCGAGACTGGCAGGCACAAGCTAACTTTCCTGATGGCTCCGATGGTTCACTGGCCTGAGGTCATGGTCAGCTACGACTCAACCGACAAGATTCTCTTCTCGGCGGACGCTTTCGGAACTTTTGGTGCCCTCAATGGCGCTCTCTTTGCCGACGAGGTCGACTTCTTCGGAGACTATCTCGGAGAGGCGAGAAGATATTATACTAATATTGTAGGAAAATATGGCACGCAGGTCCAGGCGCTTCTGAAGAAGGCTGCAACAGTCGAAATCGGCATGATTTGCCCGCTTCACGGCTTCGTCTGGAGGAGAAATATAGGCGATTATATCGAGAAATACCAGCAGTGGTCCCGCTATGAGCCGGAGGTAACCGGCGTCATGATCGCCTACGCTTCCGTCTACGGCAACACCGAGAACGCTGCGAATATCCTGGCCTGCAAGCTCCGCGAAAAGGGCATCAAGGCCAAGGTTTTCGACGTTTCGGTCACAGCGTCTTCGGAAATCGTCGCTGCAGCGTTCGAATACAGCCACCTCGTCTTCGCTTCGACCACCTATAACGCTGGGATTTTCATCAGCATGGACGAGCTTCTCAGAGACATCGCCTCCCACAATCTTCAGAACCGCACTGTTGCCTTCATCGAGAACGGCTCCTGGGCTCCGACAAGTGGCAAGCTGATGAGGGAGATTATCGGCGGGCTCAAGAATATGAACATCCTCGAAAGCACCGTTTCGATTAAATCATCTCTTAAAGAAAGCCAGCTTTCCGAGATTGATCAATTAGCAGATGCCATTGCGGAGACTATCCCCTCTCCCGCTGCTCCTGTTGTCTCTGAGACCACCGAGGCAAACGTCAACAAGAAGGCTCTCAGCAAGCTGAGCTATGGGCTTTTCGTCCTCACTGCGAAAGACGGCGACAAGGACAACGGCTGCATCATAAACACCGTGACGCAGGTCGCCAGCAGCCCTCTCACCATCTCGATTTCCGTCAGCAAGAGTAATCTCACTCACGATATGATTCTCGGGACGGGGAAGTTCAACGTCTCGGTTCTCATCGAGGAGACGCCCTTCAGCGTCTTCGAACACTTCGGAATGAAGTCGGGACGCGAGATTGATAAATTCTCAGATTGCGAGAGCGATGTGAGGAGTGCAAACGGGCTTAAGTATATTCCGAAATACACCAACGCCTTCCTCAGCGCTGACGTCATCGACGCGAAAGACCTCGGCTCCCACACCCTCTTCACAGCGACTGTTTCTGAGGCGGAGATTCTCTCCGACAAGCCGTCGGTAACCTACGACTACTACCACCAGCACATCAAGCCGAAGCCAGCGCCGAAGGACGAGAAAAAGAAGGGCTGGGTCTGCAAGATTTGCGGTTACGTCTACGAAGGCGACGAGCTGCCCCAAGATTTCATCTGCCCGCTGTGTAAGCATGGGGTGGAGGATTTCGAACCGCTGTAACCTCGCTTCCCCACTCCCTCGGAAACCCCTCCACCACCGGCAAAGCCGGTGGTCCCCCTCCCCCTTCGGGGGAGGCTTTTTTGTCGCCTTCGGCGACAACGCTCGCTTCGCTCGCGACCACTCCACCATGCTTCGCATGGTCCCCCTCTCCTAAGCGTAGGAGAGGCTAAGAGTTCGGAAAATAGGCTCTCCTAAGCTTAGGAGAGCTGTCAGCCGAAGGCTGACTGAGTGGTGCGCCAGCGAAGCTGGCGCCTTTGTGCTCTACTCAAAGTTTTGATAGCACAAAAAAATCCTCCCCTTTCAGGGGAGGTGGCGCGAAGCGCTGGAAGGGTTTCAATACGGACTCTCAAACTCCGCCTCGGCCTTTCTGACGGCGTCCTCGAGGGTCATGCCGGTGAAGCTCTGGGCGCCGAGGTAGCGGCCGGACTTTTTATCGTCCACAAAAACTCCCACAACGGCGCCAGGAAGGGCGCTTTCGGGGGCGTTTGGGGCGTGAGGGCCACCGAGGTCGGTGCGGCACCAACCGGGGTCGGTCAGGTTGATCATCACGTCTGTACCCTGAAGCTTCGAGCCGAGGTCGATGGTGACCTTGTCGAGCGCTGCCTTGCTGGCGGAGTAGCCTGCCTGCTCAGGCTCGAGGCGGATGCCACTTGTTGTGTTGAGGATTCGGCCGAACCCTCGCTCGATCATACCTGGAAGGAAGTGGTAGCAGATCATGATCGGCGAGATGGTGTTTATCATGAAACTGTCCGTAAAATCGGACACTGGAGTCTTGTAATAATCGGTTCTGTAGGCGATCTGGAGGCCTGCATTGTTGAGGATCAGGTCGACCGGCGTGCCCTTTTCGTCGATTTCTTTGAGCATCGCCTCAACCTCAGTGGGCTTCGAGAGCTCAGCCGAAACAGCGTAGGCATCCACTCCGAAGGCCTTGACCTCCTCGAGGAGCCCCTCCGTGTGCTCTGGCTTCCTGCTGTGAAGGATGAGGTTGCAGCCTTTTTCTGCCAGAAATAGCGACACCAGCCTGCCGATGCCTCTGCTCGAGCCAGTTACCAGTGCCCAGCGGTTTTTAACGTTTACCATGTTAATCTCCTTTCAGCCGTTCAATATACAACTTTCGTCTATTATTTTCCTATTTCCGGCGATGACTGACGTCTTTTCAAGAGATAAACTAATCTCATTTCCCGAGAAATCCATGAAGGCTCCTCCACTTTCTCTCAGAATAAGAGAAGCAGCAGCGTAGTCCCAGGGTGAAAGGGTCGCCTCGAAATAGAGGCCAGCCCGGCCACAGGCGACGTGGCAGATGTCGAGCGCTGCCGAACCCATCCTCCGAACGTCCTGGCACTTGCCGAAGACCTTTCGGACGAGCGAAAAGGTCAGGTCCGCAAGCTCAGGGTTGTAGGGAGCGGTGCCGAAGAGGACGATCGAGTCCCCAAGCAAGGCCTCGCTCACGTGGATCAGCTTGCCGTTTAAGTAGGCTCCCCCGCCTGCTTTCGCCTCGAAAAATTCGTGGGCATTAGGGTCATAAACCGCGCCGTAGTGCGGTTTCCCGGACTTATACCAGGCGACCGAGATGGCGCAGTTCGACATCCCGTGGATGAAGTTGGTCGTCCCATCGATCGGGTCGATGATGAAGGCGTCGGAAGCGCCGAGGTTCCCTTTCTCCGCCGATTCCTCCGAGATGAACTCAGCCTCTGGCAGCATCTCCGAAATCGCAGCCATGAGCCTCTCCTGCACCAGCCTGTCGTACTGTGTCACGAGGTCGCGTCGCGAGGTTTTCTCGGAAATTTCCAGCTCCGACCCGTTCGCCGAGAGGATGATTTCGCCGGAGGAGAGGATGGTTTGGCGTAGAGTGTCAATAATAGTCATATGTACCTCACAATTCAGTCAGAATTAAGACTCAGTACTTTCCAACATCTTCTTTACTTCCTTATCAAAATCGGAAGTAATCTTTTGTGTTTTATTGAATTCTAAATATTCCGCTTCTGCCTTTGCCTTAGCTTCCTTTGCGGAAATTCTTCCCTTGTCTTTAAGAATATCGTACTTTCTAAATGACAGAAACTCATTGACGCTCGCTGCAAATTCCTCCATAGTAAAGGTGTTCTCACGTTCAATAAGATCTTCTATGTAGTCAAAATACCCACTGACTGCCCTTTCCAACTGCCTGATTTGTCTCTCATCAAGATAGTTTTTTGCTACAGACACATCTGATTTCAGAATTCTGCCGTCTGGCGCATTCTTCCATGTTGTAAGACCCATATGCTCTTTGGTTTTATCAGCATGTGTATATACAATTTCAGCTGCTGTCTGACCAACAATGGCATAGTGGAACTTATTCTGTACCATAGCATAAAAATCTTGGGTTATTTTTGAATCTTCGTCATAATCGATACTGCATTCAGCAAAAATGTCGGTAATCTGTTGCCAGATTCGTCGTTCGCTTGCACGAATAGAACGAACTCTCTCAAGTAATTCTCTGAAATAGTCCTCGCCAAAGACAGTTTTTCCTTGCTTCAGGCGATCATCATCCAGCACGAATCCCTTTGTCATGTATTCCTTCAGGATTCCTGTTGCCCAGATGCGAAAACGTGTAGCTCTGCGAGAATTTACACGATACCCTACGGAAATAATGGCGTCAAGGTTATAATAGTCTACCTGTCGTCTTACATTCCTGTTCCCTTCCGTCTGAACACTTTCCATTTTGGAAACAGTTCGCTCTCTGACAAGCTCGCCTTCTTCATAGATGTTTGACAGGTGCTTTGAAATAGCGGGAACCTCAACTCCGAAGAGCTCAGCCATGGCTTTTTGCGTAAGCCAGATAGTTTCATCCTTAACAACAGCGTTGACAGACACGTCTTCTTCCGCCGACCTGTAGAGTAAAAATTGCATTTCGTTGTCCACAGTTGCACCTCATAAATTCTCCACAATCCCCAGCATTTGCCTCGGATTATCGGCAGCTTTGACCTTATCGGAGGCGAAGATGATGGTGCCCTCCTCGTCGATAAGATAGGTCGTCCTGACGACGCCCATCGAGGTTTTGCCGTAGTTTTTCTTCTCCTTCCAGACGTCGTAGGCCTGGATGCAGGTTTTCTCAGCATCTGAGAGAAGTGTGAACGGGAGTGAGAATTTCTTCTCAAAATTCTTATGTGAAGCGACGCTGTCCTTGCTCACGCCGACGATTGCGACGCCTTTTTTCTCGAATTCCGAGAAAAGCTCCGCAAATCCGGCAGCCTGCTTCGAGCAGCCAGCGGTGTTGTCCTTCGGGTAAAAATAGAGCACGACCTTCCTGCCCCGGAACTCCCCAAGCGTGTGAACAGCGCCGTTCTGGTCCGGCAGCGAAAACTCCGGCGCCTTTGTCCCAATCTGTAACATTTTGGCCTCCTGTAGTGGTTTTAAGGATAGTATAGCATATTTTTTGGGGGAGTGCAACGGGGGCAAACATAAAAAAGCAGCCCGATGCAATGGTGGACTGCTTTTTGCAAAATGGGCCGCAAGTTCGAGAACACCTTGAAGATTATCGCTCTTACGGTCGAGGTAGATAAGTTGATAGTCTCTTATCAAGGTCAGTATAGCATATCTGATGCTGTTTGTCAACGATTTTCTACCTGTTACTCCTGCTTGTCTTCTCTTATGAGCATTACAAGAGCTATAATAAGCTTGACGATGCCAATAGCGAAGAAATACAAGCCTAAAAATCTTAAGGGTTTCATGACTTGGCCTCCTTTCTTTCACTTTGCATCAGATGAGGGCTTGGCGCGTTTGCCCGACTTCGAAATTTCGTCAAGCAGGGCATTCAGCTTTTCCACAGCTTCGTCAACGGTATCGCATCCTTCGATAATGGTGAGGACATCCTCCAACATCTCTCTTAAATTTCTGTATTTGCTCATTTTCAAGCTCCTTTCTGTGATTTTATCCGACCGTACCGCCGTTATCGCAGCGACAATGTTTACTTCTCCTTAAAAGCTTTGATGGCTTTCACGAGTAGTATGACAGCGAGCACAACTGAGACCGCCGAAAGCACAATACTTATCACACTTAAGACTATTGCAACTTTCATACAAACGCCTCCCTTCGTTGTTTTAATCACATTGTACCATCGAAAAATACTCGTGTCAATCAAAGTTAGTACTAAAAAAGGGACTGATATCGGCTGAGGGCCAGATATCAGTCCCAAAAAATGGTCTGTGAGTAAAAGAAGAAACCGGCAATATGTTTTTAACCTTCCACCCCAAACTCTCCTCTCAGCTTCTCGACGGCTTTTTTCTCGATCCTCGAGACGTAGCTGCGGGAGATGCCGAGGAGGCTGGCGGTTTCGCGCTGGGTCAGCGGGGGCCTGCCGAAAAGGCCGTAGCGGAGGATGATGATCTCCCGCTCGCGGTCGTCAAGGACCTCAAGAGCCTTGTAGAGGCGCTGGGAGTTGAGCCTCAGGTCGACCTCCTCGCCGATGTCGCCGTCAACGGCGATGATGTCCATCAGCGTCAGCTGGTTTCCGTCCTTGTCGGTGTCGATCGGCTCGTCAAAATGGACGTCCTGAGCCGTTTTCTTGAGGGTGCGGAAGTGCATCAGGATTTCGTTTGCTATCAGGGCTTAATGGCTCGATTTCGCCGTTTACAGGCGGCAAATCCACGTCGCCGTCAGCCGCAAACAGGTAAACATGGGCATTTTCTCCATCCCATACAATTTTACGAACGATGGCTTTCAGGAGCCGTCGTTTTTCTTCAACTGAAGCATCGTCGATGTTCGCCGCAAGTGAAGAAATCATCTGTTGGAAGAACTCGAACTCCTGCGATGCCAATTTCTGATGCTCCATCAGATTCTCAAGTTCACCAAGTCGTTTTGTCAAAGCTTCTCCGGTCACGCCAAGCTCCTCAATCTGCTCGGTTATGTATTTTTCGGCTGTGGTACCGGAAACGTTTGCCAGAGATTTAAGAAGTGCCTTTATCGTCGCTTCATTTTCGCTGAGCTGTTGACGCAAGGTCTCTGCCTCAGCCTCATAGCCGTCACGACCGGAGGCGATGGCTTTCTTGGTCTGCCCCAAAAAGTCGGCAAAGAACTCCTTATCATCTGCAAGCTTCTTTATCTCCTCGATGACTTTTGCATCAAGTGTGTTGCCGTTGGCGTTCTTCATCTTGCAACGGGATCCGGTGCTTCGCTCCTTGGTGTTGCACATATAGCTGTAGATAAGCTCACCGTCTTTGTTTCTTCTTTGAGTAAGCTTCGGACGCATATAGTTTCCGCAGTCTCCGCAAATCAGAAGCCCCGACAGCAAAGCAACATTGCTCCTTGGATGGCGATAGCCCTTGTTTCTGTTGCCTTCGAGCATTCCCTGAACCTGAATCCATGTCATTCCGGGAATCAGTCCGGGATGCTTTCCGACAGTCACAATCCACTCATCTACCGGGCGGAGCTTTGTACTCTTTCCTGCCTGCTGATGTGTGCGGTTGTAAGCCATGATGCCGTGCTGAGCATCAAATTCACTCTTATCGGAACACAAATCAGCCTTGTTATCTACGAAGTACCTGTAAGCCGCATCGTCGGCAATCATGTAAACAGGGTTTGAGAGGATGTTTCTGATGGTGAATCGTGTGAAATCATTTCCCCACTTGGAGGTATACCGATTTTCAAGCAAGAACTGATCGACCTTTGTGAGGGAACCGGTTTCAAGATATTTATCAAAAATCAACTGCACAAGGCTCAGTTCTTCGGGAATCGGAACCAAGCGGAACGACTTGTGAGTCTTGCCGTCTATTGTGATTTTGCTCTCGCTTTCGGAACGATAGCCGGTCGGAGTTGTTCCTCCAAGCCAGCGACCGGTTTTGGCAAGCTCGTGCATATTGTCACGGATTCGCTCGGCGATGGTCTCCCTCTCCAACTGCGAGAAAACCGAGGCGATGTACATCATAGCTCGTCCCATGGGAGACGAAGTGTCGAACTGCTCCCTGATAGAGATAAAATCGATGTTTCTCTGTCCAAGGTCCTCGATGAGCTTTGCAAAGTCGCCGATATTGCGGCTGATACGGTCAAGTCGATACACAACAATAGCGGTGAACTGCGTTTTGTGAGACTCCGCCATCATCCTCTTAAACTGCGGGCGTTCGAGGTTGCCGCCTGAAAATCCCTCGTCCTCGAAAACTAAGGCGTTGTCCGCCTCATCCTGACCGAAGTGCATAGCAATGTACTGACGGCACATTTCAATCTGGTTCTCGATGGATTCTCCCTTCCCCGTGAACTTGGACTTTCGGGAGTAGATGACATATTGCTTTTTGTCGAGTTGTTTCATGGTGGCACCTCATCGTTAAAATGTTTGAACCCATTATAACATGAAGAACCACATTTGTAAAGATGATTGTTGCGGATTTTGTTGAAATTTAAGAAGATTTTCCCAGCGGAACCAAGTTGCAAACCTCCAAAGATTTAGCCGACGCATTTGCTGTCGGAATAAAGGTCGATTTTTGCGATTTTTCGCCCCTCAGAGCCACGAAGCGGGATATTTCCGTATAGCTTGCTACATAGAGGCATTGAGCGACATAACGCATTTTTCGAGCAGTTTTGAGAGGTAGGTTTTGAATATGTATCACTGTGGTGATATAGTTATGGAATTTGGTGTATATGAGAAAATGCCTCAGCCAATGCCCATTCGGGTATCAGCTGAGGCGCGATTTATTCAAACTTCCTGCTCAAATCATACACAATGCTAGTCCCGGCATACTCGACCTTGCGGAGGTTTTCCCAGAGTATCTCCGGCTCATCGGGATAGCTTGCACTATCTCCGGGGTGGGGCATTCTGCGGTCGTAAACGGTGCGACCGAGTCCTTCTGGGTCTTCATGAATAAATCTCGGCTTCCTCGGAGTTGGAGGCGGGAGAAGCTCTCCCTCGTGATCCCAAGCGTAACGGGCGCATTCGAGGAAAGCACCAAAAAGCTTCTTATCAAGCCGTCCACCGCCACCATAAAGCACGTCAAACTCGTCACGATATTTATCAATCTTTTCGAGGTTCTCAATCCAGCTCTTCAGACCGCCGTTCAGCGACTTGCCCATTGGCATGATTTCGTCGCCGGAAAAGAGAATTCGTTCCTTGCGGTCGAGATACATCATCGAACTCGGTGCGTGGTCGGGAATCGATAGTGCCTGAAGCTCACGACCTTTGAGAGGAATAAAGTCGCCGTCGTGAATGATGGTAACGGGATAATCTCTTGGAAAATCTATTCCCGCAAAGCTCGCATATGGAATCGTCCCGAATTCCTTCGCTTTTTCATTCAGAAACGCCATATCGAAATAGGCGTTATTTGCCGAATGGTCGAAGTGGTCATGAGTGTTTGTGACATAAGGAACCGGCACACCGCAGAGCGATTCAAGATACTCCCGGATATTTCCTGCACCATACCCGCAGTCGATGGAAATTCCGACGCCGTCACCCACCACGAGATAGCTGTAGTCGCCGCTCGAAAGAACCTTCCATGTGTTCGGAGCAATAAGCTCGCTCATGAAATATGGCTCGTCCATGCGGGAATAAGTCCCGTCGCTGTTGGCAATGAGGATGTTGTGTTTGGATGAAAAATCAATGTATTTGGTCATGAATGGCTCCGTTTCTTAAATGGTATCTGTCCAACTTGTCGGTAATTCCGACAGGTTTAATTATTGTTTTATTTGCTTCTATGGTAACTATCTGCACGCAGTTGTTGCAGAATTTGCAATAACTGAATTTTTCTTTAAGCTACTTCAAACTCCCCATTATCCGCCCAGAGTTCGCACTGAGTCATGACGGTTTGAACGGCATCATCCACGCCTTCCGGCGGGTAATGATGCTTTTTCAACAGCTTCTTAATCATCATTCGCATACCGGCTCTTGCGGAATCTCTCTTTTGCCAGTCAATAGTACGATTCTTGCGAAGTGCGTCGGCAAGCTCTTTTGTGATAGCAATAAGCTCCTCGTTCTCATAGAAGTCCTTTACCGCCTGCGGTTTTGTAAGGGCATCATAGAAAGCAAGCTCATCTGCTGTTAAACCAAGCTGTTCGCCTTCGTTGTGAGCTTCGGATATTTGTTTGGCGAGGTTCATTAGCTCCTCGATTACCTGCTCATTAGTCAGCAGACCATTCAGATATGAATTCATGGTGCGCTGGATAATTTCGCTGAACTTCTCAGCCTTAACAACGTTAGTGCGCTTGTAGACATGAACCTGTTCTGCTATCAGCTTTTTCAAAAGTTCAACTGCAAGGTTCTTTTCTTTCATCCTTGAGACATCTTCAAGAAATTGCGGATCAAAGAGGGAAAACTCCTCTTTAACATCCGAGAACAGGTTGATTACTCCCTCGCTCTTGATGCTCTGCTTCAAAAGGTCGTTTATTCTCTGGTTCATCTCCGGAAGTGAGATCTTCTTTCCGTTGCCTTGATTCATCAGCCTTACAGTCAGGACACGCACAGCCTCAAAGAAAGCGGCTTCAAATCTGGCTTCTTCATCAACGAGCGAAGAACAGAGCGACAGTGCCTGATGAAGC
Source organism: Ruminococcus sp. (assembly GCA_020860605.1). Taxonomy (GTDB): domain Bacteria; phylum Bacillota; class Clostridia; order Oscillospirales; family Ruminococcaceae; genus Faeciplasma. The sequence goes on along the minus strand of JAJBTZ010000003.1, from coordinate 7,422 downwards.
ATCAGTGCCTCTTTTACAAAGGCGTTTCTTTCTTCTTCCTTGTTGCGGTCTACAATGAAGTTTACAGCTCCACTGATTGTCTTAGCTCGTTCAAGGTCGGTACCTTTATTGAACAGCGAATAATCATAGCCATGGAACAGATCACGACAAACGGATAGCTTCTCCAAGAACTTCGGGTATGCAACCTTTGATACATCGGTATCTCCGTAGTTATCCCTATCTCTGACGGTATAATCATTCATTGCCTGCTTGAGGGCAGATGCTATACCAACATAATCTACTACAAGACCGCCTTCCTTGTCGCCGAATACTCGATTTACTCTGGCGATTGCCTGCATCAGGTTGTGACCCTCCATCGGCTTATAAACATACATCGTCGCAAGGGATGGCACATCAAATCCAGTCAACCACATATCAACTACTATTGCAATCTTTAACGGACTGCTGTTGTCCTTGAATTTCGTTGCGAGTTCGTCTTTATGATGCTTATTGCCGATAACCTTGCGCCATTCTTCGGGGTCTTTATTGCTCTCGGTCATGACAACGGCGACTTTCTCCGTCCAAGTGGGTCTGAGTTCAAGAATCTTATTGTAAATCTTCATAGCTATGGCACGGGAATATGCAACTATCATCGCCTTGCCGGTCAGCAAATGTTCACGGTTATTCTCATAGTGTTCGAGAATATCTCTTACAAGGGAGTCGATAGTTTCATCGTTTCCAAGTACGGCTTCCATACGTCCGAGGGTGTGCTTGCTCTTTTCTATGACATCCGGATCGGCGTTATTTGCCATGATTTCGTATTCGTTGTCAATGAGCTTCAGGGTCTCTTGGTCGAGCTTGAGCTTTATAACACGGCTTTCGTAATAAACCGGTCTTGTAGCTCCATCCTTGACAGCTTGAGTCATATCGTAAATATCTATGTAGTCGCCGAAGACTTCGCGGGTGCTCCTGTCCTTCGATGAAATAGGCGTGCCGGTAAAGCCAATATAGGTTGCATTCGGCAAACTGTTTCTTATAATTCTCGCCGTGCCGACAACACGCTTTGCCACGTCCTCGCCCTTATCGTTCTTCGTCATCTTTATCTTCTCAGCGAGACCGTACTGCCCGCGGTGTGCTTCATCCGCCATAACAACGATATTTCTTCTATCAGAAAGTGAATCGTGAGACTCCTCGAACTTTTGCATAGTGGTAAATATAATTCCGTTTGCCTGACGACCGGCAAGTAACGTTTTCAGGTTCTCTCTGCTTGCGGCGTGCATCGGTTCCTGACGCAAAAAATCCTTGCATTTTGCAAACTGCCCATAGAGCTGATCGTCAAGATCGTTTCTATCCGTCAGCACGACTATTGTCGGGCTGTCAAGTGCTTCCTGCAACAAATGAGCATAGAACACCATAGAAAGCGACTTTCCGCTTCCTTGAGTATGCCAGAAGACACCGCCCTTGCCGTCTGTAACGGTTGCGTGCTTGGTGGATTCTACAGCTTTCCTTACTGCAAAATACTGGTGATAACCAGCCAAAATCTTGAACTTCTTAAGTCCCTCATTCGAGAAGCAAATGAAGTTCTTTATAATGTCCAAAAGTCTTGCTTTTTGGAACATTCCCTCGAAGAACGTGTCAAACTGAATTGCCTGTGTGTCCTCATACTCTCCGTCCTTCGTCTTCCACTCCATGAATCTGTCTTCGCCGGAAGTAATTGTTCCTGCCTTGCTTGTCCCCATGTCGCTCATAACGCAGATGGCGTTATACACAAACATCGAGGGTATCTCCTGCATATAATTCCGCAGTTGCAAATAAGCCTCACTCGCATCGGTTTCCTCTCTCGAAGGTGACTTAAGCTCGACAACAACCACCGGCAAGCCATTAAGAAACAGAATCACATCCGGTCTCTTGGTGCTATTCTCGGTGAATGTCCACTGATTTGCCACGACAAACGAGTTATTTTCGGGATTTTTATAGTCCACAAGATAGACGATGCCCGAACGCTCTTCGCCCTTGACAAAATATTTAACCGGCACGCCGTTCTGGAGATAGTCCATAAACTGCTCGTTCTTTTGCACCAATTCGCCATTCTCAAAATTACGGAGCTTATAAAGCGCATCCCCAATAGCATCATCTGGCATCTCAGGGTTCAGCCTGACAATCCACTCCTCCAAAACCTCATCATAAAGCGGGCTCTTAAAGTCCCGCTTCACATCGGGACCATAAACATGAACATACCCCATTCCCTCAAATAACTCAATCACCGAGTTCTCATAACTGGCTTCGGTATAGTTAGTAGTAGACATAGCTTCGGCTCCTTAATCTGTAAATCTGTTGTTGTCATTTAACCTATGTATGAATAATCCTACTGCAATCATAGCACCTGCTATAGCAAGAGTTATCCATAAATGCGCTATCGCTTGGCAAAGTGCAAACGAAATAAGAGTTGAAATTACGAAATACGCAATCTTCATCAGCCATTTATCGAAAAATCCGAGACTGCGGAAGATAATCCCGACCAAGTAGTAAGCCGCAAAGAACACCACAGCATCCACAAGAGCCTCACCCACAACAGAGAGATCACTTTCTACAGTGCTTAAGGTGCATAACCAAACAACGAAATTGCTTATTTGCTTATCCAACCGAAATTGAAAAGCCAAAACAACTGCGACTATAGCAATTAATTTTTTCAATGTTATCTCCTTTTATAAACAAGAATTTAGCGGCTTAGATGCTGACGTTAGACACATCAATTTCGCCAGACATAAGCTTGGGTAATAGGGTGTCTCTGACAGCTATTAACCTACAGTTTTCCTCGTAATTATTACGAATTACAGCATCCATTGGATTCACAAGTTGTTCAAATCGGGTTATTAACTCGTTGGAAGGTATCTTAATTGACATAGAATTTAGAGCATCACGGTTTATAGATCCGAAAACGGTACCTTCTCCGTTAAATACTTCTAGTTGCTGTCGCAATGCAAACATTGTGTACAATACAAAAGACTGTTGTTCATATTTAGAATGTATAGCTGCCAAGCCTCTACCGATACAACATGATTCGTATGCGACGTTCAAATCTCCGACTGGTGCTCGAACGCTCATGAGTGTATCATTTGCTTGCGCCATACGTTTAGGCTCAGTTGTAAATAATCTTCTAGTCGGGAATCGAGAGCCAAATTCTGCACGTCCCTGATAGAAAACCGTTCCTTCGCCTGTTTCATTGTAGCTGTCACCATTGGGCGATTGCCCCATAGTTATATCTGCAATATCAGACAACTGTCCAGCAGTCCACACAAAAGGCATTTTATCAGCAAACATATCAGCATAAATTGCCTGCGCTTGCTCTTCTAAATTCTTGTTTATAGCATTGTTAAGTTCGATTTTTTTGTCCAACAAGCGCAAAAACTTGCCGATTTGCTTTTGCTTCTCGGCTGAGGGCAAATCAAATTCATATTTTCCAACAGTTCCCGCACTAATATTAGGCTGTGCTGATTCGCTATCAATATGATTTATAACGTATTGCTGAAATGTATACGACATCAAGGCGTAATACAAAAAATCTTTATCGACGTTGTTAGGGCGAAATGTTAAAACTCGCTGATTGATATATGCTTGTCCATTTTCTATTCTGCCGATTTTTCCAATAGTTGCCCCAGTCATCGCAAATACAAAGTCGCCATCTTTGACTATAAATTTAGATAATTTGTCCCTACTGTATTTGCTAATGTCAACTCCTGATAGATTTTGCATATTGACTCTTGGTGGTTCTATATTTGCAATTTTGATTACCTTATCGTCATATGAGCCAAAATGTGTACTCTTGAACGCAAAACCTGTAACTAGTTCGCAAACATCGCCCAAACGGACTCTCTTACATTCAGATTTCATACCCTATCTCCCCCAACTTCTCCCTAATCTCCTCCTCTAACTCATGCGACCTTGCAAACATTTCGGATAGCTCCGAGGTAAGGCGGGTCATTTTTTCTTCAAAGGGTTCGCCGTCGTCTTGTTGTTCCTCTATGCCGACGTAGCGTCCGGGAGTGAGGATGTAGTCTTGCCCCGCTATGTCCTCGGTGGTTGCAACGGCACAGAAGCCTTTTATATCTTCGAGGGTGCCATCTTGGAAAGCGGAGAAGGTGTCAGCTATTTTTTTGATGTCTTCGTCGGAGAAATCACGGTGCTTTCTGTCAACCATACTGCCCATCTTGCGGGCATCGATGAAGACGGTTTTGCCTTTTTGCTTTTTGTTTTTAGAGATGAACCAGAGCGTAACGGGAATGGTAACGCTGTAGAAAAGTTGAGGTGGAAGCGCAACTATACCTTCTATGAGGTCGTCTTCGATGATGTTCTTGCGGATTTCGCCTTCGCCGGAGGATTGAGTGGAAAGCGCACCGTTAGCAAGAACCAAGCCAACCTTACCGTTAGGGGCGAGGTGATGAATCATGTGCTGAATCCAGGCGTAGTTGGCATTGCCTGCGGGAGGTACGCCGTATTTCCAACGCTTGTCGTCCTTGAGCTTGTCCTGTCCCCAGTTGGAGAGGTTGAACGGTGGATTCGCCATAATGAAGTCAGCTTTTAAAGTGGGGTGTAAATCTTTGAAGAACGTGTCCGCCTGATAAGGTCCCAAGTCTGCATCAATGCCACGGATAGCCATGTTCATCTTTGCCATCTTCCAAGTGTCGGCATTGGATTCCTGACCATAAACGGAAACCTCACCACGCTTTCCGCTGTGAGCTTCGATAAATTTCGCACTCTGCACAAACATACCGCCCGAACCACAGCAAGGGTCGTAAACTCGGCAGTTGGAGAACGGTTTAAGAATCGCAACGATGGTCTTAACAATGCTTGCGGGAGTATAGAACTCACCGCCCTTAACACCTTCGTAAGCGGCAAATTGAGCGATGCAATATTCATAAGTTCTGCCGAGTAGATCCTTGCTGTCCTCGGTATCGCCCATATCCATGTTGGTGAAAAGGTCAACGACGTCGCCCAAAACTCTCTTGTCAAGGTCGGGGCTGGCATAGTTTTTCGGAAGAACATTCTTGAGCTTCTTGTTGTCGTTCTCGATAGCTCTCATGGCATCGTCGATAACGGTGCCGATTTCGGGAGTGTGAGCTGCAGAGGCAATCTTCGACCATCTGGCTTCCTCCGGCACAAAGAAAATGTTTTCTTCGAGATAGGCATCTGGATCGTCCTCGAAACCATAACCTTCGGCAACAAGCTCTGCATATCTTTTCTCAAAGGCACTCGATATGTATCTAAGGAAAATCAGTCCGATGATAACCTTTCTGTATTCTGCCGCTGGAATATGTCCCCAAAGAACACAAGCCGCATCCCAAATCTGTTTTTCGAATCCTATGTTTGCACTATTCTTTTCTGCCATTATATTTTACCTCGCTTTTATTGCTCGTTATAAGCCGATGTATAGAACTATTCACAAATATTATACCGTATTGTTTCAAATAAAGCAAGGCTTTGTGACCATCCCAACAAGCAAAATTAAAGATTAAGGGGAGGGTTTCCTTAATCGAAAATCGCCGTTTGTCCGGACAGCGGCTGTGCTTGCTATTCTCAAAAATCTCATACGTCCCTCGCCCCGACGTTCCGAATTACTGCACGATTCGGGGCGCTTCTTTTTTGTATTTTTCAATCTGAATCTTTCCTAGAAATCCTTGCAGGAATATTTTTTTGCGTGAGGGGTAAATTTTCTTCGAAAAAATGTCCGTTGTAAATTGAGAGAGGCTTTTTACGGCGTATCACTCGTGAGCAAAAACTTTTCGAAATTGATGCAACATCTCACCGAAATTATGTCCGTTGTAAAGTAGAGGGAGTTTTCGCAAATCATACTCAGAAAAATTTTTTCTGAGTATACCCCCAACAAACGCTGAAAAATTGTCCGTTGTAAAGTGAAAGGAGATTTTCTATGGCAAACCGCACACGACCAATCAGATTAGAGTTTTACGTTGACGAACTGGAGCATCAATCAATCCGGCAAAAGATGCAACAGATTGGCACCCACAATCTCAGTGCCTATCTCCGAAAAATGGCGATTGACGGGTACATCATCAAGCTTGATTACACCGAGCAGAAAAAGCTTGCGGCGGCGGTCAGTAATGTCGCCTCGAACATCAATCATCTCTGCAAGCGCATCAACCAGACCGGGCATTTCTATGATGACGACATCGCCGACCTGAAAGCCCGTCAGGAAGAAATCTGGAAGCTTCTGAAGGATTACATGAGGAAGCAAACGCATGAAGACCGCCATTGTCTCTGAAATACGGGACAAGCCGGAGTGCATATGATTTGTCGAGAGGAGGACAGCCGATGGAAGTATTCCTGCACTTACCCAAAACCGAAAAAGGTAAAGCCGAGCTTGCCGGGGAGCTTGCCCATTTCCATGCCGAACACGCTGTAGAAATCCTCCGCAAGCTGCCCTGCCCGACGGAGCAGAAGCTGAAGCTACTGGATGCGGTTGTGAAAGATGCAATACAACAGGTGAAAGGGAAGGGTACATAAAAATAAATCCGGCTCGGAGCAGTTGCCCTGAAGCGGATTTATTTTCAATATCTCATCATGGATTGCTCCGAATCTCCCGGAGCCTTCTGTAAAATGTCGATCTCGACTTAATACCGGTTCGGCGCATTGCTTCTTTTTCGGTTATCTGATGCTTCTCGAAGCTTCCGGCGACCTGCCGAAGAAGATTTGTATCCACCGAAAGTCTCTTGCGACCGGTGTATTTTCCTTCGGCTTTCGCCGCCTGAATCCCACTTGCCTGAGCAGTTTTGCGATTCTTGGCATCCAGCTCTTCCTGAATCAGAAAAAGCTTGAGAAGCATACAGCGTTCTTCTTCAGACAGCATAGCCTTACAGAGATAATGATTATACCTTTTCGGCAATAATAGCATTCTATTACCGAAAAGTATTTTTGAAGTCGAAATCAGTTGTTCGGAAATTCCGAACAGCTGATTCGTTTAATCATTATTATTGCTCCTTGTTCTTAGTCTGACATTCGTTTCTTTTATCATGCTATTCTCAATACACTTTCTTCTTATGTGACACGAATAAAAATAGAAACGCTTCGTTCAGAAATTTCACCTACCGATGCAGTTGTCAAGGTTTCCTTGACAACTAATTCAGGTAAAAGATTGTCATTTTTGAAGTGGCATCTTTCTAACTTGTCGGAAACTCCGACAGGTTCAATTTTTGCTCAACTCGCCCCATTCAGTAGCTCTCCGTCCGCAGTTGTTGCAAAATTTGCAACAACTGAATCTCTGCCAGGCTCTCCATCATCAAACACATTCTTTGTGCGATTATTGCCGAAAAGGTATTTTTAGGTGTTCATCTAAAATTGTGGACTTTTGTCTTGATGCTCATCGCTCTTCTCACAAAAGCACCTCCAGATACCGGCGAAGAATCTTGGCAACGTGCATCGTTGTTGCGT
>JAJBTZ010000002.1 GCA_020860605.1 Ruminococcus sp. | reverse complement strand
AGCTGTCACGCGAAGCGTGACTGAGAGGGCGCGAGCGAAGCGAGCGGTCGCCACGAAGTGGCGACAACTAGCCACTAGCCACTACCCACTGAAAGGAGGCGACAATCCAATGAAAGACTTCTTCACCAGCACCAAATTCAAGGTCATACTTTGTATTGCCGCCTTGATGATTGGGATTATGATTTATGCGGCGGTGGCGTCTGGGAGCGTCATAAGCTCCGCTTTGGGAACCGTTCTTGAGCCGTTCCAGTCGGCTTCGCAGAGCATCTCGACTTGGGTCACAACCAGAATCGACATGTTTGTCAACGCCGGGAAGTATTATGAAGAAAATCAGCAGTTAAAAGAGGAAATCGCCCGACTCACGGGCGAGATGGCGGACTACGAGACCGTCATGCAGGAGAACGAGCAGCTGAGGGAGATGGTCAGCCTGGCCGAGTCCTCAGAAGGGATGGAGTTCTCGGAGCCCTGCAAGGTTATCGGTAGGACGGCTAACGACGTCTACGGGTCGTTCTTTATCGACAAGGGCTCGAAGGACGGGATTGAGTACTATGACCCCGTCGTGACGGCGAACGGAATCGTCGGGTTCGTCACCGAGGTCGAATATACCTACTCGAAGGTCACAACTTTGCTTTCAAGCGATGTTTCTATAGGAATTTACTGCGTTGAGACGGGCGAAACGGGCGTCACCGAAGGCTCCTACACCTTGGCTCTCGACGGCAAGCTTCGGATGGTTTACATCCCGCTTGACTGCGAGATGGAGGAGGGGGACATCGTCGTCACCTCCGGCTATTCGGGCCTCGTCCCGAACGGGCTGATTGTCGGGACTGTCGGCGAGACGGAAATCACGGCGAGCGGGCTCTCGAGGACAGCCGTCATCACTCCGACTGTCGACCCGAGCGAGCTGACGAGCGTCTACGTCATCGTCGATTTTGAGGGAAAGGGGAGCGGTTTCGAAGATGAAGATTCAGACTAAGCCGAAGCGTGAAGGCCTCTCCCAGAATGTAAGAACCGTCCTGAAATGGGCATTTTATGTATTCGCGCTGATATTTTTCTACTGCCAGATGACCTCCGGCGACGGGAGCAGCTCGAAAGCGCTCATGCTCATCCCCTTCTCGACCGCGATCGCGTGCTATGAGGGCGAAGTCCCATCCGCCATAATCGGCGCGATTTCGGGATTACTAATTGACCTCGCCACCGGCCAGCTCTTAGGCTTCACTGGCCTCTATCTCTGCCTCCTCTGCGGAATCATCAGCGGGATGTTCCGGCAGTTTTTAAGAAAGAATATTATAAACTATTTTGCACTGACGCTGGCGACGTGTCTAATATACCTATATATCGACTACTATTTCTGCTACGTAATCTGGGACCACGAGGGCTACGAGCAGGTCCTGAAATACCGCCTGATCCCAAGCCACATGAAGACGATTTTGTTCTCGCCTCTCTGCTACCTCACCTGTCATCTCGCCGAAAAGCTGTCGAATGTTAAGAGGAAGCTCGAGCTGGAGGAGGAGAGTGAGATGGTGGATAGGGTTTGAATGACTTGCCTTCGGCAAGTCGGCAAGTTCGGCTTCGCCGAACTTGCACCCCTCAGTCTGCCCTTCGGGCAGCCAGCTCCCCTTGTCAGGGGAGCCTTTTTTCTTCTCTCGAGAGGTTCTGCGGAATCCACACTTTGTCGCCCTTCGGGCGACGCGACCCCTGCGGGGTCGCACCCCTCCACCACTGGCTTCGCCAGCGGTCCCCTCCCCCTTCGGGGGAGGCTTTAATTCGCTCGGGGATAGGGTCTGCTGGAGGAAGGGTTTGTCGCCACTGCGTGGCGACGGCGCTCGCTTCGTTCGCGCACCACTCAGTCAGCTTCGCTGCCAGCTCTCCTAAGCTTAGGAGAGCCTATTTTCCGCACTACTAGGCTCCCCTACGCTTAGGGGAGCTGGCGCCCGAAGGGCGACTGAGGGGTGCGCCACCGAAGGTGGCGCCTTTTGTGCTCTGTTCAAAGCCATCCTTCAGGCAGAGATAGCCTCCCCCGAAGGGGGAGGGGAACCGCGCGAAGCGCGGTGGAGGGGTGCGATTTCAGGCGGAGCCTGAAATGGCGTCGGCGCCGCAGGCGCCGACAAAGTGCTTCCGCAGAACCCATCCCTGCTCTAATCTGCCTTTCCGTGCAAATTCAGCCTCTACAAACTTGCTTTTTCGTGCGATTTTTGACAATTTGAACTTGCTTTTTCGTGAAAAACGGGGTATAATAGAGAGGAGAATACGAAAGGGTGGTTCAGGTGCTCAAGAGAAAGATTTACGACAGGATGGTAGAGTGGAAAAACAGGAGTCAGGGGAAAACAGCTTTGCTTATTGATGGGGCAAGGCGTGTCGGGAAGAGCTATATTGTTGAATGTTTTGCCCGCGAAGAATACAGGAGCTCGATTATTATTGACTTCGGAAGCGCTCCGAAGGACATCCTCGACCTGTTCCTCAATGACAGCTCAGACCTCGATCTATTCTTTGCAAAGCTCGGGGCGTTCTATTCAACCAGACTTTACGAAAGAGAATCACTCATCGTCTTTGACGAGGTTCAGCAGTTCCCGAGAGCCAGGCAGCTGATAAAATATCTCGTCGCCGACGGAAGATTCGACTATGTTGAGACTGGCTCGCTTATCAGGCTGAAAAAGAACACCCAGGACATTATAATTCCGTCTGAGGAAGAGCATATTGAAATGTTCCCACTCGATTTTGAGGAGTTTCTTTGGGCTATGGGTGATGAGGCGACAATGCTGCTCATAAGAAAGTGCTTTGAGGAGAGGAAGCCTCTCGGACAGGCAATTCATCGCAAAGTCATGAACGATTTCCGGCAGTATGTTCTTGTCGGCGGAATGCCACAGTCAGTTCTTGAGTATATAGATGGCAAGAATTTTGAAGCTTCCGACGATGTGAAGCGCAGAATTCTCAGGCTTTATCGCGAGGATGTTTCCAAATTTGCACCGGGATATGAAGAAAAGGTCTATGCCGTTTTTGACGGAATTCCGGCGCAGCTTTCGAAAAAAGAAAAGAAGTACAGGCTTTCCTCACTTGGAAAAAATGCAAGATTCAGAACCTATGAAGACTCCTTCATCTGGTTGAATGAAGCGATGATTGTCAACACCTGCTTCAATTGCACCGACCCGAATGTCGGACTGGCTCTGAGTGCTGATCACGCTACCCAGAAATGCTACATGGCGGACACAGGGCTTCTTGTCACGCAGACCTTTATGGACAAGGATTTTACCGCAAATGAGCTCTACAAGGCGATTCTCTTTGACAAGCTCGACATCAATGAGGGCATGATTATGGAGAACGCCGTCGCGCAGATGCTTCGTGCAGGCGGGCATAAGCTCTATTTCTACTCACGCTGCGACAGCGAGAACCGTGAGAATCATATGGAGATTGATTTTCTTATCCCCGAAGGCAAAAAAATCTGCCCGATAGAAGTAAAATCCGGCAACTATCGTTCCCACTCATCGCTCGATAAATTCAGAAAAAAGTTCTCTCATCAGATCGGAACGCCGTATATCCTCTATTCTGGCGACGTGATGATGAAGGACGAAATCCTGCACCTGCCATTGTATATGGCGCAGATGCTGTAAATGGTTCCAAGCGACGCGACCCCTGCGGGGTCGCACGCTCGCTTCGCTCGCGCCCTCTCAGTCAGAGTTGCGAAGCAACTCTCTTAGTTCAGCAAAGCTGAACTAATGCGCTCATCCCAAAGGGGAGCCAAGATTTTCGCTTGCACAAAGCCTTCCTTGAGGCAGTAACTCGGCTCTCCCTCTGGGAGAGCTGTCGGCGAAGCCGACTGAGAGGGCGCCCGCCGAAGGCGGGGCGTTGCAACCCCCTCGGTCAAAATGTTTTATAATCTCCCCAAAATGGGGCGGTTTTTCGTGCAGAAGGGAGTAATTTTGCAAGTTTGAGATAAAAGAACTTGCATTTTTTCTTTTCCGGGCATATAATTATGAGAGAATTATTTTACGGAGGGTCTATGATGAAATTATCCGAATTTCCTAAAAGCGATCTTGAAAAATTTTATAAAGAACAGTGCGGGCTCCTCGAGGATTACAAGGCTCTCGGGCTGAAGCTCGACATGTCACGTGGCAAGCCTTCGCCGGAGCAGCTCGACCTCTCGAACGAGATGCTCACCCACTGCCTCGACGGCGACCACATCTCTGAAACCGGCATTGACTGCCGGAATTACGGCGTCCTCGACGGAATCTACGAGGCAAAGCGCCTCATGATGCCGATGATGGGTGTCGGAAGACATGAAATTATTATCGGCGGAAATTCGAGCCTGCAACTAATGTATGATACCCTCGCTCGCGCCATGCTCCTTGGCGTCAAGGGCAGCCCGGAGCCCTGGTGCCACCGCAAAACCGTCAAGTGGCTCTGCCCGGCACCCGGCTACGACAGGCATTTCGCTATCTGCGAAGCCTTCGGCATGGAGATGATCACCGTTCCGATGCTCTCTGACGGCCCCGACATGGACATGGTCGAGAAGCTCGTCTCGGAGGACGAGGACATCAAGGGTATCTGGTGCGTTCCGAGGTATGCTAACCCGACAGGTGTCGTCTATTCGGACGAGGTTGTGAGACGGTTTGCGAACCTCAACCCCAAGGCTCCCGACTTCAGGATCTACTGGGATGACGCCTATTGCGTCCACGACCTGACTGATGAGCACGCAGAAATCCTCAATATTTTGGAAGAATGTAAGAAAACCGGCAAGCAGGACATGCCTCTGATATTCGCTTCGACCTCGAAAATCACCTTCCCAGGCGGAGGAATCGCAGCGGTCGGCGGCAGCGAGGAGAACATGGAGTTCATGCGGAAGCAAATGTCCTTCCAGATCATCGGTTATGATAAATTGAACCAGCTCCGTCACGCCAAATTCTTCAAAGATTACGACGGAATTATGGAACACATGAAGAAGCACCGCGCCATCTTAAAGCCAAAGTTCGACCTGGTCGTCGAGACTCTTGAAAAGGAGCTCGCGCCACTCGGTATCGGCTCATGGAGCAACCCGAAGGGCGGATATTTCGTCTCGTTCGACGGCCCCGAAGGCACCGCCAAGCGGATCGTCGCCCTCTGCAAGGACGCAGGCGTCACCATGACAGGTGCAGGCGCCTCCTTCCCCTACGGCATCGACCCAGGTGACACGAATATAAGAATCGCCCCGTCCTACCCCTCACTTGAGGAGCTTGGGAAGGCGATGGAGATTTTCGTCGTCGCGGTGAAGGTGGCGGCGTGTGAGAAGATGATGTAAAACTTCATGCAAGCTGTAGGGGCGGATATTATCCGCCCGAAACCCTAAGATAGCACTACGTAACGGGCGGATGATATCCGCCCCTACTTTTGTCGGCGCCGATGGCGCCGACGCGATTTCGCCTTCGGCGAAGTTCCACCCCTCCACCGTCGCCGGAGGCAACGGTCCTCCGGCTTTGCCGAAGGCAAAGTGTCCTCCCTCTCGGGGGAGGCTTTTTTTAGTTCGAGGATAGGGTTCTGCTGGAGGAAGGGTTTGTCGCCACTTCGTGGCGACCGCTCGCCCCCTTCGGGGGCTCGCGCCCTCTCAGTCAGCCCCTTCGGGGCTGCCAGCTCTCCCAGAGGGAGAGCCGAGAATTGCGCTCTCGCAAGTTCTTTCCTGAGGCAACAACTTGGCTCCCCCTCTGGGGGAGCTGTCACGCGAAGCGTGACTGAGAGGGTGCCGACCGAATGGAGGCGTTTCGCCTTCGGCAAGAGCCATCCTTCAGGCAGAGAAAGCCTCCCCCGAAGGGGGAGGGGGACCGCGCGAAGCGCGGTGGAGGGGTCGCCGACCGAAGGGAGGCGCATCGGCGGAGACGACGAAGTCGTCGTAGCCGACAAAAGTGCTGCCCACAGCACTTTAATCCCTTGACAACCCCATTCCCTCGTGCTACAATAATAACATCAACACTTGTGGAACTGGTGGCAAACTAGCCACTAGCCACTGACCACTAGCAACTAACAGGAGGTACAAAAATGCTTGAAACAATTCAGAATATCTTAGGCTTCGGAGTTGGGGACTTCACGGTCGGCGGGATTCTCAGTGCAATTGTCGTGCTGGTCGTCTGCATCCTCGTTATGCGGATTCTCAATATTTTTATCGGGAAAATGCTCGACAGGGCGAACCATCTCGACAAGACAATCTGCGGATTCATCAGAACCGCTGCGAAAATCCTTCTCTGGGCACTGACTATTATAATAGTATGCGACTCACTCGGAATCTCCACGACCTCGCTTGTAGCACTCTTGAGCGTCGTCACCTTGGCTCTCTCCCTTTCGGTTCAGAATATCATGTCGAACCTGTTCTCGGGAATCACGCTTCTCATCACAAAGCCCTTCGGAGTCGGCGACTATGTCGATATTTCAGGAAAATGTGGCACCGTCAAGAGCGTCGGCCTCTTCTACACCGTCTTAGACACTGTTGATAATACGGTAGTGAGCATTCCGAACGCGGACGCGACCGCTGCTTCTGTCATGAACTACAGCCGTGAGCCGAAGAGAAGGGTCGATTTCAAGTTCACCGCCTCCTACGACTCCCCGACAGAGGACGTCAAGGCAGCCCTCTATGACGCCATCAACGCCGATTCGAGGATCCTTAAGGACCCCGAACCCTTCGTCAAGCTGAGTGGCTACAACGCCTCGGACATCGAATACACCGTCCGCGTCTGGGTCAACAGCCCCGACTACTGGAACGTCAACTTCGCGATGTATGAAAAGGTTCGTGAGACGTTTGCTGAGCATGGTGTGCAGATGGCGTATAGTCAGTTGGATGTACACATGAAGTGAACTTCATGCTGAAATAAATTTCATGCTGAAGTGAATTTCATGCTGAAGTGAATTTCACCACGCCTCGAGTAGTGTCCATCCCCTGTAAAGGGGAGGGATTTCGTTTGTGTAGGGGCGGATATCATCCGCCCGAACCCAAGTGTCTGCAGAACCCCGGGCGGATAATATCCGCCCCTACATTTGTCGGCGCCTTTGGCGCCGACGCGATTTCGCCGAAGGCGAAATCGCACCCCTCAGTCGCCTTCGGCGCCAGCTCCCCTTGACAGGGGAGCCATAACTGCCTGAAGCACGACTTCTGGCTTTGGCACAACGTTGGTTTTGCAACCTATCCCTCAACTCGAACCTTTGGGAGAAGAACACTGGCTCCCCTGTCAAGGGGAGCTGGCAGCTGCGAAGCAGCTGACTGAGGGGTGCAACTTTCGCCTTCGGCGAAAGTTGCTTCGGCGGAGGAGGCGCCAGCCTCCGTAGCCGAACCTGTAGGGGCGGATATCATCCGCCCGCTACGGATTGCTGGAGGGCACGGGCGGATAATATCCGCCCCTACACAGGTTGGCTCCGAATCCCCATGAATTATCCCAATCTGAAACTTGCAAAATTCCTGCAAAACCGCTCCGCTTTCTGCCCTATTATGAATTTTTTCTTGCAGCGTCCTTCATGCCGGGTTTTGACTAAAGATGGATGGTGATGGTGTGAACGGAAAATGTTGGTCGGACGGAGTCTTCAAAATGTCCAAAATGGCGCGAATTTTGGTGACGGTTTTTCAACTTATCGCCTAAATTTGCGAGTTCTATTGACAAGTGAAGAGAAAAGGCGTATAATGAAACAATCGTGAAGGTAGGGACACCCTCCTCTCACCGGGTCGTCACATTTTGTGGCTGAGTTCTGTGACTGAAAGGGCTGAATCTTATCTCACACGGGGAATACACAGCTGGCGCTGCGACTTTGCTAAGCGTGATGCAGTGCCTACATAATAAATAGTGTATTCAAAAGCACGTCCGGGCGTTGTGCTTAAAGCCTGAAATCAGGCTGAAGACGTCCGCACGAAATTTATTGGAGGTAAAATCTAATGAAAAGACTACTTGCTATGATCTTAGCTGTTGCAATGGTTCTTTCCTGCTTCTCCGCTTGCGGCGACAGTTCTACTGATAGTTCTGTAACCACTGCTGCAAACGGTAGCGATACAACCGTTGATACCGACAGCGATAGCACAGAGAATCCTACCGAGCCGGTAGATCCCTATGCTGACTATGAGATCTGGGTCGAGAACGACGATGGAACCGTTTCCATCGACTTCGAAGAGTACACTGCTCTTTCTGCAGCTATCTACTCTGACGTTCTTGGCGATTACTACGATTACTATCAGGCAGCTTCCGAGGCTGAGTCCGTTTCTGAAAAGTACGCTCTCTATGCTATCGCTGAGGCTAAGCTCCTTGAAGAGTGCGTATTCGTTTCCACCACTTACAACGGTGGCGGACAGGCTATGAGCCGTGTTATGGTTCGTTCCGGCGACTATGCTCTTTGGGGATCTGATAGCGACAGAATGCACAACTACGTTGTTACCAACGAGATGATCACTGTTGCTGACAGAAACTACCTCAAGGAACTCTGGGAAGAGCTCAGAGGAACTGGCACCTACCTCGAGTCTGCTAAGGCTTATCTCACCGAGCAGGGCTACACCTTCGACGATGAGTATGTAAACAGCTACTCAGGCGATGCTGAGACCTTCGATATCCTCGCTACTTCACAGGCTACCGACTCTGAGAAGGTTATCCAGTGCGTTGACGGACTCGTTGAGTACGATTCCGAAGGCACTCTTCAGCCCGCACTCGCTGAGAGCTGGGAAGTTTCTGATGATGGTCTTACCTGGACCTTCCACATCCGTGAAGGTGTTACATGGGTTGACTCTCAGGGCAGATATGTAGCAGATGTTACTGCTGACGACTGGGTTGCAGCTATGCAGCACATGCTCGATGCAGCTGGCGGACTTGAGTACCTCGTTGACGGCGAAGTCGGTATGGCTATCGTTGGCGCTTACGAGTATCTCTCCGGCGAAATCACCGACTTCTCTGAGGTTGGCGTTAAGGCTGTTGATACCTACACTCTTCAGTACACTCTCGAGAGCCCTTGCTCATTCTTCGAGACCATGCTCGGCTACTCTATCTTCCTTCCTATGAGCAGAAGCTACTACACTTCTCAGGGTGGTAAGTTCGGCGACGAGTATGATCCTTCCGCTTCCGACTACTACTACGGAACTACTTTCGAGAACATCGCTTACTGCGGTCCGTTCATCATCACTCAGTACACCAACGAGAACACCATCAAGTGGGAGTACAACGAGTCCTACTGGAATCCTGACAACATGCAGATCCACTCCATCACTTGGCTCTACAACGATGGTTCCGACGTTACCAAGCAGTACAACGACTTCATCTCTGGTTTGGTTGACTCTGTAAGTATCTCCACTTCTATCGCTGCTATCGCAGCTGCTGATGGATACTCCACCGACAACTACATCTACCGTTCTGACCTCGGTACTACTTCTTACCTCGCATTCTACAACATCTACAGAACTGCATTCGCTAACTTCAACGACAGCACTACCTTGGTTTCCACCCTCTCCGATGAAGAGGCTACAAGAACCAACATCGCAATGCTCAATGTTCACTTCAGAAGAGCTATCACCTATGCTGTAGACAGAATCTCCTACAACGCTCAGTTCTACGGAGATGAAATCGCTGCTGTACGTGTTTCCAACTCTTACGTTCCTGGTGACTTCGTTGTCCTCGAGGAAGAGGTAACTGTTGACATCAACGGCACTGCTACCACCTTCCCTGCTGGCACCTACTACGGCGAAATCCGTCAGGCTCAGCTCGATGCTGATGGCGTAGCTATCAAGTCTTGGGATCCTGATACCAACTCTTCTGCTGGTTACGATGGATACTACAACGTTGAGAACGCTGTTGCTGAACTCGAAATCGCTATCGAAGAGCTCGCTGCTCAGGGCGTCGTAATCGACGAGGATAATCCTATCCACATCGAATTCGTTACCACTGGTGCTGTTGAGACTTACGTAAACGGCGCTAACGCTTGGAAGCAGTCCGTTGAGGATGCTCTCGGTGGATTGGTTGTTATCGACATCCAGGCTGCTGATGCTACCAGTGATTGGTACTATGCTTGCTACTACTTCAGCTATGGCTACGAAGCTAACTTCACTATCAACACCTTGTCCGGCTGGGGCCCTGACTACGGCGATCCTTCCACTTATCTCGGAACCTTCCTCGATAGCTACTCCGGCTACATGGTCAAGAGCATCGGTATCTATTAATTTAGAACCTGCTCCGAATCAGATCAATTTAATCTGAATAGCAAAGCTTTAAATCTTAATCAGAGTATCTGCCCCCAAGAGTCAAGGCTTTTGGGGGCTCTCTGATAAAGAGAGTTTTAGGACTTTAAAGAGCAATCAACATTTTTGGGAAATCTGGGGCAAAACCCGTGATTTTCGCTTGAGAGACCAAACGACTAAATACAACAATGGGGAATGGCGGCGGTTGTTTCCCCGCGTAAGGAACGGTGGACAAAGTGGCAAAATACCTAGTAAGAAGAATATTAACAGGTTTGCTCTCTATCATTGCAGTCATAGCAATCGTCATGGTCCTGATATATTCCCTTATGGACAGGACGTTGATATTCGCGCAGGATACTGTTTACTCGAAACAGAGCAACAATAACAAAACTGTTTACCAGTATCAGAAGTGGGAGGAGTATGGCTACCTTGACTATGTAACCTACAACGACTACCTCAACGAGCTGGTAGCAAACGGCGAGATTGACGAAGACACTAAGTCGACAGTCACTTCTATCGCCAGAAAATCAGAAAACGACTCGGAAGAAGTCGCAGAATATGTTCAGAAGTTTACTGAGTACTATCAGAGCCAGGGATATACTGTTGTAAGGTTGGACGCTGTTATGATGACCAACACAAAGGTCGCAACCGGTGGCAACCAGCAGCTCTTTGCTTATAAGAATATACCCGTTATTTCAAGACTCTGGACGTATCTTACGAGCATCTTAACATTTGACAACATCAATGCAGTTACCGACGACGTCGGAGAAAGAGGCCTCACGTTTACATGGTATGATCCTGTTTACGGAGGAGACACCTTCTCGCCCGCAATCATCGGCAACGGCACTACACACAAGTACCTATTATACTTTGACGATCAGTTCCCATATATTCATCAGAACTTTGTGACGATAAATCTGGGAGTTTCATACACAGTTAACCAAGGTATTGATATCACCAATACCATGTCTGACAAGCAAGGTAGTTACTCGAAGAGAGAGGTAACATACCCGTCAGGCCTGACGGAGCAGAGCGCCGATAATCTACATACGGCGAAGTATGTTTCTGGAAGCCTTGAGAGTAATATCGTCTACTCGGAGAGATATACAGATAACTACACCAACACGACCACCTACAAGACAGGCCGTTCGAGAATCGGTTATTCGTTCATAATCGGTATCTTAGCGACAATCATGGCCTACGTCTTAGGTATTCCTCTTGGAATCCTCATGGCTCAGCATAAGGATGGGTTCCTTGATAAGCTTGGAACGCTCTACATCATCTTCATGATCGCTGTTCCTTCGCTCGCTTATATCTTCATCTTCAAGTCTATAGGCGGAAGCCTTGGGTTCCAGACGACGTTCATCATTGACACGGAAGTCCCGGGAATGTATGTCCTGCCTATCGTTTCACTGGCTTTGCCTTCGGTTGCAAGCCTGATGAAGTGGTTGCGTAGATACATGATCGACCAGATGAATTCCGACTACGTCAAGTTTGCACGTGCAGGCGGTCTTTCTGAAGGCGAAATCTTCAGAAACCACATCCTTAAGAATGCGGTTATCCCAATAGTTCACGGAATCCCCGGCAGTATCTTAGGAGCACTCACCGGCGCCATCATCACCGAGCGTGTATACTCGGTTCCTGGTACTGGTAACCTCCTCACGAGAGCTATCAACGCTTACGATAACTCGGTTATCGTCGGTGTAACCCTCTTCTATGCTGTACTGTCCGTTGTCTCGCTCATCGCTGGCGACCTCCTTATGTCAGCCGTAGACCCGAGAATCAACTTTACTACGAAAGCGCGGTGATTGAATATGACAACTGCTGAAATATCTGAAAAATACGGTCTTTCGAAGGAAGAGCTCTTCGCTCACGTTGATAATGATGCAGAGGCTGCAGAAAGAATAACGGCACCGCGTTATTCCTACTGGCACTCAGTCTTCCGCGTATTCTTCCGCAAAAAGATCAACATCGTAATCCTGGCGCTCCTTGCGTTCATAATCATATTTACATACGTCTATCCCGCAGTCACAGAGTACGACAAGTTTGCAAACATCATGGATGCATCTGCGAAGCACCTTACTCCTGCTGCCGCAATGGAGAAATTCGGCTACAATATCCACTGGATATTCGGTGCCGGCGCTTCAGGCCAGTCGACCTTCGACGCTATCTGGTATGGCGCAAGAATCTCCATCTCCCTGGCGTTTATCTGCGCCATCATCAACATGACAATCGGTGTTGTTTTAGGTGCTGTCTGGGGCTTCTCGAAGAGATTCGACTCCATCATGATTCCTATTTATAACATCATCGGTAACATCCCCTACGTTTTGCTTATTTCCGTACTCGTAATGATCTTCTCCGCTTCGTTCTGGACGATGGTATTCGCCCTCACGATTACGGGCTGGATCGGAATAGCCTACTTCATACGAACGCAGGTTGTTATCATACGAGACCGAGAGTATAACCTGGCATCAAAGTGTCTTGGAACGTCCACCTTCAAGATTGCAATAAAGAACATCTTGCCGTTCATGACCTCAGTTATCGTCACTCAGGCAGCTACTGAAATTCCTTCCTATATCGGCTACGAAGTATTCTTAGCCTACATCGGAATGGGACTTTCGGATATGTCTTTAGGTCGTATGATTTACGACGCCGAGTCCGCGATGGTAACTCCTGGCTGGCAGTTTGAATTCTGGTGCCCGGTTGCTGTAGTCTCCATCATCACAATCGTTCTCTACGTTGTCGGTCAGAACTTAGGTGACGCTACCGACCCGAGAACACATATGTAATGGGGGTGCAGTAGATGGAAAATAACGAGAAGAAAGTTTTGCTCTCCGCTAAGGACGTTCACCTTCAGTTCAAGGTAAGAGGCCGTATACTGACCGCTATCAGAGGAATTTCTCTTGACATTTACGAAGAGGAATCAATCGCAATAGTCGGTGAGTCCGGCTCCGGCAAGTCCGTTTTCACAAAGTGCTTCACCGGCATGAACGATAATAACGGCTACATCAGCGGTGGCGAAATAATCTATAACGACCCTGAGCTTGCGGATACTCACGTTGCTCTTTCGAAGAATATAAGGTCTATCGAGCAGTTTGCCCGCAAGAGGCTCGATGAAAATTCAAAGCTCGAATTGGGAGCTGAAACCTACAAGGAAATCCTGAAGCTCGAATCGGAGAAGAAAGAGCGCGAAGGCCTCTCAAACACTGAACTTGAGAAGGAAAAGGCCAAAGAGGCCGACATTCTGGCCGACAGAACCGACGCCTATAACCTCAAGCTCACTCTCGACTCGAAGAAGGATAAGGCTCAGATCAAGGAGCTGAATGCGAAGATCGACGAGTACGACGCCGAGCTCAAGTCCTTAAGAGCGAAGGCGAAGTCAATCGAGGCTGAGCATAAGAAGGCCCTGAAGGCCGACACTGCTTATCTTGCTACTTATAACGAGAAGATGGAAGCTCTGAAGTCGAAGTACCAGCAGGAAATCTCTGGTGAGATCTCCGACGAGGTAAGAGACCGCAACGTCATCCTGGCGAAGGAAATCTGCCTCTCGATCGGAAGATATGGCCTCAAGGACCGCTACTCGCTCCTTTCGAAGCTCTTAAAGGCTCTCAAGAAGGCTATGCAATTAGGCGTTGACCTTAACGACGACAAGCAGAGAAACGCTGTCTTCGATACTGCTGCATTCAGAGTTCAGTATCTTGACGAGACGGAAGAGGCGCTCCACGGCACCTGCGTATTGAACCTTGCAAACGTTAAGTTTGCCAAGGACTGGGCACAGATTCGTGGTAAGAGAATCGCCACCGTCTTCCAGGACCCGATGACCTCCCTGAACCCGATCATCACAATCGGCAAGCAGATTACATCTATTATCATCAAGCACCAGGGCTGCAGCGAGGTTGAAGCGAGAAGAAAAGCGCTTGACCTTATGCACAAGGTCGGAATTCCGAACCCTGAGAAGAGATTCGACGACTATCCCTTCCAGTATTCAGGCGGTATGAGACAGAGAATTGTTATCGCAATCGCCCTCTCCTGCCAGCCGAAGATCCTCATCTGCGACGAGCCTACTACGGCTCTTGACGTTACAATCCAGGCTCAGATTCTGAAGTTACTCAAGGACCTCCAGAAGGAGTTTCACTACACGATAGTATTCATCACCCATGACCTGGGAGTTGTTGCTAACATTGCAGACAGAGTTGCAGTTCTGTATGCTGGCCAGATAGTTGAGCTCGGAACTGTTGAAGAGGTATTCTACGACCCGAAGCACCCCTACACCTGGGCGCTGTTGTCGTCACTACCGCAGCTCACTCAGAGAAACACGAAGCTCTACTCTATCACAGGTACACCTCCGTCGCTCTATAACGAGGTTGTCGGAGATGCATTTGCACCGAGAAACCCCTATTGCCTCAAGATAGATACCCTTGAGGAGCCACCGTTGTTCAAGGTCAGTGAAACTCACTACGCCAAGACATGGCTTCTCGATCCCGATGCTCCGAAGGTTGAAAAGCCCGAGGCCATCGACGATATTCATGGCAAGCTCATCAGAGCGTTCAACATATAAGGGGGTATTGACGTGGCAAAAGAAAACAAAAAGACTGCAACCCAGTCGCATTTTCCTGAGCATGGTCCTGTAGACGAGAACGGCAGAGAAATACTTCTCCAGCTCAAGAACGTCGATATTACCTTCGGCAAGGGCGACAATGCCGTCAAGGCGGTCAAGAACGCAAGCTTCGACATCTATAAGGGCGAGACATTCTCACTGGTTGGTGAGTCTGGCTCAGGTAAAACCACCATCGGACGTGCCGTTATCAGAGTTAACCCCTGCGCTGCAGGCGAGATTCTCTACAAGGGCGTCAGAATTTCAGGAAAGATTCCACATTCACTCGACCGTGAGGTCATAAGAAATATCCAGATGGTATTCCAGGATCCTGCTGCTTCTCTGAACGAGAGAGCAACGGTTGACTATATCGTCTCCGAAGGTCTTTACAACTTCCACCTCTATGAAAACGAGGCGGACAGAGTTAAGAAGGTCGAGGATATCATCAAGGAAGTAGGACTTCTGCCGGAGCACTTAACCAGATATCCGCATGAGTTCTCAGGAGGCCAGAGACAGAGAATCGGTCTCGCAAGAGCAATGGTCATGAAGCCTGAGCTGGTTGTTGCCGATGAGCCTATCTCGGCGCTCGACGTATCCATCAGAGCACAGGTCTTGAACCTTATGAAAAAGTTCCAGGAGGAAGACGGTGTTACATACCTCTTCATCGCCCACGACCTCTCAATCGTAAGATTCATTTCCGACAGAATCGGCGTTATCTACAAGGGCGACATCGTTGAGATCGCTGATGCGGAGGAGCTCTTCAACTATCCGCTTCACCCCTACACTCACTCGCTCATCTCCGCTATCCCGATTCCCGACCCGAAGCTTGAGAAGAACAAGGTCCTCTACACCTATGATCCTTCCATCCACGACTACAGTGAGGACAAGCCGGTTCTCACAGATATCGGCCATAACCACTTCGTCTATGGCAACAAGAAGGAAATCGAGGAGTATAAGGCATTAAGAGAAAAGAAAGAGATAATCAAGTCGGTCACCATCCTCGAGGAGGGCGAGACCTATGAGCCAACAGTTGAAGAGATGGACGCAACCGAGAAGGCTGCCGAAGAGCAGTTCCTCAACGCTCCTATCCATGACACCGGCTCGAAGTGGTATGCAGTTCTTTCCTTCCTGCTTCCTATCTTAGGAATCATCTTAGGGCAGATCTTCAAGGCGAGGAGGCACTTCCGCAACTGGAAGATGTGCCGAAAGGGCGCTATTGCAGGCTTTGTATGTATAGGAATTATCATCGTCCTGTTCCTCTTCATGCTGCTGATGGCAGTTATCTGACAATTTTACGACAGAACCGCAAATACGCTTAGTAAAGTCCGACCCGTCCGGAATTTTCGGACGGGTTGGATTGTTTTTATGGTGATACTATGAGATCTACAAGATCACGAATTCATACCAGCAACCAGAGCTCGAAGCCTGTTGAGAACGTCGAGATTTCGACCTCACATGTTGGCCTTCGCATCGTCGCGGTTGTACTTTTGGTGCTCGTTGCTGCAACGGCGTTTGTCTACGGCCTGAACGGGCTTTTTTCGGGAACAGACGGCTGGCAGCAGATCGAAGCTGACGTCGACGACCTGAGCGCTGCGACAGAGCTCACATTCATGTACGACATCGGCGCCGGCTCAGAATCCGCAACGACCGAGCGAAAGGCGATAGTCGTCATCTATTCTGACGCCTGCGAAACGGCTTACCAGCTCTTCACCCCAGACAACGAGTACGAATATGTCTTCAATGTCTGGTACATTAATAACCATCCGAACGAGGAAATCCAGGTCGAAGAAGCGCTCTATTCGGCGCTTGAGATGATGATTGAAAACGGCGGACGGGAGCTCTATCTCGCACCGATTTATGCCGAATACGAGAGCCTCTGCTTTTCCGACGAAGACTGGCAGGCGGAGGAGTTCGACCCCCTCTATAACGATGTTGAGGCGGAATATTTTGAAGAGGTTCTGGGGTTCATCAGTACAGATGAGCACGTGAGCCTCGAACTTCTTGGCGACAACACGGTCAGGCTCAGTGTTTCTGACGAGTATCTCGAGTATGCCTCAGAGATGGGAATCACAAGCATCATCGACTTCTCCTGGACTACAAACGCTTTCATCGTCGACTATGTCGCAGACGTGATGATCGAGAACGGCTATACAGCCGGCCTTATCGGCTCCAACGACGGCTTCACCCGCAACTTAGGTGGCTGCGACGACCTCTTCACCTACACCCTCTATTCAAAGCAGGGTAACACCGTCTATTCTGTCGCCGACCTGTACTACGAAGGCGCGTGCAGCTTCGTCTACGCCCACAGCTACGCCCTGACCTCGGATGACACCTACAGCTACTACACCTACGAGTCCGGCGACACCCGAACCCCCTATATCTCCACCACCGACGGCCTGAGCAAGGCAGCGACCGACGACCTGGTTCTCTATTCGGCAACATCCCCCTGTGCCAACCTCGTTTTAGACCTGATCGA
This sequence comes from Ruminococcus sp., assembly GCA_020860605.1. Taxonomy (GTDB): domain Bacteria; phylum Bacillota; class Clostridia; order Oscillospirales; family Ruminococcaceae; genus Faeciplasma. Next base: position 666 of record JAJBTZ010000002.1, on the reverse strand, counting down.
CGTCTATATCGCCGACGAGCTCGACGAAACCAAGCTCGAAAGCCTCGTAAGCGATGGGGTTTACGCCATCTATTATGATGGGTTCACCGTTATGCATACGGAGGATGAGGCAATGATTGGGGAACTGGCGGGGGAGTTTGGGGTAGAGTGAGAAATTTTTAGTTTCCAGCTCAAAACCAGTTGACAAACCCGTCGGAATTGGGTATAATGTAAGTGAACCTAGTGTTCAAATGTTTGTTGGTACTCGATACCCAACTGAAATAAGGTCGAGTGCAAATGTGTACCGATCCTCGATATCCCGGTATAAACAAGGTCGAGTTCAAATTTTTCGGCTGTTGGACTTTTCCGACAGCCTTTTTGTCGCCCTTCGGGCAACGCGACCCCTCCGTGGTCGCCGCTCGCTTCGCTCGCGCCCTCTCAGTCAGCTGCTTCGCAGCTGCCAGCTCTCCCAGAGGGAGAGCCAAGTTGTTGTTCTCTCGAAGGCTCTTGCGAGAGCACGATTCTTGGCTCCCCCTCTGGGGGGAGCTGTCGGCGAAGCCGACTGAGAGGGCGCGAGCCCCGAAGAGGCGAGCGCTTTTTGTACTCTGTACAAAGTTATCCTTGAGTCAGTCATAGCCTCCCCCGAAGGGGGAGGGGGACCGCCGACGAAGTCGGTGGTGGAGGGGT
>JAJBTZ010000045.1 GCA_020860605.1 Ruminococcus sp. | reverse complement strand
CCGAATAGTGCCACTTGAATGAATATTTTTTCATAAAAACACCCGCCACGGGCTTTAACTCCCGTGGCGTGCTTTGCTTTGCAATTATTAAGATTTCATTAAGATTTTTTGCAAACTATTGATATTTAAATACTTTTATGGTACACTGTCGTTGGGAAAATTCTTAGCCCTCCGCACCATCATCTCAGCAGTGAAAAAGTAAAAAAATCTCTCCCAGCTGCAATAATCCCGCCTCTCAATTTGTATTACTTATAGAAACCAATCCGAAAGGGGATAAACGATTCAGGAGGTGGCACATTGAAGAAAAAGGTTTTTGTCTTGTGTGTTTGTGTGCTATGTCTGCTTGTGGTGGCTGTTACTATCATAATAAAAAATACAACGGTAATCGGCTCAATACAAGGGGCTGAATTGGAAACCGTTATAATTGGCGATACTGTGTATCAGTATGATAGTTCATTGGAGTTTACACAAGCCGATAAAGGTCGCTTTCTCGGTGTTGTTACGAACGGTAAAGATAAGTTTCGAGTATATTCCGTTAAGGGCGACACTGAGGGGCAATACATATACAGATTGTGGGGATATGATGGTGCCTTTTACGTCAAAACGGACTGACAGAGCCTACCGTTTACCCCAAATGCAAGCGTGAGACGATTGTCAGCGTAACCGGGCAGAATGTGGTTTCGATTTATTCAGAAAAGGAAGTTGTATATGGCAAAGCATGAGTTTGGTATTATGGAGAAAGAGCCTATTATCGGTAAACGATACGATAAATACGAGCCGGAAAAGTATCATTGTATTTCTGTTGATGATGAACAGATAGAGGCAATTGCCCCAAAATTGTGCTGCATGGACTGTTTTTCACATACACTTGATATTCAAATAAAAGGCTTGGAGTATTGCGGCATAACGCTGATACCACCGCAAGCGGCAGCACAATTTATTTGCCTGATTGGTGATAATCAATCCCTTTTGCCATTAAAGGCATTGCTGCAACAGGCAATCACAAAAAACAAGTATGTCATTCACTATGGACTTTGATAGCCGCTGTTCTGCCACAAATGCAAGCAGAAAACGACTATCAGCGTATTCGGACAGAATGTGGTTGCGGTCAAGAATATGTGAAAAACGATATGGAGGTATCACTATGAGAAAAATATTATCTTTGTTTTTAGCACTAACTTTAGCTGTATTCACAGCAACCCTTTGCTTCACCGCCTGCACCACCGGCGCCGTTGTCCATAAGGTCTACTATAACGGCAACGAGTACTGGATTTGCGGAGCGGGAGATACGGGCGAGGGGAGTGTCCTCGAAGCCTGTGGCTTGCCTTCAGAGCTGACCGCCGACCTCTGCGGCGACTTCATCGGCTTCCTCGAATCCGCCGGCAACAATGCTTATGAAGTTGTTGAATCAGAAACCGACATCCCTGTGTATAACTACGCCCCACAGGAGACGGAGAATGTCTATATCGTGGAGATTGATGGCATCTATTACGCCGCTATCAGGCACGATGGCGAAATCTACTATGGCTTGGATTAAGCCCAAAATCGCAAAATCAGAGCAGTCTTGCCCGTCAGGACTGCTTTTTTTCAATCCCCTCCGTAAGATTCCCCTGTGGATCCATAGTACATATATGAAAGGAGCTGACGCGTCATGGAGGACCTTGAGATTATTGAGCTATTCTTTTCCCGCTCGGAGCAGGCAATTTCGGAGACCAGGGAGAAGTATGGCCCGGCTTGTCTTGCAATCTCCCGGAATATCTTGGGGAACAACCTTGATGCTGAGGAGTGTGTGAGCGATGCGTTTTTAGCCATGTGGAATAATATTCCGCCGGAGAGGCCGGAGCCACTCAGGGCTTATCTCTTCCGAATCGTCAGAAATATCTCGATCACGAAGTACCACTCAAACACCGCCGGGAAGCGGAACAGCTTCTATGACGTGGCACTCGATGAGTTGGAGGATTGCCTTGCAGGAACGGGGTCGGTCGAGCAGGAGATAACAGCACGTGAGTTATCGAGCCTGATTGACAGATTCTTAGCGACTCTTGACGAGGACTCGAGGATGCTCTTTGTTCGGCGCTACTGGTACTCCGACAGCGTCAAGGATTTAGCAGAGCGCTTCGGGACGAACCCCAACAACCTGTCAGTCCGCCTTTCACGCCTGCGGACCAAACTCCGCAAGTTCTTGCAGAAAGAAGGATATATAGTATGAAGAAAAATCTGATTTCGGACGCAATCGCCGACATAAACCTCGCCTATGTGGAGCAGGCCTCCAACTACAAGCCAGTAGCACACAAGGCACGGCATACGAGGGTCATTGCAGCGGTAGTGACAGCGGTAATCCTCACCGTGACAGCGTTTGCTGCAGGAGGACTCCTCACCGCCTCTGATATTGCGAACAGAGCAGGCGAGACGACCCTTGCGGAATATTTTGAAAACGGCGGAGGGGAAGCATGGAGCATCGAGTCCCAGACCAGCGGTGGTTACACAATCACAATCTTAGGAATCGCCTCTGGCGACGATCTGAGCACCTATGACGATGAAATTGGTATCGATGCGACTTACATCGTCGGCTCGATTGAGAGAGCAGATGGCGAAGCCATCACCGATTACACCGATATCATGGTAAGCCCAGTTATCTCTGGTTATGAGCCTTGGCTCGTGAATATCTTCACCCTCGGCAACGGCTCAAGGCACAAGTTCATTCAGGATGGCGTCGAGTACTTCCTCGTGGAGACGACCAACGTCACCATCTTCGCCGACCACACGGTCTACATCGCTGCCTATAGCGGGTATCTTGCCCCCGCTTCAGACGTTTACTCTCTGAACGATGACGGCACCATTTCGATAGTTGAAGGCGGTGAAGTGGTAGCAACCCTCTTCGAGCTCCCTCTCGACAAATCACTCGCCGATCCAGAAGCAGCAGAAGCCTTAATCGCCAGCATAAGGTGAGACCCCTCAGTCTCGCTTCGGAAGTTCGCTTGTGAACTTCTCACCAGCTCCCCTTCACAGGGGGAGCCTTTTTTGTTGACAAACCGCCAGGAACATGTTATCATAGAACTTAAGTTTCAAAGAAATGGCGGTGGACGAATGACTTACCCTGAATTCAAAGAAAAGTACGGCATCCAGCTGAACTCCCAGCAGGAGCAGGCTTTGCTCGCGGTTGAGGGCACGAACCAGCTTATCGCTGTTCCTGGTTCAGGAAAAACCACCGTCCTGGTCGCTCGCCTCGGCTATATGACGCTGGTAAAAGGCATCGACCCTGAGAAAATCTTAGCCATCACCTTCACCCGCAAGGCTGCCGAAGAGATGAAGCAGCGCTTCTGTCAGAAGTTCGGAAGCGCTATCGGCGAGAAAATAAGCTTCCGCACTATCAACAGTTTATCGAGAGAAATATACGTTAGATGGCGAGGCTGGAATAGCGAAGACGTTTTCGACAGCGAACTGCCGAAAAGGCTCTCAATTCAGTTCTACCAGCAGTTAAACGACGAATACCCGACAGAGGCAGAAATTCAGGAGCTGACGGGTGCCATCGGCTACGCGAAAAACATGATGCTTTCGGTCAACGAGATCAGGAAAATCGACGACCAGATTCCGAATTTCAGCACTATCTATTATTACTACAAGAAGGAGCTCAAACGACTCGGAAAGATGGATATCGATGACCAGATGGTTTCGGCGCTCGGAGTCCTCCGTAAGCATCCTGAGCAGCTCGATTACTGGCGCAATCGTTATCAGTACATCAGCGTCGACGAGGCTCAGGACACCTCAAAGATTCAGCACGAAATAATCCATCTCTTATCAGGTGGAAAGAATATTTTCATGGTAGGGGACGAGGACCAGAGCATCTATGGCTTCCGTGGCGCCTATCCGACAGCTTTCTTAGACTTCTGCAAGGACTATGAGAACGCCCATGTCCTTCGGATGGAGACCAACTATCGTTCCACCGAGCAGATTGTCGCGATGGCTCAGTCGTTCATCTCAAAAAACAGTGGTCGCTACGAAAAGCATATGACCTCAGCCCGCGAAAAAGGCGAGGACGTCCACCTGATTCGGGTCAACACTGTCGAGGACCAGTACCACAAAATCCTGAATATCGCGAAGAACGTGACCACTGAAACCGCGGTTTTATATCGCGACAACGAGAGCGCAGTCGTTCTCGTTGACCTCTTCCTCCGCCACGGAATCAGGTTCAGCCTCAAGAGACCTGAGCAAAACGTCTTCAGCAGCCGAGTGGTCCGTGACCTGAAGGACTACCTGACGATCGCCTCTGACCCGAATTCCCGAAAATCAGCCGAAGCCTTCGGCAGAATCTGCAACCACGGCATCATCTACATGAAAAAAGAGCAGAAGCAGTATGTCCTGAACTATTGCAGAAGGGGGATGCCGCTGTTTGAAGCTGTCGAGGCCGAGATGAAGTACGTCAGAGGCAGCCAGAGAGACAGGGCATCGTCCTTCAAAAGCCTTATGGAAAAGGTCTCCCATGAGACTTCATTCGAAGCCATCAACACCCTGATGTCGAACGGTTACAATAAATACCTGAACGAAATCGGTGCCGGCAGAAGCAGGGTAGAGGTTCTGAAAATGCTCGCCAAGCAGGAGCCAGATATCAGGAGCTTCCTCAGCCGTCTCGACCTCCTCGAGTCTGAAATGACGCAGGAATTCCCCGGCACCAAGGGCGCTCCGATCACCCTGTCGACAATCCACTCGAGCAAAGGCCTCGAGTACGACAGCGTCTACATCATCGACGTCTATGACGGTCGCTTCCCGTCAACCCAGACGAGCTGGAACAGCTCCTCAAACGCGATGGAAGAGCGTCGTCTCTTCTACGTCGCCATGACCCGTGCAAAGAATCGCCTGACCCTCTTCACCATCAAAAACTCCCCAAGCCAGTACATCGAGGAGCTCTTCCCAGAAATCTTGGTCGAGCGCAAGAGAACCCAGTCGTCGCAAACCCAGCCTCCAAAGCATCAGTACCCCTCACCCAAGCCTCAAAAATCAAAGTCCAAGAAAATACCCATAAACCCCACTGCCCCAATTGCCCCCAAGAAAGCGTCTCCCAGCTCCTACGAGCAAATGATCCGCGCCAAAATCCAGGAGGAAAACCGCAGGAAGATTGAGGAGAGGCTGAAGTACAATATTGAGAAGAACTCCAAAAAATAAAAGGCTCCCACGAGCCTTTTTCTTATACTATCGATCGCGAAGTCGTCACAAATCGCATTGCATCTTATACCTCTCCACACAACTCCCATCCGCCATCACATCCTGAAACTCTTCAACAACCACAAAGCCACACTTCTGGTAGCACTTCTGAGCATTCACATTGTCGGCGTTGGTGTAAAGCATCACAACCTCGTACCCTCTGCCCTTTAAATCCTCAAGAAGCCTTCGCAGCACGGCAGTCCCAATTCCACGATGCTGATATTCAGGCAGGAGCACCGCCATCTTCAGATATGCAATTCTGTCAGCAGATTGAAGATTATTAAACGAAAACCATCCGATTCTATCGCCATTCAGCCAAACCAGAAAGTTTTCCTCATCAGAATCATTTCCCCAAACCTTAACCGCATCCTCCCAATCTTCAAGAGTCGTCGAAACATCGTTAAGCCTCCCAAGAATCTCGCCATCGTTCATGAGGATGTATAAGAACTCAGCGTCATCATGTGCTACAGTTTTAATTTCAATCTTATAATCTTCCAATTATTTGCTGTCCTCCTATCGCATCACTGTGGTAGAGCCCACAAATCCAGTTGCAAATAAACAATATTCAAAACAAATCAGATACAAGAAAAACCTCGCAAACATGTGATTTGCGAGGCCTTTTTCATTTGGTCTGAGTGACGGGACTTGAACCCACGGCCTCTACCACCCCAAGGTAGCGCTCTACCAAGCTGAGCTACACCCAGATTCACAACGTTTGATATTATATCACACCCTGCCGAAAAAAGCAAGCCCTATTTTCAGTTTTTTGCGAATTTTTGGGGACGAATTTTTGCGGGGAGGCTGGTTTATCTTGCCAAAGGCCAGAAGTTATGTTATACTGTATATCATTGAATTTTATCTGACAGGGGGCTCTTACGTGATAATATACGATAAAATTGCAACGGATTATCTGAACGGCCGGGATATTGGCGTTTATCGTGATGAATGGTACTTTACAAAGACCGAAACATCGAGGTTTAATGAGGGCGAGTTTTTCACTTTGCCTCGTGCAGATGCAGGGCAGCTGGAAAAAGCTCAGACAGTGTATGACGCAATCAGCTCCGTGGCGTACAACTTTAATCCTGTAAATAGGCGCCTTTGGGACTTGCTTTTCCCTGACTGGCAAAGTTTACTTAAGAATACTGGCGTCGACCTGATTGTGGGATTTCCCGAACCGTACGACGCGACAGTGGAGCTCGACGAGCAGGGAGATTGCCACGTCATTTTTGACTTGATCTGCTGGACAAAGTATGTCGGAAAATGCGACATAGAAGCGACTGCCCGAAACCTGCTGTCACATGAGTTCACCCATGTTTTGCTGCATCATTATCGTCCCGAACTGACGGAGATAACCGATGATACTGATTATCTAACCCACTTGGATGCAATAACTTTCGACGAGGGCTTTGCTCATTTGCTGTCATATGACACCACGGAAATAGACAGCGTAGATTGGCGAAGCGAAAAGCTTATGAATGTGTACGAGCAGTGCAGAAAAAAGCTGGGAGACGCCATCGCCGAGAAAGATCCCGACAAGCAGGATCGCCTTTTATACGAGGCCCTTTGTGGCAATTATTATGAGAAATACGCCTGCATGTGCGGGATGCTGTATCTCGCAAATCTCTGGCTCCAAGATGGGGATATGGCACTAAAAGAAGCAATGGATTCAGGCTGTGATGGATTTGCAAACAAGGCAGCAGGAAGATAAATCCTGAAATAATCAATTTTGGAGGTCCCCCATGTACTACCACGCATCCCAGACGAAAGGCATCGAGGTTTTGGAACCTCGAATCTCCAACCACGGCGTGCCGTTAATTTACTTCTCAAAAAAGCGGGAGAACGTTCTGGTTTACCTCAGCAACGCCGTCGAGAAATACTGCAAGGAAACTGGCTTCGAATATTCCGGGAAGTGGACGAAGTGGGGCCCATACGGCTTCACGAAGGACGGAATTCAGAGGATTGAGGAGTACTACCCCTCTGCACTCGTAGACACCTACAAAGGCGTTTCGGGCTATATCTATTCCGTCGAGAATATCTCTGACTCCGGCTTCGAGCTAAAGATTCCCGATGCTGCGACGTCTGATGAGCCGACACCCGTCACCAGCTGCGAGTTCGTTCCTGACGCCTACGAGGCGATTCTGGAAGCTGAGAGGAAAGGCCTTCTCGTCCTCAGTCGCTACGAAAATCTTTCCGAAGTCAAGCTCGCCTGGATCGAGAAAACCATGCGAGAGCAGTACGAGGAATCCGCCGATAGTCCCGACTACCGCCACTTCCTCGAAGCCAAGTTCCCGTTTGTGAAAGACTGATATACCACCAAAGCGGGTAGAACTCTATACATCCTGATAAGCAATTTCGCAACCGTCGGTTGCAAATGGGATTTTAATTGTATATCTCAACCTTACCAAGCACTTTTATATTCCCACTATCAACTACAATCGCTCCCTTACCTAGATGTGTAGCATAAACTGTCTTGCCACGCTCTTTTATTACTCTACGGATAGAAGCATCCTGTATATCTGTGCCTTCATAGTGGACTTCCAGATAAAAGTCATCGAGATAGCCAAGACCCTCATAGTAGGAAAACTCGGGGTAATCATCATCGGGAGAAAGGTGATACTCCGAAAGCTGAATCAGAGCTCCGGCACTATATCCCATAATGATGCCTTTATGGTTCACAATCGTATCATATAAATCAAGTTCCTTGATTCGCTCAAACATTCTGTCCGGCAAGCCACCGAGGAAGTACAGAATATCGGCATTTTTAATTTTTTGTTTTGCAGTTTCTTTACTGTCAGCAAAATAGTTTAAGAAATCGATGTTATTCTCGGAAATACCATATGCAGTCAAGCCGCCAACGATACCGTCGTAATATTTACCGTTGTACTTGCCGTAAAGAGCGTTCCAGTTCTCAAGGTTTTTCACATGGTTATCCCGATAGGCAAGAGCGATAACCGTAACCTTGTGGTTCGGCTTGATATATGCTTTCAATTCATCAAACAGCCACGGCACGGCAATGTCGTAGCCTTCAAGTAAAATGTTAATCATTGTTTTTACGAATCCTTTTCAGCTTTTTGCTATTTTTTGGGAAGAGATTTGAGGTGACTTCACAACCTCCCAATCGTCCCCGTCATGCTATTCTGCTTCTCAACCCGTTTAAATCCCACAGCTTCCAGAATCGCAATTTCCGTTTCATTGTCGACATCCACGAGGTACATCATCCTGTTCGGAAGATTCTGCCTGAGGGCATAGGACAACAAATCCGCCTCAATCATCTCGTTTTCGTGGGACTCCTTCACTTTGAAATCATATGGCTCATTTTCCGGGAAGCAATAGGTCACATCGAGATACCCGACAATCTCATCGCCTGAAATCGCAACAAATACTTTGAATCTATCCTTAGCGGACAACACTCTTTCTGCTGTCCAGTATGTATCTTTTGTATGCATCCTGCGGTATTGTTCTTCGTACTCGTCCGAGAGCAATTCCACTCTGTGCCTTGGCTGATAGGGCGACGGAGCTTTTGCCACCATTCTGACCTGCTCGGGATAGAGCAAGGCGTTATTCTTTATGAGAACCTCTTTGATTGCCTGATTTGCCGGATTGAAAACAAAATCCATCGTAAACCCGGCATACTTATCCTTCATCATACCGATCAATTCACAGTAAGCTTTTTCCTTTTTCGAGAACCCAATCAGCATTTCGGCATAGCTGTCTTCGGGGAGAATGAGCAAAACAAACAGCCCAATAATACTGTCTTCATCGAAAACAGCGTAAACACTGCGGTCGCTTCGATTGAGAGCAGTGTACAAAGTATCCGGCGAATAGATAAAATGTGGGTCGGAGTACTCCAAATCGTTTTTGAAAGATTCGCAAAACCCGAGATACTCATCAAAATCGAAAACTTGTTTTATCACCAATTATCGCCCCTTATAATTCTTTCCCCACCATAACAAACTCATCCGTCCTGTATTCTTCCTTAAACCCGCATTTTTCAAACAGCCTTACAGCGGGATTACCGATAGCGATGTTGTCATAGACTTTCGTAATTCCGTTCAGTTTAGCTTCTTTGCACAGTTCGTCCAAGGCATACCTGCCGTAGCCATTGCCTCTGAATTTGTCCATGATTATCACATCCACGAGGTACTTATCCTCGTCCGAATCGTAGTGATAACCACATTCTCCGACGAATTGTCCCTCATCGTTTCTGACATAACGGTATAAAAAATTGCTATCGGCATTGCCAATCCATCTGGTATACCAGTCCTTCCACCTGTCCTCGCCGAACTCAATAGCTCCGCCCCATCTTAAGTTGAACGACATGGTCTCCTCATCCGCCAAGAGCCCTTTTCTGAACCACAAATCTTTGGTTTCAGGCTTTACAAGTTCCATCCAATCACATCCAAACTTGTTTTGACTCAGTATACCATACTCCCAGAACAAAAGCAAGTTATATTCAGGTTACTTCTTGCTAATTTCAAAGGAATATGTTATACTTATTTTAAAGTTATGATACAGATGGAGATGCATAAAATGAACGATTCCCAGATTCTGATTTATACTACAGAAGACGGACTCACTAAGATAGAGACTACATTTGACAATGATACAGTCTGGCTCTCGATTGAGCAAATGGCAGAGCTGTTTCAGAGGGACAAATCCACGATATCCAGACACATAAAAAACGTGTACGCCGAAGGCGAGCTCAAACGAGAGGGAACTGTTGCAAATTTTGCAACGGTTCGACTTGAGGGAGACAGGCAGGTTGAACGCAATATAGAATACTATAATCTTGACGTCATAATTTCCGTTGGTTATCGTGTAAAGTCCAGACGTGGAACCCAATTTAGAATCTGGGCAACAGAATTACTGAAAGAATACATGAAAAAAGGCTTTGTTCTTGATGACGACCGCTTGAAACAATTAGGCGGTGGCGGATACTTCAAGGAGTTATTGGAGCGGATTCGTGATATCCGTGCTTCTGAAAAAGTCTTTTACCGTCAGATTTTAGAAATATATGCTACAAGTATCGACTATGACCCCAAAGCGGAGATTTCACAGATTTTTTTTAAAAAGGTTCAGAACAAATTGACAGAATTCTAACTATGAGCGGAGAACAGCTTCTTTCAGGCAATGGTAGCGTAACGCATAAACAAGCGGTAGATAAAGCAACTATTGAGTACAAAAAATATAAGGCGAGAACGCTTAGTCCAGTAGAACGTGATTATCTCGATTCTATAAAATTACTAGAGGAGAAATCATCTAAAGCTATAAAACACGACAGTAAAGATTACATCAACGCATAAAGAGCGACCCGCAAGTCGCTCTTCTTAAAATGCTTCATTTTACTTCACCGCCAGCTCAAAGCTCTCCCTGACGTGCTGAAAAAGCTCTTCGTCGGGGATTTCGTCCTCAAGGATGATGGTGTACCAGCTTTTCTTGTTCATGTGCCAGCCGGGGTAGTAGTGCTCCTTGCAGAGAAGCTCGCTCAGCTTTTCCGGCTGGACCCGGAGGTCTACTATCTCTGCTACATAGCTCGAGGAACCAACGAGCTTGTTTTTGGCGACCGTAAGAACAGCCCCGTACCATTTCCCAGTGTCCTTCCTCCGCCAGACGGCGTTATCGGGAAACTTTTCCCAAAGAAACTCAAGCTCATCGCCGTATGTTTCCGAGACATGCTCAATGAGTCGGAGAGTCTGAGGATTTTTGAAAACAGATGGCTGATAGCATTTCGCGGAGATATCCGCAAGTACATCCGAAATGGCGTTCCTGACATCTCCGATATATGTGCTCGCCGCGTTGGTTTTGTAGAGAGTAAACTCTTCGCCACTGTCTGTCTCAGTCAAATCGGTCTCCACATGCTCGTTTTCGTCAACAGTTACAAGTAAAGAAAACTCGCCGCCCATAATGTCAGTGTGGAAACAATATTTGCCGCCGGTCTCTTCAAATCCGTATTTCAGAAGTCTTTCAGAAACTAATTTTCTGCGTCTGAATATTTCTTCGAACATGCGTGAATACCACCTTAATCTATTCTGCATCAATTATACAATATTTCGCCTCAATTTACAACCCTATTTCCGAAATTCACCTAAGTCCCGAAATCTTCATATACTGCAACAGGTACCAATCAAGTACGAAAGGACTGTTCTATAATGAATATTTTGCTTATAGGCGGGGATGCCCGCCAGATATATTGTGCTGGCCGTCTTGCTCTTGAACCTGGGTTCACCGTCCGCCGTTTTGCTCTCGGGACTGAGGATTTTTCGGGAGAAACCGCCCCTTGCGACCTTCTCCTCCTGCCTTATAAACCGATTCAGGGAGAGACTATTGTCGGCTCTGTGGGAGAGAACGGCGAGGAGGTCTCCCTCTCAGACGCCATGAGGCTCGTCAAAGACGGCGGAGCGGTTTTCGCAGGAGAGCTTGACGCCGAGACTGTAGATTCTCTCAAATTGAGAAATATCGCCGTCCACAACTGGTTTTCCGACGAAACTCTGACTCTCGCCAACGCCAAGCTCACCGCCGAGGGAGCCTCTCAGATTATCACAAAGAACGCTCCCAGAGGAGTCAGCGGTTCGAAAATCCTGATTTTAGGGAAGGGGAGAGTTGCAAGAGCTTGCTCTGAGCTTTTCGGCAGAACGGGAGCCGAAGTCTCTCTTGCTGCCAGAAGTCAGGAACACCCGACTGATTTCATCGACCCAGAGAAGATATCCGAAGCCGATGTCATCGTTAACACCATCCCTGCAAGAGTTTTCGGAGAGAAGGAGCTCAGTCGCGTGAAGAGGGGAGCCTTCATCTTAGAGCTCGCCTCCAAGCCCTACGGAATCGACTTCGACAAAGCCCGAGAGCTCGGAATCCCAGCGATTTTAGCCTCAGGTGTTCCAGGAAAGTACACTCCTGAAGAGGCCGGAAGAGCCCTTGCCGAGTCGGTTCTCCGCAATCTGAAAGAAGGCGACGCCTCATGACCGACAACCCAAGAATCGGCTTCGCTATGACTGGCTCGTTCTGCACCTTCAAAGCTGCGTTTGAGACAGCAGAAGCCCTCGTTCAGGCAGGCTATGACCTCACGCCGATAATGTCCTTCAACGCCTATAATCTCTCGACGAGATTTGGGGCACCTGAAGAGAATCGCTCGAAAATCGAAGCCATCACCGGCCACGAAATCATCCACACGATCGAGTCTGCCGAGCCGATCGGCCCAAAAAGGCTCTTCGACCTGATCGTCGTCTGCCCCTGCACCTCGAACACAATCGCCAAGCTCGCAAACGGCATCAACGACACCCCAGTCACGATGGCTGTCAAAAGCCACCTCCGCAACCAGCGACCTGTTGTGGTCGCCGTCTCGACTAACGACGCTCTCGCAAACGCTGCCAAGAATATCGGAGTGTTAGAGTCGATGAAGCACTACTACTTCGTCCCATACCGTCAGGATGACTATATCTTAAAGCCATTTTCAATGGTCGCAGACTTCCAGAAAACGGGCAGGACGATCGAGCTTGCACTTTCCGAAATCCAAGCCCAGCCGATGGTTGAAAACCCTATTGACAAGTAGCACAAAGCCTTCTCAAAAACGGAGGGCTTTGTTGTTTTCTTATCTGAAATTTGAGTGAAAATGGCTTAAAATGCAGGTTATTTCTATTTACAAGTCGGGCAGATTTATGCTAAAATAAGTACGGTTCAAAAGGCTCACACCTCGCGAGCCTGAGAACTTAATTACAATATTACATGGAGGTCAAATATAATGGCAAGATTTACTTTACCCCGTGATATATATCACGGAAAAGGCTCGCTCGAGACCCTTAAGACCCTTAAGGGCAAGAAAGCAATCATTGTTGTCGGTGGCGGCGCAATGAAGAGAAACGGATTCCTTCAGAGAGCTGAGGATTACCTCAAGGAAGCTGGAATGGAAGTCAAGGTTCTCGAAGGCGTTGAGCCCGATCCTTCCGTCACAACCGTTATGAACGGCGCTCAGGTTATGCTCGACTTCGAGCCTGACTGGATCGTAGCAATGGGTGGCGGTTCACCTATCGATGCTGCAAAGGCTATGTGGATCAAGTATGAGTATCCCGAGTGCACCTTCGAGGATATGTGCAAGGTCTTCGGTATTCCTGAGCTCAGAAAGAAGGCTCACTTCTGCGCTATTCCTTCCACCTCTGGAACCGCTACTGAAGTCACCGCTTTCTCCATCATCACCGACTATGACAAGGGTATCAAGTATCCTATCGCTGACTTCGAGATCACTCCTGATGTCGCAATCGTAGACCCTGACCTTGCTGAGACCATGCCCAAGAAGCTCGTTGCTCACACTGGTATGGACGCTATGACTCACGCTATCGAGGCTTACGTTTCCACCGCTAACTGCGACTACACCGATCCGCTTGCAATCCATGCAATCGAAATGATCATGAAGGAACTCATTCCTTCCTACAATGGCGACATGGACGCTCGTGCTAAGATGCACAATGCTCAGGGCCTCGCTGGTATGGCATTCTCCAATGCACTCCTCGGCATCGTACATTCAATGGCTCACAAGACTGGTGCTGCTTTCGCTGACTATGGCGCTCACATCATCCATGGTGCTGCTAACGCTATGTACCTCCCCAAGGTCATCGCTTACAACGCTAAGGATCCTACCGCTAAGAAGCGTTATGGCGTAATCGTTGACTACATGGGTCTCGGTGGCTCTAATGACGACGAGAAGGTTAAGCTCCTCATCGACTACCTCCGCGATATGAATGACCAGCTCAACATTCCTCACTGCATCAAGAACTACGGTGCTGACAGCTATCCTTGCGAGCAGGGCTTCGTTCCTGAGGAAGTATTCCTTGAGAGACTCCCTGAGATCGCCAAGAACGCTATCGGCGACGCTTGCACCGGCTCCAATCCTCGTATTCCTACTCAGGAAGAGATGGAGAAGCTCCTCAAGTGCTGCTACTATGACACCGAAGTCGACTTCTAATCAATTTAGACCTACATTTCGCTCAGCACGAGCTCCGGCTTGTGCTGAGCCCTTTATTGGAGATATTTTATGGAACTCAGAGATAAAAACGGCCTGACAGAGGCCGAATTCCTGGCCAGCTACAGCCCTAAAAACTATCCTCGCCCCTCCCTGACTGCCGATGCAGTCATCTTCACCGGCTCAAAAGACAATCTCAGCCTTCTTCTTATAAAGAGGGGAGGACACCCGTTCTTAGGCTGCTATGCTCTTCCCGGAGGATTTGTGAATCCAAACGAAACCGTCGAGCAGGCAGCAAGGCGCGAATTAAACGAAGAAACCGGCCTCACCGAGACGAAGATGTCGCTTGTAGGCGTCTACAGCAAGCCCGGAAGAGACCCAAGAACATGGGTAGTCTCCACCGCCTTCTATGCCTATCTTGAGAATGGCGTGAATCCAACCGCTGGTGACGACGCTTCCGATGCGAAGCTCTTCACCTTAGAGTATCAGCTCGACTCCGACACCTGCCATTTCACCCTCACAAACGGCGAAGACAAGCTCTCAGGCTCGGCGAAGTTCTCGCAAGACGGTATGCCAACCGAAATCACAGAATCTCAAGGCCTTGCCTTCGACCACGTCGCAATAATTGTCGATGCAATAAGAAAACTTCAGGCATAAAAAATCCCGTAGACCTCTCTACGGGAAATTTTTTAATCCAGATGCTTCGGTGCAGCCGAAACCTGCTTGCCGATATGCTCCTTCTCTTCAAGGTATATCCTGTCGGCATATTCCCTGACCTTGTTGCAAATCCACATGTAAGCGGTTGTTCCTTCAGAATAGTCAGCCTCGGCATACATGTTGATCCTGCCGTCATGTCTCATCTTTTCGACCTGGTTGAAGGCGGTGATGTTTCCCTTCGGGTAGATCGCAAATGTCGAACCGCCGTTTTTGTTGACGACCGAGAACGCAGGAATGTCGCTCGGACCGTCGGCAATATAAATCATATTCTTGAACTTGACCCTGCGGTACTCCTCAGCAAGCGTGCTGTTGACGTCAACTCCGTCCTGCTTCCCAACGCCCTTGTTGATTTCAAAGAGTGCCCTCGTCTTCGAAGTATTGTCGAGGGCACAGATAACCTCGCTTATAACCGGCTTCCCCTCAGCATTCGGAGCTTCAAGGAGCTCGCAGCCCCAGATATCCTCGACATAGTCGTTGACAACCGAGCCACGGATGGTCTCGGCGGTCCCAGTGCTGACAATGTAGTGCTCGACCTTGATCCCATATTCCTGATACTTAGGCTCGTTCGCCACGACGTTCTTGATGCTGTCAAAAATCTCCGGCACGCCGTTGTAGAACCGAAGCCTCTGCCCATACTCGCGAAGCTTCGCATTCGATAAATCCTTGAACTTCCCGCTCTGGGCATACTTTATAAGAAAGTTGAGGTAACACGTGTCCGCATTAACCCGAACTCCAGTCTTCTTGATCTCCTCTGCAAAGGAGTCAACCTCTTTCCAGAACTCGCTCCCATCAACCCCATTGTCCTCAAAAATCGGCGTCTGCATATACTCGCTCACAAGCGTCTTGTCAAAATCCCAAATAACCGCAATAATATTAGCCATCTTAATATCTCCTGAATCTCAATTTTGTATATCTTATAATAGCACTTTTCCCACCAGAGTGCAATAGCCAACTTTCGATAAAAAATCCCGCATCCAAACCTGGTTGCGGGATTTTGAATATCCATAAAATATTCCGTAGGAAAGCTTAACGCTTCGAGAACTGCGGAGCTCTTCTTGCAGCCTTCAAGCCGTACTTCTTTCTTTCCTTCATACGAGGGTCTCTCGTGAGGAAGCCTGCAGCCTTGAGCTGGGGACGAAGTTCGGGGTTGTACTGGAGCAAAGCTCTTGAGATGCCGTGTCTAATAGCGCCTGCCTGGCCGGTGACTCCACCGCCTGCAACGGTGCAGACTACGTCGAAGGTGCCGTCAACACCGACGAGCTTGAGGGGCTGACGGACGATGAGCTTGAGTGTTTCGAGACCGAAGTAATCGTCGATGTCTCTACCGTTGATGGTAACCTTGCCGGTTCCCTGATAAAGTCTTACTCTTGCGACAGAGCTCTTTCTTCTGCCGGTTCCGTAGAAATAAGCTGATTTAGATTCGTACATGATTCATCCTCCTTCTTAAAGCTCGATGGTTTCGGGCTGCTGAGCTGCATGAGGATGCTCCGAACCCTTGTAAACGCGAAGTCTCTTAGCGGAGTTGGCGCCGATGGTGTTGTGGGGGAGCATACCCTCGACAGCTATTTTCATAGCTCTCTCAGGCTCCTTCTCCATCATGTCGGAATACTTGTATTCCTTCAGATGTCCGATCCAGCCGGTGTGCCATCTAAGAACCTTCTTGTTGATCTTGTTTCCAGTGAGAACTGCCTGAGCGCAGTTGATGATGATAACGTGGTCTCCGCAGTCAACGTGGGGAGTGTAGGTGGGCTTGTTCTTACCATTAAGAATGGTAGCAGCTGCTGCAGCGACTCTTCCGAGAGGCTTGCCAGCGGCATCGATAACATACCACTTGCGCTCAACATTCTGCGGCTTTTCCATAAATGTTGACATTTGATTTCCTCCTATAGGATTAATAAACTTTGCGCCTTGAAATCAAGGCACAAAGCTTTGCTTTTCAAGCGACGTTCGATATTATAATACGCAAAAATTCAGTTGTCAAGCCCTTTTGAAAACTTTTTTTAAATATATCCCGTTTTCTTTCGATTTCTCTTGATTTCTTTTGATTTTTCTTCGATTCTCGATTTTCATTTCAATTTTCAGCTGCCCTCCCGATATTGATATTTTTCACAGGATAACTGACCTATTATAACGGGTTCGCCCGATTCTCTTGCAAGGAGAAAATTGTTGTTTTATAATGGAAGTACTGATTTTCCCGAAGGGAATCTTGGAATACATTATATTATGGAGGAAACACAATGAAGAAACTTTTATCACTTTTGGTAGCAGTCCTCATGCTCTGCGCACTCACACTAAGCGTATTTGCGGAGGATCTCTACGTCCTCGAGGAGGCAAGCGGTACGGCAGCGGGAAGCTTCGCTGACGGAGTTGAGGTATCCGACTGGTACACCTCTGTCATCACCGAATACATGTTCCCTGATGTCATGGCAGACTTCCTCGAAGCTATCGAGACCGATGGAGCCCAGATTGAGATAACAGCAGATGTTGAATGCTCTGGCGTTCTGCTTCAGGCTTATGCTGATGGCGCTTATACCAGTGCTGCCACCACCGATAAGGTAAGCTCAAGCACCGATGCTGATGGCAACTACGTTGTAGTCTTCGATGCTGCAACCGTTATCGCTGCCTACACCGATGCCGGACTTTCTATGGATGATGTCCTCAATTTCGGCGTTGACTTCAACAGTGGAGCTGCTACCATCTATGGCATCAAGGTCACCTCTGAATCCGCTTCTGTTGCTGCCACTGAACCTGCAGAGGCTGAGCCTGAAGAGCCGGAAGAAGCTGAAACCACCACTTCTTCAACAGAGGAGACTGCTTCTTCTCCCGACACAGGAATAGTCCTTGCAGTTCTCCCGATGGCAGCTGCAATGGCTGCTGTAGTTATCTCGAAGAAGAGATAATCCGAAAAATAGCGATTGTCAGAATTCGTCTTTCATTTATTTTTGGCGTTCTCCGTCACAGGAGGGCGCCTCTCCTTTTATAAATAGTTGATTTTTCCTCCCACTTGTGGTAAAATAGTCGACGGATAATAAACGCCACCAGGCGAAAATAAATATTTTCAGGAGGAAAACACCATGGCAGAAGTAAGAACCGTGCCGAAAAGAAGCGAAGTTCCAGAGGAATATACCTGGAATCTCTGTGATTTATACGAAACCGACGACAAGTGGCTCGAAGCTCTGGAGAAGGCAAAGTCCATCCCAGAGAAACTCGCCTCATACGAGGGCAAGCTCGCCACGAGCGCTGAAACTCTTTTGGAGTACTTCAAGCTCGACGACGAGATAACTCTCGAATTAAACCAACTCGCCAACTACGCGATGAGAAAGTACGACCAGGACACCGCTGAGCCGAAATATCAGGACTTCTACTCGAAGATAATGATGCTCTATCAGGACATCGGAGCTTCCTGCGCCTATGCAGTTCCTGAGATTATTTCAATCCCTGATGAAACCCTCGAAGGCTTCTACAAGGCAGCTCCAGACCTCGAGCTCTACAGAATCTCGATCAACAGAATCAGAATTGAGAAGGACCATGTCCTCTCCGCTGCCGAAGAAGCTATTCTTGCGATGAGCCAGCAGGTAAGGGGAGTCCCAGACGACGTCTATGGTACTCTCGAGAGCACCGACCTGAAATTCCCTTCAGCCGTCGATAGCGAAGGCAACGAGCATCCCCTCACAAACGGCTCCTATGTAGCTTTGGTTGAGAATCCAGACAGAGAACTCCGCAAAGACGCCTTCCAGAAGCTCTACGGCACCTATGAGCAGTTCAAGAACACGTTTGCATCCCTTTACTTCGGCGAAGTCAAGCAGTCGATGTTTATGGCAAGAGCGAAGAAGTATAATTCCACCCTTGAGATGGCTCTTTCCGGCAACGAGGTTCCGACCTCCGTATATCATAATCTCATCGACGCCGTCCACTCCAACATGGGCTACATGCATAAGTACATGAGCCTCCGCAAGAAGCTGATGGGTGTCGACGAGCTCCACATGTACGATCTCTATACAACTCTCGTTCCCGATGCCGACGCAAAAGTCACCTATGAGGATTCAAAGAGAGATATTTTGGACGCAATGCAGATTTTAGGCGACGACTACGTCTCGATGCTCAAGGAAGGCTTCGACAACCGTTGGGTTGACGTCTATGAGAACGAAGGCAAGCGCTCAGGAGCCTATTCCGCTGGAGCAAGACCTCACCCTTATGTTCTCATGAACCACAAGGAAAACCTCGACAGCGAATTCACCCTCGTCCACGAGATGGGTCACTCACTCCATTCATATCTTTCCCAGAAGAACCAGCCCGTTTGCTACAGTGGCTACGTCATCTTCGTAGCCGAGGTCGCCTCGACCTGCAATGAAGCTCTTCTGATGCAGTACCTCCTCTCGAAGACTACGGATAAGAAGGAGCGGGCATACCTCATAAACTACTTCCTCGAGCAGTTCAGAACGACCCTCTACCGCCAGACGATGTTTGCCGAGTTCGAGCTTCTGACTAAAGAGGCTGCCGAGAGGGGAGAGACCCTCAACGCCGACTACCTCTGCGACCTCTACTACAAGCTCAACAAGCAGTACTATGGCGACGACATCACCGTCGACCCTGAAATCGCCTTCGAGTGGGAGCGGATCCCTCACTTCTACTATAATTATTACGTCTATCAGTACGCCACCGGCTTCTCAGCTGCAATAGCGCTTTCTCAGAAAATTATCAAGGAAGGCGAGCCCGCCGTCAAGAACTACCTCA
The DNA here is from genome assembly GCA_020860605.1 of Ruminococcus sp. Taxonomy (GTDB): domain Bacteria; phylum Bacillota; class Clostridia; order Oscillospirales; family Ruminococcaceae; genus Faeciplasma. Next base: position 44,787 of record JAJBTZ010000045.1, on the reverse strand, counting down.
AGTTCCTCTCGAGCGGTTCTATAACCGACCCGATCAGCCTTCTCAAGATCGCAGGGGTCGACATGAACTCTCCTGAGCCTATCAACGAAGCTCTAAAGATGTTTGGCGACCTGATTGATGAGCTCGACGAGCTTTTAGGATAACTATTTTAACAGGAGCAATCAAGAATGAAATACTATATTGGAATCGACCTCGGTGGCACCAACATCGTCGCCGGAGTCGTCAACGAAAACTACGAAATTGTAGCCCGTGCTACAACCCGCACCAACTGCCCTCGTCCTGCTGAGGAAATCATCAAGGACATGGCAAAGGTCTCCCGTGAAGCGGTTGAAAACGCTGGCCTCACTTGGGACGGCATCGAGTCCGTAGGCCTCGGCTCTCCCGGAACCATCGACAGCGACAGGGGAGTGATCGAGTATTCAAACAACCTCGACTTCTACGATATCCCCGTCGGCGAGCTCCTCTATAACGAGCTCGGAAAGCCCATCTATGCCGAAAACGACGCCAACGCTGCGGCCTATGGCGAATATGTCGCAGGAAGTGCCAAGAACGCCAACAGCGCCGTCTGCATTACTCTCGGAACAGGAGTAGGCGGAGGAGTCGTCATCGATGGCAAAATCTACTCCGGCTTCAACTATGCCGGTGCCGAACTCGGCCATACCGTCATCGAGGTCGATGGCCCCTTGTGCACCTGTGGCCGTCACGGCTGCTTCGAGGTCTATTCGTCTGCTACCGGCCTTATCCGTATGACGAAAGAGGCGATGGCTGAGCATCCTGAGTCGAAGATGCACGAGATGATGGGTGACCACGTCTCAGGCCGTCTCGCTTTCAACGCTATGAGAGCAGGCGACGAAGCTGCCAAGGAAGTCGTCGACAAGTATATAAAGTACCTCGCCACTGGAATAGCAAACGTTATAAATATCTTCCAGCCCGAAGTCCTCTGCATCGGCGGAGGCGTCTGCAACGAGGGCGATGCCCTCTTAATTCCTCTTAAGGAGCAAGTAGCCAATGAAGTCTACACCAAGCGTGGCTCCCGCAATACCGAAATCGTCAGAGCCTCTTTAGGCAACGACGCCGGTATCATCGGAGCAGCATTTCTTGGCAGAAGCAGAAAGTAGGATAGTATGAAAATTCTCGCCGTTGACTACGGAGACGCCCGGACCGGCCTCGCCTCCTGCGACAAAAGCGAATCGATCGCCTCTCCCGTCGGGACTATAAGCGAGTGGAACCGCGAGCGCTTGCTTCAGAAAATAGCTGACAAGGCGCGAGAGCTCGGCACCGAGCTCATCGTCGTAGGCCTCCCCAAAAACATGGACGGCTCCGAAGGCGAGCGTGCAGACAAGTGCCGCGAGTTCGCCCGTGAGCTTTCGGAGCTTTCGGGGATCGAAACCACCATGTGGGACGAGCGCATCACGACCGTCGAAGCCATCGGCATCTTAAACGAAACCAACGTCCGAGGCAAAAAGCGCAAAGCCGTCATCGACACCGTCGCTGCAACGCTTATCCTTGAGAATTATCTTGAGTACAGGAAGAAGAAAGGGCTGATCTGAATCTTGACCAACCAGGAAATCCTGAATATCGCCATGCAGCAATCAGCTCTGGACATCGGCTGCAATCTGGACGACTTTCTCAAAGCCGAGCCGGTGATAGTTGAATCCACAATAGGCGAGCAGGCAAGGAAATATTACAGTGAACCCATCGTCTGTAACCTCGTTTCCTATGGCAACAACGTTGTCGCCATGGTCAAGCCGGAAAGCCGGGAAATCGTCAGCAATTATGTCAGTAGCCGAGGCAATTTCCACAGTTGCTTTGAAACGCCGAATATGCATATTCTGAGCGACAGCCTGAAATCTCTTGACGCCAAAATCTGCTTCATGGCGGAGTATTTTCTCCCTGATGTTCAGAGGCTCAAAGCCTTGCCTTGCAAGTTTGAGACAAGAATTCTCACTTCTGAGGATTTCCAGAGCCTTTACACCGATAAGTGGCATAATGCCCTCTGTGAGAAGAGGCGGGAGCTCGATGTTCTGGGAGTCGGAGCCTATGATAAAGGCGAGCTAATCGCTCTGGCAGGCTGTTCCGCCGACTGCGACAGCATGTGGCAGATAGGCATTGACGTTATCCCTGAATATCGCCGTCAGGGCATTGCTTCAGCTCTGACTTCGATGCTTGCGGTCGAAATTCTGCAAAGAGGCAAAGTCCCATTTTACTGCTGTGCATGGTCAAATATCCCATCCGCAAGGAACGCAATCCGAAGTGGCTTCGCCCCGTCATGGGTCGAAGTGACCGCAAAGCCGGCAGAAATTGTAGATAGCATGAATAAGGAGTAGCCCTTGAACAACCCTATACTGATAGCCATCGACGGCCGCTGCTCTTCCGGCAAGACAACTCTCGCCGAAAAGCTCCGTGAGAAGCTTCACTGCCCAGTCATCCATATGGACGACTTCTTCCTCCGCCCAGAGCAGAGGACGCCTGAGCGTTATCTCGAGCCTGGCGGAAACGTTGACTATGAACGATTCTTAACCGAAGTCATGGAACCCCTGAAGGCTGGCAGGCCGTTTTCCTATCGCCCTTACAGCTGCAAGCTGCAATCGCTCACTGAGCCAGTGCTGGTTGAGCCTCACGAGGTCGCCATCATCGAGGGCTCCTACAGCTGCCATCCGGCACTCTGGGATTACTACGACCTCCGCGTGTTCTTAGATATCGACGAGGACGAGCAGCTCAGAAGGATTGCCCAAAGAAACGGCGAGCAGGCGGTGCCGGTTTTCAAGGAAAAATGGATCCCGCTTGAAGAGCTTTATTTCAGAACATACAATATCCCGCAAAGATGCGATTACTATTTTAAGACAGGAGGAAACACCATGGAAAAAACTTTAACCACCAACCAAGGCGCTGTGATAAACCTTTCAAGCCTTGAGCATATAGCCGATTCGGACGCTCCCGTCGTCTATTTCACCCGAGAAATCTCGCCAGAGGCGATGGTCGAAATCTATAAGAAGCTCGACTGGACTCCCACCGGCAAAGTCGCCGTGAAGCTTTCAACAGGCGAGCCTCCGGCAAGTAACTACCTCAGCCCCAGCCTCATCAAGGACGTCGTCCAGCTTGTCAATGGCACCATCGTCGAGTGCAACACCGCCTATGGCGGTTCACGTGTTGCGACTGAGGAGCATTATCAAGTCGCCAAGGACCACGGTTTCACCGAAATCGCTCCCTTCCAGATTCAGGACGAGGAGGGCTCCCTCATCATCCCCATCGAAGGCGGAACCCGTCTTCATGAGAACTATGTCGGCAAGGCCTTCCCTGACTACGATTCCTATCTCATCCTCTCCCACTTCAAGGGCCACGTGATGGCTGGCTTCGGTGGAGCGGTGAAGAACATCTCAATAGGCCTCGCCTCGAGCGAAGGCAAATGTCTCCTCCACACAGGAGGACTCAGCCACACCACCATGCAAGGTGGCGAGCAGATCGCCTTCTTAGAGTCTATGGGTGACGCTGCAAAGTCCGTTTCCGACTATCTCGGCCACGGTGAGAGAATCGTTTATATCAACGTCATGAATCGCCTCTCGATCGACTGCGACTGCGATGGTCATCCTGCCGAGCCGGAAATCGGTGATGTCGGAATCCTCGCTTCCCACGATCCCGTAGCCCTCGATCAGGCTTGCTTGGATCTCGTCTGGGTTTCCGAAGGCAACAAGACCTTCGTTGACCGCGTCAACCAAAGACAGGGCATCAAGACCCTCGAAAACGCCGAGGCTATCGGCCTCGGCGTGAGAAAATATCAGCTTGTAAATATCAGTAAATAGGAGTAATCATCGTGACAAAATCCCACAAAAGCCTCATCAATCTTACTTTATCCGCAATGTTTTTGGCAATCGGACTTATCCTCCCGTTCCTGACGGGGCAGATCCCTGAAATCGGCAACATGCTTCTCCCAATGCATATTCCAGTTCTTCTCTGTGGACTCATCTGTGACTGGAAGCACGGGCTTGCCGTCGGCTTCATAACTCCGCTTCTTCGAAGTCTGCTTTTCGGCAGACCTGTGCTCTATCCTTCAGCTATTGCAATGGCGTTTGAGCTCGCCACTTACGGCGCAGTAATCGGCATCCTCTATGCCATCTCCAAATGGAAGTGCATAGTTTCGCTGTATCGCAGCCTGATCGCTGCCATGATTGCCGGAAGACTGGTATGGGGCGTCGCCGAAGTAATTCTTCTTGGCATCAGGGGCAACAGATTCACATGGAGTGCCTTTATTTCAGGTGCAGTTCTCGAGGCAATTCCAGGCATAATAATCCAGCTGATCCTGATCCCCGCCATCATGGTCGCTCTGGACAAGGCAAAACTTGTCAAGTTCACAAAGAAGGCAAATAAGACTCAGCCGGCGGACTGATAGACACTGAAAAAGTTACGAATAACACGGCATTTCTCGCTTTATGTCGTGTTATTTTTCTGCCTAATATGCTATTCTTAGGGGCAGAAAGGAGGAAAAACATGAATCAGAAGAAAATAGGCGAATTTTTAAAAGAGCTCCGCAAGGAAAAGGAGCTCACTCAAGAACAGCTTGCTGAGAAGTTTTATGTCTCAAACAGGACGGTTTCCCGTTGGGAGACCGATAGCAACCTGCCGGACATAAGCACCCTTGTCGAGCTTGCGGACTTTTATAACTGCGACATCCGTGAAATCATTAACGGAGAAAGGAAAAGCGAGAACATGAACGAAGAAGAAAAGAAAACCCTCAAGGCGGTCGCCGAATATGCCGAAGAAGACAAGGCGACACTGTTAAAACGAGTCAGAACAACGAGCGTAGTGGGCATTATTGCGGTTGTAATATGCTTCATAGTTATGGTGACCGACCATTCCGACCATCTTCCAGTCGTAGACTTCATTATGGGTTCTACACTTGGCTTGGCATTCAGTGCACTGCTGGTGTCGTTCCTTTACACAATCGATATTCTTTCAAAAGTGAAGCAAAGCGGCAAGCTTTCGAAGAAGATGGCGGCAATCATCATCACAATCAGCGCTATTATAGCCCTTGGATGCTTCATAGCGGCGATATTCGCATCTGTTTAAAATAAGCATAACAAAACGGCTGACACCTTTTGAGTATCAGCCGTTAATTTTTGGGGGCTTCCGCCTTGTCGCCACATGACGTATAAAACCCGCACGAAGCAGGTGGGTACCTGCCCAAACGTTTCGTGCTCCCTTCGTCCTCTGTACTTGAACAGGGAAGCTGCCGAGGCAGCAACCGTGCGTACTTCGGGAGGTCTGCATCCCCGCGCCCGGAGCGAGATTCCCTAATTATATGTGTTGGATTATAAAAACCATGCTTAATCGAGCAAGGCAGAATGGATTTTGATTTCAGAGAGTAGTATAACTCAGATGAGCTATATTATTCCTCATGATGATGGCAGCAGCAATCTTCGTCATCGCAGTCGCAGTCATCATCCTCGCATTCGCACTCGTCATCCCAGTTGTCGAATCTGTCGATGAAGATCTGGCCGAGTCTGTCGTATTCCTCTTCACTCTCGATGGAAACAAGAGTGATTTCGTCACCAGTGTCCTCAACTTTCAAGATGATGAACTCACCGTTGTCGTTGACGAGATCCTCAGGGTTCTCGTAGTAGGGAGCGAGGGCGTAGTAGGTGTTGTCGCCTTCGTCATAAATGTCTATAAGCTCATATTCGCCGACATTGCCCTCTTCATCCTCGAGGGTATAGATTTCAGGCATATATTCGTTTTCATCCATAATGGTAATCTCCTTTTACAATAGGTATGATACTATTATAGTGAAAAACTTGCGGTTTGTCAATGGTACTTTTGTGTAGAAACCGCTCAAATTTATATTCAAAAAGTTTACACGAGTCTTTCTGAAAAATTCCACAAAAAAAATTGAAAAAAGTTTGAAAAACCTATTGACATTTCGAAAAAGGTGTGTTATACTATAATCACAACAGAGAGATAAATAAAAAAAGTCACTGAAAACTAAAAGGGAGAGGGTTCCGATGAAGAGGTAAGAAAACCTCAGATAACTTCAATAAAATATTCGAAGTTATCAGGAGCAAACCAAACATAGGCCAAATAACATTCGTCTGCATCGAAATGTAAAGGAGCGATTGTTATGAAAGTACTAGCAAAAGCAAGAAACGGAACTTGCGAGTAAAATAAACTGAAAGAGGTGAGTCCAGCAATCTATGCATAATCTTCTCGACTCACAGATTCAAAAGTAAGCTTATCTTAGACTTGACACATTACGAGATGTTCTCTTAGGTACGAAACCAATTTCTCAAGATCGAAGAAAAAAAGCACGAAATTGATTCTGTAACCTATCTGAAATAAGATAGAAGCAGCAAGTAGAAATACAAGCTGAAAGCAAGAAAGACGAAAGTCAGAATATCTTGCCCAACATAAATCAAGAAAATCCAAACAAAAAGGTTTAAAGCCCGAAAGGATTTGATGCACCATGAAACTGTCTTACAAGGTCGAAATCAAAATCTAGCAGTGAGAGGGTGAGTCCAACAAAGACTTTAAATTGAGCTGTAGTCGCATCAGTGATACATAGTATCTGAAATGATACCAAGCTTTGACGATAACATAGTTCATACGTAAGGTTTATTTTAAGACCAGACCGTGATGAAGTAAGCTAAGTTAAAACCTGATACCAAGCGACAGAGAATCGAAAGATTTACAGCATATGGTGATAAATTGATATAATGAGGGAGCGGTTTCTCCGCTCCCTTTTTGGTGCCTGAAAAATCAGTGTCAATCAGGACGACTTCCGAATAATATAAACTAACGGCAGGACGGTTCATAAGGAATCAAAAAAGGGGAGAGAACCGAGCATCCATGCCGTTTTTATATAGCAGCCGCCAGAAAAGGCGGCTTTTTGGCTAAAATTTTATCGTCAATTTCACCGAGAAGCAGGAGAATTGGTCGGTAAAATTCTGATTTTTAGTTACCATTTTGTAACCAAAGATTGTTTGACAACAGCCCGGCACTTGCGGTATAATGATGGTGGAAAGATGGGTATAATTTGGAGGAAAGAAATGAAAACCTTAGTTTCAGCATCAATTCTTTCAGCAGATTTCGGTCACCTTTCGGACGAGCTCTCTCGTGCCGAGGCCTCCGGCTGCGATATGATACATTTCGACGTCATGGACGGCCACTTCGTCCCGAACATCAGCTATGGTGTCCCGGTTCTGAAGTCAATAAGAAAATATTCGGGTCTCCCGTTTGACGTCCATCTCATGATAAGCGATCCTGGAGCGTACTTAGAGCCCTTCGCCAAAGCTGGTGCCGACGGGATCACCTTCCACCTCGAAGCCACAGCGAATCCAGTCGTGATAATCGACAAGATCCATTCTCTTGGCCTTCGTGCCGGAGTCTCCATCAAGCCAAAAACCGACGTAAGCCTTCTTTATCCCCTGGTTGGCCTCATGGACATGGCTCTAATAATGACAGTTGAGCCCGGTTTCGGCGGTCAAGGCTTCATCCCGGAAACTCTTGATAAAATCAAGGCTCTCCGCGAGTATTCAAGCGACATTGATATCGAGGTCGATGGCGGAATCTCCGACAAAACGGCTCACCTGGTCCGTGATGCCGGAGCGAATATCCTGGTCTCAGGCTCATACCTCTTCCGAGCCACCGACATGGCCTCAAACTGCAAGCTTCTAAAAAATAATTAAGGACGGTACACCATCATTTCAGAAGTAGTTTCAACATCAATCGGAAAAACTGAACGGCACAGATACGGTCGTCTCTGCTGCTTCCTTTTAACACTTTGTGTCCTGCCATATTACTTCTATGGCCTGAGGGCTTTGATTGTTGTTGCCATTTCGGTCGTGACAAGCGTCCTTTCAGAGTATATCTGCACTTCTCTGATGCGTCGGAAATACGACTGGCGCGACCCGTCGCCGATAGCTAACGGAATCATGTTAGCACTCTTAATGCCCGCATCGGTTCCCTATGGCGTTATGATTTTCTCAAGCGCCTTCATGTCGTCGGTCATGAAATACGCCTTCGGAGGCCACCATAATCGGATATTCCATCCTGTCGCGACAGCATATCTCTTCGCAGCCCTCTGCTGGCCGTCAAGCGTCTTAAGATACCCTACACCAACCGTTTTTGGAAATCTCTCGCTTTCATCTACTCTGACTGACGCTCTCGATCGCTCGTTCACCCATTACGTCGACGTCTCCTTAAGCTCCTCGAGCTGGCTCGACATCGTCTGGGGCAGACTTGCCGGCCCAATGGGCACAAGCTGCGTTATCCTCATACTCATCGTGACAATCGCGCTCTACTGCTTCCGTGACATCCCAGCGCCGGTTCTCTTCTCGGCAGTCGCGACTGAAGTTCTCCTCTTCATCTGCTTCCCAATTTCCGCAACCGGCTGGCAGGCAGCGCTCTATTCTATAGTCACTGGCTCCTACATGTATGTCCTGACCTTCATGGTCTGTGACCCCTATTTCGCGCCGTCGAACGCCTTCGGCCAGACTCTCTATGGCTTCGCCTATGGCCTCGTGGCATTCCTTCTCCGCAAATTCTCAGGCTATGAGGACAGCTCAGTCCTTGCCCTCATGGTAATTTCCATCTTCGCAACCGAATTCGATCGCTTCGCAATCTTTGTTATAGACAATCTTGACAGATTCAGAAACTTTGTCGAGACCAGGATTCGCGAGCGCCAGATTTATCATAGATTCAAAAAGTACGAAAATCTCCCCGACAGCGAGGAGCCTTCCATAGCTGAAGAGCCTTCGCCTGATGAGGAGCCAGAGCTTCCCGAAACGGAAGAAAATTCAGGGGAGGAGAGTGAGCAGGATGAATCTTAAAGGCTTCAAATTCCCTGAGAGAAAACATGCCTCAGTCTCCGACATAAGCGAGCTTCAGGGCCTCGTCCCATCGCAGGCAAGCACCGCCGGCAGGGAAGCGGTTCTTACATCAAATGCCCTCCTCTCAAGCGGTTCGATAATCGCTCCCGCAGTTGTCGTCGCGACCAGCTTCCAGAGCGCTCTGGCGCTCTGCATAGTCTTCAGCATCGTTACGTTCATAACAGTTTTAATCTGTTCTTTCGTCCCGAGAAAGCTCGTCTACACCGTCAGAATTATAGTTTACACCTTCGTGGCATCGCTAGTGTATGTTCCAGTCGCAATCCTGATGGAGAACATCATGCCGGCCCAGTTCTCAGCTCTCGGCATCTACGCGCCACTCTTAATCACCAACTCGTTCATCACTATGAAAACCGAATCGAAGTTCTACCGCTTAAAGCGTGGCTTCATGGCGGAGCTCTGTGGCTTCTATATCCTTGGCTACGACCTTGCGCTCCTCTTCTTCGGCTTCATGAGAGAGCTTCTCACAAACGGCGGACTTTTCGGAGTCCAGTTCCTCCCGCTCTCAATCCCATCAGTCGGGACGGTTTATGGCGGATTCATCCTGCTTGCACTGACAGCAGCGACATTCAGGTGGCTTTTAAGCTTCACAACAAGAAAGCGACAAAGCGATTCACAGGAGTAAAGAATTAATTTCAAGGAAAGGGTGTTCTGAAAATGGCTGTCTTCTTCGAGACAATTGGAGCCGCAATGCTCGCCATTATCCTCGAAAACGTAATATTCACAACAGCGTTCGGAACGAGCACTCTTATAAGCCTTTCCAAGCGTGATGGCCAGATATTCTTCTGTGGCCTCTTCATAACCGAATTCTCGGTTCTTTCGAGCATGATAGCATACGCTTTCGAAGGTCTGCTTCTTAAAAACGAAGTTTCGGCAAGATTCATGCCGACTTTGTATATACTATCATTAGGACTCGTTTATATCCTGACGCTTGTTATCATCTGGTCTGTTTCGAAACCGACCTTCAAGCGTTGCAAAAGATACATTCACCTTTCAGCGTTCAACTGCACGGTTTTAAGCGTGCTCTTCAATAACACTCTTAATGCCGGCACTCTCGGCGAGAGAGTTCTTTTCGGACTCGAAGTGGGTCTCGGATTCACTCTCGCTGCATACATTCTTTCTGTCAACTACGAAAAGCTCAATTCGGATGAGGTCCCTGCCTCCTTCTCGGGCTTTCCGATATACGTTCTATATATAGGTGTCGTCTCCATGGTGGTTTATGCACTAGGAAGATAAGGAGAAACTCATGGCAAACTCCAGAAAATATAAAGTAAAACGCAAGCAAAAGCCGATGTTCAAGCAGAAGCGCAAAAAAGGCAATTCAGTCTTAGGCATTATCTTCATGATAATACTTTTGGCAGCACTCGTCTTCGTCGGCTACAGCGTCGGCAAGCCAATTGTTGAATTCTTCTCAGGAGAAAGAAACTCCCCGACAGCCACAACCGAAGCCTCAACTGAGCCCTCAGAAACCACTGAGAACACAACCACCGCCGCCACATCCGAAACCACTGAAGCCACAACCGCAGAGCCTGAGCCAGTAGTCGCCACCGGCTCGAATATCTGCTATATTTCCTATTCGAGCGACACCACCGATTACGAAAGCTATGTCTATTCAATGGTCGACTACGCCTATGAAAACGGCTATGGAGGCGTCTGTGTTGAGCTCATCGCCGAAGGTGGAACCGTCACCTATGCCTCCTCCAACACTACTGCGACAGAGTCAGGAGCAGTCATCGCCACTGGCATCTCAGATTTAAGCGATTTGGTCTCAACCATCGAGAGCTATGGCCTCACAGCCTATGCGAGAATCTCAACACTTAGCGACAACATCGCCTCGACCTACGACAAAACCCTTGCCTACATGATCACCGGCACCGACACCCGCTGGTACGACGACAACACCGCCAATGGCGGTAAACCGTGGATTTCTCCCTACAGCTCGAGCGCAACTGAGTATATCCAGAGCCTCGTTTCCGAAATCTCCGATGCCGGCTTCGTCGGACTGATAGCGGGCGAAATCGAGTTCCCACCGTTCAGAAATTCCGACCTCCGAAACTACTTCTCCGGCACCGATGTCGCCTCCGACAGCCGTTATGAAACCCTCATCTCCTTCGCCGAGACGGTTTATAACAGCTTCGGCAGCGCCAAGGAATTCTCAATTGAAGTCAACGCCGAAGACATCATCTCCGGCAGCTGCGAGATTCTCACCGACACAGAATCCCTCTGCACCAGCGTTATCTACGTGAATTTCAACCCCGATAACATCGGCACAAGAATATCGAGAGCCGATGGCACCGAAGTCTCCTTCGAAGGCCTTAGCACCGCCTACCTCTTCAGGACCGTTTTCAACCTCGTTGAAGAGTCTTTGGAGGGGACAGGAGTAACCATAATCCCGAAGATAACCGGCTGTGAGGTAACCGACGATCTCCTCTCAGCTATCGATCTCATGGGCTACGAAACCGCAATGATAGAAGAATAAAATAATACCCATCGATCAGGTCGATGGGTATTTTTATGCTCAGACGAGCAGGCAAATCAGTCCTGAGCAGCCCTCGTTGACGATTCTTTCAACCGCCTCCCTTAGCTTCTCCCTGGCATCATCAGGCAGCCTCGAGAGCTTCTGCTCGAGCCCTTCCTCGACGAGCTCCGAAACCGACTTCCCGAAGATATTCGTTTCCCAAATCTTAAGTGGGTCCGTCTCGTAGTCGCTCATGAGATAGCTTATCAGCTCCTCCGACTGCTTCTCAGTTCCGACAATAGGCGCCACCTCTGCAGCAATATCCGCCTTGATGAGGTGAATCGACGGTGCACTCGCCGTGAACCGAACGCCATACTTTCCGCCTTGCCTGATTATCTCCGGCTCGAAGGCCGTCAGCTCGCTCTCAGTCGGCATCACGATCCCGTAACCCGTCTGCTCGACTTCATTAAGAGCCTCCGAGAACTTCTCAAGCCTCCGCTTGAACTCAACAAGCTCCAGGATTTTCGGCATCAGCTCGTCTTCGGAACTGAGTTCCAACCCCGTCTCTTCGCTTAAAATCCTATAAAACAGCCGATTGTCAAGCGTCACCCCAAGCCGAGCAGTCCCGTTCCCAAGGTCAACTTTAGTTATCTCCGATGTCAACACATCTTCACAGCACCCGACAGCTTGTGAAAGATGCTTCACATCCCTGATGTACCGAAGCTCAGGCGCTGCCTTTCTTATCGAGTCATAAAGCTCCGCTTTGAGCCAGTGCCCCTTTTTAAGAGAGCTGACCCACTTCGGCATCACAACGTTGATCTCCTTGACAGGGAAGGCATATAGAAGCTCCGTCAGAATGCTCTCAATGTCCTCCTTTGTCATCGTGAGGACATTAATAGGCATCACCGGCACGCCATACTTTTCACTCATCTCCGAGCAAAGAGAAACCGCCTCAACGCTTTGTTCATTCTGAGTGTTCATGAGCACCACAAACGGCTTCCCAAGGCCACTCAGCTCGCCAATAACCCTCTCCTCACACTCCTCATATTCGTCCCTCGGAAGCTCCGTAACGCTTCCGTCAGACGTAATCACAATCCCGACAGTCGAGTGCTCCGAAATGACCTTCTCCGTCCCGATTTCTGCTGCCATGTTGAAAGGAATCTCCGATTCAAACCAAGGTGTACGGACCATCCTTGGTGAATCGTTCTCGATATACCCGACAGCGCTCGGAATCACATACCCGACACAGTCAATCATCCGAAGGCTAACTGAAGCGACGTCGCCTAACGTCACCTGCACCGCCTCCTCCGGGATGAATTTCGGCTCGGTAGTCATAATCATCTTCCCTTGAGACGCCTGCGGGAGCTCGTCGATAGTCCTGTCCTTCAGGTAGCCCTCCTTGATGTTCGGAATAACGAGATTCTCCATAAATCGTCTTATAAAAGTGGATTTCCCGCTTCTCACGGGCCCGACGACACCGATGTAGATGTCGCCGTTCGTTCTCTCTGCCATGCTTTGATAAAGTTTATCGGTAGTCATCATATTCTCCTAATCTACAATCGGTATGAGTATCATCTTGGGCTCCGAAAGAGCCTCTTCTCCCAGGTCGTTTTCGTCAGTAATCGCCGATAGGGAAGTGTGGGTCCTCTTTGCGATGTCCCATGGCTCCTCACCCTTTTCGGCATAATAAAGCTTCATCGCAATGTCGCAGTCCTTCTCAAGTGGGCTCGCCTCGTCGACGGTGATCCCGCTAATGAACCTATGGGACTTGCACCCGAAGAGATACCCACGTAGCCTTATATCCGCCGAAATCTCCATAGCATTCGATGAAGTCAGCTTATATGCAGCCTGAGCAACCGTTGCGTGAGCATCGATAGAGCAGCTTGCTGCCACCTCCGGCAGCTTCTTCTCGAATTCGTCCGTCCCCTCAAGATAGATGGGCTTTCCCGACTCGTTCTCAGCATAGGCGAAATAGGTGATCCTGCCTCTCACCGAGACGCTCCCGTCAGCGCCATTCACCGCATCAAGCTTCCCGATCTCAGCTCCAGCACACATAACCGAGGCGATCTCGCCATCATAGTAGGTTAAGGAAGCCTTTGTACGGCAGCTCTCGGAAATCTCAGTCGGCACACACTCAATGTCAGTGTCACTCATCTCGCAGCTCGACTCAAACATCGTCGAATAGGCGTCTGTCGCGATAAGGACGCTTTCAAACCTCATCGCAAGGCAGCTTATCTCGATGTTGAGCTCGCAGCTAACAGAATTGCTCCCGCTTTTCGCCGAAGGCTTGATCTCGCAGTCGGAAACGCTCGCTGAAATCATCACGTCATATCTTTCGTCAAGCCCCTCAACGTCCGAAATCTGCGAAAATGGAACCGCAAATCGAATATTTTCCGCTTTGCTAGAGCCACCATCTGGAACGTAGAGAAGCGATACTTCAGCCTCTCCCTTCGTCAAAAGCTTCCCTGAAAGAATCTTCTTGTCAGCCGTAATAACCGCAGCGTCAGCCCGGATAACCGTCTTCACAGCAGGCTTCGACTGCCCCAAATCAACATCGTCCACGACTGTGATTCTCTTGGTAACTGCGATTCGCTTTGACGGATATGTGACGAGCGACTTTTTCAGCTGCAATCCGTCTCCTGAGGCTTCCGAAACCGCCTGCTTCGCCTCATCGGCAGTCGCCGTCACCGAAACGGAAATAATCCCTCTGATGTCTGCTCTTCTCTTTCCAGAAACCCGGCAGCTTGCACTTTCGGTGTATGGCAAAATGCTTATCTTCGGCGATTTCGCCGACTGAGAAAGCTCAGTCGAGCGGTTGTAGGTGAGAGTTTGTTCCGCAGCACACATCTCTCCCGACTCGGAAACGTAGGTGAGCCTTATCTTCGCCGTCAGCTCGTATTCAAGCTTCGTACCGTTAAGCGTCCTCGCCGAAATGCTCGGAAGAATCCTGACGTTCAGGACCCTGAAAATCTCGGGATAGTAGTCTGGCAGTATGTAGTCGAGCTCCACCGACTGCTGCGTTATCCCTCCGCCTAAGCTCTCAGGAACGGTGAAGTTCTCTTTTATTACTTTATAATCCATAATCTCCTCCTGGTGGCGTCCCCACAAATTGAAAGTACGTACCTTGTACGTTTGCTATATCATATTCAGCTTGTTCCCGTTTCATGCCAAGACGGAAATTTCCCGAAAATTTTTCATAAGAAGTGCAATAATCCGCTTGCTTAATGTGTTTTATATGTAGAAAACGCTTTTCAAGGAGGAATCTTAATGAAAAAACTGTTAGCAATACTTCTTTCCGCACTCATGCTCGTGACGGCGATGTCGGTTTCAGCCTTCGGAGTTGATCTTCCCGACATTTCCGAATACGAATCGGACGAAGGCGTCACATTCTATGCTCTTATCATCAGCACGGGAACCTCAAAGAATGGCAAGGGCTTCGTCAATATCTGCGGCTTTAATGTCAACGACATCAATCATCGTGGATTGTACACTGCTTCATTCAGCGAGGATGTTGAAATTCTGAATGCCGACGGTGAAGTAATAACAATCGATGACCTCAAGCAGGGAGACATAGTAGCTCTCACCTACAGTGGCGAAGCTCTCGATTTATATCCTGGACAGCTTCTCGGGACAACAAGGGTTTACGTAATCGACCATGTCGACACCTTCGGCGAGATTTCGTCTCTCATACCCTATGGCTGCGTTGACTATGGCGAGTACATTCCCGCCTGGAATGATTTCCTGGCCAAGCAGGCTGAGCTCGATTGCTCCGTCTCCGACGGCAAGGTAACTCTTTCCTGGAAAGATACCTCCGACGAGACCTACACCGTCTACTACAAGCGCTCGGGCTCGAGTGAGTGGCTGGTAGCCGGCACCACCTCGAAGCACAAAGTCAACATCCACGGCCTCAAGAACGGCATCAGCTACGACTTCAAGGTCGAAATCTCAGGCGAGGATTCGGAAACCGTGACCGCTACCGCCAGGTAACAACAGCAAGACAGAAGGAGAAAATATCTATACACCACTTGCCCTCCGGCAAAAGTACTTCCACTGCCGGAGGGCAAACTATCTCTCAAAACTCTGATTATGAGTATTGACAGAATTACGAAATAAGGTTATAATAAATCTAAGAATCGACATTGGCATTTGAATTTCATCATAAAGGAGATTGAGATAAATGAAATGTACAAATTGCGGAAATGAAATCCCCGAAGGTGCTGCCTATTGCTCTTCTTGTGGAGCCAAGGCTCATAATGAATATGTAGTTCAGGATGAAGAGCAGAATAATCAGAATAATAACGGCGGTTATCGCCAGAATCCTCCGATGGATGATATGTTTGGTACTGGCAACGGCCTCGCCATCGCCTCGATGGTAACCGGCATCTGCTCGCTGGTGCTCTCCTGCTGTGCAACAACGCTGTCGTTCATTTTAGCGCTGGTCAGCTGTGCTCTCGGCATCTATGTAATAGTCAGACACAAGGGCAGCCGTGGAATGGCAATCGCCGGAATCGCTTGCTCTGCAGTGGCAATCCTCGCCACAGTTGTAATTTCAGTGCTTTATGGCCTCCTCTCGTTCTTTGAATACGGCTGGTATTATTGATGACTCCGTTCGCAAGTAAGTATCAGAAAATTTTCTACATCCTGTCGCTGGCAGCGGTTTTGCTGTCCGCGACAGTCTGTTTAGTGTGCTATTTTTCAGGAGTAAACCCGCTTGACTACACCCGCCCCTGCCTCTTCAACCAGCTCACCGGCTACTATTGCCCCGGCTGTGGCGGAACAAGAGCCATAATCAGCCTTCTCCACCTGAACCTCCTCCAGAGCTTCATCTATCACCCCTTCGTCCCCTATGTCGCTATAATCGCTCTGATTTTCATCGTAACCTACACTATCTCCCTGATTTCAAAGGGCAAAATCAGCTACTTCAAACTCCGTCCCATCTACTTTTACATCTCAATCGCACTGATTCTCGGAAACTTCGTAGTCAAGAATATCCTGATATATAATGGGATTTGGATAGCATAAAAAATGTCGGCGTAAGCCGACATTTTTTATTCCCACGTTGCCCAAACATCCGGGCAATACCCAACAGTCGCAGCCTTCCCGTTCCTTACAACGGGACTTTTTATGAGCGACGGATTCTCAAGCAGCTTCTCGATCTTGTCTTCATCTCTGGCAAGATATTTGAGTAAGATTGCATCCTGCGACTTGCTCTTGTCGTCGATAAGCTTTTCAACCGACCCGACAGCCTTCAGGACATTCGTGAGCTCACCTCTGCTCATGCCCTTCTGGTTGAGGTCAATCATCTGTGCCTTGATCCCGCGTTCCTTGAACCATCTTTCGGCTTTTTTCGAATCAAAACACTTGGACTTATAGAAAATCTGAATATTCATGCCATCCTCCTACAGAACAATCGTGAACGGCCCGTCATTTTCGAGATCAACAATCATGTGAGCCCCAAAGACACCCGTCTCGACTTTGAGCCCACGAGCCCTCAGCTCGTCATTGAACTTCTCATAAAGCCTATTCGCCTCATCTGGCTTCGCTGCCCCAATGAAGCTGGGCCTGTTCCCATGCGAGCAGTCCGCCAAAAGGGTAAACTGCGACACCGAGAGAATATCCCCACCAACATCTTTTATGGAAAGATTAATCTTCCCATTTTCATCATCAAAAATCCGAAGCTTCGAAATCTTCTCCGCCAGCTTCGTGCACCCCTCGTCCGTATCCAAGGGCTCCGCCCCAAAAAGCACGAGAAATCCTTTCCCAATGCTCCCAACAACCTCACCCTCAACCGTCACCGACGCCCGATTAACTCTCTGAATAACCACCTTCATCTTCCGCCTCCAAAAAATTACTAGGATGATTATAGCATGGATGGGGCGGGGAAGTCAAGAAAGAAGTATTATATTTATCTTGACTTACTGAGTAGAAAATGCTATAATATCACTGAGAGGAGGACTTGAAATGGATTTTTTCGAGTATTTAAAGTCAACATTCGGTGTAAATGAGCCAATATTTATCTCAGATATACAGTTCAATAGCTACTCAAAGCCGTGGATTGCAAAGGAACTTGCCAAGCTCTGTGAATCAGGACAGCTTGCAAGATTCGACAGGGGAGTATACTATGTTCCGACAGAAACGCCGTTTGGTAGAAGCATCCTCAGCCCTCAAAAGGTCATCGAGCGGAAATATATCTCCGAAAATGGTGAGAGATTCGGCTTCTATTCAGGTTTAACTGCAATGAACCTCTTTGGTCTCTCAACACAGGTTCCGAACGTCACTGAGATTTGCACAAATAACGAAACAACCAAGCTCAGAAATGTCAAGGTTGGCAATGTCGACGTGATTCTCAGGCGTTCCCGTACAGAGATAACAAACGAGAATGCGGATATTCTCAGCTTTCTTGAACTCATGAACCAAGCTCCGACAGGGTTCTTTGATGACGACAAACGGGAAACTATGTCCAAGTGGCTGAAAGATAAAGAGATAACCGGCAAAAGTATATCCCAGTATGCTCGGATTTTCCCGGATAAAGCTCTGAGAAATCTTGTAGAAAGTGGTGTTATCTATGATGTTGCATGATGACAAAGAACTGTTCTCGCAGGTTGTTCTCAGAACATCTGAAAGCCTGAATATCCGTCCTGAAATAGTCGAAAAGGACTACTATGTGACACTGCTCCTGAAAGAGATATATTCACTCATGCCTGAGATAGTTTTCAAAGGTGGCACATCGCTCTCGAAGTGCTATCACCTTATAAAGAGATTTTCTGAGGACATTGATCTCGGAATTGAAGCCGGTGCAAGCATCACAGAAAGCGGTCGCAAGCGGATAAAAGATGTCATGTTGAAAGCTATAGAGAAAGCTGGCTTGGAGCTTGATAATGCAGACAGCGTCAAAAGCAGACATACCTACAATCGTTATATAGTGAACATTCCAAACAGTAGCGATTCGCCTTATCTGAAAGACAAAATTCTTATCGAGACTGCGGTTTATCAGAAGTCATATCCGACTAAGCTGATGGAAGCTACTTCACTTATTTATGACTATCTTTCTCAGAATGGCTTTGGAGATTTTGTCGAGCAGTATGAACTTCAGCCGGTAACGCTGAAAGTTCAGGCAGCAGAGAGAACTCTTGTCGATAAGCTCTATGCTCTCGCCGATTACTATTTGGCGGGAACTCTTGCGGAGCATTCGAGGCACATCTACGATATTTATAAGCTTCTGTCGGTTGTCACGATCGATGATAATCTGAAAGTCCTTGCAATCTCGGTAGCTGACGAAAGAAGACCCGACAGCCACTGCATCAGCGTTCAAGATGGCGTCAATGTTCAGGATGTTCTTACTGAGGTAATCCGCACGGAAGCGTATCGAAACGACTATGAAGAAATCACAGAAAAACTGCTGTATGAGCCGGTTTCGTATGACAAGGCGATTTCAGGAATACAGGAGATCGTGGATGGTATTATATTTCGAGACTAATACAAAAAAGGCAGCCCCTCAAGGCTGCCTCTTTCTTATACCCTATAAAATTCCTCAATATCTCTTCTGCCATTCCTTATTTCCCAGCTGCTGCAGCACGCTGTGCCATCATTTCTTCGACAGCACAGACTGCTCCTCCATCGTAGAGGATGTCCACACCATCAAGATAGCTGCACTCGTCGCTTACCATGAAGGCCATCATCTTTGCGATTTCCTCCGGCTCGCCGAGTCTGCCCATTGCGCCAGCCAGGGCAAACGAAGCAGCTTCTTCTCCTTCAACCTCTCCCATTGGGGTGTTGAAGGTTCCGGGAGAGATGGAAACAACACGGATTCCTTTCTTTCCATAGCGGAGAGCCATCTTCTTTGTGTACCACTGAACGAAATTCTTCGAAACGGTATAGCCCATTCCAGTTTGCTGCTGTTCGGGGATAGAATCAATCATCTGATTTGCAGCAGCCTTGAAGGCGTCCTGATTGGAAAGACTGAGCTGGTAGAGCTGATAAGGAGTCTGAGCTGCAGGAAGCATATATCCAGACATTGACGATACATTCAGAATGCAGCTGCCTGCCTCCATGACCTCAGCCATTTCCTCATCGACATTGATGGTTCCGCAAGCGTTGATTTCAAAAATCTTCTTTCCGTCTGCCATGTGAGGAGAAACTCCGGCAGAGTGAATGACAGCCTTGATTGTTCCTAAGGTTTTAGCGTACTGAGCCAGTGCCTTTACTGATTCGCGGTTTCCAGCATCAGCCGGATATGCCTCAGCATCGATTCCAAGCGCCTTAAGCTCCTGAATCGCATTCTCGAGCTTTGAGACAGTACGTCCAACGAGAATTACCTTTCCATTTTTGCCGACAATTTTTGCAGCTTCGAGACCCATTCCGCTGCCACCGCCGGTGATTACATATACATTGCCCATAAGAAGCACCTCTTTCGAAATTCTTTTGGCTAGCCAAATCTAACCCAAATCATTATAACATGCATGGCCTCATGAAGTCAAGTAAAAGAAAAGGCGGTTCTGTCTCAGAAACCGCCTTTTAATTATACTATTTCAGCCTGGCTTAGTACGCCACGCCCTGCCACTTCATAGCATCCGCAACCTTGAGGAAGCCTGCAATATTGGCACCGACAACGAGATTGCCCTCGTGGTCGTATTCCTTGGAAGCGTTGTATGCATTGTGGAAGATGTTGACCATGATGTCGTGGAGCTTGCCGTCGACCTCTTCGAAGGTCCAGCTGAGTCTCTCAGAGTTCTGGGACATTTCGAGGCCGGAAACCGCAACACCACCGGCATTTGCAGCCTTTGCAGGGCCAAACATAACTCCGGCAGCTTGAAGCTTAGCGATAGCCTCAGGAGTTGAAGGCATGTTAGCGCCTTCAGCAACAGCGATAACGCCGTTAGCGATGAGAGCGTCAGCGCTCTCGCCATCGAGCTCGTTCTGAGTAGCGCAGGGAAGAGCGATGTCGCACTTGACAGTCCAGATTCCGTGGCAGCCCTCAGTGTAGGTAGCGCCGTCGACTCTCTCGACATACTCCTTGATTCTGCCTCTCTCGACTTCCTTGATCTGCTTGACAACGTCGAGCTTGATACCGTCAGGATCAACAATGTAACCGTTGGAGTCGCTCATTGCAACAACCTTGCCACCAAGCTCGGTAGCCTTCTTGCAAGCGTAGATAGCGACGTTTCCAGAGCCGGAAATGACAACGGTCTTTCCTTCAAAGGATTCGCCCTTCATGCACTTAAGCATCTCCTGGGTGAAGTAGCAAAGTCCGAAACCAGTAGCCTCGGTTCTGGCGAGTGATCCGCCATAGCTGAGTCCCTTGCCGGTGAGAACGCCGGTGAACTCGTTGCGGAGTCTCTTATACTGGCCAAACATGTAGCCGATTTCTCTTGCACCAACTCCGATGTCGCCAGCAGGAACGTCGGTGTCAGCACCGATATGCTTCGAAAGCTCGGTCATGAAGCTCTGGCAGAAACGCATAACCTCTGCGTCAGACTTGCCCTTCGGGTCGAAGTCGGAACCACCCTTGCCACCGCCCATGGGAAGGCCGGTAAGGCTGTTCTTGAAAATCTGCTCGAAGCCAAGGAACTTGATAACGGAAGCGTTTACGGACGGGTGAAGTCTCAAGCCTCCCTTATAAGGACCGATTGCGGAGTTGAACTGGATTCTGAAACCACGGTTTACTCTTACTTTTCCGGAATCGTCAACCCACGGAACACGGAAGATAATCTGTCTTTCGGGCTCAACAATTCTGTCGATGATTCCCGCCTCTACGATGTCGGGTCTGCGCTCAACAACGGGCTCAAGGCTCTCAAGAACCTCGCCGACAGCCTGCAAAAATTCCTTCTCATTAGGATTTCTCTTGCAAACGTCATCATAGACACGGGCTAAATATTCGCTTTTAAATGTCATTAAATATGCCTCCTGACGGTAATAAGATTCGCACAATTTACAGTATACCACATTATGCGGATTTTGCAAGTCCAGATTTCAGAAATTTCAAAATAAATCATCACAGCCCCGATTTTTGAGGAATCTTTTAGATGATTTGACTAAAGCGGAGAGGGTGAAACTTCAAGGATGAAAGTAGGGGAGGGAAGAAAAAGAGCAACCCGCAAAAGGCCGCTCTATTTTTATACTAAAAATTTTTCCACAAACCTCTTTACAAAGTCGACAATTTGTGGTATGACGATGGTGCCACATAATCTAATATTTATCACTATTGAGGAAAAACTTTTTCTGGTAAAAGGTGTTTTCTCTCTTTACTCTTTTCCTCTATAGTGATTTGAGATTGTATGGCAACAATGAGGGAACCACTTTTTCGTGCGTCTCTCATTGGGGCGCATTTTTTATTGCCAAATAGTTCATCTTTATGCCTATATTATGTCTTGCAAGATTATATAGTAAATCAAAAGAAAGGAGATTATATTATGTGGTTCTTGGCTTGGTCAATTTGCTGGTCATCTTTAACGCTCTACTTAACCTACAAGTTTTGTTTCTAATTAGGAAATGAGCACTGGAGCGCAGTGGCACTATGTGAAAACGTGAGGGAGGTTTTCGGCTTCCCTCACGCATCATTAACAACGGGAGAAATAAACATGACCGAAATACTAATAGCAGACAACATTTCAAAAACATTCAAACTCTCAGCAAAGCAACGAAAGCTTGAGCATACTGATACCAGAGTCAGAGTTGCCGTCGATAATCTCAGCTTCACTGCGTATAAGGGTGAGATTTTCGGACTTCTTGGTCCGAATGGTGCCGGAAAAACTACTACACTTCGCATACTTGCAACCCTCATCAAGCCAGACAGTGGCGATGTGAATATCAACGGTACGAGCGTGTTGAAAGACCCAGAATTGGCTCGTAAAGAGATAGGCTTCCTGACAAGCGAGCTCAAGCTTGAAGAGTTCTTCACGCCTAATTATCTTTTCAACTTCTTCTCAGACTTGCATCAGGTTCCTCAGGATGTGAGAGAGGAACGAAAAAAGTATCTGTTTGAAAAATTCGGTATTGACAAGTTCGCTGAGGTCAAGGTGGCGAATCTTTCTACTGGTATGAAGCAGAAGATTTCTCTCGCCATTTCAATAGTTCATGACCCTGATATAATCATCTTCGATGAGCCGACTAATGGCCTTGATGTTTTGACTGCAAAAGTCGTCACAGACTTCATTTTGGAACTCAAGGAGCAAGGGAAAAGTATTATTGTTTCGTCTCATATTTTCAGCTTGATCGAGAAAATATGCGATAGAGTGGGGATTATAGTCGATGGCAAGATGATGATGTGTGATACTCTCGAAAAAGTCATGGATGGCAAAAGCCTCGAAGATAGATTCTTTGAAATTTATGAAGAAGGGCAGGGCGATGAGAAATGAAAGGTGTTTTGACAATTTTTAAGAAAGAACTCATACGCTTTCTGAGCGACAGAAGGCTAATGGTCGGAATTCTCATTCCCGGAATTGTTATTTACATAATGTATAGCTTCGCCGGAACTGCATTAAGTGACCTTGCTGGCGTGGATGAGGATTATGTACCGACAATTCAGGTGGTCAACCTGTCAGAATCAATAGGCTCGATTTTTGAATCAACGGAGTTAGAGATAGAAAACATCGAATCGGATGAAATCGAAACAGCCAAAAGCGAGATTACTGAAAAGAATCTTGACTTGCTGATAGTCTTCCCAGAGAACTTCGATGAATCATTCATGGCTTATTTCACCGAGGCTGAATTCACAGCTCCGAATATAGAGATTTACTATAATTCGGCTTCCACCGAATCACAGTCTGCATATATGACCGTAACTGCGCTTTTAGATGCCTATGAGTCTCAGATTGCAAACGTTTTCGATATCAATAACTCAGAGAACACCTATGACATGGCTACCGAAACTGACTCAATCGCCATGGTTCTGGCGATGATACTGCCTCTTATGTTGATGACTATGCTTTATTCAGGATGCTCGGCAGTTGTTCCTGAGTCGATAGCAGGCGAAAAAGAGCGAGGAACTTTTGCTACAATGCTGGTAACTCCTATCAAACGCAGGGATATAGCCATAGGAAAACTTCTCGCGTTGGCAATAATTGCGATGATTTCAGCAGCATCAAGCACTCTTGGAACAATCTTGTCTCTTCCTAAAATGATGGGCGAGGTATACGACGATATGAACATGAACATATACAGCGTTCAGGACTATCTTATGCTTGCAGTGGTAATGGTGTCAACAGTTTTGCTTTTGGTTGGAATAGTTTCTCTGATTTCTGCTTTTGCAAAAACCACTAAAGAGGCTCAATCTTACTCAACGCCTGTTATGATGATAGTAATGGTCTTGGGGCTTTCAGGAATGTTAGAGAGCACAGCTTCGCAGAATCTGACAGCCTACCTGATACCGCTTTATAACAGCGTTCAATGTATGCTTGGCATCTTCTCATTCGAAACATTCCCCTCTGGCGTAGCGGTCACCGTTGCAACGAACGGAGTCTTAACTATTCTTTGTGTGTTCATCCTCGCCAGAATGTTCAACAGCGAGAAGGTTATATTCTCAAGATAAATACAAAAAAGAGCGACCCTCACCCGGTCGCTCCCTGATATTATTACTACGTTAAGCTCGGCGTTCCATTCTCAGTAGCCGCTCCGTTGTTCCTTCCTCGAACTGCCAGATGTCTGTAAGTTCAAAGCCGTGACGACTGTAGAAAGCAATCGCTCGCATATTTTTCTCCAAGACCCACAAATATCGGACATCAAATTTTTCTATTGCAAAGTCTAAAAGCTTTCCGCCTATTCCATCATTTGTGAAGAAACTGTCTACATATAGTTTTTTAACCTCTTGATCGCAGATTTGGATAAGCCCTTTAACAAAGTCATCCTCATACACCCACGTTTCTTCAAGAGGATTTTTATTTGCAAGATATTCATTTGCAACAGATAACACTTGCAATTCGCCAAACGAGTAGCTGTCATCCTGAAAAATTGGGCGGAAATTCAATCTTTTGGAATAAACAAGGATTTCTGCAATTCTTGATACATCTTTTTTCTTTGCCTGTCTTATTTCAGCCATTGCAACTCTTCACCCCTTCCAAGAGACAGTATATCATATCAGAACAAGAAAAGCAAGCACCCAGCCACAAATAGAGCGGCCCTCAACCGGTCGCTCTCATTTCATCCCGCCTCAAAATCCATTTCCAGATACCTCTTTTTCATATCCCAGTGGTCCTCAAACAGTCGGGCCAGAGAGACAATCCAGTCGTGGTTCTGATAGTATCGGCTTTCCTCCTCTGGCAAATCCTCTTCGGTTATCAGCCCTTGGGCAAGGCACAAGGCGTTAAATATTCCCTCTATCTCATGGAAGTAGAGCATACGGTTCTGAAGCTCCTGCTCGGGCATCTTGTCCATAACCATATTCACCGCTTCGTAAATCCTACAGCCCCTGTTGATAATTGCTGCATATTCTTCAGGATTTTCTGAGCGTCTGTAGTATCGAATCACATCTTCTGCTCCCTGCAGCGCTAGCTTCATGCGCTTTTCAGCCCGAATATACTCTTCTTCTGGATTTGTCATCCCATAGTCCTCCTTTTTATCACCAATCGCCCCATAGCACCGATTTTCCTTCTGTCAGCTTCCAGCCCTTGATAGAGCTATCGTATTCTATCCACTCGCCAGCAACTCTCAGGGTTTCTATATATCTTTGTACCGATCTGAGGGATATCTCCAGCTTGTCGGCAAGTTGGGCTGAAGTCACACCCGGATGCTTGCGGATTTCACTCAGTATCACAATGGCGTTGGAAAGGGTAGTGCTGAAGCTCTCGTTCTTTTTATTCCGCTGGTAGGCTTTCAGGAGCAGATATTTAAGATCACCCATCAGAGAATCAAAAGTATCATATAGATGTATGCTCTTTTTCAGATTCTTCGGAATATCCGTATCTCCCACAATAATCAGTATTTCAGAAAAGTATCCAACCTCCGTGTAAAATTCGAAGAATGTCTCAAGATCGCTCTTTGTGGTATTCGAAACGATCAGGATTATGGCATAGGAACGGGTCGTCAGTATATCTGTAAAGCAGTCGATATTGACAATCTCCGCCTTTTTGTTTGGCAAAACGGTTTCTGCACGCTTCACCTCGTCTTCCGAAAACCCATACATCATAATCGCATCAGTGTGTGTCAATCTCTCCACCTCCGTTCGGTTCTTTCAATGTCTCAAGAAACCCCTTCATAACCTCCTCCTCATACCCCTTCGGCTTTTTCGGCCAGCCGGGATGGTAGGTAAACAAATAATGAATCCCATCCACATTTCTGTAGGCAATATTGTGCTCGCTGTTGACGTACCATGCATCGCCATTCTGGGGATATAACTCATAGTACACTTTCGGCAGTTCTTCTCTTATCGAGGTGTGATACCAGCCCGTCACAACGACATGAGTAGGCCCAAGCGCATTGATTTCCTCTGCAAGCAATTTTGTCTTGGTAGAATGTAGCTTGGTTCTTTCCTCTGGCTTAAGCGCGCATCTTCTTTCCTTCCTCAGATGAATAGTATCCTGGTTCGTCCAGGCGCAAACGCCATATTCACTCAGCCTTCTCATACGATCCCAGAATTTACTGCTAGATCTTTTGTACCTGCCCTGAATAGGGTACAGATCATAATGTGAATCATAGCCGAGATGGCTGACGAGGCTACACCAGCATAATTCCTGAATCTTCTGAATTTCATAAGGCTTAACTCTATCAGCCTTCCCATGTCCACCGACTCCATAGCCCTCTTCGCCTACAATGAGAATTCTGACAACTGAGTCGCACCAGCCCTTCGGCACACAGGTGAAATAGGGGTTCGAATATCTGTCTTCGCTCAAAAACTCTGGGGCGACATCTTTGATTTCATCCAACCATTGTGAGTAAACTTTTTTCAGCCTTGCATCAATTTCTCTTTCCATCATAACCGACCTCCGACTAATATTATATCACCCCTCCGCGACAGCAGTATGGACGACACAAAAAAATTTTTCAGAATGAAAGAGCGACCCTCACCCGGTCGCTCTGATTTTTTACATTAATGGCGAAAACACCTTCAGCACCGCCTGCAACAGCTTATACGGCGCTCCACGCTTATTAAGCCACTCAACGGTGACCTCTTCGCTCTTGTTCATCGTCTCGATAAAGTCCGCCTCGGCGTCCTTGACACAGCTTGATTTGTAGGTCAGGACGCAGTTTTCGAAGTGGAGATAGAAGCTTCGGAAGTCGAAGTTGGCGGTGCCTACGACACACATCTTGCCGTCAGCACAGACGGTTTTCGCATGGATGAAGCCGGGGGTGTACTCGTAGATCCTCACGCCGGAATCGAGGAGGGTGCGGTAGTTCGAACGGGTGACGGCGAAGACGAGCTTCTTGTCGGGAATCTTTGGTGTTATGATCCTCACGTCGACTCCGCTCTTGGCAGCATGGCAGAGCGCAGTCGTCATCTCGCCATCAAGGATGAGGTAAGGCGTCATGACATAGAGATTCTTCGTCGCAGTGTTTATAAGCCCCATGTAGCAGAGCTCGACCGTCAGGTCGTCGGAAGAGGGCCCGTCCGCAAACGGCTGGACATAGCCGTCCGATTCGCATTTCTCGGTGCTCTGATAGTCGGCATAGTCGACACAAGATTCGCCTCTCGAGTAGTGCCAGAGCTGCAAAAACGTCTCTGTCATCTTGGTGACGGCGTCGCCCTTGATCATGATGCCAGTGTCCTTCCAGTGGCCAAATCGCTGAACCTCGTTTATATACTCATCCGCAAGGTTTATGCCACCTGTAAATGCTGTGTTCCCGTCGATAACGACAATTTTTCTGTGGTCACGATAGTTAAGGAACGTGTCCGGCGATGGTCTGATTCTATTGAAGACCGAAACGCTGAACCCGAGCGACTGGAGATACTTCTCGTAATCCTTCGGAATCTTCGAGGCTGAACCAAGGTCATCAAACATGAACCTGACCTCGACCCCCTCAGAAACCTTTTCCTTGAGAATATTGATAACCGAATCGAGCATCTTTCCGGGCTCGATGATGAAATATTCTATAAAAATGAATCTCTCGGCCCTGTTGAGCTCTCGGAGTAGCTGGGCATAATACTCCTCACCGACGGAAAAATACTTGGTGGAGGTGTTCTTATAGACAGGTGCAAACGCTGTCTGCTCTATATATTTAAGATTTCTTGCAATCTCCGGGTCCTCTTTCGCAATTTCTGCGATGTTGTCCTCATCCGAGGGCATCGTGTGCCGCATCATCTCCCGGTAGTTCTTGAACCGTTTTCCGATACGACGGTTGTTTCTCGATTTTGAGAATATGAGATAGAGCGGCGTCCCGAAGATAGGGAAGATGAGCACCGTTATCATCCAAGCCAACTTAAACGACGTGTTCATGTTCGCGTTCGTGATGTCGAGAGCCACAATAACCGCAAGTACGATAGACAGCGCGTAGTACCAGAAGAACTTATTCGCAAGGTAGTTTACGAAGAAGAGGATAACCGCCAGCTGCAAGAGAACCAGGAACCCTGCAACGAATATCTTCGATTGAAATAGTTTTGCGATCTTCCGCAATGAGTTCACCCCTTTGTAAAAATACTTCTCACCATTATACACCAAAATATTATTAATTTCAACCCCTGTCGGTGGGACAATCTTGGGCAGCTGTGTTTAAATAGTTACAACTCGGTTACAACTGGGCGACAGTTTTAAAAACCTCATTGACAACTTGGAATTCTGTTGGTAAAATAATATCATGTATCATTGTGGACTCGTATGAGTCTGAAAGGAACGAATCAGTTAATGAGTGAGTATAAGATGCTGTGTATGGGCTGTATGGAGCCTTTGATGGAGGGCCAGGATGTCTGTCCGAATTGCGGACTTAGTGTAACTGCCGGAAATCTGCCCTCATATCTTCAGCCTAAAACAGTTTTGGATTCGAGATATATTGTAGGAAAGCTCATCAAGAGCAACGGCGAATCCGCCTCCTATATCGGTTACGACAACACCGAGTCAGTAAAAGTTATAATAAAAGAATATATGCCCGATGTCATCTGTCAGCGTGCAAAGGGTTCCAGTGAGCTCATCGTCGACCAGAACTATGTCGTCCAGTATAAGAACTACATGTCCGAGTTCGTCGAGCTTAATAAGTCTTTGGCAAGGCTCAGAACCATGTCCCATATCGTAGCCCCTACGGATATGTTCACTGCTAACAACACCGTCTATGCCGTTTTCCCTCATATTGAGGGGATAACCCTTAGGCAATACTTGCAGGACAATGCAGGAGAGCTCACCTGGGATCAGGTCAAGAAGCTTTTCCCTCCGCTTTTAACCACTCTGGCGTGTATACATAACGCCGGAATTCTCCATAGAGGAATCTGCCTCGACAACATCATAGTCACAGATAAAAACGAGCTCATGCTCACAGGCTTCGCAATCCCGGAGATCCGCACCGTCAACACCGACCTCGCCCCAGAGCTCTACGACGGTTTCTCCGCTCCCGAGCAGTACTCTGCAAGCGAGTGGGAGGGCACCTGGACAGACGTCTATGCCGTCGCAGCAGTCATGTACAGGCTCTTAACCGGCTGTATGCCTCCTGAGCCGATGTCCCGTATCGGCAACGACTCCCTCATGGAGCCGAATAAGATCAACCCTCACGTTCCCGCCAACGTATCGAAGGTCATAACTCAGGCGATGCGCCTTTCCTGCGAGCAGAGAATCCAGACGATAACCGACTTCGTCACAAAGCTCTTCGATCAGCCGAGCTACATGACTCAGCTCCCAATGGGCGCCACACAGACAATCCCGATTCAGGATAATAAGGATCGTAGACCTTCCCAAAGCTCGAAAAAGAAGAAAAAGAAGAAGGGTAATGGCGGAAATATCGCAATGATAATCGGCGCTATTCTCCTTGTCGGAATAGTGGTTGCAGCCTTCCTGGCGCTCATTTCGATGCTTCTCCCTGAAAGCTCCGACGACACCGAGACGACAACTGCTTCCACTACGACAGCAGCCCCGGTAACAACCGCTGCGACAACCGAAGCGACCACAGAAGCCACTGAAGACGTCACAACCGTCTCTTCAGACGAAACCGAAACCACAACCGCAACCAGTGGCACAATGTTTGTAATGCCGAATCTGGTCGGAAAGAAATACACCTCTGTCGCCGACAGCGACACATGGAAGGGCAGGCTCGAGTTCGAGGTAATCTATGATTATTCCGACGAATACGAGCGTGGATATATCTATGATCAGGACATCCCCGAAGGCACCGATCTCTATCCCGTCACAACTGTCAAGCTCTATGTCAGCCAGGGTCTCGCGGTAGTCGAAATCCCCGATTATATGAATGAAGACGGCACAAGAATGACCAAGGAAGAGTATGTGGCGCTCTTAGACGAGCTCAACATCAAGTATGAGTGCAGAGATGTCGAGACTCCAGACACCCTTTCTGGCTATGTCATGGAAGTCTACTGTGCCCAGACCGGCGAAGGCGTAGGCGGAGAGATAAATGTCAAGGACGGCAACACTCTCTATGTCGACATATCGGTATTTTCACCTTCGGTTGATGTGTTCGGATAGTGGTTGAATCCTGCTGGAAATCAGTCCCCAAAAAGCCATGAAAAAAAGCCGTATAAAATCGCATGAAATGTGATTTTGTACAGAATATCGGCTTAATACGCACCTTTTTTTGGTGCGTATTTTGGCGCAAAAAGATTGACATCTCGCTCGTAAAATGTTATTCTATAAGGAAGGACAATTGCAGTGGGGCATAGTCTCTCTGCTTTGTCACGGGCAATGCAAGATGTTATCAACCGAAAATCTTGTGGTGATATGAATATTTTCGCAAATTCTAGCGAGGCAGAATCTGAGTTGCCCAATATAAATTTGTTTTGAATTGTTTTGGAGGTACTTGTATGTCAAGAACAATCGGAATACTTACAAGCGGAGGAGACGCTCCCGGAATGAACGCCGCAATCAGAGCGGTAGTAAGAGCTTCAATAGCCAAGGGCTTCAAGGCCGTCGGCATCAGAAGGGGATATCAGGGTCTTATCGAAGGCGATATGTACGAAATGAACGTAAGAGACGTTTCGGATATCGTCCAGAGAGGTGGTACCATCCTCTTCACAGCAAGAAGCAAGAAGTTCATGACCGAGGAAGGTCTTGATATAGCCAAGGCGAACTGCGATAAGTTCGGAATCGACAGCCTCGTCTGCATCGGCGGTGGCGGAACCTTCCGTGGCGCTCTCGACATCTCGAAGAAGGGTGTCAAGTGCATCGGAATCCCCGGCACAATCGATAACGACATCGCCTGCACCGATTATACAATCGGCTTCGACACCGCTCTCAACACCGCACTCGGCATGATCGACAAGATCAAGGACACCGAAATGTCCCACAGCCGTTGCTCAGTAGTAGAGGTCATGGGCCGTAGAGCTGGACACATCGCCGTCAATGTCGGCGTTGCAACTGGCGCTACCGAAGTTATCACAGTCGAGAAGGAATTCAACCTTGCTGAGACTTGCGCTAAGATGCTCGAGCAGAAGAAGACTGGCAAGCGCCACTTCGAGATAGTTGTCGCTGAAGGTGTTGGCCATTCTGAGGATATCGGCGCCTACATCCAGGAGCATACAGGCATCGAGACAAGAGTCACAGTTTTAGGTCACGTCCAGAGAGGCGGAGCACCGACCTGCACTGACAGAGTCATGGCTGCAAGAATGGGCTGCTACGCTGTAGACCTCCTTGCAAACGGCCTCACTAACAGAGTCGTTGCCCTCAAGAACGGTCACCTCGTAGATTACGATATAGTCGAGGCTCTCGGCATGAGAAAGAGCTATGACGAGCATCTACATATGCTTCTCAGCGACCTTTCTCTCTGATTGCATTCATCATCAACCCCAAAAGAGTAGGAAATCGAGCGTTATAGTGCCACAGGAACGGGGAGTTGTCCTGCGGACGAAATGGTTTAGCCCTGCGGTTCGGTTTTCGCATCCCGCTTATTTGTGCAAACAGTTCGTAAACGAACCGACAAGTTTGCAAGCGAACTTGACGGTTTAGTAAACAGAGCTGACAGATTCACAAACGAATCTGAGGACTGGCGAATACAAATAATCCTTCTGCACTTTTAAGTCAATAAGTGTAGGAGGATTTTATTATGAAAGGTTTTATTAATCTGTTCGTCCGCTCTGCGAAAGAGCTCAAAAGCGTCCGAAATCTCTGCGTTATCGCCATGCTGATAGCCTTGGACCTTGTCCTGAAGCTCACCGTCAGCATCAAGATTTCTAACTACATGACCATCTCGTTCGCCTTCATCGCGATGGCAGCGATAGGTATGCTCTATGGCCCGACGGTAGGCTTCACCGCCGGAATGATAACCGATATCTTGGGCTACATCATCAAGCCTGATGGCGCCTTCGACATCCGCTTCACCCTCATCGAAGCCCTCGGTGGCCTCCTCTATGGCCTGTTCCTCTATAATGCCCGCAACGACAAGTGGCTCATCGTCCGAATCGTCTCCGCCAAGGCGACGGTAATCGTCATCTGCAACCTACTCCTGACGAACTGGGCAATCTCAGCCCTCTACGGCAGTGGCTTCATGGCGATTCTGCCCGCCAGAATCATCAAGAACTTAGCTCAGTTCCCAGTTGACGTGATTCTCTTATCCATCTTCCTGCCTTTGGTCCTCAAGGCCTACACAAGCGTCTTCAAAGGCGCCAGAGTCGTCGACAAAGGCATCTTCAGCGACGTGACCTTCATGCATGGCATGACCTATGTCATGGTTCTGCTGCTCCTCTTAATCGGTTGCACAGGCATTGCTGCTCAGTACTTAAAGAACAAGAACGACGACCTCGAAGACACCGTCGAAGCCCAGCAGGAGGAAATCGATTACCTTTACGATATCCTGGAAATAGAAAAGCCGGTTTCGGCTGAATAAAAAAATCGTCGGGTGATTAGCCCGACGATATTTTTTTGCACTTAATAGGCGTCAACTTCATAAGCATACTCGCCATTCTCGAACTTGTGAAGATAAATCCTCCTCGCAATGACATAGGTGAGAATACAGAGCGCAACCCAGAAAATAGCTCCCAGAAGAGCATATACTTCAAGCTGCTCGCTCACGAACGACAGCCAGTAGCTTGTGAAGTAGAGCTGAGTGATCGCCTCGATCGCCAGTTCTTCCTTCAGATATCCTGCTACAATTGCCGGAATATAGTAGATAATCCCGGTGACAATCATCACGATTGAGACAAACAGAGGCCTGTAGGCTCTGTAAGCAGTGTGCCTCTTCGCGTCATCCGCAAAAAGCATGATGAGCATGATAGCCGGAATAATGCAGGACAAAAGGCTCAGAAGCGGTTCATTGTCATACAGCTGAAGCCTCGGAATCAGCGTCCCGACAACTCCTAAGACCGCTGTCCTTCCCATAATCACTCCGAAAATGGTTATCGCCCAGAACAGTCCGAACCGCGAGAGCGAATATAATAAATCCTTAAGGGAATCTCTCTCCATAAAACATCCTCCAAAAAATGAGAGCCGAAGTTTTTGCTTCTTATATTATCGCCTATTTTGCTCCTTTTGTCAAGAGAATTTCTATAGCAAAAACGCCCCGCTTGGAAAACGAGGCGTTTTTTCGATTTCTGACTAAATCAGCATCCACAGCCGTTGCAGCTATTGCAGCTGTCGCAGCTCGAGCATCCGCAGTTGCCGCCCACGGCGAAGAGGATGATAAGGATGAGGATGATGATCCACCAGTAGCCACTGAAGCAAGATGAGCAATTCATGATAAGTCTCCTTTAAGAAGTATTAAAGCAATCGACTTGCTTATGGTTCAGTTTATTCATGAGCCAGAAAAGTGTTACTGTTTATTGTCCCAGGGGCATAATCTTTAATTGTCGGTTGAGTATTCGCGGTGTGACTGAGTAGCGCCGTGAATCGCCG
The DNA here is from genome assembly GCA_020860605.1 of Ruminococcus sp. Classification (GTDB taxonomy): domain Bacteria; phylum Bacillota; class Clostridia; order Oscillospirales; family Ruminococcaceae; genus Faeciplasma. The sequence continues at coordinate 11,548 of JAJBTZ010000045.1, read as the reverse complement.
ACATCAAGCGTGAATAACTTCTCAAAAACTGTCAAGGATTAGAATAGAATAAGCGATAGCGAGGTTATAATGACTGATTTTGATAGAATATACCCCTCATCCGACTACACCGACGAAGCGATAGCCACGATAAAGTCGGCTATGAAGCTCTCGATGGACTTAGGCCACACCTACATCGGCACCGAGCACCTGATGCTGGCGCTTTTGAAAGACGGCCCTACCGACACCGCCAGTGAGATTCTCACGAATTTCGGCGTGAGCTACCAGTCGGTGAATAAGAAAATCTGTGAACTTGCCGGCAGAGGCTCAAAGAGGACGAATCTCACAGCCGATGCCTTCACCCCAGCAGCCAAGCGCTGCCTGAAGTTTGCCCGTAAGACTGCCCTCGATCACTCTGAGCCGAAAGCCGGAACCCTCCACATTCTTTACGCCATCTTAGGCCAGCAGAACTCGACCGCCGGTTGCATCTTAGGAGAACTCACCGGCAACTCCTCTCGAATCTTCGCCTCCTGTGCCGAGATTATCGAGCGCGACAACCGCAGCTTTTCCCAGTATCGAACTCCTCCAAAGGCTCCGAATTTAGAAAAATTCGGCTTCGACATGGTTAAGAAGGCGAGCCTTGGCGAATTCGATCCCTGTGCCATGAGAGATCAGGAAATCGAGCGAATAATCGGAATTCTTTTAAGGCGTCAGAAGAACAATCCTTGCCTCGTAGGCGAGGCGGGAGTGGGGAAGACCGCCGTCGTCGAAGCCCTGGCTGGCAGAATCTCAGAAGGCAACGTCCCAGAGCAGCTCTTGAACACACGAATCTATTCCCTCAGCCTTACCCAGCTTTTAGCTGGCACCAAATACCGTGGTGACTTCGAGGAGCGCCTCAAATACTGCATCGACGAAGCAGCGACGATCGACGGAATCATCCTCTTCATCGACGAGATCCACATGCTCATCGGCGCCGGAGCAGCCGAAGGCGCCATCGACGCTGCCAACATCCTGAAGCCGATGCTCGCCAGAGGCGAAATCCGGGTGATCGGCGCCACAACCTATGATGAATATCGCAAGACGATAGAAAAAGACAAAGCCCTCGACCGCCGTTTCTCGATTGTCCGAATCAACGAACCATCCGAAGAATCTGCCATCGCCATGCTGATGCGCCTGAAGTCAAAATACGAATCCCACCACCAGGTTCGCATCACCGACGAGGCGATAAGAAAGGCAGTTGAGCTCTCCTCCCGCAATATCCCCGACAGATACCTCCCAGACAAGGCGATCGACATCTTAGACGAAGCCTGTTCCTCCGTAAAGCTCACCGCCTTCACAAAGCGTCAGAGCCTGAAGAAGCTCGAGCCGAGTATAGCCGGAATTACCCAAGAAGCCCTCACAGAGCGCTATCTTAGCGATCTCAGCTCCCGAATCATCACTCCAGCGGTCACCGGCTCGGATATCGCAAGGTGTATCGCTTTACAGACCTCCGTCCCAGATGAGCAGACTCTCCTCTACAACATCCCTCACATCGAAACCACCCTGAAGACCAGAGTAATTGGTCAGGACGAAGCCATCTCGGAAGTCGTAAACGCCCTCCGCCGTTCCGCCTCAGGCCTTCGGGACAAGTCGAGGCCGATCGCCACCATGCTCTTCTCCGGCCCAACAGGCGTCGGCAAGACCTCTCTTGCGAAAGCCGTCTCCGAAGCCCTCTTCGGCAGTGACGACAAGCTCATCCGCCTCGACATGTCTGAATTCTCCGAGAAATACTCCCTCTCCCGCCTCATCGGCTCTCCTCCCGGCTACATCGGCAGCGAAAACGGTGGCGAGCTCACAGAGCGCGTCCGCAAGTCTCCCTACAGCGTCGTCCTCTTCGACGAGCTCGAGAAGGCCGACCACGACGTGATCTCAATCCTGCTTCAAATCTGCGACAACGGCTATTTGACCGATTCCCAAGGCCGCCACGTATCGTTTCGAAACACAGTAGTTATCATGACGACGAATATCGTGAGCTCGAAATCGGCCTCCTGTGGCTTCGTTCCAAACGAGACTTCCGACCGTTCCGCTCTTGCTAAGCAGTTCTCAAGTGAGCTCCTCAACCGTATCGACGCCGTCTGCACCTTCAATCGCCTCTCAGCCGAAAGCTGCCGTGAGCTGACAAGTGGGTTGCTTTTACAGCTCTCAAAGCGTGCCTCCTCAGCAGGAGTCCGCCTCGGCTTCTCAAATGGCATCGAGGACTATATTCTTTCAAAGTCCAATACCTCCGAATTCGGTGCCCGAGAGATAAAGCGTGTAATCATGACCGAAATCGAGAACCCGCTTGCCTATGAGCTTTCAATCGACAGAAGGGGAGAGCTCATCTGCGACCTCTCAAATGGCAAAATCCTCTTCCGCCGAAGCCTCCCCATTTCGGCATAAAAAAGCGAGTGGCTGTAAAGTCACTCGCCTTTATATCTAATCTAACGCTGCACTGAACGCCTGCCGGAGGTTCGAAACCGGCACAATCTGAATCTTGTGTCCACCTTGAATGCTCGACATTCCGCTTCTCGGAACGATACACTTCTCAAACCCAAGCCTCTCCGCCTCTTTTATTCTCTGCTCAAGGTGAGAAACCGATCTTAATTCTCCTCCAAGTCCGATCTCTCCGAACGCAATAACGTCGTCCCCAATCGGCTTGTCTTTTAAGGACGAATATAGCGCCAGCGCCACTGGCAAATCCGCAGCAGGCTCGTTGATCTTGAGCCCACCGACCACATTGACGTAGATATCGAGGTTCCCGAAGTAGAACCCGACTCTTTTCTCCAAAACCGCAGCAATCAGCCACACTCTGTTATAGTCAAACCCAGTCGCCGAGCGCCTCGGAACCTGCATACCAGACTTCGTGACGAGCGCCTGAACCTCCGCCAGGATCGGCCTCGAGCCCTCCATAACGCAGGCGACACAGCACCCTGAAACCCCAGTCGGTCTCCCCTCAAGAAGCATCTGCGAAGGGTTCTTGACCTCCACGAGCCCTGAGTTCTGCATGTCAAACATACCGATCTCGTTCGTAGAGCCGAATCTGTTCTTCGCAGCCCTCAGAATCCTGTAAGACAGTGTCCTCTCGCCCTCAAAATAGAGCACCGCATCGACGATATGCTCCATGACCTTCGGCCCAGCGATAGCGCCGTCTTTGTTTACATGCCCGACGATAAAGAACGGAATCTCCTCCGTCTTCGCCGTCCTCATGAATAGGGAAGTGCACTCCCTCACCTGAGTTATCGACCCTGCCGAAGAGTTCAGATCCCTTATCGACATTGTCTGAATTGAGTCGATGATGACGATGTCGGGCTTATTCTTCGAAATCGTCTCGCAGATAGACCTCGCGTCCGACTCTGCCAAGAGATACAAATTCTCAGTAGTAACCCCCAAGCGGGAAGCCCTCAGTTTAATCTGCCGGACCGATTCCTCGCCAGAAATGTACAAAATCTCTTTGTCTTGCCCCAAATATTCGCAGATTTGCAGCAGCAGAGTCGACTTTCCGATGCCCGGCTCTCCTCCGATAAGGACAACCGACCCTTTGACAAGCCCTCCGCCTAAGACCCTGTCGAGCTCCGAAATCCCAGTGTGGTATCTCGTCTCGTTCTCTTTATCGATGGGGTCACTGAGGTTCACAATCTTGTCAGCAAGGTCAACTCCGCCAGAGCTTTTCCCTGCAAAGCTTGACACCTTTACAGCCGGCTGGAGCACAACTTCTTCGAGAGAATTCCAGGCTCCACAGTTCGGGCATTTGCCGTTCCATTTCGGGGTTTCCGCACCACATTCGCGACAGACATAGGCAGTACTTGATTTCGCCACTTTCTACATTCCTTTCCATCTCAGACTCCGTAGTCTGAGAAGACATATTCTAAAATCCCAGAGAATAAGGTGAACGCCACCTCGCTCTGGTATTCGTCAGTTTCCAGTTTATCCGCTTCCTCCTGATTTGAGAGGAACCCACATTCCGCCATCACAGCAGGGCACTCAGCAAAGTGGAGAAGATATATCTCGCTCCCGACAGGCTTCGTCTCCCGTTCGTTGTCGGGCTGCAAATATTTCACGAAGCTATCCTGCAGAATCCCCGCCAGCTTGGCGCTCTCGGAGCTCTCAGCAGTATAAAACATCTGCGCTCCCGAGTACTTCGAGTCGGTAAAAGTGTTCTGGTGAATCGAGATAAAAATCGCGTTGTCTACAGAATTCACAATCGCCAGACGGTTCTCCATGTCGGACTTCTTCTGGTTCCCAAGCCCCGTTATGCCGGGATCATGGATTGAGGTGTCGGTGGAACGAGTGACAATCGTCTTGAACCCCGCAGCCTCGAGCATTCCCTGAAGCTTCAGCATGATGCTTAAGTTTATATCCTTCTCTTCGACACCATTAATGCTCACACACCCACTGTCGATTCCGCCGTGACCGGCGTCTAAGATAATCGTTGGATAGACGCTTTCCGCCTCAGCGTCGACAGGAATAACCGCAATCGGCTCCTCAGCCGTACTCACAAATCCAAAAACCAGCAGGAAAGCGCAAAGCATAAGCGTAAGCGCACCAACCCGATTAGTCCAAAGCCTTTTCAACATAAGAAAACCTCCAAAATCTGTTTATACAAAACTCGTTTTGTATAGACTTATGAGGTTGTCTTATGTTTTATTCTTTATTTCCCGTAAACAATCTTCGACTTCATGTCGTAGTTCTTATAACCGACATAGAACGAAAAATAGCATGTGAACAGGAACACAAGCGGTAAAATCGTAATAACAAGCATCCCATACCAAGGCAAATCAACCGCAGCGACAGTGGTGCTGACGCCGTCAACCAGAGTATTCGGAGCAAATAAGTAGGTCCAGGGCATGAAGTAGAACGCCAAAGTCTTATACCACGGGTAGAAGTCATAGGACACAACCCCGAACTTCGAGAGATAGACGAGAATCACGAAAATATAGTTAATCCCAGTCGGCACAAGCCCCATAAAGAATCCGAAGTAGGAGTTGTCGACCCCTTCGAGTCTCGAATCCTTGATGCCGGCCTTTCTGCCAGCCTTCGAGCAGAAGTCGCCATAGAGAGCGACGCAGGCGCCAGTTGAGCAGATGCCGAAAACAATGCTCATCCCAACTCCGATACTCTGATAAGCCATCGGGAAGAACATGACAATAACAAATGAGGCAAGCTCACAAACAATAAGGTATAGAGCCGATTGAGCTAAAAGTTTAGGTTTATTCAAGATATCATCACCCTTGAGAAAAGTAGTACCTCCATTATATATCATTTTCCCGAAAAGTACAATGCACAAATAGAATTTTTCTGTCCTATTCGGGCAAAATAGTCGTAGAAATGGAGGCTAAAACCATGAAGAAAATCAAAAAAGGCGAAAATATCCGAATCTACAAGCCGAAAGGCGAAGTGATCCCAGTTTTCAAAGAGAACACAATAGTGGACAACTACACCGACGAAAACGGCAGGGTTTATAATCGCTCAGAGGAAAACATCCTTCTGGCAAGAGATGAGGTTGACGCCAACAAAAAATGATTGCAAACCTAAGAACAAAGTAGTATAATTTCAGTAACGCGTTCTGACGACCCGGCATACTTTGGGAATAACAAAGTATATGGAGGAGTCAGAATGGTACTTATCAAGTTAGCAATAGGTTTGGCGTTGGTTCTGGTAGTTTTTCTGGCAGTCGAGCTCATCAACGAGCATTTCTGCCGTAAAGAGACGACCCTTAAGCCCCAAGCCGAAATCAGAATATATTTCGAGTCGGACTGCGAGTGCTTCGAATGGCTTGTAGAAAAGCTGAAAGAGTCGAAGGCAGTCAGAGACTGCAAGGCAAGGCTTATTGTCGTGGACTCAGTCAGGACAGACGAATCGCAAAAGTGGCTCGAAAGCCTTCAGAAAAAGATGGGAAACGCATTCGAAATTGAGTAGGGAAGTGACAACATGGCACAGCCATCGGCAAAGTCAAATGAAGTGAAGATATCCGGCAGCATCGACAGCGTGACTTATCGCAACGACGACACCGGCTTTGCCGTCATCACCCTTGACTTAGGCGACGAGCTATTAACAGTTGTCGGAGACCTCGGAAACGTGGATGAAGGGGAGGAGCTGGAATTAACCGGCACCTTCTCCGAGCATCCGAAGTTCGGCCACCAGTTCAAGGCTGCAAGCTGTGTCCGCTCACTCCCAGTCGAAGTCTCTCAGATCCAGAGATACTTAGCGAGCGGAGTTGTCAAGGGCATCGGCCCAGTCGCTGCAAAGGCTCTCGTCAAGAAATTCGGCGCCGAAACTCTCGATATCTTAGAAAAGCACCCCGAACGCCTCACCGAAGTGAACGGCATCACCGAAACGAAGGCGAAGAAATACTCGGAGGAATTCCTGAAGGTAATCGGCTTCCGAAACGTCATCGGCTACTTCTCGAAGCTCGGCACACCGACGACATATGGCGTCAAAGCCTGGAAAAAGTACGGCGACAAGACCATCTCGATGATCGAGCATAACCCCTATATCCTCTGTGGCGCAGGCGTCGAGCTCCCGTTCATGACTGCCGAGGAAATTGCGAAGGACAAGGGCATCGCTCCCGACAATTATTTAAGACTTTCCGCCGGAATTAAATATATCCTAAACGAAAACGCCCTCTCGGGCCACACCTGTCTCCCCAAAGACAAACTCATTGACGTCGCTTCGAGCTTCTTAAAATGCGAAAAAGACCTGATTAATAAAACGATCGTCTCCGAAGCGGAGGACGAATACCTTTACATATACGTGAAAAAAGGCAAGCAGTACGTGATGCTGAAAGAGTACTTCACCGCCGAGGACTATATCTCCCGCAGACTTTCCATCATGAATTCCCTTGCATTCGACACGGGAATCAACTATGATGAGGTAATAGACCTCGCCGAGGAAGAGTTCAATATTACATATGAAGAAAAGCAGCGCCTCGCCATCAACACAGCCCTATCAAAGGGCTTCATGGTTCTGACAGGTGGCCCCGGAACCGGCAAGACGACAACCCTGAATGCAATAATCTCCCTCTTAGAGCAGCAAGGCCAGCAGGTTTACATCTGCGCCCCGACAGGCAGAGCAGCCAAGCGGGCATCGGAGCTCACTGGCAGGGAAGCGAAGACGATCCATAGGCTTTTAGGAGTAATCCCTTCCGTCAACGATCAGTTCCGTTTTGAACATGACGAGGAAAACCTCCTTGATTGTGACGCCCTTGTCGTCGACGAAATGTCGATGGTCGACGTTCTCCTGTTCGAGTCACTCCTTCGGGCAACCAAGATAAACTGTAAGCTAATCATGGTCGGCGACAGCGACCAGCTCCCAAGCGTAGGAGCAGGAAATCTCCTTCACGATATCATCAAGAGTGGCACCGTCCCCGTAATCGCCCTGACCGAGATTTTCCGCCAGGCAAGCCAGAGTGCCATCGTCACAAACGCTCATAAAATCGTCAAGGGCGAAATGCCTGATTTAAGCCGAAACAACAGCGATTTCTTCTTCATGCAGCGCCTCGATTTCGAGAGCTGTGCTGAGCTGACGGTCGACCTCTGCCTCAACCGTCTCCCGAAAACCTACGGTTTTTCTCCAATTGACGACATCCAAGTCCTCACACCCACAAGAAAGGGCCCGTTAGGCACCGTGGAGCTCAACAAGCGTCTCCAAGCTGAATTGAATCCGCCATCTTATGAGAAATCCGAGATAAAAACGCCCTTATACACCTTCCGTCTCGGCGACAAGGTCATGCAGGTGAAGAACGACTACGACCTCGAGTGGAAGAAGGACAAGGAGGATGGCACCGGCATTTTCAACGGCGACATCGGCGTCATCACGAAGCTGAACGGCATCTTAGGTGTGATGGAGATCGATTTCGACGGCAGAATTTGCAAGTACGACACGAAGAACCTCGATAACCTCGAGCTCTCCTATGCAGCCACCGTACATAAAAGCCAGGGCTGCGAGTTCGATGCAGTCATAATCCCAATCTTGGGAGGCTATGACCGTCTCTATTTCCGAAATCTTCTCTATACAGCAGTCACGAGAGCAAAAAAGCTTCTGGTAATAGTCGGTTCCGCCAAGCGCCTTGAATTCATGATAAAGAACAACATCCGAATGAACCGCTACACCTGCCTTGAGGACATGCTCCGCCAGGACAGCTTTAAGGGCTCGGAGGAAGAGGCCAACGATGAATAAAGTCGCGAGCAGGCTCCTAAGCATCGTCTACCCGAACCGCTGCGGTTTCTGCGGAGCCGTCATCCAGCACGACAAGCTCGTCTGTGCAAGATGCTCAGGGAGAGTTGACCGTGAAATCGAGCGCTCGAAGAGGCAGTTTCCTCTGTACTTGAGCGTTGGTGAAGTGAACTTCTCAGGCTGTGTAGCAGCCGGCAGCTACGACGGAACCATCCGCGACGGAGTTCTCAGACTCAAGTACCACTACGGTGAAAACGCTGCGAAGTACCTGATCCCTGAGCTTCGTGACAACCTCTTCCGGGCAGGAATAGTGTCTGAGTGTGACATGATCACCTTCGTCCCGATGGCAAGGGCTCGAAAGAACAGATACGGCTACAATCAGGCGGAGATAATTGCGAATCTTCTCTCGAAAGAAATCGGTCTCCCCGTCACCAAAAATCTCATCAAAAAGAAACACACCCGCAAGGCTCAGCACGAGCAGTCGCTCGAGCAGCGAAAAATCCTTGCATCGAAAGTATATAAATCTGGCCGTAACCGCATGGACCTCACCGGCAAAACGATCCTCCTGTGTGACGACATCATCACGAGTGGCAGCACTCTTTCCGAGTGTGCCCGTGTCCTCAAGAACAGGGGAGCCGAGAAGGTCTATTGTGCCGTTCTCGCTCAATTAGCAGATTAAACAGATTAAAAAGGAGGTGCCCCATGTCGAGGCTTGATCTTGGAATAGACCTTGGAACAGCAAACATAATCATCATGACCCACGGCAAGGCGGTCCTCAACGAGCCGACTGTAATAGCCTTCAACCGCAACACGGAGGAAGTCGTGGCTTTTGGTACCGAAGCCTACAAGATGATAGGCCGGAATCCACCACACATCGCCGTAATCAAGCCCCTGAAGGACGGCGTAATCTCCAACAACGACATGGCTCAGGAGCTCATCCGCCTCTGTATCTTAAAGGTCATCGGCCACCGCCTGATCAACCCTCGAATCGTCATGTGTGTCCCTTCAGGCATCACAACAGTCGAGCGAAAAGCAGTCGTCGAAAGCGCCGTTTCCGCCGGAGCCAGAACCGTTTACCTTATAGAGGAACCCGTCGCGGCCCTCTTAGGCGCCGGTGCTGACATCCTGAAGCCCTACGGCCAGATGGTAGTAGACATCGGAGGAGGAACAACCGATATAGCCGTGACCTCTTTAGGAGGAGTAGTCGCCTCCGCTTCAGTAAAGTGTGCCGGAAACGTACTGGATAAGTCGATCGCCAAATACATCGCCGACAAACATCGCCTCCTGATAGGCGAAAAAGCAGCCGAGGACCTGAAAATCAGCACCGCCAACGTCTTCTGGTCCTCCGATGAACCGACCACGACCGTGACAGGCCGAAGCCTGATAAACGGCCTCCCAGCCTCGGTGAAGGTGAGCGAGCAGGACATCACGATGGCAATTCAGGAAAACATCGATACGATAATCACAGCTATCATGTCAGTTTTTGAGAAGACTCCGCCAGAATTAGCAGGCGACATCATGGAGTCAGGAATCATCCTGACAGGCGGAGGCTCCCTCATAAAAGGCCTGGATTTATACATAACCCGAGAGACAGGCGTCCGCTGCCATGTAGCCGAAGACCCCCTCGGCTGTGTCGCAAGGGGAACCTATCGGGTATTCTCAATGCAGGACAAACTCCGCAACGGCTTCGAAAAAGTCTCAGTATTCTGACCCGCAACCCAAGCGGGTCATTTTTCGTGAATATTCATGCCAATTCCTGCCAATAATCCTTCCGAAAGGCGGGATTCCATGAAAAAATTCACCCTGAGTATAGCGCTGGCACTGATTCTGTCCCTGATAACCCGAGGAGTAATGGGAGCAGTCGAAGTCGAAGCCACCACCGACAAGCTGATCCGTCTCCACGTGGTAGCAAATTCCGACAGCACCGAAGACCAGACGGAAAAATTAGAAGTCCGAGACGCCGTTCTTGCCTACGTCAGCGACCTCACAGCCGACTGTGAGACTAAATCCGAAGCCGTGAGCCTGATAACCGCTCACATCTCCGACATCACCACCGTCGCCGAGGCGATAACCGCCAAACCCGTGACCGTCACCTACGAAACGGTATTAGTCGACGAGCGAATCTACGACGACTTCACCCTCCCCGAAGGCTACTACGACGCCCTCTGCGTTCTGATAGGCGAGGCGAGTGGCCAAAACTGGTGGTGCGTCCTCTACCCATCCCTCTGCGTTTCGGGAGCAATCTCGATAGATGACACCCTTGACGATGAAGATTTAATCATCATCCAACACCCTGAAAAAGTCCAGTATAAGTTCTTCTGCTATGAACTCTGGCAGAAGCTCCGAAGCCTTTTCACCGAGAGCAGGACCCTGATAGAATGAAAATAGCCTCCCCCGAAGGGGGAGGGGGACCGTCGCCTTCGGCGATGGTGGGGGGTGCAAGTTCGGCAAAGCCGAACTTGCTGACTTGGCGCCAGCCAAGTCATTGACAACCCCCAAATCATGCTGTAAAATATAACTATCACGAAAGGAGCTCGAGATATGCTGAGAATTGTAACCGGCGGATACCCCAACGAAAAAATCGAAATGTATGCAAAAGAAATCAGGAGCCTGCTTGAAGAGGGCAGGGAAGTCCTCTGCGTCATCCCAGACCAGTTCTCCTTCGAGTTCGACAAGAAGCTCTACGAGGAGCTTGGCGCCAGGGCCTTCAACCGCGTCGAGGTCAAGAGCTTCCTAAGGCTTTCGGAGGAAATCCTTTCCCATAGCCCCCAAAACGGCGGTTCCCTTATGCGCTCGGAAGAGAAGATCCCGATAATTTATCTCACTCTGAAGGAAGTCCGTCGCCAGAAATCCCTGAAAGCCCTATCAAGATTCCTGGACAAACCCGCCTTCATCGCCGAAATCGGCACGACTCTCGAATCCCTCATCCGCTCCGAGACGACAGTCGAGCAGCTCTACCAGGTTGCCGAGCGAATCGAAGGCACCGCTGGCGACAAGCTTTTCGACATCGCCGTAATCTATGAAGAGTACCAGAAAAAGCTCTCCGAACGAGGCCTTCGCGACGAAAGCTCCATCATCTCAGCCGGAGCCGTTTCTGCGGAAATCTCGGAAACCTTCAGTAATAAATACATATATATCGACCGCTTCAACAACTTCTCTCAGGATGAGCTCTCGATGATTCGCCAGATGCTCAGCGACAGCGTGGAGGTCAGCGTTTCCGTAACGCTCCCAGTCGGCGAAAAGCGAACCCCAACATCGGTCTACACCCAGTCCTTCGAGACGATTGACAGCCTCATCGAGATCTCCAAGAGCCTCGACAAGCCCTACCGCTTCGCTGCTTGTACCAGCAAGCCTGTAAAGCAAAAAGGCATTACAGACC
>JAJBTZ010000019.1 GCA_020860605.1 Ruminococcus sp. | reverse complement strand
ATTATACCACATTGCAAATGAATTGTAAAGCTTTAAGAGAGACAGAATACTACAACCAATCAACTACTACCCACTAACTACGGAGAAAAAAATGGTAGAATTCAAAAATGTCTCATACACCTACCCTAACGGGCAGCACGCTTTGTCTAAGGTCAACTTAGACATTGCTGACGGGGAGTTTGCATTTGTTGTCGGAGCTTCCGGCGCGGGCAAGTCTACCCTTATTAAACTGATTTTAAGAGAACTCACAGCCACTCAGGGGGATATCCACGTAAACGGCTTTGACCTTAATAAGCTTAAGCCCCGTAAGGTTCCTGAGCTCAGACGCACCATCGGAGTCGTCTTCCAGGACTTCAGGCTCATCCCGAACCTCACCGTTTACGATAACGTAGCGTTTGCTCTTCGAGCTATCGACGCGCCTATGAAGTATATCCGCTCGAGGGTTCCTTATGTTATAAGCCTTGTAGGCCTCGCCCAGAAGGCGAAGTCTTATCCTAATGACCTTTCTGGTGGCGAGCAGCAGAGAGTTGCTTTAGCTCGGGCCCTTATCAACGACCCCCAGCTCATCATCGCTGATGAGCCGACAGGAAACGTCGACCCGGCAAGGAGCTTCGAGATTGTCGATTTACTCAAGGGCATCAACGCCTGCGGGACGACAGTCCTGATGGTCACCCACCAGCACGACCTTGTCCGCTACTTCGGCGGTCGAATCATCAACATCAACACCGGCGAGATTGTCTTTGACGAAGTCATAGGAGGAGCAGATGAGGCCTAATAGCGTTAAATACCTCGTGGGGCAGGGCTTCAGAGGTATCTGGTACAACAGAATCAACTCGTTCGCCTCTCTCTGCATCATCACCATTTCCCTTCTGATGGTGGGAATATGCGTTCTCTTGTCGATCAACATCGACGAAATGATCGGCGCCATCGAGGACAAAAACGAGATTGTCGTCATCATTGAGGACGGCACGCCTGACAACAACATTACCCTTTTGGGCGAGCAGATTGGCGAGATGGACAACATTTTTGAAGTCACCTTCTACTCCAAGGAAGAGGCATGGGAGAGTATGCAGGACGGCATGACCGACGAGGAGAAAAGTCTTTTCGAGCTCATCGACGAGAACCCCCTTCCCGATTCCTACAAGTGTCGTGTTTCCGACATCACCCTTCTTGATGAGACTGTGGCGGAGATTGAAGAGCTCCAGTCGGTCGATAGCGTCTCGGCGTCAACCGACTTTGCAAGCATCCTTATCAGCATAAGAAACATCTGCAGAATCCTCTTCACAGCGCTCACCGCTGCTCTGATTGTGGTCTGCTTCGTGATTATTTCGAACACCACCCGTACCAGCGTCTATGCAAGACGCCGTGAAATCAACATAATGCGCTATGTCGGCGCCTCGAAGAGCTTTATAAGAATCCCCTTCTTCGTTGAAGGAGTGGTCATAGGAGCGCTGTCCTCAGTCATCGCCTACGGCCTGACATGGCTCGCCTACACGAGCGTCTACGACACCCTATCCCAGGACTTCGAAATCTGGACCATCTTCGGCGTCAACGGCCTGATAGAATTCACCGAAATCGCCATCCCCACCGCCGTCGCCTACATCGTTGCAGGAGTAGTACTTTCGGCAATTGGAACGGTGTTCTCGACACGTAAGCACCTTAATGTATAACCCGGAGGGGTTTTCCTAATGAAACATCGCACTATTTTACAACGCTTCAACATATTTCTTACCGCTATCGTCGTTGGGTTGACGGGGGTTGTTCTGTCGACTGGGACGGCCTCTGTCCATGCGGACTCCTCGCAGGAGGAGCTTGAGGACAGGCTCAGTGAGATTGCGGACGAGATGGACAGGCTCGACGACAAGATTTCCGACCTTGAAGACGACATCGACAAGGAGGAGGAGTATCAGAACTCCATCGACGAGCAGATTGAGACCACCGAGGAGTACATAAGAACCTTGGCGGAGCTCATAAGTGAATACAACTCCCAGATCGAAGACCTCGAAGCCGAGATCGCAGAGCGCGAGGAGGATATCGCAGCGACTGAGGACAAGATCGCTGCCGAAGAGGAGGAGATCGACTACAACATCGACCTCTACTCTCAGAGGCTCCGTGCCCTCTACGTCTCCCAGAACGACTCGATCGCTTCGATTCTCTTAGGCTCGAGCGACTTCTTCGACATGCTCATGCGAATCGAGCTCATAACGAGGGTCGCGGAGTATAATAATAACCTCATCCAGACGCTTCTTGACCTCAAGGAGAGCTACGAAAACGACAAGGCAGAGCTCGAAGGAAAGATCGCTGACCTTGAAGCTTCAATTGCTGAGCTCGACGACAAGAAGGCTGAGGTTGAGGAGAGAAAGGCTGAATGGGAAGAGGAGCTCGAAGGCTTAGAGGAGCTCTACTCAGAGAGCAAGGCTCAGATCAAGGCTCTCGAAGCCCAGCAGGCTTCCTATGAAGCTAACAAGGATCAGTTAGAGAAGGAACAGGCTGAAATTGAAGAAGAAATCGAGCGAATCATCCGTGAGAACGCAAGAAGCGAGTATATCGGCGACCTGGAGCTCGGAACCTTCCTCTGGCCATGTCCTGGATATTACACAATCACCTCCGGCTATGGCTCACGCTGGGGCTCGATGCACTACGGCATCGACATCTCTGGCTCAGGCATCATGGGCGCCGACATCACCGCTGCCAACTCCGGCTATGTCCTGACCGTCTACAACGGCTGCACCCATAACTACGGCAAGTCTTCATCCTGTGGCTGCGGAGGCGGATTCGGCAACTACTGCATCATCGACCACGGCGGCGGATACGTCACTCTCTATGCTCACGCCACGAAGATCACCGTCAGCGAAGGCGACTATGTCAATACCGGCGACGTCATCGGCACCGTCGGCTCCACCGGCTACTCCACAGGCGCCCACCTGCACTTCGAGATAAGAGTTGACGGCGAGAGACTCGATCCGGAGAGCTTTAATTTGATTAAGTATTGAGGGGCTAGTGGCAGTTTCCCTTCAGGAAACGGAGAGTCGGCTGCGACGACTGGCGTCGTCTACGCCGACGCGACCCCTGCGGGGTCGCAGCGCCTCCCTTCGGTCGGCGCCCTCTCAGTCGCCTTCGGCGACAGCTCCCCCAGAGGGGGAGCCAAGATTTCCTCTTGCACAAAACCTTCCTTGAAGCAGCAACTCGGCTCTCCCTCTGGGAGAGCTGGCAGCTGCGAAGCAGCTGACTGA
>JAJBTZ010000042.1 GCA_020860605.1 Ruminococcus sp. | reverse complement strand
GGGAGCTGTCGCCCGTAGGGCGACTGAGAGGGCGCGAGCCCCGAAGGGGCGAGCGTTGTCGCTGCTTCGCAGCGACGCGATTTCAGGCTTCGCCTGAAATCGCACCCCTCAGTCAGCTGCTCCGCAGCTGCCAGCTCCCCTTGTCAGGGGAGCCATAACTGCCAAAGGAAAGGCTGTGCTTCTCTCAGAAGTTTCGAGAGAACATAAAAAGGCTCCCCTGTCAAGGGGAGCTGGCGCCCGAAGGGCGACTGAGGGGTGCAATTTCGCCTTCGGCGAAATTGCGTCGCCCGCAGGGCGACAACTGTAGGGGCGGATATCATCCGCCCGCTACGTATTGCCGGAGGGCTTTCGGGCGGATAATATCCGCCCCTACACTATCTGGTAACAAAAGCTATGTTAAGATCCACACTCCCACTAATCCCATCAACAGTCCCACTCGACGAATACTGCCACATCTGCAGGTCGTAGTAGAGGGTTGGGGTTTCGGAGTAGCCGGCGAACCACATCATGTAGTCGTCAACTCTGCTCAAATCGTATTTCCAGACGGCGGTCTTCTTGTTGGCGTAGATTCCGGCGGTGTAGCCGTCGATCTCGACTCTTTGGGCAAACGTTAAGAAGTTGTCCGTGAGCTGCTGAGGGTCGATGTAGGCGGTTCTCGCGGTGTCGCCGTCAGCGTCGATGACGACCTCCCAGTCGAAGAAGATGGGATAATCGAGCTCGTAGCCGTCCACGAGGTCGAGGCAGAACTCCGCCTCCTCCAAAGCCTCTTCAACCGTCAGAGCCTGCGAGAAGAAGTAGACCCCGACTTTTATGCCAGCGTCGGTAGCTCCCTTGATATTCGCCCTGAAATTGGCGTCCTCGTTGACGGTGCCGGTGACGTAACCGCGGTAACCGCAGCGGATAATCGCGAATTCAACGCCGGCCTCCTTGACGGCATCCCAGTCGATGTCGCCCTGATAGACGGAAACATCGATCCCCATAATCGAGTAGGTCTCGCCGTCGTCATATGTGATGTAGCCGGTCTCCTCGTCCAGAGCGAAGCACTCCTCATCATATTCGTTCTTGCCGAC
Organism: Ruminococcus sp.; assembly: GCA_020860605.1. Lineage (GTDB taxonomy): Bacteria > Bacillota > Clostridia > Oscillospirales > Ruminococcaceae > Faeciplasma. Next base: position 2,251 of record JAJBTZ010000042.1, on the reverse strand, counting down.
ATTCTGCAAAGCATACATTAATATAGTACCGTAGTTCGAGTCGCTGAGGGTGAATGTGTCCTCCCCAAGCTCGTGGTCATACTCGCTCGTCGGGTCGATGGCTATGTATTCGGTGACGACAGTCGGGATCTCGACGGTCTCGATTTGGGTGACCACAGTCCCCTGCTCAGTTATCCAACCGACTGAGACGATAACCACCGCCACAGCCAGCAGTGCGACAACGGCACACATGACGCCCAAAATGGTCTTGTAGGTCTTAACCTCCGAAGCGTTTTTCCGCTCATTAGCGCTCCGATACATCTCGAGCATCTCGTTCGGAGTATTCTGAGGGACTTCCTGTCCCGAAAACTCGGTTTTCTGCTCAACTGGCGCGCCAGTAATCTCCGCGATCGCCTTCTCCCGCTCCTCAACCGTCATAGTTCTTTCGTCCATGTTTCCTCCTTTAAAGTTACAATCCAATCTCATTTCCGAAAAAATTCGACACAGTCGATATCTATCAGTGTAGCATATTTTTGGGGGATTGTAAAGGGGGAAGTTGTTCCTGCGGGAGGCTCTTGCGGAAGCTTTGTCGGCTCCGACGACTTCGCCGTCTCCGCCGAAGCGCCTCCCTTCGGTCGGCGCCCTCTCAGTCGGCTTCGCCGACAGCTCCCCCAGAGGGGGAGCCAAGAATTCCTCTGCACAAAGCCTTCCTTGAGGCAGCAACTCGGCTCTCCCTCTGGGAGAGCTGGCAGCTGCGAAGCAGCTGACTGAGAGGGCGCGAGCGAAGCGAGCGGCGACCCCGCAGGGGTCGCGTCGCCACGCGCAGTGGCGACAAAGTGTGGATTTCGCAAACCCTTCGAGAGAGCAAAAAAAGCCTCCCCCGAAGGGGAGGGGGACCATGCGAAGCATGGTGGAGGGGTGGAATTTCGGCGAAGCCGAAATTCCGTCGGCGCCCTCGGCGCCGACAAATGTAGGGGCGGATATCATCCGCCCGCTACGTATTGCTGGAGGGTTTTCGGGCGGATAATATCCGCCCCTACAATTAAAGCCCAGTGCTTCAAATAATCCCTAATTAAACCGTCGTATCATTCCCATTCAGCACATCATGCAGCTCCTCGATGTTTTCGAGCAGCTTGCCGGCTCCGTCGACTACGCAGTCGAGCGGTCTTTCGGCGATGTAGACAGGGATGCCGGTTTCCTCGTTGATGAGGCGGTCGAGGCCACGAAGGAGCGCTCCGCCACCAGCGAGGGTGATGCCGGAGTCGATGATATCGGCCGAGAGCTCAGGCGGGGTTCTCTCGAGGGTCGTCTTGACGGCGTCGATGATGTTGGCGAGCGGGTCGGCGAGAGCCTCTCTGATCTCCTCAGAGTTGATCGTGATGTTCTCAGGAAGGCCCGTCAGAAGGTTTCTTCCCTTGATTTCGAGCTCGAGCTCCTCCTCGAGGGGGTAGGCTGAGCCGATGGAAATCTTGATATGCTCGGCGGTTCTGTCGCCGATGAGGAGGTTGTACTTTTTCTTGATGAAATTGATGATCGAGAGGTCAAATTCGTCTCCCGCAACTCTTACGGAACGGCTTGTGACAATACCGCAGAGGGAGATGACGGCGACCTCGCTCGTTCCGCCTCCGATGTCGACGATCATCGAGCCAGTCGGCTCCTCAACCGGGAGTCCGGCACCGATAGCAGCAGCCATCGGCTCCTCGACGATCGAGACCCTCTTCGCGCCAGCGCCTTCAGCAGCCTCCTTGACGGCACGCCTCTCGACAGCCGTGACGCCAGACGGGATGCAGATGACGACACGAGCCTTCACAAACGGGTTCGAGCCGATAGCCTTGCGGATAAACTCCTGAAGCATGACGGTGCACATGTCAAAATCGGCGATAACGCCGTCCTTAAGAGGACGAACCGCTCTGATGGAGCCCGGAGTACGTCCGATAATATTCTTCGCGTCCTGGCCGACATACTTGACAGCGTCGGTCTTGGTGTCAACCGCGACGACAGAGGGCTCACGGATGATGATGCCCTTCCCCTTGACGCAAACGAGCGTATTCGCCGTGCCAAGGTCAATTCCTATATCTTTCTTAAACATGATAATCCTGCCTTTCTCAGATAAAAGCCTCGATAGTTTTCGAGATAATCAAGTTAAGTATAGCACAGATTTCGGAGATGTACAAGGGGGATTTTGAAATTTGGTGAAATTGGCAGTTTAGCAACAGCTGTAGTACCCCATCTCATTTAAAACTTTGCATTTTAATGATCGGATACAGATGCT
>JAJBTZ010000022.1 GCA_020860605.1 Ruminococcus sp. | reverse complement strand
TGCCTTCAAAACTCGTGTCAAGACGGAATTTACCGGGTTTGGACATGGGTGTGCCCTCCTTTTTGTTCAATGATATACAACTATACTTACTCCACACCCAGTGCCTTATAAACTGCATCCTCTGCACTCTGATAGAAAACCAGATTGAAGCAACCTATCAGTTCTGCCGGCACAAGAGCTAAGTCTACTGCCGAGGTTATTGGCAAAAGAACCTTTTTTGCACCGCTGTCAAGGCAGACCTGAAGGGCGTTTGCCAGTTCATCTACCTTAATCAGAGTTCCGGCGATACTTATTTCGCCCAAAACAGCAAGACTGCTCATCACCGGCTTGTTCAGCGCAATAGAAGCAAGCGCAATCAAGGTCGGGAGCGCAAGCTTATCAGTCATGCCGATACCCTGCAAATCCTGATAATTGACAATGTAGTCCTTGGTGGTTGTGCTTATTTCTCCGCTGATTCTTCCGGAGTTTGCTTTCAGATAGTTAAAGGCTGTGTTTGTCGCTTCCTTACACTTGGTATCAGAGCCGAGACCTGTGCACTCAAACTTGCCGTTTCCGGGGAGCATCTGGGATTCGAGACGGTAAACGCCAATCATTCCAGACTTGCCGTGTGAAACGGTATAAACCTGTCCGGGATTGCACATTCCCTCCGGAATCAGCTTACTTGTACCTTGTTCCGGGACGGAGACATAATGCTCCTCAAAAGTCTCAATATCAATATACGAGAAGTTGACATCATAAAACTCCATGCCGCCGAGCTTCTTCAACTGTTCCTTGACCCTGCGACGCATTTCAAGGGATATTTGCAATATTTCTTCAAGCTGTTCCTTCGTATATTCCCCATCGGGATAAAGAAGCTTTATGAATCCGCCTACCATCTTTCTTACGGCGATTGTGTCCCTCTGATTGAGATTACTGCCCAGACGGAAATATTTATCCAAAGCATCGCCGTACTGCTCCTTGCGAAGTTCACGGATAAACTCGGCAAGATAATCGGTGATAAAACCGTAATCATTCGTAAAATGTTCCGGTCTGAACTTTGGAATCTCCCAACCGGGAATATAGCAATGGATTCGATCCAGGAACGCAGTATCTGTTCCCATTTCAGGCGGGAACGGGTCAAAGAGACTTGAAGTCTTCAGAAGGACATCAACGCTCTGATTTATATTTCCCACAAAGACCATGGATGCTGATGCGGCTTTTTCCTCTTTGCCACGGGCAAAGGAGCCGGATGCCATATAGTCCTTCATTATCTGAATGCCGTCTTTATCCTTGAAATTGATACCCGCCACTTCGTCGAAGGCAACACAATCCCAAAGCCCGACAAGACCGACTGTCTTTCTGCCCATGTTATAGAACAGGTTTGCAACTGTTGTCTGTCCACCGGACACAAGAATGCTGTTCGGAGATATTTCTTTATAAATGTGAGATTTGCCGGTGCTTCTCGGACCAAGCTCGCAAAGGTTGAAGTTATTCTCAACCAAAGGGAGCATACGGGCAAGAAGAAGCCATTTTTCACGTTCGTTAAACTTGTCCGGCTCCATGCCGATAGAGCGAAGCATGACGCTCATCCACTCATCTTTTGTGAACGCTTTTCTGCCCTGCTTGAGCTCATCAATATCCACATGAGGCATTTGAATCGGAGTCAGTTTGTAGATATGAATGGGAGAAGCGTTTTTCTCTTCCTCAATATACTCATATTCGAGCTGAACGATACACCAGATACCGCCGCAAAGGAGTCTGTCATACTTGGTGGGATACTCCTCTGCTATGGGAATGTTCTTTATGCCAAGGTTTGAAAACTCAGCTTCGTAACTGTCTTTTTTGATATTAAGGCTGACCGTGATTTTGTCAATGACAGTGTGACTGCCACGCTGACGAAGTAAGGACAGAATCTTCTGTGATTCATCGGGACGGACGAAATTATCCGCTAAGATTCTCTTAACATTCTCAACGCCTTTTTCAATAACCTCCGGGTCATCGGAACTGCAATATTGCCCAAGAAGAAATTCGAGGACATAGACAGGGACATTGGCACCTTCCTTAATCTTTTTCGTCAAATCCTTGCGGACAATTCTGCCGTCGAAGTTCTGGCGCAATTTTTTGTTGAGAAGTGCATTTGCGTCGTTGTTATCAATGTAGTCACTCATCTGTGTCACTCCTTAAAGGTCAAATCCGAAATCATCTGCAAAGGCTATATCAATATGGAACTCCTCTTCCTGCGGGAGATCGGTTCCGTTCGTGATTACAAGGCGATAAATCTTATTCTTATTGTAAGACCCCGCTTTGAGATTGAAGCGGACACGGAATACTCGCTCGGAGGCGTTGTCGCTTGTCTTATCCGCAATGACGGTCTGCTTGTCGCTGATAACCACTCCCTCCTCATCGGTCATATAGATAGTGTATACACACGCCTGAACCTTTTCGCCGACAGGCTGACGTTGGAAGAAATCGAGCGAGAACAGGAGATTTGAAACCTTGCGGCTCTCACTGAGAAGCTTAATCTCTGCGTTTGATACTTCGACATACTTCTTGCTTGTGGGGCGGAGATTCTTGAAAGCGATAACCGGCACGACCATTTCCTGCAGGCTTGTGCCGCCGTGGACGAAGTTCTCGCCGCCACCGGAAATCTTGATTCGGGTCGAATCCTTAGGAGTATAACCCTTGACGGCTTTGCCGCCGATTTCTCCTTCAAGATAGACAGGCATCAGATAGTCGGATGTCGCTCCCGGCTCCGTAAGAGCATAACGTCTGCCCGATTCATAAACTGTGCCGGAGAAGGTGGTTTTGCTGATTTTGTCGTTCTCGGAAAGAGGACTGTATGTATACAGGAAGCCGTGGTCTGCTGTGATGAAGATGTCTGCGCCTGCCATGTCGTTGACGATGATTTTAACGATGTTGTAAAGCTCTTCTATCGTCTGCTCGCAGGCGTCAAAAACTTTGCTTTCGGTCGGAGCTTTGTCGCCGATGGCGTCAATGGTGTTGTGGTAAATATAAATTACTTCCTTGCCGCTCACCAGTTCACGGCGTTCGCCTCTTTTCATATTCAGGACATCTTTATACTGGATAGCCACACTGTTCGGATTAGTCAAGCACAGAACTTTTTCACGGTCTTGGGTCGTCTTTGTCGGAAGACCATCAACGAAAACTTCCATCGCATCATTTATTGAAAGCTCATGCCCCGGAAGGAGATTTGCCATTCCGAACTTCGTTATGGACGGGAATATTACCTGAACCGATTCAAGCTTTGCCGTGCCTTTCGTGTTCTTTACGATATAGTCGCACAGCTCCGCCGCAACTTCATAACGGAGCGCATCGGAGATGATTACGAAAGTACGGGAAGACTTTTCCCTGAACGGCGAGATATAGTGCGAATAGAAATCGTGCTGTTTTTCTATCTCGGAGACATAGCCGAGCGTTGCCAAATCATCTGAAATGGCGTTGCTCCAACAATCGGTCAGCTCCCTGAGGAACTTGTTTTTATAAAGCCCCTCGACATAGTCCGTGGCGTGCTTAAGCTTGTCCTCAAGGACGGCGTTGCTGTTCTTAAGCGAATTAGCAAACGCAAGATGGAAATGGCGATAAAAGCTGTCCATCTCATACGCTTCTTCGGTGTAGAGCTTCCAGACAGCCTTCGGTTCGACGATATGGAAGCTGTCGGCAACGCCTTGGTAGAACTCCTGCATCTTCGCTATGAAATAGAGGCAATCATAATAATCCTTGAAATACTCATGCCAGCCGGAGGTGCGTCGGTTCTCACAGGTCTTCAAAATCAGATCTGTCTTCACGACATAATCCGCTATCTCCGAATAGAAGTGCCCGAGTATGCACTCGTCAATCGACGGGAATATGTCCGCCGTGAGAAGCGTTTCCACTTCGAGACCTTCGAAGCGTGTCGGGAGATTCAGCTTTTCCTCGACCGTCCGGCAGAGTTCATAAAGGCTGTCCCTGTCATCGGAATTGCGCCACTCGTGAACGATGCTGTAGCAATAAGCCTTGTTCGACTCGGAGATAAACCGCTCCAAGCCCTTCAGGACGCTTTGGTTCATCGTCTGGGACAAAGCAGTAAGCAAAACATGGCAGGCAAAATTCTCAACAGGGCTTTCGGGATCATACATATAGCCGGTGTACTTATAGACCAGTTGCCAGAAGGCGTCGATATTGCCGAACTTCTTGATATTATTAAGCACGGCGTTCTCTTCCTCGTCAAGGCTGTCCGAAAGCACGGCGATTAAGACATCCTGAGCCGAGCCGCCGTTCAGTCCGGCAAGAACCGCCATGATGTCCGTATGCAGTTGCAATGGCGTCTGATAGCTCCTGCCGATTTTTCGGAGCTTTGCGACGCGTTCCTTATTACCTAAGAACTTCGAATATAGCTTGACCGTTTTCCTCATCGCCGGAGTCGCGGCTATATTCAGCTCCTCCATCTGCATCGAGACATAATCCGCCCGATATTCCTCGCTATAGAGTTCGATATCCCGAAGCCAATCATCCTTCGTCTGGTCATAGCCAATCGGGTTATAGACAAGATAGTTGCTCTCGGTATCATCATGCAGAAGAAGCTTCTTTGCGGCAAAGTTATTCTTGCCCGTGAGTTTTAATATCTTCACGCCTGGAATCTCGATTTCGTCGAGCATTTCTTCAAACTCATGCTCTTCATCTTGCCAGAAGATTATCCTTCTCTTACAGAACTCCGGCAAGGGAGCCGAAAACCGCTCTCTTAATGCAAATTGGATGGATTCTATCGACATTAACTCTGCCTCCTACTTTATCTTCCCCAGCACGTCGCCGAACTTCTGATAATTCGTCTTCACGCCGTCATCGAGGTCGATTTCGATATTCATATCGGCGAGGTGATGGATTTTCTCCTCGAACTTGCCGATTTCAAGAGCCTGCTCCCGAAGCTTCTTCTCCTGCTTTGAAAGTCTGACCTTCTCCGCCTGAGTGGCGGTCTCCATCGAGTCGGCGATATGGGCGAGCTGTGTGCGGTAACGCTCCTGCTGTTCATGGACATAATCCGTCCTCATCCTCGCCAGGAGGTCGCTCTTATACCTGTGCATATAGACAAGCGCCTTGAACCCGTTCTTCTTGCCGGAATCGAAAAGCCAATATATCGGGCGTTTCTGATAAATCTTCAGGTGATCCTGATAGAAGTCATTCAGGAAATAATTCCTTATAACCTCCCTCGGCGTCCCCTTTCCGCCCAGAGCCTCCGCAATAAACCGAAGATTCTCCTCAAGCGTCTCCTTGCCATAAACCGTCTCGACCCACTTGACAAACCTTCCCGTTATATCATCGTCGAAGTAATCGTCATCACAAATCGGGATTATATTCTCTTTATCAGGAGTGAAAGTGACATATTTCGATTCGTCCCACTCGCCGCCTGCGAACGCTAATCCATCGCAATCAAGCGAATACCGCCCGAACATACACCCGACAGCATAAGAAATCAGACTCCTGACATCTCGCCCCTTATCGGCAAGTCTCACCGTCACATCCTTATCCTCCACCTCCGGCGAAAGCTCATCCTGCAAGCCATAGATGTCAATAAAGATTCTGTTTAATTCTTCTTCATTCTCCTTAAGCTTATTAAACCGCCGGTAACAATCACTTTCCCAATCATCATATGCCAATTCCAATAAATCCACAAACTCAGTTTCCTCTTCATACTCTCCCCTATGATAAAACGACTCATAAACCTTGCTACCATTATCAGGCAATAACGGATGCCTCTTAAAATCCCAAGAAGTCTCAAACGAATCCCAGTCTGACTTGGAAATCTTTATATTTTCATATGTCTTTTCAGTAATTTTATCTATGGATGAAATCTCATCTATGTAAGGAACTCTCGCAATATCTCCTGCTTGAAAGTTAATTGTAGGTGCAATCAACTTTAGTGCCTCAAATGCAACTGGAGAATTTAAAAGAGCAAGAAATCTTATAATTTGCTCCTTATCAGCAAACACTGACATTCCTGCTATATCAGAAAGATTACCTTCCTTGTATCTAAACGACGGTTTGCTTGACGTAATCAGCGACCACGATAACGAAGGCTTAAATTTCAATTCAGGTGGATAATCCTGTACATTCCTGCCCTCTAACTTAGCACACTTAAAAATTCTATAGCCTTCATTTTCCCAATTCACAACATAATCATTATTTCCATACCACTTTCTGTAACTTCCGCCCTTGTTGTACTGATACCATTTTTTATTAGAAGCAACTGCTTCTGAATATGAAAGAGCATTGTATGATGTTTTGTTACTATCGACTTCCCACCATAAACGTAAAAATTCGGCGTTGTTTCCTGTTTTCATACCATTTCTAACAACAGCCTTGTCTCCAATAGATTCGCTATTCTCAAAAGCTTCCATAAACTTCTCGCTCACCCAATACGCCACCGGTGAACCTGGTATTTTTGCAAAATCGGATTGTTGAGCGGTATAACGATTTGAGCCAGTTAGGAAAAGTTCTTGTTTTCCCTGCTGAGTTGTTGATTCTATAAGACGGCAATAGGTCCCTACATAATTTTCTGTATAGCATTTATGTAAAACGAAAGCAGTTGTTTGCACTACTTCGCCACCAATATCTTCAAAAGCCCTTGCACCCAAGTGTGCCATATTAACTATATCTTTTCTTAAAATCTTGGCACGCAATTTTTCATAACTCGAAAGAAACATCCATGCGTGCTGAGTAACCATTGCTTGATAACGGCAAGGTAATGTCATTTCTTCACATCGTTCAATAAACACCGCAAACATATCGCCTTTGCTGTCTGGATAGTTTGCTTTTACATATTCAGAAAGCTTTGTATCCATATTTGATGCAGCCATATATGGCGGATTCGTCACAACTACATCGTATTTTTGAGACAGCAATTCCGCTACTTGGACTAATGGTAGCATATTCAAGGCATTCTGACGATTGAAGCTTACATCGTCAATTATTTCATCAAAACGGGCATAGAGGGCTTCAAAATCTACAGGTGTTACATTCAGAATTGAACCATATTCCGTAGCGTCGTGAAGGTCGGTGATGATGGAATTTAGGTCATGTTTTAGCTTCGGGTCGCCGTTGGTGAAATAGTCGATGGTATAGTTGTCAATATCGTTGCTTTCAACGATAGCATAAACATGAGGCATTATCCCCCGGGAGAAAATCCGACGGTCGTATTGCCTTGCTTTCATCATGACGGCAAAATAGGCGAGCTGTGCGGCACGCTTGTCGATGTCCAAGCCGTAGAGGTTGTTTTTAAGGATGCTGTAGGCGGCATCACGCTCGGAATAGCCCTGCGAAAGATAAATCTGCATCAGAACGTCGAAGGCATAAACAAGAATGTGCCCCGAACCCATGCAGGGGTCGATGATTTTTATGTCCTTCGGATTGATGCCCTCGTAGCTATGGCGGATTTCGTCAAGCTGAGCCTGAACGCTTGCTTCCTGCTCGGCTTCGTCAAGATAGTATTGCCATTGCGATTTAAGATTGCTGTCGGGATGCCCTTCGAGCCAGAGCCTGCCAAGGCTGTTCTCGACCATGTACCTAACAATCCAGTCGGGCGTGAAAAGCTGAGTGGCGGAGGGAATCCGCTCTTTTGTGACCTTGACGTTCTTCTTAAGGAGCGCAAAGGTCTCGTCCTTCAGCTCGGAGTTGTAGTATTGATAGAGCCAGCCGATAATCTGAACCTGATTTTTCCAATCGTCCTCTTCGATGTCCGAAACAAGCCGACCGATGATGCCGTCCTGACGGAGGATGTTGTTCGGCAGAAGGAGCTCGGTGTAGCCGCCCATCTTCTCGAACATCACCGGCAAGCAGTCGTTGAGGGCGTTGCACTGGGTCAGGAGGAGATAGCGATAGAGGTTTTCGGTGCGGTTCTTCTCGATGAGGTCGGCGACCTTGCTTTGGTCGAGCCCGGGAAGGTCGAGGTGCAGGACGTCGCTGAGAATTTCCGGCTTGAAGGCACCTGTGCTGTCGGAGAAGACCCTGATGTGTGAAGGGAGATAGTTGTTGACCTCCATGAATCTTAACGCTATGAAGCGGTTGAACCATGTATAGGCGACCTCCTCCATAACCTGATGATAGCCCTTATTGCGGATTTCCGAGACAAGCTCACGGCGTTGTCTTTCCTCGTCCGGCGTCAAGGCACGCCCCGAAACGACCACGGCATCTGCCTCGCCATAGCCCTCCTCGGTGATTCCGTATTGATAAGCCCTCTGGGACACCTGAGCGATAAGCTCGGTTCTCGCCCAGACTGCGAATTTCTGTATTGAGGATTTGTTCATAAAATCTGTCTCCCTGTCTATATTGTCAGCTTATCTGGATTCCGTCGCTGTTGTCAAGCGTGTCGTAGAGCTTTTCGCGGATGCCCTCGACATACTTGTCGATGTCCTCTTTTGACTGCAACCTCTTCGCCGCGCAGAGGTCATATCTGCGGACGGTGGTTATCCTTGCGGTGCTCACGGTGGCGGTCGGTGCCGGTGCAACCATGGCTTCCAATCGCTTGCAGACGTCGTTCTTGTGGGTGATATCCTGGGTTATCATAGCGTCGAGGACTGTGAGAGTGCTTGCGTTTTCAACCGCTTTGCGCCTGTAGGTAAAGTATTCGTCCTCCTGAGCAAGGATTCTTTCCGTGTTTCTTGCTTCCCCTGCGAGCTGATGGATGTCCTCCATGCACTGGCGGATGTTTTCCGAGACCTCTTCCTTCTTCACGTCAAGAAGGGCGTTATAGGCGGTTCTGACCTTCGAGATAAGCTCCGGCAGCTCGCCGATTCTCGAATAGGGCTTCGACATATTGAGTATGGTCGAAACAGTCTTGAACACTTCGAGAGTTTCGAAATCTGTAGCAAAGTAAACATGCTCATCCTTAATCTTGTCCATCTGCGCCCTCACCTCGTCAAAGACGGTTATCTGCGACTTGAAGAAGAACTCAACGCCTTCCATATCCTCTAAGGAATCGAGCAGAGAATCCTGCTTCTTAATGAGGAGCTCAAGCAATGCCACATGGTCTTTTCTATTTTTCAAAACTTCGCTCACGAGATTAAAGGCATTCTCGACGACCTCTTTTTCTGGATAACGATATCTCAAGTATTTGTCAAGAAGGCTCTGATAGTGCTGTTTCTTCTCCTCGAATTTCTCAACGATAAAGTAAACAAGCCCGTCCTCGTCCGCAGGCACAGCCATAACTCCTGTGTAATCTCTCAAAAACTTGATGCTGTTCCGCATATCCGATTCCGAAGGCGCAACGTGCCTTATGACAGTTGCCTTGTCAACCTCGGACTTCTTGCGGAGATAGTCGACAATCCGCCTTTCGCTCTTGTCGATGATGGCACCGCCGTATTTGATTTCGATTTTCTGCTGACAGATAAGTCGAGCCACCAGTGCGGCAATATCAATCTCCCGCCAACCATAAGGGATTGCGCTGTATCTCCGCTGAACCTCGCCCATAGAGATGCCTATTCCTCTTGAGCTCTGCATCTCAAGCCACTGACTGATTTCGTTCAGGGCATCTTCGTTGTTGGTGCCGGTTCCCGTGAAGGTGGTGTCTTTGTCTTCCGCCCCATTGAGAATGGCGAGAATGTCCGCATCGCTCTCGGCGAACCTGTTGACCATGCCGAGCTTTGAGTATACGCTCTCGACAAGACCTGTCATCACCTGATCAAGCTTTTCCTTGGCACTTGTCGCCTTGATGTCCATAACCTCTCCGCTGACAACAACCTTCGCATCGACAATAGCCTTTTCGATGTAGCTCGTGGCATGTTCTTCAAGTCCACGAGCCTGCTGTTGGCGTTTGCGGATGATGTCCTGAATGCTGTCGGGAAGTGAAGAAATGTTGCGCCCCTTGACATACTTGCGGATTTTCATAGCCTCCTGCAACTCGTCGTAATACGGGAACTCGTCCGACAGAACGACGATAGCTTCATTGTTAGCTTCCGATTCCATGATGAGCTTCTGCTCCGAAGCACCGTAATAGTCGCTTGCAACGGTGACAATTCGAAGCCTCATTCCGCCGGACATCGAACCGTTAAGCGTTTCATCTATATACTGGTCATAAGCAAAGTCATACTTGCCGTACTTGAATTTCTTCGATGGATATATCTCGTCATATACAATTCTTGCAATACTGCCGATAACCTGCGGAGCATCAACCACAGTGTTCTTAATGTCGGTCGCAACGTCCTGCTCCTCATCAGTAAGGAATGCGAAAATATTGCCGTTGCGGGAGATATAATTCTGCGACAAAAGCCTTTCCAAGGACTCGGTAACAGAAGCCCTCAGAGCAATTTTATCGGTTCTGATGTCGTCAATCATCAGAATAGTTATGTTGTCGATATTTGCAGGAATATCTTCGATATAGCGAATGAGATACAGTAGCTCCAGAACGTTCACATCTTGAGGCTCAAGTCCTTCGCCCCTTTCAGCCGCAGACTGACAGCGTTCAATAACTCTGCGGATAGAACCGTCCAAGAAGTTATTGATAGTATCATAGAAAAGGTAAAACGGTACAAGGGCATTCTCGTCCTTTTCCTTAACCTTCTGAGCCGCTTCCTGGAAGCACGACAGCATTGAACGTGCACCGCTTGAAAGATGCTTTCCTGAGTTGCCATGCCTGCGAATCTCGGTTAAAGCATTCTGAACGGTCAGGAACTGATAAGGCACAAACGGGAAAGTGGAGATAAATTCTTCGCCGTCAGAAAAGCCCTTGATATCCTTAATAGTACCGTTAAAAGCATAGAGATTCTTCAAAACAAAATGCTCTTTGTCATAGGCCATACGAAGAAGGCTTGATGCTTCATCATTTTTAGCCAATACACGCTTCTTGATGACTTCATCAACGGATGACGAAGAAAGGCTCAGACGTGTGTTGAACCGTCCCTGAATCTTTGAGAAGTCGTCGCCGGTAATCTTGACAACGGAGTCGATAGCCTCCTGACTCGTAACCATGACCCAGACCTTGCCACGGCACTTCATTCCAATCTCTTCTACGATAGACTGTAGATTCATCATGAGGTCTCCATCGGCACCGATATACTGACCGACCTCATCCACCATGAACAGAAGGCGGAAGTCCTTGCCCTTGCCGTCAACATACTCTTTTATATCTGCACAGAGCTGCGCAATGCTTAGTTCGTTGGTTTCCACGCCGTTGAACCAATTTCGAGCCGCCTGCTCACTCATGCCAAGTACAGATTGCAGAACCTCGACGACATCATCTTCAAAGAAAGCAAAGCTGTCACGGGACTCAAGCCACGGTGCGCCGTTGATTTCTTCAAACTTTTGCCGGAAAAGCTCTGTCTTGCCCTGCTTTTCAATGTAACGTTCCAACTTGGCAATTTTCAAATCGTCGCCGTAGAAGCCACAGTGATTATAGAACATCTTGGCAAAGACCTTCAAAACCGCAGTCTTATCTTTTGTGATAGGACCTTCGATGTCGATGTTAAACAGTATAGATTCGGTAGGCACGGAAGCACACTTGACGGCAGTCGCATACATCATTGGGTCGTCAAACTTGTCTTCAAAGTAGTCAATCGCTTTCTTGCCGCAGACTTCTTCATTGGAAAGAAGATATGACAACATTTTCAGGAAGTGAGATTTACCGCTTCCAAAGAAGCCGGAAATCCATACTCCGATCTTATCTGTCGGCTCATCAATCGCTTTCGAGTAGTTGTCGAAGAATGTGCGGAAATGTCTGCGAAGCTCTTTTGTAACTATGTACTCGCTCAGCTCTTGCTCAAGGCTGTTTTCATCATTCTGTGCGACTTTGATAACACCATTGATAGGGCGATCGATGTCTTTCTGGAACATACTTTGAAGTTTCATCTTGTGTGCCTCCGTTAAAGTAAATTAAATGCACGGTAATAGTTGCCGTCTAAAAACTCATCAAACAAACTCAGCGTTTGTCCGTTAAATGTGCCGGGATAAAACATAACAATGGGAATATCCTCAAACCGGGATTGCATACTGTCGAGCATCTTGTGTGAACGCATAAACGGGTTTACCTTCCCGATGCCGGTCATGAACAAGACATCTTGTCCTCTTTCATGCGGAGAATAGTCCATTTTCTCAAGAAGAGCCTCCGGCGTTGCAATCTTCTGCAACTGACTCAAGAGATAATCTTTTCCTTTCTTTTCTTCAAGCCCGTCGGCAAGGCGAAGAATACGTTTGTCCTCAAGCAAAGACAGGAAAATTTCGTAGAGGTCACATTCTATAATTCTGAATGGCGTGTTCGTCTCTTTCTTCAGTCTGGCAATATAACTGCGAACAGCCAACTCATCTCTGGGGTCGTAGCAAAAAACGTGGATACCAACTTCATTGCTCAATCCTTTATTTTCAAGAAAGTTCGGATCAGAAATTCTTTCTTTTATCTTGTCCAGGTCGGATTTAATCATCGCTCTTCATCTCCTTTATCTGAAACAGTTAAACGCCGGTAGCGCATCATAGTCTTCGTTTTCTCTGATTCCTTGCTCCAGTTCCTCAGAAATAAAAACAGGATTCAAATCGGTGTCTTTTGCGCTGTCGAGATATTCTGTCTCTATCAGCATCCGCATCAACACGCTTTTTATTTTACCGACCGTTTCCTCACTCCACTTGGCAACGGAATCATCTTGAGCTTGCAGTCTGGTAAAGAAAACGTTGATGTCTTTTTTTGAGAAAGCGAAATCCTGATTTCTGTATTTCTCTCCGATGACCGACACCATAAACTCCCACACAAGGCGGTTATATCTCATGATAGCATAAAGATTTATTTGCTTCGCAATATCATTCGGCGCATATGCCAACTCATGCACAAGATTTTTATTGTCCAGAGCTTCTATTCGTTTGTAACAAGCTCTTGTTAAGCGAGACACCTGGCGTTCCGTCGGATATTGGAACAGGTTGTCTTTTTTTATTTGTTCAATCGCATCGGCAACGCTAATTCCTTCAAGATACATTTTTGACACAATGCGAATCTCATAGTAAAGAAATTGTTCAGCGGTCAACGATCCGTTGTATAAGTGGTTGGCAGTCATCTTGATTCTCCAATCTGATAATACAAGCTATTACTCCTTGATGATTTTTCACAAAGATTCTTCGCTCTCGTATAAAACTCCATTGTTAATTATAACACAAACATTTTGCTCTTTTCAACTGTTTCGCAGGATTTTTATGTGGTAGCAGTTGAATTTAAAATGTACAAATTGAAATCCGTCACGCCTATCTATTTTATTTTTTTCAGAGAACTTTTTCAAACCAGCTTGTCCAGAGGCATCTGAAATCTGTATTAGTGAGGGGCAAAATTTTTTTGAAAAATGGCTTGTCAGGACCCCTGTTTTTTCAGTATTAGTGAAGGGACAAAAATGCAAGCCCCAAAATTTTTTTGAAATTTTCAAAAACCGACTTGTCGAACCCCAACCCTTGTCTGTGTTAGTGAGGGGGTAAAGAAGCACAAAAGCAAGATACGCCCGGTCAGACAGTAACTCAATTCTGAGAACTGCCGACCCGACAATCTTGATGGGAATTGCGGCTTCCCATACCCTCGACTTTCGCAAAACCGATAGTTTTGTATTTGGTTCCCATTAGAAATAGTCACAGCGGCGAAGCCGGTTGCAGTGGCAGAGCAGTGGCAAAAACGAAAGAGGTGAAAACGATTATGGCAAGACCAAAGAAAGATGCGGACCTGGTTCGTCCGCACAGAATCACGTTCCGTCTGACTGATGTGGAATACGAGATAATCAAGAAACGTTGCGAAGGTGCCGGAGTAAGTATGTCCGAATATATGCGGAAGGCATTGCTCGGCGGAAGGCTCACTATCACTCACGAGATTGTTGCGGCATTTCCGGACATTCGGGAAGAGATGAAACGGATTAGTTTGCTTCTTAGCAACATCGCGAACAACATCAACCAGATTGCGAAGCATTTCAACATGGGAGGTCTGCACTCGCAGAGAGTCACCGCTGAGTTGGAAAGCGCGCTCGATGCTGTTCTCAAAATCCAGCTTGATGTGACGAGGATGGTGAACGAAGTCCATGGCAATCTTAAAGCACGGTACAAGTAAAAATGCCAATTACGGCGATGCGCTCACTTATCTGCTGTTCGAGCATGACGGATTCACGATGAAGCCGGTTCTTGACGAGAACGGAAACCTGGTGCAGCGGCGGGACTACATCCTCGGCGGCATCAACTGCGACCCGTTCACCTATGCCGAGGAATGCCGAGAGCTTAACGAGCGGTTCCGCAAGATTCAGAAGCCGGGCGAAGTCAAGGCGCACCATTACATAATCAGCTTTGACCCGCTTGACCAGAGTGAGTGTGGACTGACCGGAGAGAAAGCACAAGAGCTCGGTTTGGAGTTTGCTCGCAAGAACTTTCCGGGACATCAGACTTTAGTTTGTACTCACTTGGACGGGCACAACGGAAGCGGCAACATTCATGTGCATATCGTCTTCAACAGCCTGAGAAAGTTCGACATTGAACCGCAGGAATTTGCCGAGCGACCCTGCGATTGCAAAGCAGGATTCAAGCACCACCAGACAAGAAGTCTGCTCACCCATATGCAGAAGTCTTTGATGGAAATCTGCGAACGGGAGGGACTTCACCAAGTCGATTTGCTCACTCCGTCCGAGAATAAAATCTCTGAGCGAGAATACTGGGCAAAACAACGGGGACAGGCAGAACTTGACAAGAAGAATGAAGAAGTAATTGAGTTTGGCCTCAGTCCGGCAAAGACCGTCTTCCAGACGCAGAAGCAATTTCTTAGAGATGCGATTTCTGACGTTTCAAATTCGGCAACTTCTTTTGAAAAATTTCAGAAAGCTCTTTTGGAAAAGTATTCGATTCAGGTCACGGATAAGAAAGGGCGTTACTCGTATCTCCATCCTGATAAAAGCAAGAACGTAACCGAGCGTGCTTTAGGAACTAATTACGGCAAAGAGCATTTGACGAGGTTGTTCGAGGAGAACGCAAACAAAGTTCAGATAGATCCAGTCTTCGGAGATTCACCACTGGACTACGTCGAAGTATTCTTCCTGAAATCCGATTTGCGATTGGTCGTTGACTTGCAGAATAACGTCAAAGCTCAGCAAAGCCGAGCATATGCACAGAAGGTCAAGCTTACGAACCTGAAGCAGATGGTGAACACCATCATTTATGTTCAGCAAAATGGGTACGACACGAGAGAAGCTCTCCAGAGTTCTTATGAAGAGATGCTCACGAAGAGAGCCGAAGCGAAGAAAGAGTTGAGGGAGACGGAGAACAAGCTGAAGGACATCAACGAGGTGATTCGTTACATGGGACAGTATCTCTCCAATAAAAAAGTTTTCGGCGAGATGCTGAACGCAAAGAATAAGAAAAAGTTCCGTGAATCACATTTGTCAGAGATAGAGACTTACGAGACAGCGGTGAAGTTCCTGAAAAATCGTTATCTCGGCGGGAAGATTCCGTCCATGAAGGCTCTGCAAGAGGAAAAGCAAAGTCTGACTATTTGGAGAGACGCAAAGCAGAACACTTACAATTATCTCTATGATTACACACAGGAATTGAAAACGGTTTGCTCGAATGTGGATGCTATTTTGAAGCCTCAGCAGGAGAAGGAAGTTAAGAAGGCACGGCAAGAAGAGATTTTATGTTAGAGAGGAAGTGACAAATGCCTTATTTCAAAAAAGATACTGTTCTGCCGCCGTTTATCCCTCTGCCACGGTTCATTGTTGCCGGCGAGTATTCTGTGAATGCAAAACTTTTGTATGGACTGCTCCTCAGCCGCACTATGCTTTCGCAAAAATCAGGTTGGGTTTCGGAAGACGGAAGCGTTTACGTTGTCTATCCCATCAGGGAGCTTGCCGAGGATTTGAACCGAAGCGAAAAAACGGTCAAGATCGCTCTGAACGAGCTTGAAAATGCAGGGCTCCTGTCACGAGTCCGGCAAGGATTGAATCGGGCGAATCTCATCTTCCTCAGGCTTCCCGATGAAGTGCAAATATCTACCCAGCCGGAGGGTAAATTCTACCCCACGGATGGGCAAGAAATTACCCTTCAGGAAGGGCAAAAACTACCCTTAAGTAATAATGAAAAAGAGTATAAAGAACTTAGTAAGAAAGACAGAGGAGAGAGCCGCACCCGCTACGGTTGCTACCAGAATGTTTTTCTTTCGGGTGACGAGATGGACAAGCTCAAAGCTGAATATCCCGACAGGTATTCGGAATACATCAACCGCCTGTCAACTTACATGGCGTCGAGCGGCAGGCATTACGCTAATCATTATGCCACCATCAGAAAGTGGCTTGATGAAGACAAGCCGAAGAACGGCAGGGTTTACGATTACAATACTACTTACGAAAAAGGAGAATGTTTATGAATATGGATTCTGTTTTATCCAGCGTTATGGAAACAGCAAGCAAGACGCAGAGTTTGCCCGACGACTACATAGCTCCCGACGGGCTGAAATACTGCGGGAAGTGCCACACGCCGAAGGAAGCGTTCTTCCCGGAAGGGTCTCACTTCGGCAGTTCCGACCGTTACCCTATCCTTTGCAAATGTGCCGCCGAAAAGGAGGCTCAACACAAAGTCCAACAGCAGGAAACCGAGCGAATGGAGCGAATATCTCAACTGCGTTCGGAAGCGTTCAAAGATATTCCCGCCTTGAATTGGCGTTTTGAGAACGCCGCCGTTATGACACCGCAATTATCCAAGGTCAAGAGCTATGCAGACAAGTGGGAAGCTTTCATAAATGACGGCATCGGGCTTCTTCTTTTCGGAGATGTCGGGACGGGAAAATCCTACGCCGCAGGGTGCATTGCGAACGCTCTGATTGAGAAGTCGGTCGCCGTTCGTTTCTCGGCAGTGTCCGATATCGTCAACAGGATGCAAGGAAATTTCGGAGTCGACCGTGAAGACTTTATGAAGCAACTGATGCGTCCCGAGCTTCTTATCCTCGATGACCTCGGAGCGGAGAGAAGCACAAGCTTCGGCAAGGAATGCGTTTTCGATGTGGTCAACCACCGCCTTCTCGCTGGCAAGCCGATGATTGTCTCGACAAACATCACGCTCTCTGCAATGAAAGCCGCAACTACTCTCGACGACCGTCGGATTTACGACCGAATACTTGAGGTGTGCATCCCGGTGCAGTTCAAGGGGCAGAATTTCAGGGAAGTCAACCGCAAAGCGAATATGCAGAAGGCTATTGAGGTGCTGGGTGGATAGATTAAAAAACTTTTTAAATATGGCTTGTCAAGATCCCTATATCTTCAGTGTTAGTGAGGGAATAAAAAATTCCCGAAATACGGGACAAGCCGGAGCGCATATGATTTGTCGAGAGGAGGACAGCTGATGGAAGTATTCCTGCATTTACCCAAAACCGAAAAAGGCAAAGCCGAGCTTGCCGAGGAACTTGCCCATTTCCATGCCGAACACGCTGTAGAAATTCTCCGCAAGCTGCCCTGTCCGACCGAGCAGAAGCTGAAGTTACTGGATGCGGTCGTGAAAGATACAAGACAACAGGCGAAAGGCGAGGGTACATAAAAATAAATCCGGCTCGGAGCAGTTGCTCTGAGGCGGATTTATATTCATTATCATGGATTACTCCGAATCTCCCGGAGCCTTCTATAAAATGTCGATCTAGATTTAATCCCAGTTCGGCGCATTGCTTCTTTCTCGGTTATCTGGTGCTCCTCGAAGCTTCCGGCGACCTGCTTCAGAAGATTCGTGTCAACCGCAAGTCTCCTGCGACCGGTTCATAATCAACACGCCCGACTGCATACTTGCGCTCCGACCCATCCAGCGCATAGATGATTCCGCTGTTGCGATAGTAAGGCTCACCGGCTAATGGCTTGGCGTGTTCATTCTGAGGCTCAAAATCTGTTATAATCGGGCGCATTGTGTCCTCCTTTCATTTTCCTGCAATATACATACGACGCTTTACAAGTGTCCTTGTATATTGTAGCGGGTTACGCCGATTGTGTCAATAGGGTTGATTTTTATTTTGAGACTATGCTTGCAGAAATATAATTTTACCTTTCTTTTGAATACCCTTGTCCTGAACTCTTAAAAAACGTATTTGATTTTGTAGAGTTTGAGAGCTTGATGAAGAAGCGAAAAACATAGCCTTAGCCGACACTCGAATGGGTATCGACTAAGGCTCGATTTATTCAAACTTCCTGCTCAAGTCGTACACAACGCTCGTCCCGGCATACTCGACCCGGCGGAGGTTTTCCCGGAGAGTTTCATGCTCGTCGGGATAGCTTGCACTGTCTCCGGGATGGGGCATTCTGCGGTCGTAGACGGTGCGACCGAGTCCTTCCGGGTCTTCATGGGTGAATCTTAGCTTCCTCGGAGTTGGAGGCGGGAGAAGTTCTCCCTCGTGATCCCAAGCGTAACGGGCACATTCAAGGAAAGCGTCAAAAAGCTTCTTCTCAAGCCGTCCACCGCCGCCATAAAGCACGTCAAACTCGTCACGATATTTATCAATCTTTTCGAGGTTCTCAATCCAGCTCTTCAGACCGCCGTTCAGCGACTTGCCCATCGGCATGATTTCGTCGCCGGAAAAGAGAATTCGTTCTTTACGGTCGAGATACATCATCGAACTCGGTGCGTGGTCGGGAATCGAGAGCGCTTGAAGCTCACGACCCTTGAGTGGGATAAAATCGCCATCGTGGATGATTGTGACGGGGTAATCTCTCGGAAAATCTATCCCCTCAAAGCTCGCATAAGGAATCGTCCCGAACTCCTTCGCCTTCTCGTTCAGAAACGCCATGTCGAAATAGGCGTTGTTCGCCGAATGGTCGAAGTGGTCATGGGTGTTTGTGACATAAGGAACCGGCACGCCGCAGAGCGTTTCGAGATACTCCCGGATATTTCCTGCACCATACCCGCAGTCGATGGATATTCCGACCCCGTCGCCCACCACGAGATAGCTGTAGTCGCCACTCGAAAGAACCTTCCATGTATTCGGGGCAATAAGCTCACTCCTGAAATATGGCTCGTCCATGCGGGAATAAGTCCCGTCACCATTGGCGATGAGGATGTCGTGTTTGGATGAAAAATCAATGTATTTGGTCATGGTAGCTCCGTTTCTTAGATATTATTTTACTTATATATTATACAGCATCGGGCAAAATAAAGCAAGGAATTTTTTCTTGACATTATATCACCACAGTGATATAATATAATCAGAAACTAAGAGGGGGGTATCTCCATGAGTAAAATCTTA
>JAJBTZ010000061.1 GCA_020860605.1 Ruminococcus sp. | reverse complement strand
ATTTCTTTCCGAGTAACTCCGAAGGAGTTATCTCGTGGACAGCTTTTATAATATACCATAACGCAAGCCAATTGTCAAGGGGTATTTTACAAAAAATTCGAGGAAATTTTTAGCCGGAATTAGGGTTGGTAAACTCGATATTAATTTCGACATATTTCGTGGTTGTGAAGCGTGATTTCTCTCTAAGAATCAAAAAAAGAAGCCCGTTGTCGAGCTTCTTTCTTGAGTCGAAAGTTATCTGATAGCGTCCTTAGTCTTGGCAGCCTTACCAACTCTTTCTCTGAGGTAATAGAGCTTAGCTCTTCTGACCTTAGCGAGTCTGACGACCTCAACCTTTTCGACGACTGGAGAGTGGAGAGGAAATACTCTCTCTACACCGCAGCCATGAGAAAGTCTGCGAACCGTGAAGGTTTCGCTGATTCCACCGTGCTTGCGGGCAATTACAGTTCCTTCAAAGACCTGAATTCTCGACTTGTCACCCTCCTGGATTCTGACGTGTACTCTTACAGTATCACCGACAGCGAACTGAGGGACTTCTGTTTTCATGCTCGACTGAGCAATTGTTTTTAAAGCGTCCACTTTAAAACTCCTCCTGTTAATTTCAGACATTCATACACTTCTATCAATCTTTGAGATTGCCTGGCGAAGTCAGAGGACTATCCGCTTTAATGTCATGTTATAAAACCGGCATTAACCCCCAATTGCGCTCGGAAAACGCAACGGAATTCAAATGCTTTAATATTATATCACATTAGGTCTTGCGTTTCAATAGTGAGATTCGTAAAAATCGTGCTCTTTATAATCACTATGTATGTTCAATTTGCACAAAACACATCCCTATACTTCCCTGTCAATCAATTCTGATGCGATTATTGCGAATAGAGTGACTATCTGGGAGACTGAAATCCCTGCTTGTGCGTTCAGTGCTGAAGCAAAAAATATAAATAGCAGAGCAGTTATCGTGATTTTCGAAAGTATCTCGAGCTGCTTTTCCCTGTTTGGGAGTATTAGGCGGAGGATCATTCCACCGTCGAAGTAGCTAACTGGCATCAGGTTGAAGAGGGCGATTGCTAGGTTCACTGCCGACGCCATGTCCTCTCCTATTATATAGAATAGTAGCACAAATGTCAAGTTGGTGAGGCAGCCTGCGATATAGATTAGAAGCCTTGCGGGCTTGCTCAGGTCCTCAGTATCGGCTGAGATGCCGATTCCTCCGCCGTAGAAGCGGATGGCGGCGACCCTGGCTCCCACAAGCTTCATTGCCAGGAGATGGCCAAATTCGTGGGCAAAGCAAAAGAAAAGGCAGGTGCCGGTTACACCGTTTGGCTCTAAAAAGCTCACGGCGGTAACCAGCAGGAAGCCAAAGCCTATGCGAAAGTCCGTTTTCAGAATTCTGAGTGTTAGCATACTGAATTCTATTTCAGTTTCGCAAAGAAAATGTCCCCTGATGGCTCAAGGGACATGAATTTTAGCAGCCGGATTCTTTTTTGATTCCGAAGATAGCCCTAAGGATGCCTCTCATCGGCTTTGAAGGCTTGACGATTACAACTTTCATGCTGGTTCCTCCCCTATGTATTTATTACATAGTATGCCTGGAAACGAAAATTGCTAACGCTTCTTGAACTCCCAAGGCTTGATGAGGGAGGCTTCGCGATACATCTCGCAGTAGCTCTTGTGACGACTTTCGGAGATTTCGCCGTTCTTGACAGCTTCTAAGATGGCACAACCGGTTTCCTTTGTGTGGGAGCAGTCCTGGAAGCGACAGCTGCCGAGGTACTCACGAAATTCAGGGAAGCAGTCGGCAAGCTCGTCCTTGAAGATGACGTCATACTTGCTCGTCTCGAAGGTCGAGAAGCCAGGTGTGTCGGCTATGTAGCCACCGCAGTCGAGCTCGAAGATGTCGACACGGCGGGTTGTATGCTTGCCTCTGCCGAGGCTTTTGCTTATTTCAGCTGTTGCGAGGCCGAGCTCTGGGCAGATATTATTAATGGTGGAGGACTTCCCTGAGCCAGAATTCCCACAAAAAGCGGAGAATTTGCCCTTGAGGGCTTCCTTGACCTTGTCGCAGCCCTCGCCGGTTTCGTTATTCACTTCGAAAACGGGATAGACGCCCTGATAAATCTTCACATAATCGTCGGCAGCCTGCTTGTCGGTCTTCGTAAAGACGATGACAGAGTCGATGCCCTTGTACTGGGCGACTGCGGAGAACTTGTCGAGCATCAGAAGATTTGGCGGTGGCTCACAGGTCGACATTATGAAGACCATCTGGTCGAGATTAGCGAGCAGTGGCCTTATTATCTCGTTTTTTCTTGGGTGAATGTCGGTGATGAGAGGCTCTGAGTTGTCGGAGGTCTCGACCGTCACCCTGTCTCCGCAGCAAGGGGAGATATTCCTTGCTCGGAATATCCCCTTTGCTTTGCAATTGTAGATTTCGCCGTCGAGCGAGGCCACTTTGTAGCCTGAGCCGAACGAGCTGATTATTACTCCTTCAAAAATCATATCAGGAATCAATGATGGTGAACGCGGACGACCAGTAGTTCGTGCGGTAGAATGTGCCGGTTGTGAAGTCGATTTCGTACTCGGCAAACGTCATCTGGAGGCCGGTTCTTGGGCTCTTTGCCATGATGTAGACGGTCATCGAGCCTTCGCCGGTGAGGGCTACAGAGAGCGTTCCTCCAGCGTACTCAGCGCCGTTCATCGTGATTGTGCCGGTGAGGGCTTCGCCGTTTTCGCTGTTATAGACGGTCACGTAATAGGTGTTGGTAGCCTTCGACGGGATGTCGATATTGAGGATTACGGTGTTGCCGGTGACAGTTGATTCGGTGCCAGTATCGTCTGTGGAGGTGCTACCGCCGTCGATGATGATTCCGGGATAGGTGGTTTCTTCCTCGGTTGTATCGTCCTCAAGGTCGACCTCTTCCTCGGTAACCGTTCCATCGGAGACGTAGATTGTGACGGTTGTGTTCCTCGTTACGGTTTCGCCAGCCTCGATGCTCTGGTCGATAACGGTGCCGGCTTCCTCGCTCGACTCAACATACTGAGTTTTCGGGACGAGGTAGTTGTCCTCAAGTAAACTCTGAGCCTCGGAAACGGTCTTTCCGATAAGCGAAGGAACGGTAGTGTCCTCCGTTGAAGGGCCGATACTGACGTAGACCTTGACGGTCGTGCCTTCCTCGACGGTTGAATATGCGACAGGGTCGGTCTTGACGACATAGCCCGAAGAAATATCGTCGCTTTCGATTTCGACTCTCTGGACTGTCAGGGACTCGCCCGTGAGGGCTGCATAGGCGGATGAATAGTGATAGTTGACGACATCAGGGATAGTTACGGTTCTTGTTCCCTTGCTGACGGTGACCTTGATGGCGTCACCGACCTTGACGATTCTGCCCTCTGCCTTTTCCTGCTCCATTATAATTCCCGCCTCGTACTCGGAGCTGTACTCCTCGGAAGCGACGAGCTGGATTTCGGTGTAGAGCGAACGCGCCTCGTAGTAGTTAAGGCCTACTAAGTCAGGCATTGTATAGTCGTTTGAGGAAGACGCTGTGGTCTGGAATGCACCCATTATGACGTTTGCCATGAACAGAGTTGCGACTATGATGACGGTTACGGTCATCGCAGAGAGGATCGGGAGGATGTAGTTGTGGCGGGGACGCTCGTCCTCATCATCGTCATCGTCATAGTCCTCTTCAGGATACTCTTCGATCTCCTCTGGCTCTGGCTCTGGCTTGGGCTTCTCTTTCTTGACTTTTGGCTTTGTGGAGCGCTTTTTGGCGACAGAGGTCTTGAGGCCATCCAAAAGGCCAGACTGCTGCTCAGGCTTCTTTATAGGCTCGTCGAAGTAGCCGAATGTGATGCTCTGGTCGGCTTTGAAGGCTTCGATGTCGCGGATCATCCCTGATGCCGACTGGTATCTCTTTGTGGGGTCCTTCTCCATAGCATGAAGAACGATTTCTTCGAGGCCTTTATAGATGTTTGAATTGTATTCTGATGGCCTCACCGGCTCCTCGTTCATATGCTTGAGAGCTACTGCAACGGGAGTTTCGCCATCGAATGGTTTTCTGCCGGTGAGCATTTCATACATCATGACGCCTACCGAGTAGATGTCGCCTCGTTCATCTGTCCTCTCGCCTCTTGCCTGTTCGGGAGAGACATAGTGGACGGAGCCCATGGTTCTTTCGGTATTTGTTCCAGCATTCTGGCGGGAGAAGCACGCGATTCCGAAGTCCATCACCTTGATGGTGCCGTCTGCAAGGAGCATGACGTTCTGGGGCTTGATGTCGCGGTGGATAATTCCCCTGTCGTGGGCGAGCTGGAGAGCTCTTAAAATTTGGATTGTATAGTGGACACATTCGCGCCACTGGAGCATTCCCTTCTGCTCGATACATTCTTTTAAGGTGATACCGTTGATATACTCCATGACGATATACTGAAGGTCATGCTCATAGCCGACATCGAAAATCTTTACTATATTAGGATGAGAGAGAACGGCGATGGCTCTGCTCTCGTTTCTGAAGTATCTGACGAATTCTTCGTTTTCGGAAAATTCCTTCTTAAGAATCTTAACTGCGACGGTTCTGTTTTCCATAATGTCGATGCCCTTGTAGACATCGGACATTCCGCCGACACCGATTAGCTCGGTGATCTGGTATCTTCCATCAAGCTTCAGACCGATGAATTTATCCATTCGAAAACCTTCTCCTTTCCTTTCAAACCGATATGAGTACGGCTGTTATGTTGTCCTTGCCCCCGTGAGCGTTGGCGGTGTTGATGAGCTCGTTTACAGCGTGCTCAATTGGCTGCTTGTAAACCATCGCATAGATATCCTCATCCGTCACGAGATTCGTGAGGCCATCGGTGCAGATAAGAACATATTCCCCGCCATTCAGGTCCACCTCGAAATAGTCCGGCTCGACAGTTTTGTCGACTCCTACAGCACGGGTGATAACGTTTTTCATCTTGTGAGTCTTCATTTCCATCTCACTGATGATACCACGGGCATGGAGCATTTCGACGACGGTGTGGTCGTTGGTTATCTGGATTATGCCGGTTTTGTCGATAAGATATGCCCGGGAGTCTCCTACGCTCGTGATGCTCAGGAGATTTTTATGTACCAGAGCTGTGACACAGGTGGTACCCATTCCGGCGTTTGATTTGTCCTCGATGCTCTTGTTGTAGACGATGGCATTCGCCGCTTCGACAGCGGAGACAAGAAGCGATTTGACACTCTTTGGCTCCATATCAGTCCGATAGCTGAGCTGGATTCGCTCATAGACGGCATTCGAGGTCATCTCGCTTGCGAGACCACCTGAGGCTGCCCCTCCCATGCCGTCACAGACAACGGCAAAAACGGTATCGTCATCTATGACGCATACCCTGAATTTATCCTGATTCTCAAGCCTTAACTTGCCGATGTCAGTTTTTCCTATAGCAAACACGTTGTCGCCTCCACAATTTTTTCTTATATCTCATACTCCCGCCTGAGTTGTCCACAGGCGGCGTCTATATCCGCGCCTAATGTTCTTCTGACTGTTGCGTTTACGCCAAGGCCCATGAGCTTATGGCAGAAGGCCTCTGCTGCTGGTCTTGACGAATGGAACTCTCGCTCCTTGATTTTGTTGACTGGTATTATATTTATATGTGACGGCATCCCAGAAACCAGCTTAGCGAGGGCTTTTGCGTCCTCCATACTGTCGTTGGTGCCGTCGATGAGGGCGTATTCAAACGAGATTCTTCTGCCCGTTTTTGCGAAGTAGTCCCGGCAGGCCTTCATGAGTTCGCTTATGTTATATCGCTTGTTGACTGGCATGAGAGCACTTCGCTTCTCGTCAGTCGTTGCATGAAGGGAAATCGAAAGAGTGAGGCCTAAATTGAGCGATGCCAGGTCGTAGATCCTATCGACAAGGCCACAGGTTGAGAGTGAGACGTGCCGAAGACTCATGTTGGTCCCCTTTTCGCTTGAGAGAAGGCTTAGGAACCTCACGACATTGTCGAAGTTGTCGAGCGGTTCGCCGATTCCCATCAGGACGATGCTCGAGACCTTGCGACCCGAAATTCTCTCGGCTTCGTAAAGCTGCAATAAAATCTCTGAGGGCTTGAGGCTTCTTTTGAAGCCAGCGATAGTTGAAGCGCAGAACTGGCAGCCCATCTTGCAGCCGACCTGAGTCGAAACACAGATTGAATCGCCATGCTCATAGCTCATGAGGACGGTTTCGATATGATTTCCGTCTGAAAGCTCAAATAAGAACTTTTCAGTCTCATCTAGGCTCGACTTTAAGTTTCTGACACAGTTGAGCTTCTCGATATAGAATTCTTCCGAGAGCTTATTTCTCAGTGCAAGTGAGAGATTCGTCATTTCTGAGAAGTCTTGCACTCGCTTCTGGTGGAGCCATTCGTAAATCTGGGTGGCGCGGAAGCTCTTTTCGCCCAAGGCTTTCATCTTGTCTGTGAGCTCATCAAGGCTCATTGAAAGTATATCAGTTCGCTGGTTGTCGGTCAAGATGTTCACCCGATTCTTAAGAATTTCGCCATGAAGAACCCGTCGCCGCCGTATTGACATGAGGCTGGGGTTATTGTCGCTTTGTAGTCGTCGAAGTGTGAGAGCTTGCAGCCTTCGAAATCTGGATTTTCCCGAAGAAATCTCTCGGCGATGAGATCGTTTTCGGCACGATTTAAGGTGCAGGTCGAATAGACCAAGGTTCCACCGGGTTTTACGTATCGGGAAGAGGTCTTCAGGATTTCGTACTGGACTATCGGGAACTGGCTGAGAACTGCTTCGCTCGAGTAGTTATATTTGATCTCCGGCTTTCTGCCGATCACTCCGAGGCCGGAGCAAGGGACATCGCAGAGGACTCTGTCAGCCATCGGGATGCTCTCGCTGAAGAGCTTTGCGTTATTTGTTGAAGCTGAAATTATCTTCAAGCCAAGCCTTTCAGCGCCTTCGGTGATGAGTTTGGCACGATTAGCGTGTAGGTCAAAGGCGAGGATTCTGCCCTGATCGTTCATGATTTCGGCTATCGTGAAGGCTTTGCCTCCGGGAGCGGAGCAAACGTCAAGAACGGTTTCGCCCTCTCTGGCGCCAAGTTCACTGGCACAGAGCTGGCAGGAGGCGTCCTGAACGTGGAACATGCCCTTATGATATGCCGAAAGCTTCTCGGCGGAACCGCAGTTTCTGAGGTCATAGCAGTTCGCGATAAACTCGTTCGGGATGGCTTCTATGCCGTCATTGGCAAGCTCCGAGATTATATCTGAAGTTTTGAATTTAGCTGTGTTGAATCGGACGGTCGTTGGAGGTCTTCCCAAAGAAGACTTGAGGATCGAGAGGGCAACCTCTTCGCCGTAGTCGCGAAGCCACATACTGGCGAGCCATTCGGGGCAGGAATATTCAAGGGAAAGACTATTGTTTGGGAGCTTCTTGCCGTCTCGGATGAAATTTCTTAAAACAGCGTTTACGAAGCCTGAAGCGGGTTGATTCTTAAGCTTTGCGAGCTTGACGCTCTCGTCGACTGCTGCACTGTCGGGAACTGAGTCCATGTAGAGGAGCTGGTAGATTCCCATTCTTAAAATTTCCCGGATTTCGGGATTCAGCTTCTCAAGAGGCCTTTTTAAATACTTCGAGATCACCGCATCGAGGGTGATTCTTCTTTCTAAAACGCCATAGTAGAGGGCTGAGATGAAACGGCGGTCGATGTCGGATATATCGCGAGTCTTTGATAGCGTATTGTCAAGGGCAACCCCAGAAAAGCTTGAATTTTTCTCGACTTTCAGGAGTAATCCTAAACATATCTCTCTCGGTGTCTGCATTTATATTTCTACTTTCTTGGTTTTTGTATTATTGAGCTGAGGTCAGGCGAGTGCCCTTTTTGACTGGTCTGCCTCTTAAATAATCGGAAACGTTCATCCGCTTGGAGCCTTCCGCCTGGATTTCAGTGAACCTGACTGAGCCGTAACCACAGGAAACGGTGAAGTCATGCTCGTCGATGATTGTTCCGGGCTCTGAGCCTGTCTTTTCAGTGGAGACGAGCTCGCTTCGGTATACTTTAAGGCGCTTGCCGTCAAGATAGCAACAGGCTCCGGGTGAGTCGGAAAGGCCTAAAATCTTGTGGTGGACTTCGTTTGCTGAAAGGCTGAAATCGATTCCACACATGTCTTTTGTGAGCATGGGAGCATAGGAAGCTTCGGCTTCGTTCTGTTTGACTGGCTTGATTTCTCCTGCCACAAGGCCATTTATTGTTCTGATGAGAAGCTCTGCTCCAACATAGGAGAGGCGGTCATAGAGTTCACTGGCGGTTTCGTTTTCCTTGACTGCGACCGATTCGCTCAAGAGCATGTCGCCAGTATCGAGGCCTTCTGCCATCTGCATTGTGGTTATACCGCCGAATTCGTCGCCATTAAGAACTGTCCACTGAATTGGGGCAGCTCCACGATATTTTGGAAGAAGGGAGCCATGGACGTTGATGCAGCCGTACTTCGGAAGCTTCAAAATCTCAGCTGGCAGGATTTTGCCATAGGCTGCGACGACTATCATGTCAGGAGACAGCTCTTTTAAGATCGGGAGATAGGTGTCGGTCTCTTTTTTTAAAGAATTCGGCTGATAGACAAGGATGTCGTGGGCAATTGCGTACTCCTTGACGGGAGAAAAGGCAATCTTGTTTCCCCTGCCCTTTGGCTTGTCGGTCTGGGTGAATACTGCCAAAACTTCGTGGCCGTTCTCTAAAAGAGCTTCAAGCGACGGGATTGCAAATGTGGGAGTTCCCATGAAAACGATTCGCATAAACTGAATTATTCCTCCTCGGGTTCTTCGTAAATCTCTTCGATGTTCTGCGGGAGCGTTACGCCGTCGAGATGGTCGAGCTCGTGGCAGACACATCTTGCGAAGAGGTCGCTGACCTCTTTTTCATACCATTCGCCAAGGCGGTTCTGAGCCTTGAAGCGGACGGTTTTGGGGCGAGTGACGTAGCCGGCAATGTCTGGATAGGAAAGGCAAGCCTCAACTCCACGCTGAGTTTCTTCGGAACGGTAGGTTATCTCCGGGTTGATGAGCTCGAACAGTCCCTCACCAGTATCTATGACGACTGTACGCCTTATTATGCCCACCTGAGGGGCTGCAAGTCCAACTCCCTCGGCTTTGTACATCGTGTCCTTCATGTCGTCGAGCAAGTCCCAGAGACGCTGGTCAAATTTTTCTACCGGCTTGCAGGTTTTTAAGAGAACTGGATCTCCGTCCAAAACTATTTTTCTGAGTGCCAAGTGGCATTCCTCCTGATTTTTATGAATCGCCGTTAATGTCGGCGTAGACTTTTACGTTTGAAAAGCTTTTATTTTTGTATGTTTCCTTGAGAAGCTCCGCCATGTAGGCCCTGAAGGCATTCGAAAGGCGACATTTTATCGTTAAGGCGTATTTATATTTCCCACCGATTCTGCCGTAGCCAGCTCTTGCGGGGCCAAGGACGCGAAGCGGGAACTTCTTGTCGACAGTCTCAAGATTTTTCCGCATCATCGAGACGAATTCGTTGGCAGCTCTCAAAGCGTCCGACTCTATTGTCGACGAGAAGAAAACTGTGCAGATGTCGCAGAAGGGCGGATAGATTAGCTCTTTCCGAAGCGAGACCTCCTGCTCGTAGAAGCCCTTGTAATCCTGCTCGGCTGCGAGCTTGATGATGTGGTGGTCAGGGAAGAAGGTCTGGATATAGGCGACGGCTTCACTGTCTCCCCTGCCTCCTCTGCCACAGACCTGAGTCAGTAGCGAGAAGGTTCTTTCGTAGCTTCGATAGTCGCCAGCATTGAGTGAGCTGTCTAAAGAGATGACTCCGACGGTTGTAACATTCGGGAAGTCGAGACCCTTCGCTATCATCTGGGTGCCGAGCATGATGTCGTACTTGCCAGCTTCGAAATCAGAGAACTTTTCCTCATAGGCATAGCGCGAATAGGTGGTATCGGCATCCATTCGGAGGACTCTTGCTTCTGGGAAGGCATTCGTCAGCTCCTCTTCGAGGCGCTGAGTGCCGAGGCCTGTCAGCCTCACTCGGTCGCTTCCACATTCGGGACATCTGCCGTTAAATGAGACGTAGTAGCCACAGTAGTGGCAGATAAGCTTGCCGGAGGCTTTGTGGTATGTCAGAGGGATCTGGCAACGTGGGCACTTGACGGCTGTCCTGCAATCGAGGCAGGTGGCGTTTGTGTTGAAGCCTCTGCGGTTGAGGAGAAGTATAGTCTGCTTGCCCTTTTTCGTCTCCTCTGAGATTCTTCTGACCATATCGGCACAGAAGATTCCAGAGTTGCCCTCCTCAGCTTCTAATAGCATATCGGCGACGACTACCTGAGGGAGCTTTGAACCACTGTAGCGGTGGTTGAGCTCGAAGAGGTGGTATCTTCCGCTTTTGGCGTAATAGTAGCTTTCGAGAGACGGTGTGGCGGAGGCCATCAGGAGAAGGGCGTTATGGTTGCCACATCTTTTGACGGCGACGTCACGGGCATGGTAGCGGGGCGATGAGTCGGATTTATAGCTGCTCTCGCCTTCCTCGTCCATGATGATAAGGCCAATATTGGGCATCGGAGCGAAGACGGCACTTCTGGTTCCTATGACGATTTTCGCATCTCCACGGGAGATTCGCTTGAATTCGTCCATTCGCTGGCCTAACGAGAGGCTTGAGTGGACGACCGCGACAGTGTCGCCAAAGTAGGAGCAGAATTTCGAGACCATCTGCGGGGTCAGGGAGATTTCTGGCAGAAGCAGAATACAGCCCTTGCCGGATTTTATCGTCCTTTCGATGAGCTTTATGAAGACTGCGGTCTTGCCACTGCCAGTAACTCCGTGGAGGAGGGCTCCGGCTGGCTTTCCCTCATCCATGAGCTTCGAGATGCCATCAAAAACTTCCTTCTGCTCTTCTGAGAGAACCACGCTGTCGAGTGAAAGCTTCGATTCGGTGATGTTTTTGGGAGTCCTTAAGGACTCGTATCTGTATTCCTCTAAGATGCCTTTTTTCAGCATCGAGGTGATTATAGTCTGAGTGACGCTTAGGATATAGCAGAGCTCTTTTACGGAGGCGGAGGTGTTTTCCTCCAGGAAATTGACGACAAGCTGCTGCTTCGGTGTGAAGGACTTGCCTTCGGGCTGATAGTCAGGAGCGAGGCGGACCATCCTTACCGTTTCGTCTCCGACACGGCGCTTGAATTCGTCCTCCTCTTCGAGGATGCCCTTATCCAGAAGTGAGCTTATCAGCTCTGGGCTGTGGACGTCGTCAAGGATTCTGTCGAATTCCTTCTGGTTCTGAGCACCTGTGAGCGCCTGATAGAGCTGCAATTCATCATCCGTGAGGATGACATCGGGCTTGTGGTTTGAAAGAGTGTAGACGCTCTTGTGGATGACGGTGTAACCAGCCGGGACGATGGTTCTATAGGCCTCAAAATAGGTGCAGAATGTATGCTCCTTGAGCCAGAAAACCATGTCTAAAAGCTCGTCATTTACGAGAGGCTCTTTGTCTATGAGGCTGATTATCGGCTTTATAGTGATGTCCTCTGAGAGCTCTTTTTCGTAGACTCTTGTGACTAATCCGATCCTTTTTGTATTTGCCCTGCCGAAAGGGACCAGAACTCTCATTCCGGGACGGATTGTCCCGAAAAGGATGTCAGGATAGCGATAGGTATACTCGTTATCATAGCCGTAAACGGCACCTGACAGGATTACCTTTGCGGCATGGACAATATTGCCACTCATTTCTTGAGAGATTTCCTAAGTGACGGGTCTTCGATGAGGCGGTATTCGCCGTTTGCGAACTGGTCGACAGCGGTCTTGACCGGCTTGACGTCGATTACTTCCTTATTCTCGTAGGCGGTGTCAAGAATCTCTCTTGCACGCTTTGCGACTGCAATAACGAGAGAGTAGACGCTCTCACCGTTTTTAAGAATTTGTGAGCTTGAAGGTCTTAACATTTCGATAATACTCCTTTAATTAGGTCTTGATTTATTCTGACGAGATTCTTGGAAGCCTGCATGATACCATAAAGCGTGTCGACCGCTTCCGAAACACTGTCGTTTACAAAAACATAATCGTAATTCTCGGCAATTGCGATTTCTCTTTGAGCCTCGTTGACTCTGCCAGCGATTACCTCTTCCGTTTCCGAATGGCGGTTCTCGAGGCGATTTCTCAGTTCTTCGATCGAAGGCGGAAGCATGAAAATCATCACGGCTTCCGGGTAGGATTCCTTCACCATCATGGCGCCTTTGGTCTCTATCTCTAAGATTACGTTGATGCCGTTCTCTAAGCACTCGAAGACTTTTTCCTTCGGTGTGCCGTAGGAATTCCCACAGAAGGTGGCGTGCTCAAGCATTCCGCCAGTTTCGACAAGCTCGTCGAAGCGCTCTCTTGAGACGAAGTAGTAGTGGACTCCGTCGATTTCGCCTTCACGAGGTGCTCTGGTGGTTGCCGAGACGGAATACTTTAGATTCGGCATCCGCTTTCTTAATTCTGTAAGTACTGTTCCCTTCCCACAGCCTGATGGTGCGGAGAAGACGTATAAAACGCCTTTATTCATTTTCTATTTCCCCTTTGTCTGTCCCTAAAATGTATTCAGCAGTTCTCGAAGAGAGAATGACGTGGTCGCTGACGGTTATGATGACCGACTTGTTCTTCTTGCCGAAGGTACAATCTATCAGTGAACCACGATCCTTGGCCTCCTGGATGACTCTCTTTATCGGAGAGGTGTCGGGAGAGGCAACTGCCACTATCTTATCCGTCGAGACGTAGCAGGAATAGCCAATATCAACTACGTTCATAAAAACTCTCCTATTCGATATTCTGAATCTGCTCTCTTATCTTCTCGACCATGCTCTTGAGCTCAACGACTATCTTTGTAATAGTCAGGTCTGAGCACTTCGAGCCAGTAGTGTTGATTTCACGGTTGATCTCCTGAACGAGGAAGTCGAGCTTCTTGCCGATAGGTTCATTCTGTTCTAAAAGCTCTCTGAAGGCAGCGATATGGCTGTGGAGGCGAACCGTCTCCTCATCAACCGCCGTTTTATCGGCGAAGATTGCGGTTTCGGTGAGGATTCTCGAGTCGTCGATATTCTTGCCCTCGAGAACGTCCTGAAGCCTTGCATAGAGGCGCTTCTGGTACTCCTCGGTGACTGTCGGAGAGCGCTTTTCTATCTCACAGACCATCGATTCGATGAGGTCGAGCTTTGTTAAGATGTCTACCTTGAGGCGCTCGCCTTCGGCTTCACGCATTGCAACGAAGCCAGCTAAAGCTTCGGTGGCTGTTTCGGAGACCTCCTGCCAGATTTCGTCCTCGTCGGTCTCCTGCTTGGTGGCCGAGAACAAATCAGGAATCCTGAAAAGCTGTGAAAGCGTGAGGTCGTCTTTCAAAGAAAGCTCGTTTCCAGCAGCTCTTAAGGCTTCGATATAGTTCCGGGCAAGCTCAGTATTCACATTGACGCTGACATCGGAGCTGTCGGTCGTGACTATCGTTATATATGACTCAACCTTGCCACGGTTGATTTCTTTAGCGTAGAGAGTTTTCAGCTTGTCCTCGATGAAGGCATATTGGCGGGGATACTTCGCAGAAAATTCAAAGAATCTGTGATTGACGGCTCGGAGCTCAACGGTTATTTCGCGATTTCCATATGTTTTCTTGGCTCGACCATAGCCGGTCATGCTTCTGGGCATTTGGGGGTTACCTCTTTTCGTGTCTATAGACAGGAGTAGACAGACTACTCTACATTACTTTTCTATGATATTATATCACCTTTTGAGATTTAGTGCAAGGTCTTAAGGCACGAAATTAGATTACATTTTGGATACACAGTTGAAATCGGCGTAAATTTATGCTACAATTAGGGTAACGAAACTCTGGGAGGAAACTTAAGTGACTTTAGATGCACAGGAATATAAGAATAAGTTCATAGAGATTTACACCACTAACATCAAACGTGAGGGCTCAGATAAGCTTCTGGAATATTTGCAGTCGAGGAACTGCGACTTCTTCACAGCTCCGGCTTCAACGAGGTTCCACAATTCTTTTGAGGGTGGACTCTGCGAGCACTCAATCAACGTTTACGAGTGTCTCAAGTCCTATCTCGAGACAGACAGAGCGAAGAATGATTTTGGGCTGCAATATTCGGACGAATCGATCGCGATTGTGGCGCTTTTGCATGATGTCTGCAAGACGAATACCTATGTTGTGAGCACTCGTAACGTCAAGAACGACAAGACAGGACAGTGGGAGAAGGTTCCATACTACGATTATAACGATACTCTTCCCTATGGGCACGGCGAGAAGTCGGTCTATATTGTTTCAGGATTCATGAAGCTCACCCGTGACGAGGCTATGGCCATAAGATGGCACATGGGATTCTCGATGGGCGAAGATACGAGGCTGGTCGGAAATGCTCTGAGGGATTATCCTCTGGCGCAGGCCTTGAACATTGCTGACGCTGAGGCGACGAACTTTATTGAAGAGAAGCGGAACAAGTCTAAATAAAAAAACAAGCGGAGTGGCTGCACTCCGCTTTAATTTTTTTATTCAGTGTCTGTCTCCCCAGTGGACAACGGCTGTCATGCCGGGGCCAACGTGAGCGCCGATTACTGGTCCGATGTCGGTGATTCCGATGGTGGAATTCGGGTAGAGCTGCTTGAGCTCATCACGGATTTCCTCGGCAGCTGCAAGATTGTCAGCGTGACCGATGAGGATAAATGTGCCGATGTCAGGGCGAATAGAGTTCTTGACATGGTCGATAAGAGCAGTAGTTGCCTGTTTTCTTCCGCGAGGCTTGGCAATAGTCTGGAGCTTGCCTTCGTCGTCAACCGTGAGAAGAGGCTTGACCTGAAGTACTGTTCCCATAGCAGCAGTTGCGCCAGAAACTCTTCCGCCACGCTTGAGGTGCTCGAAGGTATCAACGGTGAACCAATGGCAGACATGGTACTTGTGCTCTTCGATCCAGTTAAGAAGCTCGTCCATGCTGAGGCCTCTTCTCATCTCTTTGATGGCTTCATAGAGAAGGAAGCCCTGGCCGAGTGAGGCGTCAAATGGGTCGACAATCTCGATTCTTCTGTCGGGGCACTGCTCCGAAAGGTTTCTTGCAGCGACTCTTGAAGCGTTCAATGTCTGCGAAAGGCCTGAGGTGAGACCTATGTAGATGATGTCGTTGCCAGCCTTGAGCTCGGGCTCGAAGAACTCTTCGTAGACTTCGGGATTTATCTGGGATGTCGAGGCGAAAAGGCCGGAGCGAAGCTTCTGATAGAACTCTTCGATTGTGATGTCGCCGTCATCAGAATAGCTGTAGACGTAGCCTTCGTCACCGACGGTGATATTCATTGGGACGAAGGTGACTTCCGAGAGCTCTTCGATCATCTCTTTGGTTATGTCGCAGGTGACGTCTGAGAAAACTTTATAGTTTGCCAAAATGGTTCCTCCTTGATTAGAATTTCAGGTTCTTGGGTGTTCTTGCGTATGGGATGACGTCACGGATATTCGAAACGCCGGTTATATACATGAGGATTCTTTCGAGTCCTAATCCAAATCCAGAATGGACAACTCCGCCGTATTTGCGGAGATCAAGGTACCACTCGAGGGTGCCTCTGTCCATATTCATGTCTTCCATCTTCTTGACCAGGACGTCGAAGTTCTCCTCGCGCTGGGAACCGCCCATGAGCTCGCCTACTCCGGGAGCAAGGAGGTCGCAGGCAGCGACGGTCTTGCCGTCGGGATTAAGCTTCATATAGAAGGCCTTGATGTCCTTCGGGAAGTCGATGAGGAAAACTGGGCCCTTCGCGACCTGATCGCAGAGGTAGACCTCGTGCTCCTTGAAGAAGTCCATTCCCCATTCAACAGGGTTCTCGAACTGGACGGGAGCGTTCTTGAGGTAGTCGACAGCCTCAGTATAGGTGATGACCTTGAAGTCGGAATTCATGACGTGTTCGAGCTTGTCTATCAAATCATGCTTTTCGGAGACAAAATCGTTAAGGAACTTCATTTCGTCAGGGCAGCTTTCCAGAACATCACGAATAATATACTTGACGAGAGCCTCCATAACGGCCATGTCGCCCTTGAGGTCGCAGAAGGCCATCTCAGGCTCTACCATCCAGAATTCGTTCAGGTGATAAGGGGTGTTGGAGTTCTCAGCTCTGAAGGTTGGGCCGAAGGTGTAGACCTTGCCGAGGGCAAGTGCAAACGGCTCAACATGGAGCTGGCCGGAAACGGTCAGGCAGGCATGTTTTCCGAAGAAATCGTTCTGATAATCGCCATCCTCACGAGTTGTGACAGTGAAGGTCTCCCCTGCTCCTTCGGCGTCGTTGCCGGTGATAAGAGGGGTGTGGATATAGCTGAAGCCGTTCTCACGGAAGAACTGGTGAATCGACTGGGAAACGATCGAGCGAATCTTGAAAACAGCCATGAAGGTGTTGGTTCTGGGTCTTAAATGCGGGATCTCTCTTAAAAATTCGAGGGAATGGCGCTTTTTCTGCAAGGGATAGCTCGAATCGCAGGCGCCAAGAAGTGTAATCTCGCTTGCATTTATCTCAAAAGGCTGCTTGGCCTCGAGAGTGTGGTTTAATTTTCCCGTCACGCTGACAGCGCAGCCGGTGAGGA
Organism: Ruminococcus sp.; assembly: GCA_020860605.1. GTDB lineage: Bacteria > Bacillota > Clostridia > Oscillospirales > Ruminococcaceae > Faeciplasma. The sequence continues at coordinate 49,409 of JAJBTZ010000061.1, read as the reverse complement.
GCTTCGAAATCTCAGCATAATTCTCGAGCTTCTCAGCCTCATAGACCACCTGGCAATTAGTGAAGCAGGAGCCATCATTCAGAGCGATAAAGCCGATATTGTTATTGGAGCGATTGGTTCTCATCCAGCCCTCGACTCTGACAATGGCGCCATCGGCAGCCTCCTCAATCGGCAAAAGCCCTTTCACACTCTTGTATATCTCGTCAATCAGAAGTTTTGGCATAGCATACGTCCCCTTTATAAATTGTGCTCTGTTTATGATAAACCTTTTTAGGGGGATTGTCAAGGGATAGGGGACTTTTTTTGGAAAAAAGCGCTCGCCCCTACGGAACCTCTCAGTCGCCTTCGGCGACAGCTCCCCTTGATAAGGGGAGCCATTTTTGTTCTCTCGAAAGCTGCTGCTGAAGGAAGGGTTTGTCGCCACTTCGTGGCGACGCGCTCGCTTCGCTCGCGCCCTCTCAGTCAGCTGCTTCGCAGCTGCCAGCTCTCCCGGAGGGAGAGCCGAGTTGTTGCCTCAAGGAAGGCTTTGTGCAAGCGGAAATCTTGGCTCCCCCTCTGGGGGAGCTGTCGCCCGTAGGGCGACTGAGAGGGCGCGAGCCCGCAGGGCGAGCGTTGCAGTTGGCCGAAGGCCAACTGCGGAATTTCGCCTTCGGCGAAATCGCACCCCTCCACCACCACGCTTCGCGTGGCGGTCCCCCGGCTTTGCCGAAGGCAAAGTGTCCCCCTCTCCTAAGCTTAGGAGAGGCTTTAATTGCGCCAAAGAAAAAGACCGCAGGCGGGGCCTACGGTCTTTTGGATTACTTAGAGATTATCTTCTCTTGGAACCTACAACAGCGATGCCAGCGATTGCCATCGGAACGAGGGCAAGTGCAACACCAGTAGCAGGAGAAGTGGTGGTCTCTTCAGCAGCAGCCTCAGTGGTCTCCTCGGCAGCCTCAGCAGCTTCCTCAGAAGCCTCCTCAGTCTCCTCAGCAGCCTCAGCCTCTTCGGCCTCTACAGCAGCAGTCTCAGAACCAGCAGAAACGACGGTTACGTTCAAAAGAACTTCGCCACCGCAGATGAGCTGATACCAGTCAGAAGCAGTGATAAGATCGTAAACAGCCTTGCCGTCTACAGTAACCTTCTGGTTGTCGCCATCAGCTTCAACAGTGTAAGCAACATAGCCGGACTCACCATCAGGATCGCCAGAGTTGGAATAAGCAGCAGTATCAGCATTGAAGCCTACCTGGAACCAACCAGCAGTATTGGTGATGGTGTAAACGAGCTGAGAGCCATCTTCGCTAAGAGCCTCAACGATAGCGTTCATGTCATCGAGAGAGATTACCATAGAATCATCCTCATAGGATGCGCCATAAGTGTCCCAGCTGGATGCAGTGTCGATGCCACTAACATCTACAGAAACATCTGCAAATGCTACACAGGTCAAGGAAAGAACCATGACGAGGGCAACTGCCATTGATAAGAATTTCTTCATTTCGAATTCCTCCAAAATATATTTTGGTTTAAAACCTCTACTATCATACCACTATATCTTGAGTTTGTCAACCGAAAATGCGAAATTTACCTCAAATTTACACAAACCCCTCCACCACCACCTTCGGCGACCGCTCGCCCCTTCGGGGCTCGCGCCCTCTCAGTCAGAGTTGCGAAACAACTCTCTTAGTTCGGCAACGCCGAACTAATGCGTCTCCCCCGGAGGGGAGCCATCACTCCACCGCCTTCGGCGGTCCCCCCTCTCCTAAGCGTAGGAGAGGCAAAGAAAAGGCTGCTCAGGGTTAGCTGGCAGCCTTGGTTCTTTCGTATTCTTCAATCATTGCATAAAGCTCGTCGACGCTTATGTCAGGTTGTTCGTACTTTTCTTTCGTGTAATCGCCAGAGCAGGGACAATTCTGCTTCATGAAAAGAGCTGCATTCTCAGCGCCAAGCGCTTTCTCCAGTGCTTCATAGCCTGCAATCCTTAGCTCTACCGGATTACTATAATTCGTTCTCACTTGTGCCATTAAAATCTCCTCCATTCAAAAATTGTTCAAAACAATCCCTTGGGTTCATAACTTCTACTTCTAAATCTAGTCTTGAAGCCATCTTTATAAGCTTGTAATCGGTCGTTAGCATCACATCTGCGCCAGCTTCTTCTGCACACGCTATATGAGCTGCATCGCACGCGTGAATATTAGACAACTCCTGAATCTGATTTGCACGTGATCTATTGCTGTCGCTTATCTCAATAACTTCATCTACATTGCTAAAGTCACTGAGAATCTGCATTCTTTTATCACAATCGCTTATTTTGCCAAACTCAAAGGTTAGAACATCGCTTCCGACAAGTGACACACTTCCTTGTGCATGCAATTTAAAAATTGCGACGATCGCCTTGACCTCAGCTCTAACCTGCTCTTGAGTTAAATCGTCGAACTGTCTGCAATAGCAGCAGCAATCCAAATATACTTTCACAATTCCACCGCCTATAGATTGTATAGGTTCTCGCTTGGTAGTATTATATCACAAATTTCGATGTATTGCAATAGGCAATTTAAAGAAAAAGACCGCAAGCCCTGGGCTCACGGTCTTTTGGTTAGTGCTTAGAGATTATCTTCTCTTAGAAGAAACTACAGCGATGCCAGCGATTGCCATCGGAACGAGAGCAAGAGCTACACCAGTGTCAGGAGAAGAAGCAGTAGAAGTCTCAGTGGACTCAGCAGCCTCAGTGGTCTCCTCAGCAGCCTCAGCCTCTTCGGTCTCTTCAGCCTCTTCAGCAGCAGCACCCTCAGGAACGATTACAGAGATGTTGGAAACCTTGTACTGGCTTTCAGGGGAACTGTTACTAATGAAAACAACAGAATGACCCTCAGCATCAAATCCACCATCAACCAATGCCTGAGCTATAGTATTACCATCGTAAACAATGGTGATACCATCGTCGGAGATACAGTCGATAATGCCAACACCAGGCTCAGTGGTGCTATTGTGACCAGCAGTTCCGAGTGAAACCCAATTGTAACCAGATTCTACATCAACTCCGCTATACCAGCTGTCGGTAACAAGGAACTTCTCGTAGGTTTCCGACCCACTGTGCTCAATATGAGTTTCAGCGCTTCTTGTGATAACAAGCTGAGCGCCTTCGGTCTGAAGAGCAGCGATAAGATCAGTCATCAAATAATCTGTGAACTCGCCGGTTGACCAGTTACCGTTAGACCAGAAGATATATGCATCTTCCTGATCAAGATTGAGGACAACAGTGTCATCAGCAAAAGCAACAACGCTTACAGAGAGAACCATGACTATCGCCAAAGCGATTGACAATACTTTTTTCATTTGTGAATTCCTCCAAAATATATTTTGGTGTTAAAACCATATCTATAATAGCACACCGCTTCGGATTTGTCAATAAATATCTGGGGATTTTGGGGAAGAATTTTCGGGGAACCACTCCACCGCCTTCGGCGGTCCCCCTCTCCTAAGCGTGGGAGAGGCAAAGAAAAGGCTGCTCAGGGTTAGCTGGCAGCCTTGGTTCTTTCGTATTCTTCAACCATATCGAACATTTCATCGACGCTTATATCTGGCTGCTCATACTTTTCTTTAGTATAATCACCGGAGCCAGGATAACAATCCTGCATGAAACGCAATGCATTATCCCTGCCGAGGGCTTCTTTTAAAGCCATGTAGCCAGCTATTCTAAGCTCTACGATATTATTATAGGTCGCCTTTGCCATTAAAATCTCCTCCTTTCCAAATCGCTCGCCCCTTCGGGGCTCGCGCCCTCTCAGTCAGCTGCTTCGCAGCTGCCAGCTCCCCCAGAGGGGGAGCCGAGGTGGTGCCAACTGTAGGGGCGGATATCATCCGCCCGCAACCCCCAGCAGATCCCGGGCGGATGATATCAGCCCCTACACGTTCGGCTACGGAGGCTGGCGCCTCCTCAGCCGAAGCGACCACCTTCGGTGGTCGCACCCCTCCACCGTCGCTGGAGGCGACGGTCCCCCTCCCCCTTCGGGGGAGGCTTTTTTCGATCTCTCAAAAGCCCTGATAGAACCAGTTATAGGCTCCCCTGAAAGGGGAGCTGGCGCCCGAAGGGCGACTGAGGGGTCGCCGACCGAAGGGAGGCGCTGTTTTTCGATGGACCCGTTTTAAAGAAAAAGACCGCAAGCCTCTGGCCTACGGTCTTTTGGGAGTTACTTGAGAATTACCTTCTCTTGGAGCTAACAACTGCGATGCCAGCGATTGCCATCGGAACGAGGGCAAGAGCTACACCAGTGTCAGGAGAAGAAGCAGTAGAAGTCTCAGTGGACTCAGCAGCCTCTTCAGTAGTTTCCTCAGCAGCCTCAGCCTCTTCGGTGGTCTCTTCTGCTGCAGCACCAGTGCTGACTACGTAAACGCCATAGGTCTTAGCGCCTGTGCAGGCACCGAAGATCCACTGCCAAGTGTTAACAGTGAGGTCGATGTCGTTAGCGGTAAGAGCGTCAACAAATTCAGCAGCATCAACGATGATGTAAGCATAGTCGCCTTCTACAACTACTTCTTCAGCAGCCAAGTTGCCTTCACCATTAGCATAGTTGAAGTGAGCAAGAACCATTACCCAAGTATCGGTGGTCTGAACACCATACTGGAAGCCATAGCCATCCTCAGTGGAGCCTGCGATAGCGTCAGCCTTGATAACGATCTTAGCGCCGTCAACCAAGATAGCCTCTGCGAACTCAGCACCAGCGTCAGTAGAGCTGCCGAGGTCGGAATCTTCGGTCCACCAGCCGTTGTCCATTGGGAAGAGAGGCTCGTAGGTTGAAAGAACTTCGGTTGCAATGCTATCAACATAGTCATCAGCGAAAGCGCAAACGCTTACAGAAAGCATCATGACGATCGCCAGAGCGATTGATACAAATTTTTTCATTTGAATTCCTCCAAAATATATTTTGGTATAAAACCATATCTATGATAACACCAAACCGCAGAAAAGTCAACTGATGTGGACGTTATTTTTGAGAAAAGATTGATGAAAATTTTTTATATTAGGGATGGGGATGTGGGGATTTGAAACGGGGTTGAGAATTATGACGACTTTGACGCTGCCAGATCAATCAGTGCCCAATAGGCGGACTTGAGTTTGTAGTCCTCGTCTATCAGGAGGGGGTGATTTGTTCGGCCGGAGACGGGGTAGCTGTTGAGCCAGGTTGAGCCGTCGTTGTAGCCCCACATGACTACTGAGTCGAGATAGCCGGCTTCGGAGAACTCGATGAGCATTTCGAAGATGTCGGAGTAGAGGCTGTCGAACTTCTCGACGAACTCGTCGGTCAGCTCTACCTCGGTCGACTGGTCGTCCCAGGAGAAGCAGCTGAGGTCGAGCTCGGTGATTTCGATGACGAAATCAGGGTCGATTTCCTTGAGCTTCATGAGGATTTCGACGTTGTTCTTGCAGGTTTCGACGTCGAAGTTGATGTCAATATGCATCTGAAGGCCGATGCCGTCGATCGGAATGCCCTCTTCGAGCATATTCTTGACCATCATGTACATGGTGATGGTCTTATCTTCCGAAGACTCAAGGCTGTAGTCATTGATGATGAGCCGGGCGTCAGGGTCGGCTTCATGAGCTGTGGTGAAGGCAATTTCGATGAAATCGTACTTGTCACCGTCGCCGTCATAGTCGCCGATAATCTGGTACCACATGGAGTCGCGGAGGCCACCGTTGTCTCCCAAGACTTCATTAACAACGTCCCAGACGTCGACTTCGCCCTGATAGTGGCTGACGATGGTGGTGATATGCTCCTTCATACGCTCGACTAAAACGTCTGCCGAGACGGTGTTGCCATCGTCGTCGTAGAAGAACCAGTCGGGGCACTGGGAGTGCCAGACAAGGACATGTCCACGGACGGTTTTGTCGTACTCATTGGCGAATTCGACGAGCTTGTCCAATGCTTCGAAGTTGTAGACGTCCTCCGACGGGTGCATAGCGTCCGGCTTCGACTCGTTCTCGAGGGTGAAGACGTTATACTGCTTGATGAGGATTTCCATCTCCTCAGAGCCTTCCACGAGGTCGCTCGTGTTCATGGCTGTTCCTACCTTGAACCACTGCGAGAAGGCCTCGTAAAGAGAGGGAGCATTGTCGTCATAGGCATAGACAGCAGAGCGGTCGACGTAGACGGCGGTGTCGTCGGTGCCTGATTCTACAGACGAACTGGTCGAGCCGGTCGAGCTGGGCTCGTCCGAAGTGGTGCTTCCGCAGGCTGTCAGCGCGGAAAAGAGAACCATGAAGGCGAGCAAGGCTGAAAGAAGTTGCTTTATTTTCATTAATGTTCCTCCTGAAAGGGATTTTTATTCAAAGCGGGTAAATGGGCCACTTGGAAACTTGGTCAGATGGTGCCACCTGCAGCGTAGTAGTCCATGAGGAGCTTGGTGACTTCGTAGTAGATTTCGATGCCCTCTTCAACATCGTTGAACTTGAGGTTGGCGTCTGTCAGGGCTTCGGAGACAGCCTGGACGGTTTCAGTCGGGATTATCTCCTTGTCCTCGTTTTCCTCCCAATAGGTCGATTTGAACGAATACATATCATAATCCCAGACCTCTGAAGGAACATTCGCGATTGCTTCCCGGAGGGCGTCCTCATAAGAAGTGCCGAAGAGCTCTGAGGCGTCGGAATAGAGGTAGTAGAAGGCGTCAAGGAGACCACTATAGCGGACAGCTGCCGAGTCAGAATTGAAGCAGGCGACATAAGCGACGAAGCTGGCTTCGTCCTCCTGGATGATGCCCTTCAGGTGAGCAAGCTCGTGGCAGATGGTGGCGGGCTTCGAGATGTCCTGAGCGTCGCGGTTGTAGGTCGCTTCAAAAGCGAACGGGATGTAGAGGCCGATGATGCTCTCCTGAGACATGAAGAAGGAGAAGAAGATGCCCTTTGGGTTCGGGTAGTAGCCGGAAAGCTGGGAGTAGTCTTCGGAGATGTTCTGGAGGGCTTCCTTGCACTCGTCTATGTAGGTGTCTGCGAGGACGATGTAGCCGTCCTCTCCCCTGTCGAACTGGTCGTACAGCTCAGCAAGGCCGTCTGCAACGGCGCCGATGGTCTCAATCAGGAGCTCTTCGGTGTGTTCAGTCTCCTCAAAATAGCGCTCTGAGAATGGAGTGCACTGGTACATGATGAAGCAGTTCGTGGTCTCAGTCATGAGAACATAGGCCACTATCCAGGCAACGAAGCGGAGGGTGAAGCCTGAGACTTTCGAGGTGAGCCTCTTATTTTTGCGCTTCACTATCATGAAGATTATGAATACCGGCAAGCCGATCAGGACAAGGAGAACGGCAAGGACTATCATAACCTCGCCAACCGAAAACGGGAAGAGTCCTGACAACCAGATAAACGGTGTCGAGATTACTGGGTAGATTTTTTGAACATAGAAGTCAGAGATAGTCGTCGAGAGGCGGGCGATTACGTTAAGCAAAACCGCCAGAACGAAAACGGCTATCAGAACAATGTCGGATTTTTTGAATTTAGTTTTTTTCATCAGTCCATCTTCTTATCATCGTTGATGACGAAGTAGTATTGTGTGGGGTCGTGAGCCTCAAGATATTTCTCCGTCAAAAGGGTTTCGATGCGGTTTATGTCATAGTATTCTCCGAACGGCTCTACAATGTCAAAAAGTATATTTGTATGGGTTGGGCCGGCGACAATTCGGAAATCGTGGATTCCAAGGTCGCTGCCGAATTCTGAATGAAGAGCTTCAACAGTGATGTCGTAAAGCTTGTTTCTATGCGGGTCCTTCATATCGACTGGGTCCATGTGGATAGTCAGTAGGATTCCGAGCTTTTCCATGGCTTCACGCTCGATAGTGTCGATCATGTCGTGCAGGAGGAAGATGTCCTGTGAAGCGTCGACTTCGACATGGAGGGAGGCATAGCACTTCCCTGCCCCGTAGCTGTGGACTATCAGGTCGTGGTAGCCTACGACGTTTTCTCTGCCTTTAACAAGCGAATAGATCGACTCGACCAGCTTTTCGTCAGGATGCTCGCCGAGCATCGGGCTGATGACTTCGGAAAGGGTTCTCACGGCGGAGATTATCACGAAAACTGAGATTATGAGTCCGAACCAGCCATCAAGGTTTATTTTGAATATCTGCATGACTGCCATGCTGAGGATGACGGATGATGTCGTGATGACGTCGTTTCTCGAGTCTACCGCATCGGCCTTCAGAGCATCGGAGTCTATAGCCTTCGAGAAGTCCAGGTAAGTGAAGTACTGCCAGAGCTTCACGGCGATTGCAGCGATGAGGACGATGTAGGTCACGACACTGATTTCGAGATCACTTGGCGTGATTATCTTATCAATCGAGCTTTTTGCGAAGAGGACACCGACACAGAGGACAAGAAGTGCAACAATCAGGGCAGTTATCTCCTCATATCTTGCATGGCCATAAGGGTGATCCTTATCGGCAGGGCGACTTGAGAGCTTGAAACCTACCATCGTGAAGATGGACGAGGCTGCATCGGAGAGGTTGTTGACAGCATCGGCAATAACGGTGATACTATGTGACATCAGTCCGACCAAAAGCTTGAACAGAAACAGAAGGACATTCGTCACGACTCCGAAAACGCCTGCTGTGAGGCCATATCTCAGTCTTACTGACGGGTCGGATGTGTTTTGGTAGTCCTTGATAAAAAGCCTTTTTAGCAATGAAATCACCCTTTATGATGGTTAAGCCTGCTCGTCGAGAGTAAGCTCGTATGCGGGAAGGAATTCGTCAAGGAACATGTTGGCCTCGGGAATTCCCATAGCCCTGATTGAATCGAAGGTCTGCTTTTCGGCCTCCTCGAAGTCGCGGTTGCCAGATTTGCGTTCTTCAATACACTTTATAAGTGCCGAAATCTTATCGGCAGCCTTGACAAGGCTGAGAAGCTCTTTGTCTTCCGATTTGAAGATGCTGTCGTACTCCCCTCTTATGTCTTCAGGGATGCAGCCAAGGAGCTTTTCAACGGCTGCTGCCTCGACGTCCTTATAGGCGGTCCTGATTTCAGGATTAAGGTATTTGACGGGAGTCGGCAAGTCTCCTGTTATAATCTCTGTTGTGTCGTGGAAGATAGCGAGGACTGCTGCTCGGTCTGGGTCGACGTTTCCGCCGAAGCGGTCGTTGCGGAGGACACAGAGCAGATGAGCTATTATGGCAGTGTCGAGAGAATGCTCGGCGATATTTTCGTTGCGGGTGTTTCTCATCAGTCCCCAACGGTTTATGTACTTCATTCGGGATGTAAGCGCGAAAAAGCTGTTGTTTTCAGTCTGGCTCAAAGGTCGTCGACCTCCTTTACTTCAGGCTGGTATTCTTCGTTTCCTGTTGCAAAGTCGATGACTTTTGCGTAGAAATCGGTTGGATTCAGCCTGATTTTTTCTGCTAACAGATTGGCCTGCTCCTCATCGGGAGCATAAAGCTTCAGATCCATAAGAACGGTGCCGGAGTCCTGGCAGGTTACTCCGACAAGATAGCCTTTTTCCTGCTGAGAAACGGTGACTTTGACGTCGTTGTCGTTCTTGAGCTTGGCGAAGAACTTCAGGCCGGCTGAAAGAATCTTGTTGCGGAAGCGTGAAGGTACCTGCTGCTTGAAGCTGTCAGCTCCGGCTCTTGCTGCTTCCGAGAGGACATAGCATTCCTCATCGCCGTTTTTTTCGAGCGAGAGCATACCGTCTTCGAGCATACTCTCAACAACCGATGAGTAGGTGAAATAGTTCACTATGCCGTCGGTGGTTGCTATCTCTGCGAGCTGAGTTGGTGTTATCGGACGGTTTATCTGTCTTAAGAAGTAGCAGATGAGGATTTTTACTGCCATCTCGTCATGGAGGCTCAGCATGTCTTCTGTTAGATAATCTTCATATGTGTATGCCATAAGTATTTCCTATCTTTATATCTTTGAGATTTTGGCGAAGGCTGCCATTATCTTCTTTGTACCGACGGTGTCGAAGGCGACTTCGAGAAGGCTGTCGTTTGACATCTTCGTGACTTTTAAGATTGTTCCGTCGCCAAAAACGTTGTGATGCACCCTGTCGCCGACTGAAAAGTCGATGGCTGCCGTCTTCTGGGTCGTCTGAGGCTTCTTGGTTGCCTGCTGGAGGTATGACTGCTTTGACTGGGACGTTGTGGGACGCCTCTGGTAGTCGTCAGATGTCTTCTCCGTACGTTTTTCGATCACGTCTTCGGGAAGCTCTGAGATAAATCTTGAGGGACGATTGAAGTTGGTTGAGCCGAAAAGTAAGCGTTGACGGGCATAGCTCAGGCTTAAATGCTTTCTCGCTCTCGTTATTGCTACATAGGCAAGGCGACGCTCTTCTTCAACATCTTCCTCTGTATCAAGGCTTCTTGAGCTTGGGAAGATGTTTTCCTCCATGCCGACTACAAAAACGTTGTTGAACTCGAGGCCTTTGGCGGAGTGGACTGTCATAAGGGTGACGCTGTCCGACTCATCCATTGAGTCGATATCTGAAATCAGGGCGACGTCCTCCAAAAAGCCAGAAAGTGTGGGCTCGTCGGCTTCGTCAATATAGGTGACCATCGAGGACTTGAGCTCGTTGATGTTCTCAAGTCTAGTCAGGCCTTCGTCGCCTTGGGTCTCTAATAATGCCCGGTAGCCGGATTTGTCCATGAGTTCGTCTAAGAGCTCTGGAAGTGGGATCAGTTCTGAATGTTCCCGAAGTTCGTCGAACATGTCGGCTAAACTCATGAGTTTGGGGGCGGAACGTGAGAGGATTGGGTAGTCTCTGGCGGTTCTCATAACCTGCAAGGGGGATTCGCCCAAGTCTCTTGAAATGCTCTCGAGAGCATCGACTGTGGCTGTTCCAATGCCACGCTTGGGCTCGTTGATGATTCGCTTGAGCCTCAGGAGGTCGTTTTCGTTATTGAGGACTGAGAGGTAAGCGACGATGTCCTTGACTTCCTTTCGATCGAAGAACTTAAGGCCTCCGATGACTTTATATGGGATTCCGCTTCGCATGAAGGCGTTTTCTATAGAGTTTGACTGGGCATTCATGCGATATAAAACAGCGTTGTCGGAATACTTTCCGCCGTTTTTGATGTTCTCAAGAACCGTTTCGGCGACATATCTCGACTCGCCTGCTTCGGTGGAGGCGCCATAGACCATTACCTTTTCGCCGTCACCTGCCGACGTCCAAAGCTTCTTGCCCTTTCGGCTGCGGTTGTTCTTGATGACCTCGTTGGCGCAGGTCAGGATGTTCTGGGTCGAGCGATAATTCTGCTCAAGGCGGATGACCTTGGCGTTGTCGTACTGGTGCTCGAATGAGAGGATATTCTCGATAGTGGCGCCACGGAATTTGTAGATCGACTGGTCGTCGTCACCGACTACGCAGAGATTCTTCCGCTTGGCGCTGAGCATTGAGATGAGGCGGTACTGGACCATGTTAGTGTCCTGATACTCGTCGACAAGTATGTATTTATAGAGGTTCTGGTAGTGCTCAAGGACGTCCGGGAAGTCCTCGAAGAGCTTGACGGTCAGTAAAATAATATCGTCGAAGTCGAGGGCGTTGGCAGTGCGGAGCCTGTGCTGGTACTCAGAATAGATTTTGGCGATAGTCTGCTTGCGGTAGTCGCCCATCGAGAGCTTTGCATATTCGTTTTCGTCCACCTGGGACTCCTTGGATGAAGAAATCTCCCGCATAATCTCCTTCGGCGGGAAGCGCTTATCTGAGATATTATAATCCTGAAGGCAGGCTTTTATCACTCGCTGAGAATCGTCGGTGTCGTAGATGGTGAAGCTACTGGAATAGCCGAGTTTGTCGATTTCCCTTCTTAAAATCCTAACACAGGCAGAGTGGAAGGTCGCTGCGGTAATGCCGTCGGCGACGGTGCCGAGCATCTGGTGAAGGCGGTCTTTTAACTCCCCTGCTGCTTTATTTGTGAATGTTATTGCTAAGATATTCCAAGGATTTACGCAATTGACGGCGGTAATTTGCCTTAAACGCCCGCTTTCATCGGTTCTGCCGTCGGCATAGTCTTCTAGAAACTTCTCATCGTCTGGTGTGACGCCTGAGTATCTGTAGGTGTCGTTATAGGCGTTGCCGAAATAGATCATGTTTGCGACACGGTTGACGAGGACGGTCGTCTTGCCACTTCCGGCGCCTGCCAATATCAGGACTGGTCCGTCCACCGTGAAAACAGCTTCGCGCTGCATGTCGTTGAGATGCGAAAAATATTTTGTAAGAGCTCTTCTTTTTAGCTCGGTAAAGTTATCTGCCACTTTCTTTCCTCCATCTGTAGGCTACAGTTTTACACCAGATGATTATACCACAAACAGTCGAAAAAGAAAATAGCAGGAAGGCGATTTTTATCTTTTTCTAAAAATTTCACTTTTGGGTATGGACATTTAACGTCAGAATGGTTTATACTATAAGAAAGCTTCGCGCAACTAATCAACCTGGTGGAATTAAATTGAGATTCTTTAACGACAAGAAGTATAACAAAGTATTTGGCTACTGCTTTGCATTTATCACTGTAGTACTGCTGGTGGTGCTGATTCTGTTCCAATGGGACACGGTGAGCTCCTTCTTTAAGAACATACTCAGCGTTCTCGAGCCGATAATCTGGGGGCTCGCGATAGCGTTTATCATGAATTCTATGATGAAGAGAACTGAGATAATACTCGGGAAAACTGTTTTCCGCAAGAAGGCTCATCCAAAGGCTGCAAGAGCCATTGGTATTGCGGTTGCATCGGTTATCATAATTGCGGTTATCGTTTTAGTCATCATGGCGGTTATTCCTCAGATTATTTCGAGTATTCCTGGAATCTACGATGGTCTCGTGAACGAGGTTTACCCGACAGTTGAAAGCTGGCTCACAAAGCTTTTAGACGACTATCCGAGCATTGCGACCGCTGTCAACAACGAACTCGACAATATCACGTCCTACTTGAGCTCGTTTGTATCGAACTTAGCCTCTCAGCTGTCGACCCTGCTTACAAGCCTTCTCAGCTTTGCTAATTCGGTCAAGAACTTTATACTCGGGTTCTTCGTCGCAATCTACTTCCTTGCGAGCAAGGAGCTTTTGCAGGCACAGGCGAAGAAGCTCATTGTCGGGCTCTTCCCTGAGAGAGTTTATCATTCGCTCTTTACGTTTACTTCGAGCACAAATCATGCTCTCTTGGGATTCATCTATGGAAAGATTCTCGACTCGATTATCATCGGCTGCATCTGTGCTGCTGGAATGTTGATTTTGCAGATGCCTTATGTCATGATCATTTCCATTATCATCGGAATCACGAATATAATCCCGATATTCGGGCCGTTTATCGGAGCTATCCCAAGTGCGATCTTAGTTCTCATCGCCGACCCGAGCAAGGTTATCTGGTTCATAATTTTCATTCTTGTTTTGCAGCAGGTGGACGGAAACGTCATCGGTCCGAAGATTTTGGGCGACAGGATTGGAATTTCGTCATTCTGGGTTCTTGTTTCTATCATCGTATGCGGAAATCTCTTCGGAATTGTCGGAATGATTATCGGAGTTCCGCTGTTTGCGGTTGTGTTTGACATAATCTCGGCGATAATCAACCGAAATCTTACAAACAAGAAGATGCCGACGGAGACGTCTTACTACTCGATGGCGGGAGTCAATATCGGTTCTGAAGGGACCATTATCCCGAAGGTTGAGGTTTCTGAAGAGGCTTCTGGGAACGCTGACGGAGAAGTTTCAGATAAAACTTCTGGTGAGGAGTAAAAGTTAATATCCGATTTCTCAAAAAAATTTCAAAAAAGGTCTTGACAAAACGAGCCGAATGGTCTATAATATCAAATCGTGGCACGGATGAATCGTGTCAGATGGTTGCTGATATAGCTCAGTCGGTAGAGCGCATCCTTGGTAAGGATGAGGTCCCCAGTTCGAATCTGGGTATCAGCTCCACTTTTTTATCTTGAAGAGTCTCCTAAGCATTGCAAAATCGCCCTTTCAATTTCTTGAAAGAGCGATTTTTGTTATGTTATTATTCTTCCGTTTCGGTTCCCTCGCCATAGAAATGCTCGATTATCTTCTCAAGAGTCGCATCCGAGATGCCGTCTATGTAGGTGATCTGGTTAATGTCGGTGAAACCGCCTATCGACTCACGGAAATTGACGATGGCGTTGGCCTTGACTTCACCTATGCCCTTGATTTCCATGAAATCCTCGACTGTTGCCGAGTTTATGATACTTAGGTCGTAGAGCTCGGTTTCTTCTGCAAGAAGCAGGCTGAATGTGTCGTTCCTGTTGTAGCGAAGAGCGATTATTCCTGCAACGCTGACAAGAACGACCACTATTGCCACCGCTATGTATATCTTCTCTCGGAGCTTGAGGGACTTGTTCTCTGCTGCTGAATTTACGCTGTAGTCTACAGCTTTACTGCCTCCAGAAGTGCTGCGGTCTTGTCTGTTTTTTCCCATGGTAAATCCAGATCCTCTCTGCCCATGTGGCCATAGGCGGATATTTCGCGATAAATAGGCTTTCTCAGGCCTAAGTCATTGATTATATGTGAGGGTCTGAAGTCGAAGACTTCACCGATGGCTCTGGCTAAGATATCATCGCTGACCTTACCTGTGCCGAAAGTATCTACAAGAAGTGAGACGGGACGAGCAACGCCTATCGCATAGGCGAGCTGGATTTCGCATTTGGAAGCAAGGCCTGCTGCTACTACGTTCTTTGCAGCGTATCTGGCAGCATATGCAGCAGAACGGTCGACCTTCGTCGGGTCCTTGCCACTGAAGCAGCCTCCGCCATGGTGGGAATAACCACCATAGGTGTCAACGATGATTTTACGGCCTGTAAGACCGCTGTCGCCACAGGGGCCTCCGATTACGAATCTACCAGTTGGGTTGACGTAGAAGACGGTCTTTTCGTCCATCAGCTCGGCTGGAATTACGGCTTTGATGCACTTTTCGATTATATCCTGATGGATGGTTTCCTGTGATACGTCTGGGTCGTGCTGGGTCGAGATGACGACTGTGTGGATTCTCACGGGTCTGCCGTCTTCGTATTCAACGGTGACCTGGCTCTTGCCGTCTGGTCTGAGATACCCCAGTTTCCCACTCTTTCTGAGGTCTGCGAGCTTACGAGTGAGCTTGTGGGCGTAGTATATCGGCATTGGCATAAGTACTGGCGTCTCGTCGCAAGCGTAGCCGAACATCATGCCTTGGTCGCCGGCTCCGATGTCGCCTTCGTTCTGGTCTCTGCCCTCTAAAGAATTATCTACACCCATGGCGATATCGGGAGACTGCTTTCTTATCGATGTCAAAATAGTGCAGCCTTCAGAGTCAAAGCCGTATTCCGGCTTATTGTAGCCAATGTCGCTTATAACATCTCTGGCGATGCTCTGGATGTCAATTGTGGCGCCCGTAGTGATTTCGCCTATACACATGACAAGGCTGGAGGCGCAGGTGGTCTCACAGGCGACTCTCGACATTGGGTCCTGTCTTAAACACTCGTCGAGGACGGCATCGGAAATCTGGTCGCAGATTTTGTCGGGATGTCCCTCGGTAACTGATTCGGAAGTGAATAAACTTCTCATTACAATTTTCCTTTCGTGTAATTATAAAAACCGCGCTCGGATTGCCGAACGCGGATAAACATTAAGCTTACCTCATCTTTCGGTTAAACCGCTGGATTTAGCACCTTGAAAACAGGCTGCCGGGCTTCACAGGACCAGATTCCTCCACCACTCTTGATAAGGGTTTTTATTATGTTTTGATTATAGCAAGCTATTCAGGGCTTGTCAAGCCTTTATTGGCGGACAAAGTCGTAAATATGGCTAAATTTACAGGTTTGGGGCGATTACCTTCGGGTTGAAACCGCCGTCTTCGAGTGCCTTCACGATTCTTTGCTTGTGGTCAGTTCCGAAGGCTTCCATTGTTATCTTCAGCTCGACTGCTGCGTTTCGATTTGTGCTGACGAACTGGTTATGATCAAGCTTGATGACGTTGCCTTGCTCGTTGGCGATTACCGTTGCGACTCGTACCAGTTCGCCTGCACGGTCAGGGAGAAGTACGGATACAGTGAAAATTCGGTCGCGCTGGATCAGGCCATGCTGGACGACTGAGGACATTGTGATGACGTCCATGTTGCCTCCGCTCAGTACGGAGACGACTTTCTTGCCCTTGAAATCGAGGTGGTTGAGGGCTGCTACGGAAAGTAGACCTGAATTCTCCACTATCATCTTATGGTTCTCGACCATATCGAGGAAGGCGACGATGAGCTCGTCGTCCTCTACGGTTATGATATCGTCGAGGTTCTTCTGTAGGTATGGGAAGATTTCTTTGCCAGGGGTCTTGACGGCAGTGCCGTCGGCGATGGTACTAACGGTGGGGAGAGTTACGACTTCGCCAGCCTTGAATGAGGCGGTCAGGCAAGCTGCTCCTGCGGGTTCTACGCCGATTACGTGGATATTCGGGTTAAGGAGCTTTGCAAGAGTGGAAACGCCTGTGGCGAGGCCTCCTCCTCCGATTGGGACGAGAATGCAGTCGACAAGCGGGAGCTCTTTGACTATCTCCATAGCGATTGTACCTTGGCCGGTAGCAACCGTCAGGTCATCGAACGGATGGATGAAGGTGTAGCCTTTTTCTTCGGCAAGCTTGAGGGCGTATTCACAGGCTTCGTCGTAGACGTTGCCGTAAAGAACTACCTCGGCGCCATAGCTCTTGGTGCGGTTTACCTTGATAAGCGGAGTGGTCGTCGGCATGACTATGACGGCCTTACAGCCATAGGCTTTCGCTGCATAAGCCACGCCTTGGGCGTGGTTGCCGGCAGAGGCGGTAATGAGGCCTTTTTCTCTCTCCTCTTGTGTCAGCGTGCTGATTTTATAGTAAGCACCACGGACTTTATAGGCGCCTGTTACCTGCATGTTTTCGGGCTTCAGGTAGACTTTGTTGCCGGTTCTTTCTGAGAAGTAGGGGCTGTAGACCAGTTTTGTTTCCTGGGTCGCCTGTTTTACTACTTCGGACGCTTCTTCAAACTTATCAAGGGTTAGCATTGTTCTTTCCTTCTTTGTCGTTTTTAGATATGGTAGAATCCGCAAGATTTTGCGGGTATTGTGGCTTTTTTGCCGTCGAAGCTGGCGGGGTTGCCTTGCTTGTAGACTGTCTCCTTCGGGAGATAGTCGCAGGCGATGGTTTCGGGCTTGGCGGATGTATTTATCGCAATCAGAAGCTTTTCGGCTTCACTTTCGCGGATATATGCAATTACTGGGTCGTTCTTCCTGACGTAGACGAGCTCGAAATCGCTTTCAGCATTGAAAGCAGGGTGACTGTTGCGGACGGTTGTCAGGCGCTTGAGCTCGTTCAGGATTGAGTTTTCGTCGGATTCCTGCTTCGAGACTGTCGGACGATTCTCGTCGTGGTCTATCGTGATGTAGAGCTGATCAGACTCGGCGGTGCTGAAGCCAGCGTTCTTCGATTCGTCCCACTGCATAGGAGTTCTGGCTGCGGTTCTGCCGTAGCCTCCTTCAACGGAAACGAGGCCGTCAAGGTTTCTCATGCCGATTTCATCGCCGTAGTAGATGAACGGGGCTCCAGGCATCGAGAGCATGAATGCGAATGCGAGCTTGATTTCTTCAGGCGTTAAGTCGTGGGAGATTCTCTGCATGTCGTGGTTGCCAGAAGGGATGCAGATTAGTCCCTTGTCATGAGTCTTCTGGTAGCTCTCCATGTAGCGCTCGAAGAATTCGGAGATGTCGCCGTGGCCGGAGAAAAATGCCTTTTCGCTGCGGAAAAGCTCCCAGTATTTCATCGGGCCGAAGTGGAGGAGGAAGTCCATGTGGAAGCCTCCTGCAAGCGACTTGTCAGGGTCGCCCCACTCGGAAATCAGTGCTGCTTCTGGAAATTCTTCGTCCAAAAACTCTCTTACATTCTGCCAAAGCCTTATAGTGCCCTTGCCTTCGGGGTCGTTCTTGACGAGTGACCCTGCCATATCGACTCGGAAGCCATCGCAACCCATATTGAGCCAGAAGCGCATGATGTTTTTCATCTCTTCGAGGGTTGCCTTCGGGCCTTCAGCATCGGTTGGCTGCTGCCATGGTCGGGTTATCTCCTCGTAGCCATAGTTGAGTGCAGGCTGGTGGGAGAAGAAGTTGACGGCACAGCAACCGTCCCGAGGCGCCAGTCCTCCTAAATAGCCGAGGCCTTGTGGCTGCTCCCAGATGGAGTCCGTCCAGATGTAGCGGTCAGAGTATTCATTGTGTTCAGGCTCAGAGGAGCGCTTGAACCACTCGTGATCCCAGGAAGTGTGGCCAGGGACCAAGTCCAAGAGCACATGCATGTCGAGCTTGTGAGCCTCTTCGAAAAGGTGCTTTAAGTCGTCGTTGGAGCCATATCTCGGTGCGACCTCGTAGTAGTCGGAGACGTCGTAGCCAGCGTCACCGAAGGGAGACTTGAAGCATGGGTTTATCCAGATTGCGTTGCAGCCGAGGCCTTTTATGTAAGGTAGTTTTGAAATTATGCCGTTGAAATCGCCGATTCCGTCGCCATTCGTGTCCATAAACGATTGGGGGTATATCTCATAAAATATTGCGTTATTAAGCCACTTTGGCATGGGAATCTCCTTTCAGAATTTATCCTCTTGTGCTGAGCCAGATTGCTACTCCGAGAGCGATTGCTAAGACCGCTACCATCGTGATATTTATCGCGACGGCGGTGCCCTTCTTTGGAGCGCTTCCAGAGGATGCTGGCAGGACTTTTGCGTGACGCAAAGCGGTCATAATAGGTTTGTACAAAATAAATGTAAGGCAGGCGTTGATGAGGCCCTTGATGAAGTTGAACGGGAAGAATGCAGGGAGCAGGAGTGCTGCGACAGCTTCTCTCGAAACGCCCATATAGAGGGGCGTGATGAAGTAGTTCCAGAGGAGCATACAGCCTGTCATTGCGAGAACACCGACAGCGAGGCCGAAAACTGCTCCAGAAACTTTGCGGTTATACTTATAGATTACGGTTGCCGGGACTACGAACGAGAGGGTTGAGAGCACGTTCATCACGGCTCCGATTATGCCAGTGGAGCTGACGGTGACCATCTCGATAAGTGAGACGATTACCGATGTTGCGACCGAGTACCAAGGGCCTAAGATGAAGCCCTCGAGGGCTATTATAACGTCCTTGGCGTCATACTTCAAGAAGCTGACTGCTGGGACGAAGGGAATTCTGAGTACTAATGAAATGAGGTATGCGAGCGCTGAGAAGAGCGCTGCCAGGACTAACTTTTTTGTATCCACGCGGTGAGCCGCGTTTTTAGTTGATGTGGACATATTTATTACCCATATTCTTTCATTCAAAGCTCTCCCGTAAGGGCCCCTACGGGAGAGCTAATTGCCTATTGAGCTTGTGGGGATTACTCCTCTGGGGCGTCCTCGATGGTTTCCTCGGATTCCTCTTCTCCCAGATCGACTTCTTCCTCTTCGGGAAAATCGGGCTCGTCATCATCCATCCAGTCCGGCTCGTCGTCGAACGGGAAAGGATGCTCAAAAGGGAGGTCTTCGTCCTCCTCAGGATGATGGCAGCAGCAGTGGTCGTGGGGACCATGAGGGCCATGATGTGGGCCATGAGGGCCTCCGTGAGGTCCGTGATGAGGACCATGAGGCGGTTCGTCATGAGGACACGGGCCTTTCGGGCCGTCATCAAAAACTGCCTCCTCCACGTTGTGAAGGTCTTCGTCCATCGCGTTGCAGAAGTCGACAATGTCGTCGACATCGCTGTCAATTCCGTCGACCGCCTCGCAGACTTCGTCAAGGATATCCTTCATTGCAAGTAAGACCTTGCCGGTATCGGTTGATTCGTCAATTCCCAAGCCGTCCATAAGACCGTTCAGGTATTGTACCTTTTCTGATAAGTTCATAACTAATCCTCCTCTGGTATAAATTTTGGTTCTAGGTTGGTCAGATTAAGCTCTGCCCATGTATTCGCCGGTTCTGGTGTCGATTCTGATGGTCTCGCCTTCGTTGATGAAAAGCGGTACCTTAATCTCTGCACCTGTTTCGAGTGTAGCGGGCTTCTGAGCATTCGTAGCAGTGTTGCCGGCAAAGCCAGGATCAGTCTGAGTTACAACGAGATCTACGAAGAACGGGGGCTCTACACCGAAGACTTTGCCCTTATAGGAAAGGATAGTGCAGACCATGTTCTCCTTGACGAACTTGAAGTTGTCGCCGACGTCGTTAGGACTGACGGGAATCTGCTCGTAAGTTTCAGAATCCATGAAGTAGTAGAGCTCGCCATCAGAGTAGGAATACTCCATATCTCTTCTCTCGATATAAGCTGTCGGGAACTTGGCGGTTGGGTTGTAGGATTTTTCTACGACTGCACCTGTAAGTACGTTCTTGGTCTTGGTTCTTACGAACGCTGCGCCTTTACCGGGCTTTACGTGCTGGAACTCGATGACCTGCATGACGTTGCCGTCTTCTTCGAAGGTTACGCCGTTACGAAATTCACCTGCTGATATCATTTAAATTTTCCTCCAATTCTTTCGGCATACTGCCAACATGCAATACCCGAAGGATAATTCATTCTTTAGTAGTTCTATTTTAACCGATAATCGTCAATAATGCAAGAGCAAATTCAAAATATGTGCAATTTGCACCGAATTTTTCTCTCTTAGAGCACTATAAGCGACTTTTTCGCCTCGGTCATGTCTATGCAGCCGTCGTTCTTGACGATTACGAAGTCCTCAATTCTCACGCCGAACTCTCCGGGGAGATAAATTCCAGGCTCGTCGGTGACGATCATGTTCTCTTTCAGGACATACTTGCTTGACGGGGCTGCTGCAGGGGCTTCGTGGATTTCGAGGCCTACGCCGTGACCGAGAGAGTGTCCGAACTTATCGCCATAGCCAGCTTCGGTAATGATGTCACGAGCGACCTTGTCGACGTCTGAGGCGTTTACGCCGGCCTTGATGTGCTTCATAGCTTCGAGCTGAGCCTTGAGGACGATTTCGTAGACTTCTGCCATCTTATCAGTGGGGGTGCCTACGCAGACGGTTCTGGTCATGTCGCTATGATATCCATCATATGTTGCACCGTAGTCCATAAGGACGAAGCTGTGCTCGGTGACCTTGGTATCGCCACCAACGCCATGAGGTCTGGAAGTATTTGCACCTGTAAGGGCGATTGTCTCGAATGAAAGCTCCTCGGCTCCGTTACTGAGCATGAAGTAGTCGAGGCAGAGACCGATTTCTTTCTCCGTTTTGCCGACCTTGATGAAGTTCAGGACATTGTCGAAGGCCTTCTCGGCGATTCTCTGAGCCTTGATCATCTTGTCGATTTCGTCCTGGGTCTTCACGATTCTCAGTTCGCTGATGGCCTTGCTCAGGTCGTTTGAGGAGACGACTTCGGCAGCGGTGATTTTCTCCTTGAAGGAGTTCAGCTGGCTGACAGTGACGTAGTCGCTCTCGATGGCGACATTCTTTGCACCATGCTTCTTCAGTAGCTCGTTAATCTGCTCGAAGAGCTTGCCCTGAAGGATTACTTCGGCGTCCTTGACGGTCAATGAAGCTACCTCAAAGTATCTCGAATCGATGATGAGGTAGGCCTTGTCCTTGAAGGCAACTATCGTGCCTGCTGAGGACTTCATACCGGTGAAGTATCTGCGGTTGACGTCTGCGGTTATTAAAGCGCAGTCAATGCCCTCTGGCATTACTTCAAACAGTTTTTCAAATTTGCTCATTTATGTTTCCTCCCGATAAATAATTATTGTAGGTTTGTTTCATGTATAGCGCGTCGATGTCCTGGGTTCCAGCACTTTCACAAATGAAGGACGGTGTCAGGTTTCGCTTGGCGATCAGCTCCATCAGGGGCTCACATTCGGGACCATAGGTGGTGTCCTCGAAGGTCAGGTGCCGTTTCTCGCCTCCTGGAGTCGTGTACTCGATTTTTGAGAAGTGAGAGTGGAAGACCTTCAGGCGGTCGCTGCCGAGTTCGTTTTCGATTTTATCGAGTATTTCTGCGAACGCTTCGCGCGAATTTACGGCTCCGAAGGTTCTTGCATTTAAATGCCCGAAGTCAACGGTGGGTAAAAAAGTATCGTCGAGCTTGCATAGAGTCAGGACTTCGTCAAGAGTTCCGAGCTGGTTCACCTTGCCCATTGTTTCAGGGCAGAAGTGGATGTCCTCATAGCCTTCCGAGATGGCTGCCTGTCTCGCTCTTGATAGAGTATCGCAGGCAAGCTCTAACGCGTATTCACGAGTGATTTTGGCGCAGGAGCCGGAATGGATCACGATTCTGTCGGCGCCAATCAGCTTTGCGGCTCTGCATGATTGCAATATGTAGTCGATGCTCTTGTCGCGCTTTTCGGGCTCGACGCTCGAAAGCGAGATGAAGTATGGCGAATGGAGCGAGAGCTTGATTCCCCACTTCTCAGCTTCCGACTTAAGGGCAAGACCTGTGGCTTCGGTGACCCTTACTCCCTGCCCGCACTGGTATTCGAAGGCGTCGAGGCCCATTTCGCTCAAGTACTTCGGCATATCCGACGATTTCTTATATATCTTCGAGAACGCTTCGGAGCTTCCGGCTGGGCCGAATTTAGCTGTCATTTCAGTGCCCTCTCTTTCTTTGGTAATAGTGGCTTTTCGAGGGTTCTTTTCACTCTGAACCAGAAGCTCGTTTCGTAGACCATTGGGAATGTGAAGATACAGCGTATCCCATGGAGATTTGAGCCAAGGACATCGGTGTAAATCTGGTCACCGACGGTGGCGACCTCTTTTTTCGAGAGTCCCAGGCGTTCCACCGCTTCCTTATATCCTTTTCCTAAAGGCTTTCCTGCGTCGCAGACGAAGTCAAGGCCAAGCGACTCTGAGAACGGCTTCACTCGCTCATAGTGGTTGTTGGACATTATCAGCATCGGCAGGCCTTCCGATTTCATGCCTTCGAGCCACATCCCTATTTTCTCGTTGGGGATTGGGTTGTTGTGAGTCGTCAGGGTGTTGTCCAGGTCCAGAATCAGGGCTTTGATGTTCTCACGCTGCAAGAATTCTATATCGATGTCGGCGATGGTGTTGAATACGTATTTCGGCTTGAAAAGCATTTTTCCTCCACAAAAACAAAGACGAACAGGTTTCTGCTCGCCTTTGATTTTAGTTTGTAGCTACAGTCCAGCAGGTTCCCTGCTGTCTTATTAGTACTTACGCTTACGAGCAGCTTCCGACTTCTTCTTACGCTTTACAGAAGGCTTTTCGTAGTGTTCTCTTTTGCGTACCTCGGCGATAACACCGTCACGAGCGCAAGATCTCTTGAAGCGCTTTAATGCGGTGTCCAGTGATTCGTTTTTACCGACATGTACTTCTGCCATTTGTTGTTCCCTCCCTTTGCCACTTGGTCAGGCAGCTAGCCTGAAGCTGGCTACAGCGTGCTGACGCAGGCTGAGGATTTTACTTACATTTTCGCACAATGTAACTTCTTTCATTATAGAACAAACGAGAATAGAAGTCAAGAGAAATTTGCAAATTTCTGAAATTATTTTGCAACGATGTTTACAAGCTTGCCCTTGACATAGATTTCCTTGACGATTGTCTTGCCAGAAATCTCTGAAGCTATCTTGTCCATGCTCTTAACCTGAGCGAGGACTTCTTCCTGAGTAGCTTCGGTCTGAACCATCGCTTTGTCCTTGATTTTGCCGTTGATCTGAACGGCGATTTCGACTTCACTGTCCTTGCAGAGGGCTTCGTCATAGGTGCACCACTTGGCATCGTGAATATAGCCACCGAAGTTGCAGTTCTGGTACATCTCCTCGGTGATGTGAGGAGCGAACGGGTAGAGCATGATTAAGAAATCTCTCAGCTCGGCACGGTTGATTGAGCCGGCTGCTGCAAAGTCGTTCAGTATTGTCATCATCGCTGCGATTGCGGTGTTGTACTTCATCGTGTCGATGTCGCCACTCACCTTCTTGATGAGCTTATGCATCTTGGAAGTGAATTCGGGACGATAGGTGTCGCCGTCGATAAGGGTGTCCTGAAGAGCCCAGACGCGCTCTAAGAATCTCTTGCAGCCACGGACGCTTGATTCGCTCCATGGGGCTGCCTTTTCGTAGTCGCCCATGAAGAGGGTGTAGACTCTTAAAACGTCGGCGCCATACTCGTTGATGACGTCGAGCGGGTCGACGACGTTGCCCTTTGACTTACTCATCTTCTCGCCATCGAGGCCTAAAACGAGGCCCTGAGCGGTTCTCTTGATGTAAGGCTCGGAAGTGTTGACGGCTCCGATATCATAGAGGAACTTATGCCAGAAACGAGAATAGATCAGGTGGCGGGTGACGTGCTCCATGCCACCGTTGTACCAGTCGACAGGCATCCAGTAGTCGAGAGCCTCTTTAGAAGCCAAAGCCTCATTGTTATGCGGGTCGCAATAGCGGAGATAGTACCAGGACGAGCCTGCCCACTGAGGCATGGTGTCGGTTTCTCTCTTTGCAGGTCTGCCACACTTCGGGCAGGTGCAGTTTACGAAGCTGTCGATCTTGGCAAGCGGGCTTTCGCCGTCGGAGCCAGGGACGAAGTTCTCGACCTCTGGGAGTTTGAGCGGGAGTTCGTCATATGGAACGGCTACCATTCCGCAATGATCGCAATAAACTATCGGAATAGGCTCGCCCCAATAACGCTGGCGGTTGAATGCCCAGTCCTTCATCTTGTACTGAACGCCCTTCTCGCCTACGCCTTTAGCTTCAAGAACCTCTATCATCTTTTCGATGGAATCTTTCTTGTTGGTGAGGCCGTTGAGCTCGCCTGAATTGACCATCTCGCCGTCGCCGGTGTAGGCTTCCTTCGAGATGTCGCCACCCTTGATGACTTCGATTATATCGATGCCGAACTTCTTGGCGAATTCATAGTCCCTCTGATCATGAGCAGGAACTGCCATGATGGCGCCTGTGCCGTAGCCCATCATTACATAATCGGATATGTAGACGGGGATTTCGGTGCCGTTTACGGGATTGATAGCGCTGATGCCTTCGAGCTTGACACCGGTCTTGTCCTTGACAAGCTGAGTTCTTTCGAACTCGGTCTTCTTGGCACACTCGTCACGATAGGCCTTGACAGCGTCGAAATTGGTGATCTTGTCTGCGTACTGGTCGATAATCGGGTGCTCGGGAGCCATTACCATGAAGGTGACGCCATAGAGGGTGTCAGGTCTCGTGGTATAGATTCTCAGTTTCTCAGGAATATTCTTAAGTTCGAAGTTGACGAAGGCGCCAGTGGACTTGCCGATCCAGTTCTGCTGCTGGAGCTTGATGTTGGGGAGGTAGTCGACCTCCTCGAGACCTTCGAGGAGCTTGTCGCAATAATCAGTTATACGAAGGTACCAGACATCCTTTGGCTTCTGGATTACGTCGCTATGGCAGACGTCGCACTTACCGCCCTGTGAATCCTCATTTGAAAGTACAACTTTACAGCTGGGGCAATAGTTGACGAGTGTCTTGTCTCTGAAGGCAAGGCCATGCTCGAACATTTTTAAGAAGATCCACTGGGTCCACTTGTAGTAGTCCTCATCGGTGGTGTCGACGGTGCGGGACCAGTCGAACGAGAAGCCGACTTTCTTCAGCTGCTCGGAGAAGTGGTGGATGTTCTGGTCGGTCGAGATTCTCGGGTGAACGCCTGTCTTTATCGCATAGTTCTCAGCCGGAAGTCCGAAGGCGTCGAAGCCTATCGGGAAGAGGACGTTATAGCCTTCGAGGCGCTTCTTTCGGCAGACTACTTCGAGGCCTGAGAAAGCCTTGACGTGGCCGACATGGAGTCCTGCTCCTGACGGGTACGGGAACTCTACGAGAGCATAGAACTTCTTCTTCGAGTGGTCAATTTTAGCGTCGAAGGTGTGGTTTTCTTCCCAGTAGTCCTGCCATTTCTTCTCGACGGCTGCAAATTCGTAATTACGAACGTATTTCATTTCATATCAGTCCTTATATTTTTATCTTGATCGGGATGACCCTTTGTTGACTTGCTTCGCTTATTTTAGCACAGCATTCCTGAGATGTCAATAACTTCTCCGTCGCTCCAGAGCTTTTCGAGAGAATATTGAGCTCTTGTATCCTTGCAAAACACGTGGACGATGATGTCTCCGAAGTCCATTGCGATCCAGCTGGCGCCGTCGACGCCTTCGATGTGGTCGGGCTTGATGCCGAGCTCTCCGAGCTTGAATTCCGTCTCATCTGCAAGAGCTTTGGTGTGAGTCGTTGAAGTGCCACCTGCAATAACGAAGTAATCGGCGATTATCGTCAGGTCGGTTATCTTGATTACACGGATGTCCTCAGCTTTCTTTGAGTCGAGTGCTTTTACGATTGCTGTGATTTTTTCTAATTCTGTCATTGGGGTCTCCTTTACTTTGAATTTTCTATTGTTATCAAATCAATATTAATGCTCTTTGTCTGTGTCTCGCTCAGGAGATTTATGAGCTCGATTATCTCGCTGACGGTCAGGTCGGTTTCGACCTTGTTTACTATCAGGTTCAAGGTAAGGCTCACCCATTCAACCGCGCCTTTTTCCTTCAGAGTCGAGATCAGTGACCCGAGAAGATTGTGATAGGCGGTGATTCGGTCGGTGGCACCTTCGATGTAGGCTTGGCTGTCTGAGAGAATAATTTTTGCGACGCTGCCCAAAACCGTTCTTTCACCCTTATATAGTATATTTTCGCCGATTTTCAGCTCTTTGTCAAGAGTCAGTTTCACTCCGCCTAAAATATTTATGCAATTGGCGACAGTTTCAACGTCTGTTGACATGGTGCCGTCGAGGTGGAGGCTCAACGCCATCGAGACGATTTCCTCGTAGACTTCGGTCTTGTAGGCCTCCGAAAGCGTTCCCTCAAAGCCTCCGCAGGAAATCAGCGTTTCTGGCGGGATGTCTATGATGTCGAGGGTGTGCTTGTCCTCATCAAAAGTCAGGACATGGGCTCGGCAGAGGGCTTCCCCGTTGGTCAACGACAGAAGGATATTCCGCTTGGTGGTGGCGGGTTCATAGGAAGTTTCGAAAGTGAAATCCGAGCTTTCTGGCATCACGGCTCTCAGAGCCACGAGCTTTTTCGCATAGGCAGCAGTCCCACTGAGGACCATGTAGGTCGCAGCAGCGGTTATGATGCAGGCGATTACCATCATAAGCGGGAGCTTGTCCCCTCGGCGAAGTCTGATTCTTGGGCGTTCTTCTCTTTCGAATTTTGACAGGATAGCTTTCAATCGCTCTTTCATAAATAATCACAAAAGGGCGTTGAATCCTTTGGTTCCTACTTTTTCGTCTCGCCTTTGAGGCTCAGTTTATAGAGGGTGTATTCGTTGTATGCATCGAGCGTCAGAGTCGGGATTGTACGTGTCTTCGAGATGGAATCCTCAATGGAGAACTTCATCGCCTCGTAAAGGCCCAGATTTAAATCCTTGTGGGTGACGTCTCTGTAGTACTCAACATCGGGATAGTGGCGCTCCTTAGAGATTAAATCTGCCATGTAGATTATCTTCTCAAGAAGATTCATGCCACCTTTGGCTACCGTGTGATATCTGACCGCTGAGAGAACATCTGGGTCGGTGATTCCGAAATGCTCTTTCAGAAAGACTGAACCGGCGATGCCATGATAGGTCTTCGGGGCTCCTAGCTCGACATCGGTGACGTCGAGAGGGCACCTTAGTGTGAGGGCATACTGCTCCTCTATCGGAATCTCCTTGCAGATGTCGTGGACAAGACCTGCAAAGTAGGCTTTCTCGCGGTCGCAGTCATTCAAGACTGCCAGCTTCAAAGCCTCATCGGCGACGTTTAAGCTATGTTTGAATCGCTTTTCGGAAAGAATTCCTTCAAGATATTCCCTATAGCTATTATACTTCGTTTTGTCAAAATTATAAAGGCCTTTTTCCAGAATATAGTGCTCAACAGATTCGGGAATCCGTCCGAAGGAGGTGTTGTAGGCGATCAGGTCGGCACGGATTTCGGTCGAGGAGGCTTCGACGGGTTCGCAGTCTATGAGAATACATCTGCCACCAGCCTCACGGATTTTCTCGGCATTTTCTTCTGACTGCTTCCTGTCAGCCTCTGAACGGCAGACACAGACAAGGGTGCAGAGCTCCATGATTCTGTCGGGCTTGTACCAAGTCAGGAAAGTGTTGAGCATGTCGCTGCCCATAATGAAGAATAAATCGTCGTTGGGATAAACACTGTGGAGATGCTCCATCGTGGTGACGGTGTAGCTCTTGCCCTCGGATTTAAGCTCGAAGTCGCTCACTTCGACGTTTTCGTAAAGAGAAGCGACGAGCTGGCACATCTCGAGTCTTGCCTCGTCGGATGCCAGATCCTTCACTGCCTTGTGTGGTGGAATGTGAGTCGGCATCAGGATGAGTTTGTCAGGCTCAAGTTCCTTCAATACGTTTTCGATTACGTTTATGTGGCCGTTATGAATGGGGTTGAAGGTGCCCCCAAAAATTGCTATCTTCATAATTTGAAATCGATTACAGGCTTCTTCGGGTTCCTGCGATAGAGAACCGCCTTCGAGCCGATGGTGATTACCACTTCCGAATTCGTCTTGTCAGCGAGCTCCTCTGCTGCTTCACGGGCAGTGTAGAGGCTGTTTTCAAGGCACTTGATTTTGATTATCTCGTGAGCGGTGAGGTAGTCGTCGATCGACTTGACCTGAGCTTCACTGATTCCGCCTTTGCCTATCTGGAATGAGGGCTCGATGTTGGCAGCGTAGGCTTTTAAGTAGCTTCTCTGCTTTGAATTGAGAGTTGAAGCTCTCTGGGGCTTCTGGTTTTCTTTCAAGTAATTTTCCAGCTTTCTTAAAGCGTTGCCACGGTGGCTGACGCTGTTTTTCTCTTCATCTGTGTACTGGGCAAGGGAGCGGTCGCCGACCATGAAAAGCGGGTCATAGCCGAAGCCGTTTGAGCCGATCATTTCATAGCCGATTTTGCCCTCGATTTTGCCGTCGAACTGGTGCTTTACGCCGTTTTCGTCGAAATAGGTGATGACGCATACGAAACGTCCTGTTCTCTCTTCGTCGGGAACGCCTTCCATATTCTTCAGGAGCAGATTGCAGCGGTCGACGTCGTCGAGGCCCTCTCCACCGTACCTGGCGGAGTAGATT
This sequence comes from Ruminococcus sp., assembly GCA_020860605.1. Lineage (GTDB taxonomy): Bacteria > Bacillota > Clostridia > Oscillospirales > Ruminococcaceae > Faeciplasma. The sequence goes on along the minus strand of JAJBTZ010000061.1, from coordinate 20,421 downwards.
CCAGGCTCGCCGTTAAGGGCATCAACCACAATTCCGGAGTCGTCAGCGACTACTGGCATGTGAGTGAGGTCGTAGACGGCTTTGGCTTTCAGCTCAGAATTTTCTGCGAAGGTTGTGCCGGTTTCCTCGACTTCGAGCTTGATTCCGGCTTCCGACTGGGAGATTACAGTTATGCCGTAGGGCTCCAAAATTTCTTTGACTTCACGGAGCTTTTCAGAGTTGTTGGAGGCTAGTATCATCCTCATTTTGAGTCCCCTCCCTCGTCAAAGAGTGCATCCACGAAGTCCTTGGCGATAAACGGCTGGATGTCGTCTATCTTCTCGCCTACCGTCACCAGTTTTACTGGAACCTTCAGCTCGTTTACTATCGGGATGACGATTCCACCTTTGGCGGTGCTGTCTAATTTCGTCAGGATTATTCCTGTGATGTCGGCTGCTTCGTTGAATTCACGAGCCTGATTTACGGCGTTCTGGCCTGTAGTGGCGTCGAGTGCTATCAGCACCTCGAGAGCGCAATCCTCCGCCTTGGTGTGGACGATTCTTGAAATCTTCGAGAGCTCGGCCATGAGGTTTTTCTTGGTCTGAAGGCGTCCAGCGGTATCAACTATTACAACGTCGACGTTGCGGGCCTTGGCTGCATCCATCGCGTCGAAAACTACTGCTGCCGGGTCGCTGCCTTCGGCGTGTTTGATGATGTCGACTCCGGCACGGTCACACCAGACCTGAAGCTGGTCGACGGCTGCTGCACGGAAGGTGTCAGCTGCTGCTACGAGGACCTTTTTGCCCTCGTTTTTAAGCTGATATGAGAGCTTTCCGATGGTGGTCGTCTTTCCAGCACCGTTTACTCCTATCACGAGGATTACGGATGGCTTGGTCGAGAGGTCAAGTGGCACATCTTCGCCGAGCATTTCGGCGATTATGTCCTTAAGAGCCTGCCTTGCCTCCATCGGGTCTTTGATTTTGTTTTCTTTTACTCTTTCCTTGAGTGACTCGACGATTTCTTCAGAGGTCTTGCCTCCTAAATCCGAGAGGATCAGAAGCTCTTCGAGCTCGTCATAGAAGTCGTCATCGAGGTTTCCCCTTCTGAAGAGACTGTTTATTCCGCTCATGAGACCATTTTTGGTCTTTGAAAGTCCTGCTTTCAGCTTGTCAAAAAAGCCCATAGTTTTCTCCTTTGTTTTTATTAGTTAATCTCTTCGTCGCTGAAGTTTACGTCGTGGACGTCCATCTTCAAGAGCTTCGAGACGCCCTTTTCCTGCATGGTGACGCCATAGAGGACGTCTGCTTCCTCCATCGTACCGCGACGATGAGTGATAAGTATGAACTGGGTTGTGTCGGTGAAGTGGCAGAGGTACTGAGCATACTTCGTGACGTTGACGTCGTCGAGTGCTGCCTCGATCTCGTCCAAGATACAGAATGGGGACGGACGAAGCATCAGGATTGCGAAGTAAATAGCGATCGCAACGAAGGCCTGCTCGCCTCCTGAGAGGAGCGAGAGATTCTTGATGACCTTGCCGGGAGGCGCCACGTTTATCTCGATGCCAGACTCGAGGACGTTGTCGGGGTCGGTGAGGATAAGCTCTCCCCTGCCTCCTCCGAAGAGCTCTGAGAAGGTCAGCTTGAAGTTCTCGTTGATCTTTTCGAAGCTTTCTGAGAACATCCTCTTCATGTTGACGGTGAGGTCGTCGATGAGAGTCTCAAGTTCAGATTTTGACTTTGTCACGTCTGCTAATTGCTTCGAGAGGAACTCGTAGCGCTCGGAAACTTCTTTATACTCGTCGACAGCGTCGGTATTGACCGAGCCGAGAGCCCGGATTTTGTTCTTGATTTCGGTGAGATGCTTGTTGGCCTCGGTGACGTCCTCAAGCTTTTCAGCCTGAGAGGCTGCCTCCTCGGCGGTCATCGAGTAGGACTCCCAGAGGCTGCCGATGATATCGGAGCTGTCACGGCGGATGGTTTCGAGGCGTTCTGAAAGCCTCGAGATTTCGCCCATTACCGACTCCTTCAGGGATGATGTTTCCTTCGATTTCGCCCTTGCCCGGTTCTCCTGGCGTTCGAATTCGAGGGAGCCTTCGGTCTCCTGGCGGATTCGCTCGGTGTATCTTTCGGCTGTGGCCTTGGATTCCTCGGCTTCGCGCTCGCGCTCGGAAATATTCTCGTTCTCACGGGCTATCTCACGCTCGAGCTCACTCTTTCGCTCGGAATATTCAAGTGCCGAATTCTTCGAGCTTTCAATGCCGGAACGAAGCTGCTCGATGAACTGGTTCGCAGCTTCGATGTCCTTTGCGAGCTCGGTCGAGTGGAGGCGCTTCTGGGAGATTTCGTTTGAAATCTCCTCACGACGGTTCTTGACAACCGCACTTTCCTCTCCAGCAGCGCTGATTTTGCCCTCGATAACCGAGATTTCGGCTTCGAGCTCGGCTAGTTTTATCTCAGAAGTCGACTTGGTCTCTTCTGAAGTGGCGATTTTATTCTTGTTCCAGAGGACAGATTTCTCGATATCCGAGACGCGATCCTTCAGCTGCTCGACTGAGAGGCGAAGGCGCTCGGCTTCGCTTTCAAAGCGGATTCTGTCGGCCTCCATTGTCGAAATGGTGTCGCGCTCGCCTTCTAAGTCATAGCCGAGCTTTTCGGCTTCGGCACTGGCGGTGGTGAGGCGATCCTTGAGCCTTGAGAGGTCAGATTCGAGCTTCTCGAGCTGAGTTCCGAGCTTCGAGATTTCGTTCTTACGGGAGAGGACGCCTGAATTCTTCGAGGAGCTGCCTCCTGTGAAGGAGCCTCCCGAGTTGATGACCTGGCCATCGAGGGTGACGATTTTGAAGCGATATCCATGTTTTTTCGCGATATTGGTGGCGAGGTCGATATTCTCGGCAACGGCGGTTCTTCCCAAGAGAGATTTTATGATGCCGGAGTACTCATCGTCGTAGCTGATGAGCTCATAGGCCATCGCGACGAAGCCCTCCTCCATGTCGAGGCCACGCTCGTTCAGGACGTTGCCCTTAACGGAGGTTATCGGCAGGAATGTCGCCCTGCCGGCGTTGGTTTCTTTAAGATAACGGATGCAGGCCTTGGCTGACTCTTCATTCGAGACGACAACATTCTGCATGGCGCCGCCGAGGGCGGTTTCGACTGCGAGGCTGTATTTCGAATCGGCGGAGACGAGCTGGGAGACGGTTCCCCGGACGCCCTGAAGTCTTCCCGACTTACCAGCTTTTACAACGCTCTTGACGCTTCCGGCGAAGCCCTCCATGCTGTTCTCGAGGTCGATGAGCATCTGCCTTCTGGACTCGAGCGAGCGCTTGTTGAGCTCGGCGTCGCTATATTCCTGCGAGAGCTTCTTCTCGAGCTCAGTTTTCTTCTGGTAGAGCATGTTGAAGCCGGAGAGGCGGTTCTGGTGCTCGGAAATCCGCCTGAGGATGTCTGAAACGCCATCCAGCGCCGACTGCTCGTCGTTTTCGGTTTTGGTTATCTGGAGCTTAAGGGTGTCGATCTGAGCAGAAGCGTCCTTGATTTCGGACTCGGCTTCGGTCTTGTCTCTTAACGCGTTTGCGATTGAGAACTTGAGCTCTGAGCGCTCGACATAGGCGCGGTTGAGCTTCTCTCTTGAAGAGTTCAAGTCGCGACTACGCTCGTCCTCCTCCAAATTAAGGCCTGTGAGCTGCTGCTCAAGGGCTGAGACTTCGGAATTCAAAGCTTCGAGCTCAGACTTGATTCTGTCGGCTTCTGAGAGGCGGTCAGAAATGCTCTTCTCGACCTCTTTTTCGGCATTTATGAGCTCCTGGCGCTTCCTTTCGGCCTCGGCGATTTCGCCCTCGTAATGCATGATGTTGTTCTTGTAGACGGCGATGTCTGAGGCTGCTTCGGAGCTTCTTTGGTTGAGTTCGGAAATCTTGGTACGGTATTCCTCGGCTGCTGCTGCCGACTGACGGCGCTTGGCTGCTAATTCCTCAATTTCAGCTTCACACCGGGTGATTTCGTTCGTCAGGTGCTCATATTCGCCCTGAGAGGAGAGGAGGAGGTTAGCGGTTTCCGATTCGCTGGCTTTCAGCTCCTCTAATTTATTCGTCCAAACGGAGATTTCGAGATGCTTTCTCTCATCGGCTAATTTCAGGTATTTTTTCGCTTTTTCTGACTGGATTCTTAAGGGCTCTACCCTGCCCTCTAATTCCGAAAGTATATCTTTAAGTCTTAAAATATTTTCCTCAGCGGAGGCGAGCCTACGCTCCGATTCGGCTTTTTTATAGCGGAACTTTGAGATTCCGGCAGCTTCGTCGAAGATTTCCCTTCTGTCTCCCGACTTCGAGCTCACAATGTCGGCAACCTTGCCCTGGCCGATTATCGAATAGCCATCGCGACCGAGGCCGGTGTCCATGAAGAGCTCGACTACGTCCTTGAGCCTCACCTGAGCGCCATTGAGCATGTACTCGCTCTCGCCACTTCGCCAGAGGCGTCGCATCACGCTGACTTCGTCAGAATCTATTTCGAGGGTGCGGTCTTCGTTCGATATATTCAAAGTGACGGAGGCAAAGCTCATGGGACTGCGCTTTTCGGTTCCTCCGAAAATTACGTCCTCCATTTTTCCACCACGAAGAGTTTTAGAAGATTGCTCTCCTAAAACCCATCTGACGGCATCGCCTATATTACTTTTTCCGCTTCCGTTGGGACCTACAACGGCTGTGAGGCCTTTTCCAAACTCGAGTTTTACCTTGTCTGGAAAGGATTTGAAGCCGTGAAGCTCAATAGATTTCAAATACACGCTGTTATCATTCCTTAGTGAGAATATTTTCCGTCTGAGATGGCTCCGCCTTTATCGTGACTTCTATGCCCTTCGAGCGGAAATATTCGATGTTACTTTTCTTGTGGCCGAGTGCTTTCGAGAGGTAATCGGGTCGGACAGTGAAGATATAGGCTGTGCCGTCTCCCATAAGCTTTTCCATAGTGTTTCTTGCACGGACGGCCTCACAGAGTTCACGGAACGCTGGGTGATAGATTCCGCCGAGCATCGACTCCTCGACATCCGTTGACGAATGGAGACCGAACTTGATGACGTTGATTCCCCTACTCTCGAACAGGTCTAAAAGCTTCGCCGAGAGCTCGACAGCTTCGGAGAGCTCGTAGGTTTTATATTTGCCCTCTTGGTAGAGCTGGCCTAATTTAGTGTCTTTCAGGACTACCGTCGGGTAGATTCTGACTTCTTTGGGCTCCAGATCGGCAATTCTCAGGGCGGTTTCGTAGTCCTTTTCAGGCGTTGAGCCGTAGAGGCCGAGCATCATCTGAAGGCCTAAGTTGAAGCCATAGTCCTTGATGAGCTTCGAGGCGTTAACAATGTCCTGAGCAGTGTGGCCACGCTCGTTTAGCTCTAAAACATCGTCAAACATTGACTGAGCTCCAAGCTCGATTGTGGTGACGCCGTGGCGGTATAGGACTAAGAGAATATCGTGGCTGATGGCATCTGGTCTCGTCGAAACGCGGATGCCCTTAAATCCCCTCGTAACGTATCTTTTCGCTGGTTCGAGGAGCTCAAGCATGTAGTTTAAGGGGACTGCCGTGAAGCTCCCGCCAAAGAATGCGATTTCGGTGTTTTCTATGTCCACGCCATCGGCGATGGCCTTGTCGCAGGTGTCTCTGACGTCCTGAGCATGAGGGATGAAGGTCTGGCCGGTTATCGTGTTCTGGTTGCAGAAGGAGCACTTGTGGGGGCAGCCAATGTGGGGGACGAAGATGCTCAGGTTAGCATGTTTACTTGCCATCGGGAAGCGCTCCCATGAGTTTCAAAGCTTCCTTGGCTGCAAGCTGCTCGGCACGCTTTTTCGAGCTTGCTGTGCCAGTGCCGATGACGTTTGAATTCAGCATGACGTCGACGGTGAAGGTACGCCTGTGGGCTGGGCCTGACTCAGAAACGAGCTCATATTCGACCGATTCTTCTGGGTTCTTCTGGATTATCTCCTGCAGGACGGTCTTGTAGTCGTCGTACTCTTTGGCTGCTGCTTCTTCGACGTTCTCGGGGATGAATCTTAAAACGTATTTCTTCGCAGCTTCGAAGCCACCATCGAGATAAACCGCTGCGATTACTGCTTCGAAAGCATCGGAAATTATCGAAGGACGATTCTTTCCGCCGTTTGAGAGCTCGCCTTTGCCCAAATAAATGTATTCTTTCAGGTCGATCTGCTCGGCAAACTTGGCGAGGGATTTCTCGCAGACGAGAGTTGCTCTCGTCTTGCTCAGTTCACCCTCGGGATAGTCCTGGCACTCTTCGAAGAGGTATTCGGAAACCACTATCGAAAGGACGGAGTCGCCTAAAAATTCGAGACGCTCGTTGGAATTTCTCGTGTGGTGAGATTCATTGGCATAGGACGAGTGGGTCAGGGCCTCTATTAAAAGGTCCTTGTCCTTGAAGGTATAGCCTAATTTTTGTTCAAATTCTTCTAATATATCCATTCTTCTCCTCTGCCTCCTTCGCCTTCATCTCTTCAAGAGCTGTGGCTATTTCTTCGGTGACGTGGTTTTCGATATAGAGTTTAGCCTGACGGATGGCGTTATAGAAGGCGGTGGCGTTTGACGAGCCGTGTGCCTTGATTACTGGCTTGGCTGCTCCCAAAAGCGGTGCTCCGCCATATTCGGCGTAGTCGAGCTTCTTTTTCATCGCGTTGATTCGCTTCAGAACGAAGAGGCCTGCTATCTTGCCAGTGACTCCGCTGAATATGTCTTTTAAGTACGCTGAAATCAGCTTGCCCATGCCTTCGTAGGTCTTAAGTACGAGGTTTCCTGAGAATCCGTCGGTCACGGCGACGTCTGCTCCTCCCAAAGGTATCTCTCGGGCTTCGATATTGCCGATGAAGTTGACGGGAGCATTGCCGAGCTGCTTATAGGTCTCGGTCTCGAGGTCTCTGCCCTTGGTGGGCTCGGTGCCGATGTTTATAAGGGCTGTACGGGGATTCTCGACGCCCTGAAGCTTGTTCATGTAGGCGGAGCCCATTATTGCGAACTGGGTGAGCATTTCAGGACGACATTCGGAGTTGGCACCGATATCGAGAACCATGCAGGGCTCCTTCGTTGTAGGAAGTACCATGCCGATGGCACAGCGCTTGATTCCTTTCATTCGCTTGACAATGAAGGTGGCTCCGACTGTCAGTGCTCCTGTTGAGCCTCCTGAAACGAAGGCGTCGCCCTCGCCGTCATGGAGCAGCTTGAGGCCTACGGCCATTGAGCTGTCGGAATACTCCTTCAGAATCTTTGTGGGCTCGGTTTCGACTGCCATTACTGTGGGAGCATGGTGAATGGCTAATCCCGAAATATCGAGCTCGTTTTCTTTGGCGCAGTTGCGTATTTTCTCCTCGTTTCCGACAAGGGTTATGTCGACATCGAGCTCATTTACTGCTCTGATTGCGCCCTTGATTACTTCGAGGGGAGCGTTGTCCCCGCCGAAGGCGTCAACTATTACACGAATTTTATCAGCCATTTTTATGCCTCCTTGGTCTCGGTCAGTGCCTTTTCGAGAGCGTTCATTGCTCGCTCGGAAAGCGTCTGATATTTAAGTTGTTTGTTCTTTATTCTTTCTGGAAGTTCAGGAAGAATTCCCATATTTGCTCCCATCGGCTGGAAGCCTGAGGGGGAGCCTGTTTCCACGTAGTTTGCGAGGGCTCCGATCATCGTTTCCGTGGGAAGAGTTATCTCTGGAAGGCCCAAGAGCTTTCTTCCAAGGCTCATAGCAGCGTAGATTCCGCTTGCTGCGGATTCGGTGTAGCCTTCGACGCCTGTCATCTGGCCTGCAAAGTAGATTCTCTGGTCTTTTTTCAGGCAGAAATGCCGATCTAAAAGCATTGGCGAATTGAGATAAGTATTCCTATGCATAACGCCATAGCGCATGAATTCAGCCTCAGCGAGGCCTGGTATCATTGAGAAAACTCGCTTCTGCTCGCCGAACTTCAGATTTGTCTGGAAGCCGACGAGGTTGAACATTGTGCCCTCCGTGTTCTCTTTTCGGAGCTGGACTACGGCATAGGGTCGCCTGCCAGTATTTGGATCGATCAGGCCTACTGGTTTCAGAGGTCCGAAGCGCATTGTGTCCTCGCCTCGCTTAGCGAGGGCTTCTATCGGCATACAGCCTTCGTAGACTTTATAGTTATCCGAACCCGACTTTTCGAAATCGTGAAGTGGCGCGGTTTCGGCGTGGATGAGCTCATTATAGAAGGCGAGATACTCGTCCTTGTTCATAGGACAATTCAAATAATCCGCTTCGCCTTTGTCGTACCTTGAGGCCTCGAAAACTTTCGTCATATCGAGGCTGTCGCGAGTCACTATCGGGGCTGCTGCATCGTGGAAGTAGAGGTAATCCTCGCCTATCAGCGTTTTTATGCTCTCTGATAAGGCGTCGCTCGTCAGGGGGCCTGTCGCGATTATCACGTAGCCTTCGGGGATTTCGGTTAGCTCTTCGGAAATGAATTCTATGTTAGGGTGATTCAGAATTTTTTCGGTCACTTTGTCGGAGAAGTCCTGTCTCGAAACTGCAAGTGCTCCGCCTGCGGGGACTCGGGTTTCGTCCGCTACGGGCATTGTCACTGAGCCTAAGCGTCTCATCTCCAGCTTCAGGAGGCCTGCTGCTGTATCTGGCCTTTCGGCTTTCAGGGAGTTCGAGCAAACCAGCTCACAGAGGCCGTTATACTTGTGAGCAGGTGTGAACTTTGCGGGCTTCATATCGTAGAGCTTAACTTCGATTCCCATATTGGCCAGCGTCCATGCTGCTTCACAGCCGGCAAGTCCTGCTCCTATTACTGTTACTTTATTCACCGCTCAAGTCCTTCTCGTAGTCGCAATTTTTTTGGTGGCAGATTAGTTTGCCCGTCTTTGCGGAGCCTTTCTGGAAGAGGGTTGAACCACACTTGGGGCAGTGCTCCGTCGTTGGGGTGTCCCATGTCATGAATTCGCATTTGGGGTTGTCCTCGCAGCCGAAGTATTTCTTGCCTTTCTGGGTCTTCTTCTGTAGGATTTTCTTGCCACAGTAGGGGCACTTGCCTGGTGCCTCTACTACCAATGTTTTCGTGTTTGTGCACTCTGGGAAGCCAGAACAGGCCAGGAATTTGCCGTACTTGCCGATTTTTATCACCATCGGTTTGCCACAGAGTTCACAGATTTGGTCGGTCGGCTCGTCGGGGACTTTGATTCGTTTTCCATCTAAGTCCTTTTCCGCTTGTTGGAGGGATTTATCGAAACCTTCATAGAAAGTCTCTAGAGTCTCCCGCCAGTCGGCCTTACCTGCCTCGATGTCGTCAAGATTCGTCTCCATCTCTGCGGTGAAATCTACGTCGACAATGTCGGAGAAGTGGTCCTTCATCAGCTCCGTTGTGACTTCGCCCAATGCAGTTGGTTTGAGTTGTTTGCCTTCGCGTTCGACGTAAGAACGCTGTAGGATTGTTGTTATTGTGGAGGCATAGGTGGAGGGGCGGGCTATGCCGTACTCCTTGAAGGCCTTGATGAGGGTTGCCTCGGTGTATCTTGCAGGAGGCTGGGTGAAGTGCTGGAGGCCGTCTAACGATTTGACCTTCAGTATGTCGCCCTTCTCTAAAACAGGGATTTTCTCCGAGTCGTCGTCTTTTGATTCCTCATACAAAACGGTGTAACCGTCGAACTTGACAGCGAATCCTGAGGCCTTGAAGGTGCAGCCGTTGACCTCGGCGGTGACGCTCTGGGTGTCCATGATGCAGTCCGCCATCTGGCTCGCCAGGAAGCGCGACCAGATGAGCTTATAGAGCTTGTATTGGTCGGGTGTGAGACTGGGCTTCGCCTTTTCTGGGGTCAGCTCGATCATTGTGGGTCGGATGGCTTCGTGAGCGTCCTGAACGTTGTTTCCGCCTGAGCGGTAGTTACGCGGGCTTTCGGGGAGATACTGAGTGCCATAATTGTCGGTGATGAACTGCTTGGCGGAGGCTTTTGCTTCGTCCGAAATTCGAAGCGAATCGGTTCTCATATAGGTGATGAGGCCGACGGCTCCCATGCCCTCAATTTCGACGCCTTCGTATAGCTCCTGAGCGACGCTCATGGTTCTTCTTGAGTTGAAGTTGTAGCGCTGAGCGGTGTCCTGCAATAGGGATGCTGTCGAGAATGGAGCTGCTGGGGATTTCGAGCGGGTGCCTTTGCGAAGAGCGGTCACGACGAAGTCGCCATCTCCTATCTTAGCGAGGACAGCGTCGGTTTCTTCCTTGGTTTTGAGCTCCGCCTTCTTGCCGTCAACGGCTGTGAGACGAGCGGTGAAGGCCTTTCTCGAAGATTTTCCTAAGAGCTTGGCCTCGATTGACCAGTACTCTTCAGGAGTGAACGCCTTGATTTCCTCTTCCCTGTCGACTATCATTCGGACCGCTACCGACTGGACTCTGCCTGCGGAGAGGCCTTTGCGGACCTTTCTCCATAGGAACGGCGAGAGCTTGTAGCCTACGATTCTGTCGAGGATTCGACGCGCCTGCTGAGCGTTTACTATATTCATATCTATGCAGCGTGGTGAGGCGATTCCTGCCTCAACGCCGGTTTTGGTTATCTCATTAAAAGTGATGCGGTTTTTGTCTTTCGGATCGAAGCCAAGCATCGTCGCCAGGTGCCACGAGATGGCTTCGCCTTCGCGGTCAGGGTCGGTCGCGAAGTAGACGTGGTCGGCTTTTTTGGCACGGTGCTTCAGGTCCTGGATGACCTTCTCCTTGCCCTTGATGTCGACATAAGTCGGCTCAAAGCCGTGCTCGATATCTACGCCGAGCTTCGACTTCGGGAGGTCTCTTACGTGTCCGACACAGGCCACCACATCGTAATCCTTTCCCAGCGTTGACTTCACCGTGTGAATCTTCGTTGGGGACTCTACTATGATTAAATCTGACATTAATTTCTTGCCTTTCTTCTTTCAATCTGGAATTTTCAGACAGTATATCGGTTTCCAGAGAGGCTGCGGATTATTCCGTCAAGCTCGAGCTCGGTAAGTGCCGTTTCGAGGTCGACTGTGCCGTCGATATTCTCGGCGATCTCGTCGAAGAGGACGACGCCATGGCTCAGAATGAACTCGACTATCTTACGCCTGCCGTCGGAAAGTCCTGAGAGATCAGGAGCTGGCCTTGGCTCTATCGGCTGCTCTGCCATTTCCTCTTCCTTTGGCTCTGGACGAGGCTTTTTGCGGATTACTTTTTCGGGTTCGGACTCAGAATCCACTTTTCTGTTCTTGCCGAAGAGGCCACTTTCGCTTCTCTGGGAAAAGATGTCTGCGCCGTAGTTGAGCCTGTGGGCGTAAACGCTGTAATATTCGTTTAAGATATCTCTCGAGTCAAAGACCGGGATTGCTCCGTCACGGAGTAGCGAGATGACGCCTGAGTAGCTGTCATCATACAAATTATGTGGCGGGATGCAGAATATGTCTTTGCCCTGACTGAGGGCAAAATTGGCAGTGCTCAAAGAACCACTCGTAGCGCCTGCTTGCAATATCAGTGTCCCCAAGCCGATTGCTGAGAGTATTCTATTTCTTAATCGAAAATTGAGCGAAGTTGTGCCTGAATGTGGAAGATATTCGCTGATGACGGCGCCATGGGCTGCTACTGCCTTCTTCATCGAGGCTGAATTCTTTGGATAGTCGCTCAGAAGGCCACAGGGCATGACGGTGTAGACCTTGCCTCCGCCTTTTATTGCGGAGACCAGTGAAACGCTATCCAGTCCTGAGGCACAGCCACTCGCTATTGTAACGCCTGCCTGGGCGAGCTCCCTTATCAGCCTTGAGGCTATCGCTCTTGAGTAGTCGTCGGGCTTGCGGGTCCCGACGGAGGTTATGATTACTGTTTCGTCTATCGCGTCGAGTCTGCCGAGGGTGAAGATTACCGACGGCGGATTGTAGATTTCACGGAGTCTGTCAGGAAATTCGGGGTCATCATAGGAATAGATGGTGATTCTGTTTTTCTCGCACTCTGAGATTAATTCTTCGACTTTCTGGGGAGTTGCGAGCTCCATCGGCCTTTTGTCCTGAGGGAGGACGTTTGTGAAGTCGCCTGAGGAGACGTGGTCATAGGCTTCCCTGACGGATGAGTAGTGGGACAGGAAGTTCCATTTTCTTGAGTTTGCGGGTCCGTAGGCCAAAGTGAGCCAGAGCCAGTATTTTGTCGATTCCGTCATGGTGAAGTCTCCTTTTTTATATAGTCATTTCCCAGAGCACTATTCCCGCAGCGGTTGCAGCGTTCAGGGATTCTATTGTGCCGTTCATTCTGATGGTCAGGCGCTTGTCGCAGAGGGCGACATCGGCTTCGCTTAAGCCGTTCCCCTCGTTGCCGATTACCGCACAAGAGCTCTCGGCGAAGGTTATTTCCCGAAGGCTCTCGGCGTCTGGGTCTACAACCGTAGCGTAAAGCGTGACTCCGCAGTCGTGAAGAAGCTCGGCAGCTTCAGAAAAACTCAAATCGTCTCTAAAGGGCACTCTAAAAATCGAGCCCATTGTTGAGCGGATGGTTTTGGGGTTGTAGATGTCGCAGCTGTTGCACAGAAAGACTCCGTCGAGGCCAACTGCATCGGCGACTCTTAAGATAGTTCCGACATTACCTGGATCCTGGAGGCCATCGAGGATTGCGAAACGGCTACCGTCTTTTATTTTATCAGCGTTCAGATTTTTGTCAAGTACCGATGCGACAGAAAAGATGCCTTGGGAGGTTTTTGTGTCCTCTAAATCGTGGGCGAGCTTGTCGGGAATCTGGTATATTTGTGAGCTTTCGCTCAGAAGTGCCACGGTTTCAGGATATTTTTCGCAGGCCTGCTCGGTCACAAAGACGCTATGGAGGGTAACGCCTGACTTTACAGCATCACCTGAGAGGCGAGCGCCTTCTAAGACAAATTTATGCTCGAGTGAGCGATATTTTTTATTATCTCGCAGCTTAATATATTCTTTTATTAGTGGGTTATCCCTGCTTGAAATGAGCTTATAATCCATTTTCGTCAAAATTTTCAGTATTCCTAAATTACAAATAACCACGCCCGCGTGGAGCGTGGTTATGTTTTTACTAGTTCAAAGCTGCCTTTGCTTTTTCTGTGATTGCAGTGAATCCGGCAGGATCATTGATTGCGATCTCTGAAAGCATCTTTCTGTTGATGGTGATGTTAGCTTTCTTGAGGCCGTTCATCAATGTCGAATAGTTCATTCCATTAGCCTTTGCAGCTGCGGAAATTCTTGCGATCCAGAGTTGTCTGAACTGGCGCTTCTTCTGCTTTCTGCCGATATATGCATAGTTGCCACTCTTCATGACAGCCTGCTTGGCCATCTTGAAATGAGTGCTCTTTGAACCCCAATAGCCTTTTGCAAGCTTAAGTGTGTGGTTTCTTCTCTTACGGGTCATCATTGCGCCCTTTACACGAGCCATAATTCTTTACCTCCCCTTATTATTTGTATGGAATTGTCTTCTTGAGAGCTTCAACATTAGCACTACTTGCATATGCTGTACCTCTTGCAATTCTCTTTGCCTTATGATCCTTGGAAACGAGACGATGTCTCTTGTTTGCGTGCTGGAACTTTACCTTGCCGGTTCCTGTGAGGCTGAAACGCTTCTTGGTGCCGGAATGGGTCTTGATCTTATTCTTTGCCATTTTTGGAATGTCCTCCTTTATTTACTTAGAAGCCTTGGGAGAAATCATTAAGGTAATGTTTCTACCCTCGACCTTGCTGGGCTTGTCGAATGTGCCATATTCTGCGACGGCTTCCTTGAACTCGTCAAGGAGCTTATCGGTCAGCTCGGAATGAAGCGGAACGCCCTTGCGGAACTGAAGTCTTACGGAAACTTTGACCTTGTCTCCGCCTTTCAGGAACTTGATAGCCTGATTGACCTTCGTGTTGAAGTCACCTGAATCTATCTTTGAGGTCATTCTGACTTCCTTGATTTCAACGACCTTCTGGTTCTTTCTGGCTTCCTTTTCTCGCTTGGACTGCTCGAAGCAGTACTTGCCGTAATCCATGATTTTGCAGACTGGCGGATTGGCTGTGGGCGCAATCTTAACAAGGTCCAGCTCCTTCGAATTGGCAATCTTCTGTGCTTCCTTCGACGAGATGATCCCTAACTGTGTGCCGTCTGAATCGATTACTCGGATTTCTTTGTCACGGATTTCTTCATTGATCTGATGAGCTACGTTGGCTATGGCGCAACACCTCCGAAAATAATTTGGTCTTAACCCAGCAAAAAAGCGCAAACACATGGTTTGCGCTCATAAAATCACTGACGGTTCAGGCACAATGCCATTCCCGAAAATAAACCTTATTGACCTCTTCGCGACCGCTTGAGGTGAGAACGCAACCGTTGCTACTTTCTTTACGGTTGACATTATATACCCTCGGTGTCGGTTTGTCAAGCGTTTTTTCGAAAAAATTTTTAAACTACTACTTCTGCGCCTTTGGCGAGCCTGAGGGAGTAGATGTAACAGGACTTGACCGGCTTGTCTAAGATTACGTCGAAAGCTGCTTTATAGAGTGAGAGCTGCATTCTGTAACGCTCGGCAAGCTGCTCGACTGTCTCGACCTTGTCGGTCTTGTAGTCGACGATGACATAGCCGTCGGGCTCCTCGAAAATGCAGTCTGCGATTCCCTGCATCATGCCGTCGGTGTTGCCGTAGGCCTCGGTGATGTCGTAAGAGGCCTCGATATCGGCGAATTTGACAATGAAGCTTCGCTCTCGGCTAACATTTGGACTCCTGGACATCCTCCCGTAGATGTCGCTTTCGAAGAAGGCGGAGAGAGATTTCGTGTCGAGGGATTTTGCCTCGAATTCGCTGAAGATGCCTGTGTCTGTGAGGCGACGGATTTCACCTGCTACGTCAGTAGCAGCTGAAGAGTAGTCGGCACACTGCATGAAACGGTGCATGAGGGTGCCCTTCTGGGCTGCGGTGAGCTCCGTTACAGTCTCCTTGAGCCTCGGCACCTTCGGGAAGAAGTTGACGGGGTCGTCGGCTGCGAGTTCGGAAACGGTGACTTTCGCCTCAGTTGAAGTGAGAACGGGGTCGTTTCTGTACTCAAAGGATTTGAGGAGCTTTGCCTTGAGATTCTCGTCAAGCTGAACAGCTTCGGAAAGCTTCTCGCTCGTGCTGAGCTGGCTTTGTTCAAGCGGGATTTCCTCGGAAATATCTGGAACATGAGAGGTATCTGCGAAGGCGTCATCCGGCAAGGCTTCTCTGAGAAGCTTGAAATCAGGATGCTTGCACATAGCCATCGTGAGCCAGTCCTGCATACTGTTTGCACGGCTTGAAAGGGACGATGGGATCTTCGGGCTGTCGATCTCGTAAGAGAATCCAGTGGCGCGTTCGGCGGTTTTCTCGTCGATATCGTAGACGATGAAAAGCTGCTCCTTGGCACGGGTCATGGCGACATAGAGGAGGCGGAGCTCCTCGGAGAGCATCTCTGAAAGATTCTTCGAGACGACATAGTCGGAGAAGATGGTTTTGCGCTTGGTGAGGCTTCCGTAATCGAGGAAGCTCATTCCGACACCGGCGTCGGTGTTTAAGATAAGTCTGCCGTAGAGGTCGGTTTTATTGAACTTTTTCGAGAGGCGACAGATGAAAACGAAGGGATATTCGAGGCCTTTCGACTTGTGGATTGTCTTGAAGCTGACGGCATCCTGCGACTCTGTGACGGTGACGGCTTCATTGAAGTCACCGCCGTTCTGGGAGATGTAGTCTATGTACCTTAAAAATCCGTTCAGGCCGTCCTTTGAGGACTCCTCATAGCTCTTGGCGTACTCGAGCATGAGGTAGAGGTTGGCGATCTTCTTGTCGCCGTCCTCGTAGGAGGCAGCAAGGCTGATGAGATCAGTGACGTCGTATATCTTCTTTATAAGGCGAGTAAGCGTCATGCTTGAGGAGTAGAGGCGAAGCTTTTTGATGAGGGCGACCGCCTGGGAGCACTTCGACTGCAAAATCGGGTCGGAGCTGTCCTCAGAGATGTCGAGCATGTTGCGATAGAGGCGACGCTTCTTGTCATAGAGCTTGACTTTTGCCAGCTCGTCATCCATGAAGCCCATTATTGGGGAGAGCATGATGCTGGACATTGGGATGTCGCGCATCGGGCTGACTGTGATAGACAGGAGGTTTATGAGAAGCGAGATTTCTCTCGAACCGAGATATCCTGAAACGCTTGTTGAGGCGATTTTCAGGCCTTCGGCTTCGAAGCACTCTACTGCGAGTTCGCCGTTGGGGTTGTTTCTCGAGAGCACGCAGAAGTCGCCTGCTCTGCAGGGGCGCTGCACTCCCCCATCAGTGACGGTGACGCCATCGTTAATCATCTTGCGGATTCGGCGGGCGATGGCGGTGTATTCGAGCCCCTCCGTCTCTGAGGAGTTTTTGCCCTCGCAGTCGACTTCGATGATGGTGCAGGGCTGGTCTTCGCCCGGATACTCCGCGCCCGGGACGAGCTCTTCCTCCTTCGTATACTCCACCTCGCCCAAATTGTTGGTCATCAGGGACGAGAAGATGTAGTTCGAGAAGTCGAGGACTGAGGCTCGGCTGCGGAAGTTTTTAGAAAGGATGATTTCACGGACAGGGCTTTCGGAAGATTTGCCCTGAAGGCGGGTGTTCATGAAAATCATCGGGTTTGCCTGACGGAAGCGGTAGATTGCCTGCTTCACGTCTCCGACGACGAAGACGTTGGAGCCGATTTCGCCAAGGTTGTCGGTGTCGGAAATCGCTTTGAATATGACCTCTTGCAGGTTGTTGACGTCCTGAAACTCGTCGATGAGGATTAGGCTATATCTGCCACTCTGGCGGATTTCTTCGGAGAGCTTGGTGCGGTGAATTTTGCCGTCTGGGTCACATTCGGCGAGAAGTCTGACGGTGATGAGCTCGGTGTCGGCGAAGTCTACGGCGTTTTTCTCGACTTTCTGGCGCAAGACTTCGTCCCAGAGCTCGTTTGTGAGCTTCAGGAGCGATTCGAAGCTCTCTGCTGAGAGTTCGGCGTCTTTTTCGGCATCGGAAACGGTACAGAAGTAGATTTCTGATATTTCAGAGGCGACGTCCTTGAGGCGCTTGTAGCAATCCTTTGCGGATTCGTAAATCTCGTCCTCGGCTAAGGTCGACTCGGCTTTTTCGGCTTTGGTCTGGCGGGCAGACTGGAGGCTCCTCCACGAAATATTCGAGAAGATTTCACGGCAGTCGTCCCAGCTGTAGCCTTTTGGAATCATGCAAAGTGATTCCGCCTGATCGCAAGCGGCGAGGAAGATTTCCTGGGCAGATTTATGGTACTCAAGGCTTTCGGCTAAGTTTCGGAGCCTTGAGCTGATTGTCCGAAGATTCTTGCAGAGGTTCAGGGCGTCCTGAGTTCTGCCTAGGGTGACGTTTTTCACGGCGGTGCCGTCCCTGAAGGAACTGAGGATTTTCGAGGTCCAGACGTCTTTGAACGGGAGCGTTCGGAGGAAATCGTAGAGCTTCAGGATTATGGTACGAAGGCTTGTGTCGTTTTCCTTGCAGAAGAGCGAAATCAGTCGCTCCATCTCTTCGGGGCGATCGCGGTAGGCGTTCTCTAAAACGGCTGTGAGAGCGCGCTCTGTGAGCATCCCAGACTCATTTTCCTCCATGATTCGGACTCCGCTCTGGAAGTCGGTTTCTTCGAGGTGGTTTCTCAGCATGTCGAAACAGAAGGAGTTTATCGTGCAGATGTCGGCGAGCTTCAGGAGGGACTGCTGCTTCTGGATCCAGGCGTTGTCTGGCTCTTCGGTCGCCTTCTTTTCGAGGGCGTCACCGAGCTTTTCCCGCATCTGGCTTGCTGCGTCATTAGTAAAAGTAACCGCAAGGAGGTGGTCGGCAGGAATGTGTTTTTCCTCGTCACAGAGGAGGCGGATCGTTCTCTCGACAAGAACGGCGGTTTTGCCACTTCCTGCTGCTGCGGAGACGATGACGGGCTCGTCGATGGCGTTTATGGCTGCAAGCTGTTCATTTGTCCAGTTCGGCATCGCTATCACCTCCATAGTGGATTTCTCGCTTGAGTTTCTCGCCGTCTTCAGCGGTCACGGGTTTATAAATGTAGACGAGTCGGGCACAGACCGACTGGTAGCCACAGGTGGAGCAGCGAAGGTGTTCGGCATCTGGACCAGCGGGGGTGGCGTCAATCTTGCCACAAAGGAGGTTCGAGCCGAGCTCCACAGCTTTGCCCTTTGCGAAACCACGAAGGAGGCCAAAGCTCTCCTCTGAAATAGTGCTCGAGGCCTGGGTGTAGCTGCCGTCACGCTTCTTCTTGACGGGGACGTATTTCCCGGAAATATTTTCATCCATGGCGGTGACGGCGCTGTCGTTTTCAAGTATAAGGCCTGAGCGCTTGAGCTGTTCAGCGCGGCGCTTGAGACGTTCTTCGGCGGTATCGCTGAGGGGCGAATAGTCGTCTTCACACTCTAAGAAGCCAGCCTTCATATAGAAGATTCCGGCTGGGGTGCAGTCCTTGAAGCTCTCATCTGTTCCCTCAGTCAGGGCGACCATGTAGAGCAGCAGCTGGAGGTTCAGGCCATTATAGATGTCCTCGAATCTGAAAGCTTTGCTGCCGGTTTTGTAGTCTACGACCCGGATGTACTTTTTGCCATCTTCAGAATCGAAGGCGTCGATTCGGTCGACGATGCCTCGGATGTTGATTTTTAGATCCTTGTTTATCGGAATCGAGAGGACGCTTTCGCCGTTTTCTCTCGAGAGGTCATATTCAAAGCGTACAGGTCGGAACCTTGATACCCCGTATTCCTCACGAATGTTGAAGAGGATCTCGCAACAAGCGGAGGCGAGGCGGTCATAGTCCGCCTTGAACTTGTAATTCTTGCCGAAATCACCGCCGAGGTTCTCTTGCTCGTAGATTTTCAGGAGCTCATCGACTGCGGATTTTATCTCGTCATCGGTGGCCTGATCGAAGGTGTTGCCGAAGCGCTCGAGGACGTTTTCGAAAACGAAATGCATGACCGAGCCACGGTTTGCGGGATCAATCTTCACTGGCTCAACTGGCTCTATTCCTAAGCCGTAGCGGATGAAGTAGCTGAACGGGCAGTGGTTGTAGGTGTCGATCCTTGAGGCGGTGACATTGATGTCGTGTGGAGCAAAAACCGACTTTGCAACAGGCGGCGAAAGGCGGTGAGGCTGAGGATTTTTTGAAGCGTCGAGACGGGAAAGCCTCTCGCTGAATTCGGGGATAGTCTGCAATGATTCTCTCAAAGCTGCGAGCTCTTTTTCGTCGCCACTGTCGCCGATGCAATAGCGATAGAAGGCTGCTTCGGGAGCGGAGCAGTAGAGTGAAAGTGGCAAGCTCTCTGCCTTTACAGGCTCTATGCCGAGGCGCTTGATTGCACGTGTTATCGTAATGGAGGGCCTCAGATGTCTGCCTGTCGTGTCTGAGACGGTGTAGGTGATTATCTCGAGCTCACTTGGGCTCGCCAGGACGGTGTAGCAGTCGAAACGGCCTCCAGAAAGTCTTCGCTCGTCGCCTATTTCAAATTTAAGGCCTTCCTTCTCTAAAAGCTCGGCGTCGCGTCCACTGAAAATGCCGGTTTTCTTCGAGTCGTTCGGAAAGAGGCCATCGTTTGCTCCCATTGTGAAGGCGACTTTGGGGGATGTTATTACTGAACGCGCCAAGTCCGAAATCACGACACAGGAAAGCTTCTGCGGTGGGTTCGAGATTCCGCTGTCGGAGAGGGAGAGCTTGAGGAGGTCTCCGAACTCCTTGAGGGTGAGTTTGTCGTCGCCGATGGTGTTATAGATGGCTGCGACTGAGTTCATAAGGGCGTTCCAGAGCTGCTTGAACTGCCTTGCAGCCTCCAATTTTTCGTCCTCGTCATAGTAGCTGTCGATGATGTCACGGGCCCGACGTGTGATGTGGCTTTCTTCGAGGCAGTCACTGAAAGCGTTTGCAACGGTTTTGGCATTCGCTGACTTGCAAGCGATATGAAGTTTTTCGAGAGGCTCGATGATCTTTAAGCGAAGCGAATTGAGGCGTTCGAGCTCTTTTTCTTCACCGACGGTGAAGTCACTTAGCCACATCTCGCCGTCGACGTTCCAACGGACGGTGTAGTCCTCGATCATAGATATTTCGAGCTCACTGAACTCAGAAAAGGGCGAGCGGACGTATTTCAGGATTCGATCTGTATCGGGTTTTCTCGACGAAGCAGAATCGATGAGTGCAAAGGCGAAGAGCATTACAGACATGTCGGAGGCCTTGTGCTTCTGGTCTAAGAAATATGGGACGTCGTACTTTTCGAAAGAGGCCTCGATTGCATCTTCGTAAGTGGAGATGTCGCTCACGATGACGGAAATGTCGTTATATGAGTACTTTCCGCTCGAAACGAGGTCACGGATGCTCGCTGCGACGAAGTCGGCTTCGTCATAGATTGAACGGCAGGAGTAGATTCTGACGCTGCCGTCGGGGTCGCCGAAAATACGGTTCTTGCCGGAAACGCAATCGGCAAGGTCTGTAATGCCT
>JAJBTZ010000080.1 GCA_020860605.1 Ruminococcus sp. | reverse complement strand
GCGATTTCGCCGAAGGCGAAATCGCGTCGCTGCGAAGCAGCGACAACGCTCGCCCTCTCAGTCAGAGTTGCGAAGCAACTCTCTTAGTTCGGCGAAGCCGAACTAATGCGCTCATCCCAGAGGGAGAGCCAAGTTGTTGTTCTCTCGAAGGCTCTTGCGAGAGCGCAATTCTTGGCTCTCCCTCTGGGAGAGCTGGCAGCTGCGAAGCAGCTGACTGAGAGGGCGCCCGCCGAAGGCGGGCGCGTCGCCACGAAGTGGCGACAAAGTGTGGATACCGCAGGAAGCATCCTTGAGTCAGTTATAGCCTCCCCCGAAGGGGGAGGGGGACCGCTGGCGAAGCCAGTGGTGGAGGGGTGCGATTTCGCCGAAGGCGAAATCGCGTCGCTGCAAAGCGGCGACAACGCTCGCCCCTTCGGAACTCGCGCTTTTCGCCTTCGGCGAAATCGCTTCGTCGTAGCCGAACTTCCCCTTTACATTTCCCCAAAAATCTGCTATCATATAAGGTAGCAGATTTTTTCAATGCGTGACTTTACTTGGAGCTTGACATGAACGAAACTAAGAGTAAAACTAAATATAAGGTGCTCCTGACGGCGGGAATTGTGGTTCTCTTGGCGGTTCTCATCCTTGTGACCTGCCTGGCTCAGGAATGGGTCAGTTATCATGCTTCGGAGATAACCGTTTCGTCGCTCGTGAGCGATGCTGTCGGCTCGACTGACCAGGAGCCGGTGCGGTTCTCTATAGACTGCGGGTTCTATTCGAGCACCCAAAGGCTCTATCTGAGCGCTTCCGCGTCGGGAAACCTTGAAGTCACCGACATTCTTTACACTACCGACGGCTCGGAGCCCGAGACTTCGGGAGAAAGCTACTCCGGCGGAATCACTCTCTCAGTCAAGCTGAGCGAGGACTGCACGCTCTATACCATCCGTGCATGCGCCGTCTATTCGGACGGGAGCTGCTCGGACACCGTCACAAGAAGCTACTTCTTGGGCTCGAACATCGACGAGCGGTTCGACTGCCTCGTCTTCTCGATTTCGATCGACCCGGACTATTTATACAACTACGAGGACGGAATCTTCATCGCGGGGAAGATGCGCGACGACTACCTCGCCACCAACCCTGAGGGCGACATCGAGCCGACTGACCCCGCAAACTGGAACCAGAGCGGGATGGAGGGCGAGAGGCCTGCCTATGTCGAGGTCTATGAGTACGACGGCACCTGCGTTATTTCGCAGGCCTGCGGGCTTAGAATCTATGGCGGATGGTCGCGCTCGAACAGCCAGAAGAATCTGAGGCTTTACGCGAGAGACGAGTACGATTCGGAGAACGACCGTTTCAGATATGAATTCTTCACCGACGAAACCGACGTGAACGGGGACAAAATCAAGTCCTACAATAAGATTTCCCTCAGAGCTGGCGGAAACGATAACGGCTACCTGTTCGAGAGGGACGAGGTCATCTCTTCGCTTGCTGACGATGCCGGGCTCGACGCGAAGAACTGCCGGGCTGCTGCCGTCTTCCTCAACGGCGAATACTACGGCTTCGCCTGGGTTCAGGACGTCTACTCGGAGGACTGGCTCGATCACCAGTACGCGGTAGAGGACGGCACCTGGGACATCCTTGAGGGCTGCGAGTACATGATGACCGAGGGGAACAACGACGACCGCTTCGAGGAAGCCAAGAGCGACTGGGAGGCCGTTCAGGCCTATGCCTATAAGGACCTCACCGACGACGAGATTTTCGCCGAATTCGAGGAGCTCGTCGACATCGACAACATGCTGACCTACTACGCCCTCTGTGCCTATGTCGGGAACGGGGACTGGCCAAATAATAACTACAAAGTTTATAGATTTGTCTCGGGAGACACCACGCTTTCATCAGAGGACGAGGTCTTCGACGGGAAGTGGCGATTCCTGATATATGACAGCGACTTCGCGCTTGGGCTCTATGGCTCGAGCTTCTTCGACTCGAATATAAAAGACCTCTTCGACGAGACCTACTTCGGCCTCATGCCGGAGGACTGGTATGACGACGTCCACGACGAAGGGGAGAAGTACACCCGCAGCGACCTCCTGATCTCCCTCTGCAAGCGGGACGATATTAAAGAAAAATTCGTCAATATTTTATGTGACATAATGAACTGGTACTGTAGCGCTGACAAGGTCTCGGACGAGCTGGACGAATTAAACACCGAGCGTCTCCACGAAATCGTCGAGGCAGGAGAGGCAGGCACGACCTCGACATGGAGCATCTCGAGCGAGCTTGAGAACGCCAAGGAATGGATTGAGGGGAGACCCTACTCCGCCAAGAAGCAGATTACAGCCATTTTCCCTGAGTACGAGGACACCTACTACGTCAGGATCACGCCTTCCGATTACGCCGAAATCACCTACAACACTGCCAGAATCGATGTGAGCGACGAATACACACTCAGTGGCTATTACTTCGACGGAACGTCCCAGACCCTCTCTTGCCAGGTGGTCGACGGCTATAAGTTCGAATATTGGGAGATTAACGGGGAGAAGGTTTACTCCGAAACCGTCGAGATTTCAAGCGATATCTACGGCAGTAACATCAAGATTAACCTCGTGACAAGCTGCGACACGGCAGGCCTCGTGATTTCCGAAGTCTGCTACAAGGGCAGCTATCAGGACTACATAACTATTAAAAACTATGGCGAAGAGACGGTGAGCCTCACCGGCCTCACCATTTCAGACGGCACCTACGCCTACACCATCACCTCCGGCACTCTTGCCAGTGGCGAAGAGATGAAATTCGTCTGCAAGAACTATTCAAAAGACGACGCCGTCGGCCTCGTCCAGCTAAGCTTCAACCTGAGCGAATTCGAAACGGTGGCCCTCACCAGCCCGACAGGCGAAATAATTTCCGAGGTCTACCTCCGCGACGCAGCCAAGAACTCGGCCCTCAAGTACGACGAGCTCACCACGACCTACGTGCAGTTCACGCCATATCCGAAGACGAGAACGCTTGAGGCGGAATTGCCGACGAGGTGGAGATAAAAATATTGACATTTTCATTGCGATAGAATATAATAAAAAGTAGGGAATTCCTACTTCCCTACTTTTCTACTTTTAGATTGGAGGTCTATATATGCCTGATGTATTAGTAAATGATGCAAGAGTAATGTCAAAGGGACAGGTAACAATTCCTAAGAATATAAGAACTGCTCTCGGAATTTCAACTGGGGACAGGGTGACGTTTATATTCGAAAATGGCACAGTAAAGGTCGTCAACTCGGCAGTTTATGCTATGCAGAAGTTTCAAGAGCAGATGCGAGGAGAAGCGCAAAAGGCCGGTTTAACCTCAGAGGATGATGTTGCCGATTGGATTACCGCATCAAGACGTGAGGAAAATGAAGAATGAGAATTATGCTTGATACCAACATAATTATATCGGCTGCTCTTTTTCCAAATGGCAACGCTCGCTTCGCTCGCGCCCTCTCAGTCAGCCCCTTCGGGGCTGCCAGCTCT
>JAJBTZ010000054.1 GCA_020860605.1 Ruminococcus sp. | reverse complement strand
GTGTTTTTTGCAACCCCTAAATGTAGAAAGTTGCAGAGCAAAAATGTAGGTTGTTGCAACTGCAAAATGCAGAAAGTTGCAGAGCTGTGTCAACAACGTCCAGAAGTGGTTTGCACCATGCAGACATCTTCTGTCAATGCGCTGGGTGTCCCAGCAGAATACCCGCGAGACTTGCCAACGCCTACCAGGCGCGGCGGGTCGCCGCGATGCCTGGCAGATGTGATTGCCCCGAATGAAGCCTGTACCATATAACCAAGATAGATGTCGGGACAATCACATCCACCAGGCTTTGAATAGCAATCCCATGAGGTTATGCCACAGCCATAAGGCTCACCTTCCTTCCGGCTCGGTCATACGACTGAGCGTGTCGGTAATACTGGATTCCCGCAGGCGGTTGTTGCCACCGGGGAAGAGGATCAGCTCCACATGATGGGTCAGCCGTCCAATCAGGGCTGTGGTCATCCGTTGGTCGTACAGGACATTGACCCACTGTGAGAATTCAATGTTCGTGTTCAGGATAACGGACTTTACCTCATGAATCTCTGACAGGTAGTCAAAGAGGAGCTGTGCGCCGGTTCTGTCATAAGGGACATACCCAAACTCGTCGAGGATCAGAATCTCTGCCGTATTGAGTTTCTTCTTCAACGCTGTCAGGTTTCCTTTCTGCTGGCTCTCTGAGAACAGGTTAATAAGTCCGGCAGTGCGGTAGAACTTCACTGGAATCTCCTGATTGCAGGCGGACATCCCAATGAGAATGGACAGCATTGTCTTTCCTGTGCCGGTCATGCCATACATGATTACGTTCTTGCCACTGTGGTAGAAATCGAGGTCTAGCAGGCTATCCAACGTCACTCCCTCTGGGAAGTCAATCTCGTCCGTCCGAAACTGTTCCCTAGTATAACGCTTTGGGAAACCAGCTGTGTTCAGATACTTGGTGATACGGGCATCCCTGCGGTACATGATCTCGCGGGTTAAAAGGCCGAGTAAGAACTCCGGGTTGCTCTCTCCTGTTGGGATCATGGCCTGTTCAGCCAACCTTGAAGAAAGGCGGAGTTTCTTACAGCAAGCAGCGATTCTTTCCTGTAACTCATCCATTTGCAACACCACCCCTCTGTAAAACCATATCAAGGATTGTGAGGTCGTTTGCGAACGGGATAAGGGTTACCTTGGGAAGCTCCTCATTATCCTCCAGAGATGGCATGAGAGGCACGTCAGTGTACAAGCGGCGATACAGGCTCCGCAGGCTATCAGGATCAACCGCCTGGTAGATGATGGCCTGTTCAACAGTGCGGATGGCGCTGTCAAATCCGGTTCGGTCAGTCAGTTCAGAAAGCACCTTGAGAATCTTGCCACGGTCAGAGTTGTCGCAGCTATCCATGTACTCCTGCATAACCGTCGGCATCATATCGTAGATTCCACTGTTACGCAGAGAACGGGGCTTTTTGGCGATGTACTTCAGATATGGTAGCCATTCCATTGAGGACTGAACCCTGTCGCCATAGAGACGGCGGTGCCGGACAACCTCCTGCATGTTCATGTCCATGACAATGACCTCGCCAGAAGTCACCTTGAGTTGCACTGTGTCAGCGCAGAACGCGGGGGATGCGGAGTAGGTATGCTTCCCGGCGTTCAGTGTGAACTTCCCGTATTTATCAGTCCTAACCGTAGTATAAAGGGCTGTATCAAACCTCACAGACGGTAGCGGCAGAAGCGCTGCCTTGTCTTCCTGGAAGAGCTCGCTGATGAAGGTGGATTCCTTCTCGTAGTGTTCGCGTTCCATATCGCTGTCACAGTTCTTAAGCAGCAGCTTGTTCTCATCTTCCAAACGAAGGAAGCGGGGAACGGGAACCAACTCGTTCCGGCGCAGATAGCCAACCTTATTCTCAACGTTGCCCTTCTCGTTTCCGGATTCAGGATTGCAGAAGACAGGCTTGAAGCGGTAATGCTCACAGAAACGCTGGAACCTCTCAGTAACATTCCTTCCTCCGCCCTTGATGATTTCGGTTACGATGGTCTTGGTGTTATCGAACCAGATTTCCTTCGGGACGCCTCCAATATGCTCGAACATGGTCTGGAGTCCTTCCAGAAGGCATTCAAGGTTTTCCCCATAGTTCAGCTGTAGATAGCCACCGTTGCTGTAGGGAAAACTGAGGACAAGATACTTGGCCTTTTCATGATATTGGCCGTTCTCATAGAAGTCAGCGTATCCGAAGTCCGCCTGCGCTTCTCCGGGGCGATGGATAAGAGGAATATAACCCTCCTGGCTCTTTGCTACCAGATTCAATTCCTTTCTCTTGGCAGCGACATAACTTGCCACAAGACGGTAACTGGCATCGAAGCCCGGGGCTTCCTTCACAAGACGGTTGTAAACTTTCTTTGCCGTGTGCCGCTGCTTCCGTGGTGCTTTCTTGTCCTCGGTAAGCCAACTGTCAATCAGGGGCTTGTAGGGGTCTAACTTGGAAGCATGGACATCAGCCGCATTGGGCTTTGGAGCCCGGGGTGAAAAATCTTCCTGGTCAACGTATTTTTTAACTGTGCGCCAGTCACAGCCAACGATGTCTGCAATCTCGGTTAGGTTTTTGTCTTGCTCATAGAACAGCTCTCTGATGCGATGAATCTGATCCATTGTAAACATACTCCTTCCCCCTTATCCTGTATTGTTGTTGGCGCAACAAGATAAGGTTAATGGATTTTGGTGATGTCTGCAATGGATTCCCTCCAGAAAAATCCTATGAGGAGGCTGCCACAGTGCTCTGCAAACTGGGTCTGCAAAAACCTACAAAATGTAGTTGCAACATTCTGTATTTTTGGTTTGCAACTTTCTGCATTTCTATTTTACAACAGACATCACTTCTGATAATAAAAACACATCGGCTGTTGTTATACCGGAAGTCCTGAAGTACCAGCGCATACCGAATGAGGCAAAATACGAACTGGAGAATTACTTCCAGTATATCTTAAAGAAGTATGGCCTGTAATATGAGGTGAAGTATGAGGATGTAATGGGAGGCGACAAAAAACGACAGCAGGCGACAAAAGACGACAGTGACACATCGCCGTGACCAGGTTAAAATGAAATCAACATCTTCACATTCATGGAAAGGCGGTGGATAAACATGAGGAGAAATGATGACCTGGACGGAAAACTCGCGGGGCAACGTATCAAGGCGGCACGAAAGGCAATGGGTTTGTCTCAGGAGAAGCTGGGGAAGAAACTTGGCCTCTCAAAAGGAGTCATTAGCATATTTGAGCGGGATGCCAGACACGGCGATGCATTCAAATTCGCCAGACTTTGCTGTGCGTTGAATCTCGATGTTGTGAAAGTTTTTGAACCAGAGGAGGAAGATTATCGTTGGTTTGCAGAAAGCGTCGCAGACAATGAAAGCTTCTAATGTTGCGAGCATTATGCCATCAGCGTTCCAAAGGAATGCGTAGCCACCACGTTAGTGGTGTTCTTCAAAAAAGGGGATTGGGGATACGCCCCAACAAGCAAAAAACCG
>JAJBTZ010000078.1 GCA_020860605.1 Ruminococcus sp. | reverse complement strand
TTCATCACCTATGGCTGAACACGTTGACGAAGATTCGGCCAGAGGCAAGAAGAACCTTTTCGGTCAGACAGTTAAGGTTGTTGAAATGCAGTCAGAAGCAGGTGCAGCAGGTGCTGTTCACGGCTCACTTTCAACAGGTGCCTTAACAACAACCTACACAGCATCACAGGGACTTCTTCTCATGATTCCCGATATGTACAAAATCGCAGGCGAACTCCTTCCCTGTGTAATTCACGTTTCCGCAAGATGTGTATCATCTCACGCTCTTAACATCTTCGGCGACCACTCAGACGTTATGGCCTGCCGTGCTACGGGCTTCGCTATGCTTGCTTCTTCAAGCGTTCAGCAGGTTATGGACTTAGGCGCCGTTGCTCATCTTTCAGCTATAAAGGGAAAAGTTCCTTTCCTTCATTTCTTCGACGGTTTCAGAACATCTCACGAAATTCAGAAGATAGAGCTTCTTGACTATGAGGATCTTGACAGACTCGTTGACAAGAAAGCCATTAAGGAATTTAAGGATCATGCCCTTAATCCCGAACATCCCGTAACAAGAGGTACGGCTCAGAACCCGGATATTTTCTTCCAGGTAAGAGAAGCCTGCAACCCCTACTATGACAACGTTCCGGCTGTTGTAGAGGAATATATGGCTGAAATCAGCAAGATTACAGGCAGAGACTATCAGCTCTTCAATTACTACGGTGCTCCCGATGCCGAGAAGGTTATCGTAGCTATGGGCTCTGTATGCGACTGTATTGAAGAAACAATCGATTACTTAACAGCTAAGGGCGAAAAGGTGGGTCTTGTAAACGTTCACCTTTACAGACCTTTCGTAGCCGACAAATTCCTCGCAGCTATTCCCAAGACAGCTAAGAAGATTGCCGTTCTTGACAGAACAAAGGAACCCGGCTCACAGGGCGAACCCTTATACTTAGACGTTTGTACAGCTTTCTATCAGGCAGGCGACGTCAGAGAAATCGTAGGCGGACGTTACGGCCTCGGTTCAAAGGACACAACTCCGGCTCACATTCTCTCGGTTTATGAAAACCTTGACGCTGAGAAGCCTATTAACAGCTTCACAATCGCTATCAAGGACGATGTAACAAACCTTTCTCTCGAAGCAGGCCCCGAAATCGACGTTACAGGCGAACATACAATCTCCTGCAAATTCTGGGGACTCGGCTCAGACGGCACTGTCGGTGCAAACAAGAACTCCATCAAGATTATCGGCGACCATACGGATAAGTACGCACAGGCTTACTTTGAATATGACTCAAAGAAGTCCGGCGGTCTTACAATTTCCCACCTTCGTTTCGGTAAAGACCCCATCAGAAGTCCTTACTATGTAAAGACGGCTGACTTCGTAGCTCTTCACCAGCAGTCATATCTTACAAAATATGACGTAGTTTCCGATATTAAACCCGGCGGAAAATTCCTTCTTAACACAATCTGGTCAGACGAGGAATTGGATACTCATCTTCCCGCAGCGGTTAAGAAAGCTATTGCCGAAAAGAATATCCAGCTTTACACAATCAATGCCGTTGAAATCGGTAAGGAATTAGGCTTAGGCAGTAAATTCAACGCTGTTCTTCAGGCTGCTTTCTTCGATATTGCAGGCATTATTCCTCAGGCAGACGCCGTTGACTATATGAAGCAGGCTATTAAGAAAACCTACGGCCGCAAGGGCGATGCTATTGTTAACATGAACTACAATGCTGTTGACGCAGGTATTTCAAGATATCATCAGGTTGAAATTCCGGCTTCTTGGGCTGAAGCTGTTGAGGCTCCCGCCGCTGCTGCCGCTGACAGACCCGATTTCATCAAGAACGTATGCGACGTTATGAACGCAGCAAACGGCGACTCTCTTCCCGTATCAGCCTTCAAGGGCATTGAGGACGGTACCTTTATCGCAGGTACAGCCGCATATGAAAAGAGAGGAATCGCTATCGATGTTCCCGTATGGGACGCTTCTAAGTGTATCGAATGTAACCAGTGTTCATACATCTGTCCTCACGCTGCTATAAGACCTTTCCTTCTTACAGACGATGAAGTAGCGGCTTCTCCCGCTCCTCTTACGGTTAAGCCTGCAATCGGCATCAAAGAACCTGCCGGCCTTAAGTTCAAGATTCAGGTTGACGTTCTTGACTGCTTAGGCTGCGGAAACTGTGTTGACATATGTCCTGCTAAGGAATCAGCTCTTAAGATGGTTCCCATCGACTCACAGAGAGACGAAATTCCCGCATGGGATTATCTTGTATCTCTTCCCACAAAGGCTAATCCTCTTAACAAGAACACAGTTAAGGGAAGCCAGTTTGAAAAGCCCTTATTTGAATTCTCGGGTGCTTGTGCAGGCTGCGGCGAAACACCTTACGCTAAGCTTATAACTCAGCTTTTCGGCGACAGAATGTACGTTGCAAACGCAACAGGCTGTTCTTCAATCTGGGGCGGCTCCGCACCTACAACACCTTACACAACAAACGACAAGGGACAGGGTCCTGCATGGTGTAACTCACTTTTCGAGGATAACGCAGAATTCGGTCTCGGTATGTATACATCAGTTAAGCAGCAGAGAGCTCTCGTTAAGATGAACGCTGAAAAGCTTATCGAAGTATCACCCTGCGACAAGGTTAAGGCTGCTTGTGCAGCATGGATTGACACAATGGACGAGGCTGAGCCTTCAAAGGCTTCTTCAGCAGCTCTTGCAGAAGCTCTTACAGGCTTCATAGCAGGCGGTGCAGAGGGCGAAGCTAAAGACCTTGCCCAGGCTATACTTGACGCTAAGGATCAG
This sequence comes from Ruminococcus sp., assembly GCA_020860605.1. Taxonomy (GTDB): domain Bacteria; phylum Bacillota; class Clostridia; order Oscillospirales; family Ruminococcaceae; genus Faeciplasma. Next base: position 718 of record JAJBTZ010000078.1, on the reverse strand, counting down.
CTCGTTAAGAAGAGCCAGTGGATCTTCGGCGGTGACGGTTGGGCTTACGACATCGGCTACGGCGGTGTTGACCACGTATTGGCTTCCGGCGAAAACGTAAATGTATTCGTATTCGAAACAGAAGTTTACTCCAACACAGGCGGACAGGCTTCCAAGTCAACTCCCAGATCTGCTATTGCTAAATTTGCCGCAGCAGGTAAGAGAGTATGTAAGAAAGACTTAGGTATGATGGCTATGTCCTACGGCTATGTATATGTAGCTCAGGTTAATATGGGCTATGACAAGAACCAGCTTATTAAGGCTCTTGTAGAGGCTGAAGCATATAACGGACCTTCACTTGTTATTGCTTATGCTCCCTGTATCAACCACGGTATCAGAATGAACTTCTCGCAGAGAGAAGCTAAGAGAGCCGTTGAGTGCGGTTACTGGCAGAATTACCGTTATAACCCCGACCTTGAAGCAGCAGGAAAGAACCCCTTCTCGCTTGACTCCAAAGAGCCTAAGGAATCTTTCCAAGACTTCATCAAGAGCGAAGTACGTTATAACTCACTTGCACGTCAGTTCCCCGAAGTTGCAAACGAACTCTTTGAACAGTGTGAGGCAGACGCACTCAGACGTCTTAACAAATATAAAGAGCTTGCAGCTAAATAATAAAATAAACAAATCTTCAGCAAACCGAGGCTTAGGGCTCGGTTTGTTTTTTAGTACATTCTATGAT
>JAJBTZ010000093.1 GCA_020860605.1 Ruminococcus sp. | reverse complement strand
CGACGCGACCCCTGCGGGGTCGCCGCTCGCTTCGCTCGCGCCCTCTCAGTCAGCTACTTCGCAGCTGCCAGCTCTCCCAGAGGGAGAGCCAAGAATTGTGCTCTCGCAAGTTCTTGCCTAAGGCAGCAACTTGGCTCCCCCTCTGGGGGAGCTGTCGCCGAAGGCGACTGAGAGGGCGCGAGCCCCGAAGGGGCGAGCGCGTCGCCACCGCAGGTGGCGACAAAAAAGCCGGCTTCCGCCGGCTTTTTTTCATGCGATATGTCCCTTCGCCTTTTGGGCGACACTCTTGTCATTATCATAGGACAACACGGCATCCGCTCGGTCGATTTCTACCCACTTGATGTCGGCGATCTCGTCGGGCTGGGGGACAAAATCGGTGTTCTTCGCCTTGGCGAGATAATAAACCACCGTTTTGTGAGTCCCCTTCTTCGGAGAATAGGAGACAGTCTCCCGGAAGGTCTGGTCGATTATGACCTCGATCCCCGTCTCCTCGAAAATCTCTCGAGTGGCGGTTTCAATCTCGGTCTCGCCTTCCTCAACATGGCCCTTTGGGAACGACCAATGCCCGCTGTTTATGTGCTTTACAAGCAGTATTTCCGTGTTTCCATGAAATTTGCGCCAGACAATCCCGCCGCACGATTTTTCATGAAGCATACTGGTCCCTTCTGCGTGGTCTCCCACGCGTATTTAAGTGTTAAGTCTATTGTAGCACAATTCCAGCCGTTTTGCAACGGGGTTAAGAAAAAAGAAAGACAAAATAAGAGGAGGACAAACCCCCAAAGTTCGTCCTCCGAAACATGCTTTTCCAAGCGGTTATCTGTTGTCGTCGACAAATCTCACGACATCCCCGACGGTGGTCATGGTTTCAATCGCATCGTATGGGAATTCGATGTCGAAGAATTCCTCACATGCCATCAGAAGCTCTGCTACGTCCTCTTCGTCGGCGCCAAGCTCCTCGAAGGCGGATTCAGGCATAATAAGCTTCCGATCAATAGTGAGTTGATCGGCAATCAGACCCGCAATTTTTCCAAAAATCGTATAAATCCTCCCTTTAAGCCCGATTGTTTAAGATTACTGGTTGTCTTCAACGTACTTGACGAGCTCTCCGACAGTCTTCATGTTCTCGATAGCCTCATCGGGAATCTCCATGTCAAACTCGTCCTCAAGAGTCATTATAACGTCTACAACGTCGAGAGAATCAGCACCAAGATCCTCAAAGGTGGATTCAGTGGTAATGTCCTCAACCTCCATGTCGAGCTGATCAGCAATGATCGCAGCGATTTTATCAAATACCATAATAGTACCTCCTATACAAAATAGTCTACGATAAGTTTAGCGTGTATGAGCCTGTTTGTCAATAGGTTTTTCAGAATTTTTGGAGAAAGTCGCCCTGCGGGCGACCGCTCCCCTTCGGGGCGTGCCCTCTCAGTCAGCTTCGCTGACAGCTCTCCCAGAGGGAGAGCCGAGTTACTGCTCTCCCGAAAGCCTTGTAAGAGGGAAATCTCTTGGCTCCCCCTCTGGGGGAGCTGGCAGTCGCGAAGCGACTGACTGAGAGGGCGCGCGAGCCTGAAAGGCGAGCGCGTCGCCACGAAGTGGCGAAACACTTACATCTTCGCCCTATCCTTCGCTCTCTGAATATTCGAAAGGGTCTTCTTGCGGAGCCTTATATTCTTCGGTGTGACCTCGACGAGCTCGTCGTCGGCGATGAATTCGAGGCTATCCTCGAGGCTAAGAACTCTCGGCGGGATGAGCCTTAAGGCGTCGTCACTGCCACTGGCACGAGTATTCGTCAGGTGCTTTTTCTTACAAACGTTGACGACAAGGTCGCCTGGCTTCGGTGAAACTCCGACAATCATGCCCTCATAAACTGGCGTGCCTGCTCCGATGAAGAGAGCACCTCTCTCCTGAGCATTATAGAGGCCATAGGTGACCGCTTCGCCTGTCTCGAAGGCGACGAGGGAGCCGTTTGAGCGTCTCGGAATGTCGCCCTTATACTGCTCGTAGCCGTAGAAGACGGAGTTCATGATACCTTCGCCCTTGGTGTCGGTCAGGAATTCGTTGCGATACCCGAACAGTCCTCTTGCAGGGACGTGGAAGACAACTCTCATACGGGATCCCATAGGGGTCATCGAGACCATTTCGGCCTTGCGGGTTCCCATCTTCTCCATTACAGCGCCGACAGACGTCTCGGGAACGTCGACAACGAGCTCCTCAATCGGCTCGCAGAGCTTGCCGTCAATCTCTTTATAGAGGACTCTCGGCGTCGAAACGCCCATCTCATAGCCCTCACGTCTCATATTTTCAATAAGTATCGAAAGATGCATCTCGCCACGGCCTGCGACCTTGAACGAGTCTGTAGAGTCGGTTTCGGAGACTCTCAAGGAAACGTCCTTCAGAAGCTCCCTGAAGAGCCTGTCTCTTAAATGGCGGGAGGTGACGAACTTGCCCTCGCGCCCTGCAAACGGCGAATCGTTTACAGAGAAGGTCATCTCAACAGTCGGCTCGCTTATCTTGACAAACGGAAGCGCTTCGAAGTTCTGCGAATCGCAGATGGTGTCGCCTATCGTGATGTTCTCGATACCGCTGATGCAGACGATGTCTCCGACAGTCGCCTTCTCGGCAGGAACGCGCTCGAGGCCTGCAATCTGGTAGAGGGTGACGATCTTGCCTCTGTAGGGCTTCTTCGTCTCGTGATAGTCGCCGATGGTGACCTCCTGGCCCACCTTGATGGAGCCACGCTCGATCTTGCCGATAGCGATTCTTCCGACGTATTCGTTATAGTCGATGGATGATACCAGAAGCTGCAAGGGCTCCTCCGGCTCGCCTTCGGGGGCAGGGATGTTCTCTAAAATCTTGTCGAACAGCGGAGTCAGGTCGGTGCCAGGAACGTTCTCATCCGTAGACGCTGTACCGTCTCTTCCAGAGCAGAAGAGAATCGGCGAATCGAGCTGCTCATCCGAAGCGTTCAAATCCATCAGAAGCTCATAGCACTCGTCGATAACCTCGTCGATTCGGGCATCAGGACGGTCGATCTTGTTTATAACGATGATGACCCTGTGGCCGAGCTCCAAGGCGTGCTGCAAAACAAATCTCGTCTGGGGCATGGGGCCCTCAGCAGCGTCCACGAGGAGGATTACTCCGTCGACCATCTTGAGAATTCTCTCGACCTCACCGCCGAAATCGGCATGGCCAGGGGTGTCGACGATGTTGATTTTAACGTCCTTGTAGACGACAGAGGTGTTCTTCGCAAGAATGGTGATGCCACGCTCACGCTCAATGTCGTTCGAGTCCATGACTCGCTCATTAACGACCTGATTTTCTCTGAATGTACCGCTCTGCTTAAGCATCCCGTCGACCAAAGTAGTCTTGCCATGATCAACGTGAGCAATAATAGCGATGTTTCTCAAATCATTTCTAATCAATTTACTTCCTCTTTCCGCAAAAGTGTTTTCTTGACCAATGATATTATATACTGTTTGGCGGGGAAAATCAAGAGGAAGATTCTTTAATTCGGAATTCTTAGGACGGTTTTTGAGATTGGTCGGCTTGAGGGGATACTTGTCGCCGCTTCGTGGCGACGGCGCTCGCCTTCGGCTCGCGCCACCCCTCCACCACCACGCTTTGCGTGGCGGTCCCCCTCCCCCTTCGGGGGAGGCTTTTACTGCCTAGTGATAACAAAATAGCTCCCGAAAGGGAGCTGCATTTGTGAGAAATATGTTGACACATGGGGAGAACTTGTGTTATAATGCTTTCAGCAAGAGAGTGAAAAAACGGCTTGATCTTTAATAAAACTAGGGAGGTGGCCGTATGACGATTTTTGAAGTGATCTCTACGATTATTTCAGTTATAAATCTGACTGCGGACATTTTCTTCAGAATCCTCGGCTTAAAATCCGAGGATAAAAAGAAATAGCCGCGGACTAAACTAATAGCAACGGCCAATTTCCAATCTTCACCTTAGGTTGAGCCGGAACTGTTGGAGCAGTTCCGCTCTCTTGCTACTATTATACTTCCAAATGGCTGTTTTGTCAAGCCTTTTTTTATTTTCACAGAAGATGCATTTGCGAGAAATATGTTGACACATGACGAGAACCTGTGTTATAATGCTTTCAGCAAGAGAGGATGATTGCTTGCTAGCGGCGATTGTTGCGGTTTGACCTTCGATAAAACTGAGGAGGTGGCTGCTATGACGATTTTCGAAGTTATTACGACGGTTATATCTATCGTTAGTCTGATGGCGGACATAGTACTTGGCATTCTTGGCATTCGTGCCTCGAATAAAAAGAAATAACCGCCCAGCTTAAGCCATGAAGGGACGGTCGATTTCCAAATTTAGTGCTGCTCCTTAACTCCTCGCCGAGTTAAGTCAAGAGCACATTTTAGGTCGAACCCGAACTGAGCGACGACCAGTTCGGCTCTCTTGCTATTATTATACCCCATGGCTGCCAATTTGTCAACAGCCATTTTTTTATTTTCACTGAAGTTGTAGCAGAGGCAACAAAAGCCTCCCCACCCTGCGCTCAGGATGGGGAGGTTTTGAAAACATGAGTAAGTGCGATTCCTTTCGGAAAAAGCTCTTATACTTATAATACAAATCGGGGTGCCGTTTTATTGCATCCCGATTGCATTTTTTAAAAAAGTTTTCGAAAAATTTTTGCTGAGGCCGAAGTTACTCGGTGATCAGCTTCATGAACTTCTGGTTCTTCTCAAGAAGCTTGAAGAGGATGATCCCCAGAACGCAGACGCAGACGAACTCGCCTACTGCCACTTCGAGAGCGGAAATCCAGAACGGGAGTCCCACGAACCAGTAGAGCTCTGCTCCGACTATAAGGCCGTTGAAGATTACCGGGAAGATGGAGGCGACGTAGATGTTGGGGCTGTACATCATGCAGATTACCGCCAACACCGTTGCAGCCGTTCCGAACACCATGTCCACGATTCCGATGGTGCTGAAGATGTTTGCGAGCAAGCACCCGAGAATCAGGGAAATGCCGTAGTCCTTCCGATAGAAGCAGAGGAGCATCAGCACTTCGGCGATCCGAAACTGAATATTGCCATATGAAAGCGAACTGAGCGCCAGGGTCAGTGCGACATAGATCGCCGTCACTACTGCTAATTTCACGAGCCTTTGTACGGATAAGTTTTTCATGTTAAATTACTCCTTGTTTTTTATCCGGGTGGTTTTCAAGGTGACACCCGTTATTTTTTTGCCTGAAAGTCCACTTGCAAGGCTCTCAGGCTTGACCATTATATCCGATTATTCCTCGTTTGTCAAGGGATAAATCTTCTCATAGATGTACTCCGCCATTGCATTTGTCGCCTCTTCGGTCAGGTCGTATTCATACCAGCCGGTTTCGTCGTTCCAGGATGGCTGCATCCAGACCATAATCCCGTTCCAGCCGTTGTCATAGCAGGCCATGTACTTTTCGGTGAGTGTGAGCCCGCATTCCTCAGCGTCGTCGTTACTCGTCTCGCCGATAAGGCAGGGCTTCCCAGCGTCAAGGCCAAACTCCTCAGGTGTTTCGGTGCAGGGGTAGCCGAAATAGTTTTGCTGCCACATGTAGTAGTGGGTGGAGTAGAAATCGAGGTAGGCGTTCTCGTCGCCTGTCAGCTCGTAAAGATACTCGTCCGAAACCATGTTGCCGTTATAGTTGTCCGAATTATACTTTATCATTCCAAGGCCAACGGTGACCAGGATGTCGGAGTTCTCATGTATAACTGAGGCACACTTTCCGAAGAAGTAGCTGAGGTCCTCCCACTCGACGTTGCCACACTCCTCATTCTCACAAACCCAATCGGGCTCGTTCATGATGTCGATCGAGAATAAGTACTCGCAGTCGCCATATCTTTCGCAGAACTCTTTTACATAAGTCTCTGCAAAGGCGTCAGCCATGTCATGGTTTTCGACCATCGCCTGCCAGTCCTCGCCAGATGAACCTTTAAAGTGGTCGAACGACAGAAGAGTCGCCATAACATAGACCTCGTACTTCTCGGCAAGAGCGAAGAGCTTGTCTAAATCCTCCCAGTGGCCTTCGTTTATCGAGATTATTTCGCCTTCTGAAGTGAGCGAAACGATCCCTTCGCCTTCGCAGTTGATCCAGATTCTGGTGCAGTTGATGTTGTCAGAGGCTAAAAGCGCAAAGGTCTCCTCCCAGGCCTCCTCGTCCATGTTTCCAGTGAAGTCATTCCAGGCTATCCAGGGCGTGTTGACGCCGTTTATCCAGAGCTCGCTCCCGTTCACCATAAAGCTCGTTCCTTCGACATAGACCCTTGCGGAGACGGTCTCAGTAGTCCCACAGGAAACGAGCGAGAGGGATATTACAATAACAATAACGATCGAAAAAAGTCTTTTCATAATTCCAGGTCTCCTGACATTTTACTTAAAAGGCTGCCCCCAACCTGCGATTTGGGGAGGGAAGGTTGGGGGCTAAAAGAGAATGAAAAAGAATGGATGAAACTGTCGTTAGTTAGCGGGGTGATCCAGCTCTTCAGCAGCTTTTGCAGCTGAATCACGGACTACTCCATAGATGGAGTCGTGGATCTCCTCGGCGGTGCGGGTATCCACAGGTCGTTCGACCTGTGGTCTTTCGACCTGGGGTCGTTCAACCTGGGGCCTTGCGAAGGCTGGAACCGGCTCGTCGTCATCCTCGTCGTCTGTTATCGGAGCCAGAGGCGTCACGTTAATAGGCTTCGGCATTGAGCGGACAGGCTTCTTCTCGGGAGAAGTTGGTGTGTGGTCAACATACGCCTCGTTCTTGACGACCTCGACGTTGTTGTAAACCTGCATACCAGTGCCGGCAGGGAGAAGCTTACCGATGATGACGTTCTCCTTGAAGCCAAGGAGGTGGTCGGTCTTGCCCTTGATAGCAGCGTCTGTGAGGGCTCTTGTCGTCTCCTGGAAGGAAGCGGCGGAGAGGAAGCTCTCGGAGCTCGAGGAGGCCTTTGTGATACCCTGGATAACAGGAGAGGTTGTGATGAGCTTGGCGCCCTCATTGCCAGCGTCGATCTCCTCCTGAATCTCAATATTCATCTGCTCGACTTCGTTCTTGTCGATAAGCGAACCTGGGAGGAGGTAAGAGGATCCCGGATCCTCGACCTTGACGCGTCTTAGCATCTGTCTTGTAATAACTTCAATATGCTTGTCGTTAACATCAACACCCTGAAGTCTGTAGACCTTCTGAACCTCGGTGATGATGTAGTTTCTGACGGCTTCGGTGCCCTGAATTGCAAGGATGTCGGAAGGATTCTTTGAACCAGCTGTCAGCTTATCGCCAGGCATGACATGGTCGCCTTCCTTGACGATGATGCGGTAGTCCCAAGGAATTGAGTACTGCTCGATTTCGCCAGTTTCCTCGTTGGTGACAACGATAACACGGCTCTTCTTGATTTCGTCGAAGGAAATCGTTCCTTCAGTCTTCGAGAGGATTGCAGCGCCCTTCGGCTTTCTCGACTCGAAGAGCTCTTCAACTCTCGGAAGACCCTGAGTGATATCTTCTGCTGATGCAACACCACCAGTATGGAAGGTTCTCATAGTGAGCTGAGTACCAGGTTCGCCGATAGACTGAGCAGCGATGATACCGACTGCCTCACCGACTGAAACGACGGTGGAGTGAGCAAGATCCATACCATAGCACTTGGCACAGACGCCTCTCTTCGACTTGCATCCCAAGACTGAGCGGATAGCGATTTTGTCTTTTCCGACAGACTCAAGATAGTTGATAACTGTCTTGGCGTCGTCATGGGTCATGAGCTTGTCAGAAGACATTACAACTTCGCCTGTAGCTTCGTTGACAAGATCCTCGACTAAGAATCTTCCTACAAGTCTCTCGTCGAACGGCTCGATGAGCTCGTTGCCGTTCTTAATCTCGAATACTTCGATGCCCTCGTGAGTTCCGCAGTCGTCTTCAGTGATGATGACGTCCTGAGAAACGTCGACAAGTCTACGTGTGAGGTAGCCAGAGTCAGCGGTTCTAAGTGCCGTATCTGTAAGTCCCTTTCTTGCACCTCTTGAGGAGATGAAGTATTCGAGGACTGTGAGGCCTTCACGGTAGTTAGCTCTGATAGGCATCTCGATGGTGGCACCAGAGGTGTTTGCAATAAGTCCTCTCATACCTGCAAGCTGTCTTATCTGCGCCAGAGATCCTCTCGCTCCTGAGTCGGACATCATGTAGATCGGGTTGTACTTATCTAAGTTATCCTGCAAAGCGACGGTTACGTCGTCGGTCGCCTGAGACCAGATTTCGATAAATCTCTTCGACTTCTCGCCTCTTGAGATAAGACCGCGCTTATACTGCTTGTCGATCTTGTCGGCCTTTCTGTCGGCCTCGGCGAGGATATCCTTCTTCTGAGGAGGAATAACGGCGTCGCTTACGGCAACGGTGATACCAGACTTTGTCGAGTACTTATATCCCATCGCCTTTATATTGTCGAGCATTTCGCTCGTCTTGGTGGTTCCGTGCTTATTTAAGCAGTGGTCGATGATGTCGCCAAGCTGCTTCTTCTTGACGAGGAAGTCAACCTCGAGGCCGAACATCGTGTCGGGATTCTTTCTGTCGACGTAGCCTAAGTCCTGAGGAATACTCTCGTTGAAGATGAGCCTTCCGACGGTGGTGTCGATGATCTTCGACTTCTCTTCTCCGTCGACCATTCTCGAAACTCTTACCTTGATCTTGGCCTGAAGCGAAACGATTCCCGACTGATAAGCCATCATGGCTTCGTTTACGTCACGGAAAATCTTCCCTTCGCCCTTCTCGCCGTCCTTGACGAGAGTGAGGTAGTAGGAACCGAGGACCATATCCTGAGTAGGAACGGTTACAGGCTTGCCGTCAGCAGGCTTTAAGAGGTTATTAGCAGCGAGCATGAGGAATCTCGCCTCTGCCTGAGCCTCAACTGAAAGCGGAACGTGAACAGACATCTGGTCGCCATCGAAGTCGGCGTTGTATGCTGTACATGCAAGCGGATGGAGCTTAAGAGCTCTACCTTCAACCAAAACCGGCTCGAACGCCTGAATACCTAATCTATGAAGAGTCGGAGCACGGTTCAGGAGCACAGGGTGACCCTGAATGACGTTCTCAAGAGCGTCCCAGACCTCGTCTGTGCCTTTTTCGACCATCTTACGGGCTGACTTGATATTAATCTGCGGATTCGTGTCGACAAGTCGCTTCATTACAAACGGCTTGAAGAGCTCGAGCGCCATCTCCTTCGGGAGACCGCACTGATACATCTTGAGCTCAGGTCCAACGACGATAACGGAACGTCCAGAGTAGTCAACACGCTTGCCGAGAAGGTTCTGGCGGAAGCGTCCCTGCTTGCCCTTCAGCATATCAGAGAGCGACTTGTAGGCGCGGTTGTTGGGGCCTGTTACAGGTCTTCCATGACGGCCGTTGTCGATAAGTGCATCGACTGCTTCCTGAAGCATTCTCTTTTCGTTTCTTACGATGATGTCAGGAGCGTCGAGCTCGAGCATTCTCTTGAGTCTGTTATTTCTGTTTATAACTCTTCTGTAGAGGTCGTTAAGGTCGGAAGTTGCATATCTTCCGCCATCGAGGGGAACCATAGGCCTTAGGTCTGGCGGGATGACGGGAACAACGTTCATAACCATCCACTCAGGCTTGTTGCCGGAGGTTCTGAATGCCTCGACTATTTCGAGTCTCTTGAGAAGCTTTATTCTCTTCTGGCCCTGAGGGAGGTCCTTCAGTTCAGCTTTAAGCTCGTTAGAAAGAGCCTCAACGTCGATCTCTCTTAAGAGCTTCTGGATAGCCTCAGCGCCCATCTCGGCGGTGAACTTGTCCTCATAGCGCTCCTTTGCGTCCTGATACTCGCGCTCTGTCAGAATCTGCTTCTTGACTAGCCCTGTGTCGCCAGGATCGGTTACTATATACTTTGTGAAGTAGAGAACTTCCTCGAGCCTCTTCGAGGAGATTTCGAGCATCTGGCCGATTCTCGAAGGGGTTCCCTTGAAGTACCAGATGTGGGAAACTGGAGCTGCAAGCTCGATGTGACCCATTCTCTCACGTCTTACCTTTGCTCTTGTGACCTCAACTCCGCATCTTTCGCAGACCTTGCCCTTGAAGCGGATCTTCTTATACTTACCGCAGTGGCACTCCCAATCCTTTGTCGGACCGAAGATTCTTTCGCAGAAGAGGCCATCTCTTTCAGGCTTCTGTGTACGGTAGTTGATGGTTTCGGGCTTTGTTACCTCGCCGTGTGACCAGCTTCTTATCTGCTCTGGCGAAGCAAGACCGATTTTTATAGAATCAAATACGTTAAATTCCAAAATGCAAACCCTCTTTACACTATTATTCCTGTGGTCGTCTGAGGATCCTGGGCGCTCTCAGCGCCCTGCCCCCAGACTTCCACCTGTGTCAGTCGTGCTTAGTCGATTATGTCGTCAGAGTCAGAGTCCTTGACTGAGAAGCCTTCGAAGCCGGAGTCGTCGTCAAGATCGTCCTCGTCCTCATTGAAGTCGTCGTCATAATCGTTGTCGCCGTCATAATCGTTGAGTCCTTCGTCGGCCTGCTCGCTCATGCCGTAGTCATCTTCAGGCTCGCTTACCGGCTGAGGAATGATGTCGTCATCGTCGAAGTTCTGCTTGAGATCAATCTCGTTGCCGTCAGCATCCAGGACTCTTACATCGAGTGCCAGCGACTGGAGCTCCTTGACTAAGACCTTGAACGACTCAGGAATACCAGACTGAGGAACATTCTGGCCCTTGACTATTGCCTCGTAGGTCTTGACTCTTCCTACTGTGTCGTCCGACTTGACAGTGAGGATTTCCTGAAGCGTGTAGGCAGCGCCATAGGCTTCGAGAGCCCAGACTTCCATTTCACCGAATCTCTGTCCGCCAAACTGGGCTTTACCGCCGAGAGGCTGCTGAGTAACCAGTGAATAAGGTCCTACGGAACGAGCGTGAATCTTATCGTCAACGAGGTGGTGGAGCTTGAGGTAGTACATTATTCCGACGGTTACACGGTTGTCAAAAGGCTCACCTGTTCTTCCGTCATAGAGGGTTGTCTTACCATCCTCCGCCATTCCCGCAAGCTTGAAGCACTCGCGGATGTCCTCTTCGTGTGCACCGTCGAATACCGGCGTCATAACCTTCCAGCCAAGCTTCTTTGCAGCCATACCGAGATGGACCTCCAAGACCTGACCGATATTCATTCTTGAAGGAACGCCCAAGGGGTTCAGAACTATGTCAAGAGGCGTGCCATCCTCTAAGAACGGCATATCCTCCTGAGAAAGGATTCTCGAAACAACACCCTTGTTGCCGTGACGGCCTGCCATCTTGTCGCCGACAGAGATCTTTCTCTTCTGAGCGATGTAGCAGCGGACCAGCATGTTTACGCCCGGCTGAAGCTCGTCGCAGTTTTCGGGAGTGAAGACCTTGACATCTATTATAATTCCAGACTCGCCGTGAGGAACTCGAAGCGAATTGTCTCTTACTTCCCTTGCCTTCTCGCCGAAGATGGCTCTAAGGAGTCTTTCTTCAGCAGTCAGCTCGGTTTCGCCCTTAGGTGTTACCTTACCGACGAGGATATCGCCGGAGCGGACTTCAGCGCCGATTCTGATGATGCCGTTTTCGTCGAGGTCCTTAAGCGCGTCTTCGCCGACACCAGGGATGTCCTTGGTGATTTCCTCAGGACCAAGCTTGGTTTCACGGCACTCGAGCTCGTATTCTTCGATGTGGATTGATGTATATACGTCATTTCTGACGAGTTTTTCGTTTAAGAGAACAGCGTCCTCGTAGTTGTAGCCTTCCCAGGTCATGAAGCCGATGAGGGCGTTCTTGCCGAGAGAAATCTCACCGTTGCAGGTTGCAGGGCCGTCGCCGATAACCTGATGAGCATCGATTCTCTCGCCCTTAGTGACGATTGGCCTCTGATTGGTGCAGGTTCCAGAATTACTTCTCTTGAACTTGGTTAATGGATAAGTGTGAAGCTCTCCGCTGTCTTCCCTTACGACGATTTCAGAAGCGTCAACCTTCTCAACTACTCCGGCAGCATCGCTTACAACAGCGACACCAGAGTCGACACAAGCCTTATACTCCATGCCGGTTGCGACGATAGGAGCTTCGGTTGTGAGAAGAGGAACTGCCTGACGCTGCATGTTAGCACCCATGAGGGCACGGTTTGCGTCATCGTTCTCAAGGAACGGAATCATAGCGGTTGCAACGGAAACGACCATCTTAGGCGAAACGTCCATGAAGTCGATGTTTTCGCGGTCGATTTCCATGATCTGATCTCTGTATCTGCCGTTGACCTTTGCACGGGCAAACTTGTTATCAGGAGTCAGAGGCTCGTTTGCCTGGGCGATCATGTAGTTATCCTCGACATCGGCGGTCATATAGACAACCTCGTCGGTGACGACGCCTGTCGCCTTGTCTACCTTACGATAAGGAGCCTCGATGAAGCCGTATTCGTTGATCTTAGCGTAGGATGCCAAGTAGGAAATAAGTCCGATGTTAGGGCCTTCAGGGGTCTCTATAGGACACATTCTGCCGTAGTGGGTGTAGTGAACGTCTCTTACTTCAAATCCTGCACGGTCTCTTGAAAGACCACCAGGGCCTAAAGCTGAGAGTCTTCTCTTATGGGTGAGCTCTGCCAGAGGGTTCGACTGATCCATGAACTGTGAAAGCGGCGAAGAACCGAAGAATTCACGGATAGCAGCGGTGATAGGACGGATATTAATGAGTGCAGTAGGAGTGACAGTTTCGATGTCCTGAGACTGGATGTTCATCCTCTCACGGATGACTCTCTCCATTCTCGCCATACCGATTCTGAACTGGTTCTGGAGAAGCTCGCCAACGCAGCGGATTCTTCTGTTGCCAAGGTGGTCGATATCGTCAACCGAGCCGACACCTTCGCAGAGATTGAGGAAGTAGCTGATAGTAGCCCAGATGTCTTCGATGGTAATATGCATCGGAATGAGCTCTTCGCGACGGGCCTTGACCATCTCAACCAGCTCGTCGTGGTTAGTCGCCTGCTCTAAAACTTCCTTCAAGACTGTGAAGGAAACCTTCTCGTTGATGCCGAAAGGCTTCGCATCGAAGTCGATATATTCGTTGATGTCGACCATGCCGTTGCCGATGACCTTGACCTCAAGGTCCTCGACCTTGTGGGTGACCTGACCGTCAGCGTCGGTGATCATTTCCCTCTTCTCAACGTTGATATAGACTTCCTTGACGCCGGCCTGCTCGATTTTTGCAGCAAGTTCGGATGTAACCATCTCGCCCTCATCAGCAAGGATTTCACCAGTGAGAGGAGCGACAACGGGTCTTGAAAGGGTATATCCCGTGATTCTCGAAGCGACGCCGAGCTTCTTATTGTACTTATAGCGACCGAATCTGCAGAGGTCGTATCTTCTTGCGTCAAAGAAGAGATTATTTATGTGAGTGATAGCTGTGTCAACCGTCGGAGGCTCGCCCGGGCGAAGTCTTCTATAAACTTCGAGGAGGCCTTCTTCGGTAGAAGTGGTAGAGTCCTTCTGCGTCATAGTCGCAGAAAGGCGGGGGTCGTTATTGAAGAATTCATCGATCTCCTGATTGGTGCCAATGCCCAATGCACGGATGAAAGTTGTGATCGGAATCTTTCTGTTCTTATCGATTCTTACGTATACTACGTCGTTAGAGTCCATCTCATACTCGAGCCAGGCACCTCTGTTAGGGATGACTGTTGAGCTGAAGAGGTCCTTACCGACCTTGTCCTTCTCGACTGCATAATAAACGCCCGGAGAACGGACCAGCTGGGAAACTACTACTCTCTCAGCACCGTTGATGATGAAGGTGCCAGAAGGAGTCATGAGCGGGAAGTCGCCCATGTAGATTTCACTGTCCTTGATTTCACCGGTCTCGAGATTGTGGAGTCTCGCAGTTACACGTAAGGGTGCTGCATAGGTGGTGTCCCTCTCCTTGCACTCCGCAATAGTGTACTTAGGCTCCTTGTCGAGCCTGTAGTCAACAAAGCTCAGCTCCAGCGTCTCGTTGTAGTCCTTGATAGCAGCTGTGTCACGGAAGACTTCACGTAAGCCTTCGTCCATAAACCACTTGTAGGAGACCTTCTGGATGTCGATGAGGTTTGGCATCTCCAAGACTTCATCAATCTTCGCAAAGCTCTTTCTGACAACGTGCTTGCCAAGCTGAACGTCCTTGACATTGACCATTAGCTTATCACTCCTTGTATATTACTTGTATCAAATGCCACGATAGTAGACTTAAAAAGCCACCTTCCCGTTCCGAAATCCCGTAAAAAAATCGCTATTTTGTATAAAACACACAAGCCCTCAGCCGATTTTTAACAAAACTTCGTGAAAAAATAACCCTCAAAAAAGGTCCTCTCGCAAAAAGGCGTCTTTTTAGCCATTATGAATCAGTATCATAGTATACACCAGTTTTGGGGAGTTGTCAAGCGTTTTTTTGAAAAAATTTTCGGATTCCAGGTAAAATAAAAAAATGACTGTTGACAAAACAGCCATGATGGGGTATAATAGTAACAAGAGAGCGGAACTGCCCTTACAGTTCCGACTCAATCTAGGTAGAATGATTGGAAATTGGTCGGGACTTTCAGTTTAGCTCTCGACTATTTCTTTTTATTCCCGATCGTGAGACCGAGAGTTCCAAAGACGATAGACGTGATGAGGTCTAAAAGAAGCAAAACTTCAGTTAAAGTCATACGGAGCTATCACCTCTTTCCCTTAAGTATAATATGCAAGCATAGAATACTCGCAAAAAAGATCAAGTCGTTTTTTCGCTCTCTTGCTGATTTGTATTATAACATATGCTTCTCCATCATGTCAATAAAATTATCTTGAAATAATCAAAATCCGTCCCAACTTTGTTGGGGCGGATTTTTACGTGAATTCTATTCAATGCAAAAGCTAACTACTTATCTGTACAAGGTTTGCTACCACAGAGTTCACCTCTAAACTCATAAGTAGCATAAGGGTTCTACAAATTGTTATAGTCTCTACTTGCGATGGATTTCCATCTCTATCCAATACCATAAGGAATCGGCAATAAGAGTTGATGTCATTTTCGTTATCAATATAAAAGGTCGAATAAATGCCTCCAGCGTTTAAATTATTGCACAATGCTTCTGCTTCTGCACGTCGTTCATCAGAAACATGAACTAATCCCCACGCCACAAGCCTACAAGATACTGATTCTGGCATAACAGTTACAGATATATCAAGATTCTTGATCATAGTAAGTCTCTCATCTGTAATGCGGATAACCGCATGAGTATCATCTTGGACTTTGTATTGCCATCCATGATGTGACATCCAATCAACCATCGATTGTAGTAAAGCATTCATTATAATTCCTCCTGTATTAAATTTGTGTTCCTTGTTCCTATGCTTGCCGATATCAGCTTGTGAAACCACTTATTTAAAAAGCTCATTTTCCCAACTCGGCAATTTCAACAATAGAGTTATCTATATCCATGCAAAGCATCATGATATAGAAAAGACAATAGTCTTTGAACATATCATCATGACCGTCTGATAATTGTGACATGAAAGTATATTCTGCTGCAATGTCATTGTCCTCGTCGATAGAAAACCTTGCTATATAGCGGCTTTCGTTCAGACTGTTACATAGTAGTAAAGCTTCAGCATATCGTTCATCGCGTACCTTCGTAAGATTGAATACGGTTAACCGATATGCATTGGTGTTTGGTATCCTGTAAACTGAAACGGTAACAGAATTCAGATGAGTAAGGTCTAAATCATTAACAACAATCTGCAGATGGGCATCAGACTTGAAGACAAATCTCCATGAGCGTGATGACATATAATGTGCAAATTCACTTAAATACGTATCCATTTTTTGTGTCCTTCCTTCGTAACTTTCAAAGATTTTTACAGTTCTGATTGCAATCATCCCTCCATGAGCAAGTCTACCTCTTGCTCACAGCGGTCAAGTTCAAACAGAATAGCCGAATTTTCTAAGAAGTTCCTGCACACAGCTGTCGCTCAGGCCATAATTAGCTATCAACTGCATCTTGATTTTCTTCAAGGCATCCTTGTCCTTAGCAGAATTTGCAGCTTCAATGGCGGACTTGTAGTCGTAGTAGTCTCTTGTGCTCATTTTTGACATAAAACGTGCCCTCCTAAAATATTATTTTGTAATGCAAAAACTCCCTCGGTCGCCCGAAGGAGTTTTTAGTATAAAAAGTCCTCCGAACACCTATGGTCGGAGGATAAATTCGGGTAGAACGTCTACCCCCCCGAATAACAATCAACTTGTCAAAGTTGATACGAATTTTTTGATTACATATAAATTATAACATGCCAATCCGCGAATGTCAACAAAAAATACAACATTTTTTAGAAATTTATCGGGGCTTCGGTTAGCTTGTCGATGGAGGCAAAAAAATTCTCCCCAAAGAAAAAAGGCCGCCCCAAGGGCAGCCGAATGTTGGCGGAGGTTTATCTCCTCCCAAACCTATCCCCAAACACCTTTCCCAAGACGATGCCAAGCATGGTTCCGAGGCCTATGATCAGCACGTAGATCCAGGCGGTGGTGTTGAAGAAGATGTAGACGCAGGGGATGAAGGCGACGGCGGACTCGAGCGCGACGAGCCAGTCGTTGCCACGGTTTCTTCCGAAGAAGAAGCCGACAACCAGCCCACAGCAGGCGTCAAACATCGGGAGCATGTTGTAGATCGAGCCGATCGCTGCGCTGTAGTCCTCCCCCATGTTGCTTGCGGCTGCTATCAGAATGAACGGCAGAGCATAGAAGAATATTATCATCGTGATGAAATAAGTCAGTGTTTTTTCAAATCTATCCATAGTTTTCTCCTACTTTCTGTCAGTTCTGAGAGCTTCAACCGTCTCCTCGTCAGGGGTGACATAGAGGGTTTTCTGGTTTGTGAAGATGACCATGCCCGGCTTCCCGCCTGAGGGCTTCTTGACATATCTCACAAGCGTGTAGTCGACCGGCACGAGCGACGAATTGCGGGCGGACGAGTTATAAGCTGCGATCAGCGCTGCCTCCTCGATTGTTTTTTCAGGAACCTCCCCGCCATGGGTCGAAATTATCACGTGAGACCCGGTGAAGTCCTTCACGTGGAGCCAGATATCCGTCTTCTCAGCGGTTTTAAGGGTCAGCTGGTCGTTCTGGCGGTTGTTTCTGCCGACCTGAATTCGGAAACCGTCCGAAGAACGGTACTCAATCGGCGGGAGAGGCTTCGCGTCCTTCCCCTTCGAGCGTGAAAGCCGGACATACCCTTCCTGAGCCAGCTCCGCCTTGATTTCGGCAAGCTCCCCTTCGGAGGAAGCCCTGCTCAGCGAGTCGAAAACCGACTCAAGATACTTGATCTCGTCCTCACCACTGGCTATCAGCTCCCTGAGCTTCTTGTCGGCGGTGTCGGCCTTGCGGTACTCTTTATAGTACTGCTGGGCGTTCTGGGCTGGGGTGAGGCGCCGATCTAACGTGATTGTGACCGTCGGGCAGCTCTCGTCGTAGAAATTCTCAAGAGTCGCGCTGCCGTCGCCCTTCTCAATCCGATAGAGATTCGCCATGATGAGGTCGCCCTTCACCCGCAGCTCGTCGCGGTTTTCGCACTCTTTCAGCTCGAGCTTCTGGGCAGCGACGCGCCGCTCCGTCCTCTCACTGAGGCTCATGAGGAGCTTGAACAGGTCCTGAGCCCGCTGCCTCGTCTGAAGGGCGGTGTCTCTCTCACGATAGAAGCTGTCTAAGAGCTCCGACGGGCTGTCGAACTCCTTCGAGACCATGAGGCTTCCGTACTGGTGGATATCGGTGAAGCAGAAGTCCTTCATGAGCCCGCTTCTGTCCTTCAGGATGACGTATTTATTCTCGCCATTTTTTATATCATTGGCGGTATTATTTAAATAAAAGACCAGCCTTTGCATCTCGTCGTCAGTGAACTCGCTCGCAGGCTTCTCGTCGCCACGAATGGCATAGAAGACCGCCTCCCTCGCGAAAACAGGCGAGATTCCCTCAAGAATCCTGACAAGCGTCTTCGAAGGATCTTTCTGGGAAGAGCTCCGCATCGCGTTCTCGAGCTCGACTTTATCGATCTCAAAAAGGCTCATCCTCTCGTCTCTCGGAGGGAGCGAATAGGCGATTCCTGGCAGCACGAGCCGGACGCTCGACATGTCCTCGCTGACCCGCTTGATCGAGTCGATGACCCTGCCGTCCTGGTTGATGAGGACGACATTCGAGCACCGCCCCATGATCTCCGCAGCCAGCGTGAGGACGACCCTGTCCCCGAACTCGTCGGTCGCCTCGAAGTCGAAATTGAGAATCCTCTCAAACCCATCCTGCCGGATGTCCAGGAGCTTTCCCGAGCCCAGGTGCTTCCGAAGGAGCATACAAAACATCGGCGGAACCTTCGGGTTCTCGAGCTCACTTCTGCTTAAGTGCACCCTCGCCGTTCCGGCGTTTGCCGAAAAGAGGACCTTCTTCGTCCCACTCGACAGCGTCCTGAAAGAAATTATCAGATTGTCCCGGGACGGCTGGTAAATCTTATCCACCCTCGCCCCGATAAGGCAGGCCATCTCCTGCCGAAGTAAGCTTAAATATACGCCGTCTAGTGCCATATGTCCTCCTGCTTGTACTCTGCAACGCTCGCTTCGCTCGCGCCCTCTCAGTCAGCCACTTCGTGGCTGCCAGCTCTCCCAGAGGGAGAGCCGAGTTATTCTTCTCTCGAAGGCTCTTGCGAAAGCGCAATTCTTGGCTCCCCCTCTGGGGGAGCTGTCGCCGAAGGCGACTGAGAGGGCGCGAGCCCCGAAGGGGCGAGCGCTGCGATTTCAGGTGAAGCCTGAAATCGCGTTGGCGGAGACGACGTCAGTCGTCGTAGCCAACTACTTTCCCGCCTTCCTGATCGCCTTAATAATATCCTCATTCTGCCACGTGAGCGTCTCACGCTCGAGCAGCATCCCATCATCCCAGATGTACGTCGCAATCCCCGCATCCTTGCAGAGGCTGACCAGCGTCTTGCAGAAGAGGACGCGGGAGTCCTCGTCGTTGCCGAGGCAGGTCCCGTACTCGCCGATGATGACGGGGACGCCGTTGTCGACGTAGTAGCTCTTGAGCTGGGAGATTTTCGACTCCATCAGCTCGATTTCATCGTCGCTGCCCCACTCGTACTGCTGGTTTGTCGTGCAGAACTGCCAGGGGGTGTAGTAGTGGACGGAGAGGATGCAGCGGTCCATCGGGTCGTCCGGCATTTCGAAGTAGCTCGAGCAGGTATCCGCGATATCCGTCCAATAACCTGCAATCAGCAGGTGCCTCTCGGGGTTGTTTCCGCCACTGGCTCTAACCAAGTCCACAAACGCCTGATTAAGGCTGTTGAGTGTCTCGTAGGCCTTCCACTCGTCCAGATCGTCGAACCCGACCTCGTTCATCGACTCGAAGATGAGCCTGTCGCCGTAGTCCTCGAACCTGTCGCAAATCTGCTGCCAGATGGCGAGGTATTTCTCTAAAACTCCGTCATAATCGGTAGAGGCATTCCGAATCCAGGCCCCGAATTCAGGGTCTCCGCCACCATCGTGGTGGACGTTGATGATGACATAGAGCCCAAGGTCGTAGGCATAGTCGACGACCTCCTGGACCCTGTCCATCCAATCTTCATCGATATTAAAATTTTCATCAATATGGTCGCGCCAGGTCACGGGGATTCTGATAGAATTGAAGCCCGAATCCTTGACAAACTGGATAAGCTCCTGCGTCACGACAGGATTCCCCCAAAGCGTCTCGTCGACTTCGTCAG
Organism: Ruminococcus sp.; assembly: GCA_020860605.1. GTDB lineage: Bacteria > Bacillota > Clostridia > Oscillospirales > Ruminococcaceae > Faeciplasma. Next base: position 313 of record JAJBTZ010000093.1, on the reverse strand, counting down.
AACTCTCGTCAATAACCCCGTCGCCATCGCGGTCGGCGTTGCAGACATCAAGCGAATTCCCAAGGTTATACCCAATCCCCATCTCCGCCACGAGCTCCATGGACGTAATGTCCCTCATCTCGTCGGTGTAGTTGATGGCAATGTCAGTCTCACCGCAAGCGGTGAAGAGGGTGAGGACTAGGATAAAGGCGGTTGTTAGGGATAGGAAATTTTTAAACATGGTTGGGTCCTTTCTGGGGAAACGCGCTCCCTTCGGTCGCGCGCCCTCTCAGTCAGCTGCTTCGCAGCTGCCAGCTCTCCCAGAGGGAGAGCC
>JAJBTZ010000088.1 GCA_020860605.1 Ruminococcus sp. | reverse complement strand
CCACTGGCTTCGCCAGCGGTCCCCCTCCCCCTTCGGGGGAGGCTTTAATTCGCTCGGGGATAGGGTCTGATGGAGGAGAGTGTTGCTAGCCAACGTTGTGCTTCTCTCGGAAGCTTTGGGTGAGGCAGAGAAAGCCTCCCCCGAAGGGGGAGGGGGACCGTCGCCTTCGGCGACGGTGGAGGGGTGCGTCCCCACAGGGGACGCATCGGCGGAGATGGCTTCAGCCATCGTAGCCGACCATTACCCCACCTCCACCACAACCAGCTCCTCCCCCTCGACCCTGAAGCTGATTTCAAAATTCGCAAACCCAAACCCATACACCCTTTCGGGGTCGTCTTGATAGGCGGGCCTTGGGTCGAGGGCGAGGAGGGCTTTCAGGGTTTCGAGCTTATCTGCAGGGATCTGGGATTCGATTTCGGGAGGGATTGTGACGTTTAAGCTGTGGTGCTGCTCGTCAGCGGTGTCGGAGAAGCCACAGATGGCGTCGGGGTGGCTGTCGGAGTAGGCGATGTAGGGCTTGATATCGAAAATAGGGGTGCCGTTCATGAGGTCGGCGCCAGTCACCTCAAGGACTGTGCCCTTGTCGGGGGTCTTCTTCACGGCGATCAGTCTCACGGAGGAGAGGCCGAGGGAGTTCGGCCTGAAGGGCGAACGGGTCGCGAATACTCCTACCCGCTTGTTTCCGCCAAGCCTTGGCGGACGGACTGTCGGGGAGAAGGTGTCCCGGACCGATTCGGAAAACTGCCAGATCAGCCAAAGGTGGGAGAAGCCGTCAATCTCCCGAAGCGACTGCTCGTCGCGGAATTCGGGCTCGAAGACGATTGTCGAGCGCATCTTCTCAAGGAGCCCGCTCTGGCGGGGGATTCCGAACTTCGAGGTGAAGTCGTTCTCGATATGGGCGATTTGCTTTATTTCAAAGGTTGGCATGGTTAAGCCTCTTTTCAACTGTTTTTTAATAGTATAACAGATCGTGCCGAGTCTTTCAATAAATTTCCCCGATAATTTCTCGAAAGTGTCCCGATTTCAAGTTGTGTTTGGCGGGGATTTATGTTAAAATAAGATTAATAATCTGATGGAGGCGGCTGAAATGACCGATAAAAAATATATTCTGGCTTTAGATGAGGGCACCACGAGTGCCCGGGCGATTCTTTTTGACAAAAACGCCCGAGTTGTCGGGATTTATCAACAGGAGATCCCGCAGATTTTCCCGAAGCCTTCGTGGGTCGAGCAGGACCCGATGGACATCTACGCCAGCCAGTACGCTGCCATGACCGAATGTGTCCTGAAGAGCGGGATTTCGCCCTCGGAAATCGCCGGAATCGGCATAACGAACCAGCGCGAGACGACCATCGTCTGGGATGCCGAAACTTCCAGACCTATCTTCAACGCCATCGTCTGGCAGTGCAGGCGTACCGCCGATATCTGCGAAGAAATTCTTGAGAGTGGCGAGGGAGACTATATTTCGAAAGCAACTGGCCTTCGGGTTGATGCCTATTTCAGCGCCACGAAGATCAAGTGGATTTTGGACAATGTCGAAGGCGCCCGAGAGAAGGCTGAAAAGGGCGAATTGAGGTTCGGAACGGTCGACACCTGGCTCGTCTGGAAGCTGACCAAGGGCAAGGTCTACGTCACAGACCGCACCAACGCTTCGAGAACTATGCTCTATAACATCGACCAGGACGACTGGGACGAGCACCTTCTCAATCTCTTCGGGATTCCCCGCTCGATGCTCCCGGAGATTCGCTCCTCGAGTGAGATTTATGGCTACACCGAGATTATGGGCGAGCGGATCCCCATTTCTGGAATCGCAGGCGACCAGCAGGCAGCGCTCTTCGGGCAGTGCTGCTTCACTGAAGGCGACGCCAAGAATACATACGGCACCGGCTGCTTCCTTCTTTCCCACACGGGAAACCGCCGTGTCACCAGCTCCCACGGCCTCGTCACGACCGTTGCAGCTTCTGAGGAGGGAAAGCCCCGTGAGTTTGCCCTTGAGGGCAGCGTCTTCGTTGGCGGAGCGGTTATCCAGTGGCTTCGCGACGAGATGAGGCTCATCGCCGAGGCGAAGGACTCGGAGTATTTCGCCGAAAAGGTCTCCGACTGTGCCGGCGTCTACCTCGTTCCGGCGTTCTCTGGGCTCGGTGCTCCCTATTGGGACATGAACGCCCGGGGCGTCATCACCGGCCTCACCCGTGGCGCCAACACGAACCACATCATCCGTGCAGCTCTCGAGTCGATAGCATATCAGTCGAACGACCTCTTAGAGGCGATGAGGAGCGACACAGGCACCATTTCAAGCCTCAAGGTTGACGGTGGCGCCTCCGCCAACAACTTCCTCATGCAGTTCCAGGCGGATATTTCGGATATCACCGTCACCAGAGCTGGGACTACCGAGGCGACAGCCCTCGGCGCTGCCTTCCTGGCGGGATTGGCGGTGGGGTTCTTTGAGAACCGCGAGGAGCTGAAGAGAATTGCTTCGCAAGGGAAGACGTTTGAGCCGAAAATGAGCGAAGAAAAGAGATCTGAACTTAAGAAAGGCTGGGATAAGGCTGTGAGGGCAGCGAGGACGGAGTAATTTGTCGTGCAAAGCGCGACACGCTCGCCCTTCGGGCTCGCGCCCTCTCAGTCGCCTTCGGCGACAGCTCTCCCAGAGGGAGAGCCAAGTTGTTCTTCTCTCGAAAGCTCTTGCGAGAGCGCAATTCTTGGCTCCCCCTCTGGGGGAGCCACGAAGTGGCTGGCTGAGAGGGCGCGAGCGAAGCGAGCGTAGACTTTCGCCTTCGGCGAAAGTCGCAAGTTTTTAGGAGGAATCACTATGAATATAATCGAAAAGAAAGTCCTCTCATCGGACGGGATTCACATGTTGGCGGGGAAGGTTTACCTTCCTGAAGGGACGCCGAAGGCGTATCTGCATGTTGTCCACGGGATGGAGGAGCATATCGGACGGTATGACCGATTTATGAGGGTCGCTGCCGAGAATGGGTATATCTGCTTCGGGTATGACCACTTGGGGCATGGGCTGACGGCTCAGCCGACGGGTGATTTCGGCTACATTGCCGACAAGGACGGCTGGCTGAGGCCCTGCCAGGATGTCGAGTTCTTCTCGAGCGCGGTTATCTCGGAATACGGCAAGATGCCGTACTACCTCATGGGGCACAGCATGGGCTCGTTCATCGTCAGGGCCGCGAGCGAGATGTATGTCAAGCCTGACAAGCTCATCATCATGGGCACTGGCGGGCCGATGGCGCTCTCGACATTTGGCCTCGGTCTCGTCAAGCTCAACAAGGCCATTTATGGCGGGAAGCACTGCTCGAAATTCGTTTATCTGACCGTTTTTGGCTCCTACAACAGCCATTTCAAGGCTGAGAATGACTCCCGCAGCTGGATCTCCTCCATCAAAGAGGAGCGCGACCGCAACCGAGAGGACGAATTCTGCCGGATCAAGTTCACCATCGGTGGGATGGAGGATCTCCTCCGCCTCCAGCGCTTCGTCAACCGCAAAGCCTGGTTCTCAGCGCTTCCAAACGAGCTCCCGATTCTCCTAGTAGCCGGCACCGACGACCCCGTCGGCAACTACGGCAAGGGTGTCAAGAAGGTCTACGACCTTCTCGAAGGGAACGGCAAGAATGCCGAGCTGAAGCTCTATCAGGGGTGCAGGCATGAGATTTTGAATGATACCTCTAGGGAAGAGGTTACGGGGGATATTTTGGAGTTCTTAGACAAGTAGGGGCGGATATTATCCGCCCGATGTCGCCACTTCGTGGCGACGCGCCTCCCTTCGGTCGGCGCCCTCTCAGTCGCCCTTCGGGCGACAGCTCCCCCAGAGGGGGAGCCAAGATTTCCGCTTGCACAAAGCTTTCCTTGAGGTAATAACTCGGCTCTCCCTCTGGGAGAGCTGGCAGCTGCGAAGCAGCTGACTGAGAGGGCGCGAGCCCCGAAGGGGCGAGCGGTCGCCCGCAGGGCGACATGGATTCCGCAGACCCTATCCCCGAGCAAAAAAAGCCTCCCCCGAAGGGGGAGGGGGACCGCGCGAAGCGCGGTGGAGGGGTGGAATTTCGCCGAAGGCGAAATTCCGCAGTTCGGCTTCGCCGAACTGCTATGGAGGGGGTACTTACCTCAGCTCCTCAATAACCTCCGCCAGAATCTTCACGCCTTTGTCGATTTCTTCGTCCGAGGGCATCGAGTAGTTCATTCTGAACGACCGGGTTGGCTTCGTTTCGTCGCAGAGGAACGCCGTTCCGGGGACGACGAAGACGTTTCTTTCGCCACACTTCTCAACGAATTTGCCGAGGTCTATCCCTTCGGGGAGGGTGCCCCAGAGGAAGATTCCGCCTTCGGGGTGGGTGAATTCTGCGTCGGAGGGCATGTATTTCTCGAGGCAGGAGATCATCAGCTCGGCCTTGTGGCGGTAGAGCTCCCTTGTCTCGACGATGTGCTGCTCGAGGTCATACTCGGTCATGTATTTTGCACAGACCATCTGGAAGAAGACGTTTGTGTGGACGTCTTCGACCTGCTTGCCGACTACAATCTTCGAAACAATCTCCTTGTTTGCCGTCAGGGTTCCGACACGGATTCCGGCGGCTAATATTTTTGAGAACGACCCGCAATAGATGACCCTGTCGTCCACGTCGAAGCTCTTGTATGTCGGGACGTCCTCTCCCTTAAATCTCAGATCTCCGTAGGGGTTGTCCTCGATAATCAGGACGTCGTACTTCCTCGCCAGCTCATAGACCGCCTTGCGGTTCTCGAGCGTCGAGGTGATTCCAGCAGGATTCTGGAAGGAGGGGATTAAATACATGAGCTTCGTGTTCGGGTTCTCTTTGAGAGCCTTTTCAAGAAGTTCAACGTCGATTCCGTCGGCGTTAAGGGGGATTCCGACCAGCTTCGCGCCGTTTGAGCGGAAGGCGTTCAGAGCGCCGATGAAGCTCGGCTCCTCGCAGATGACGACGTCGCCCGGGTTGCACATGACCTTGCAGGTGAGCTCGATTCCCTGCTGGCCACCGCTGACGATTATGGTGTCGTCGTCGGGATTGTCGATCCCGTAAACCCTCTTGAGCCTCTCCTTGACGAGCTCTCTGAGTGGTGCATACCCCTCGGTGATGCCATACTGGAGTGCCATTATCGGCTCGTTTGTGAAGATTTCGTCCGCAATCTTCTTGATTTCGGCGACTGGGAACGAATCCGGGCTCGGATTTCCAGCAGCGAAGCTGATGGAGCCGGGAGTTCCGAGGCTCTTGAAAATCTCCCTTATTGCCGAAGGCTTCATGTCCACGAATTTGTCAGAAATTCTATAATTTGTACTCATACTGATACCGCCTTTTCGAAAAATTTAATTGGTTGAGACTATTATAGCACGAGTCAGCGAAAAGTGCAATCAGATATCAAATCTAAATCCTTCTTCTCTCAAAAAAATAATTTTAAAAATCCCTCCGCACCCCTTGATTTCTTGTGGCGTTTATGATACTATATAAGTAACAAATTACCCGACTGGGTAGCCCTGAATTCAAAAACCTGAACAATATAATTTGAGGAGGAAATCTGATGAGAAAAAAGAAATTATTATGCATAATCCTGAGCATCTTCATGGTAATAAACCTGCTGCCGGTGGGGGTGACAGCGGCGGGGACCATCGAAGTTTCTACTGAAACTGAACTGATTAATGCCCTAGACCGAGCACAGAATGGCGATGTTATAACTTTAGCTTCCGCCATAACCGTCAACCAGCAGCTAGTGATCAATGCTGACATCACTTTGGATCTCGGCGGATATACTCTTACGAATACATATGTCAACGTGGATGGCACTGGCATCTACAGGTTTACCCTTATCACAAATAAAAATGTAAAAATTCAAAATGGTACATATGAAACAACAGCTGAAGAGTCGACAAATGGCGTTGAAACCCGTGGTATTGTTGCATCTGAAGGCAATCTGACGATAGGAGGAGGCGTAACTGTCAAGTGCAACGGCATAGCCGTGGCCACTTACTCCGAAGGTGGTACGTTGACAATCAACGGCTCATCTATTTCTGGCACATATGCAGTTGGTTCGTTTGCTAACAATAGCACTGTGATAATCGAAAAAAGCACCCTTAAGGGCTCCGTCTGTGGCCTTTATCATAACGGCTCCTACTATGGTTTGGTAATGGAAGTTGAAGACTCTACCATCATTGGTGATTCCACTGGCGTCTACATTTCTGGCAGCAAGACAACAACTTCTAAGAATAACGACACAAACCAGCAGGCAAGCTTCTCCAACTGCATTATCTCTGGCAAAACTGGCATCGAGGTCAAGTATACAGACTTAACCCTGGAGGACTGCACCGTCACGGCGACAACCAGCACAACAAGCTATGTTCAGGACAACAACGGTTCAACCACCGCTGGCTTCGCGGTAGTTTCGACGGATAACACAACCGGCAACGCTACCCCGAGCCCCAGTGGAACCATAATAATCGATGGCGGTACCTATACTGGCGCGGTCAGCCTCTCAAGCGTTACCACAGTTGGTGATGAAGCGGACTACTTCATTTCCGCCGGAACGTTTGACACTGATATTTCCGAATACGTTGTAGCCGGCTTCGCCCAAAACGACAACGGCGAAGTTGTTGAGGCGACTGTCGATAATGCTGTAGCGCAGATTGGCTCGACTTATTATTATTCGTTGAAGGAAGCGCTCGAGGCTGCAACTACTATGGAAACGGTTACCTTGCTTCAGGATATTACCCTCAATAAATCGCTGGTTGTTAATATAAATAACAATTGCTATCCTACTTTAGACCTCAACGGCCACACCATCACATTTGCTTACGATTCAACAGGCAAATTCAATGGAGCAGAATTGAACGCGAACACTGTGGGCTTCGAACTTGCCTCTGGTTACCTTTCTATAGAAGATTCTGTCGGCGGTGGTGGAATTGTAGCTGAAAATGACTGTATTATTCCTATCGGCGCAACTGGAACTTCAGGCTTCCATTCTCTCAATATTTATGGTGGCAGCTACACCACTAACTCACCAACTACGCCGGTAGTATATGCCTCTGGCATTGCAAACATATATATCTACGATGGCACATTTACCAATAGTGATACAAGCGGTACTGTCCTGGCTGTAAACGGCACCGAAGCAAGCATTAGTGTCCGTGGCGGTACCTACGTAGGCGAAGATCCGACTGCTTACGTCGACACATCATTTTATACAGTGGTTGTAGTAAGTGCTGGCGTTTACAGGGTCGGTTCAGTATACGATTTTGAGGTAGCAACCACCACAAACGGCACCGTCACTACTGATCCTTCCATCGGCTATACGTTCGCAGACGAGCCTGTTACAATCTACACCACACCTGATGCAGGTTACGAGGTTGAATCCGTTATCATCAGTAGTGATGAGCTTAACGAATCTTTTGCAGCCACTGAAATCACCAAAAACGAAGAATATCAATTCAATATGCTTGCAAGCTCAGACGTAATAATTACCGTCACCTTCAGACTTGCATCCACACCGACCACTACTTACAATGTCACCGTAGACCCCAAAACGGGTGGCACGGCTTATGCGAGCGTTCAGACTGCTAACGAAGGCGACATCGTCACCATTACCACCATCCCCGACAGTGGTTACACGGTCGGCTCGATCACTTGCCCGGGCGTCAATATCACCACTGTAGTGGAGAACAGCACCTACACCTTCACAATGCCCGCTGCCGACGTGACCGTCACGGTCACCTTCACCGCCCAGTCTCAGTCCAGTGGCAAGGGCGAAATCGGAGGGATTATATATGTCAATGAGGAGTATCATGGGATTTTGCTGACTCAGAACGGGAGAACTCACATACTTTCTGTCGCTCACACAGTAGATGAGAATGGCTACTGCACCGTCTGCAAGGCATATATCGGCCTCGAAGAAGAGGAAGAGAGCGTGGAGATTACCGAAGAGGTAGTCGAAATCGAGGACCCTGTCGAGGCAGGGGAGACCGATTCGGAATGATGGGTTGAAAGTTTAAAAAAGCATAGAAAAAAGGGAGCCGAACTTGGCTCCCTTTAATATTTCTCCGATAATCAATCCTTTTCCTTCGGCTTCATCCCCCAGAAAACGGCATTCATAAGAACGACAATCACTGCAACAACAGCCATGGACGCCCAGAAGCCGATATTTAATCCGAGGAATTCCGTTGTTCCGAAAAGCTTCATCCAAATTTCAGTCCAGTTCATGATTTAACCTCCTTTAAAGCAGCTCGCCGTAATGGCGGACATAGGCTTTTTTCAGGCTTGTAGCCAGTAGCATATAAAGCAGGATGCAGGGAATCAGGTAGAGGAAGTAGCTCACGGGGAGCGCAACAAATCCCAGCATCGTTCCAAACGGGGTAAACGGAATGATGGTTAACACTGCGATTCCTGTCATCGTCATGAGAGTAAGCGGTGCGGAAGCACGACTCTGGATGAACGGGAGCTTCGGAGTACGGATCATGTGAATAACGAGGGTCTGACTCCACATTGATTCAACGAACCATCCGGCTTGGAACATCGCCATATATCTGAATTGCAGGTCCGCAAGCTCTGCGCCGCTGAAATGGTTTGCAAGGTCGTTATAAAGGACGCCGCCGGAAACAAACATCGGGCAGAAGACGAAATACATGAAGATGTATGTTGTGAAGTCGAAGATTGAGCTTGTGGGACCTATCCATATCATGAAGCTTCCGACGCTTGAGGCATCCCATTTTCTCGGAACGGCGATAAATTCTTCGTCAACATTGTCCCACGGAATTGCCGTACAGCTCAGATCATAAATCAGGTTCAGGAATATGAGATGTACGCTCATCATCGGCAGGAACGGCAGAAGTGCCGATGCCGCAAGGACGGAAAACATATTTCCGAAGTTCGAGGATGCCGTCATCTTGATATACTTGATCATGTTGGCATAGGTCTTGCGCCCTTCGATTATTCCTTCCTCCAGCACCATCAGGTCTTTTTCGAGAAGGATAATATCAGCGGATTCTTTCGCGACATCAACGGCTGTGTCAACCGAAATTCCTATATCCGCAGCTTTCATTGCGGCGGCGTCGTTGATTCCGTCTCCCATAAAGCCGACGGTGTGACCGTTTTCACGGAGGACGGATACGATTCTTGCCTTCTGATCGGGAGTGAGCTTTGCGAATACGTCGGTTGATTCTGCGGCTCTTGCAAGCTCCTTGTCCGTCATATGCTCAAGATCTGAACCGAGGAGCATATTTCTGACCTTGAGTCCAACCTGTGCACAGATGGTGCGGGTGACTTTTTCGTTGTCACCGGTGAGGATTTTCGTGTGTACACCGTGAGCTTTCAAAGCCTTGATGGCGTCGGCTGTTGATTCCTTCGGAGGGTCGAGGAATGCAAGATACCCGATAAGCACCATTTCCGACTCGTCCTTCACGCTGAAGACACCAGCGGATGGCGGATTTGTCTTGTGGGCAATGCAGAGAACTCTGAAGCCCTTGTCGTTCAGATCGTCTGCGGTGTCAAGGATTCTTTCCTTGACCTCATCGTCAAGAGGTCTGACCTCGCCGTCTATCTCTGCAAACGAACAGACGGAAAGCATCTCCTCGACGGCACCCTTCGTAATCATCTGAGTTTTGCCCGTTTTGTCCTGAACAACGGTTGTCAGGCGACGACGTGTGAAGTCGAAAGGAATCTCGTCAACCTTGACGTAGCTTTCAGACAAATCGGTAAGCTCGGGATTTTCGCTTTCTTCCTCCTCGGTTTTCCTGATTATCGCGAGATCCATCAGGTTCTTATACCCGGTCTGGAAGTAGCTGTTCAGATAAGCATGTCTGAGAACCCTTCCGTCCTCCTCGCCGTCAACGTTAAGGTGATACTCCAGAACAACCTTGTCCTGAGTAAGAGTGCCGGTTTTGTCGGTGCAGAGGATGTCAATAGCTCCGAAGTTCTGAATCGAATTGAGATTTTTGACTATAGTCTGTTTCTTGCTCATCGAGACTGCACCCTTCGCAAGGCAGGTCGTCACAATCATCGGAAGCATTTCCGGCGTGAGACCTACGGCTATAGATATTGCAAACAACAGTGCAGACAACCAGTCTCCCTTTGTCAGACCGTTGATGACGAATACCAACGGTACCATTACCATCATAAAGCGAATCAGCACCCATGAGACGGCATTGACGCCTTTTGAAAAACTGGTCTCGACTGCTTCTCCCACAACCGCCGAAGCCATTGAGCCAAAAAGCGTGTTGTCGCCGACGCAGACAACCACAGCGATTGCGCTTCCCGAAATAACATTACTGCCCATAAAGGCAATATTGGAATAATCGGTCACAGTACCCATCGTTTCTGCCACGAAAGGTGTTTTTTCGATTGGCTCGCTTTCGCCGGTCAGGCTCGCCTGACTGACAAATAAATCCTTTGCCTCCAGAATCCGCACATCTGCGGGAATCATGTCTCCGGCGGAAAGATGGACGATGTCTCCGACAACCAAATCATCAAGAGGAATCTCCGACTTTGGCTCGTCTTTACGAGTGACGGTGCAGGTTGTTGTTATCATTTTAAGAAGCTTTTCCGCTGCATTACCGCTTCTTGACTCCTGAACAAAACGGAGCGTTCCCGAAATCACAACCATTGTCAGAATGATGACGACCGTCAGACAGTCAAAATCCTCCGGCTCACAGCCGAAAAGGGAAAAGTACGGCAAAATCATGTCGGTTATCGTGGATACGATTGCGAGGAAAAAGAGTATCGCCGTAAACGGATTCACAAATGCACCCGCAAGCTTCTGGGGAAGCGATTTCTTCTTTTCCTTTGTCACATGATTGGAACCATTTATTGAACGGCTGGTCATAACCGATTCCTCATCCAGCCCCGTCAAAGTTGTATTCAGGCGCTCAAGTACATCACCTGTTGAATTTGTTGCCGCAAACGTGATGCGGCTGTTCTGTTCGTCACGGATGACAGCCTTCTCTGCCATCTTACGAAGATTTTCTTTCTTCATTTTGACTTACCTCCATTCAAAAAATTAACAGAGACAAGTGTATACACAGGCGGACATGGAGCTTCCGAACGCCCGTTGTATCTTATCTCTTTTTGGATCTCCATCGGAGTCCATGCTAACGCCTCCTTATTCTGAAAGAATATCTATATAAACTGCATACTGTATTCTGTATTGCAGATTATTGGTTGCGGTAACGGCCGCTTTTTGATATGAACCACACGTCCACTACGGCGAAAACCATCCATATGATTATCGTGCTTGTGAAAACCGTATCCGTAAATATCGGGCAGATGCCTTTTAAGATGAAGATAACTCCGCTTATTGCTATCATTATTCCGATATTCCGGCATAGTGGAACTATTTTTATCTTTTCCTTGTCAGCTTCGGGCATCTTCTTCCATGCGGCAAGATGCTTGTGGATTTTTCCGAGAGCGAACCCGACGCCGGCTCCAAAAAAGAGAATTCCCAGAATTACGCAAATTATATCCATGAAAGTTGCCTCCTTTATGTGTTACAGCACTTCCCACCCGGCGTTTGTCACTTCAGGATGAGTGAGTATTTGACCGACAATGCCTTCAAGTACTCTGTTCTTTGGCTTTCCGGTGGAATCGTAATCGGCAATTATTTCAACCTTGTCACCCACAACATCTCCGCTTTCGAGGTTTGTAAGATAAAGCGTTTTGCAGGAGTTGCTGTTTATCAGAAGCGTGCGGATTCTGTGTTCCGCACTTTCCTGACAAGTGACTGAAATGCGGTACTGCTTTTCCGACTCCTCCTCACCGATTATCGGGTTGATTTTTCTTGCAAGAGGTCTCAGGATGAGATTTGAAAGAATCAGAATCCCGGCGGCTATAATCGCCATGAGATACATCCCGGAACTTGTGAGAACACCGATTGCTGCCGAACACCAGAGTGTTGCGGCTGTGTTTATTCCCCGAACGGATGCGCTTTCCTTGAAGATAACGCCACTGCAAAGAAATCCTACGCCCTGGACTATCGCCGCCTCAACGCGGAAAGTCTGTTCAGAGCCGTACACGAGAGGAAACGGAGTGAAGAAGCAAGCTCCCATGCAGATAAGAACATTTATTCTTATTCCGGCAGTGTGACCTGTGAGCTGTCGCTCCAGTCCGATAAAGAAGCCGAGAACCAGTGACAGTGCAATTCTCAAAACAAAATCCATGTATCCCATAAGCACACCTCCCTTGTCTGTTATGATTGTACAAAAAAAGCAAGGAAAATCACATGGCGTAAACCTTGCGATTTCCTTGCTAAAGGCAAGAATTATATTCTGTCGTTGAACTTATAGCCGATGCCCCAGATGGTGAGTATGTACATGGGAGAATCGGGATGCGGTTCAATCTTTTTCCGAAGTTTTCGGATAAACGCCATGATATTGCTGTCATCCATCAGATACTCTGCGTCCCACACCGCCTGATATATCTGTTCCTTCGTGAAGACCTCGCCACGGTTCCTGGCAAGAAAGCAGAGGATATCGAACTCCTTTGGGGTCAGGACTATATCGTTTCCCGCTCGCGTTACTCTGCGTAAGACCGGGAATATTTTAAGCTCACCGCAGACAATCTCCGACAAATCCGAAGGCTGTGAAGCTCCGTTCAACTCAAGCATCAGGCTTCTTATCTGACCGCTCGTCAGGTCGGATATGGCTCTTGAGAGTTCTCCGGCGGACAGTGCATCGGATGGTGCCGTTTTCAGCTTGTCTGAAAGCCATCCGAGTGTGAAAGCATCCATGCTGACAAGATCAATGTTTTTCATATCTTGCACCCCTTTCTACAAGAGTTCCCCATGATTTCTGAAGTAAAAATGCTTTACTATGCTCACAGAACAAAGATATAGGATTACATCCAGGGCAAGGAATAAATAGTACCCGACAGGAAGTGCCGTGAGTCCGATGTAACTTCCGAGCGGCGTGACCGTGAGAACCGAAAGGAGAACCACTCCCACAATCGTGACTCCGAAGACCGATTTTGATGGTTTGTTCTGAACAAACGGGATTTTCGGCGTTCTCAGAAGATGCAAAATCATCACCTGAGTCCACATTGACTCAAGGAACCACCCGGTCTGGAACGTAGAAATAAACGCAAGCTGACCGACGGAATCAAGCTGTGAAAATGCTCCGCCGCAAACGGCAGGACAGAGGACAAAGAACAAAAAAGCAAACGTGATTATGTCAAATACCGAGCTTATAGGTCCGAACCTTGACATAAATCTTCCCAAGTGATTGCCGCTCCAACGGGCGGGCTTTTCAAGCTGTTCAGAATCCACATTGTCCCACGGCATTATCAGGCACAGGGTGTCATACAACAGATTCAGCAAAAGAAGCTGTAGCGATGTCATAGGGAAGAACGGCAGAAGAACGCTCGCCACAACCACAGCGATAATGTTGCCAAGGTTTGAGGATGCAGTGATGCTGATATATTTTGTCATGTTTGCAAACGCTTTGCGTCCTTCGAGGATGCTTCGCTTGAGGACATTCAGGTCTTTTTCGAGAAGAATTACATCTGCGCTCTCTTTGACTGCATCCGCAGCGGTGTCAACAGAAATTCCGACGTTGGCTTTCAGCTCAGCCGGAAGGTCGTTCATGCCGTCGCCCATGAATCCGACATTATGACCGTTCTTTTGCAGTATTTCGATAATCCGAGCCTTTTGCTTGGGAGACAGCTCCGCAAAGACTTTCGTTTTCTCAACGCAAAGCGGAATGTCGTTCTCGGAAAGTCCCGCAAAATCCGCACCTGTCAGAACAAAGTCCATCTCGATGCCGATTCGTGAGCAGATTGAGAGAGTCGTCTTCACATCGTCTCCTGTCAGGACCCGAACGTCTATGTTGAGATTTTTCAGATTTTTTATAGTTTCTGAGGCACTCTTTTTCGGAGCGTCAAAGAACCCGAGATAGCCGATAAGTATAAAGTCGGAATTGTCGGAATCGAGTACCGATTTGGAAGTGTTTCTGTAGGCAACCGCCAGAACCTTCATCCCATCTTCCGTAAGCTCGTCAGTCACGGCGTGAACGCTTTGTATTGTGTCATCCGTAACCGAAACTCTTTCTCCGCGGAACTCGGCATATCTGCATTGCGACAGCACATTCCCGACACTGCCCTTGATAATATGCAAATTTGATTCGTCGCCTTTCAGCAGAACCCCTACATATTTGCGGTTATAATCGAACGGTTGTTCATCCAAAAGAACACTGTTCCGGGAAAGCTCTTCAAAATGCGCTTCCCGCCCCGGCATGGTTCCGTATTTGAGAATAGCCGTGTCGAGATGATTTTTGACCCCGCTCTGGTAATGACTGTTCAGGAAAGCATAGTCAAGAACTGTACTGCTTTCGTTGCCGAGAATATCCATATAGTATTCGAGGGTAATTGTGTCGTCGGTAAGCGTTCCTGTTTTATCCACACACAGAATGTCCATGCTTCCGAGCGTCTGCATTGCATTGATGTTTTTGACAACGGTCTGCTCTTTACCCATCTGATGACTGCCTTTAGCCAGACAGGCACTGATTACCATCGGGAGCATTTCGGGAGTAAGACCGACCGCCACGGAAAGAGCGAACAGGAGCGCTTCAATCCAGTTCCCCTGTGTCAGTCCGCTTGCAAGAAATACAACGGGAATCAGAATCGCCATAAATTTTATCAGAACCCAAGCGATAGAAGTGGAGCCACTGTCAAATCCGCGCTTCTGCGAAAAGCTTTCTGTGTCAAGCCCACCATAAACGGTATTTTTTCCGACAGCACGGACAATTCCCGCACCCGACCCGCCTGTAACTGTGGTACCCTGAAAGACTATATTTGTGTAATCACCGAGCTTTTCCGGCCTGATTTGTAGCTTTCCGGCCTTCTTTTCGAAATTCTCGCTTTCGCCGGTTATTACAGACTGTGAAACGAACAGATTCTTCGATTCCGTGAGCTCAATATCCGCAGGAATCCGATCTCCCGCTTCGATTCTGACAAGATCCCCGACAACCAGCTCTTCGGAAGAAACCTCCTGCCAGATGCCGTCTCTGCAAACAGACACGGTAGTCCCCACCATCTGTGAAAGGCGGTCGGCAACGCTTTTTGCCCGAAGCTCCTGAATCAGGCGGATGATACCGCCGAGAAGCATCATAACTATAATTATTATAACAGACGAAAAGCTCTGCCCGTATTTATCCGGCAAAAGAACGTCGGTAATCAGTGAAACAACCGCAAGAACTATCAGAATTATCGAAAACGGATTTATAAACGCTCTGCGGACACAGCGCCTGACGGTCGTTTTGCTCCTGCTACTCTGCCAGTTGCTCCCGTATTTTTTTCTGTTTTCAAAAACCTGCTCCTGCCGTAACCCAGTCGCCTCTTTCATAATCAAAGCCTCCTCGCTTTACAAAACCCAGTGCTTCCATTATACCATAAAAGTCAACGAGGAAATCTTGTTTTTTTCTTGTTCTTGGGAAGGGACGCGGTAATGTAAAAACCGATTGCTTTCTGGTTGAGAGCAATCGGGTCTTCTTTGGGTCTTGATTTGTTGTGAGTTTATTTATCCAAACTCTTCATCGTCGGGATTTTTAATGAGAGCTGTTCGTTATGCTTCAGAGCACTTGATCTATTTGTTGATTTATCCGTCCGCATTCTCCACAATCCCCGCAAAGAATCTCTTGACTGTGGGTAGCTCACCCATCGCCAGAAGCTGCATCGTGACGCCGTCCTGAACGAGCTCGTCGTTCATGAATTCCTCGAGACTTCGGTCGCAGCGCTCGAGATACCTCTCGATCCGCTCGCAGTGAGCGAGCATGTGAGAGGCAGCGTTCAGATCTTTGGTGTTAATGCTCATAAATACACTTCCGCTCCTCAAGCACTCGCTTGATAAATTCCTCGTTGATGGTCACGGTGACCGGGTTATAAAGCGCATCTTTGGTGACAATGTCGATCTTTTTATCGACGCTGTCCTCGATGTCACTGAAAAAGCTGCAATATTTGAGGCCTATTGGCTTCGAAAACTCGACGTAGAAATCGATATCGCTGTCTTCGGTAGCCTCGTTTCTGGCGTAGGAGCCAAAAAGGTAAACCTTATCCGCACCGTATTTTTCAGCAATAGGACGAACCTTGTCGGCAATCTCTTTGGTTGTATAAATAGCAGTGTTCATATGGTCGCTCCTTTCTGACTTCTATATCTTGTATCTCACTTATCAAGTGTCTTCATCGTCGGGATTTTTAATGAGAGCTGTTCGCTATGCTTCGTGGTGATTCGGAGTGCGGTTTTTACTGCAAAATCTCCTGTTCACCATGCTTCGTAAAGCCCCATTATCATCGCACATTTGCTGTCAATTTGCTGTCATTCAAAGAATTTTGCTGTCAGGCAAAACGGCTCGTCGAGCCCTTCTTAAAATACGTTCAATGTTGCCGCCAATCGTTCAAACGATTCATGCTTTTTCTGTTCAGTTGCTTCGGCATAAATGTCCATCGTTGTCTGGATGTCCTTATGCCCCATTATAGACTGGATGACCTTCAGATTGGTCTCCTGCTCGCAAAGCCTTGTGCAGAAAGTGTGCCGCAGATGGTGTGCCGAAAAATCAGGCAACATCACAGCTTCACGGTGTTCCTTCTTTGCGCTGACTTCCTCACCGGCGTTGTAATCAGCGACTATCCGCTTGATTGCACGGTTGATGGATTGCGGATTCGGAACGTTTCCGAAACGATTGCAGAAGATAAATCCGTGCATACCATCAATCTCAGTGGTGTTCCAACCGTTTTCCGTCTGTTCTTCCCTCAGCATATCAAAGGCATCTTTCACGGAATCAAGCATCGGTATTGTACGTTCACCGGCTTTTGTTTTCGGCTTTGAGACGTGCCAGACAGAAGCACGATTTTCGCCAACCGGATAATACACCAGACTATGGTTGATGCTGATAACACCGTTTTCATAGTCAAGGTCTTCCCAACGGAGTCCCAATGCCTCACCAATGCGGCAACCCGTTCCCAAAAGGACGGTGAATATTGCCCACCAGTGACAGTAAATCGGGTGGTTAGCGATATGCTCCATAAACGCCCGTTGTTGCGGAATTGTCAAGGCGTGGCGCACGCCTGAAGTCTTGTCAGAGCTTTTCTTAATCTCAGCCATTACGCCATCTGCGGGATTGTTCCGAATGATGTCGTCACGCACAGCCAGTTGAAATGTCGGATGCAAAAGTGTATGTATGCTCTCAAGCGTGTTGACTTGGATGTTCTGTTTTTCCAACAGATAGTTATAGAACCCAAGCACATCCGAGAATTTGACGTCCGCAATCTTATTGTTGCCAAAGGTATCACGGACAAAGCGGTCATACATATACAGGTAATTGCTTTTGGTGGTCTGCCTGAGATTGGTTTTCAGACTCATATACCGGTCAAACACGAAATTTACTGTGGCTTTTCCGGCGACATAGATGTCCAAGCCGTCCAACTGATTTTTAGTTAGCTCTGCTTCCTTCTCTCTGAGGGTCACAAGGTCATTTGCGTAGAGATACTTACGTCGCCCAAGCGGGTCTGTATAGGTGTAAACATACCGTTTATCCGAGCTTCGTTGCATCTCACCTTTTTGCAAGGCTCTGCCTCGCAAGTCTTTTCTTGTCTTTGCCATAATCAAATCCTCCTTCAAAATGAAGAAGAGCTCGATACGGTCAGGCTTGAATAATATTTTCTCCAACGCCTGCAAGACAACTTTTGTTGTACTCGCTTTTATTATATCTTTTATACAACAAAATGTCAATACCCGTATCAAGCCCTTTCACGATTCTTCTTCCGATTAAGCTACCCGGAATGTTTCGAGGTACTTTTCTAAAATCTCGCAGTTCACAAGGGCAACCTTATCAATCTTATAGACGGCTTTCGCTTCCTTCGCCAACTCCTGAAACTTGGTCAATCCCATGCTGTACAGCTCTGCGCCCTCCTGATAGCGGACGAATTTCTTTGCCATCTTCTTCGTGGCTTCAACGTCTTTGCGACTATAACCCATAGGCTAGTCTCCTTTCATTTCAATTATCTTTCCAATCCTGTTTTTCGATGTTGCGTGTCTGGTTTGCGAGTATAAGCCCTCACAACCTCCGGCGGAATCCTCTCCAGAATCTCAACTGCATCAAGATACTGATGCCTCAACCGTTCATCCTCAAGCTTCTTTAAAACGCTTTCTTTCGACGATTTCTCAAGAGTCTGCGTAAGCTGTTCATTCTTCTTCCTGAGCTTCTTGTTTTCGGACGTTGTGGTCGTAAAAGCCACGTTGTACTTTCTCAAAGTAGTGTGCATCTGTTCAACCGCCGGAATGTACTTGTCCAAGAGCTTCTCAATCTCGTCAATCCTGCCCTTGGCATTGAAGATGTTTGCGTTTGAGATTAGTTCCTCCAACTTCTCCTTCTGGGCAGTGAGCTGAGTCATCTGCTTGAACACCCTCGGCGGGATATGGTCTCTCCCTGTCAGAGATGCACTCTCGCCTCGTTCCAAGTCAGGGTACTTTCTGACCATATGCTCCCAGAACTTGTCTTGCCATTCGGTCAGCTTCTTTTTGTTCCCGACTATCTCTTTCGCACTAAGTCGGTTATCCTCGGTCAACGGCACGAAGCATAAGTGCATATGCGGAGTTTTCTCATCCATATGTACGGTTGCGGATATTATTGTTTCCGGTCTTTGGTTCTGCTTAATGAAGTCAAGGGCTTCCTGAAAATATGCCTTAATTTCGTCTTTCTTCTTGCCCTTGAAGAACTCCGGCGTTGCGGTAACGAGAGCTTCCACTAACCTCACACTGTCCGTCCGTGTCCTGCAACCGGCATATTTTATCTGCTGTTCAGCTATGCTCCGATACTTTCCTTGCGGCTCAACAAGGTGAAAGTTAAGATGACTTTTGCTCGTGTCAACATCGGGGTTGCTAACGTATTTCTCTTTTGTCCGCTCGTTGTGAGCCTCTATGTTTGAAATCTCCGGTCCTTTGTACTTCGCAAATCGGAGAATTGCGTATTGTGCTTTTGGCATTTTTACCTCCTGTATAGCGTGTTTTCTTTAAAAAGCTATGTACATACATACACATACATCACTCCACCCATTCTACCGGTATGTATGTACGTTGCAAATTGGCGTTATTCTCTGCTTGTGCAACTGTTTCTATCCCGGTGAATCCCCAGACCCTGCGTCCTGCTGAATTGATGATGTTGTTGCAATGCTCCAAGTGGTATTTGTCGGCATTCGCTACCATGCAATCACTAAAGCTTCGGGACTTGAGCGGGATAAGGGAATTTTCCTCGCACCACATTCTGTAAACCTCATACAAGTCTTTTGAGCTTGCAGAAGCACCGTCACTGAGCCGGATATATCCCTCGGATTCTAAGAAGTCAAAGATATTGTTGTTATCTCTCTTGACAGATTCTCTGTTATTCTTTGTTCGTTGGCTCTCTGTAAACTTGAAGTTGTTTCCTACAAGACGTTGAAGCCCTCTGAACGCCCAGAGGAATATGCCTTCAACTTCATTCTTCATCTTCTTTGAGATGTCGGGGTCGTCTATTCTGTCAACGGGACGTTCTTTTGTAGTAAGGACTAATTGCCTTCTGTAAAAGCCGTCGCTTCTGTCATACAAGGCTTGCAAATCTCCGTTGCTGAATGCCAGTAATCTCGCAAACATATATCCTTGGTAGCTTTGCTTTCCTTTACGTTCCAAGTCCATCTTCCCTTGAGCAGTAACTATTGACTTGACGTAATTGGTCTGACGCAGTGCTTCTATACGCATATCGTCATCAACACAGAGTAGAATGTGTTCAAGGTCGGCTCTTGCGAAGCGGTTTTCAGATACCTTTCCGATGCTTCCATCCTTCATGTTACTTCCGAACAGGGATGAAAGGACTACTCCAATCTGAGATTTTCCTTCACCGCCATTACCTTTGATGATCATCATCCGTTGACCTTTGTTGCTTGGGATTAAGCAGTAACCGATGAATTCCTGAAGTGTGGGAATATCTTCTTCGTGCAATAGCTCACTCAAGAACGATAGCCACACCGTCGGTTCAGAGGCATCAGGACAATAGGCAACCGGCAGTCTGTTTCTTACTACGTCAGGTTTACCCTCTATGAAACTCCCGTCAAGGTAAAGCGTTCCGTTTGAAAGATGTATCTTGTCTTCCTCCGGTGGAAAATCTTCAATCTGTGCCGCTAACTTCATGACCTCTATGATGTTATTAATCTTTCCGGGAATGTTGTTTACGGCGCAATGCCGAAGCTCCTTGTAAATCTCACCCCTTAGAGGCAAGTCATCCGTCACTCTGCCGTCGGGAGTGAAGAAGGCATTGTTTGCAAAGATTATCTTGCGGTTCCTAAGAAACTCACTGCAAAACAAGGCTTCGTTTATGTTCTTTCCGTCGAACCAAACAGGATTATTCATGATTGACCTCCTCTTTGAGCCGCTCGATATATCCGCTTTCATGAAGTTCGTTCATCAACTCAGTCCGTTCATCCTTATCCGAGAACGTGAGCTTATCTACAAGATAAGCTACATACTCAAGATTCTGGCAGGCTTCGATGAAGTGTCTGTCAGTAATATATTCCGGCGATTTTGGAGCATACCATTCTTTCCAACGCTTCAACACTCTCAGATACCTGAACAGTATGTCCATGTCTTGTTTCCAAGTGCTTTTGTGATAGACTATTGGCTTGTCGCTTGGCTTGATTCCGAAATCCTCTTCAAGCTTCCTAGCGGCTTCGTAGGATGTTAGGTTGAAAAGTCTCCTTGTCAGTTCAATTACATCTCCGCTTGCACCGCAACCGAAGCAGTAGAAGTAATCCTCGTTCAGCTTCATGCTTGGATGCTTGTCCTCGTGGAACGGGCATCTGACCATGCCGCTGTGATTGGGTTCAAGACCGTAATGTTCGGCGGCTTGTTTCAGGGAAACTGTCGCCTTGGCTTCTTCAAAAATATTCATTTTGTAATCTCCTTGATTTTTATTTCCGATCGATCGTATGTCTATTCTACGGCAAAAAAATGCCGCC
>JAJBTZ010000037.1 GCA_020860605.1 Ruminococcus sp. | reverse complement strand
CATCGCCTTCGGCGATGGTCCCCCTCCCCCTTCGGGGGAGGCTTTAATTCGCTCGGGGATAGGTTCTGGTGGAGGAGAGTGTTGCTAACCAAAGTTGTGCTTCTCTCGGAAGCTTTGGGTGAGGCAGAGAAAGCCTCCCCCGAAGGGGGAGGGGGACCGCGCGAAGCGCGGTGGAGGGGTGCGCCTCCGAAGGAGGCGCGCAACTTTCGGCGAAGCCGAAAGTTGCCAGTTTCCCGCAGGGAAACTGCTTTTGCGGAAGCCCAAAAGATTCATATAGGAGGACACCATGACAACAGATAAATCTGGAGAAAAAGATTTACGCTACACCCAGGACCGTGAGCTCAGTTGGCTGCGGTTTAATGAGCGGGTTCTGGAGGAGGCGAAGGATGAGAGCGTGCCTTTGATGGAGAGGCTCAAGTTTGCGGCGATTTTTACGTCGAATTTGGACGAATTCTTTATGGTTCGGGTCGGGTCGCTGCACGATATGAGCCTTCTCAAGGAGGAACACATCGACAACAAGACGGGGAAGACGCCTTCGGAGCAGCTTTCGGCGATATTCAAGGCGCTAATCCCGCTCTATAAGAAGAGGGACAAGGTGATGGCGGAGCTCGAATCCTTGTGCCGGGCTTGCAATATCTGTAGGTTTTCCTATTCTGACCTCAGTGAGAAGGCGAAAAAGCAGGTTTTGGCCTGGTTTGAGGACGAGGCGAGGCCGATTCTCTCACCACAGATTGTCGACATGCATAACCCCTTCCCACACCTGCCGAACAAGGGCCTGAACATCATCCTGAACCTCAGGCGCGACGGTCAGGAGCTCATCGGAATCCTGCCAGTGCCTGCAGAACTTCCGAAGTTCCTTCGGCTCGAGGAGAGGGGAGTCCACTTCATCCTGACGGAGGACATCCTCTGCGAGCTGGCTGGCTCGATCTTCTCTGAGTATGAAATCACCGAGCGAGCCATCATTTCGGTCACCCGTAACGCCGACATCTCTCCCGAAGACGAGGCCTATGACGTCGAGACCGACTTCCGAAGGCTCATGCAGAAGATCGTCAAAAAGCGCCGTCGCCTGGCGCCAGTCAGGCTCGAGATTGAGGGGAGCCTCAGCGAAAAGCTGACTAATACACTTTGTAAAATCCTGTCGCTTGAGAGGGAGCAGGTCTTCACGATGAAGTACCCTATACACCTCGACTATCTGTTTTCTCTCAGCGATTTACTCCCGAAGGAGAGCGTCGCGACCCTCTGCGACCCCGTCTACAAGCCCCATTTCACGCCATATTTAAACAAAAAAGAGAAAATAATCCCGCAGATTGAGAAGCAGGACGTCCTCATGTTCTACCCCTACGAGTCGATGGAGCCGTTTCTTAGGATGATTGCCGAGGCCTCGGTCGACCCGAGCGTTCTCTCGATCAAAATCACCATCTACAGGCTGGCTGCCGGTGCAAGGCTCGTCGAATACCTCTGCGCTGCTGCCGAGAACGGGAAGCATGTGGTCGTTCTGATGGAGCTGAGGGCCAGATTCGACGAGCAGAACAACATCCACTGGGCAGAGCGCCTTGAGGAGGCAGGCTGCACCATCCTCTATGGCTTCGAGGGGATCAAGGTTCATTCGAAGATATGCCTCATAACCAAGCGTGAGCGGACCCATCGTGGTGGCGGAAGCGTCAGATATATCACCCAGATCGGCACGGGAAACTATAACGAGAAGACTGTGAAGCAGTACACCGACCTGAGTTTGATGACCGCCAACCAGGAAATCGGCGAGGATGCAGCGCTGCTATTTCAGAACATGGCAACCGCCAACCTTGACGGGAAGTACCAGCACCTCCTCGTGTCCCCTTTCAGCCTGAAGGAGCGGGTCATCGAGCTCATCGACGGAGAGATCAAGAAGAAGTCGGACGGCTACATCTTCTTAAAGCTCAACTCCCTCACCGACCGTGAGATTATCGACAAGCTTGCCGAGGCCTCACAGGCGGGAGTTGAGGTTGTGATGAACATCCGAGGCATCTGCTGCCTTCTCCCGGGAATCGAAGGGCTGACGGATAACATAAAAGTTTTTTCAATCGTTGGAAGATATCTCGAGCACTCGAGAATCTACTGCTTCGGCAGAGGCAACGACGCCTCACTTTACATCGCCTCCGCCGATTTCATGACGAGAAATACTGAAAGGCGAGTCGAAGTCGCCTGCCCCGTCACCGACAAGGAAACCCGCAAACGCCTCTTCCACATCATCGACGAGCTGAAGCTCGACAACGTCAAAGCCAGAGTGATGGCGCCTGACGGGACATATCACCGAATCAAGGACAACTCCAGCCCCAGAAGCTGCCAGGAGGTCTTCCAGCAGGAGGAGACAACGCTGGCGGAGGAGGTCAGGCATAAGTCGGGGATTTGGGAAAGGGTGAAAAAATTCGTAATTCGGAAGTCGTAATTAGGAATTGTCGCCACGAAGTGGCGACAACTGTAGGGGCGGATATTATCCGCCCGCCTACCCTCTGCCGATATTTTCGGGCGGATGATATCCGCCCCTACACCCGAAAACCAGTGCTCCTGATAATCCCAAATTGTGCCTTTCAGGCACTTGACAACTCCCCCCAACTATGATATACTTTCAAATCGTGCAAACTTGCACTTTGAATAAGCTATAAATAGTTGGGGGATTAACATTATGTGGTTTTTGTTCACGCTTTTGACGACGTTCCTTTGGGGCGTTGCGGACCTGTTTTATAAGAGGGGTGCCGACGAGTCGGAGAAGTATAGTCACTATCTCACCGCCATCGCGGTTGGTATTATCATGGGAATTCAGGCGATTTTCATGCTGATTTCCTCCGGGTTTGACTATAACCCGCTGAACCTTATCTACTACCTTCCGACCTCGCTCATGTACATCATCTCGATGGTCGTGGGATATGCAGGCCTTAGATACCTCGAGCTCTCCATCTGCTCGCCGGTTGAGAATTCTTCGGGAGCAGTCGTCACAATTCTTTGTATCATCTTTTTGGGACAGAGCTTAGATCTCATGTCGGCGGTGTCGGTAATCCTGGTCACAATCGGCGTTGTCTACATCGGAATCCTTGAGAGAAGGGAAGTCGGCGACGTCAAGGAGTCGGACAAGAAGTACATAAACGGCTTCGTCGCGCTGATTTTCCCGCTTATCTATGCGGTTTTAGACGCTTTGGGGACCTTCTTCGACGCCTTTTACCTCGACATCGAGCTCACTCCGCTCGTCGACGTCACTGAAGAGAACATCGAGGATGTCGCGAATATTTCCTACATGCTCACGTTCCTGATTGTCGCGCTGATTCTGCTGTTTTATGTTTTGGTTATCAGGAAAGAAAAAATCGCCCTACCGAAGCAGGGCGACAAGGTCGCAGCAGCCATCTTCGAGACGGCAGGCCAGTATTTCTACGTCTACGCCATGAGTGGCAACGCCATCGTCGCAGCGCCCCTCATCTCCGCCTACAGCATCGTCTCGATTGTCCTCTCAAGAATTTTCCTGAAGGAAAAGCTGAACCCGAAGCAGTACATAGCCATCGCGATTGTCATGGCAGGCATACTCGTCATGGGCGTTGCGGAGGGGTTGGCGGAGTAGTCGCCCGCAGGGCGACCGCGCTCGCCTCCGGCTCGCGCGCCCTCTCAGTCGCCTTCGGCGACAGCTCCCCCAGAGGGGGAGCCAAGATTTC
>JAJBTZ010000049.1 GCA_020860605.1 Ruminococcus sp. | reverse complement strand
GCTCCCCCAGAGGGGGAGCCAAGAATTACGCTCTTGCAAGAGCCTTCCTGAGGCAACAACTCGGCTCTCCCTCTGGGAGAGCTGTCACGCGAAGCGTGACTGAGAGGGCGCCGACCGAAGGGAGGCGTGTCGCCACGAAGTGGCGACAAACCCTTCCTTCCACAGAAGCTGCGAGAGAACAAAAAAAGGCTCCCCTGTCAAGGGGAGCTGGCAGCCGAAGGCTGACTGAGGGGTGCGATTTCAGGCTCCGCCTGAAATCGCTTCGGCGGAGACGACGAAGTCGTCGGAGCCGAACATGTAGGGGCGGATATCATCCGCCCGAACCACCCCAATTGAGAAACCCGGGCGGATAATATCCGCCCCTACACAATTTACGCCATTTCCAACAGCCTCTCAAGGCTCTCCGTCGCCCTATACTCATCATCAAACAGCAGCGGTTTATTCTTCCCACGTCCTGCCTCCGGCCCCATGAAGTTGAGCCAGGAGTGCTTGTTTGAGACGCCCCAGAGGGTCACGTTTTCGATATACTCGCTGTAATCTTTGAAGATTTCAAAATACTTCTCGTATACTTCGGCGACATCGGAAATCATCTCAGGGGTGATCTCCTTCGGGCCCTCGTGCCAGTCGACGCAGCTGACGTCCATCTCGGTGATGTGGAGCTTGAGGCCAGTGCTTGCGTACATGTCCATCGAGCGACGGATGCCGTCGAAACCGTGCTTCAGGACGCCGATATTCGTGTGGCACTGCAGGCCGATGACGTCGACCAAATCCCGCTCCTTCAGCGCCATCGCGGTCCTTATAATCCTGTCCCGCTTGTCGGGGCGGAACTCGCTGTAGTCGTTCAGGCAGAGTTCGCTCTGGGGGAAGTACTTCCGCGCGAGCCTGTGGAGCTCGAAGAGATAGTCGTCGCCGAGCTTTTCGTGGAAGATGTTATTTCGAAGATCCCCGCCTTCGCGACGGTCGTTCATCGCCTCGTTGACGACGTCCCAGCAGTAGCAGTCGCCGTACTTCTCCGCCATCAGCTTGAAGTGCTCATCTAAGTTCGAGCGGAGCTCACTCGGTGAAAGCTGCTCGAAGACGCCCCAGGGGTAGGAGGCGTGCCAGGCGAGGTTGTGCCCCCTGATTTTGAGCCCGTTTTCCCGGGCGAAATTCGCGATCTTGTCCGCGCCAGAGGTGTCGACGACCAGAGACGGGTGCACAAGGCTCTCCCGATCAGCAATTTCCGGCCGAAACTCGATCTCCCCGCGGTTAAACGCGTTGACGTCCCGAGGCGCCTCGTACCCATGCGGGTGAACAGAGAGGTACTTCATCTCGTTCTCGCAGGTGACCGTGTCGAAATTCTCCGCGACCACGTCCCTCGCCTCGTCAATCCAATGAGCCGACACCGCCGCACCGACGGTGAAGTAGGGGGAGAAGGCCTCCTTTAATGTTTTGTGCATAAATAATGTTCCTTTCTAAATGTCAAATAGAGGCATTACGATTCCTCCAATGCCTCTAATTCTTCAATAGTTTTACTAACGACCCTGTCCTCCTCGAGCTGCGCCATAGCCCTCTTAAGCTGAGCCATGTTTTCGGGGGAGTAGAAGGGGTCGGCGGAAGCTTCCTTCTCCGCCTTAATCTCTTCCCTCGTCTTGACTTCCGCTTCCTTATCGAACATATAGTTGAGATTGTGCTCCTTGCCGATGTTGGACTCTCGACAATCGCGCATACATTTGTTGAGCCAAGGATTGTTCCTTATCAGCTCGTCAAGGATGCCTTGAACACGGACATGGGACATAGGCTTCTCAGAAGCATAGGTCGAGCCTTGCAGCCAGAGGAAGCCGTTGTTTTTCATATGTCGTTTTATTACATCGTATCCGTTGTTCCAGCTGTCAACTGGATAATATTTCTTCATTGCGTCGGTGTCAAGATCAAAGGTTATCTGCTTTCTCGCCTTCGCCATTGCTCTACCTCACCGGGATCGAGAGCTCTTCGAGAACATCGCAGCTCTCGTCCGGCTCGTCCTCATCGATCCAGTTCCAGGTCTGCACCTGAGAGGTAAACCTTTTGGCGTTGCTAAGGGAGAGCATACCCAAGTTAAGGCACCCATACTCCCCTTCCCCGCCCTGGTAAACGAGCCTGTAGGGCGAGTCGCTCGAGTTTTCAACCTTTCCGGCACGGTTGTCGAAAGCCTTGTCCGCCATTGACATGAGGACCTGAAGGTCCTCCTGAGACACCTCACGGCGGATGTCGATTATGTTTTTGTACATTGGGACCTGCCTTTCGCGGAATTGCGGGCGGATGATATCCGCCCCTACTTCCTATTATCCCCTGATAACATCCTTCCCACCCATATAAGGCCTCAGCGCCTCGGGGATGCGGACTGAGCCGTCCTCGTTGAGGTTATTCTCTAAGAACGCGATCAGCATTCTTGGCGGGGCGACGACGGTGTTGTTGAGGGTGTGGGCGAGGTACTTACCGTTTTCGCCGTTGACGCGGATCTTCAGGCGTCTGGCCTGGGCGTCGCCTAAGTTCGAGCAGGAGCCGACTTCGAAGTACTTCTTCTGTCTCGGGCTCCAGGCCTCTACATCGAGCGAGCGGACCTTCAAATCTGCCAGGTCGCCAGAACAGCACTCGAGGGTTCTGACGGGAATATCCATACTTCTGAACAAATCTACTGTATTCTTCCAGAGCTTATCGAACCAATAGGGGCTCTCTTCGGGCTTGCAAACGACAATCATTTCCTGCTTTTCAAACTGATGGATTCTGTAGACGCCCTTCTCTTCGATTCCGTGAGCGCCCTTCTCCTTACGGAAGCAGGGAGAATAGCTGGTAAGTGTTAATGGCAGCTGCTCTTCTGGAATAATCTGGTCAATGAACTTGCCTATCATCGAGTGCTCGGAGGTGCCGATCAGATAGAGGTCCTCGCCCTCGATTTTGTACATCATCGCGTCCATCTCGGCGAAGCTCATGACTCCGTCGACAACGTTGCCACGAATCATGAAAGGCGGAACGCAATAGGTGAAACCGCGGTCGATCATAAAGTCTCTCGCGTAGGCGATAACCGCCGAATGAAGGCGGGCGATGTCGCCCATGAGGTAGTAGAAGCCGTTTCCGGCGACTCTGCGGGCGCTCTCAAGGTCGATTCCATGGAGCTTTTCCATGATGTCGGTGTGGTAGGGAACCTCGAAATCGGGTACAAACGGCTCGCCGAAGCGCTCAATCTCGACGTTTTCGGAGTCGTCCTTGCCGATCGGGACGCAGGGGTCGATGATGTTCGGAATGACCATCATGATCTTGTGGAGCTTCTCCTGAAGCTCGTCCTCTAACTTTTCGAGCTCTGCAAGCCTCTCCGCCTGAGCGGTTACCTGTGCCTTGACCTCCATAGCCTTGTCCTTCTCGCCCTTGGCCATCAAGCCACCGATCTCCTTCGAGAGCTTGTTTCTCTGGGCACGAAGCGAATCCGCCTCTGTAATCGCAGCGCGGTACTCCTTATCAAGCTCCGCAGCCTGATCCACGAGCGGCAGCTTCTCGTCCTGGAACTTCTTTTTGATGTTGTCCTTCACTAACTCCGGGTTTTCACGGATTAATTTTATGTCTATCATTGGGGGTCTTTCCTTTCAAAATTGTTGTGCTTTTTCAATCAAAGCCTACCCTGTCAAGGGGAGGGGGACCGCCGCCGAAGGCGGTGGTGGAGGGGTGCAAGTTCGGCGAAGCCGAACTTGCGACTTTCGCCGAAGGCGAA
>JAJBTZ010000079.1 GCA_020860605.1 Ruminococcus sp. | reverse complement strand
CCTTCGGTGGTCGCACCCCTCCACCGTCGCCGAAGGCGACGGTCCCCCTCCCCTTGACAGGGGAGGCTATAGCATCCTCAGGCAAGAACCTTCGAGAGAGGCAGTTATGGCTCCCCTGTCAAGGGGAGCTGGCAGCTGCGAAGCAGCTGACTGAGGGGTGCGATTTCAGGCGAAGCCTGAAATCGCGTCGGTGCTGAAGGCACCGACTAACTACGAATTCCTCTTAATCCTATTCTCATCATTCAGCACAAGATCGTAGACGTTGACGTCCTCCCTCGGCGACCAGCCGGTGGATTGCCAGAAGGAGTTGCCGAGGTGGTTTTGCTTGAAGGCGATGAGGCTGATTTTGTTGACGCCGTCCGATTTGAGGGCCTCGACGCAGTATTTCGCCATTTCGGTGCCGATGCCACGGTTGCGGTGGTGACGCTCAACGCAGACGTGGTAGAAATACCCGGTTCTGCCGTCGCTTCCGCAAAGGATAGTCCCGACGAGCTCCCCGTCAATCTCCGCAACGACACTGAGCCCAGGATTGCGCGCCAAAAACCGCTTGACCCCGTCATGTGAGTCGTCAATGCTCCGAATCGCAAACCCCTCGATGCTCTGCCATAGGGCGAAAACCTGGGGGTAGTCTTCTATTGTCATGGGGCGCAAGGTGGCGCCTGAGTTTTTATTCATACAGTATCAGTCCTACAGTGGTAATTGGGTAATGCCGGTCGTTTCGGGAACCCCAAACATCAAATTCATATTCTGCACCGCCTGGCCGGCAGCGCCTTTGACCATGTTGTCTATTGCCCCCATCATGATGAGGCGGTTGGTCCGAGGGTCCATTTTGCAGGAAACATCGGCGAAGTTCGAGCCTCTCACCCAACGGGTCTCGGTGGGGGTGCCGTAGGGGAGGACCCGGACGAAATATTCGTCCTTATAGCAGCTTTCATAGGCCTCGTGAAGTTCCTCTGGGGTGACTGATTTAGTCAAGCTAGCATATGCAGTGACGAGAATTCCGCGCTGCATGGGAACGAGGTGAGGGGTGAAGCTTATCCGAAGGTCGCGACCAGCGACATTCGAGAGCTGCTCCTCGATTTCGGGGACGTGGCGGTGAGCAGCGACTGAATAGGCCTTGATCGACTCGTTCACCTCACAGAAGAGGTTCTGGGTCTTGGTGCCTCTTCCGGCACCAGAGGTGCCGCTTTTCGCGTCAATTATAATCGAATCGGGGTCGATGAACCCTGTTTTCAGCATTGGGTAAATGCTTAAGAAGCTGCAAGTCGGGTAGCAGCCAGGATTTGCGATAAGCCTTGCGGACTTGATTTTCTCCCGATTGATTTCCGGGAGGCCATAGACGGCTTCTTTTATAAATTCCGGGCAGGGATGATGGATTTTGTACCACTCCTCGTAGATTTCCGGGTCGGTGATTCTGAAATCGGCGCTCAAATCTATAATCTTGCAGCGGGAGAGAATCTCCTCCGTCAGCTGCGAAGCGCAGAAGCCCTGAGGGGTTGCCGTGAATATGACGTCGCAGCTTTTCGACATTTCCGCCATATCTTCCCCAGCACACTCATCATCCTCAAAGCCCCGAAGGCTTCCATATTCATTAGAAAACGGCGTTCCTGCATAGCTCCGTGAGCCCAAGCTCACGATCTCCACATCGTCCCGCTGCTTAAGCAGCCTCACAAGCTCCGCCCCAGCATAACCCGTAGCGCCAATTATTCCTGCTTTTATCTTCATATTTATCGCTTCTTTCAAGAAAGGGTTTAATTCGAAAAACACATACAGCAATTATACACGATATGCAGGATTTTTGCAACTATTATTTTTGAGGAAGTGGCAGTTCGGCTTCGCCGAACTTGCGACTTTCGCCGAAGGCGAAAGTCTACGCTCGCCCTTCGGGCTCGCGCCCTCTCAGTCGGCTTCGCCGACAGCTCTCCCAGAGGGAGAGCCGAGTTGTTGCCTCAAGGAAGGCTTTGTGCAAGCGGAAATCTTGGCTCCCCCTCTGGGGGAGCTGGCAGCTGCGAAGCAGCT
The DNA here is from genome assembly GCA_020860605.1 of Ruminococcus sp. GTDB lineage: Bacteria > Bacillota > Clostridia > Oscillospirales > Ruminococcaceae > Faeciplasma. Next base: position 1,765 of record JAJBTZ010000079.1, on the reverse strand, counting down.
GACTGAGAGGGCGCGAGCCCCGAAGGGGCGAGCGTGCGATTTCAGGCGAAGCCTGAAATCGCTTCGGCGTAGGAGGCAACGCCTCCGTAGCCGAACATGCGGAGGCGAATATCAGCCCGTTAAGAAATTTTTCTGAGATATTGAGAATTCCCTATTGCATTTTGGAAAATATAATGCTATAATTGGGGTACCGAGTGGTATCGAGTGTTAAAAGGTGGAATTTGGAGGTGAATCTGATGCCGGAAGAATTGAAAATGAGCGGGGAGCTGCCGTATACGATTGATGTCAAGGGACGAATGAGCTTTCCTCAGAAGTTTCGTGACGTTTTAGGCGACAGATTCATTCTCACACGTGGCGCCAACCATCGTCTTGTTGCTTATTCCGAAGCGAAATGGAACGAGCTTCTTGACAAAATCTCGAATATGCGAGAGGGAAGAGACAAGGAAATCCTCAAGCAGATGTATATAAAAGGTGCAATCCCGGTTGAGACGGATAAGCTTGGGAGAATCTTGGTTCCTCAGGCTCTGAGAGAGTATGCAAGGCTCTTAAAAGATGTCTATGTCGTCGGGGCTATCGAGACGGCGGAGATATGGGACAAGGGGACCTACGAAGAGTTCACTCAGTCGATTTCGCCAGAGGACATCTACGCAGCGCTCGAGGCACTTGAGTAATATAAGAGGATAATTTCATGGAATTTCGGCATATACCGGTTCTGCTGGATGAATGTATAGAAGGCCTGAATATCAGGCCGGATGGAATCTATGTTGACGGAACCGCAGGAGGAGCCGGGCACTCAAGAGAGATTGCTAAGCGCCTCGTGACGGGAAGGCTCATCGCCATTGATCGTGACCCTGAGGCTGTCGAAGTCGCCAAAGAAAGGCTCTTCGGGCTGAATGCCACCGTTGTAGAGGGCACGTTTGGGAATGTCGACAAAATCCTTGACGAGCAAGGCGTCGAAGGCATCGACGGGATGCTTCTTGACATCGGCGTCAGCTCCTATCAGCTTGACAACCCGGAAAGAGGGTTCTCCTACCACTCGGAAGACTCAGAGCTCGACATGAGGATGAGCGAGAGCGGAATTAGCGCCAAGGACGTCGTCAATTCATACTCATATGAGGATTTAACCCGGATACTTTTTGAATATGGCGAAGAGAAATTCGCGAAGAGCATCGCTTCGAATATCGTCCGTGAGCGCGAGAAATGCGAAATCAGGACAGTCGGGCAGCTCGACGAGATTATAAGACAATCGGTGCCTGCAAAGGTGAGAAGGGAGAAAAACCCCTGCAAGAAGACCTTTCAGGCGATAAGAATAGAAGTAAACAACGAGTTCGGTGAGCTGTCGGAAGCCCTCGACAAGGGCTTCGACCGCCTTAAACCTGGCGGAAGGCTCTGTGTGATTACATTCCACTCGCTCGAGGACAGAATGGTGAAGCAGTGTTTCCTGAGCTTCGCTCAAGGCTGCATCTGCCCACCAGAGTTCCCTGTCTGTGTCTGCGGAAGGACTCCGAGAGGGAAGATAATCACCAAAAAGCCGATAGAACCCAGTGAAGCCGAGCTGAATGCGAATAATCGGAGCCATTCGGCGAAGCTCAGGGTGATTGAGAAGCTGTAGACCCCTCAGTCGCCTTCGGCGACTGCTCCCCTTTCAGGGGAGCACCCCTCCACCGCGCTTCGCGCGGTCCCCCTCCCCTTGACAGGGGAGGCTATAGCAGCCTCAGGCAAGAGACTGCGAGAGGAGCAATTATGGCTCCCCTGTCAAGGGGAG
>JAJBTZ010000024.1 GCA_020860605.1 Ruminococcus sp. | reverse complement strand
TTTTAAAATTTTTATCGAAAAATCTCGATTTCCAAAAGCATGCTACCTCTCCGCTACAATTTCTGCCAACAAGTCACTTCCATTTATTACACAGAATATAATCATTGTAACAAACAGCATTGCCATTGTGGCAAGCAAAATCACTTTGGTTACAAAGATAGCGTAATCATCAATTATGTTACCCATAGTAATTGGCTTTCTGAAAAGATGTCTAATAAACGAAAATATTTTTTTATCGCTTTCATTCACCGATGACAATCTTTTAAAAGAAACCATGATACCAGCTATCATTATTATAAAATTTCCTAGCCAAAAACAATGAAGCCCTATTTCGTCTCCAAACAGAATCAACACATTGCAAATAATCACAGTAATTGCGATAGGTACAACAAATGCAGCTAAAGTCTTGGTGAATATAAGATTTCCCATTATTGCATGTTCCGCACTTGTGACAAGTAAAATTAAAAAACTTATCCCTTGTACGATAGCAAAAGCTCGATCAATCATAAGCATATTGTTCACAACAAGCTTAATCGGATCCATGATTTCATTAGGGAGATAACTACATAGTATTATCAAAGCAACTGCAATAACGGCAATAATTATCAACGAAGCCGTAGTTTTTGCACTTTCATTTACAGTGTTCATTTTATCACTTCCTCTGCGCTATTCAGCGCTATTGCCGGAGTTAATTACTTCTTGCACATGTTTCAACGTGGGATAAATAGCTGCTCTTCGCTTTTTAGCAATCCAAGCTACAGGATCAATAACTCCAAAAGGTTCATATGCCACTCCTGCTTCTGGCAAATGACCAATAGAACTAACAGGGAAGTAACATATATCTGAGAATACACTGTCCAAGTTATTAACTATATTTGAAAGTCCTATATCTTTCAAGAACTCCTTGCATATTGTATCCCTAGCTACCGACAAATCGTTGCTATAGTTTTCAGGTGCCATTCTGAATTGAGCCTTTATTTTTGGTATTCCAATACTACTCTTAATATTCTTAACATCGCACTTTGTAATGAGAACAGCAACTGGAATGTCGCTCATTTTCTTCGCAGATCTGCCAACAATTTCTGAAAACTTATTTATAAATTCAACAACAATCGTCTCACAGTCATCAGTTGAAAACCCGCTTATAGAATTATCCCCACTGATGCTAATGCAAGTATTTCGCACCGAATCAACACTGAGTGGATCTATAATAATGATTATCCCATCAGTATATCCGAAGCTAAGGGGGCTTTTCTCATACTCATCACTCAATAATACTTCATCAGGAGTATCGTAAAAGATTAAGTTATGGATAGCGATTCCTCTACGCATATGAGCATAATTGTATGTACTAATTTCAGAAATCGATGAAGGCTCTGTAGTACCATTGTTATACATATCTTCTAGCGCTTCAAAATCTGACTGTGGTTCTCCAGAAACTCTATATTTAATTTTACCTTGTGTAAAACTTAAATATTGATGCTGAAAAGCAGCTGAAAATGCTGTCTTTCCAGAAGAATTTCCACCAATAATCTGAATAAAAAATTGCTTAGCATTAGATGTCGCCAAATCCCTTTCGCACTTAGGACATACTCCTGCCAATTTGCTCCTATGAGATAAAGCCGAGCAAGGAATAAAGTGTCCACATGAACATTTTGCAACGAAAATGCCACAGCGTCCAGGAACTAGATTCTTATGAATTTCTCCACAATAAGGGCATTTGTGATACGGTAGATGAATCTCTGTATAACAGTATGGACAATGCTGTTCTACTCTCATTTTTCGATCTACTATACGAAATATAGGGATAGTAAGCCTCGTAATAAAGCCAAGAACAAGGAGTAGTGCCCAAGTCACTAAATTTATACACAAGAACGCACATAGTCCCAAAATCACCCTAATAACCATCTCTATTATGCCTAGAACGCCCAAAAGCAAATAAACTATCGAACACAGAAACAAAACAGCCTTAGATTCGTTCGTACAATATCCAAGTCTATATGCTAGTCCAGCAAAACTGGCCCAAGACCATGTTCTGTCGCATAGTAATTTTATAGCATTATGAAAAATCAATTTTCGCTGATAATTTCCAGTACCGCAAAAAAACTACGCATCAATTTACTACCTGAATCTGGTTTCCAAGCTTTGTAGTTATTGAAAACAGCTCTAACAAAACTTGCGACAACTCCAAATATTGCTATGAAGAAAACAATAAACAGTAATCCCTTTACTACTACAGGGATTTGACGCCATATATTAGAGCAATAAGCCCACTTATCAACACAAAAATATCTGATTTCAGGCAAAACTTCTTGCATCAATTCATGGCAAACTTCTTCAAACGTCATGAAATACGAAAGCTCCTTCCTATATTTTCGCTGTTACATTTCCTGTTCAATTTCCTCTGAATTTCCCTCGGACTGCGAAGTCTCTTCTGCTGGCATTTCATGAACATGCGAACGATTTTCATGAGGATCTTCAACTTGGAAGTAATCAGGATTATTCATGCGATCGTTAAACTCTTCCTGGGTATGCCCTTCTTTTTCTGCCTGTTCAACTTCTCTCCAATGCTCATGTCCCGCTACATGTCCCAAATCATATTGTCCTTCGATAGGCTCATGTGTATTTGCATCCAAGAATTGTCCATTTTCGTTTTTCTCAGCACGGCGTTCTACTTCGGCGCGAACATCTTGACGAATATATGGTCTGTGCAGCCCCATATTATTCGCCATCCTTATCTACTTGTAAGCCATCGCTTACGACAAAGCTGTCATTTTCATTTTCACGTTCGAAGGCGATACCGACAACTGCGCTTAAATACGGTATTATACTTTTATCTATAGATAGGATTGTGTTTATATCATACACTGCTATGTTTTCAGGTGCATTTACATATTCGTCATCTTCATCACCGCAGAAAAAGCGCCACCCACTATCCTGTTCATTATCGGGAGCTTCATGATACATGAATCTCACTTTTCTTTTTTCGTCAACGAGCATCTTTGTCGCTAAAACATATCCAAATTTATCCATAAAGTCCTCCTACATAGATTCTTCCATGTCTTCATCGTTTTCGTATTCGTTTGTATTCGCCGATTCTTCTGACGTTTGCTCCATAGCCTCTCTAAGATGAGAGCTTTCATTGGCTTCTGCAATACGTTCCTTTGCGCCATCTGAGCTTAAGCTGTTGAATACATGTGGCGACACGTCTTCTCCTGGGTATCTATCATCAAGCCATTCTTTTTGATAGTTCCATTTGTCGGAAGCCAAACGATTTTTAATTTCTTCATCATCCACACCTTTATCTCTGTAGTCGTCTTCCTTTGCCTCTAATCTTTGGTTAATAGCTGAATTTGCTCGACGCAATTCGTCGACACTTTCAGCAGCTTTATTATTAGGCATCATATATTATCCTCCATCTACAATTGAACATTTGTCTGTTGAATAATCCATGATATAGGCTCAACAACTCCCCATGGCTCATATGCAACTGACTCCTCTGCCTCATGACCCATAGCACTAACAGGAAAATATTGCGTATTTTCGAACTCGCCGTCTATCATATTAAGAAGTCCGTCGAAACCATGTGAGCATAAAAAGTCTCTACAAACATCATTTCTAACAGAACTAAGTGTTATACCACTTAGTTCGTCATCTTTAGCAGAATGATTATAAATAGATTTTATTTTCGGCATTCCTAGCTCTTTCTTAAACAAATCTGATTTGGAAATAATAACTGCAACCGGAATGTGCGAAAGATGAGACGAATGAACTCCTTTAATCAGCTTAAATTCGCTGACAAATCCAGAAACGGTATTAATGTTTAATTCTAGAGTTGCTGTTGGATCCACGACAATTACGATTCCTTCACAATATCTATACTGTTGTTGCTGAACATCAGTAGATAGATCTGTAAAAGACTCCCCAGCGACATCGTAAATTGTCATCTGAATTGGTACACATCCACCCCGTTTGTGTATGATACTATACATGGATGCATTACTTTCACTGGTAGCGATGCTTAATCCATTTTGATACCAATGCTCCAGCTCATCGAATGCATCTTCAGGAAAACAGGAAAACTCTAATTGACTATCGGATTTTAACTGCTCAATATAGTGATGCCAGTATGAAGCCAAGAATGTTGTCTTTCCGGCACTTGTGCCGCCAACAAGCTGTATGCCGAATTGCCTTGCATCACTTATAGCCAAGGTTGATTGACAATAAGGACACAATGCTTCCAATTTGGAGCGACCATTAAAAATTGTTGTAGGTAGCTTTCTTCCGCAGGTACATTTGCGTGTAAGCACTCCATAAGGCCCAGGTGTAAGATTTTGATGCTGTGTTCCACAATCAGGGCAACTGAAAGCAGGAACAATTGAAATTCTCTTACAATTTGGACATCGACTATGTATAGACCGAATCATCAACGTGATGCGATCTCCAAGCCAAAGTAAAGAAAAGAATACATAAAATCCACACATTCCGACGAAGATAACCGTAAACAGCAAGAGTGAAAAGAGAGCTGCCCACGCTGTTCCAAAAACATATGCACATACACAAGCGGAAATATAAAATATTCCCACCCACATATTAAGTATCCATTTATGACCTATCCGAAAAGCTTTCCACCATGCTCCAATACTATCTATATAAGATTTAAGATTATAAAAAGTATCTTTCACGGTTATAGCAATTTGATGGTATCCAGGACCAAAGAAGTAACTCCGTTGCACCCCTGAGCTTGCCTTTAAATTCTTGTCGATATAAGTGGTATACGGGTTGATATGCAGTATCAGTGAAGTGATAAAACTTTTTAAGGAAACGAAGAAAGCGTATGAAACTCCTATCGTAAGTGCAATCACGCCTAGTATTCCTGCTATAGGAATGATTACATACACCACCACGCAATATATACAAACTAGAGCAAGACAAACTAGTACTAAACCTATTATAACTTCCATACTACCTCCAAAAGCATCAAAAACATGTGAGTTTTATGTTATTTTTTATTTGTGCCTTTAAACGTCGAGTCAAATAGTCTGCCCATTTTCGACTTGGAAGCACTGTTTCGAGCTTCTTCGTTCACAGCTTCAGCAATACCGTTAAACACTTTTTTCAAAGGCTGATTTTCAATAGACTTTTCTAGTATTGATAACTGCTTATCTACGCGTTTAAACTTCAGGCATTCAGAAACAATGGAATTTTTGATTATACTGTTTTTTGACACATCAACAGTGTAAAGGAGCATATTCCATTCATATCCTTGCTTTGGGGTTGTAGTTGTCAATATCTCGCTAACTAATCGCTTCAGATAATAATCAGACTTAGCAAATAGCTCTATGATATAGATTAACTCGTTTCCCTCTATACCGCATGAAAGCACTTTCCTAATCAGGTTATTGACAAAGCACTCATCTTGTAAAGAAGGAAATCCCTGAGCCGTATACTTAGCTAAAGCTTTGTCTATGACTACTTTGCGCTTTTTTTCCTCAAAGACCGTGGCAGCGCAGATGTGAGCAGAATTAATACATACCACTTCTTTAGGCTTATAATTTTGCAATATGGCTGCTATTTTGTCATTTTTCTTGTCTGACAAGGAGAGATTACTATCCAAAATCTTGAATATCCCTGATAAGTCAAGAGTAGAAAGAGTTTTGTCATTCAACAATGCACTTATGTAACGCTCCTGCTCTACAGGATTTTCGAGCTTCTTGGCTCTATTCTGCAAAACAAATTCACAAGCCACACTATACCCCTGCTTGTATAGTCCGTTGCAACAACGCATAGTATTAGTATCACTAGAAACTATCTGTGGAGTTAGTTGCAAATAAAGATTCATGCAAAAGTTAGTATACAAATTATCATTGCTTTTAGCCTCTTCGAGCAATATTGAATTAACTGTTCCTTGCCCGTTTTTTTCAATTAAATCGCATATCTGCAATGCACTATTAAAGTTTTTGTTCTTGTAACACGAATATAACCCTCGACTAATAACATTTTCAAGTTCATTTACAGTATATCTTTGCACTTTACGAGCGCATTCTAAGTAAATGCTCAAGAAGAAAATCCAGCTGTCACAAGTGAATCTACTCATCTTATCGGCATAATAAGACAAAACCTTTGCATTTGTTAGAGTTGTCGCAACAGTGTCATAGAATACGCTCATACGAATACTGTTCCAAAACTCGGACGTTTCTCTACTTTGAGGATTAGCAAAAACACATTCAGCAAATGCTCCGTTGACAATACGTTTAAAGCTCTGAGTGGCTTCTTCGTCACCAACCACCGAAGCTGTTCTCTGAAGCCAATTCATAATAGTAAAAGACGATGCTAAATCTTCCTGTAAATACCTCTGTAAGGCTCTCTTGATTGTTTCATATAATGACTTGAGATAAGCGCTCTTCTTCAGATTGTATTTACCTAAAATCGAGAGACCAGATGCAATTTTATTTGCAGGAGTATCTTCTGTTATATCACCTAAGATAACATATGACCCGTACAACTCCACCACATCTTCGCATGGATTTGAAAGATCAATCATTTGCAAAAAATCACGGCAGAAACGAATATGCTGCTCACTATATGACGTAATCAATTTATAATATGGATGAGCGATATTAACTTCTCCAACAAAAGATTTGCCTTTTCCGTCTAGAACAGCATATGGCAAATTCTCTAATTTACGAACGGCAGCTGTATTTACACGATCACGTTCATCCACGCCAATAATCATCGCTTTTAAACGGATACCTTGATTTTTGTCTTGATAATTTACTTGTCCCTGAAATTGTCCGTTTAAATTCACAGCATATGTATTGGTGCTTGTAAACTTATCCATTCGTGTGGCGAAAGGTAATCCAGATGCCATTCTTGGGGAGACTGCACTCTGAATTGCAGCAATCCACAGTTCTATTTTTGTAGCATTTTCATCTTGTATTACAAGGTATTTTCTATTTTCTACTGGCAAGGAGTACTGAGCAAACAAAAATGCAACAGCTGCAGCAACTGCGCTTTTTCGTCCATCACAAACAAACGCAGCCACATCATCTTGAAGAATATCTCCAACAGCATCATCAATATTGCTTCTAACAGGGAGTGGGGTAGGGAGAGTATTATAGTAAAAAGCTTCACCGCGCTCTTTTGCGTCCCATATGCAAGTGTTACCGAAAAGTTCATATGGATAAAACTCATGAAAATCGCCTATGTACACTTGGTTAATAAAGTTACCAGGTCGATGAGAATAATCACCAGATGCAGTTTTGTCAAACGGTATTGGATGGAAATTTACCATCATATTTTTGCCTTTATCAGGAGAAATAAACAAGTAAGCATCATCCATAAATGACGGCTCTGCAAACGTCTGCTTTCCCTGTGCTACATTAAGTAAAAGTGGCAAATCCACAGTATTGTCATTTATAATATTATCGGAGCATGAATACACCTTAAAACCATCACTTGCAATTGTACGACCGCCTCTAAGTATATCAATGCCTTGTCTACAGCGTGTGTAAATAAGTTCTGAAAACATCAGAAAGCCTCCTTTACTAGTCAATGAACTTTGCCTTCTTAAATAGCCAAAGAATAGGATCAAGTACTCTATGTGGTGAAATCTCGTCTGAAAGTGTATTCGCATTTTTAGGAGGACTTCCGTAACTAGACACTCCAAACAAATAATACTCTTTGAAATGAGAATCTAGCGCATCTATAAAAGCACCCTCACCAATCTCGTAAAGCCAATTGCGAATTTCTTCATCAACCTGTGAAATCTCAGTCATGTCTACCTGCCCATTTCTTACAGTAAGGCTCTTATTTCTTATTAGTGCCTGTGGACCAAATGCTTTGTGGTTCAAAATTGTGTCGAATTTCGTCAACACTACTGCCACAGGTATATCTAAAATCTTTGACGACTTAATACCTCTTGCTGCCTTAATATATGAAGCCACACTGTTTATAACATCTTCGGCGTTTTTAACCTCCCCTTCATCACCGCCAAGTGAATTAACCATAACATCATGATCTACCATTCCGCCACGGCGAACCTGAGATAAAACCAGCGGATCTATGGCAAGTATAATGGCTTTAGATGCATTTATGTAACGACAAACCGTTGATGAGGGATCAATATTCTCGTGATCCTCTCCTGCACCATCAAAAATCGTAAACGTGTACGTCGGAACCTCATTACCATGCTTTTTCTGGAGATTCTTAATATACCAAATCTGAGGCATATTCTCACCAGGTGGAGTAGGTGGTGGAACCATGTGTTCATCATGTATGAGATGATAATTCTCATTTTGATGGTCGAGCGTTTCTTTGGTTTGATGACCAAGAGCAAGTCGCAATCCTGATGATCTGCCAAGCTCATGCAGCATTATAGTAATATAATTTGTCTTACCAGAATTAGAAACACCAACAATACTAAATGGCAAATTAGGAGTTTCTAATGCCATCTTAGGGATAGTCTGTCCACAAGACGGACATTTTCTAAGGGTTGCTAGTCCTCCGCATCCGGGTGTTTTGCACTTGATTGGTTCACGTTCAAATTTTCCTAGTACCGCTGTCTTACCACAATCAGGACAAACATATTGAACCTTACTTTTGTCATATTCACGAAGACAAAATGGACAAGTAAACTTTGCCATAATTCCACCTAAACCTTTCCTTTAAATCCCTGGCACCAGCGAATTGTAAATTTCTCACTTTGTGTTGGGTTCTTTTCAAATAAGAAAAACTTCATGCCTTTATGATAACTGGACTTATCCAATTCATAACTTTTTGTATAATTATCTTGTGGTTCTTCGAGGTCAAGAGAATTTATGTGTTTGAGTTCAACAGCCTTGGAATCATCATAAGCCGTAAGAAACTCCCCGTCATTGCAACCACATAAGACAAGCTCTGGTATACGATCTATAGGTCGGTTGCCAGCAATGGAAAATGTTAATTTAAGCGAGCCAAAGAGTCCTTTTGATACTTTCCAGAACAAGTCAGCAGAAAGCATTCTATCCACCTTAGCCGTTTTAGGATCAGAAATAATTTCTTTACCTCTAACATCATATATTGTGAACACGGAAATGTAAAACGTCCTTTCATTCGTAACTGACTCCGATATTAAAATTCCATTATTATTTTTGTATTCTTTTATGCCTATTCTTCTTACATCATTGGCTGTTCCTATTTCCTCAAGGGTTGCCCATCTAGATGCAGATGTTGAAGTTCGAACAGTACAATAAAATCCAACAACATTATTGGGAATTTCTTTTGAAAGCCGTATTTTTAGGTTTACACTATTAACAATACCACTGGGAGTAGTTATACTTTCTTCAACCAGTTCAGTCCGTTTCTTATCAATAGGACAGGGCGAAAAAGTGTTGACTTGAATACTGTTTTCACTTTCAATCCATTTTCCGCCAGAGTATGCCATAACAGTAATAACATTAAATCCTTCTCTAGGCAAAGAAACTTGAGTGAAACTTACATCAGAATTACATTGGCTAACTAATGTTCTATTAACCATTATCCTTAAATCTATACTGGGACTTTTAATATCCCACGAAACTTTGTACACATCATCCTTAACATGAGCTACCTTAATCTGGAAAGAATCAATTATTACCAGTGGAGTGATTACAGCTTCAACTCCAGGACTTCTAATAGAATTCGCATAATTCACTGTTACATTATAAGCATATGAAACTCTATATTGAATGTCAGAATCCTCAAAGCTACCATGTGCAGTGCGAGACAAAACTGTTGTTTTACCATTTGCTGTTCTCGTGATTGTTGCACCCATACTGTTATCTGGCATATCCCAAGTTAAACGTATTGATTTTCCAACTTGAGTTATATTCAAGTTTTTTACATCAGAATAAAGGACAGCTGTTCTAAATGTCGCATCAGAAAATACATCCATCCTGGATACAAACAAAGAGTAAGTATATGTACATCCTGACGTGACAGTCTCATCGCAGAAAAACGATGAATCAACATTATCTAATAACAGTGTTCCATCGGAGATACTTGCTGAAGGAGTCTTCCCATTCTTGCGTACAAGGCAGTATTTTACCCCTTGTTCTTCAGAAATCGCCCATGAAACATTTATACATCCTTTCCTAGTATTCACGGATAATTTTAAATCACTACAAGGGACTGGCTGAGTCGCACGGAGAAAATTAATAGATGGTTTATGATCTGCACACCGTTGCAATATCAACATACACGCGTCCGCTCGCTTTGATGCTGTAAGCCGTTGAGCAGAGACAAAAGACGAATCGGCATTCGCAATGTTTTCAATGATAGTTTTCTCAATATCGGTTATGTTTAAATTCGGATATTTCTGAATAATCCATGGCAATTCTTCCTGAGCCTTAACAAACATTTTTGCTGAAATCAATGCTCTAAGCTCTCCCAAAGGCTTCTTATACCGCTCTTCTTCGGAGTTAATCTTTGATGTTAGTTGCTCAATACGACGCTTTTCGCTCGGATCCGCAGATTGGGCATCAAACAAATACTTCCTAGCAAGTTCGAAGTCACTTTTGCGTAATGCTTGCTCAGCCAAGGAATAATATTTACTAAATAGCGTCGCGCTAGCAAAAACGAATCCACAATCCACATGCGGGCACTTATCCAATGATGCAAGCACCATTCTGCCACACTTGTTGCACTTCTTGAAAAGTTCTTTTTTGCAATTTGAACATGAGTTTGATTTAATCGCATCTTGCTCTGATGGATACTGATTCATCGTTCCGCAAAACTGACACTTAACAAGATACACCGATGTCTTGGGAGAGTATAAAACATTTCCTTCTTTGTTATACACAGCAAGAGCAATCTCATAGCTACAATTCAAAGTTTCTGCGATTTGCTTTATACATGGTTCTGCAAAGCCAGATTCCAATAAAACCTGTTCCGGTACACCCCTCATCGAATCAAACAAGCTGTCAAGTACGGGAGTCTTATATTTTAGATGGAATTCATATTTACCACGGTTTTCGTCAGAGTTAAAGACATACGTCTTCGCTGCCGTTGCAATCGAGGCACAAAGTTTTCCTAGGTTATCGTTTCTTTGTGAGAACTTTTTTGAGAATGAATCGAATATACTCAACAATTCATTTGTGGTTTTTCCATGATAAACAACTGCACTTTCTGGTTCATCCATCAAGTAAGCAGCAAAGGAATAAAGATCAACGACCAAAGAGGTATCTGCCCCGTTCGGGTTTGGATCCTTAGTTTTACTCAAAGCAGAGATATACTCATCTGTCTTTTTAATTTGCCTTGGAAATAAGCTTGCTACATCTATTCCCTCAAAGCTCTTAATAGTAAAACCAAGACTTGCAAATACCTCCCGAACGTGATCGTCAGAAAGTTTTCTCTCTTTGCGAAAATCTCTTATCGCTGCTTCAGTAATGACCTTTCCTGTCAGAGCCATGAGATTTGCTGTTGCTTTTAATTTGGCAATTTCCGATTGGGTTCTACTTTCTGCTAATGCAGAATAAGTACTCTCGACAACCTTTTTACCGTCTGGAGCAAAAATTGTCGCTGCAGTATCGTTAAGAAACTTAATTTGTCCGTTTATCTCATCGCGCTTTTCCTGTTGGCTTTCACTACCAAGTGAAGTTCCCATTTCTTTGATCTTTTTATCTATGGAGGCTTTAACTTTTTTTGCCGATTTTTCTGGCGGGTCAAACGGCAATCCCGTCAAATCAAAGAAATCATAATTTGCCATTACTTTATGTACCCTCCAGTTTTATAATGAATCTGGGAAAAGTGTCATTTCCACCTTTTAGTCATCCCAAGTCGGTGTTTCCGCGCTTTCGTCTTCTCCGCTATCAGCACACTGCATCATATCAATATTTGAAATATATGCGTGTGATAGAATTGAGCAACAGTGTGAATCATGCTCAAAGCCAAAGGTCACATCCACGCCTCCAGATGTTTCATGAACCTTTGAACCAACGAGTTTCCCATCAACATAGACCTCATAGTGACCGCCATCAGATAGAGACATTTTCAAATTAAATTTGGAACCAACCATAGCAACTCCTTCACCATCAAGCAAGATGTTGCCACCATTTTGATTAAGATTAGCAGAAATGATTCCTAACAATATTTTCAAGAAACCACCCGGATGAGGCTGAATAGTCGAGGTGTCAATATTACACTCGATTTCAAAATCATCATTACTATCAATAGTGTAGGTAACTCCCTCATCCATCTGACTGACATTATAACCGTGAAACTCAATCTGTTTTTCATTGGCAACAACGTGAATCGTTGGCTCATTAAACTCAGCTCCGCTAGGATGAACGGGTATGTTATCGTATTTTTCCCATTCAACATTGCTGAAAGTTACGGCTTTGTACTTATGAATTACTCCACCTGAACCACCGTGGTTCATCATTAACCCCATGGAAGAATCACGTTTATTATCTGCACTGTTTATTGGGTGCCCAAACTTGGATATGTCACGCGGAGCATCGTCTTTTCTTATTGGCAAATCTCTATTAGAATCTCCTTGCCGTGCTTGCACATGAATAATCCCATTATCATCGTAACTGTACTGAACTCTAATAACCGTGCCAATCTTCTCGCCTTTATTCACATGTTGTATGCCAGATACAACATACTTATAGGGAATAATGCAGTCTGTAGGGTTTGGATTATCACCCTGAACCATATATACATCCAAGGTATTATTCGAAGTAGACGATGTATAATACCTAAATCTCTTAGCAGCTCTTACTGGGCGAGGATGATTCGCTGGGATAATAACTTCGTTATAATAACAATTCTCTTCGTCATTTACTGCTACAACTCCAAGAGCATGTGCAGTTGTTTCGCGCAAGCTTAACGAGTTAATGCTATCAAGCTTATGTGCAGGTTTAACCGCCACGAAATTGTTCAACCCAGATTTACTTCTATCAGTTACTTTTTTGCCCTCTACAACTTGAACAGACAAAGATGCATATTCAGTATTCTTCTTTGATGATTGTATTGCTGCACCTAACGCGACAGCTTCGTCAGGATTAACATGAGTTATTGGCTTCTTGCCAAACAATTTTTGAATGTAGTTGGATACCTGAGGCATTCTTGTAGAACCACCTACAAGTAGAATATCTGTTACGTTCTTTATAGTAATACCCGCTTCATCAAGTACAGCTTGGCACAATGAACCTGTACGTTCAAGAAGATCAGACGTACTTTCTTCGAATTCTTGACGAGAAATTAATACACTAGCTCTACCAAAATTCGGGAAGGAAGCGGTTGCCTTTACTGTCGTCATTACAGAGAGATTCTTTTTAACATCCTCACACATTCCACGGATAATTGCGGACAAATCAGGGTCTGATCGAAGGTCAAGATCGGTTTCGCTTTCAAAGCGATCAAACAGAAGATCTTCGATTCTATTATCCCAATCGCGTCCTCCAAGCTGGTGATTTCCTCTTGTAGTTATGGTTGATAACTCTCCGTTCTTGCCCATGTGGACAAGCGTCACATCAAAAGTACCACCACCTAAATCATAGACTAAGATGTTTGCATTTTCACGCCAGTTGGTAAGCCCATATGCCATTGCCGCCGCATTAGGTTCATCGATAATCTTCTTTACTTTCAAACCTGCAGCTTCAGCAGCTCTGTATGTTGCTTCACGTTCACGAGAATAGAAGTAAGCAGGAACTGTGATTACTGCATCCTTGATAGACTCACCTAACACTTCTTCTGCGTTTTCTTTAAGATACCGCAGAAGTAAACTGGATAGTTTTTCGGAGGTATAGGGAACACCATCGATGTAACAGTATGGTTCATCATTGCCCATTTCACGCTTGAAAGTAGCAACACAATTGGGTTCACCTGCATTATAAGCATCCTCAGCCTCGCTGCCGAAAATCATCTCACCATCAAGAAATTGAATAACCGATGGGGTAATTTTCTTGCCTTCTCTGTTTGGTATAATCTGAGGAGACTTGCTCTTCGGATCGATATAGGCTACTGCCGAAAACGTCGTCCCAAGATCTATTCCTACCGATATACTCATTGCACAAGCCTCCTCAAAAAATCTTAATTGGTCAAATCTGTCCGCTAGTTTTTATGTTTGCAAAACGTGTTCTTGCTTCATCAAGCTCATTTGCAGTCATAGTGTTTGCAGTAGTAATAGTGGTGTTCGCGGATTCTCCATTTTCTAGATTTGTAGCAGTCACTTCCAAACCGATTGCACTTGAACGGAAAACAACACGTATAGGAGTGCCTTTAACTGTATACGGGGGAAGTTCCATACGTAAGTCACCAATCATCTTGACTTTTAAAGCAGGGTCTGTATACTGTTCATCACCATTTTCATCAATAGATGGCTTGACATACTTATTCTCTCTATCTGTTACAACATTCTCAAAGACTTTAATCTTAATCTCAGCTTGATTATCTACACGAGTGCCATAAACGGCTTCAGCCTCTGCAGGAATCTCATCACCAACAAAAAGCAGATTATCGATCATGTAGTGTTCCTCATCAATAAAGACAGCTGGGCCTAATGAGCGAGTCAACTTGTCACTAACTGTTCCTCCATCCATAATGTCTATAACTGCAATTTCTGCACCTTTCGCTTCCGCTGCAGAAGTCGGGAGGTTAGTATCTATTTTCTCGTCTGGATTGACAGGATCTGCCACAGTTTCTCCATCATTGTCAATAATCTGGCGAATACGTTCATTCCACTGAATAGCAGCAGCCAATGCAGCACCTTTTGCAACAGCAAGATCCGGATCTTCAACCCTTACTTTATTAGGAAACACAGCTTCTACAGCATCTTTAATCATCGGCATCCTCGTAGAACCACCAACTAAAAGAGCGACATCAACATCATTAGGAGAGAGCCCCGCATTTTCGAGAAGAGTGCTTACGAAGTCCATTGTCTGTTCCACTAAATCCTGAGTGCGGCTTTCAAAATCTTCACGCGTAAGTTCAATACGAGTTCTGTCGCCATCATAGCTGATGGTATAACTCTTCTTTTGAAGAGTAGACAGATCCTTCTTTGCCTGCTCTGTTTGAGCCTTAATTTTATGCTGTACCTCAACGTCCAAGTCATCTTGACTTATGCCATTTTCAAAAGCATACTTCTCACACATATAATCATACATACGAGCATCCCAATCGATGCCACCAAGTCTGTCGTTTCCGCCTGTTTCAATAATATCGATAAGAGCATTACCACTTTCATCAACACTAAAGTCAAAAAGCGTAATATCAAAGGTACCTCCGCCAAGATCATACACCATAATCTTTCTATTTTCTTTGAACTCACGACAACAATAATTTAGAGCAGCTGCAGTTGGCTCGTTTACGATATTAAGAACATTAAGTCCTGCAATCAAGCCAGCTTGCTTTGTAGCAGCACGCTCTTCGTTGCCAAAATACGCAGGACAAGTAATAACCACATCTTTGACATCGTGTCCTTGAGCATTAGCATATTCTTTCATCCTTTTTAAGATAAGCGAAGAAACAGTAATCGGATTATACGTTATATTATCAAATTCATAAGTAGGTGCGTCAGACTTACCTATATAACGCTTCACAAATTCAACAACTCTCTCCGGCTCAATATCCTTTTGATTTTTCGCAACCTCACCTACTACAGGGTCTCCACCATCCTGAAAATAGACCGCAGAAGCCAGCAAATTGCTTCCGTCATCCTGATTCACAACAATTTCAGGCATTCCATTGTCATCCAAAGTCGCAATAACAGAATATGTAGTTCCTAAGTCAATACCGTATACCTTTGCCATTTTAATTTCCTCCTAATTTTTAATTATCTAATTCTATGCTTGTATCATCAACGTTGCATAATGGCGTTGATTCTTCAATTTCAACTGTTATAGGTTGTTCATACACGTATATGTCAACCATCTCTTTGATGATTGTCCTATTCTCTTTGTAGAAGCCTGAATTATGACTTGCAACAATGGTATCATGTAGTGCGGGGTCATCCGTGGGGATTCTTTCTAACACTTGGCAATGACGAGTGTTTCTCTTATCGCCAAGGTTACTCTTGAGTCTCTGCACACCATATTCTTCGAGCAAATCCAAAATATCCAACAACATATACTTTACATGCTTTTGTGTTTTAGAATCAGCAATTTCATCAACAAGGGTCTCGTTGTTACCATATATGCGAGCAATTGCAGAAAGAATATCATCAAAGGCACGTCCTCGTTCTGCCTTATGGTAAGTATCAAGCTCGTCTTGCATAGATTTCAGCCGACCAGCAAATTCGTTGTGATATAATTTGTGTATCTCACGAATTTCAGCGAATATTTTTTTACTTATTTCAGCAGACTCTGCAATGTCAGAACTGATTTTTTCAAGTTCGAATCCCACTTTGTCTGTAGCTACATCTTCCTGCTGGAAAATTGCAGGATCTACACTAGGAGCAATAGTATGGGAGTTTCTTTCAGCACTTTGCTCATCGCTAATGCAATCATCCGCCTTCTGTTCGCTGTTTTCGACTGGAATTACTGCTTCTTTAGCGTCAGCATCCAAACAATCTGGTACATTATTTTCGTCAATCGCAGAATTCACCATGTATTCTGGATTTACGTCAAATTGATTCTTTTCGTTCATTTTGATTCCTCCTGTCATCAAATTATTATTTGAACCCAAATTAAAGATCTGTGATCTCTGCAAATAAGGTGCCATTTGCTGCATGAATACATGCCAATCCATCGGGAAGTCTACTTATTGTTTCAGCTCTTACACGAGGTTCTTCTTTTTCTTCCACTGACAATCCCCTTGAATCATTTAAATTCATAAATGTATTTCCTTGGGATATGGTATATCTAATGTGAATCTTGTTG
This sequence comes from Ruminococcus sp., assembly GCA_020860605.1. Taxonomy (GTDB): domain Bacteria; phylum Bacillota; class Clostridia; order Oscillospirales; family Ruminococcaceae; genus Faeciplasma. The sequence continues at coordinate 55,126 of JAJBTZ010000024.1, read as the reverse complement.
TACGAGCCTAAATACTCCGACCATTTTTTGCACGAAGCACCTGATGTATGCTTAAACAGCACTACCTTACTGACAATTCCAGTGACTTCTGAAAATAAGTCTTCTCCACGTCTTTCTCCTCCATGCAAAGAAGAAATAAAATCTCCATTACTTACAGCACACGCTTTACAACTAGTAAGTTCAGAAAACCTAGGAATCTTCGACAGAGGCACATTGTCAAACAATATCGCAAACTCTCGACCTTGAGACTGCAATAAGAGATGGTGATTAATTACAAGTGAAAGCAATATATCATTGCCAGGACTTCCAATATCAATAGCAATAACGCCTTTTTGATTAATTAATCGCTTAATATTACACGCTCTTTGTGATTGCTGTCCGTATACACTTTCAAACTGTCTATTCAGCTTATTCAAAAAAACGCGAACCGAGTCACTTTCAACAGAACCAGACATATAGTAACGATTAATCTCAGCATACTCATCTGATGATAATTGACCAGCCTTTTGCATTTCATCTATCTTGGTTTTCAAGGATGGTAGAGAAAACCTCGCTAAATTTGGAATAGTAATATTACCTGTTGTGCGAGAAAGTACTTCAAGCAGAGCGCGTAAAAGAGATTCAGCAGCAGGTTTCATATTAATTTGAGGCATCGATTCATAAAGCAAATATGCAATGTCTTCTACTGGTAATCCACGAAAGACATCATAATATGTGCCATTTCTTGAAACATACTCACAATCTCTACTATGATTTTGAATCATGCTATCTAAATCAGCATTACCAGTATAAATAACAAAAACAGGGATTGCTTGTGCTTGGGATTTATGCACAAATGGAATAAGGGAACGTACCCTATCTATTGTTCTACCGCCGGAAACTATTGTACCCTCTGGGTCATCAGATTCACCGTAAATAAAATCCAACGCTGCAGTATTACTATTTGTCTGATAATCATATATGTCGTTTTCACTAGAATCGCTGGATGTAAGAAGTAGCTGTTGCTTGCTAATGCTTGGAAGAATAGCTACTGCTCTATTTTTAAAATTTGCCTCCGAGGCACGATTATACAATTCTCGAACTTCTTTTTTTGTCCTGGCATTTCTCATCGCCATGAATATCATGTTGCCAGTCCATAGTGAGGTAGACGAAGAACTGTTATAATTATTCCCAAATAAGCTCATAACCTATCCTCCCAACAAACGAAGCTCCAAAATAGTTACTTGAAAAGGTCGAATTTAAATCGGAAAGGCGAAATCGATGGCAATTTTACTACAGCTTCGCCAACAGATAAGGAAGTTAAGTCCCAATCTTCCACAGCGTAACCCTCTCGCTTTTGGTACTGAATTTTTCCATCAGCTTCTGTGAAGGTCTCCAAAATCATATTTCTCCCCATTAATTGACTAATATATTCTCTGGTGTTATAGTCATTTTGTTGGAAAGCGAAAACAGAAGAAAAGCCAGACACAGCGTTTCGAGCCTTTGCCTCATTTTCATAATTTGCGTTCAACTGATCAATGCTCTGCAGACCAGCTAATATTTTTACTCCGAGACTGCGTCCAAAGTTAATTCCATCTTCGAGGTGTCGCAAATTAGGCAAGAGCTTTAATTCATCTGCTATTAAGTATACATTTCCTTGTGTTGCAGTTCTACCAAGAGCCTCTTTTAATGCAAGATCGAACAATAAAGTATACACAGGTGAAAGGACATCACCGATAGCAAGATCGTACTCAATGAATGCAGTTCGCCCTCCTTTTTGGCGAACAAACTTACGCATAGAAAAGTCCCCAGAGTCTGAAAATACCCCAGTAAATATATCTCGAACAACAGAATACATTTCTGATAGAACTCCTTGAGTCTGAGAACCAGATTTGCCCCCAATGTACGAAGCAACTGACGTGAGATCTCTATGCTGTCCCAAAAGAGACCTAATATCATCTGCAGATACAGATTCAATATATTCTTTTATATCCCGATTGTCAGGAACAACTCCATTCCGAACCAAAGCAATAATGATTGAAGCCATTAGATCTCTTGCTGCCATTGGAAAGAACGGGTTACTGTTATTTTTCTCAATAAGCTTTGCAAAAAGGGATTTGCATATTTCTTGCGTGTTCTGCGAAACGGATACGTAGCTTTTACCGTCCGCAATGATCTCTTCGTATAAATTCCATTTTTCAGATTGCTTTCTATATTGAGCAGAATTACCTATAAGCACATCCCTATCAGAAAAGAACTTCTTGTGGAAATCCCCTTTACTATCAAATATAAGCATGACATCATCTTGTGTCATTTTAGATTTGAGCTGTTTTACCATATGATAAAACAGATTGGTCTTGCCACTTCCTGTCCCACCAACAAGCAAAATATGCTTACTCAACACCTCCTCAGATATACCGAAGGCACTATCTTGACCCTGAAATTTACCATTAATCTTTATTACTGATTTCAACGTATCCTGTGGTGGGGTATTCTTTTCAAGCAAATTTCCATATATAACCTCATGATTAATATGCATGACTTCCTCCACATACATCTTGTAAATACTGCCATCCGTTAGGACAGTATTGGTTAAACCAATGTGCAAAAGTGAAAAGTAACCGGTGCAAATATGCTAACTGTTTTATCGGAGTAAATTTTATGGTAGCTCAATTTCTCAACACGAAAGTTAGCGACTTATTTGCACAAGTTTTGCTGCCACCGAATTTACTTCACTGACCATACAAAGCATCAGTGCTCTACAAATCGCCATATTTTGTACATTAGCGATACTTCTATTTCCATCTCTGTCCGGTACCACGTCCGTTACTGCAAGAAACCGGCAACGAGCACTGATGTCGTCTTCCTCGTCAACAAAGAAAATCGAATAATAGCCTTCAGAGTTCAAGCTATTGCATAATGCCTCTGCTTCTGCACGACGTTCTTCTGAAACATGAACCAGTCCCCATGCTGCAAGCATACAAGAAATACACTCAGGCATGACCGTTATGGATATATCAAGAGTCTTAATTGCTGAAAGACTGTTGTCCTCAACACGGATGACAGCTTGAGTGTCGCTACTGACATTATACTGCCAGCCATCACTTGCCGCTTGATTGATTATTTTTTGTAGTAAAGCATTCATTATAATTCCTCCTCGTATAACGTCAATTAGATACAAAAAAGTATCTGAAAAACAGAGTTTAATAGGCTTCCTATCTTGACATTCCACCACTGCGTTTTTCAAACCCGATAATACCCCGACGCAGTATCCCGAAAAATTTTACAACCATATATACAAAAAATCTCCTCAGTGTTTCACACTAAGGAGATTTTTTTACAAATATAACCCCCGTAGCACTTAACACAGTGTCGGAGGTTGAAAATGGGTCTGCCGGAGGCAGTACCCCCCACACATATATGCGATTAAACTTTCACAAGTTTCTCACATCATATAGATATAATATCATTCTTTTCTGACTATGTCAAGCACTTTTCGACAATAAATTCCGCATTTGTCCCATTTTCATGTTCAAGTTATCGTTCAAGTTATCAGATTTCTTAGTCAACGTACCATTTGGAAACAAAGACATAGAATCGTTGCATCCGTAAGTTATGCTTTACTAAAAAAAGAACCCCAGCCGACACCCAAACCGGGCATCGACTGAGGCTCTCCTATTGCTTTTCAAAAACTGCTCGAAAATTGCGATATTTCGAACGATGCGCTTTTGTGACAAGCTATACGGAAATATCTCGTTCCGTGGCTCTGAGGGGCAAAAAATCGTCATTTTCGACCTTTATTCCGACTGTAAATTTCATCTTCGTAGCGTAGCGAGACATAATGCGGGCAGTCTATGAGGATTGTTCGAAAGCTCTGCTTGCAGTTACGGGCGCAACGGCGACAAGTCTCATTGTACTTGCGTCGTCCGTCACCGTCTAAATAAAAGCTCCATTTGAGATTCCATTTTTGGCTCTTGCTCATATGTCTCTCTCCGGCTTGCGTTCTTTCTGAGGCGTAGCCTTTTCCTTTGGAATATCAGACTTTGCGGACTTGAGTCTGTCCATGATTGAGGATTTACCTCCTTTTTCCTCGGATTTCTCGTCCTTCTTTCCGTTGTTTATGATGCCATCTATCATGCCGTAATCGTCTTCAAGAGACACCTCTGCATTTTTGAGATGGTTCTCTTTTTCAAGAACAGCCATCCAATCTGTCTTTTCAATGCCGAAGATGCCTCCCTTGGTAGCGTGTTCATTGACTTCGTTCATTCCTATAACACGACTCTCGGTGTTATCTCCGTATAGGCGATAGATGATGTTCTCTTTGCTCACCTCAGCGGCTACTTCCTCACGCATAGGCAGCATACCACCCCATGAATAGCCGTATTCTTTCATATCATCTACGGAAATGGTCTCATCAGGCATCCTGTCAACAGGCATCAAGAAGGCTGACTGTGTGTTCATCAAATCCGTCATAAACATCGGTTAGCGATAATTTGCCTTCCTCGTCGATGATAACGCAAGGCTTTTCGTTCCCAAAGTCGTTATGCTCCATCAAAAAGAAGGTGTGTCCGTCAACCTCTCGTTGGTCAATAGGATGCCACATCGCATAGTAACCGGCAACGGAAAAGTCGTCGGTATCAACTGTAGCTTCCATCGCTTCCTGCTTCTGCTGCTCCACGGAAATCATAGGGATGGCGACAATTTTGTCTCCAAGCATAGCAAACTGTTCTGGCTGTTCAAATAGCTCTGAATACTTTTCTGCAAGACTGGTGTCAAGTGAGCCGAAGCTGTCATCAGTCAAGCCGACAACGGCAAAGGTTCCGGCTAATATGTCATAGATTTCGCCGTTTTCATCACGCAAGGCACGGTTAAGCGGCAATCCAGAAAGCTTTGCTTCTTCGTTGCAGACTATAGCCACGGGGTCATCATATGGATAAACCGCCTGAATATATCCGCCTACTAATGCTTGCATATCTTCGAGGTTTGAGCAGATTTCCTTGATTTCCGGCTTCTTCTCAGGCTCTACAACAACTGCTGTAAGGGTCGTTTCCTGCTTCTTTTCTTCATTGCCACCGGTAATGCGATACTTATCCGGAATATCCTCAAGTGTTCCGTCAAACTGAATCTCCCACTTATCCCAATTATCGCAGACATAGCCCTCATCAGTAAAATGACCATCCTCATTGAAGGCAATATCTCGTCCGAGGGATTCATAGTCTATGTAGTTTGATAGCATTCCCAACTCTCTTGTGGCACTGGAATAGATACCAATCTCATGAACATAGTAGTAGCCCAGAGAGTAGTCATCTGTGGCATCGGGAACGAAGTCGTAGCAATCAAGATTAAATGTCAGATTTATAAGATCGTCTATATTGTTGACCTTGTCGCATCCTCCTGCTACGATAGCAGAGAGCTTGTCTTGGTCATACTTAGGCAAATCTTCAATAAGCGCAGCAAGATAGTTGAGCTTGTCAAGGCTCTCATACTCACTGAGAACCCTTTTGACGTAGTATGCCGGGCTATCATAGTCTGTAATGAAAAGTTTTTTATATGGCTGACCATGTTCATCTGTTGTGTCAACACCAATACTCTCACAGATTCTGCTGAGTTCCTCCTGAGTCGTCGGCAACTTAACGTATTCTCCTACAAGCTCATTATTATTGTACTCATCAAGATTGGTTACAAAGGCTTCAAAAACTCTTTCAGGTTCGGGCATAGAACCTCCTTTCTCAGTCATCAATCAGGAAGTCCGGTGCGATATATAACGCATCGAACTCCTCATCCGTCATCTTTTCAAGACGCTTCACCATACGGCACAGCATTTCCGCCGTTTCATCATCCATGTCACTGAGAACCGTTGTCTGCATATCTGAGATAAGTGCCTCACGGCTGGATGTGTCGAAATAGCTCATGAAATTGGTTTCTTCTACAGTAAAAATCATAGTTCCATATCCTTTCCTTTAGACTTCGCCGGAGCTTTCTTTTCCGGCTTTTCTGCTTCTTGCGCCTTAATCTTCGATTGATTATCACGGAGAGTCTGCAACACTGATTCCTTGCGCTCACTGGGCTTGACGGTCGGAGCATCAATCCGTTCTGACTGTGCCACTTCTTTGACTTCAAGGGTATTCTCCAGTTCTTTTCTGACCATACCCACAAACCCATCCAGAACCGCAGGGTGACTTTGTACAGCCCATTCGGTTCTTATGTCGTTATCTGGGCTTATCTCTGCCAATGTCGGGACGGATGCCGCCCAATCCTTATTTGATTGTGAGAACCGTCCATCCCAGTCTTTTACCCGAATAGTTGAGGCAAGTACCAATGCAACTCGTTCTTCGCCGAAGCACTCTATAACCGGCTTAATCGCATCAGGATTTAAGTGCATCCCGTCGAAGTTGTCCGAAATGGCTTTCTCGATTGCCTCTTTACAGGCTATATTCTCACTCTTTGACTGGCGATATTGATCCAGTTCTCCATGTTCATGAGCGTAAGAGCCTGTTTGTGTATAGATGGGCAAGAAATCTTTCTCCGTTGTCTGTTCTTTCTCAACCACAAGCAGCTTGAGCTTTTCATCTATGCTCTCAATCATATCAGAGGCAGTGTTGCGGATGGTCTCAAGAGAACCTTTCAGCTCCTTTGTATCCTTGTCCGAAGACCAGCCGGCGATATATCCGAAAGAATAATCTGAGGTTTCAAGACCGTAGTGCTGGCATACCGTGTATGCCACAGACTCCGCCTCGACTTCCTTTGTTCGTCTGTCCTTTCTATCTTCGGGAGCAACCTTTTCACCGGGTTCAACAGCGTGCAGCTTTGCGTGGGCTATCTCGTGAATCAAAGTCTTGATGTTCTGCATCTCACTCATTCCCTCGTCGATAGCGATTCTCTTTTCAACGGTGTTATAGTACCCGTGTGCGCCACTCTCAATTTTCTCAAACTCCACTGGCACAGGAGAGATTTCTTTGAGAACTCCGAAGAGGTCATCATAGTGTTCTACATTGCCGGTCAGCTTATCTACCATGATGTCGGGAAGTTCTTTGCCATCTGTCTGGGAGACATCGAACACGCTGACCACCTTGAATGCCGGTCGCATAACCTCAACCGTCTCCATGACAGGCTTGCCGTCTGAATCCATAATAGGCTTCTGGGTTTTGGGATCAAGCATTTCCTGCTCAACCTTATCCTTGTACGGCGCAGGAGCAAGAATCTTTATACCTTTCTCGCCTTTCATGACGTGGCGGTCAAAGTTTCGCTGCCATGAGGTATAACCGGCAACCAACGTCGCATCCGGCTTCTGCATGGAAATGAGAAGCGTGTTGTTGACCGAGTAGTTATAGAACTTCGACATCGTTTGGAGATACTCCTTGAACCTTTCAGATTCAAAGAGATCCTTTATTCCTTGTTCCAGCTTGTCGGTGATTTCCTTGACTTGCTGGGCGTTTTTGTTTTCTGCCTTTTCAAACCTCCTTACTTAGTGAACTCCATCTTGAAGCTCACATACTTGCCACCGGTGTCGTCCAGCTTGATTATTGCATCATAGAGCTGCTGTCTCTTTGGCGTGTAAAGCCCTGTTACATAGCACTGTCTTTTTTCAAGCAATTCCTTGGCAATCTTCTTTGTGAGCTTCTTTTTCTTCGATGAGAAAAACTTGTTGTCTTCCCACAAGCAGAAGGAGCATTCCTTGCTTGAGCAATAGAAATTGTCCTTACCGACATAGACCAGTGAACCGCAACGAGGGCATTTGCCGATGACTTCCTTGTCCGTATCGAAGCGGGATGTCTCAGCTTCAGATAAGAACGGATACGCCTTTACCAGTGATTCAGTCATCTTGATAATGCCGTCAAGAAACTCACCGGCATCAGCCTGACCACGTTCAATCTGCATAAGAGTGTTTTCCCATTCAGCAGTCATTGATGGAGAAGTAATCTGCTCAGGTAGGACGCAGACAAGATTGTTGCCGTCCTTTGTAGGTGCTAAAGACTTACCCTTGCGCTCTATAAATCCACCCTTGACCAGCTTTTCGATGATACCGGCACGGGTCGCCGGGGTGCCGAGACCCTTTTTCTCGGTCTCATCATCAAACTCTCCGTTTCCGGCTGTCTCCATAGCAGAAAGCAAAGTGTCTTCAGTAAAAGGCTTCGGAGGCGTTGTGAAATGCTCGGTAACGCTTGCTTCTACAGAATCCAAAACGTCATCTTCGCAGACATCAGGAAGCACTCTTTCAGCTTCCTCCTTGTCCTTATTTCCGAAAGTAGCTTTGAATCGTTGCTCAATTCCTTTCCAGCCGTCTTGAGTGACATTCTTGCCCTTTGTCCTGAACTCATAGCCTTCACAGGTGACAGTTATCTGGGTCTCGTCACAGATGTGCTTCTCGCCGGTTGCAGCTAAAAGTCGCATACTGACCAAGGACAGAATCTTCTGCTCAGATGTGGGAAGTGCAGAGATGTCCTGCTTTTCAAGCTGTACCGTGGGGATAATAGCGTGATGATCAGTCACTTTTGAATTATTGGTTATACGGGCAATATCCGGCTCATGTTCTTTCTCGACAAAATCCGACATTTTCCGGCAAACGATAGAGATAACCTGACGTACTGTGTCCTCCATGTCTTCGGTTATATACTGGCTGTCCGTTCTCGGATAGGTCAATAACTTCTTCTCATAGAGTGTCTGCACGAGTTCAAGAGTCTGCTGTGCAGTGAATCCAAAATACCGATTGGCTTCACGCTGTAGAGTAGTCAAATCGTAGAGCTTCGGGGGATTTACTGACTTTGTTTCCTTGTGAACAGAAGAAACGACGGCTTGCTTTTTGTCACAGGTTGCCTCTATGGTTTTTGCTTCTTCTTCGGTTTTAATCTTCTCAAGGTCAGCCGTCAGACCGTCTTTCTCTATATGGATATTGAAATGCTTCTCTTTGTGGAAGCCGTTAATCTTGCCCTCACGTTCGACCAGCATAGCAAGCGTCGGAGTCTGAACTCGTCCGACTATCAGCTTCTTGTTGTAAAGAGTGGTGAAAAGTCGGGTGCCGTTTATTCCAACAATCCAGTCAGCCTTTGAGCGTGCAAGTGCTGCTTCATAGAGCCTGTCGAAATCCTTGCTGTCACGAAGGTGATTGAACCCCTCTCGGATAGCTGAATCTTCAAGAGAACTGATCCAGAGTCGTTTGAATGGTTTTTTGCATCCGGCTTTGTTGTAGACAAGTCGGAATATAAGCTCACCCTCACGTCCGGCATCGGTAGCGCAGACAAGCTCTGTAACTCGGTTGTCATTCATGAGATTTTTGAGAACCTCAAATTGCTTCTCCTTGTCCCTTGGAACTTCAAAAAGCCATTCTGCCGGTACGATTGGCAAATCTGAATATCTCCACTTGGCATAGCGTTCATCGTAGGAGCTTGCATCTGCAAGCCCCACAAGATGCCCGACACACCATGAAACGATGTAGTTGTTGCCCTCCATGTAGCCGTCCCGACGAGTTGTTGCGCCGATAACTTTTGCAATGGACTGTGCCACACTGGGCTTTTCTGCGATGACTAAAATCATGTTTGTTTACATACCTCCTTAGAAAAAATGTGTTTTTGCCTTTCAAAAAACTCAGAAAAAATGTAATTTCCGCCTTGTAAAACCTCAGAAAAAGTGTTATACTATTCTCAGAGCTTACGAGGCGGTGATTTTTTTGAAACGAAATGCGATTAAAGACCTGATAAACTGGAAGTCAAGCGAGACCCGCAAGCCGCTTGTTCTGAAAGGTGCCAGACAGGTCGGGAAAACATGGTTGATGAAAGAGTTCGGGCAGAACTACTACGACAGCTACGTCTATTTCAACTTTGACGAAGAAGACGAGCTGAAATCAATCTTTGAGGCGAACAAGAATCCGGCTCGGATTATCGAGCTTCTGTCGCTGATTGCCGGCGAAAAGATTCTTCCGGGAAAAACTCTGATTATTTTCGATGAGATTCAGGAGTGTCCGGAGGCTCTCAACAGCCTCAAATACTTCAAAGAAAAGACAAACGAGTACCATGTGATCGCTGCAGGAAGCCTTTTGGGAACGCTTCTGGCTCAGCCGAAGTCTTATCCCGTCGGGATGGTGAACCTTCTCGATATATATCCGCTCAAGTTCGATGAGTTTCTGGAAGCGGTTGACCCTGCGCTGTTCTCTTATTACGAAAGCATTCAGCAAGGCACTCAGATTGAGGAGATCTTCCACAACCGACTCTTGGAAGCCTACAACAACTATCTCATAATCGGCGGGATGCCGGAGTGCGTCGATTCTTGGATTAAGTACAAAGATCCGGCAAAGATAAGTCAGATTCAGCGTGAGCTTGTCGAAGTGTACGAAAACGACTTCTCGAAGCATAACGGCAAGGTCAACAGCGGTCGGATTCTGATGGTTTTCAGAAGTATCGTCACCCAGCTTGCCAAGCCGAACGAGAAATTCATGTACGGCGCTGTCCGTGAGGGCGGCAGGGCAAAGGATTTCGAGGAAGCGATTGAATGGCTTGTCTCGGCGGGAATGCTGAACCGTGTTTACAACGTCTCGAAGATTGAGCATCCGCTGTCGGCATTCGACAAATTAGACCAGTTCATGCTTTTTGTCTTCGACACGGGACTCCTGAAGCATATGGCGGGAATCGACAACGGTGCGATTCTCCTCAAGTCCGACTATCAGTTCAAGGGCGCACTGACCGAAAACTACGTCCTGCAACAGCTCAAAGGGCAGTTCGAGGTTGAGCCGAGGTACTATTCCGACAAAAACAGCGAAATCGACTTCGTCATCCAGAACGGCACGGAGGTCATCCCCGTGGAAGTAAAAGCCGGCGAGGACAAATCCGCACCGTCTTTCAAGAAATATGTTGCAAACAATCAGCCTGCACACGCCATCCGCTTCTCCAAACGAAACTACAGAACCGACGGCGGGATTACGAATCTGCCGCTGTATCTGGCAGGAAAAGTAAAGGAACTCCTATAGTAACTGTACCCTCATATTATGTTTACGGGCTTTTCTTTTTCTGCTTTTTTCGCTTTAAGAAATTTTAGGGGGATTGTTCGCTCCTGATTTCTCTCCGATTTACAACGAGAAGAGCAGATCAAACTACGAGATATATGGATATTTACGTGTATAACTTTAAAAGCCTCTTGTAATCTTTCGAAATATATGTTATCATGCTAATAGTGAGGCTCTCAGATTGACATGATGGCCATCAGACACAGCGGAAAATTGGTAGAAATGAATGATTTAACAGAAGGTGATTGTTTATGGACAACAAATCTACTATACCTACCTTCGGAGAATTACTCAGTCATGTCGAGCGCACCGATCACATCCACAGGCTTCCTCGTGCTACCAGAATACGCAAGTCTAATACAGAAGTTCTGCTCACCGAGCAAATATTCGGGGCCACAATTGCAGTTTTCGAGAATGGCTTCATTATCTACAGTCGTAATGAGCACGAAACTGTTACTGCGGTTGATCGCTGCGCCAGTCCCGTGTACGCCTTTTCTGCCAGCACTGAAGAAGTCAAAAAAGGCTTTGGTGTGGCAGGATGCGAGTGTCGTTTCATCAGAAAGAAACATGGGGCCATTCTTCTGTCAACTGTTCCGAGGGAGACTTTTCTTCAATATCCTTGGTATGTGCCGATCATTATTACTTGCGAAGCAAGGCTTGACAATAATCAGGAGTCGCGTGAAAGGTACCATGTGAAAGTTCACTGCAATGATTATTATTTGCTTGAGTTACAAAGTCATTGACGACGTACTTAATCTGTACGTAATAGCTCAATAAACGGGAGGAAATAAAATGAAGGAAAATCCAATAGTATTTGTTATTACACCATTTAACGATGATTTTTTGGCGCTGTATGATGAACTAAAAGAAGAATTCAAGGAATCCTTTACGTTCACAAATGCTGGAGATTTGGACAGCCAACAAAGTATCATTAAGGATATAGTCTGGGGAATATATAAAGCCGATGTAATTATTGCTGACTTGACAGGTTTAAATGCCAACGTCTTTTATGAACTTGGGTTGGCTCATGCTATGAATAAAAAGGTAATTATCATCACACAAAATCTTGAAGAATTGCCTTTTGACATTAGATCTTATCGTGCTAATGAATACAGTCTGAAATTTAATAAGTTACCTGAACTTATAGATAAATTAAAAGATTTGCTTTTTGGAGCGATTGATGGTAGCGTAGAGTATGGAAATCCCGTGTACGATTATATTCCGAATTATTGCAAAATCGAAAATGACATTTCCTCAAACGACTATAAAGAATACACGATTGAGCAGCCAGATAACGAGCCTGCAAGAGAAGTTAACAATGAAGGAGAAGCTGGCTTTTTAGACTACATTGATGATATCAAAGTAAGTTCCGAAAAGATGACAAATGAAATTTTGTCGATAGGGACTGAAATGAGTGAAGTATCCACATACTGGAACACAGTAGAAAACGGGTATCTTTCTCTTCTTGATAATAATTTTACAAAAAGCACAGCAGATGATGTAATAATATCTGACCATTTCCCTTCGGCAGCACTTATAACTGCAAGAACTGCAAAAAGAAAAGTTAAGGCGATCATTGTAACCGGCAGATACGGCTTCATTGGCTCGAACTTTATCTTTCACTTGCTGAAGACTCACCCCAATATTGTCGTCAACTTTGCCACCGATAGCCACGTTGATTGTTCGATTGAAGATCCCGAAAAAGCTGATTCCATTTGTGATTCAAAGTGCCCCCTTGCTTTCTCCCCATTTATGTAGTATAATTTCCTAAAGACATTATAAGAAGCGAGGGTGTGCTATGCCACTGCAGATAATCCGCAACGACATTACCAAGATGAAGGTTGACGCTATCGTCAACGCGGCCAAGAATTCTCTTCTGGGAGGAGGTGGCGTGGACGGGGCGATTCACGAGGCTGCCGGGCCGAAGCTCCTCGAAGAGTGCAAGACTCTCGGAGGGTGCGAGACTGGGGCTGCCAAGATTACGAAGGCCTACAACCTTCCCTGCAAGCGGGTTATCCACACGGTCGGGCCGGTATATCGGGACGGGAAACACGGCGAAGCGGAGCTCCTCGCTTCCTGCTACCGCGAGTCGCTGAAGCTTGCGAAGAAGGCGAAGTGTGAGACGGTGGCGTTCCCGCTCATTTCCTCGGGCGTCTATGGCTACCCGAAGGCGGAGGCGCTCAGGATCGCGGTTGACACCATCAGCGAATTCCTCACCGACAACGACATGACCGTCTACATCGTCGTTTTCGGCAGCGATTCCTATCAGATCAGCGAGAAGCTCTATTCCGACATCGAGGCCTTCATCGACGACAACTATGTCGGGCTCCATTCTGACAGCATGGCGGAGCGTCGGAGGAGGATGGCGCTCACCCGTCGGGACGATTTTGACGAGGACAGAGTCTGCGCCTGCCCACCGCCGATGCTTGGCTCAGAGCCCGCTGCGAAGCCGATGGCAGCACCGATGGCTGCGAATATCTCGCTCGAGGACGCTGTCGGGCAGATCGACGAGAGCTTCTCGGAGATGCTCCTTCGAAAGATTGACGAGTCTGGCATGACCGACACGCGCAGGTCTACAAAAAAGCTAACATCGACCGCAAGCTCTTCTCAAAAATCCGCAGCGCCAAGAACTACAAGCCGAGCAAGTCGACGGCTCTCGCCTTCGCAATCGCGCTCGAGCTGCCACTTGACGAGACGAAAGACCTGCTCATGAAGGCTGGCTTCGCGCTTTCACATTCAAGCAAATCCGACATCATCATCGAGTACTTCATCAACCGTGGGAACTACGACATTTTCGAGATAAACGAGGCACTTTTTGCCTTCGACCAGAGCACTTTGGGGTCGCTCGGTGTATGAAAAATGTCGCCTGACAGGCGACCTTTTCGGGAAAACAATCCGCTATAATATGACTGTAAGGTTCAAAGCCTGACAGTCATTTTATTTTACGGAGGATTTAATCATGAAAAAGAATTTAACGGAACTCGTCTTCATACTCGACAGAAGTGGCTCTATGCAAGGCCTCGAGGAGGACACCATCGGCGGTTTCAACTCGATGATCGAGAAGCAGAAGAAAGAGAATGGCGAGGCGCTCGTCTCGACAATCCTGTTCGACAACAAAAGCGAGGTCATCCACGACAGGGTCAATCTTCACGACATCCGGCCAATGACACGCGAGGACTACTATGTGAGGGGCTGCACCGCTCTTCTCGACGCCATCGGCGACGCTATCCACCACATCGGGAACATCCACAAGTATGCCCGCAAGGAGGACATCCCCGAGCACACTCTCTTCGTCATCACCACTGACGGCATGGAGAACGCGAGCCGTCGCTACGATTCCACCAAAGTTAAGTCGATGATTGAGCACGAAAAGACGAAGCACGGCTGGGAGTTCCTCTTCCTCGGCGCCAACATCGACGCGGTTGAGACCGCCAAGCACTTCGGTATTGACGAGGACCACGCCGTCAACTACCACAGCGACCACGTGGGCACCAGGCTCAACTACGAGGTCGTGGGCGACGCCATCTCGGCGGTGAGGTGCTGCGAACCGCTCGGCTCGGGATGGAAGGACAGGATCGACGAGGATTACAAGAAGCGGAAGAAGTAAAAAAAGCCGGTGCTGAGCCCAAGCACCGGCAATTTTTCAGATTCTTTTGACCGTTTCGCTCAGGTCTTTTCGGGTGAAATGGTTCTGTGAAGGCTCGGCGTTTTCATCAGCATAGCCGAGGTTGAGAAGGCAGAGGACCTCCTCATTCTCAGGGAGACCGAAAGCAGCCTTGACCTCGTCCGGGTCGATGAGGTTGAGCCAGGTCGAGTCGACGCCAGCGTTCTTTGCAGCGAGCATCATGTGAGTCGTGACGATCGAGGCGTCCTCGATGCCACTGTCCCGCTTGCCACCGGGATAGGTGAAGACCGAGGTCTTATCAAACGCGACAATCAGCACCGTTCCGGCATTGTAACGGCAACGTGTGAGCGTGTCGATCTTCGCCAGCCCCTCAGCCGACTCGACGACATAAACCCTCTGCTCCTGCAGGTTCTTCGCCGTCGGAGCGAGTCGCCCTGCCTCTAAAATCTCCGCTAAGGCCTTCGGGTCGACTTTTCTCCCGTCGTAACTTCTGCACGAATATCTTTCCTTAACAACTTCTGTAAATTCCATAATTATTTTCCTTTCAATCTATGAACACCGCAGCGTTCCACATTTCGCAATTTCTTTCTTCAATAAGCTCGAAGCCGTATGATTTCATCACCTCAAATACCTCGTCCTTGCGGTTATCGATGATTCCCGAGAGAATCAGGATGCCATCAAAGGCGATGAGTTTCTTGAAAACATAAGCCATCGCGATCAGGACATCGGCGACGATGTTGGCGGTGACGAGGGTGTAGCCTCCGTCGCGAGTTATCTTAGAGACAAGCGACCTGTCGGTCGTGACGTCACCACAGAGGGCGGTGTAGCGCTCGTCCGGGATGCCGTTCTTGCGGGCGTTTTCCTGAGAAGTCTTCGCAGCATCTGCGGAGATGTCCACCGCCGTGGCGGAGGCTCCTCCCAAAAGCATTCCCGCAATAGAAATTATGCCAGAGCCGGCGCCTAAATCACAAATTGTGTCGCCCGGCTTGATATATTTTTCCAACAACTCAAGGCAGAGCCGGGTCGTGTGGTGCCTGCCGGTGCCGAAGCTGTTCTCGGGATCTAAGGTTATGTTCACCCTGCCGGTGCCAGCGGGAACCTCCTCCCAGGATGGCGTTATGAGGAGCCTCTCCCCTATCTCCATCGGCTTCCAGAACCGCTTCCAGCTGTTCGCCCAGTCCTCGTCCGCAACGGTGCCGAACTTCATCTCGAGGCTTCCAACGTCGTCCCGTGACCTCAGCGAGTCGACCGCGCCTCTGACGGTCTCGAGTGCCGTTGGGTCGTCCTTGTCGAGGTAGACGGTGACAAATGTATCCTTCCCGCAAAGCTCCCAGACCTCCTCGCCGATGTAGTCCCACGATGCGTTCTTGTTCCGCTCAAACTCCCGTATGTCCTCCGGGTCGTTAATCATCAGCCCGTCGATTCCGGCCGCTATCAGCGCGTCCGACAGCGCCTCGACGCCCGAATGCTCGGTGTAGATTTTTACTTCAGTCCATTCCATACTTTGGCCTCCTTTGGTTTATTTGAGTATAGCACGTTTTGGGGGGATTTGCAAGGGATGATCACGAATTGTAGGGGCGGATATTATCCGCCCGTACTACCCCATCGAAAACCCGGGCGGATGATATCCGCCCCTACATGTTCGGCTCCGACGACTTCGTCGTCTACGCCGAAGCGATTTCGCCTTCGGCGAAATCGCACCCCTCCACCGCGCTTCGCGCGGTCCCCCTCCCCCTTCGGGGGAGGCTTTAATCCGCTCAAGGATAGGCTTGAGCGGAGCAAAAGGCGCTCGCTTCGCTCGCGACCACTCCACCACCGGCTTCGCCGGCGGTCCCCCCTCTCCTAAGCATAGGAGAGGCTTAAAGCACGGAAATAAGGCTCTCCTACGCTTAGGAGAGCTGGCAGCCGAAGGCTGACTGAGAGGGCGCCCACCGAAGGTGGGCGTGCTGCCCGAAGGGCAGAAAGAAAACCCCCCACCTTTCGGTGGGGATTCTTTCTCTTCTGCAAGGTTTTGCCTTAAGTATGAACTCTACAGAAAAGCCAGATATTTGAGGAGAAATTTTCTATCAAAATAAATTACTTTTTCTTGGAAGAAATCGCTGCCAGACCTGCAATCGCTATCGGAATAAGCGCTATCATAGCACCAGTTGTCGGATTTGCTTCAACCGTTTCCTCGGGCTCATCTTCGCTATCAGCTGAATCTTCATCGTCAGTATCGCCAGGCTCCTGAGCATCGATTATCTCAACCTCTTCCTCAGTGATGTCGACGGTGACTTCCTCTTCTTCCTCGGTGGTTCCGACATACCCGTGGCAAACCGTGCAATAGCCGTTTGCATCTACATTGTGAGGAGCACTGAGAATATGAGTCCGACCGTTCTCTGTAACCAGATATCCATGGTAATTTTCATTGACATAGATAACGCCGTCGACTGAGCTGGTGGACACGAGCGACCCTCCACCTGTTGCAGGATTTGCCACTACTTCAAGCGTAGTAATAGTCAACCCCGAAAGCACACTCCCCGAAGGAGCCTTGATGAAGAGATAGTTAGCCTCGCTGCCGGTGAGTCCTTCCTCAACCGTGAATGAATATGTCACGTCGAAGTTGCCAGAGCTATCTTCAAAGAAGTATACAGGAGTAGTGATGTTGCCGGCGCCGGAGTTGGACTCCGAGAGATACCAGCGAAGCTTGGTGCTGGACGAGCCAGCGATATGAATCGTGACAGTTTCGCCGATAGCGTAGGTCTGGTCGAGCTTGACCGCGATCCACTCGGTGCCGTCTGCAACCGTAAGAGTGCCGTTGGCTAAGGTCGCGCTGCCATTACTGCTGAAAGTAATATTCCCGTCAAACAGCAGGTCGCCCTCCTCAGGAGCAGCCTTTTCGACGAAAGTAGCGCTGACGGTGACGTTGCCCGCAGGCATGGTAAAGGTCCCGTCGTCTGCGACTGTGACAGCCACGTTGTCGCCATAGGTGACGTTCCACTCAGAGAACTCGTAGCCTTCGACAGGAGAAGCAGTGAGGGTGACGGTTTCGCCCGCTGCAGCAGCGGTCAGGTCAGCTGTAACGGAGCCGTTTTCGCATTCACTGACGGTGATGGTGTAGGCTGAGGATATGCCGACGTGGGTGAGGGTGAGGTTGACGAGGTTCTCACCATACTTGTATCCTTTGAACATGATGTATCCGGCATCCAGTTCGTCTTGGTTCACTGTCAGCGTAAATGTGAGGTCGAAATCGCCTGAGCCACTATAGCCTAGATCATCCGTCGCGTTCACCTGATTTGAGCGATCATCAGAGCCGTCCCCGAGCCATATTCTGAAGTTTGCATCTGATGTTCCAGTGATATGAACAATAACAGTTTCTCCCACTGATACTTCATATGGTAGACTCAGCTCAAACTGCTCAGCACTGGAATTAATACTTACTCCCTCATTAACGGTCACAGAGCTGGAGTAACCGCTCTTAAGACTGCTTGATCCCATTGCAATTGTAGTTTCGCAAGTATCGGCAAAAGTAGCCGTAACAGTCACGTTAGAAGCCGGCATTGTAAATGTGTAATCAGCGTTGACGGTAACATCATCGCCAGAAGCGTCTATGACAGTCAGGCTTGCGAGGCTGAAGGACTCACTCGGGGTGACGGTCAGAGTGACGGTTTCGCCCTCCCCTGCTCTGGTCTTATCAGCGGTAACTGAACCATTAGCAGTCTCTGCGACAGTAACGCCATACTGGACTACGCCGAGGTGAGTGATGGTGAAGTTGGAGAAATTGCCACTGGTTGGCTTGATAGTCAAATATACTGCCTGCGTCTGCGTACTGGTAATAGTAGTTCCCTCGCCAACAGTAAATGTTATTGTTTCGTCAAAATCTCCGCTTATACTACTATAGTATTGGTTGTCAGTTATATTACCGCTTTGGTCACTCTCCGAGAGATAGAATCCGAGACCAGTATCTGATGTGCCAGTGATGTGAACTTTAACTGTTTCTCCGATTCCATAAGTCTTGTCAAGCTTGATTGCAAACCAGGAAGTTTCATTAACCGTGAAAGAACCATTTAAATTAACAGTAACATCTCCATAAGTTGAACTTAATCCACTTTCAGCCAATATGTCAGTGCAACTATCTCCGCAAGCAGCGCAGACGCCGTTTTCATATGTATGGCCGTTCTTAACGCAATAAGCGGTTTTGTATTCAGCAGCGGAGCCTTCAAATACTTCTATAGAGGTAACTGTCAGGCTGGTGATAACCACGCCATAGCTATCGCCTTTGAAGTTAATTTCACTTGCCGTACAGTCAAAGTCGACAATCATTTCTCCCAAATATTCAAAGCTTCCATCTGTTGCCGTTGAATAATAATTGGTCGAGCTGGTTCCTCCGCTGCTATTTACTAAAAACATTCTGATTTGATCATTACCGACCGTGCCTGTAACATGCACATAAATGGTCTCGCCAGCGCTATAAGTGTCAGGGAGTTTAAAACTTACCTGTTCAATGTTTGCATATGTTATAGTTCCATCGCTGTTTGCTGTTACGCCAGAGGTGTACGATGTACTATTGAGAGTGATGCTTTCATTGTCTTTCGGACTATAATGTCCAAGATTATCTGATGTAACCGGGACAGAGGTCATGACTCCATCAGCAGCGAGGGGGTAGGTAACCTCCTCTGCCGAGACGACGATTCCCAGTGACAGGGTGATAGCGAGTGCCACTGAGAGGGCTAAGAGCCTCTTCAATATTTTCAGCATAAAAATGCTCCTTTCTAAACTCCAAATAGATTTTATTAAGAACATTTTACCACCTTAGAGGCTGTCATTTCAACACATTTGTCGACCAGAACTGCACATTTTACGACTATATAAAAAAGAGTTCCCCGTCAAGAGAAAACTAAACGCTCGCTTCGCTCGCGCCCTCTCAGTCAGCTGCTTCGCAGCTGCCAGCTCTCCCAGAGGGAGAGCCGAGTTGTTCTCCCCTCGAAAGCTCTTGCGAGAGCGCAGTTCTTGGCTCCCCCTC
Organism: Ruminococcus sp.; assembly: GCA_020860605.1. Taxonomy (GTDB): domain Bacteria; phylum Bacillota; class Clostridia; order Oscillospirales; family Ruminococcaceae; genus Faeciplasma. The sequence continues at coordinate 35,527 of JAJBTZ010000024.1, read as the reverse complement.
CGGGGGAGCTGTCACGCGAAGCGTGACTGAGAGGGCGCGAGCCCGAAGGGCGAGCGTTTTGTGCTCCGCACAAAGCTGCGAGAGAAGCAAAAAAAGCCTCCCCTGTCAAGGGGAGGGGGACCGCTGGCGAAGCCAGTGGTGGAGGGGTGCGATTTCAGGCGAAGCCTGAAATCGCTTTGGCGGAAGCGACGCCAATCGCTGCAGCCGAACATGTAGGGACTGCGGGCTCAGATATTCCCCAACTTATACTCAATATACAGTACAAACGCAGCAACTGTAAGCACCACAAACGCCACGATGCCGATAATTGTCCTCGGGCTCACTTTCTTTCCCTCTTCCTTTGGCGGAAGTTCGGGGTTCAGGACACTGGCAAGGCCGGTGTGGCGGAGGGGGACTCTCAGGGCGAGGTAGAGAGGGACGGAAACCGCTACCGCTATCACTGCGTTTACGGAGGAAGTGATCAGGTTTGTCACCGTCGCGGTTACCGCTGTCTGGACCTCGTACCCGAGAATAATCTGGGTAAGATATGTTTTAGCGAGGTAGAGGATTATATAGGTGATCTGGCCCAGGATGCCACTTATGAGGATGCCAGTGGTTTTGCCGAGGGTTGTGCCCTTGTGGCGGGTGCGGAAGTAGGACGCAAGCTCTCCGCAGATATAGCCCATCGCGAATTTCGACAGGAATGTGAACGGTGCCGAGAAGATGTAGACAGGGTCCATGAGGTCATAGAGCCCGGCACCGATTCCCGAAGCCAGTCCTCCGCCGAAGCCACCAAGGAGCAAGCCCGACAGCAGACACATCGAATTGCCGAAGTGGATTCTCGTAATCAGCACACCGTTCGGAATCTTTATCTGAATGTAGTTTCCGACAAAGCAAAGCGCCGCCATCATGCCGACAGATATCATGAAGTAAAGCTTGTTGTTTCTGGATTTGGTATTGGTATTCATAAGGGTTGCCTCCCTTTCGTTTCTGTCAACAATTCTACGCTAAGTGATTCCAAATTGCAAATCGACTCGAAATTTTATTTAAGCCTCTAAATTGTGCAGATTGCATAGTTTTGGAGAGACAAAATCTCCAGAATCGTTGATTTTTCACAACGAATTTCGGAGATTTCTGACTTGGTTTTCTTGGTTAAGAAAAATTGCACAACAATCAAGGCTATTTTGGAGCGTTAAAGTGGGCAATTTGCAAGAAAATTTGGGAGTTGACAAAAGCGCAGTCGCGGTATATAATGAAACCAATATTTAAAAAGCGAGGCATAATAATGCGTTGATTTGAATTTAAACACCATAATTTCGAAAAGCATGAGCTTCATGCTTGTTCGTCGTGTTTAAATTCTTATTTTTAAGGAGCGTATTTATTATGCCTAAATTTTATATTAATAGATTCAACTGCCTGCAGCTTTTCAACGGGCTTATCTTTTATGCACCCGTGGCGTTGCTCGTGAGGACTCAGGCGGGGATGACGGTTTCGGAGTTTCTTTTGCTCGAGGCGATACTGTCGGTGGTGATTTTTGCGGGAGAGGTTCCGGCAGGGATGGTGACCGACAGGATCGGGTATAAGAACTCGATCGTCCTGTCGCAGCTGCTCTTGTTCTCGGCTCGAGCCTGCCTGCTCATGGCTTTTCTTTGGAGGAGCCTTCCCCTCTTCATTTTGGAGGCTGCTCTCGAAGGGCTCTCGAACGTCTTCTACTCAGGAACCTATGACGCCTATCTCTACGGCGTTTACGGCGAGGAGGAATATCTTAGGAGGAGCACTGTCGCCAACAACTTCGGGACGACCGGCTTTATCGTGAGCACTCTGCTCTACTACGTTTTCTACGCCGTTTTCGGAATGGTGGGGCTGCTGGTTTCGACTGTGGTTTCGGGCTTTCTGGCGCTGCTCTGCTCGTTCGGGCTTGAAAAAGAGAAGTCCAAGCCAGAAAAGCAGGAAAAGAGCTCGCCTGAGGTCCTCAGAAGCCTGCTCAAGAGCCGTGAGCTCTGGATTCTGATGATCGTTTCGGCCTGCCTCACAATGGCGATGCTGTTCGTGAACTTCTTCGACGTCGACAAGCTGATGGCTGTTGACCTCGATGAGAAGCTGATGACCCCGATAATTTTGGGCTATTCGGCGATCGAGCTGCTGAATGCGAAGATTGTCAAGCGGGTGAATTCCAAAAACCAGCAGGTATACTTCGTAATTTCAAGCCTTGTTCTGAGCGTTGGCCTGATACTTTTCGGGATTTCAAGCGGAGCGGCGCCGGCTGTCCTGCTGATGCTCATTCTCCCGCTTATGATCGACGTCCCGTCGGTGATACTCTCGAAGTACGAAAACGACCTCATCGACAAAATGGGTGCCGAAGGCAATCGGGCGACGGTTTTATCCGTCTTCAGCATGGGAGGAAGCCTCCCACAGATCGCGATACTTCTCGTATCGTCAGCCCTTTCGGGAGCTGGGACAGCGGTGTGCTTCATAGCACTTGGAATCGCAATCGCGCTTATTTTACCTATATTTTATCTTGACAAAATGCGCAAAAAATGATATTATATAGTTTTGGATATGTCTAAAATAAATATTTTTGTGTATGGAGGTAATTTTAATCATGAGTAGCTACAAGGATTTAAGAATAGTAGATAATTTCTACCAGACCTCGGCGTTCTTCCCGATGCCTACGATGATGATCGGCACCATCGCTGACGACGGAAGCACCACTTTTGGTCCCTATTCCCTCTGCCAGCCTTATTATGTCGCAGGCAAGGGCTACTATGCAATGCTCTTAAACTGCCGCAATTCTTCGAATACGGCTCAGAACATCTTAAAGAGAAAGAGATGCACCCTTAACTTCATCTATGACGACAGAAAGCTCTTCAAGGAGGCTGTCAGAATGGGTTGGCCGGGCGACACTCCCGAGGAGAAGATGAAGGATTGCAAGTTCACCCTCGAGGACGGTCTTCTCAAGGAAGCTGACCCGAAGGGAACTTATCCGCAGGTTATAAAGGAGTGCTATCAGGTATTCGAGTGTGTCTGGATGGACACTCTTGACAACGCTCAGGACGACCAGGCAGGCGAGCTCCACGGCTATCCCGGACCTTATCACGATTTCAACGGAATCACTTCTGAGTTCGGCGCTCACTTCATCCTTAAGATCGAGAAGATTCTCATGAAGGAGAAGCACTATAACGCCATCGTCAACGGCGTCAAGGCCTCTGGCTTCCCGAGAGTTCCTGTTGACTACGGCTACCGCGATTCGAAGAACTTCTGGTATACAAGATTCACCCGTCCGATTCCTGAGCTTCTCCCTGTGAGAGAAGGCAACCTCGACTCGGTCAAGTATGCTGCAAAGAGAATCGACCCGGATGTCCAGTTCACAGACGAAGCCTGCATGAAGCTCATCAACGTCCCGAGAATCTTCCTCCCGACCGCCTTGAAGGGCTGTGTTGACTGGGCGAAGCAGAACGGCGTCACCCTCATCACCGAGGAGCACATGAACATCATCAACGACAAGCGCTCGAAAGAAAAGAATAAATAACTGAAAGGGGAAACATCATGAAAGTAGTTTTGGCAGGAGCTTATGGCAAGCTCGGCAGCGAAATTCTAAAGTCTCTCGTTGCGAGAAACATCGAGACAGTTGCAGCTGATATGGTTGAAAGAGACATTGAAGGCTTAGATAAGTCGAAGTATTCGTTCAAGAAGCTTGACGTCACCAACAAAGAAGCCCTCAAGGGTCTCTGCGACGGTGCTGACACAGTTATCACAACTGTGGGCTTAACCGCCACCAGCGCAACTCTCACAAATTATGACATCGACTACAACGGCAACCTCAATCTCTTGGAAGAGGCAAAGCGTGCCGGTGTCACAAAGTTCGTCTACATCTCGGTTATCAAGGCTGACAAGGCTCCCGACGTCCCGATGCTCCACGCGAAGTATCTCTTCGAAGAAAAGCTGAAGGAAAGCGGAATCTCCTATGTCATCCATCGCCCAACAGGCTATTTCTACGACATCGTCAAGGTCTTCAAGCCGATGATTGAGGAAGGAAAAGTAACCCTCTTAGGAAAAGAAGCGGTTCACGCCAACGTCGTCCACACTCCTGACTTTGCAGAGTTCATCGTCGACCACATCAGCGACAATAATGTCACCTATGATGTCGGTGGCAAGGAGACTTGGTCTTATGAGGAAATCGCCCGCATGTGCTTTGCAGCAGCAGGCAAGGAGCCCGTCATCAAGCGCGCTCCGGCATGGCTCTTCGACGTTTTGGGAAATCTCCCGAAGAACAAGAAGAACGGCAAGAAGGCAATCCTCAAGTTCTCGAAGTGGACCCTCACCGAAGAGATGGTCGGCGACACACATGTCGGCGAATCGAGCTTCAAGCAGTATATTGAAGACAGCTTCAAGAAGGAGGGCTAAGCTATGAACATATGGGGATATTTTGGAATATTCTTTGTCGTCAGCCTTCTGTGCTGTGCAATCGGATTCAAGAAGTATGTTTACTTCCTCTCGGTCGGCTACGGCTTCTCCGTAATCGGTCTGGGAATTGCCTACCTCGTTTCCACATTCGCAGGAGGATTCGCCTGGAATGTCGTAACGATTTTGCAGTGTGTTCTCTTCATGATTTATGGTGCCAGACTTTCTGGCTTCCTGCTTGCAAGAGAGCTCAAGAACGGCAACTACCGCAAGGTTCTCAAGGAAGCCACGAAAGAGGACGAGAAGCCGATGCCAGTCTTCGTAAAGTTTGCAATCTGGATTTGCGTCGGACTTCTCTACTTCGCACAGACCTCGCCGGTATTCTACAGAATCTATAACGGCAAGGGCGACGACGTGGTTCTTCCCCTCATCGGCGTCATTATCAGCGCCTGCGGAATCATCCTCGAGTCCATCTCCGACCAGCAGAAGAGCGCTCAGAAGGCAGAAAACCCGAACATGGTCGCGACCAAGGGTCTCTTCAAGATGGTCAGATGCCCTAACTACTTAGGCGAAATCATCTTCTGGACCGGCGTCCTCATCGGCTCTGTCAATGCTCTTCAGGGTGTAGGACAGTGGATTGTGGCAGTCCTCGGCTGGATTCTCATCGTCATGGTCATGTTCAACGGCGCCCAGCGCCTCGACCGCCGTCAGGAAAAGAGATACGGCCAGATGAAGGAATATCGTGATTATGCTGATCATACACCGATTATTATACCGCTTATTCCGCTCTACCATGTAGGGAAGTACAAATAATTGTCGCCTGCGGCGACCGCGCTCCCTTCGGTCGCGCGCCCTCTCAGTCAGCCTTCGGCTGACAGCTCCCCCAGAGGGGGAGCCGAGAAGTTGCGCCACCGAAGAACTTGGCTCTCCCTTTGGGAGAGCTGTCGGCGAAGCCGACTGAGAGGGCGCGAGCCGAAGGCGAGCGTAGCAGTTGCCCTTTGGGCAACTGCGCTGCACCAACCAAAGTTAATCAGAAAGGAAGGAAAAAATATGACCATTCCAATGGCTATTGTCGACTATATCCCAGTCTTTATGTTTCTGGCAGCTGCCGTGATTTTGCAGAGAGACCTTTACCGCGCTATGAGCAAAGGCGCGTTTGCGCTCTTCTCGGCTGGCACCATCACCGTTTTCGTTGCCGGATTCTATAAGGCAACATGGAAGCTGCTGTACGCTGCTGGCGTCTGCGACTTCACACCTTTAAACAAATCCTTCTTCCCGATGCAGACGACAGGCTTCGTCCTGGCAGCACTCGGTATGCTCGCCCTCCTCTGCCATAAGCAGGGTGACGAGAACAAGCTCAATTCCGTCGCGATTATTCCTGCTCTCGGAGTGATTCTGACCGCCTCAGCTCCCGCTGAGTACTCCGGCACGATGATTTTCGTCATGCTGATGGTCTTAGGCGTTCTCGTTCTTGATGTCGGACTTATAATCATCTCGGCGAAGCATAAGCAGACCCTTGCAGCCGTCATCTACGGCATCTCGTTCATCTTCGTGATGGGTATGGGATATCTCTCGTCCAGAGATTTCACAGAAGCTTCGATGAACTGGATCGCCGAGTTCACCAACGTCCTCGGACAGGGAACGTTCCTGCTCGCGACATGGATGCTTCATAAGAAAGTGTTTGCGGAAACGAAGTAAAACTCAGATTGATATGAAATACCCCACCATGGGAATGGTGGGGTTTAATTTTACTTTTTTACATATCGACGATACCTGGTAGCTCCTGTAGCAGAAATCAATCCAGATGATACAAGTTCACCTAACAGTTGACCAGTTCGTGATCTTTTTATACCTAGTGCATCTGAAATTTCTTGCCTGCTGTAGAATATATCGGGCTCCATATACTCAAGAATGTCCTTGTGCCTCGGTGACAATGTAATGTTTACTACCGACTTATCTGCCGATAATTGTCCATCTACCGATTCATCTACCGATTTATCTGCCGATTTATCTGCCGATTCTGTTATCAGCAGATTCATCCTCAGGGTAATCTGATTCAAAACAGTATCTTCTTCAAGTTCAGGGCGGGGCCAACCATTTTCTTCCCATGCTCTCAATATATCAGGAAAGCCGGAACCGGCATTCTCGCCAAAGCCAACCATTCGAAGCATTGTTTGCATATGAGGATTTCTCGCTTTGGAATTACCACCACTGTAAATTTGCTCTTTCGGAAGCTTCAGATTTCCTGGATTTGTGAACGTAAAACCATCCTCTGCTTTAATGATTTTCAACACTCCTGCATCCATCCGATAATCAGAATGTATAATCATATTTACAAACGCCTCACGGATCGCTTTGTTGACAGAGGTGTCATCCTCTCGTTGGATATTTCTAAGTACAAACGGCTTCTTTAAGTCGGATGTCAGCTTTGGCAATACTTTCATGAAGAAATTAAACAGGTTATTTTCCCATGTTCCGTCATAGGTGACTCTATCTGTCCATCGCACTGTGGCGTTTGCTCCCGTTTCGTCACGATAATCCATTAGTATATTATCGAATTCGTTGCGAATAACCAGGCCTTTGCCAAACATCAGGAGTCCAGCAACTGTGAGTCCCTCTACCCCAGTTCTGTGATCTTTGCGATATCCTCCAAGCATCTCCATAAAATCCTGATCGGACAATTCTCTCCACACGTGATCAGGATGATCTGAATTGAACATTCTTCGATATCTGCTTAAAGTAGATGGATCAATATCTTCCATCGTGTATCCTTCGAGAATTGTGCCATCATTTCCTTCGGAGCTCTGGTCTCGAATCATTGCTCTGACCTCATACTCCTTGGCGTGATAATCGCCTTCATGATTCCTTTTATATGTTCCCTTGAAAGGATTATCTCCCTTGTAAACAGGCCGTGAAGTGTAATCGGCTCTCGGGACATGAATAACCAATAACGATATTTCACCGTTAGTACTGACATATACGTCATCGTCAACCAGAATATTAGCGCTGACCTTCTGCCCATTTATTGTATTCCAAAAGTCCTGCCGTAGTTTATCAGGATCCGGTACTCCACGAATTATAAAACGGTCATAAGGATCAGCTTTGCTTCTGTCCTCTTCCACGCCGAGTATAATATCACCGCCCTTTGAATTTGCAAAGGAAGAATACGTCTCATAAACCGATTGGGGAATCTCCTTCCCAGCTAGTTTACATTCAGTATCAACTTTTTCTCCCCTGTATATTTCATTCAGAAGTTCATTCCAGGTTAACATCATACTCGCCTACTTTCGGTCGTATCTACCTTATCACTTCACCTGACTGCTTCTTATCCTACTCCTCTTCCTCCTCCGGCATCTCCCAGTTATGATAAACCTGCTGGACGTCATCATTATCATCAAGGGCATCGAGTAACAGGCCCATGAACTTGAGCTGGGTTTCGTCCGTCAGGGTGGTGTAGGTTGAGGGGATCATGGTATCCTCTGCGGAGACGAGCTTGTAGCCCATTTCGGAGAGCTTTTCCGAAATCTTATAAACTTCGTTCGGGTCGGTGGAGACCTCGATCATCTCGTCTTCGACGTTGAAATCGTTTGCACCGGCGTCGAAGCAGTCCTCCATCAGCTTGTCCTCGTCAACGCCGTCGTTCTCAAGAACGATCACGCCCTTGCGGGTGAACATGAAGGATACACAGCCGGTTGTTCCCATATTTCCGCCGAATTTGTCAAAATAATGGCGGACATCCGCAGCGGTGCGGTTCTTGTTATCCGTCAGACACTCGACGATTATGGCGACTCCGCCAGGACCGTAGCCCTCATAGACCATCGTCTCGTAGCTGTTCTTGTCATTATCGCCGGCAGCCTTCTTGATGACGCGCTCAATGTTGTCGTTCGGGACGTTGTTGGCCTTGGCCTTGGCAATCAAATCTCTCAGCTTGGAGTTGGACGCAGGGTCAGGACCTCCCTCCTTGACGCAGACGGTAATCTCTCTGCCCATACGTGTGAAGACCTTCGCCTTCGCGCCGTCAGCGATCTCTTTCTTGCGCTTGATATTGTTCCACTTTGAATGTCCTGACATGTAAATCTCTCCCTGTTTAGTGGTTAGTTGTTAGTGGCCAGTGGCTGGAAAATCTTCCGCACCAGTCCAGATAATCTCAAATAATTCTTCTATCCGCTCCTGTCGGCCTGTCAGATACAGGTATCCAAAGAGACACTCGAGGGCGGTTGCTGTTCTGTATTCACGGACGCTGGAATGTTTGGGAGGAGTGATTCCTCCGGCGTTTCTTCCCCTACGGAAGATGTCCGATTCCTCTTCCGTGAGAATTGGAAGTATTCTCTCGCTGGCTGCCGACTGAAACTCGCAGCAGACGTACTTGACCGTTAAGCTGTGGAGTTTCCCCGCCGGCATATTCGCGCTCAGAATAAGCTTTTCTCTGACCAGCTGCTCATAGACGCTATCGCCCATGAACGCAAGAGCCAACGGGCTATAGAGCCCTGCTTCCCTTTTATCTAAAGCCTTGAACGACATCCTATCCTCCAAAGCTACTTGACGTAGTCGAACTCGTAGCCACAGACGGAGACGGTGTCGCCGTCTGAGACGCCCTGAGCCTCGAGCTCCTTGATTATTCCGCTCGACTGGAGAACCAGCTCGAAGTGCTGGAGTGATTCGTAGTCGTTCGGGTCGATCATTCGGATGATTCCTTCGAGCCATTCCGCCTCGACGAAGTAAACTCCGTCCTCGACGGTAACCTCGAAGCTGCGGTCCTTCGCCAGTTCTTCAGGATTCCATTCTGGCGCCTGATCTGGCTCGAAGACCTTCAGCGGCGGGAGCTTTGAGAGCTCTTCGGCACAATAGTCGACAAGCTCCTTCGTTCCCATCGTGGTTGCAGCAGAGATCTCGAATACCGGCAAGCCCAGATCTTCGATATACTCCCTGAATCTTTGCATCTGCTCTTCAGAAGCCATGTCGCACTTGTTTGCTGCGACAACCTGTGGCGCATTCGCCAGGTCCTCGCTGAAATTGGCGAGCTCCCTGTTTATCGCTTCATAATCCTCGATCGGGTCTCTGCCCTCACTGCCTGAGACGTCCACAACGTGGACGATAAGACGGCAGCGCTCGACGTGTCTTAAGAACTCGTGACCTAAGCCGACGCCTTCGCTTGCGCCCTCGATGAGGCCAGGGATATCAGCCATGACAAACGAGTTGCCATCGGCGACTTTTACAACTCCCAGAACGGGGGTCAGAGTCGTGAAGTGATAGTTTGCGATCTTCGGCTTAGCTGCCGAAACGACCGATATGAGGGTCGATTTTCCGACATTCGGGAAGCCTACGAGGCCGACATCGGCAAGAAGCTTGAGTTCAAGCTTAAGATCTAACTTCTGCCCCTTGAAACCGGGCTTTGCGAACCTCGGAATCTGCCTTGTTGGGGTTGCGAAGTGGGCATTGCCACGTCCGCCTTTTCCGCCTTTCGCGATTATAACCGGCTCGTCGCCAGATAAATCTGCGATGATTCTGCCACTTTCGCGCTCACGGACTACCGTTCCTCTCGGAACCTTTATAATGAGGTCGGGAGCGCTCTTTCCAAAGCAGTTCCCAGAGCCTCCGTTACCGCCCTTTTCGGCGGAGAACTTTCTCTTGTAGCGGAAGTCGATAAGGGTGTTCATGTTGTCGTCGACCTTAAAGACGATGTCACCGCCCTTACCGCCGTCACCGCCATCAGGACCGCCTGCAGCAATGTACTTCTCCCTATGAAACGACACACACCCGTCTCCACCGTCACCGGCTTCAACGGAAATATTTACTTCATCAACAAACACCCTAACACCTCCGATTTAATCCGCTCCCCGCGGTCGCGCCCTCTCACAAATTCTTGGCTCTCCCTCTGGGAGAGCTGTCGGCGAAGCCGACTGAGAGGGCGCCCGAAAAAACGTCCCCAAACGGTGAGGTCTGGGGGCGATTTCAAGCAAGTTGCTTATTTTTCTACAGGATAAACGCTTACCTGCTTCCTGTCACGACCCAATCTTTCAAACCTTACTACACCGTCTACCTTTGCATAGAGGGTATCGTCTGAGCCGATGCCGACATTGTGGCCGGGATGGATGTGGGTTCCTCTCTGACGATAGAGAATGTTGCCCGCAGGTACGAACTGACCGTCAGCTCTCTTGGCGCCTAATCTCTTTGATTCGGACTCACGTCCGTTCTTGGTAGAGCTTGCTCCCTTTTTATGGGCGAAGAACTGCATACTTAATCTTAACATTTTATTTCACCGCTTTCTTAGATTCGTTAAAAACCGCTCTGTGGCTATTTCACCACAACAGCTATGTTGTCGGGGTACTCTTCACTCAAGGCCTCAAGATGCTCTCTTAAAGAACCTATCAGCCTGTCCGCATTCTCAGAAGGCTTATTTACTATGAACTTAACCGTGTCGTCAATAACTTCTGGCTCAGCGTTCACATCGAAGCCGTCGATGCAAGAGTTGACAGTCAACATGACTGCTGAGGAAACGGCAGCGCAAACAATGTCGCTCCCCGCTTCCGAATATCCCGAATGTCCCGAGACTGAAAAGCCCTTGTAGCTTCCTGCCTCAGAAACTTTAAATAACGCCGTTATCATTATTACGCCTTGATAGCTTCGATTCTCACCTGAGTGTAGGGCTGTCTGTGACCCTGCTTCTTGTGAGAGGAACCCTTCTTGGGCTTGTAGGTGAAAACGGTAATCTTCTTAGCCTTGCCGTTCTTAAGAACCTTGGCATTTACGGTTGCACCCTCAACATAAGGTGTACCAACAGAAGTTGTTTCGCCATCGGAGAGAACCACGACCTTGTCGAAGGTTACCTCATCCTCTGCCTCAACGGGAAGCTTCTCAACAAAGACGATATCGCCCTCGTGAACCTGATACTGCTTTCCGCCTGTTTCAATTACTGCATACATTTCTCGGCACCTGCCTTTACTATAAAACTCGCTATGAGGCGGAGAAAAAGCTCATAAAATCGCTCTTTACTTGACAACCGACCATACGCGGCTTAAAAATTATACTACATTACAAGCCCAATTGCAACTGGATTGGGGGATTGTTCACAGAAAATTTACAATTCGCGCTTCGCGCGCCCTCTCAGTCAGCTGCTTCGCAGCTGCCAGCTCCCCCAGAGGGGGAGCCGAGATTTCCGCTTGCACAAAGCCTTCCTTGAGGCAGCAACTTGGCTCTCCCTCTGGGAGAGCTGGCAACCCCCGAAGGGGGTTGACTGAGAGGGCGCCGACCGAAGGGAGGCGCTGCGACCCCGCAGGGGTCGCGTCGCCGAAGGCGACTGAGAGGGCGCGAGCGAAGCGAGCGGTCGCCACGCAGTGGCGACAATCTGCGAATTTATACCCCCATCACAATAAGCTTCCCATCCTGTGCCGTCAGATTAATCGTCCTGATCTTAATCTCCCCAGAATCGACGATAAGATTCGCGATCTTATCCTCAACCTCTCTGCGGATGATTCTTCTGATATCACGGGCGCCGTATTGTTCGGAGATGGCGATGTGGGCGATGGCTTCTTCGGCAGCGCGGTCGTAGTTGAACATGATGAGCTTCTCGGAAAGCGGAGCGACCATTTCGCCAAGCATCAGGTGAGCGATGTCGGCGTAGTCCTTCTCAGTAAGCGGATTAAAGACGACTATCTCGTCGACTCGGCTGATGAATTCGGGCCTTAAGAACTCACGGAGACCCTTGATGGCTCTTTCCTTCGAAGCCTGAGCCTCGGTTCTGTCGAAGCCGATGCCGAAGCTCTTGTCTGTCGAACCGGCGTTACTGGTCATGATTATGACTGTATGCTCGAACGAGACGCTTCTGCCCTGAGCATCGTTGACCTTGCCTTCGTCAAGAATCTGAAGGAGAATATTCATAACGTCCGGGTGAGCCTTCTCGATTTCGTCGAAGAGGACGACTGAATAGGGCTTCCTGCGGACTTTCTCAGTCAGCTGGCCTGCTTCGTCGTAGCCTACATAGCCTGGAGGCGAACCGATGAGCCTTGAAACCGTGTGCTTCTCCATGTATTCGGACATGTCGATCCTTATAAGAGGCTCTGTCGCGTCAAAGAGCTCGGCTGCCAATACTTTAGCAAGCTCGGTCTTGCCGACGCCTGTGGGGCCTACGAAGATGAAGGATGCTGGCCTCTGACGGGAGGTGAGCTGGACACGTGTACGCTTGATAGCGTTGCAGACGAGATCTATTGCCTCCGGCTGGCCTACAATCTTTGCCGAAAGGGCATCGTGGAGGCCACGGATCTTGTCATACTCCGTCTCAACGATCTTGTTTGCGGGGATTCCAGTCCAGAGCTCGATTACTCTCGAGAGGTCGTCCTCATTGACATAAACCTGCTCTGCTGCCGCCTGAGCCTCCTGGCACTCGTTTTCGAGCTGGGAAAGGCTTGCCTTTGCCTCGGCTATCTTCTCATAGTCGGGGTTCTGGTCCTCCTCGAGCTTTGCGACCTCGTCTTTCTTAGCTGCAAGCTGCTCATTAAGCTCTGCTGCCCTTGAAATTTCAGGGCTGCGGATGCTCGCACCGGCACAGGCTTCGTCGAGTAAATCTATCGCCTTGTCGGGCAGGAATCTGTCGTTGATATATCTTTCCGAGAGAACGGCACACATCCGAAGAGCCGAATCGGTGATCTTCACGTGGTGGAAGTCCTCGTAATACTTTCTGATGCCGAAGAGGACCTGAACGGTGTCGTCAACGGTAGGTTCTGCAACGGTTACCGGCTGGAAACGGCGCTCGAGAGCGCTGTCCTTCTCGATATACTTGCGGTATTCTTTGAAGGTAGTCGCGCCGATAACCTGAACCTCGCCTCTCGAAAGGGCAGGCTTAAGGATGTTTGCAGCGTTCATTGTGCCGTCATTGTCGCCTGTTCCGACGAGCCTATGTACCTCGTCGATGAAGAGGATAACGTTTCCTTCCCGCTTGACCTCCTCAATAAGTCCCTTCATTCTCGACTCGAACTGGCCACGGAACTGGGTTCCGGCAACCAATGCGGTGAGGTCGAGGAGGTAGACCTGCTTGTTTTTAATGTTATAGGGGACGTCGCCAGAGACTATCTTCTGAGCGATTCCCTCAGCGATAGCGGTCTTGCCGACACCGGGCTCACCGATGAGGCAAGGGTTGTTCTTTTGCCTACGTGAGAGAATCTGCATGACACGGTCGATCTCTCGCTCTCTGCCGATGATTCGGTCGAGCTGGCCAGCAGCTGCACGCTCATTCAGGTTGGTGCAGTATGTCCCCAAGTACTTGAGCTCTTTTTTCTTCTCAGCTTTTTCCTGCTTTTTAGACTTCTTGGTCTGGCCAGAAGTCTCGGAAGTGTTCTCCTGCTGGGGGTTCTGGGCATTATTCTGAGCCTGAATTGCGTTCGGGTTGATCCTTCCCATGAGGTTTGCTATGAAGTTAGGCATGGCATTTGAGATGCCTCCCATCTCGAATGAATCGCCCTCAGCGCTGTCTTCATCGACAATCTCGCTCATAGCCTCGAGGTCTTCATCCGAAATGCCCATCTGCTTCATATAGTCGTCGATCTGAGTGAGCCCCATCTCCTTGGCGCAGACAAGGCAAATCCCCTCATTTTTCCTTTCATTGCCGTTCATAGTGGTGATAAACACCGCGGCCTGTCTTTTCTTACATCTTGAACAAATCATTTATACTTTTATCTCCATTAGTCAGTTTATCGCGCTTCGCGCGCCCTCTCAGTCAGCCCCTTCGGGGCTGCCAGCTCTCCCAGAGGGAGAGCCAAGTAACTGGGTTCCAAAAAATCTTGGCTCCCCCTCTGGGGGAGCTGTCGGCGAAGCCGACTGAGAGGGCGCCACGAAGTGGCGTTATCCTATCAGATTAAGTTCATAGAAGAACTTAAAGATATACGTCAGCTCTATTGTTTCCGTGTTGAGGAAGATGAGCGAGTCGCCACTGACGTTGACGACAAGCCTTATTACGAGTGCCAGCCCGTAAACGGTGACGAGTCCTTCAACAGCTCCGAGTATTGCACCCAAGAGCACGTTCAGGGCACCGATTACCGGGACCTTGTTTACAAATTTGAACATGTTCGAGACAGGGTTTATAATCAGCCTCAGAACACAAAGAAGCACTAAGAACACGATTATCTTCAAAAACAGCTCGATAATGGGTCTCACTATCTCCGTTTCAGCCGTGGCTGCTGTCTCCTCGGCTGAGCCTGTTAAGAAGACGTTTACGACCTCCGACATGTCGCCTGTGGCAGCGCCTAAAGTCTCAAGAGCGTTTATGATGTAGTCGCTGAAGAGGATGCTTTCAACCTCGCTTGTGACGGAGCTTTCAACCCCAGATGCAATCGAAGAAGCCGAGCTCTGCGAGCCGTTTTCACGGAGCGTTGCAGCAAGGTCGTTAAAGAAGTCGGAAGCCTCGGATATAAGCTCTCCAATCTCACTGTCAGAGACGCTTGTGCCGTAGTCGCCGGAGGTGACAGCATCGGAAACTATCGTCACCGGGTTATTCGCTGAGGCACTTTCCGTGAGGGTGTCTATAACCGTTTCGTGAATAAAGCTGTCATAAATGAGCGGTGACAGAGCCTCGGCTCCGAACCAGCTCACGAAGAATGCAGCCACGATCAGAATGGCATAGACAGCGCTCCGAAGAAATCCCCTCTTCGAGCCTCCATAAAGCGTAATCAGGATTATTCCCACTACGCAGACATCGTAAAATATATAAAGATAATCAGTCATAGGTCTCCTTAGGTTACTTTACAGCCGTCTTTGCGACGGTTCTGTAGTTCAGAAGAATTGCGTTGTCGTCATAGATTACAAACGACGTGAACTCGGAGCTCAAATCAGTCTCGGACTCCACTTCTCCTGAAGTATTGAGCTTGTCAAGCTTGGAAGCGGTGTTCAGATACACTTTCCCATCGTCCACAAGAACATACTTGACCTCTTCATTATAAGTAATTTCCGCAGTTTCGTCAAGTCCTGCTTCAAAAATCGACACCAAATAGTCATCGCTGCCCGGTTTGTCGAAGATTATAGCGCAGACATTATCCTCAGCAGAGAAACCGCTGATGTCGTAGGTATAGTCAAAAGTGCTGCTGACTGTGCAGTCGCTCGCTAACAGATAAAGCGCGTCACTTCCGACAAGCCAGATTTCCTCGTCGTCAGTGAACTCGATTCCAATTGTCATCGTCTCGATTGCCGAAGACTTCGCCTGGACCTCAGTCGAGCTGAAGTTGAGGACATAGACAAGCGTCTTCAGGATTCCGCCAGAGGCATAGAGGCTCGCAACGGCACAGCCAGTACCGGCATCGTTCAGGGTAACAGCCATGATGTAATTCCCGTCAGCCCAGTGGAAAATCTCGGTGCCGTTCTTGTCGTAGATGGTTAAGTAGGAAGCGTACTTGTCGGTCGAGGTGACGACTGCGATGTTGCCCTTTTCGCCTATCTCGGCGAAGAGAATCTGGTCGTCAAGCTTCTTCTCAAAAATCTCGTTGCGACGGCTTATGACCATCAGGCTGTAACCGCCCATGTCGTAAACGAGGGCTCTTGTCGAGGAGGTTTCGACTGTCGGGGTGCCGTAGGGGGCATAGACCGACTGGATGGTGGCGCCAGAGGCGTCATAGGTTGTGATGGAGGTGTCGGAGAACATGACCCAGCAGTCCCTCATCGCGCCGATTGAGACGTTTGAACGGCTCGAGACGTCGAAGGGGAAGTTTGACTCCTCCTCATCCTCAAGCGTTGTAGAGGTTGCGGAGGCGTAGCCCTCCTCCAAAATCTCCTCAAAATACGGCAGCCAGCTGTCGCGGGAGATGTAAACGAGCAGCGCAACAACGAGAACGGCCAGAATCGCAAAAATTCTTCTCAGAGCCCGCTTGGTTCTTCTGCTCCTTCTGAGCTTCTTGACGTCGGTTTCGTAGGAATTTATCGATGCCACTTCGGTTGCGCCTCCTCTCAGTAGAAAACTTTGTTTAAATACAGCCCGTGTGGGGGAACTGTCTTGCCTGCACGTGTTCTGTCGCAGGCGGAGATTATTTTCGGGATCGAGTCCTTCGGCAACTTGTCGTCGTTGATGAATAAGAGCGTCCCGACCATGATTCTCACCATATTATATAAGAACCCGTCGCCACTGACTCGGAAGATGACCAAATTCCCTTCGCGGTTGACCGAAAAGTCGAAAATAGTCCTGACGGTTTCCTTCTTGTCCGTGTCGGTCGAGCAAAACGACTTGAAGTCGTGTGTGCCGATAAAATCTTTGCAAGCCCTATCGAGCCTCTCAGCGTCAATCGGGTACCAGCTTCGGAACCACAAATCCTCATGAAAAGCCGAACGGATTTCGGAATTGTGAATTATATACTTATACTCTTTTCCCTTGCAGGAATATCTCGCGTGGAAGTCATCGGGTGCCTTCTCACACTTCAAAATCGCTATGTCCTTCGGCAATACGCCATTGAGGCCGAAGATTATTCCTCGTTCGTCGATAGTGTTCTCAAGCGCTGCGGAGAAGACGTATTCGTTTGCGTGAACTCCAGCATCTGTCCTCGAGCAGCCATCGATCGAGACCTTTTCGCCCAGGAGCTTATAAAACCCCTGCTCAACTGTGCCCTGGATAGTCCGAAGCTTCAGGTTATCCGCCTGCTTCTGGAAGCCGTGATAATTGGTCCCACGGAAGGACATTGTTACCTTATAGTTTGTCATATCGGAATAAATATGTTGGCCAAAATTATGAGTACTAAGAACAGCGCCGTCACCGCAAGGGCGATATAGTCGAGATATGTCATCTTAAGCTGCTTCATTCTCGTTCTACCCTCACCGCCACGGTAGCAGCGGCACTCCATCGCCAGCGCCAGCTCCTCAGCCCTTCTGAAGGCCGAAACGAAAAGCGGGATGAGCACTGGAATCAGGGCCTTTGCCCTATTTATAATAGAGCCCGTCTCAAAATCGGCGCCACGAGCCTTCTGGGCAGACATAATCTTGTCGGTCTCTTCGATGAGAGTCGGGATAAACCGAAGCGCTATAGTCATCATCATGGCGATTTCGTGTGCCGGGAAGTGGAAGACTCTGAGTGGCGAGAGAACTCGTTCAATAGCGTCTGTCAGAGCTATAGGCGAGGTTGTATAGGTGAGAAGTGAGGTCCCGCAGATAAGGAAGATGATTCTCACCGCCATGAATATCATCGTCGAGAGGCCATCGTCAGTTATCTTAAGAAATCCCAAGCTGAAGATGACGTTTCCTGTCGTGATGAAGAATAGGTTCAGTATTCCCGTGAAGATGATGACCGGGAGTATTGGCCTGACGCCTTTTACCATCATCTTTATAGGAATCCCAGAAATCGCGAAGGCGAATACTAAGAACACTATTCCAATTGCAAGCCCCAAAAACCCGCTTGCCGAGAAGAGCATCACTATATATAAAACTGTCAGCAGCAGCTTCATCCTCGGGTCGAGTCGGTGCAAAACCGACTTTCCGGGAAAATACTGCCCTATGGTTATATCCTTGATCAAGTCCTATTTCTCCTTTTTCTCCTCAAGAAGCCTTAAAACAAGCTTCTTTGCATACCCAGTTGAGTAGACCTCGTCGTCGAAGTCGATGCCTGACTCCTTCAGCCTGTCGAATACTCTTGTGATCTGTGGAACCGTCAGGCCCATGCTGTCAAGCTCCCGTACTCTTGCGAATACTTTCTCGGGAGTATCAAACATGAAGATTTTAGCGTCGTTGACAACTAATATCTTCGAGACGGTATTTGCGACGTCCTCCATCGAGTGACTTACGAGCATGACTGTCGACTTCTTCTCCTCGTGGTACTCTTTGATCATTCCTAAGATGCGATCTCTTCCATGAGGGTCGAGGCCTGCTGTCGGTTCGTCTAAAATCAATACCTTCGGCTCCATCGCCATGACTCCAGCTATAGCGACACGGCGCTTCTGGCCTCCTGAAAGGTCGAAGGGAGACTTCTGCAAAAGCTCTTCCTTCAGGCCTACAAGCCTCATCGCCTCTTTGACGCGTCTGTCAATCTCGTTTTCGTCAAGCCCCATGTTCTTCGGGCCATAGGCGATGTCCTTGTAGACTGTGTCCTCGAAGAGCTGGTACTCAGGGTACTGGAAGACGAGGCCGACCTTGAAGCGGATGCCACGAAGCTTCGACTTGTCCGCAAAGAGCTCCTCACCGTCGATGAAAACCTTGCCAGTGGTGGCCTTCAGAAGCCCGTTGAAATGCTGAATAAGGGTTGACTTGCCGGAGCCAGTGTGCCCGATAATTCCGATCAGTTCCCCTTCATCAATCTCCAAATTTATGTCATCCAGAGCCACTTTCCTAAACGGCGTTCCTTCGCCGTAAACATAGCTCAGGTGTTCTGTCTTAATAATGCTCAAATTTCTGCCCTCTTTTATTTCAGAAGCTTGTATAAAGCCTCATAGCACTCATCTTCATAAATAATATCTTCAGGGAGATTTACTCCGCACTTTATCAGCTCATGGGTGAGTTCAGTTACCTGTGGGACGTCCAAGCCTAAGCTCTTCAGCTTCTCAACCTGTGAGAAGACCTTCTTCGGGCAGTCGTCCATGATGATGTTGCCCGAATCCATCACGACAACACGCTTAGCCCTCGCTGCCTCGTCCATGTAGTGGGTTATGAGGACTATTGTGACGCCGGTTTTGTTGAGTTCTGTGATGGTGGACATGATTTCCCGCCTGCCTATCGGGTCAAGCATGGCGGTCGGCTCGTCAAGGACTATGCAGTCTGGCTTCATTGCGAGAACTCCGGCAATGGCGACCCTCTGCTTCTGCCCGCCTGAGAGCTTCGAAGGAGAATGCTCGCGGTAGTCGTACATTCCGACTGTCTTCAGTGCCTCGTCGACTCGTCTACGGATTTCCGTCGGCTCCACGCCGATATTTTCGAGAGCAAACGCCACGTCCTCCTCGACGATAGTTGCGACGATCTGGTTGTCAGGATTCTGGAAAACCATTCCGACGTTGCTTCTGATGTCGAAGAGCTTGTCTTCGTCAGAGGTGTCCATCCCCGCAACCATGACTTTTCCCGAATCAGGAAGATTGATGGCATTAAGAAGCTTCGCCAGTGTCGACTTTCCCGAACCGTTATGCCCGAGAACCGCGACAAACTCGCCCTTCTCAATCGAGAGCGAAAGCCCATGCAAAACCTCGTTTTTCTCGACGTTCCCGTTGTCGTCCTCGGTTGTATATGTGAATTTAACGTTGTCTATGTCTATGAAACTCATTGTTACCCCTTAAATCTAACTTTGCCCTCGCTCGCCCAAGCGAGTTGCCTTCGGCAACTCGGCTATTTTCGCCGAAGGCGAAAATAGCACCCCTCAGTCAGCTGCTTCGCAGCTGCCAGCTCCCCTTGACAGGGGAGCCATAATTGCTCCTCTCGCAGTCTCTTGCCTGAGGCTACTATAGCCTCCCCTGTCAAGGGGAGGGGGACCGCCGCCGAAGGCGGTGGTGGAGGGGTGCAACTTTCGGCGAAGCCGAAAGTTGCCGACTTGGCGCCAGCCAAGTCGCTTTGGCGGTAAGCTACCACTACTTTGAGCACCACATCGCCGTACTCCCCGCCGGCAGCGTCAACCCTGTCGACTCAACCGGCAGTCCAATCTCGTCGCTCGTGACTGTGCCACCAAACTTCGGAATCAGGACGCTCGAGAGGATGTAGCCCATTACTGATGCCGATAATCCTGTCGTGTAGCTGTTCAGGACGAAGAAGAGGGGTTTCTGGCTCAATACGCCTGCGGTCAGCTTGACCAGGTCGTAGACGTTGTCCTCGAGCTTCCAGATTTCGCCTGAAGGGCCTCTGCCGTAGCTTGGCGGGTCCATTATGATGCCTTCGTAGAGGCTGTTCCTCTTGATTTCACGCCTGACAAACTTCTCGCAGTCGTCGACTATCCATCTGATCGGTCTCTCAGAAAGGCCAGACAGGCTGGCGTTTTCTCGAGCCCACTGAACCATGCCCTTTGAGGCATCGACGTGGCAGACCTCGGCTCCTGCTCCTGAACAGGCAAGCGTCGCTCCGCCTGTGTAGGCGAAGAGGTTGAGGACTCTAACCTTATCCGTCTTGGCTCTCTCAGAAATCAGTTCCCCGGTTTTCTCCCAGTTGACAGCCTGCTCGGGGAAAAGCCCCGTATGCTTGAAGCCCGTCGGGTGAACCTTGAACTTGAGATTTCCAAAATACTGCGAGCTGTAACCTATTGTCCAGCTCTCGGGGAGCTTTTTTAGATACTCCCACTGTCCTCCGCCTTTAGAGGATCGGTGATAAACCGCGTTGGCACTCTGCCAGAGCGGAGATTTTTCTGTCTTCCAGATGACCTGAGGGTCAGGGCGAATAAGCCGGATATCCTTCCAGCTCTCAAGCCTTTCGCCGTCAGAGGCATCGAGTAATCTATAATCCTTCCAGCCGTCAGCTGTTCTCATTATTAACCTCTCCGATATGCTCCGCAACCGTCTGAGCAGCTGCCTGGGCATACTGATAAATGATTTCCTCGTCCCTGCCTTCAGCCGTGACACGAATCAGTGGCTCGGCAGCCGATTCTCTTATGTAAATTCTCCCGTCGCCAGCAAGCTTCTCGGAGCAATAGTCGAGCATCTCGGTGATTTCAGGGACCTGCTCCCACATGTTCTTGCACTCGTGGCGGATCTTAACGTCAACGTCGATTATCGGGTATGGCGTGAATATCCCGGCGATTTCTGAGAGCCTGTGCCCCGTCTTCGCCATCACTTCGAGCATCTTCGCAGCAGCGAGCTCGCCATCTGCGGTATCTGGAAGATTTCCGAAGAGGAACCTTCCGCTCGCGTCAGCTCCCAGGTTATATCCGTCGGTCATGAGGCGCTCGTGGATGCATCTTTCAGATACACCCGAAGCCGTCGAAGTGACGATTCCGTTGTCCTTAGCCCAGCGGAAGAAGCCCAAATTCGTGGCTCTCGTGACGACGCAGGTGTTGGCGGAAAGCGTCTTTTCCTGCTTCATGAAGTAGGCAAGCGCTGCGAGCATCCTGTCGGGGTCGACAGGCTCGCCCTTTTCGTCGACCATGAGGCACCTTGAGCCGTCGCCATCAAGGGCGATTCCGCAGTGAGCACGGGAGTCGACAACCGCCTTGTCGAGAGCCGTTAAGTCCTCTGTTCCGCAGTCTTCGTTTATGTTAACGCCGTTCGGCTCTATGTTAAGAAACTTCGCAGTGATTCCAAGGCCACGGAAGAACTTGACTGCCGTCTCATAGGCTGCACCGTTGGCACAGTCGACGACGATTCGGAGCCTTCCAAGCTCGACCTTGATATCCCTCAAAAGATATCTCACATAGTCCCATTCGGCGTTCTTTTCGTTCAAGATATCGCCTAAGTTTTCAGCACTCGCGTTCGGGACTTCATCGGGAGATTCGAGCACGAGTCGCTCGATTTCGGCCTCAACGCTGTCATTGAGCTTGTCGCCAGAGGCGGAGAAGATTCTGATTCCGTTGAATTCATAGCTATTGTGGGAAGCCGAAACCATGATTCCAGCATCGGCACCGTATTTGACGGTTAAGTAAGCAACCGCAGGCGTTGGGACAACTCCCAATAGGTCGGCGTCACCGCCTGCAGAGCAGATTCCGGCAACCAAGGCAGACTCTAAGATCTTGCAGGAGGAACGGGTGTCCTTCCCTATAAGGATTTTTGCCCTTCGATGGTTGCGCTTTGACAGCACATGAGCGCAAGCCCTGCCGATAGCCATGGCGAGCTCGCAGCTGAGGTCATTAAGAGCCTCTCCCTTGACAGCCCCATCAGCACCGAATAATCTTCCCATTACAACACGCCCCATTCAACATAGTGTGGACAGTTTCCCTTTGGGAAACTAAGGTGGACAATTGCTCTTCGAGCAATTAGAGTGTAGTTTGGCCGTCACGGAGAAGTCCCAAATGCTTGTACGCCAAATCAGTGGCGCAACGCCCTCTTGGGGTTCTTGCGATGAAGCCAAGTTGCATCAAGTACGGCTCGCAGACGTCCTCGAGGGTGACTGCCTCTTCGCCTATGGCTGAAGCTAAAGTCTCGAGACCAACTGGTCCGCCGTTGTAGCCTTTTATAATCATGTTGAGCATCCGCTTGTCCATGGTGTCGAGCCCCAAAGAGTCGATCTCCATTCGGTCAAGCGCTATCTTCGCAATTTCAGGAGTGATGACTCCATTGCCCATAACGTCGGCAAAGTCTCTGACACGCTTGAGTAACCTGTTCGCGATTCGAGGGGTTCCTCTTGAACGCTTCGCAATTTCAATCGCGCCTTCGCGGTCGCAGATTACTCCTAAGATGTTTGCCGAACGCATTATAATCTCGCAGAGCTCATCATGAGTGTAAAGCTCGAGCCTCTGGGAGATGCCAAATCTGTCTCTTAAAGGCGAAGTGAGCTGTCCAGCCCTTGTAGTCGCTCCGATAAGAGTGAAATGCGGAACATCGAGGCGGATGGTTCTGGCGCCAGCACCCTTGCCGATGATGATGTCGACGGCGAAGTCCTCCATCGCAGGATACAGGACTTCCTCTATTTCACGTGGAATACGGTGGATCTCATCTATAAATAGTACATCACCAGCCTGAAGGTTGGTTAAAATCGCGACGATGTCGCCCGGCTTTGTGATGGCGGGGCCAGAGGTGATTCGGATATTGACACCCATTTCGTGGGCGATAATCGCCGAAAGAGTGGTCTTTCCGAGACCTGGAGGGCCATAGAGAAGGACGTGGTCAAGCGGTTCACCGCGCTTTTTCGCAGCGTCAATATAAATCTTCATATTCTCCTTGACCTTTTCCTGACCGATATATTCGTTCAGGGTCTTTGGTCTTAAGGATAATTCCGCCTCGTCGGCGTCCTCAGCCATAAGCTCAGTTCCGACAAGCCTTTTTTCGAGGTCAAATTCCTCCGATTCAATCACGCGGTTTCACCTCCTCAGAATCTTCCTGACGCGAGAGTCCGAAGAGCTCTCTTGATTATTTCGTCCGTTTCAAGCTCGCCCGGGCACTTCGCAACCGCCTGAGCGGCTTCGGACTGGGAATATCCCAAAACCACAAGCGCTGCAATCGCTTCGGCCTTGTTGTTGTCGCTGACAGCAGCGGTGATGGCTCCGACTTCGCCAGAGCTGTCTAAAACCGCTCCCTCGGCCACCTTGTCCTTTAATTCCATAACGATTCTCTGAGCAATTTTCGAGCCGATGCCCTTGACTTTTGAAAGCGCTTTGATATCATCCGAAGCTATCGCCAAAGCAACAGAAGCAGGAGTCATGCTCGAGAGGATGGCGAGGGCAAACTTCGCTCCAACGCCACTGACAGAGGTCAGAAGCTTGAAGCACTCGAGCTCGTCCTTAGTATAGAACCCGAAGAGGTCGATAGCGTCCTCCCTGACGGCCATATAGGTGTAAAGCGTGCAAGAGGAAAGCCCTGAGACCTTCGAGACTGTGTTCATCGTGGTTTTGCAGGCATAACCGACCCCTCCACATTCGATAACGCAGAGGTCAGGCTGGGTAAATATAATGTTTCCTGTAAGGCTGTAAATCATCTTGGTTCCTGCTTCCTTGGGTGTCAGTTAAGTCCGAAAATCTTTGAGGTGGCGTAGTGGCCATGGGTGATGGCGAGCGCCAGAGCGTCGGCAGCATCGTCAGGTTTCGGGATATCCTTGAGCTTCAGAATAGACCGTGTCATCTCCTGAACCTGCTTCTTCTCGGCTCTGCCGTAGCCGACAACCGAATTCTTGACCTGAAGAGGGGTATATTCAAAAATCTTGACTTCATGCCTGTTCGCTGCAAGGAGGATGACTCCCCTCGCCTGAGCGACGTCGATGGCGGTCGTGTGGTTTGTGTTGAAGTAGAGCTTCTCAAGCGAAATCGCATCCGGCTTGTACATATCTATGAGGTCGTTCATGTCGTTATAGATGATTCCAAGCCTGTCGTCAAAATGAATCTCCGAAGAGGTGGTGATGGCGCCATAGCCCTTGACTAAGAAGTTCCTCCCGTCAAAATCCAGCACTCCATACCCGACAATCGCATACCCCGGGTCAATTCCAAGTATTCTCATAATAGTCCCCACTTCCCACTCAGCCACTTCACAGCTGAGTGTCAATACTCCGCCATTTTCTACTTTCCTAAATAGTAATTATAGACCTAAAAGGGGAAGATGTCAAGCTAAAGTTAGGCCTTATCCACTTGACAACTATGTCTGTTTCGTTTATAATATTGTTATCAAGTATGAAAGGTCGTGTTCCAATGCGACATGAAGCTGGTTTGGCTGCCGTTGGCGCGTTGGCGGGGCTGCTCTTTTGTTTTTATGCTTCTTTTCCGGCTCGGATTGCGCTTATCGCCGTGGTGGCGGTGCTTTTCGTGGCTGGTTTATTTATTTTGTCTGGAAAACTTCGCAGGGCGGTTTCGACCGCCCTTTTATTTTTGCTCATTTTCAGCGTTTACGGCACCGTCTGGTTCCACTTCCGTGCCGACAATCTCGTGGCTCTTTCTGGCGAGACGGTCACCGTCTCGGGCGTCGTCACCGACTGCTCAGACAGCGACACTGCTGAGGTCACCGTCAGTGGCAGTATCGGCGGGATTCATGGCAAGGTCATCGTTTACTTAAGTGGCGTGAGCGTCTCTTCGGGCGACAGAATCAGCTTTTCGGCGACTCTTTCCGAAATCACCGACAGTGGGACCTTCGCAGCGAAGTCCTACTACAGCGCTCAGGGGATTTTCGTCCGCTGCTCGGATATTTCCGACATTTCGGTCACGAAGGCGACTGGAATCTACGCCATTTATGGCAAGATGAGGGACCTTAGGGACCAGCTCACTACCACGTTTTGCTCCTACGTCGGTCTCGAAGAGGGCCAGCTCCTCTCGAGTATGCTTTGTGGGGAGGTTGACAACCTCGATTCAGGAGTCAAGAGCTCCCTCAACCGCAGCGGAATCGGGCATCTTTTGGCGGTTTCTGGAATCCATGTCAGCATCGTGGCAGCGGTGGTGGCGTTTCTTTTAAAGCTATTGCGAGCTCCTAAGGCAGTCACATTCCTGGCCTCAGAAGCGGTGATGGGAGCGTTTGTCATCTTCTCAGGAATGAGAATTTCGGCGGTCAGGGCGTTCATCATGATGACGGTGTACCTCTTCGCCTCAATCGTCAGGCGGGAGTACGACGCTGAAGCGTCGCTTGGGGTCACTATCCTAGTGATGCTCGTTGTGGCGCCATATAGTGTGGCGCAGACTTCCTTCCTGCTCTCAATTTCAGGCGTCGTCGGGCTCAGCGTAGTCGAGCCAGCGGTTTCGAAGGCCTTCGGCATCAAGGGGCGATTCCAGCGCGCTGTGATGTCTGCCGTTTGTAGTTATTTCTGCACCATGCCAGTCGTCGTCTTTGCGTTTGACGAGCTTTCGCTTGTCTCAATATTCACGAATGTACTGCTGACGCCGTTCTGCACTGTTGCACTGGTGCTGTCGCTCATCTTCGCGGTTTGCGGTTGTCCAGCTGCGTTGTCGGTTCTTATTGAGATTGCAGGGGCGATCGCCGGATGGGTCATCAATGTCTGCGAGTGGATTTCGGGGCTGGGGTTCACCTACGTCACGATAAAATACGCCACGGTGCCCCTCGTGGTGGTCGGGCTGACGGTGGCGGTGGTGCTGGTTCTTATCTTCACAAAAAGCGTTCGGAAGACGGCTTTTTCGGCTCTTGGAGCGTTTGCGACAGCGATCGCCGTCATCTTTGTAATCGGGATTTTCGACTCTGGGACGACCCATCTTCGCCTCACAACCGACGGCGACGGATATCTCCTCACCGTCTGGCAAGGCAGTGAATGTGTCGCCATCGACTCGGATGGCTCCTATTCGGCCGTTTTCGGCTATTTTGTGAGGGAAAAAGGCCTGACGGAGGTCGACGCTGTCGCGATTTTAGAGAACGGCACGGCGAACTATTCGGCATACTTAAACGAATCTGTGGCGCCGGATTATATCCTCTTCGACACGACCGCGTCATCTCACAGCAACTCAGAAACTGAGCTTCTGAAGCTTACCGACGGAACGGTTCTCAGCCTTGGCTCGGCTTCGGTTGAGGTCTCAGGCGACAGCACGAGCATCACCCTTGGGGACGAGACAATCGTCATCACAAGCTCAGGAATTCCAGAAACTGGCACCTATTTCTACATTTCCGACGGTGTTTGCGTCACTAATTTCTACGGGGAGGTCATGATTTCGACAGTTGGCGCCGAAGTCGAAATTCGCTCTTGACTTTTCCAAAAAATAGTAGTATATTTGTATGCAAACTTAACCTATTCTTAATCAAAAGGGGCGTTTGCTATGCAAAAAATTAAAAATATCTGGCAAAGATTTGTAGATTTTTGTCGAAGAAACGGCGTCACGCTTTCGGCAAAAACCTACTTCGTTGACGCTTTGGGAGCGATGGCTCAGGGACTTTTCTGCTCGCTCCTGATAGGAACTATTTTGGATACCTTGGGCTCCCAGCTCGGAATCGGAGCTCTGACGGCGACAGTGTTCACTCTGAATGACGTCGGCTACACCGTCGGAAAGTGCTGCTCGCTCTTAGCTGGCCCTGCGATGGCGGTTGCAATCGGCTATTCGCTGAAGGCGCCAGCACTGGTGCTCTTCTCGCTCATCCCGGTTGGCTTCGCTACCAATCAGATTGGCGGAGCCGGAGGACCCTTGGCCGTCTTCGTCACAGCATGTATCGCCTGTGAAATCGGAAAACTCGTTTCAAAGAAAACCAAAGTTGATATACTTGTAACGCCTCTTGTGACGGTTCTCGTCGGAGTCGGGCTCGCCTCCCTTATCGCAGCGCCAATCGGAACGGCAGCAAGCGCCGTCGGAAACCTCATCATGTGGGCAACCGAACAGCAGCCATTCGTCATGGGAATCGTGGTCTCGGTTGTCGTGGGAATCTGCCTGACGCTGCCGATTTCGTCGGCTGCAATCTGTGCTGCGCTCTCGCTCACGGGTCTTGCCGGAGGGGCTGCCGTCGCTGGCTGCTGCGCCAACATGGTCGGCTTCGCGGTGCTCTCCTTTAAGGAAAACCGTTGGGGAGGACTTGTAAGCCAGGGCCTCGGCACCAGTATGCTCCAGATGGGCAACATCATCAAGAATCCTAGAATATGGATTCCACCGATAGTCGCCAGCGCCATCACCGGCCCGATCGCTACCTGCGTTTTCGGCCTCACGATGAACGGCGCTCCCGTCAACAGCGGAATGGGCACCTGCGGCCTCTGTGGCCTCATCGGCGTCTGGACCGGCTGGGTCTCCCCGAGCGATGCTGCCATCGCCAATGGCGCCACCGCCATCACCCCGACAGCCTTCGACTGGGTCGGCCTGTTCTTAGTCTGCATAGTCCTCCCGGCAGTTATCTGCTGGGCACTGGGGCTTCTGCTGAGGAAAATTGGATGGATTAAAGAGGGCGACCTCAAGCTGGATTAATAATAAAAGCGGAGTTTCACGCTCCGCTTTTTTTATGCTAAGTTTCTTCTGCTGTTTCTCCGTCGAAGTCTCCAGCTTCAATATCTCCTGGGCTGAAATCACCCATGCTGAAATCTCCGTCGGGCATTTCTCCGTCAAAGTCGCTAATATCGAAGTCACCGAAGTCAAAATTTCCGAAGTCGAAGTCTCCTCTTCCGAAACCTCCTCCGAATCCGCCACCAGCATTCATGCTTCCCATGACAGACAAGTCCATATCTCCCGTGTCTATGAGAGCGGAAGAATTCTCCGCCTGACCATCAGATGTTGAGGGAATTGTTCCATCAAGCTGTCCACGGATGCTCTCGGCACGAAGAAGGCAGAATTCCTTGAGGGTTGCAGTCGCCTCGTCGAACTCGTCGACAGTATAGAACGCAGTCGGGTCGCTCTCGACATAAGGGCGGAGCATTTCGACCAGAGCATCAAACTCCTCCTCAAACCTTCCAGATTCAAAATAATTCGTCACGAGCTCGTCCAGATACGAGTGATACATCTCGAGATACTCCTCGTTCGAGGCAAGCTGAGACCACATCGGGCGCGCTTCCTCCGAAACCCCGGTGGAAAGAGGCGAATCTATCGGATAGTTGACCGCTTCGGAGGCATCCGAATTGCTGAACCCACCATAAGCAAGGTTGTAATCCCAAGCAATCATCGTGAGCTTTCCGTCTTCCTCGTATAAATAATAGTTATGGAGCATACTGCCGGTGTAGCTGTCGAAGTTGACGGTGAAGTTGTGTGCAGCGAAATAGCGCATTGTCGCCTCTACATCGACGACTGTCTCGAGGTCTTCGCCGGTTGAAAGCTGCTTGAGGGCAGAGATGACACGCTCATAGTCCTCTTCGGTGGCATCGGTCTTTACGTTGTCGAAAATGTCGCTGTAGCTCGTGATCTCGTCATCGGTATAGACGAGGTCGGCACCGTTACTCCTGCTGAAAGAGCCGAAATCGGCAAAATCTATGCCTTCCATATCCCCAAAATCAAAGTTCTCAATATCAAAATCTTCAAGATTGAAATCACCAGGGCTGAAGCCTTCCGAGCGGTCGGGAGTGCCTTCGGGAAGACTTTCCGTATCGAAATCTCCTGCTTCAAAGTCTTCAGAATTGAAATTCTCGGCGCTGAAATCCCCCATATCAGAATCACCGAAGTCGAAGTCTTCAAGATTGAAATCGCCTATGTCAAAATCGCCAATGTCGAAGTTGCCACCGATGGCGTCAAACATGTCACTCTCCGGCTTGTAGAGCTCGCCATAATCCTCTCCGTAGTTTCGCTCAAGGAACGACTCATCTACCTCTTCAATCGCAAGGTAAAGCCCATAGACCTCGCCATTAATCGAGAGCTCGACAAAACTCACGAGCGAAGCCACCGCGCCGGTCTCCGCCATTATGCGATAGCTCAGGTAATCCTTGAGATATGAAGCGTCGGAGTAGCAGTTGTTGAGAGCAAGCTTGTCCAGCCCATCATAGGTCTGCCCGTCGACAAACTTGCCGAAATTGAGCTTGAAGCTGTAGCGGTCGGAGTCACTTGTAGCAACCGAAGTGAGGGACGTACTCCCCTTTGTCGAGAAGCCGACCTCATAAAGCGTGTCGCCGTCAATCGTCACGGTGACCGAATACTTCGTCTTGGCAGTCGGGTTCTCGAGAAGATCCTCCCAGTCCTCCTCTGAAATCTCAACGTTGATTTCGTGGACATAGCTCGTGTCGAAGATGGTCTCGCTGTAATAGCGTTCATTGGTGGAGCTAAGGCTCTCAACCTCCTCGGTCAGGCTTTCCACAGTCTCTGACGAGCAGCCGGAAACGGCCATCAGAAGCGTTCCCGCCAGTACCAGTGCTGTAAATCTCTTCATTAGATTCGTTATCATAATTCTTATCCTCAAAAGGTCGTATCATAGCTGGTTACTTAAACTTAACCCCGATTATACAATTATCTGATGAAATGCTGCGAATATTCAGATTAAAGATGAGTGTCGGCTTGATGATTTTTGAGGGGAGATTTTGGGAAAATAAAAACCCGCAAGAGGAGCACTCTTGCGGATCTAAGTCATATTCAGGAACAGATTCAGGATCAGCCCTTCAGCGTATAATACGTCAGATAGTTATACATATTGAGGATCTCTTCATCATACGTCTCCTCGCGGTTGTTCCAGGTGTTGAACTTGTCGAAGTAGCCCCAGGTGTTCATCGAAGTGGCGATTTCACTGGCGTCGGCTATCAGCTGATACTCGGCTGAGAGCGGGACTCCAGCATATTCGAGCGTGAGTAAACTCAGGTAATTCGCACTGACGATGCCAAGGTTATCGTCGCCGATGTCGTAGTTCGCCCAGATGACGAAGGGGGTCTCGTAGCGTGTGAGGAAGCCGTTGACGGTGGTGTTGCGGTTCGGGGCAATTTCGTCGAAGAATTCCGTCTCGAGGTTCGGCTGGTGGTCGCCGAAGAAGACGATTATCGTCTTCTCATCGACGTTCTCGAAGTAGGTGATGAGCTCCTCCAAAGCCTCATCCGAAGCCTTTATGAGCGAGAGATACTGCTCGGTTCTCGGGTAGTCGCCTTCGGTGCTGGTTAAGTGAACCGTAGTCTCGAAGTCGTCGCCGTCGTACTCGTAGCCAGAGTGGTTCTGAACTGTAACGCCGAAGATGAAGATTCGGTCCGTCGTCTTGTTCTCGTACTGGTCAATTATCTGCTGGTAGAAATAGCTGTCGCTGATGAGGGTACGGATATATTCGACATCGTCGCCGAAGCCCTTCTCCCAGCGGGAGACGCTCACATATTTCGCCTGGTAGTCGGTCATGTCCTCACCGCTGACGAAGTCGTCGAAGCCCATCCAGGCGTAAACGAGGTTCCGCCTCCAGCAGATTTCATAGAACGGGTGCATCGCGATCGTGCTGTAGCCGTACTCTTCAAGATAGGTCGCCATCGACGGGATATCTTCAGTGATATGCTGCAAGTAGACGTAGCTCCCGCTCGGCATGTACATCATCGAGAGGCCGGTTAAGAACTCAAACTCGGTGTTGCAGGTGCCTCCTCCCAAAACTGAAACGAGGACTCTGCCGTGGGGATAGTTGTCAATGAGCGATTCGAAGTAGGAATTGTAGCTCTCGTCCGTCTTGAACTTGCCGACATAGCTTAGGTCTGAGTAGCTCTCGTTCATGATGACGATGATGTTTGGGAGATCGTCTAATGATCCCGTCAGCTCTTCATCCGTATATTGGGAGAGATACTGCAAAAGTGCCTCTTCAGAGTAGCCCTCAGGCTCGTCAAACTTCATTTTCCGGCAGTTTATGTAGAAATTCAGGACTATGCCGTTTACGTTGTTGGTCGACTCGGTATCAAATGTAGAGGTCGAGAATGAGGTATAGTCGATGTC
Organism: Ruminococcus sp.; assembly: GCA_020860605.1. Lineage (GTDB taxonomy): Bacteria > Bacillota > Clostridia > Oscillospirales > Ruminococcaceae > Faeciplasma. The sequence goes on along the minus strand of JAJBTZ010000024.1, from coordinate 4,374 downwards.
CCAGATGAAGATCACCCCAGCAACCGTCAGCGCAAGCGACAATACGCCTGCTCCGGCACGGAAGAGCTTCTTCGGATAGACGATTTTGCACTTCATCGCGATTGCTATGAGGAGGACACAGGCAGCGGTTCCAATCAGCATATTCGCGTCGAAATGCCAGTCGTCAGGCTTCGTGACGCTCATGGCGGTCTGGATCGCATAGAGGTCAGTCGGCACAAGAGGCGTGCCACGAATCTCCAAGATTATCTGGTTCGCGATGTGTAAAACGTAGCTCACGCCGACCATGGTGGTGACGGAAACCCGAACCGACTGTGTCAGAGCGAAGACTGCCACCTGCAGAACGGCGTAGAATATGAGGTTGTCAAAATAGATATAGTCCTGATAGACGCCTGCTCCGACGATGACTCTTACCGTCTCGAAGCATAGAACCGGCGCCAGGACGAAGAATATTACCGATATGATGCTTCTTGTCCTGTCGGAGAAGTTGAAGTCCACAAGGAGCATGAAGAGCATCAAGAGGTATACGCAAATGAATTCCAGAAACGAAGAGAAATCAAATGCCGAATAGTTGACGATTGCGAGTATAAGGACTACAGCTGCGACGACGATGCCGAAGATGAGCCTCTTGGTTTTCTTTAATCTGATCATTGAAATCTCCGTTTCAGAAAGGGTGTTGCGCTAAAGGCTGGGTTAATCGTCAATCTTTTCGAAATTGGCGGTGAAGCCACAGGTTGTGTTTGGTGTGACCTTGATTGAGGAGGATGTGCCCTTGTAGGAGCCCGTCCAGCCGGTGAACTCGTAGCCCTCGTCGGCAACCGCCGTGATGGTTATGGAGTAGCCTGGAATGAAGTAGCCGTACCAGTCGCCGTCTTCGTCCAAAGTGAGCTTGAGGCCTTCTATATAGACCGTTCCGCCCTCGCCATCCCAGACAGAGACTCTGACGCGCTTTGTCGAAGTCGAGATGCCGAGGTCCTTCTTTAAGATAGTGAGGTAGTAATCCTCACGGTTCTCAAGCCAACTCTTCCAGCCCTTGACGTTGTTCTTGATGCCGTTAAGGCTCTGCCAGCCGATGTAGCGCTTGAAGTGCTGGCTAAGATATGGCGAGTAAGTGTCGTAGTAGTCGTCCAAGGCCTCAGAGGCGGTTTCGGAGTTGAAGGCAATATTCGCGGTCTTTTCCATCGCGACGACAAACATCTCGAGGAAGTTGTCGTTTTCAAGAAGCGACTTGAGCATCCCTGCAAAGTAGCCGTCGCCAGAGAGGAGGCTTGCAAGGTTGTCACTCTTGTAGTCGGCACCGGCGTTGTAGAGGTCCATCGAGTACTCTGTATCATAGAGCATGAACCGCCACTTGCCATCCTGATAGGTTGAGTCTATCTGGTCAGTACTTCTCGACCGCCAGCAGGCCCAGTTGCCCCAGAGCCAATCCTGATTGCCAATGTAGATTTCGACCGCCATATAGTCGGCGAAGCTCGACATGTCGAAGAGCTCACAGGCTTCCTCGTAGTACTTTTCATTGCTCATGTCGTGGCTGGTGATGTACTTCATAGCATCACTGAGGAGACTTTCTTCGCCGTCCTCACCCTCCTCGAGTTCGCCTGCCTTCATCATGATGACGTCGTCAGACGGAACGCCATAGTGGGACTCGACATAGTTGTCATCGTAGATTTCATTTAAGGTGTAGACGCCCCAGTATTCACCGTTAAGGAAGCAGATAACGAGCTCGTCCGCCTGAGTGGCGAAGTTGTAGCCAGTCACGAGCGACTGCGTCCAGGGGTCCTTGAATGTGAGGCTGAAGCTGTCGTTTCCACCGTTGCGGAGGACGAACTTGCGGTAGCTCATGATTTCGGAGCCTGAATATTCGGCGGTGTTGTTCTCGAACAGGTCGTATTCGAGGGTTGAGTCGCCATATTCAGACCGCATATAGAACTTGAGGCTCTTCTGCTGGCTGTTTCTCGACCATCCGCCATGGATTCTCACTCCGCAGTCGACAGCGAACGAGAGAGCGGTTTCCTCGAAATAGTCGATGTGAGCGTCCCTCTCCCACTCGCTTCCGCGCTGGTTGAAGTTGGCGGGAGTGCTGCCGTCGAGTGTAGCGGTCGGGTTCGACTTTCTCCACTTCGAGAAGACGTTTCCGGCAACATAGATTCCCGTCTCGTCGTCGTAAAGGTCATCCGGGTCGATAACGACCGACATTACTGAAACGTTGTCATACTTCTCGGAAATATCCTCGCCGATGAAATAGGTAGCTGTTGTGACATCGCTCGTTCTGCCACTCGAGTCGACAGCGATGGCCCTGATTACAGTCCCCTGCTCGAACTTGGTCGAGGGGAAGAATTCGCTCGACTCGTCGACGGTCGTGCCCTTTTCAAACATATAGACAGCGCTCTCGCTCGAGCGGTCTTTTATCGTGATGGAGCCGGTATACTTCGTGGAGGAAGTGGTCGGGGTGCTGCCATCGGTGGTATAATAAATGGTGGTGCCAGACTCGGCGGTGATTGTCAGCTTGAAGCTGCTATCGTAAAAACCGCTCTCTTTCGAGAAGGTCGGTGACTCGACAATTTTCGTAGCATTCGCATTGGACTTTCCGGGAGTGGCGCTGAGAACGGCGAAGTCGCCGGTGCCGTTCGGGTATCTGCCATAGGTCAGGTCAGTTTTGATATCCGGCAGCTCAACGCTGTCGATGAGTGTGCCGTCGGAGGCGGTTAAGTAAACCGTCTCGCTCCCGCCTGAGAGCTTGAAATTCGTGTGGAGCTCGCCGTTTTCAGTGGTGTCCTTGTCGGAGCAGTAGATTATAAGATACCCTTTAGCCTCAATCGTGACGTCAGGCAGCGTCCACTTGAAGGGCTTTTTCTTGCTGTCGGAGATGCCGACGCCCTTCAGGCTCACAGCCTTCGAGGTGGGGTTATAAATCTCAATCCAGTCGGGATTATCGCCGTCAGAATCCGTCAGGCTCTCATCATTGTCAGCACAGACCTCGTTTATGACAAGTGCATAAACCCCTGTTTTCGCTGCAAAACTTTCGAGTGTGAAAGTGTTGACAGAAAGCGAAAAAATGAGTATCATAATAAGTATGAATTTGAGCGGTCGAATCAGGTGCTTTTTCATGTTCATAATGAGTACCTCCCGGCAGATTTCTTAACGCAGAATAAACCTACGTTAAAGTTCTATTATACAGTATAATGCGATTTTTTGCAACAGTATTTTTCCACAGAAAGGCAATCCCACATGAACACTCGAAAGAAAATCTCAACCTACATCTATCAATACACCCTCATCGCCATCGGGTCGATTATTTATGCGGTGTCGGTCAGCCTGTTTTTAGATCCGAACGACATCGTGCCCGGAGGGTTTACGGGTATTGCGATGATTATCGGGTACTTTATCCCGTCTGTAAAAACCGGCACCGTCGTGCTCATCCTCAACATCCCGATCCTAGCGATCGGAATCTGGAAGTTTGGGGTGAAGTTCCTCGGCTCCACTGTATTTTCGGTTGTTTTATCGTCGGCTGCGATGAACATTTTAGAGCCGTTCGGGCCCTTGACGGAGGACCCGCTCCTCTGCTGCGTTGCGGGCGGATGCCTGATGGCAATCGGCTTGCAGCTCGTAATGATGCAAGGTGCGACCACGGGCGGAACAGACATCATCGTCAAGCTCCTGAGCAAAAAATTCACCGCCATTTCAGGCGGTTCGCTCTTTTTGATGGTCGACGGTGCGGTCGTCCTCCTCGCCATCCTGACCACCGGCAAAGTCGACAACGGCCTCTATGCAGCCCTCTGCATAATCATCTCCTCCGTTGTCACGAATCTTATCTTAAACGGCACCAACGAGGCAAAGCTCCTCATCGTCATCAGCGACTATTCCGAGAAGATCACCGCTCGCCTGATGGCTGAGCTCGACGTAGGCGTCACCCTCCTTGAGGGCAGCGGAGCCTACTCCCAGAACGCAAAGCGCGTCATCATCTGCGTCGTCAAGAAGTCGGTCATGTCGAAGGCCCTGAAGATCGTCAAAGCCGAGGACGACAGCTCGTTCACCATCGTCACCACTGCCAATGAGGTGTTTGGGGAGGGGTATAAGCTTCATGGTGGGGATAATTGGAATTGAAACCCCTCAGTCGCCCTTCGGACGACCGCGCTCCCTTTGGTCGCGCGCCCTCTCAGTCAGCTGCTTCGCAGCTGCCAGCTCCCCCAGAGGGGGAGCCAAGATTTCCACTTGCACAAAGCCTTCCTTGAGGCAACAACTCGGCTCTCCCTTTGGGAGAGCTGTCACGCGAAGCGTGACTGAGAGGGCGCGAGCCCCCGAAGGGGGCGAGCGTTTTGTGTTTCTCTCAGAAGCTGCGAGAGAATAAAAAAAGCCTCCCCCGAAGGGGGAGGGGGA
>JAJBTZ010000074.1 GCA_020860605.1 Ruminococcus sp. | reverse complement strand
GAAGGCTTTGTGCAAGTGGAATTCTTGGCTCCCCCTCTGGGGGAGCTGTCGCCGAGGGCGACTGAGAGGGCGCGAGCCCCGAAGGGGCGAGCGCTGCAATTTCGCCGAAGGCGAAATCGCTTCGGCGGAGACGACGTCAGTCGTCGGAGCCGAACATGTAGGGGCGGATATCATCCGCCCGTTGTAGTGCTGACCGCAAGGTTCGGGCGGGTAATATCCGCCCCTACACTCACTAAACGAAGATTTTACAAAAATTTTCCGAAAAATGCTTGACAACCGTCCCTCTATATGATATGATAGTGATATCAAAATGATATCACTTCGTGAGTGATGTCGCGAAAGGACGGAATATGTTATGGCGAATATCAATGTTGGAATGACGGAGTTTCCCGTTAAGAACGTGAAGAAGGGTATGCCGGTGCTGCTTGCGACAATTGTCGGGATGATTCTCTCGGTGCTGGTGATTATCGCTGGTGGAGTGCTGCTTGAAGAGGGGAGCGATGTACTTGGGGCAGTGCTCCTGGTGATCGGGATTATCTGGTGCTGTGTTGGTTGGATTCCGATTATGGGGCTTAAGGTTCTGAAGCCTCAGGAGGCGAGAGTGCTCACGCTCTTCGGAAAGTATGTTGGCACGCTCAAGGGCGATGGGTTCTACTATGTGAATCCGTTCTGCGTTTCGTTTAATCCAGCTGCGAAGACCAAGCTCAGCCAGTCGGGAGATGTGGCGGGGTCGAGAAATACTCCTTCGCAGATCGTTCTGAACGCTGCTTCGGGAGAGATCAACCTCAACACTGCGGACTCGAAGATTTCTCTCAAGATTATGACCCTCAACAACTCCCGCCAGAAGATCAACGACTGCCTCGGCAACCCGATTGAGATTGGGATTGCGGTTATGTGGAGGGTTGTCGACACCGCGAAGGCGGTCTTCAACGTCGATAACTACAAGGAGTATCTGTCGCTCCAGTGCGACTCGGCGCTTCGTGAGATAGTCAAGATGTACCCCTATGACGTCGCCCCGAATGTCGACACCACTGGCGACGGAATTGCGGACGAGGGCAGCCTCAGAGGCTCGAGCGAGATTGTCGCTGCGAGAATCAAGGACAGAATCCAGCAGAGGGTCGACGATGCAGGGCTCGAGATTGTCGAGGCGAGGATTACATACTTGGCTTACGCTCCCGAAATCGCTGCCGTGATGCTTCAGCGCCAGCAGGCTTCCGCCATCATCGACGCAAGAAAGATGATCGTTGACGGCGCCGTCGGCATGGTCGAGATGGCTCTCGAGAGGATCAACGAAGGCGGGCTGGTCGATTTGGATGACGAGAGGAAGGCAGCGATGGTTTCGAACCTTCTGGTGGTTCTCTGTGGCAACCACGATGCTCAGCCGGTTGTGAATTCCGGCAGCTTATACTGATTAGGATGATGGATAGATGGCTGATAAAAAAGCAGTACCTTTAAGAATTTCCGAGAAGCTCTATAGCGATCTCGCCTCCTGGGCCGAGGACGATTTCCGCTCCCTCAACGGCCAGATCGAGTACCTCCTGACCGAATGTGTCCGGCAGAGGAGGAAGAATGGAGGGCATGTGGGTAAGGAAAACGATAAGCCGCTTGAGGTGGATTTGAGGGATACGAAAAAGACCGACCGAGGGTGACCTCGGTCGGGTTTTGTTGGGAAGGGATGTTTGCTACTCCGGGAATTTGCATTAAAATGCATTTTCCCGTAATCAGATGTCGAGACTATTCTGGTTCAAGAGGAAATCGAAGACGTTCATGATGAGGATGCCGTCGTCGGTGTAATGGGTCGAGGTGTTGTCGCTGGTGATAATTATCTTTTTGAAGAAGTCGCCGGTGTATTCGAGGGAGCGCTGCTCCTGAAGGAGCTTTTCCTCGGTGGGAAGGGAGTAGGCGGACTGGATATAATAGCGCTTGGAGGCGAGGTTGCAGACGAAGTCGACCTCGAGAAGCTTGCGGGTGCCTCCTTCGCTGATTGGAACCACTCCCACATCGACATTGAAGCCACGGGTGAGGAGCTCGTTATAGATGATATTCTCCATAATATGGGTGACCTCCTGCTGGCGGAAGTTCAGCTGAGCGTTCCGAAGGCCGATGTCGGTGAAGTAGTATTTGAACGGCGAGGAGATATATTTCTTCCCCTTGATATCAAACCGCTCGGCACGGTTGATGAAAAAAGCGTCGATGAGATAGCCGATATAGCTCGAGATGGTCTTGTCGGTGGTGGAAATGCCGTTACTCAGAAATGTATTGGCGAGCTTTGAGGGATTTGTGAGCGAACCGATTGAGGAGGCCAAAATCTTCACGAGAGTCTCCATCACCTGATCGCCCTTCAGGTTGTTTCTGTCCTCAATGTCCTTGAAATAGAGCTCGTGGCAGAGGGTCACGAGATACTGGGACTTGAGCTCGGGCTTTTGCATACTTAGGATTCTCGGTAGCCCGCCGTATGTGGAGTAGTCCCGCCAGGCGTCATACCTGTCGCCCTGACAGGCGGAATAGTATTCGGAAAAGGAGAGGGGATAAACCCTGACCTCGTCGCCACGTCCACGGAATTCGGTTAAAATATCCGAAGAGAGGAACTTCGAGTTGCTGCCTGTGACGTAGATGTCGAGGTTTTCACGGCGGTTGAGGCCGTTGAGGACACCTTCAAAGCCATTGCAGAGCTGGACTTCGTCTAAGAAAAGATACCACATTCCGTCGTCACTGAGCCTCTCTTTTATATAGGCGGAGAGGTTTTTGCTTTCGCGAAGCTCCGAGAAATCGTCGTCATCGAGGGGAATTCTCAGAATTCTCTCAGCCGGGACGCCGGAGCTCAGGAGATAGTTATAGTAAATATTGAATAAAAGATAAGATTTTCCACACCTGCGGATGCCGGTTATGACCTTTGTGAGCCCGTTTTCCCGCCTGTCGATGAGTTTTCCGAGATATAAATCGCGTTTTATCTGTTCCATGATGCCCTCCTATTCCGAGAAATTGCATCTAAATGCATTTTTCCGTAATGATATTATACCCGGTTTTTCAGGAAATGTCAACAGAAAATAAAAAAATTCACTCCGGGAAAGTGCTCTAAAATGCATTTTCCCGGAGTAACACGTTAACCTATTTAATACCAATCATGCTTCTCGTTTCTATCCAAGGCGTTAATCGCTGCCATTTCGTCGTCGGTGAGCTCAAAATCAAACAAATCGAGGTTTTCCCTTATATGATCGGGGTTGCTCGAGCCTGGGATGACGACTACGCCTTTCTGGAGGTTCCAGCGGAGGATTACCTGTGCTGAGGAGACGCCATGGGCTTCGGCGATGGCGACGATTGTCTCGTCATTAAGAAGCTCTGAGGTGTGGCCTCGTCCACCGAGGGGATACCAGCCCTGAACCACGATTCCGAGGCTCTGGATGTATGGAATGACGTCGTTTTCCTGATAGTAGGGGTGGATCTCGTTCTGGACGAGGGCAGGAGTGATGTTGACCTGCGGGAGGAACTCCTCGAGCTCCTCAACGTACCAGTTCGAGAGGCCGATTGAGCGGACTTTTCCGTCGGCAACAGCCTGTTCGAGGGCGAGATAAGCCTCGACGTCGCCGTCGCCAGGGTGATGGAGGATGATCATGTCGATATAGTCGAGCCCCATCCGCTCGAGAGCGTCGTCGATCGCCTCGGCAGCGTAGGAATACTGGGTCGGATAGAGCTTTGTGATGACGAAGATTTCCTCTCTGGGGACGTCAGAGTTTCGGATCGCCTCGCCGACAGCAGCCTCGTTTCCGTACATATAGGCGGTGTCGATGAGCCTGCCACCGGCCTCCAAGAGGGCCTCGATTGACACGGCACACTCGTCATCCGTCAGGCTGTAGGTTCCAAGACCCACAATCGGCATCTCGTAGCCGCTGTTTAAAAGAACGGTTTTCGTTTCGAAGTTGAATACGCCAACTTGTGACACTTCGCTCACCTCACTTTCGGGGAGATCAAGGGTTTCGAGCCACTCGGTGATGTCACTTTCGGTAGCGTCCCCAGAAAATCTCCTGCCAGAGTCCCATGTGACGGTGTCGGAGACGAGAGAGTGCAGGTTTTCGGCGCTCGAGCCGATGCCACTACTGTGAGAAGTGCAGAATGGAATTATCGTCACATTTTCTAAATCGTAGCTCTCTAAGAACGTGTAGACTATCTTCGGAGCCTGACCGTGCCAGATGGGATATCCTAAGAAGATGATGTCGTACTGCGAAATATCTTCGACCTCACCGTCGATTTCTGGCCTGGCTGAGTCGTCGCTCTGCTCCTGGTCGGCGCGACCGCCGGTGTAATAGGCGAGGTCCTCGTCGGTGTAGGGGTCGGCAGCGACTATCTCGTAGATGTCGGCACCAGTTTCAGAAGCAATCCACTCAGCAATCTGCTCTGTCATGCCCGTGCAGGGAAAGTAGGCAACCAGAATCTTGCTGCCAGAGGCTTCGGCCTCGGGCTCGGATTCTGTGGTGCTGGGTGTGGGTTCTGATTCTTCGGAAGATGTGGTAGTGGCTTCAGTTGTAGTATCAGTTGTAGTATCAACTGTGGCTGAGGAGGTGGCGTCGGTTTGCTCTTCAGAAACGGCTCCTGAGCCACAGGAGGTGAGGAGCAGGGCTGAGAGGAGAAGGGCGAGGAGCTTCTTCATCAGAGACACATCCCGTAGATTTTTTCGACATCTGAGGGCTCTAAGCTCCGAAGGCCTGTGATGACGCCACCGGCACAGGCATGGGAGGCCATCGCCTTGAAATGAGTCGAGTCGATTCCTAAATCGGAGAGCTTCGGCTTGAGGCCAAGGGTTTCGAAGCAGAATTTCGAGCAGGCTTCGATCGCCTTATTCGCGCCAGCCATTGGCTCGAGGCCGTCCTCCACTCCGAAAACGGTTCTGCCGAAGCGATAGATAGCGGGAGCGGAGCCTTCATCCAGAATATAGCTCAGCCAGCGGGGAGTGAGGATCGCGAGACCGTGGCCATGGGTGATGTCGTAGTAGGCGGAGAGCTCGTGCTCCATCGCGTGGCAGGCACAGCCGTGGACGGTTCCGCCATCTAAGATGGTGTTCAGCGCCATCGACGAAGCCCACATGAGGTTTGCTCTTGCCTCGTAATTCGTGGGCTCCTTCATAGCAATCGGCGCCCACTTGACAACCGTCCGCATGACGGCCTCCTGCATCTCGAGCAAGAGGTCGAAAGTCGCGTCTCCTGCGAGATAATAGTTATCCAGAACGTGATTGAAGATGTCGAAGGCACCACAGGCGGTCTGATATTCGGGAAGAGTGAAGCTGTATTCGGGGTTCTCGAATGCCACTCTTGGAATGAGGGCATCGCCTCCGAGGCCGATTTTCTCGTTTGTTTCCATGTTTGAGATGACCGCCCAGGCGTCCATCTCCGAGCCGGTGGCAGCGTTTGTAAGAATCGCGACCAGCGGGAGAGCATCCCTCACCCAGACTCCGCCGGAAACGAGAGGCCAGACGTCGCCGTCAGGAGTCTTTGCAGCAGCTGCAATGCCCTTGGCACAGTCGATAGTCGAGCCTCCTCCAGCTGCTAAGATGACGTCAATCCCTTCGCGCTTGCAGATCTTTGCACCCTTGTTGGCGGTGGTGTGACGGGGGTTCGGGTCGACGCCTGAGAGCTCAAAGAGTTCAAGACCGCTCTCACTACAGAGGGAAACTATCTCGTCATAGAGCCCGTTTCGCTTGATTGAGCCTCCGCCATAGACGAGGAGGACCTTGCTTCCGAACTTCTTGAGTTCAGCTGGAAGATTTTTAAGATGGCTTTTGCCGAAATAAACCTTGTCGGGGTTGTGGAAAATGAAATCGTTCATGGTATTACCTCCATATTAATTTTTTTGGGTCAATATCATTATATCATGGCCACGAAATAATATCAAATATGTATGTTATATCGCGAGATATACTTGAAAAGTATAGATTATTGTGTTAGAATATACTTGAGAGGAGGGGGTCCTATGGATATACGGTCGCTGCAATATTTCCTGGCGGTGGCGAGGGAGGAGAGCATCTCCCGTGCTGCCGAGACGCTTCACATGACTCAGCCTCCGCTCTCGAGGGCAATTAAGGGCCTGGAAGACGAGCTCGGGAAGCAGCTTTTTATAAGAGGCAGCAGGAAGGTCACTTTGACGGATGATGGGCTGATTCTTCGGGGTCGCGCCGAGGAGATAATCGAGCTCACGGAGAAGACAAAAAACGAGATTATTTCGTCAGATTATGATATAAATGGCGATGTCTACATCGGAAGTGGCGAGTCGGAGGCGGTCTCTATCCTTGCGGATGCTGCCCATGAGCTTCAGAAGAAGCACCCGAATATTCACTACCACATCAACGCTGGTGACGGCGTTGAGGTCGCAGAAAAGCTCGACAAGGGGCTTATCGACTTCGGACTATTGGTTGCGGAGCCGACGGGGTTCGAAAAGTATAATTATATTCGCCTGCCGGTGAGGGACACATGGGGAGTCCTCATGCGGGAGGACAGCGAGCTTGCGGGAAAGGAATTCATCACTGCAGAGGACCTCTGGGACAAACCGCTGATCGTCTCCCAGCAGGCCTCGAAAACCGGCGAGATGTTCCGCTGGCTCAAGAAAGGCGAGGATGAGCTCAGCATCGTCCTCAAATACGACCTGATTTACAACGCTTCGCGGTTTGTGAAGTCTGGCTTCGGCTACCTAATCGGGCTCGACAGGCTGATTAACACTGCTGGCGACAGCGGGCTCTGCTTCAGGCCAGTAACACCAGAGTGGAAGTCGGATTTATACTTTGTCTGGAAGAAATATCAGGTGCTGTCGAGGGCGTCGGCAGCGTATCTCGGAGAGATGCAGAAGCTTGCGGGGTTCAACTCGACACAAAATTAAATCCGTGTTGTTCAGTTCACACCGGAAATCTCCTATAATAAAATTATCAGCTGAGGCTGAAATCAATGCTTAGGAGATTTTAAAAATGAACACAGACAAAATTGTTGCGGAAGCGATTGCAAAGGATTACGCGCCGAAGGACACCTCGAAGCTGGTCGCCCTCAAGAAGCTCGACCACAAGGCCAAGGCGAAGGCAAATGTCTTCGGGTACACCTTCGGCGTCATCATGACCCTCGTTTTGGGCGTTGGAATGTGCCTTGCGATGGGGGTTATCGGCGGTGGAACCACGGCTATGATGGTCCTGGGAATCGTCATCGGCGTTATCGGAATCATCGGCGTGAGCGTCAACTATCCCATCTACAAGAGACTCCTTGAGAGCGGGAAGAAGCAGTATGCTTCGGATATTCTCAGACTTGCTAAAGAGATAAGCGACAAGGCTGAGTGAATTTCTGAAAGGGCGGTGCAAAATGAATAAGTCAGAAAGTAAATATTTTAACACCGCCCTTCTTATGGACGAGGCTTTACTCCAACTCCTCGAGAGAAAAGATCTGGAGTTCATCACCGTGAAAGAAATCTGCGAGCGGGCAGGGGTCAATCGCTCGACATTCTATCTCCACTATGAGACTATCTCGGATTTACTGGATGAGACGGCGGAGATGATTGACAAGCGGTTTTCGCAGTATTTCGAGGAGAGCGACGAAGACTTTGCTGAGAAGATTTCCGGCGTGGAGCTGAGCGAGTTGGTTCTGATTAACGAGAGACAACTACTGCCATATCTTCGGTTCATACAAGAAAACAAGGCTGTATATCGGGCGACTTTCCGAAATCCTTATGCTGTCCGGGCTGACGAGAAATATGAGTACCTGAAAAATCGGGTTATCGAGCCGATTCTTATGAGGTTCGATATTCCAAAGGAGCGTCACCGATACTATATCGACTACTACATAGAAGGCATAATGGCGATAATCAGGCGGTGGCTTCTGAACGACTGTAAGGATTCTGTCGAGATGATATGCTCTGTTATTGAGGAATGTGTGCGCCCGGGGAATGGATATGAAAAATAGCTTTATCGAGAGATACCGTGGCGACTACGAATTCAGAACCTTTGCAGGGGCGTGGCTGTCGTTTGGAATAACCGCCCTGTTTGCCATCTACAACGGCTATCTGGGGATTGCCCAGAGCTCCCTCTGGCATGGGAGCATTGCAGGGTACTACATAATACTGGCGGTCATTCGGAAGATAATTTTACTCTCCGACAGGAAAATCAGGCGTATGGAGTCGGGCAAGAACGAAGCGAGAATGAAGACTTTTCGGATAAGCTCGGCGTTTCTGATGCTTTTAAACATCGCCCTCATCTGCCCGATAGCACTCATGGTGATGTTTGAGAAGCCAGTCAACATTGGTATGATTCCCGCCATCGCGATGGCTGCCTACACGACCTACAAAATCGTTATGGCCTCCGTGAATTTCGGCAGCAAAAAGAAAAAGCTCTCGGGGAACATCCTTATCTCGGAACTTCGGGCAATAAGCCTCATCGACGCTATTGTGTCGGTAATGTCGCTTCAGAACACGCTTATTATGGTGAACGGCGGTGCCGAGAGTATGCTGACCCTCTCCGCCATCACGAGTGGAGCGATGTATGCCATCTTATTGATTATTTCCGTCCGACTTTTGATAGAAAGTGGCAAAAGAAACCCGTGCAGGTGAGGCTTGCACGGGCTTTTGCTATTTATGCAATTTTTATCTGGCAGACCGCCATCGCCCGAAGGGCGTTTTCGTGGCTTTCAGGAGTGACGCCAGCGCAGCAGCTCGAGTCGACCGTTATCGGAACCTCTGGGAAGGCAGCCTTCAGGATCATCGCATTCGAGATGACGCAGATGTCTGTGCAGAGGCCAACGAGCTCGATTGATTCAAGCTCTGGGATTTCAGCGAGCACCCTGGGCAGCTCAGTCGAGCCGAAAGAGGGCTTGTCGACGACCTTGCAGCCTTCGGCGTAAACCCCGTCAGCAATCTCCCAGCCGGGAGTGCCCTTGACGCAATGGACAACAGGCAGGTTCCTGCCCTCCTGAGTCGAAAGGTAGTCGGAAGTGTGGGTGTCACGTGTATAAATCACCGTCCCGCCAGCGGCCAGGTGGTCCTGGACCTTTTTCTGAACGGCAGGGACGATCGAGACGGCCTCGGCGGTGCCGAGGGCGCCAGTGATGAAGTCGACTTGCATGTCGATTACTATTAGGGTTTTCATTTTTGGTTCTCCTATCTGTAAATATTTTTATGAGTGTTTCCCCACTCGCAAAGCTGATCCAGAACCTTAACGAGGGAATGACCTCGGTCGGTCAGGGTGTACTCCACTTTTGGCGGGATCTGGGGATAGACGGTGCGGATTATCAGGTCATCGTTTTCAAGCTCTTTTAAGTTCTGGCTGAGGGTTTTGTCAGCAACCTTTATGTAGCGCTGCATTTCGTTGAACCGAACGGGTTCGTACTCCATCAGGCAATAAAGAATAATTGGCTTGTACTTGCCAGAAATAAGGGAAAGAGTGTAGCTGTAGCCAGTGTCTTCAAAATTGGCGTTTTCTATCAATTTGTCACCCATAGCTTACCTCCGATATAGTACCTTACAAAAAAGTAGGCACTTGAAATTATTACGTCTTTATGATACCATATAATCAGTCGAAAGACAATACCTTAAGGAGGATTAATTTTATGAGAAGAGACATAAAGACCACAGAGGCCATTTTCCCGATGCCGGTGCTGATGATTGCTACTTACAATGAGGATGGCAGTGTTGACGTTATGAACGCAGCATGGGGAACGATGCTCGAGAGGGACTATATTATCCTGAATCTCACCGAGACCCACAAAACCGTTCAGAACATCAAGGCAAGGAAGGCTTTTACCGTGAGCATTGCCGACTCGAAGCATGTTGTCGAGGCGGACTACTTTGGCGTGGTTTCTGGAAACAAAGTGCCTGACAAATTTGCAAAAAGCGGTCTTACTGCCAAGAAATCGGAGAGGGTTGACGCTCCAATCATCAACGAGTTCCCGCTTTGCATGGAGTGTGAGTTCATCGAGTATCAGGACGACCAGTACGGCTGCGGAGTTATCGGCAAGATTGTGAACACCACAGCTGATGAGGCTGTTCTGACAGATGGCAAGGTTGACATCGAAAAGGTTTCTGCGATTGCGTTTGATCCGTACACTCATGGGTACTATAAGGTTACCGAGAGAGTCGGAGAGGCGTTCAAGGATGGAATGAAGCTGAAGTAAATACAAAAAATACCCCCAATTGGGGGTATTTTTATTTGGCGGAGAAGGAGGGATTCGAACCCTCGATGAGCTTTCAACCCATACACGAGTTCCAGTCGTGCGCCATAAACCGGGCTAGGCGACTTCTCCATGGCTCTGATTTAACCGTTCGCATTCAGCGAACTACGATATTATACGCTATTTTTCTTGAGTTGTCAAGTGGTTTTTCACAAATTTATTCGTTTTTGCTCCCGGAGTCCGCTAAAATGGACTTTGGGGGAATTTTTTTGATTTTACGCTTGACAAATTTGAATTCAGGAGTATCATTAGATTCAGAACTTCTGTTCGAAACGAAAGTTTCTTTGAGCGAGGACTCTGCGGAGGTTTTACCGAAAAAGCCGATTGGCAAAGCCAAGATAACGAACAAAGTCGCCCCTTAAGGACGACTCTGTTACAAGATTGGAAAAGAAAAAAGGAGAAATAAAAATATGAATGTTATCAAAAACACACAACTGTATTATAGCAGGCTTTCTCCAAATTGTCAAGTACTTTTTTGGGAATATATGAAATTCGGAGGGATGAATATGGGTAATCGGGATATCAGCGATTCCAACAGGCTAATGGCGAGTGAAATTATAGAAAAGTGCCTTGAGATTCTTAACGACGAGGACAAGCTTAAGGATGCAAGCGTTTCACAGTTGACAGGTGCAATTTCGTCCCTTTCGGACAACTTCCTTGGCGTTAGCGACAGCGCCATCCAGACGGACGACCCTCTGAGCAGAAGCATACTGGAGACGGTAAAAGAGCTCAAGAGCGACAAACCGCAGTAGGAAAGGGGTGAAAGCTTGCTCAGTGAGAAGCAGAAAAAGATTTTCGCGTTTGCGGAGTCCGACTACGACGCCATCATCTGCGATGGCGCCATCCGCTCGGGAAAGACCTCCATAATGACGGTCGCGTTTGTCGACTGGGCGATGGCGAATTTCTCGGGACAGCGGTTCGGAATCTGCGGGAAGACGGCGGACGGCGCCGTCAAAAACATCATCCTCCCGTTCATGTCGATGAGCTACTCGAAGAAGTATCGGATCAAGTGGAAGCCTTCTTCAAAAGTCATGGAGGTCTCGGATGGGGTCTCGAGAAACATCTTCGAGGTCTTCGGCGGGAAGGACGAGTCGAGCTTCATGCTCATTCAGGGGAGGACCTTTGCGGGAGCCATGATCGACGAAGTCGCGCTGATGCCGAAGTCGTTTGTTCAGCAGGCGATAGCGAGATGCTCGGTTGAGGGCTCGAAGCTGTGGTTCTCCTGCAACCCGGGCTCGCCAGAGCACTGGTTCTATCGGGAATGGATCCTGAAAGCCGACGAGCGGAACGCCCTCTATCTGCATTTTAAACTGGAGGACAACCCTTCACTCTCAAAACGTATCATTGAATGCTACAAGAGCTACTACACCGGCGCGTTCTACGAGAGATATATCGAGGGGAGATGGGTCTTAGCAGAGGGACTCGTGTACGAGATGTGTGAAGAGTATTTCACAGATGAGATCCCGAGTTTTGGAGAATATTACATCTCCTGCGACTACGGGACGATGAATCCCTGCTCGATGGGGTTGTGGTGCCTGAAGGATGGCGTCGCAACGAGGATTTCGGAGTACTACTATGACGGCAGAGCCGAGAAGAGGCAATTGACGGATGAGGACTACTATCTGGCGCTTGAGGCGCTGGCGGGGGATTTGCCCGTGAGATATGTCATCGTTGACCCTTCAGCTTCGAGCTTTATAACCCTCATCCGCAAGCGCGGACGGTTCAGGGTGAAGAAGGCCGACAACGACGTCATGAACGGAATTCGGCTGACGGCAGGGTTCTTAAAATCCGGGAAGCTGAAGATTCATAGGAGTTGCAAGAACGCCATCAGGGAATTCTCGCTCTACCGCTGGGATGACAAGTCGGGAACGGACAAAGTCCTAAAAGAGAATGACCACGCGATGGACGAGATCAGGTACTTCTCGTCGACAATTCTCGCAAAGAAAAGGAACGAGGCTGAGCTTTCGGGGCTCAGGCTGCTCTAAGAAAGGAGAAAAATGTTTACATTTCAGGATTTGGAAAAGGCAAAGAAAGGGGAAGAGAAGGCTCTTCGGGAGTTTTTACTCGGCGCTGTTCAGGACTACAAGCTCTCGAAGACCTATCGCGACACCATCGACGCCCTTGCCTACTGGCGGAACGAGAACCCGACCATCTCGAAGTATCGGAAGCTCTTGTACACCGTCACCGGCAGGGCTGTGCCGGACAACTATTCGGCGAACTACCGCCTCGCCTCGAACGTCTACTTTCGGTTCGTCACCCAAACGGTGCAGTATCTTCTGGGGTACGGAGCACGTTTTGAGGGCGACTCGACGAAGAAGCTTCTTGGCGGAGAGACGTTTGACCACTCGCTTCAGGAGGCTCTGACGGATGCCCTCAACGGCGGTGTCGCCTATGGGTTTATGAACTTAGGTCACGTCGAAGTCTTCGGGGCTCAGGAGTTTGTGCCTCTTTATGACGAGGAGACGGGCGAGCTCAAGACGGGAATCCGCTTCTGGCAGTTAGATATCGACAAGCCACTGAGGCTCACTCTCTACGAGCTTGACGGTTACACCGAGTATATAAAGCGCCGTGGCGAGGAGCTATCGGTCATGAAGCCGAAGAGGGCTTACAAGCAGGTTGTCGTCAAGTCGGACTATTCGGACGACATCGTCAGCGACGAGAACTACGAGAGGCTCCCGATTGTGCCCCTCTACTCTCCGAGAAAGCAATCGGGGATTGTGGGACTGAGGCGTCAGATTGACTGCTACGACCTTATAGAATCCGGCTTTGCCAACGACATTGACGACGCTTCGATGATCTACTGGACGATTTCCAATGCCGGCGGCATGGACGATATTGATTTGGCCAGATTTGTCGAGCACATGAAGACTGTCAAGGCTGCCGTCATCGAGGACGACGGCGCAAAGGCGGAGTCTCACACAACTGAGGTCCCCTACCAGAGCCGTGAAGCGATGCTCACAAGACTCGAAAACGAGATGTATCGCGACTTCATGGTTCTGAACCTCGACACCGTTTCAGGAGGCACTTCGACAGCAACTGCGATAAAAGCAGCCTACGAGCCGATGAACCTCTATTCGAATATGCTCGAATACTCGGTTCTTAAGTTCGTTCACGGCTTACTTGACCTCATAGGCGTCGAAGACACTTGCACCTTCAAGCGGGACACTATTGTAAATGAGTACGAAAAGGCTCAGACGGAACGCGAAAGAGTCGAAACGGCACTGCTACTAAGAGGCCTGTTCGACGATGAAACAATCAAGGCTCTCTGCGCGGAAGCGCTAGGCATATAAGGGGAGACCCTCTCAGTCAGCTGCTTCGCAGCTGACAGCTCCCCCGAAGGGGGAGCCAAGAATATCGTATTAAAGCAACTATACGAGAAAGGAAAGAAAAAATGGCATTGACAAGAAAAATGCTCAGGGAAATGGGCATTGAGGATGAAAAGGCGGAGGAGATTATTAAGGCTCATGTCGAGACGGTGGATGCTTTTAAGGGCTCCATTCTCGACTATCAGACGAAATACGCGAATCTTGAACAGGAATTCGGAAGCTTCAGGGAGGGAATCTCTAAAGAGAAGTCGCTTAAGGCTAAAAAGCAGGCGGTGACCGAAATGTTAAGAGAACTTCACATTCCTGAGGATTGTGTGAACCCTATTTTACAAGTCACGGATTTCGAAAAGATTGAGCTCACGGAGAATGGCTCTCTTTTGGACGAAAGCGCGGTCAGGAGCGGGATTGAGGCTCTCTGGTCGGGGTTTATTCCGAAGAGATATCTTTCGGGAGCAGAGACTGCTAATCCCCCAACCAATGCATCCGACAGAGGCTACTCGAGGGAGGACATAAGGAGAATGTCGTCTCAAGAGATCAACGAAAACTACCAGGCGATAAAGCTGTCGCTTGGGGCTACTAACGATTAAAAACAAGAAAGGAAAAGAAAAATTATGGCAATATCTTCGTTTATCCCGGAGCTCTGGAGTGCAAGACTCCTCAATGCTCTTGACAAGGTCCACGTTGCAGCGTCTTTAGTTAACAGAGACTACGAGGGCGAAATCAAGCAGTGTGGCTCCACAGTTCACATCAACACCATCGGCAACATCACCGTTTCCGACTACGAAAGTGGCATCGACATCGTCGACCCTGAGGAGCTCTCGGTCACCGACACCATGCTCGAAATTACGAGAGCGAAGTATTTCAACTTCCAGATTGAGGACGTCGACCTTGCTCAGGCAGCGGGTGACGTCATGGACAAGGCTATGGAGAGAAGCGCTTATGCCTTGAATGACGAGGCTGACGCTTATCTCTTGGAGACTTTGGCCACTGGTGCAGCCTCCGAAAACGTCATCGGAGAGGGAGCGCCTGTGGCACTCACCGCCGACAACGTCTATAGCTACATCGTGAAGCTGAGACTTATCTTAGATAAGAACAACGTTCCCCACGAGGGAAGAACCGTTGTCCTTCCGCCTGACGTCTATGCACTCCTTTTGCAGGATTCCCGTTTCACCGGCTCCGGCATCATGGGTGAAGAGTCGGCAAGAAGCGGCTTCATCGGGAGAATTGCGGGCTTTGACATCTACGAGTCTAATAACTGCTATCAGGAGGACGGAGCCTACAGAATCACCGCCCAGGTGCCCTCTGCCTGCGCCTATGCCGAGCAGATCCTCGAGACCACGGCCTATCGCCCCGAAAAGCGCTTCGCCGATGCTGTCAAGGGACTTCATGTTTATGGAGCGCTCGTGACCGACCCGAACCAGATCGCAGTCCTTAGCTGCACTGTGGAGTAAACTTCACACCCCAGCTTCAATGTGAAGTAAGCTTCACATGGGATGGGGAGAAATCCCCATCCCATAAAGGGAATGAATTGAGAGGAGAAACTGATGATTGAAGAAGTATTCAAGCATATAAAAAACTATTTTATAACGGAAACCCATTCGGGGAGCTACAAGATTTCTTCTGGAAAGCTCACAAATGCGAGCTTCTTGACAGGTGGCTACTACCTGATTGATGGCAGCCAGTATAACGACGGCGTTCACTACTATTCCGACACTCTCACAGACGAAGATTTTTCGGGAGACATCGCGATCTTGAATCCGCCTGAGGAGTTTTTGGAGCTCTATAAGGACATCGAGGCGTATGTCAGCTCCGACATGGCTTCGCCTTCGCCGTTCAAGAAGGAGAGCTTCGGAGGGTACACTTATGAAAGAGACGACACAGGCTCCCTCTCCTGGCAGAAGGCGTTCGGGTCGAGACTGAACCAGTGGAGGAAGATATAATGGGACTTATTGAACTGTTTTCCGAAGGGTTCACAAGGGTAACTGAAACCACCGAAGGCTTCGTCGATGGCGAAGGCTTTATGGGAGCGCTGATCCTGAGTGGCTCGAGCGAGGAAGACTCGAAGCTTACCCGCAAATATCTTCTCACCGTTTCTCCCGAAGTGGAGCTTGGGTATGGGGAGATTATCAGACGGGACTCGGACGACTCGACCTTCAGGATCACTGGCGAGAGCAAGGGGAGCTCGCCTGAGATGGCGACGTTTGCGTTTAGGCAGTTCAGTGCTGAGGACTATTCGCTTGTCACGAGTACTCTCGCGTCCATTGTGATTACTGACGGGAGCTCGACCGTGACGTTGCCAGCCGGAAGCGAGTTTTCCATCTCGAGAACTCGAATCGGAAGCACCGCAACCGCTGCTGACGGGACGACGGTTCTGGACGTTATCGGGAATAAAATCATGCTTGCGATTAGCTCCCTCAAGCTCACAGAAGCAAAGCTTTCGGCACTTATAAGCAAGATTGAGGGCTCGCCGTTCTTAAGCGTTACTTATCCAGATATTTCTGGGACTGTCACGGCGGATTTCCTATTCGAAATCCCGAAGATTACGGCACTTGAATTTGACGACGAAGGCGTGAGCGACTGGCGGGAAATCAGCCTCACGGCAACAGGAAAGGAAGTGAGCGGATGAGGACGGTTTCTGCAAGCTATGACCCAAATGCAGAGATGAGAGACGTTGGGGTGAAGATTCAGTTTTTGGGGACATATTCGGGCTTGAGCCTTTCGACAAGCGACATAATCAGCATGAAGCTGACTGAAGGGCTCGACGTCACGGGTGAAAGCTTCCCTTCGAGGTCCCTTAAGATTGAGGCCTTGGACACACTTGGCCTCTCGTTTGCCTCTTTGGAAACCGACTATGTCGGCGCCGAGTTTGAGGCCTATATCGGCATCAACGGCGAGTATATCAGTGTCGGGAAGTTCTATATCGACGAGATCGACACGCCTGATTTGGGGCTGACGGTGAGCATCGAGGCGTCTGACAGGGTCAAGACCTATATGGACAAGTACATGACCGGGCTCTACACAAGCGCTTCGACTCTCATGTCGACTCTCGTCGCTCACCCTCAGGGAGCTATCTATGGGCTCGACCTTTACTGTGATGAGGGAACACTCCAGGCGACGGTTTTTCCGAACATGCTGACGACTGTCGACTCTCAGAGGGATGTGTTGCTCCGGCTTGCTCAGGCTGCCGGGATGGCCTCCGTCTGGGTCGACAGGGACATGACCACTCACATGGAGCAGTTCGGCGAGAAGTCTGGCTACTCCGCTACGCTGACGGCGAAGGGAATCTTGGAGTATTCAAGCCTCAAGCTCGGCAGCCACACCGACTATGTCGAGGTGAGTGGCGAGAACGAGGGGAGCGAGTTCGGAGCGAGCTGGGGAACCTATACAAGAGGGTGCCTTGCGGACTTTTTAGACAACGATTTCATCGATGGGTCTTTCGCGCTGATTGTCGCTTACAGGTATTATATTGCGAAGAATCAGAGGTTTGAGCTTAGTCTCAAGACACGCTGCAATCCTGCAATTGAGCCTGGCGACAGGGTTCTGGTCAAAAAGCCGAACGGCAGCGAGATTGGGGAGTTCACCCTCGCGTCTCAGACGATTTATTTCGATGAGGACGGACTCTGGGCTAACCTGAGTCTATGCTCTGGAGCGCCAGGGGACAATTAAGGAGGAAAAATGGCTGACATGATTATAAAAACCGCATCTGTGATTTCGGCGCTGACGGTGGCTTCCGGGTTTGCGGTGTCGATAGTTAAGTGGTATCTGGGACAGAAAAAGCAGGCAGCGGAGATTCTCAGAATCAAAGAAGAAAATACACTGATTTGCTTCGCCTTGTCTGCTTGCCTTGATGGATTGGGGCAATTAGGTGCCAATCACACCGTCACAACCGCCAAAGACAAGCTGGACAAATACCTGAACCAGCAGGCTCACAGATGAAAAATCGTGAGAAAAGGCCTCTCGGGACGATAGACAAAATACTTCTCATCCTGGGAGGCTTTATCGGGATATTCACAATCGCGATGATTGTTACATTTTATATAAAAGACGCCGTGCCGGACACCTTAATCACCTGCGTGATGGGCTGCGGAGGGGTTGAGGGAGTCCTCACGGCTGCGATAACCATTTCAAAGAACATTTCTGGCAAAGAGAATCAGGAGGAACATAAATGAGCGAATACAAAGGAATCGACGTCTCGAAATACCAATCGCCAACGAAGATGAACTACGAGGCGCTGAAGAAGCTCGGCTACAGCTTCGTTATAGCGAAGGCGGGGAGCCTCAAGGGCAAAGACTCCGCTTTCGAGAGCCATTATTCGAAGGCGAGAGCTGCCGGCCTCTCTGTAGGCGCGTATCTCTACAGCTACGCGACCACCGAAGAGCAGGCTTCCGAGGAGGCAAAGCTCATGCTCTCGTGGATAAAGGGCAAGAAGCTGACTCACCCGATAGTTTACGACATCGAAGACGGCACTCAGAAAGCCTTGGGCAAGCAAAAATGCACCGCCATCGCCCTTCGCTTCCTTCAGGAAGTCGAAGACGCCGGCTGCTACGCCATGCTCTACTCCTACGCGAATTTCATCAAGCACTACCTCGACATGGACACCCTCAAATATTTCGACGTCTGGCTGGCGTGCTATACAAGCGAAGAAAGGCGCAAAGCGCTCTACACTCACCCAGTGTTAGGGATATGGCAGTACTCGTCGTCCGAAGTCTTGGAAGGGGATTACCCGTCGAGGCTGGATCAGGATTTGGCGTATAAGGATTATGCTAAGATAATTGAAGCGAAAGGGTTGAACGGAGTTTAAAAAAAAAGAAAGCTGTCCGAAAGGGCAGCTTTTTCGATATAAAGATGTAGAATTGTGTTGACAAAAAGAATTTAATGTTGTACAATTACAATGACAGAGAAGTGAGGGTTACGAGCAGGTGCACATGTTTGTAGCCCAATATGGTCGACCTCTTCCTGTGGAGCAGTTAACTGCTCCGGCAGTTTCTGCTCCGCAGAGACTACATAAAATAAGGAGAGTCGATAAATATGACAACTTCCGAAGTTTTACTACTTCTCAGTTTAATATTTACGGTCGTTTTTAAGCTGTTCGACGTTTGGTCGAATGGGCAGAAAAAATAACCGCCCCGAAACTTAGCTAAACAGGAACGGTCACCTTCCACCCCTAATACGGACTTGCATCCGTACACGTGAGGTTGACTCGGAACTGTTGGCACCAGTTCCGCTTCTCTGTCATCTATTATAACTCATAAAGGCCGTTTTGTCAACGGCTTTTTTTATTTTCCTTGAAAAAGCCATGTTCCAAAATAACTATTGACATTCCCCCATTTGATGTATTATAATAAGCAAGGCAAAGTATGCTTGAAATCAACAAGGGGAACGGGGTTGCCCGTTGCCGTGCGCTATTAAAATCTATCATTTGGAGGGATTAACTTGCCTAAGGCTATTAACAAGCGTTATACCAAAGAAGGGCTCAAGGAGGAACTCGTGAATATACTCGATGTGAAGTATGGCATTTCTCCTGAACTCGCTTCCGACAGGCAGCTTTATGAGTCTCTTGCTTACATCGTTACAAGAGAGCTTTCCGACAAGTGCCATAAGTACACAACAAAGGTTCATTCAGAAGGCAAAAAGCAGGTTTACTACATTTCAATGGAATTCCTGATGGGAAGGTCTTTAAAGACCAACCTCTATAACCTTGGCATGGTCAAGGCTGCTCAGGGAGCCCTGAAGGATTTGGGAGCTAACCTCGAGTCTATCTACGACCAGGAGCCTGACGCCGGCCTCGGTAACGGCGGTTTGGGAAGACTCGCTGCTTGCTACCTCGACGGCTTGGCTACTGACGGCTATCCGGCAACCGGCTATTCAATTTTATATGAGTATGGAATCTTCCGCCAGAAGATCGAAAACGGCTGGCAGGATGAGCTCCCCGACAACTGGCTTCCTGGTGGAAAGTGCTGGCTCGTCGAGCATTCTGAGTCCCAGATCGAGATTCACTTCGACGGCGTTCTGAAGGAATGCTGGGACAATCAGTATCACCATGTAAACCTCGAGAACTACACTACAGTAATCGCTGAGCCCTATGACATGTATGTCTCCGGCTACGACAGCGAAGCTGTTTCAAAGCTTCGTCTCTGGAAGGCTATCAGCCCGTCGTTCGATATGAACAAGTTCAACTCCGGCAACTATGCAGCGGCGTTGGGACAGAATATCACGGCACAGGCTATTTCTAAAGTACTTTATCCGAACGACAACCATAACGACGGAAAGTCTCTGAGACTTCGCCAGCAGTACTTCATGTGTGCTGCATCTGTTGCAGATATTGTCAACCACCATATGGCGACTTATGGAACGCTTGATAATCTCGCCGATAAGGTCGCTATCCAGATAAACGACACCCACCCGACTCTTGCTATCCCTGAGCTGATGAGGATTCTTCTTGACGACTGCGGATATTCCTGGGACGATGCCTATAAGATCGTCTCCGGTTGCTTCGCCTACACTAATCACACAGTTATGGCTGAGGCTCTTGAGAAGTGGGACAGCGATCTTCTGAAGACTGTTATCCCGAGAGTTTACTCTATTATAGTCGAGATCAACAACCGCTACTGTGCTGGCCTCTGGGATAAGTATCACGACCACCAGAAGGTCACTTCGATGTCCATCATCCAGAACAACAAGGTCCACATGGCAAAGCTCTGCGTTGCAGTCTGCCACCATGTAAACAGCGTTTCACAGATTCACTCGGAGATCATCAAGCGCGATGTCTTCGCAAACGAGTACGAGAACACCCCCGAGAAGTTCACAAACGTCACCAACGGTATCGCCTACCGCAGATGGCTCTATCAGTCGAATCCCGACCTCTGCAAGCTCCTTGACGACACAATCGGCAAGGGCTACCTGAAGGACGCCAACGAGCTCAAGAAGTTCGAGAAGTATGCCGACGACCCTGAAGTTCTTCAGAGACTCGCTGATGTCAAGAAGAAGAATAAGCAGAACTTTGCCAAGAAGATCAAGGCTGACACAGGCGTTGTCATCAACCCCGACACCCTCTTCGACGTTCAGGTTAAGAGGCTTCACGAATATAAGAGACAGCACCTGAACGCTCTCAACATCGTTTCTGAATATAACAGACTCCTCGAGAACCCCGACCTCGATGTCCAGCCGAAGACCTATATCTTCGCTGCAAAGGCTGCTCCCGGTTACTATCTCGCAAAGCAGATAATCAAGCTCATCTGGTCCTTAGGAGAAGAGATCAAGAAGAACCCGAAGATTCACGAAAAGCTCTCGGTTGTCTTCCTCGAGAACTATAACGTCACCCTTTCTGAACTCCTCATGCCCGCATCCGAAGTCTCCGAGCAGATTTCCCTTGCAGGAACCGAGGCAAGCGGAACCGGCAACATGAAGTTCATGCTGAACGGCGCGGTTACACTCGGCACCAAGGACGGAGCCAACATCGAAATCGGTGAGGCAGCTGGCCAGGACAACATCATCAACTTCGGCATGACCGTCGATGAGGTTGAGAACCTGAAGCGTCAGGGCTACCGCCCCGAGCAGCTCTACAACTGCGACCCCGTAATCAAGGCAGCTGTCGACAGGATAGCAAACGGCATCAATGGCAACAGATTTGACGACGTCGTCTCCTCCTACAAGCACTCCGACCCCTACATGGTTCTTGCGGACTTCGAGTCCTATAGAACCGCTCAGGCAGAGGTTTCGAAGATCTATCAGGATCAGCAGAGATGGCAGAGAATGTCGCTCATGAACATCGCCAACGCCGGCAGATTCTCAGCAGACCGCTCTGTTGATGAGTATGCCAGGAATATTTGGGGACTGACGAAGTAAGTCGGAAACCATTCCATCAGTTTGATCAAAGCCTTCCTGGAAGGGGAGGCTTTTTGTGCCAAATATGTAGGGGCGGATATTATCCGCCCGCATACCCACGAAGGGCATTTACAGCGATTACGGAGCACCCCAGAGAACCCCGGGCGGATGATATCCGCCCCTACAGATGTCGGTGCCTTCGGCACCGACAGTGCTCGCCATTCGGGCTCGCAACGACTTGCCGAAGGCAAGTCGGCAAGTTCGGCTTCGCCGAACTTGCACCCCTCCACCGTCGCCGAAGGCGACGGTCCCCCTCCCCCTTCGGGGGGAGGCTTTTACTGCCTGAAGGATAGCTTTGAGCGGAGCACAGAACGCTCGCTTCGCTCGCGCCCTCTCAGTCAGCCCCTTCGGGGCTGCCAGCTCTCCCAGAGGGAGAGCCGAGTTGCTGCCTCAAGGAAGGCTTTGTGCAAGTGGAATTCTTGGCTCCCCCTCTGGGGGAGCTGTCAAGAAGTTCGCAAGCGAACTTCCGAAGCCGACTGAGAGGGCGCCCGCCGAAGGCGAGCGTTTTGTGCTTCTTACATAGGTTTTGTAAAAGGTTTTGTAAAAATAAAAAAACTGTTGACAAGTCAACAGTGATGGGGTATAATATAAGTGATGAGAGGCTACCTGAAGTGCTAGTTCAGGTAGCGGTCACTCTCATAAAAATGAGTTTTTGCGTGACCGCACTTGATTAGAAAATCAGGCGCGGTTTGTTCTTTTTTCGGCTCCGACGACTTCGTCGTCTCCGCCGAAGCGATTTCAGGCTTCGCCTGAAATCGCACCCCTCAGTC
>JAJBTZ010000077.1 GCA_020860605.1 Ruminococcus sp. | reverse complement strand
GGGGCTGACTGAGAGGGCGCGAGCGAAGCGAGCGTTGGCGCCAGCCAAGTCGCTTGTGTGGCAGTGAGGATATTAATAGTAGAAGGAGAAAACCATGGTATACAGAGTATATTCCGAAAAACGAAAAGAGTTAGCTGCGGAGGCTAAGGGGCTGCTGGAGGAGGCGAGGACGCTTCTTGGAGTTACTGGCCTCACCGACGTTCGGCTCATTAACCGCTATGACGCGGAGAACATCACGCCAGAGCTGTTTGACTATGCGAAGAAAACCGTCTTTTCTGAGCCTCAGCTCGACATCGTCTCGGACGAGATCGAGACGGGCGACGCTATCGTCTTCGCTGTCGAGTATCTCCCCGGACAGTTCGATCAGAGGGCGGATTCGGCTTCGCAGTGCATACAGATCATCTCCCAGGGCGAGAGGCCGCTCATAAGAACGGCGAAGATTTATTGCCTTTATGGGGACATTTCGGACGAAGACGTCGCAAAGATCAAAAAATACGTTATAAACCCGGTTGAGGCGAGGGAGGCATCCCTTGAAAAGCCGGAGACGCTCCACATGAATTACGACATCCCGACCGAGGTCAAGACTCTCACTGGTTTCAACGAGCTTGACGAGAAGGGGCTTGACGAGTTTGTCAAGTCCTATGGCCTTGCCATGGATGACGACGACATCGCCTTCTGCCAGAGCTATTTCCGCTCGGAAAAGCGCGACCCGACTCTCACGGAAATCAGGATGATCGACACCTATTGGAGCGACCACTGCCGTCACACCACGTTCCTGACTGTTATAGACAACGTCAGCTTCGAGGACAAGCTCCTTCAGGACGCCTATGACGAATACTTGGGGACCCGTGAATTTTTGGGGAGAACGAAGCCCGTCTGCCTCATGGATATCGCAACGCTTGCGGTCAAGTATTTAAGAAAAACCGGCAAGCTCACTCATTTGGACGAATCTGAAGAGATCAACGCCTGCACCGTCAAGATGAATATCGACGTTGACGGGAAGACCGAGCCGTGGCTGCTCTTATTTAAGAACGAAACCCACAATCACCCGACAGAAATCGAGCCGTTCGGAGGCGCTGCAACCTGCATCGGAGGCGCCATCAGAGACCCGCTTTCAGGACGTGCCTACGTCTATGGAGCCATGAGAGTCACCGGCGCTGCCGACCCGACTGTCCCAGTAAGCGAGACCATCAAGGGCAAGCTCCCTCAGAGAAAAATCGTCACCACCGCTGCTGCCGGATATTCTTCATATGGTAACCAGATCGGCCTCGCGACTGGCATCGTCGACGAGATTTACCACCCCGGCTATGCTGCCAAGAGGATGGAGATCGGCGCCGTTATCGCTGCTACTCCTGAGGAGAATGTAAGAAGAGAAGTCCCTCAGCCGGGCGACATAGTTATACTTTTAGGCGGAAGCACTGGGCGTGACGGCTGCGGAGGAGCAACCGGCTCCTCGAAGTCGCATACATTAACATCGCTCGAAACCTGTGGCGCTGAGGTCCAGAAGGGCAACGCGCCTGAGGAGAGAAAGCTCCAGAGGCTCTTCAGAAACAGAGAGGCCTCCCTCATGATAAAGCGCTGCAATGACTTCGGCGCTGGCGGAGTTTCGGTTGCGATCGGTGAGCTTGCCGACGGCCTCGAGATCGACCTCAACGCCGTCCCCAAGAAGTACGAAGGCCTCGACGGGACAGAGCTCGCAATCAGCGAATCTCAGGAGAGAATGGCGGTTGTTATCGAGCCTGAGAACCTTGAGAGGTTCCTCGAAATTGCTCACTCTGAGAACTTGCAGGCTTGTAAAGTAGCCGAAGTCAAGGCGGAGCCGAGGCTCGTCATGAACTGGAACGGGAAGTCTATAGTCAACCTCAGCCGTGAGTTCCTGAACTCGAACGGTGCTGAGAAGCATATCGACGCTGCCCCTGCGAAGCTTGAGGATTATGAGAAGACCGTCACGGGTGATTTCAAAGAGAACTATCTCAAGCTTGTCGGAGATCTCAACATCTGCTCGAAGCGTGGCCTTTCTGAAAGATTCGACTCGACAATCGGTGCCGGAACTGTCTTAATGCCCTTCGGCGGCAAGAACCAGCTCACCCCGATTCAGGCGATGGTTCAGAAGGTCTCTGTTGAGAAAAAGCATACCGACACCTGCTCGCTGATGGCCTACGGCTACAACCCCTATATCACCGAGAAGTCGCCCTATCATGGCGCTTACTTAGCCGTCATCGAGTCCGTCTCGAAGCTTGTCGCGACGGGCGCTGAGTTTGACGACGAGGAGGTCTACCTCACCTTCCAGGAGTACTTCGAGCATCCGAACAAGGACCCGAAGCGCTGGGGCAAGCCTCTGGCAGCACTTTTGGGAGCCTTCAAGGCTCAGCTCGAGCTCAAAATCGGTGCCATCGGCGGTAAGGACTCGATGAGCGGAACCTTCGAGGACATCGACGTCCCGCCAACCCTCGTCTCCTTCGCCGTCACGACCTCAAACGTAGGCAATATAATCTCCCCTGAATTCAAGGGAGCAGGGCACAAGGTCTACTTCATTGGTCCTGAATATGACGAAAACAACCTCCCGAAGACCGCTTCGCTCTTAGAGGTCTACGCGAAAGTGACCGAGTGGATGAGAGCGGGCAAGATCGCTGCTGCCTACACCCCCACCGCCGGCGGAATCGCCGAAGGTGTGTATAAGATGTGTATAGGCAACGGCGTTGGGTTTAAGTTTGCTGGCACGCCTGATATCTTTGGATATAATTATGGTGCATTTATCCTCGAAGCCACCGAAGAGCTCGAGGCGGAGCTCTTGGGTGAGACTACTGCTGAAGAGGCGATTATCTATGGTGGTGAGAGTGTTACTCTTGAAGAGCTTTCTAGGCCTTATGAGGATAAGTTGGAATCCGTTTACACATGTAATATTGGAGCTTCCGGCGCTGTGGAACCTCTCAGTCAGCCTTCGGCTGACAGCTCCCCTTCGGGGAGCACCCCTCAGTCGGCTTCGCCGACAGCTCCCCTAAGCGTAGGGGAGCCTGAAAAAGCCTCTCCTACGCCTAGGAGAGGGGGACCGGCGGTAGCCGGTGGAGTGGTCGCTCCGAAAGTTCTGATCCCTGCCTTCCCGGGAACCAACTGCGAGTGTGACAGTGCTAAGGCCTTCGCCGACGCTGGTGCTGAACCCGAAATCCTCGTTATCAACAATCTTTCGGCAGAAGGCATCTCACGGAGTGTTGAAAGCTTTGCCGAAAAGCTGAAGTCGGCTCAGATGGTCTTTATTCCGGGAGGATTCTCTGGTGGCGACGAGCCGGAGGGAAGCGGTAAGTTTATCACCGCGTTCTTCAGAAACGCTGCTATCAAGGATGGCGTTCACGACCTCCTCGACAACCGCGGAGGCCTCATGGTGGGAATCTGCAATGGATTCCAGGCACTTATCAAGCTGGGACTTCTCCCAAACGGCAAGATTATCGACACTGACGAGAACTGCCCGACCTTAACCTTCAACGTCATCAACCGCCACCAGTCGAAGATCGTCAGAACCCGCATCGCCTCGACAAAGTCGCCCTGGCTCTCGCTCATGAATGTCGGCGACATCGTAAACGTCCCGATTTCCCACGGCGAAGGAAGGTTCCTTGCAAGGGAGGAGCTCATCCAGGAGCTTGCAGCAAACGGCCAGATCGCCACTCAGTACGTAGATTTGGATGGCAACCCCTCGATGGACGTCCGCTACAACCCGAACGGCTCGCTTTATGCAGTCGAAGGCATCACCTCCCCCGACGGCAGAGTCTTCGGCAAGATGGGCCACTCGGAGAGAGTCGGCAAGGGCCTCTATAAGAACGTCCCCGGCAACTACGACATCCGCATGTTTGAGGCTGCGGTGAAGTATTTTGAGAAAAACTGAGTGAATTTTTATTCAAAAGGGTTGCATAATTATGCAAACGGTGATATAATAGGGCGAAACGCTCGCTTCGCTCGCGCCCTCTCAGTCGCCTTCGGCGACAGCTCTCCCAGAGG
>JAJBTZ010000012.1 GCA_020860605.1 Ruminococcus sp. | reverse complement strand
GGGCGCGAGCCCCGAAGGGGCGAGCGTAGACTTTCGCCCTCGGCGAAAGTCGCTTCGGTGCCTTCGGCACCGACATTACGCGATAACCCTCCCAAGCTTCTCAATCATCTCATCCACATCGCTCTCCGTAATCACCAGCGGTGGCACGAACCTGATAACATTCTGCCCAGCCGAAATGAGCACAAGGTGCTCGTCTAAGAGTGCCGAGCGGACGATGTCCCCGACGGGGACGTTGAACTCGAGGCCTTGGATGAGGCCACGGCCTCGGTGGGCGATGATTTTATCCGAAGAGGACTTCAGGTCCTCTAGTTTATTCCAGAGATATCCTCCAACGTTTTTGACGTGTCCGGGGATGTCTTTTTCTTTATAAATGTCCAAAACCTTCGAGGCGACGGCGCAGACGAGGGGGTTTCCGCCATAGGTGGAGCCGTGATCGCCGACGGTCATCGCGTTGGCAGCTTCACCAAACGCCAGGAAGGCGCCGATCGGGAAGCCGTTTCCGAGAGCCTTCGCAACCGTCATCACGTCAGGCTTGACGCCATAAGTCTGCCAGGCAAACATGTCGCCACTTCTGACCATTCCGCACTGGATTTCGTCCAAAATCAGAAGAGCACCAGTCTCATCGCAGAGCCGACGGACTCCCGTCAGGAACTCGGGGGTTGCGGGATAGATCCCGCCTTCGCCCTGAATCGTCTCCATGATGACGGCAGCGGTCTTGTCGGAGAAAAGAGCCTTGACGCTCTCTAAATTGTTGAACTCGGCAAACTTGATGTTGGGAATCAACGGGTCAAACGGCTCGCGATAGTGGGCGTTGCCGGTGACGGAGAGGGCACCAAGGGAGCGACCGTGGAAGGAGTGCTCCATCGCGATAATCTCGTAGTCGGAGGGCAGACCACGGTTGAAGGCATGGCGCTTTGCGATCTTCAGAGCGCCCTCGATTGCCTCGGTACCGCTGTTTGTGAAGAAGACCCTGTCCATCTCCGAAACCGCGAGCAGCTTCTCGGCAGCCTCGGTGGCGGGGATGTTGTAGAAGAGATTCGAAGTGTGAACGAGCTTGTCGACCTGGTCTTTAGCAGCCTCGTCGACACCGGGATAATGGTACCCCAGCCCCATAACGGCGATTCCAGCGCCAAAATCGAGGTACTCGGTGCCCTGGTCATCATATAATCTTACCCCTTCGCCCCGCTCAAACACCACGGGAAATCGGGAATAGGTCTTGTAAAGCGTGCCTTCGGCACGGGAGATGTATGAATCTGGCATTGTGGTCATCCTTTCGTGGATATTTGTCGCCACCTGCGATGGCGACCGCGCTCCCTTCGTGTCACGACGACTTCGCTTCGCGAAGTCGGCAAGTTCGGCTCCACCGAACTTGCAGCGCTCGCCCCTTCGGAGCTCGCGCCCTCTCAGTCAGTCGCTTCGCGACTGTCAGCTCTCCCAGAGGGAGAGCCGAGATTTCCGATTGCACAAAGCCTTCCTTGAGGCAGCAACTTGGCTCCCCTCTGGGGGAGCTGTCGGCGAAGCCGACTGAGAGGGCGCGAGCGAAGCGAGCGGTCGCCCCGCAGGGCGACTAATTCCGAATTCCGAATTATGAATTGGGCTTATAATACCTCTCCCCACCATCGCGAATAATCGCCGTACCAATACCTTTATTGGTGAAAATCTCGAGCAGCAGGCAGTGGGCGATTCGGCCGTCTAGGATATGGACCCGGTTGACGCCGTGGGTGATGGCGTCGATGCAGTTCTGCATTTTGGGGAGCATTCCGCCTCCCAAGCCTCCGCTTGCGACGAAGTCCTGGGCTTCGGAAACGGTCATTTCCGAAATCAGAGTGGATTTGTCGTTAAAATCTCTGTAGACGCCCTCGACATCCGTGAGGAAGGCGAGCTTTTCAGCGTTGACGGCACGGGCGATGGCGCAGGCAGCGTCATCGGCGTTGATGTTGTAGCTGTAGAAGTCGTTGTCGTAGCCGATGGGGCAGATGATGGGGAGGAAATCCTTTTCCAGAAGATCATAGATAATCTTCGGGTTGACCTCTGTGACTTCGCCGACGAAGCCGATGTCCTCGCCTCCTGAGAGTTTTTTCTCACACTTGAGGAGCATTCCATCCTTGCCGCTGATGCCGACGGCCTTGACGCCGAGCTCGTTGACGAGCTGAACGAGGCTCTTGTTGACGCGGTTTAAGACCATCTCGGCGATCTCCATGGTGGGCTCGTCGGTCACTCTCAAGCCATTCACAAAGTGAGGCTCCATGCCGACCTTGCCGACCCAACGGCTGATTTCCTTTCCGCCACCATGGACGATAATCGGCTTGAATCCGACAAGCTTCAGCAATACGACGTCCTGGATGACCGAATGCTTCAGGTTTTCGTCGACCATCGCGCTCCCGCCGTACTTGACGACGATAATCTTGCGGTTGAACCGCTGAATGTAAGGCAGCGCCTCAATGAGGACCTGTGCCTTCTGCATCACGTCAATATCTGGAACAGTTGGTGTATTTTCTGTCATTTTATGTAACTCCTTTACGAGCGATAATCGGCATTAATTTTAACGTAGTCATATGTGAGATCGCAGCCCCAGGCGGTTGCAGTCGCCTCTCCGCCTTTGACATCGACGATAACGGTAACTTCGGGCTCTGAAAGAATCTTCGTGGCGGTTTCTTCGGAATAATCGGTCGCCATTCCACATTCGACTACTTTGAGCCTTCCGGCAGCGGATTCGAAGTATAGATCAGTCCGATCAGGCACAAATTCTGCTCCCGAATAGCCGAGGGCACAGAGAATTCTTCCCCAGTTGGCGTCATGCCCATAGATTGCAGCCTTCGTGAGGCTCGAGCAGACGACCGATTTCGCAAGCATTTTCGCGGTTTCTTTATCTTTAGCGCCCACAATCTTGACTTCTAAGAGAGCCGTGCAGCCCTCGCCGTCACCGGCGATCTTTTTCGCAAGCGTCTCAGTGACGACATGCAGTGCCTCGCAGAAGGTGGCGTAGTCGTCGCCTTCTTCAGTGATTTCAGGATTCCCCGCCAGCCCGTTCGCCATCAGGATGACGGTGTCGTTTGTGGAGGTGCCGCCGTCGACCGAAATCATGTTGAATGTATCCTGAACGTCGTTTTTAAGTGCCTTACCCAGCAAATTCTTCGAGATCGACACATCAGATGTGATGAAGCAGAGCATCGTACACATATTCGGGTGAATCATGCCAGAGCCCTTGCACATGCCACCGATGGTGACGGTTTTCCCGCCAAGCTCGAACTTAACGGCGACTTCCTTCGGTTTCGTATCTGTAGTCATAATGGCCTTCTCAGCAGCGGTGCCGTGCTCAAGTGTTGAGCCAAGATTTTTAATAAGCTCCGGGATTGCTGCCTTCATCTTCTCAACCGGCAGCTGCTTGCCGATAACGCCTGTCGAAGATACTAAGACTGAGCCTTCGCCCAGACCTGCAACCCTTCTCACCTCATCCGCAACAGCCTCGCAGCAAGCGAAGCCCTCAGCGCCGGTGCAGGCGTTGGCGATGCCGGAGTTGATGACAATCGCCTGAGAGGTCTTGAAGGCTCTGATGACATCTCTGTCCCAGATAACGGGAGCAGCCTTCACGAGATTTGTGGTGAAGGTGCCAGCAGTGACCGCAGGGACGGTGCTATAGACGAGCGCCATATCGTCGCGATTCTGGTACTTGATTCCGGCAGCATAGGACGCTGCCGTGTAGCCCTGGGGAGCGGTGACGCCACCGTTAATCTTTTCTATTTTCACTGACATATTTATTCCTCCAATTTCTGTAGGGGCGGATATTATCCGCCCGTTATGGGCACCTGTGAGGGTTTCGGGCGGATGATATCCGCCCCTACATAGTCGGCTACGGCGACTGGCGCCGCCTTCGCCGAGCGACCGCCTTCGGCGGTCGCAGCGCTCGCACCCCCCCAGCGCGGGACGGGGCCCCCCCCCCACAGAGCAGGGGGGGAGCGACAACACAGAGCCAACAAGGGCGAGGGGGGGG
>JAJBTZ010000020.1 GCA_020860605.1 Ruminococcus sp. | reverse complement strand
CTGACTGAGAGGGCGCGAGCGAAGCGAGCGGCGACCCCGCAGGGGTCGCGTCGCCTCTTAAGGGCGACAATTCCGAACTAAGAATTCCGAATTGAGGCGTTATACGCCTCCAAAATCTCCGTCTCCATCTCCTGCCTCGCCTCGGTCGAGATGGGGTGGACGATGTCCCGGAAGGTCCCGGTGTCGTCGCGCCTCGAGGGCATGGCGACGAAGAGGCGGTGGTCGCCTTCGATGACCTTGATGTCGTGAACGGCAAAGGCGTTGTCAAACGTGACGCTCACGATCCCCTTGAGCTTCCCTTCAGGGATGAGCTTTCTTACTTTGATACCCGTAATTGTCATGGCAAATTGTCCTTTCAAATCTAAAACTATCCATATTCTTGTCCCAACCAAGGGATTTTATACCACCCCCAGGCGCAAATCCGCCCCGAAAAAATTTTTTTGAGAAAAATCCCGAAAAGGTGTTTATTTTTTCGGGAAAATGTAATATACTTAAGGTGAACTTTTGTAACCCCTCAGTCGCCATTCGGGGGAGGCTTGATCTGCCTCGATGATAGGTACTGCCAGAGGAAAAGCGCTCGCCTTCGGCTCGCGCCCTCTCAGTCGCCCTACGGGCGACAGCTCCCCCAGAGGGGGAGCCAAGAATTCCTCTGCACAAAGCCTTCCTTAAGGCAGCAACTCGGCTCTCCCTCTGGGAGAGCTGGCAGCTGCGAAGCAGCTGACTGAGAGGGCGCGAGCCCCGAAGGGGCGAGCGAGTGCCTCCGAATGGCACGTAACTACGAATTTAAAACAGAAGGTGACTACATGTCAGATCATTTCTCCCTCTCCAAGGACTCAATCCTTGCAGGCAAGCAGCATATACATTTCATCGGCATTGGCGGGAGCGGGATGTTTCCGCTGGCTCAGATTCTGCATGGGATGGGGTTCTATCTCACGGGGTCGGATAATAACGAGACGGAAACGCTTGCTGAGGTCCGGGCCATGGGGATTCCTGTCTTCATGGGGCAGAGGGCTGAGAACATTGAGGGCGCTGACCTCATCGTCCACACGGCAGCTATCATGAGCGACAACCCGGAGCTTATCGCAGCGAAAGCAAGTGGAGTGCCGGTTCTCGAACGTTCGGAACTATTGGGGCTCGTCACGAAG
The DNA here is from genome assembly GCA_020860605.1 of Ruminococcus sp. Taxonomy (GTDB): domain Bacteria; phylum Bacillota; class Clostridia; order Oscillospirales; family Ruminococcaceae; genus Faeciplasma. The sequence continues at coordinate 2,914 of JAJBTZ010000020.1, read as the reverse complement.
AGCTACGAAAACGCCGTCTGCGTTTCGGGAACCCACGGGAAGACCACGACTTCGTCGATGCTTGCGGAAATCCTGAGAGAGGCTCAGGAGGACTTCGGCTGCGTTATCGGAGGGAAGCTTCGCTCTATTGGGGGCTCCGGCAGGACGGGGAACGGCGACAAGATGGTCTGCGAATCCTGCGAGTTTGTCGACACATTCCTCAAGCTCTATCCCGACATCGCGATAATTTTGAACATCGACGCCGACCACCTCGACTATTTCAAGACGATGGACAACTTGAAGGCGTCCTTCCACAAATTCGCCGGGAACGCCTCGAAGTGCCTTATTTATAATGGAGACGACGCCAATACCCTCGAGGCGGTTGCGGGAATCTCTGGGAAAGATATGATAACCTTCGGCTGGACGGACAAGAACGACTGTTATCCCGTCATCAACGAAGTCAGGGGGCTCCTGACGACGTTTACGGTTTACTATAAGCATGAGAAGCTCTTCGATGCCGAGATTCACGTGCCGGGACGGCACAATGTCCTGAACGCTACCGCTGCGATTGCAGCTTCGAGATACTTGGGGATTTCGGACGAGAGCATCATCAAGGGCCTGGGCGAGTTCAAGGGCGCCGAGAGGCGGTTTGAGAAGCTTTGCGAGGTGAATGGCGTCACGGTTGCGGACGATTATGCTCACCATCCGAGAGAGATCGAGGTCACGCTTCAGGCTGCCAAGGGCCTCGGCTTCAAGCGAATCATCGCCGTCCACCAGCCGTTCACCTATTCGAGGACTTATACCCTCATGGACGACTTCGCAAGGGTGCTGAAACTCGCCGATATGGTCGTTCTCACCGAGATAATGGGCTCACGTGAGAAGAACACCTATGGCGTCAAGGCAGAAGATCTCGCCAAGAAGATCGACGGGTGTGTTCTGACTCCCACTTTTGATGAGTGCTTGGAGTTTCTGAGGTCGGAGATAAGAGAAGGCGACCTCGTCATTACTATGGGCTGTGGGGATATCTACAAGGTTTCCCATAAACTATCAAAAATCCTGAAGGAGGAACAAAGCGATGGAAGAAATCAAACTTAACGACAGAGACAGAGCGGTGTACGAGTGCATCAGACAGGGTGCGGAGGCCGGTGTTATGCCGACAGTCCGTGAAATCTGCAAGGCAATCGGCAACCCGTCGACCTCGGCCATCCACAGAAGCATCCTGAGGCTTGCCGAAGCCGGTCTCATCGAAAAGCCGGACACCCACCTGAACCGTGCTATCAAGCTTGTTGGAGAGGAAAGGGGACTGAAGGTCCCGATCTTAGGAACCGTCACTGCCGGCCAGCCGATCACCGCGATTCAGGAGATCGAGGGGTACTTAAACTTCTCCTCCCCAAAGCGCTATGACGGCAAGCTTTTCGCACTGAAGGTCAGAGGCGAGTCGATGATCAATGCTGCTATTTTGGATGGCGACACCGTCGTTGTCGAGCAGTGCTCCACCGCTGAGAACGGCGATATCGTCGTTGCCCTCGTCGACGAGGAGGACGCAACCGTCAAGCGCTTCTACAAGGAGGACGGCCACTACCGCCTTCAGCCTGAAAACGACACGATGGAGCCGATCATCTCCGATTCAGTCTCGATTATCGGCAAGGTTGTCGGCGTAATCAGATATCTGGAGGACTAAGATGGGAGTAGAAACAGAAATCCCGGCACACTTAAACGAAGAAACCCTGTCCTCGGAGAGAATCTTCGAGGGCAAGGTTGTGAAACTGAGGCGCGACCAGGTCCGCCTTGAAAACGGCGACACGAGCTTCAGAGAGGTCATCGAGCATAACGGCGGAGTCTGCGTCCTGCCACTTACTGACGAGGGTGAGATAATCTTCGTCCGGCAGTTCAGATACCCGTTCAAGCAGGTCCTTTTGGAGATTCCCGCTGGCAAGCGAGAGGGTGACGAGGAGCCGATTAAGTGCGGAATCCGTGAGCTCAAAGAAGAAGTCGGCGCCACCGCCGAGAAGATTACATACCTAGGTCACCTCTACCCGACCGTCGCCTACGACACTGAGATAATCCACATGTTTATGGCTCAAGGCCTCGACTTCGGCGAGCAAAAGCTCGACCCAGACGAGTTCATCGACGTTGTCAAGATCCCGTTTGATCAGGCCGTCGACATGGTCATGAGGGGCGAGATCCCTGACAGCAAGACGCAGTTGGCGATTTTGAAGGCGAAGATTTTGATTGAGAATTCGTAATGGGGAATTTGTCGCCAGCTTCGCTGGCGACGCGATTTCAGGCTTCGCCTGAAATCGCACCCCTCCACCACTGGCTTCGCCAGCGGTCCCCCGGCTTTGCCGAAGGCAAAGTGTCTCCCTCTCGGGGGAGGCTTTAACTATTTTCTTTGCGAAAATGTGGCAATAAAAAACCTGTTGACAAACAGGTGGGGATGGGGTATAATAATGGTAGCAAGAGAGCGGAACTGCTGGAACAGTTCCGGCTCACTCTTAAATGTGCAGTCATAGCTGCACTAAAGTTTGCAAATGGCCGTCGCTGTCAGTCTAGCTCGCGGCTATTTCTTTTTATTCCCAGTCGTGAGACAGAGAATACCAAGAACAATGTCCGCAATCAGATCAAGTAGCGCAAGCACTTCAAGAATCGTCATAGCGACCACCTCCTAGTAGTATCAAAGAGCCAGCCGTTTTTTCACTCTCTTGCTGGAAACATTATAGCACAAGTCCCCATTCGATGTCAACAAATTTTTCGCAACCGTAGCTCCCGTTCGGGAGCTATTTTGTTGTCTGGGGAAGAGAAAGCCACACCTTCGGGGGAGGCTTTTTTTAGCTCGAGGATGGGTACTGCTGAAGGGAGGGATTGTCGCCCTTCGGGCGACCGCTCGCTTCGCTCGCGCCCTCTCAGTCAGCTGCTTCGCAGCTGCCAGCTCTCC
>JAJBTZ010000017.1 GCA_020860605.1 Ruminococcus sp. | reverse complement strand
CAGCTCGTGTCGTGAGATGTTGGGTTAAGTCCCGCAACGAGCGCAACCCTTATGTTTAGTTGCTACGCAAGAGCACTCTAGACAGACTGCCGTTGACAAAACGGAGGAAGGTGGGGATGACGTCAAATCATCATGCCCTTTATGACCTGGGCTTCACCCGTACTACAATGGTTGCAAACAGAGGGAAGCAATACAGTGATGTGGAGCAAATCCCTAAAAGCGATCTCAGTTCGGATTGTAGGCTGCAACTCGCCTACATGAAGTCGGAATTGCTAGTAATCGCGGATCAGCATGCCGCGGTGAATACGTTCCCGGGTCTTGTACACACCGCCCGTCACACCATGGGAGTCGGGAATGCCCGAAGCCGGTGACCTAACCGCAAGGAAGGAGCCGTCGAAGGCAGGCCTGGTAACTGGGGTGAAGTCGTAACAAGGTAGCCGTTCGAGAACGAGCGGCTGGATCACCTCCTTTCTAAGGAGACCACAGATGTGAATAACATCTGGTTATCCGGTCAGCAAGAGTCGTCTTAATGAATCATTGTTCAATTTTGAAGCAGCCATCAAGGTAGCTTCACAACATAAAAAGGCACCTTACCCTTAACAAATGGGGGTGTAGCTCAGCTGGGAGAGCACCTGCCTTGCACGCAGGGGGTCAGGAGTTCGATCCTCCTCATCTCCACCATAGGGGAAGAGGATAAGAGCAACCGGCAAAACCATGAGGGTAAGCGTCAACATGGGCGCATAGCTCAGGTGGTTAGAGCGCACGCCTGATAAGCGTGAGGTCGGTGGTTCGAGTCCACTTGTGCCCACCAAAATCCAATTCACAGTTGGAAGTTACAAAGTAACTTCGGAGGACTGTAATTGAGATATTGGAAAAAACAGCAGCTTGAAAATTGAATAATTGAAAAGAAAGTAATGCAAATTGAGGAAATACGAGTAAACGACAAAATACAATGAAGTTTTTACCAACTAATGTATAAGTCGGGTAACGAAAGTATTACAAAATTGCGAGATGAACATAATTCTCAAGATGGTTAAGCTAATAAGAGCGCAGGGTGAATGCCTTGGCGTTAGGAGCCGATGAAGGACGCGGTCAGCTGCGAAAAGCTGCGGGGAGTTGCAAGCAAACTTTGATCCGCAGATATCCGAATGGAGCAATCTGTTAAGTAGAACTTAACATCGTATACTGAATAAAATAGGTATACGAGGGTAACCGCCTGAACTGAAACATCTAAGTAGGGCGAGGAAAAGAAATCAACCGAGATTCCGTTAGTAGTGGCGAGCGAAAGCGGAAGAGGCCAAACCGAGTGTAGCAATACGTTCGGGGTTTAGGACTGCATAAAGCATTGAAAGGACTTAGCTGAAGTGGATGGGAAGCCACATCATAGAGCGTGAGAGTCGCGTAAGCGAAAAGTCCAATCAGCCGGCAGGATCCAGAGTACCGCGGGACACGAGAAATCCCGTGGGAAGATGGGGGGACCACCCTCCAAGCCTAAATACTACCTAACGACCGATAGCGAATAGTACTGTGAAGGAACGGTGAAAAGTACCCCGGGAGGGGAGTGAAATAGCACCTGAAACCCTGTGCTTACAAGCACATAGAGCACGTCAATGTGTGATATGGTACCTTTTGTAGAATGGTCCGGCGAGTTATTGTATGCAGCGAGGTTAAGGGCTTAAGGTCTGGAGCCGTAGCGAGAGCGAGTCTGAATAGGGCGAATTAGTTGCATGCAATAGACCCGAAACCGAGTGACCTATCCATGTCCAGGCTGAAGTGGAGGTAAAGCTCCATGGAGGGCCGAACGCACGCCTGTTGAAATAGTCGGCGATGAGGTGTGGATAGCGGAGAAATTCCAAACGAACTCGGATATAGCTGGTTCTCTCCGAAATAGCTTTAGGGCTAGCCTCATGACAGATTACCGGAGGTAAAGCACTGATTGAGCTAGGGGGCGAAAGCCTACCGACCTCTCTCAAACTCTGAATGCCGGATAATCGATTCATGGGAGTCAGACAGTGTGTTATAAAGCTCATTGTCAAAAGGGAAACAGCCCAGACCCACAGCTAAGGTCCCTAAGAACTGTTAAGTGGAAAAGGATGTGGAATTGCGTAAACAACCAGGATGTTGGCTTAGAAGCAGCCACTCATTAAAAGAGTGCGTAATAGCTCACTGGTCGAGTGACTCTGCGCCGAAAATTCAACGGGGCTAAACAGTTTACCGAAGCTTGGGATTCAGTCTTTAGACTGAGTGGTAGGAGAGCGTCGAATAAGGGGTGAAGTCAGAGCGGAAGCGCTGGTGGACTTTATTCGAGTGAGAATGCCGGAATGAGTAGCGAGAATTATGTGAGAATCATAATGGCCGAAAATCTAAGGTTTTAGGAGGAAGGTTCGTCCGCTCCTAGTTAGCCGGAAGCTAAGACGAGGCGGAAACGCGTAGCCGATGCACATACGGTAGACATTCCGTAGCCGCTGACAAACTTAAACCAAGGGACACATGTGAAGGGACTAGCCGGAGATTGGTTGATCCGGTCGTAAGGGACACGATTGAGTGGAAGTAGTTTTGGAACATGGCGAGAAAAGCTTGGTGTATGTTTTAAGCGTCCGTACCGCAAACCGACACAGGCAGATAGGAAGAGGATTCCAAGGCCAGCGAGAGAAGGGTTGTCAAGGAACTCGGCAAGTTGACCCCGTAACTTCGGAATAAGGGGTACTCAAGAGATTGAGTCGCAGTGAATAGGCCCAGGCAACTGTTTATCAAAAACACAGGTCTATGCTAAATCGAAAGATGACGTATATGGGCTGACGCCTGCCCGGTGCCGGAAGGTTAAGAGGAGGAGTGAGAGCTCTGAATTGAAGCCCCGGTAAACGGCGGCCGTAACTATAACGGTCCTAAGGTAGCGAAATTCCTTGTCAGGTAAGTTCTGACCCGCACGAATGGCGTAATGATCTGGGCACTGTCTCGACAGCCCTCTCGGCGAAATTGTAGTACCGGTGAAGATGCCGGTTACCCGCGACTAGACGGAAAGACCCCATGGAGCTTTACTGTAGCCTAATATTGAATTTCGGTATTTCATGTACAGGATAGGTGGGAGACTAGGAAACATCGGCGTCAGCTGGTGCGGAGTCGACCTTGGGATACCACTCTTGAAGTGCTGGAGTTCTAACCTGCGGCCATGAATCTGGTCGGGGGACAATGTTAGGTGGGCAGTTTGACTGGGGCGGTCGCCTCCAAAAGAGTAACGGAGGCGCTCAAAGGTTGGCTCAGCATGGACGGAAACCATGCTTTTGAGTGTAAACGCGGAAGCCAGCCTAACTGCGAGAGAGACATCTCGAGCAGTAACGAAAGTTGGAGTTAGTGATCCGGTGGTATGTGAGTGGAAATGCCATCGCTCAACGGATAAAAGCTACCCTGGGGATAACAGGCTGATCTCCCCCAAGCGTCCACAGCGACGGGGAGGTTTGGCACCTCGATGTCGGCTCATCGCATCCTGGGGCTGAATTCGGTCCCAAGGGTTTGGCTGTTCGCCAATTAAAGCGGTACGCGAGCTGGGTTCAGAACGTCGTGAGACAGTTCGGTCCCTATCTGTCGTGGGCGTAGGATATTTGAAAGGCGCTGTCCCTAGTACGAGAGGACCGGGATGGACGCACCTCTGGTGCACCGGTTGTCACGCCAGTGGCACAGCCGGGCAGCTATGTGCGGATCGGATAAACGCTGAAAGCATCTAAGCGTGAAGCCGTCCTTAAGATAAGATATCCCATCAGGTTAACTGAGTAAGACCCCCGGAAGACTACCGGGTTGATAGGCTCAAGGTGTAAGCATGGTGACATGTTTAGCCAGCGAGTACTAATTGGTCGAGGGCTTAACCTCTTGATTATGTTCATCAGAAAATGCCTAGCGGCATTATCTGAGCAAGGTTTTGAACACCTTGCTAAGACAACTTTCTCTTCTAATTATTCAATTTTGAGGTTGCTGTGAAGAGCTTCGTAAGACGCTCTAAGCGGTAATCCGCAGTCGGTGACGATTGAGATGAGGTTCCACCTGTTCCCATGCCGAACACAGAAGTTAAGCTCATTCTCGCCTACGATACTTGGATGGCGACGTCCTGGGAAAATTGGTGTTGCCGACACTT
>JAJBTZ010000092.1 GCA_020860605.1 Ruminococcus sp. | reverse complement strand
TGTCTTCCCAGTTTCGCACGAAAAAGTCGGTTATGCTGTTGTATGCAACCAAATACCCCGCTCCCATCATAAACACGCAAACCACCGCTGCCACTGCAACCGCCACCAGCTTCCGATGCCTCAGCCCGTGCCTTTCCGCCTTGTATTCCACCGCTTCCGTAAGATACTTTTCATCCACCATGTCAATGGCAGCTGAAAGCTTTTCTGTATTCTTATTCATACAAAAAATCTCCTTTCGCTCAAATAGTCTTTAAGCTTTTTCCGAATCCGAACTAACCTTACTGAGACTGTCTTTTCCGTCAGTCCAGTAAGTTTCGCTATCTCCTTAAGGCTGTCCGAGAACCAGTAGCGCCGTAGGAAGATGACACGGTTCTCGGTCGTTAGCGTTTCAAGAAAGCTGTCGACCGCTTCTGAAAGCTCTTTGAAATCGATCTCCGCCTCGACACTCGAAGTGGAGGGCAGGCACTCTTCCAGCTCGTCGAGTGCCACCTGATAGAAGCTGTCGCGCTTCTTGGCACTTCGTGATCTCAGGATATTGAGAGACCGATTCTTCGCGATTTTAAGGACATAGCCAAGTAAGTTCTCCGGCCTTTCGGGAGGAATCTTGTTCCACACAGCCAGGTATGTATCGTTGACTGCCTCCCTGGCGTCCTCCTCGCTCCCTAAAACGTTCTTGGAAACGGTTTTGCAGAGGCTGCCGTATTTCTGGTCGAGCTCGTCTATAGCCGACTCCGACCTCTCAAAAAACAGTTCGATAATCCTCTCGTCATCCATATCAATTCCTCCTTTCACTATTACAGTACCCGATTTTTTGCGGATACTACGCCCCAAGCGAAAGTTTTCCGAAAAAAGCCTCCCGTGATAGGGGAGGCTGTAGTTTTAAAGAGCAATTTGCTTGTTCGAAGCGACGCTGTCGTCAATGTGAGAAATCCTGAAAATAATGTGGTTCGCCCTGTCTTTATAAATAGTGTTAAGGAGCTCTCCCGCAAACTCACGGGTTCCAGCATCAAGCGCGTTCTCGAGCTCGTCGAGTATTATAACCGATGAGCCCTGCCATCTTAAAATAAGGTTAATCAGCATAAGCTTCTTCCTCTGCCCACCCGAAAGGCTCTTTCCTCCCATCTCGATGTCTGGCAAATCCTTCGGCAAATCCACCTGCTTAAGAAGATTGCTGAAATCGCCATCCGAAAGCTTCACGCCAGTAATCTCTTCAATATAGTTCTTCGCGCTGTCGTTGAGTAAAATCTCGTCCTGACTGATATATAAGATATGCTTATAGAGGCTCTCCCGCCTGATTTCCTCAGCAGGCATCCCGTTCACAAGAAGCTCGCCCTCGGTAGGCTTCAGAAGATTCACGAGCAGCTTGACATAGGTCGACTTTCCACTTCCGTTAGCCCCCGACAGCCTGACGATGTCTCCCTTCTCAAACACCTGCGACTGGCCCTTGATGACATAATCCTCGCCACCGTTGTAGGAGAACGAAACACCCTTAAGCTCAATCCTGTCAATCCCGTCGATCTCAGTCTCGCCGTCGCTTGCTTCCGTCTCGAAAATCTTGTTGACGTTTCCAAACGCCGGCGCCATCCTCATCACCATGTAGACAGCCGATTCAAGATTCGAGCTGTAGGAAATGATCTTCTGTGTCGCAAAGAGGAAGAAAGCAAGACTCCCAGCATCGTTTCCGCTGACAGTCATGCTCAAAAACGCTGCAACCCCAAGATAGATGAGCTGATAATAGTTCGTGCTCAAGGTATTCAGCCCGACAACCACCGCGTCGGCATCCAAAGAAGCGTTTATGAACCCCCAAAGGCTCTTTTTCTGCCTCTCAATAAAATAATCGCCCAAGGAATGGGTTTTGACCAGCTCAATCGAGTCGACAAAGTCGTTTAGTTCCGCATGGTCCGCCTTCATCATCTGGTTGACGCCAGCCGAACGCTTCATGATGAGTCTTCTTGAAAACCAGGAAATCCCGAACCCGATAACCGCTGCCACCAAGAGGAACACCGCTAACTCCCAGTTAATAAACGCCGAGACGACTAAAAACGATATAAGCAGCACTAAATTCAGAAGAATATACCCGATATAGTTCCCGACAATCCTGAAAACGTCGAGAACGTCCGAGTAGAAAATATGCTTGAGCTTGTCCTTGCCGATGGAGATGAGCGACTGGTAGTCCGCCTTCTCAACAGCCCGATACATATCCGTCCTCATCGCCTCTAAGAACGCCCCGCCAAGCCTGTCCTGAGCCCGATATTTCCCTATCGAGAGCAGGCAGTCGAGCAAAAGCAGCACCAAAAATCCCCCAAGCGCCAGCAAAAGAAACGCCATCGTCCCTCTTATCTCGGCTTCGGAAATAATCCTGCTCATTAAGACCGTCAAAGACGCCTCCAGCGCCGTTATCGCCAGAACATAGACGATAACCACCGCAAACTGCTTCTTCGCCTTCGGCAAATATTTTCTGATTGTTTCAAATACGGTTTTCATCTCTCCGATTCCTCCTTGCTTCCAAAAAACTCCGGCACGAACTCTTCATCCGAAGAGCTCCTCTCCTGCGAGTACCCTTCAAATCCGAGCTCTCTCGCATAATCCAGCACGCTGTTATATTCAAACGTCGACACCCGACGGTTGATTTTCTTGAATCTCTCCTCGGTCGTTGCCTTATACATTGGCACGTATTGGCACATGAGGCTCAGAAGTATTTCATCTGGCTCAAAATTCTCCCGAAGAGCCCTCAGCACCGCCATTGAGTCCTTCCGAAGGGTCGGCAGCACCATATGCCGGACTATCACGCCTCTTAAGAGCTTTCCTATCTCGTCAAACTCAGGCTTCCCAACCTGCCTTTGCATCTCTCTGACAGCCGAAATCGCCGTCTCGAAATAGCCACCTAGACAACCAGAGAACTCTTTCGCATACTCATCCGAAAAGTACTTCACATCCGGCAGATAGATGCCGACATAGCCTTCGAGCGCCTTGATCGTCTCAACACTCTCGAACCCTCCGCAGTTGTAGACAACGGGAATCATGAGCTTACCCCGAACCATATCGAGCGCCTCGATTATCGACGGCACAAACGGCGTAGGGCTGACCAGATTTATATTCTCAGCAGCCTCATCCTGAAGCTTAAGAAAAATCTCCGCCAGCTCAGATGTGCTGACATTATAGCCCTTACCCTCATGCGAAATCTCGTGATTCTGGCAGAAGCAGCAGCGAAGAGTGCAGCCGGAGAAGAAGACTGCCCCAGACCCAGCTCCAATGGAAATACACGGCTCTTCCCAAAGGTGGAGAGCTGCTCTTGCAATCCTGATTTCATCGCTCTGTCCGCAGAAGCCTCGGCTTTCATGCCGGTTTACAAGGCACCTTCTCGGGCAGAGCTCACATTTATCATAACCAATCATGACGTCACTTCTTCGCTTGAAACAGGCTCGCAGAGATAGCCTCCAAGAGAGGCTAAAGCGTTTTCAGCCACTTTTTTGTCTTCGAAAAGCCCATAAACGCAGGAACCGCTTCCAGTCATCAGACTGTCTGAGGCTCCAAGCCTGACAAGCCTCCGTTTAATCTCTTCAATCTCAGGATTTGCGACAGCCTTCTCCAAATCGTTCGAGAGAAGTCCCGAAAAGCTCCCACTTTTCATAACAGCTTCGGAAGAGCTGCCATATGGCAGCTTTTTCTCGTCAAAAAGCCTGTAAGCCTCAGGAGTAGAAATCCCAAAATCAGGCTTCACGAGGAGGACATAGCCCTCTAAGCCCTTCTCAATCGGCGTGAGAATCTCTCCCATGCCTTCGCAGAGGGCACACCCGCCAGTGACGAGAAACGGCACATCAGCACCAATCTCAATTGCAATCTTCTGAAGCTCGTCAAAGCTTAAATCCGCCTCGAAAAGTTTGTTCATAAGCCTTAAAACCGTTGCAGCATCCGAAGAGCCACCGCCCAATCCCGCCTGAGAGGGGATATTCTTTTTAATATGTATGTCGACGCCTTGCCGGAAGCCGATTTTCTCCAAGAACACCTTCGCAGCCTTATGGCAGGTGTTTCTCTCATCAAGGGGCATCCCGTCAGCATACTCTCCGCCATCCGAATACAGCCGAATCTCGCCTGAGTCGTTTTTCCCGACAGAAATCTCATCATAAAGCGAAATCGTCTGCATCACAGATGCAATCGAGTGATACCCATTTTCTAAAATTCCCGTAACGTCCAGCGTGAGGTTTATCTTCGCAAAAGCCTTACCCTTAAGCATCGCCATTCCTCAGGTCTTCGAGAAACTCTTTTATTCTCGAAACCGCCTCCATCAGGTGCCTCAGCGAATAGGCATAGGAAACCCTTATGTACCCCTCGCCACAGTCTCCGAAGGCATTCCCAGGAATAACAGCAACCCTCTTGCTGTGAAGAAGCTTGTCGCAGAACTCATCGCTCGTCAGTCCTGTCGACTTGATCGACGGGAAGACATAGAACGCCCCTTCAGGCGTGAAGCAGTCGAGCCCAAGCTCCCTGAAAGCATTGACAAGATAACGTCTTCTGATATCATATTCCGACACCATATGCTTTACGTCGTTTTCAGAATTCGTGAGAGCCTCAATAGCAGCATACTGGCTGATAGTGGGGGAGGACATGATTCCGAACTGGTGAATCTTCAGAGCCTGCATGGTGATCTCGTGTGGAGCACACATATATCCAAGCCTCCAACCAGTCATCGCAAACGCCTTCGAGAAGCCGTTGACATAGATGGTTCTTTCCTTCATCCCGTCAAGCGAAATAATCGAAAAGTGCTCCTTCCCATAGGTGAGCTCGCTGTAAATCTCATCCGAAAGAACCGCAATATTCGTGCCTCTCAGGACCTCAGCAATCTTCTCGAGGTCTTCACGTTCCATAATAGCGCCGGTCGGATTATTGGGGTAGGGGAGAATGAGAAGCTTAGTCTTCTCGGTAATAGCAGCCTTAAGCTCCTCAGCAGTCAGCTTGAAGCTGTCCTCTGCCTTCGTTTCGATGATGACTGGCTTTCCTCCTGTGAGCTCAACAATCGGCTTGTAGCAGACAAACGAAGGCTCCGGGATGATGACCTCGTCGCCCTGCTCGACAATCGCCCTGATGGTCAGGTCTATCGCCTCGGAACCACCGACAGTGACGATAATCTCGCTTGCAGGGTCATAAGTAACGCCCGTATGCTTCTCGGTGTACTCACTGATGGCCTTTCTAAGACTCATGAGCCCCGAATTCGCAGTATAGAAGGTCTTGCCCCTCTCAAGGGCGACAATCGCCTCTCTTCTTATCTGCCAGGGAGTATGAAAGTCAGGCTCGCCGACACCAAGGGAGATAACGTCATCCATGGTGGCAGCAACGTCAAAATACTTTCTTATGCCAGAGGGCTTAATCTCAGCAGCAGTCTTGCCGATGAGCTTTTCGTAGTCCATCAGTCCTGCCCTCTTTCATCGCGTTCAGAATCGGTAAGAAGTATGCCGTTTTCCTTATACTTCTGCAGGAAGAAGTGTGTAGAAGTCGAGATAACCCCGTCAATCGTTGCAAGCCTCTGCGCCACAAAGTTCGAAACGTCCCTTATATTCTTGCATCTGACAGTTACAGCAAGGTCATAGCCACCAGACATCAGGGAAACGCTTTCGACCTCCTCATACTGGGAGATATAGCCCGCAATTTCATCGTAGCCGACCTGAGCCTTTGGGGTGACAGAAAGCTCAATATATGCCGAAACGCTGTCCTTGTTGACGACATCGTCGTCCATAATGGTGGAATAGCCCTTTATAACGCCGGTTCTCTCGAGCTCCGAGATGTCGTGGGCGACCTCTTCTTCGGTTCTGCCTAAGAGCGTTGCGAGCTCCTTGTTCGAAAGACGAGCGTTTGTTTTAAGTAAACTGAGTAGCTTAGTCATAATATCACTGCCTTTTAAAAAATTCTATATGGCTATAAGTTTATCATATTGCAATGGATAAGTCAATCATACTCTGAGCGAAAAACCGTTTAAAATCGCAAATTTAAGCGAAAAAGTCCTTGACAATGGTGATAACTGAGTGTATAATATTGAATTTGTAAGGCTTATATGAAAGGAGCGGGAACAATGCGTTTAGATGGTTACTTAGCAGCCGAGCTGCCATTGGATAAAGAATTCAAGATACCTGTAAGTGTCAGATGTTTGCAACTGTTGTCCCGATTCCATGAAAGCCAACAAGCGGGTTTTAACGGATAAATAAGTGCCTTCGATGCTTTGTGTATCGAGGGCTGTTTTATTGTATGATAACATTTCAGGATATATCAGGAAGGTGATTTTATGAAGTATTTTGACGCGTTGCCTGGGCTTGTCGCAGATGAGCTTATGAAGCGTGGCGTCAATCCCGAAAAGCTTCTTTACTGCGTCAAGGCAGACCTCGACGGCGAAGGAAAATATTTCGACGTCTATGTCACTTTCGACGACAAAGAGCTCTACATAATCAGCGGTTATGAGGAATACAGGGAACCCACTTCCAAGGAAGAGATCGAAGAAAAGATGCGTGGAACCCCAGTAATAAAGCGCTTCTTCAAGACTGCTCCCGTCAAGGAAATGGTCTCCTACCGCGTTGAAGATTTCAAGGAATTCGAAATCTCGAAAATCAAGAATATCTATGTCGACCGCCACCAGAACACCGCAAGACTGGTTTTAGGTATGCTCCGTGAAGGCGAAGTCGAGGACTTCTCCGAGCAGCCTCAGGGCGGTCATCATGGTGACCACGGTCACGGCGACCATCACATGCCCCCAGCAGGTGGCCCCAGAATGGGACCTCCTCCAGGCGGACCTCCTCCAGAGGGAGGCTTCGGAGGCCCAAGCTTCGGCTGGTCTCCAAGCGAGTATGAACACGACCGTGAGAATATCTTAATAGCCCGATTTTCAATCGGCTACTGCGAAAAGTTCGAGCGCTTCTGTGAGCGCCTCAACATGACTCACCGCCACGAGGAGATCGACGACACCCTTCTTGACCAGAAGAACACCGTCTGCCCCATCTGCCATCAGCCCTACCCGAACCCAAATCGCCCAGTATGTCCAAGATGTGTCGACAAGCGCTCAATCTTCGGCAAGCTGATGGGACTTTTCAAGGACTTCAAGCTCGAAATCACTTTCATAATGCTTTCGATCCTCCTCTCCAACATCATGGCAATCATTTCGCCGTGGTTCAGCTCGAAGATGCTCTATGACGACGTTCTGAGCGAATCGGGAAGGTTCTACGGTCAGGTTCTCCTCATCGTCCTTTTGATGCTTCTGACGAATATCTTAAGCAAGCTCACTGGCCTCTTCTCAGGAATCGTCACTGCTAAAGTAGTTCCTCACGTAACCCATACCCTTCGCTCGAAGATCTACGCCTCGATGAATAATCTCTCGCTCCAGTTCTTCACGAGCAAGCAGACGGGCTCTCTTATGTCAAGAGTCGACCGCGACAGTAACAACGTCTATAGCTTCTTCGTAGATATCGTCCCTTATGGAATCGCAAACGGAGTGAAGCTCGTCGGCATCGGTGCCATCATGATGATGCTCAGCCCAATTCTCACAGTCGGACTGATAATCCTCCTGTTCATCCTTCTCTTCGCAGACAACTATTTATATAAGAAGCAGAGAAAGCTCTACCGCAAGCTCGATGTTGCGATGAGAAGCCTAAATTCCGTCCTTTCAGACGTCATGAACGGCCAGCGCGTTGTAAAATCCTTCGCAAAAGAGCAAAAGGAGCGCGACCGTTACAGAAAGAAGAATAAGGACGCCTACGAGGTCAACGACCGAATCAACCAGAGAATCACAAACACCAACCCGATAGTCTGGGGCTGCTACAACCTGTTCAGCATCGCCCTCTTCTGCCTCGGCTGCTTCCTTATAGTTATGCAGGTCGAGGTCGGTGGAACCGTCTTCACCTATGGTGTCCTGACAGGCCTCATCTCCTACACAGGTATGCTCTACGACCCGATCGACTTCTTCATGTGGATAGGTGACCGCTGGGCAAGATGTGTCGATGCAGCTTCGAGAATGTTTGAAATCCTCGAGTCGAAGCCGACAGTCGTCGAAGACCCGAACCCTGTGAGACTTGAGCATCTTGATGGTGACATCGAATTCAAAAACGTCTTCTTCGAGTACGAAGCAGGCCACAGAATTCTTAAGAACGTCTCCTTCAAGGTCTCAGCCGGTCACATGTTCGGAATCGTCGGCAAGACGGGAGCAGGCAAGTCCACCATTATAAATCTTATGGCTCGCCTCTACGACGTCACCTCTGGCGAAATCCTCATAAACGGCGTTCCTATAAAGAAGATAGCGACTGAAGATTTAAGGCGCTGCATAGGAATCGTCTCTCAGGAAACCTATATCTTCGTCGGCTCCGTTGCCGACAATATCCGCTACGCCAGACCTAACGCCACAATGGAAGAGGTCATCGAGGCTGCGAAGTCTGCAAACGCCCACGAGTTCATCACGAAGCTCCCTGATGGCTATAACACCAAGATCGGCTCAGGCGGAGTAACCCTCTCAGGCGGTGAGAAGCAGAGAATTTCTATAGCCCGTGCTATCATTCAGGATCCAGATATTCTTATCTTGGATGAGGCTACAGCCTCTATGGATACAAGAACCGAACGCAAGATTCAGGTCGCCATCGACAGCCTGAAAGAGGGAAGAACCATCATTTCTATCGCCCACAGACTCTCGACACTCCGTGATGCCGATATGCTCTGCGTCATAGAAAACGGCGAAGTCAAGGAAATGGGAACTCACGACAAGCTCATCCGTGAAAAGGGCAAATACTTCGAGCTCTACATGCTCCAAGCCGATGCTCTCAAGTTCATCGAAGACTGAGAAAGGAGATATGAAAAATGGCTAACAATACAGAATACGTCCCCGAAAAGTTCGAAGTGGATCGTCTTGAGCTACTCGATTGCTCGAAGCTCGACTTTTACCGTGACGATGTGGGATTCATCTCACTTAAATACGAGGGTCAGGAGTACTTCAACGTCCGCCTTACAAGGCTAATGTCCTTCTACTCCGCCACAACTTACATCAGCGTCGCCTACGACAACGAAGATAAGGAATTCAAAGAGATAGGCGTAATCAAGGACATGAAGGACCTCTCCGAAGAGCAGTATAATCTCGTCGACGAGTATCTCGAGTACAAGTACTTCATGCCTGAAATCACGAAGGTCTACTCGATAAAGGACAACTCCCGTGGCTTCATATTTGTAGACATCGACACCACTGCCGGCAGAAAGACCATCTGCACCCGCGACTGGTATTCAAACTTCCGCATGTTCACCGACAAGTACCTCTACGCCAACGACGTTGACGGCAACAAGTACTGCTGCAACGACATCAACAAGCTCGACAAGAAGAGCTTGTCGATTCTTGAGATTTACATCTAAAAGGGGTTTTACTACGAACCTGTTAATCTCCGCACCAGAAGGGAAAGACTTAGACGACTTCGTCTTCTCGATTCCCTTTAACCTATACGACAAGGCTGAGAAGGTCGACGGGCATATCTGTGTCACTCATGAGGATATCTTCGTCTATATCGGCTCCGAAATCAAGGAGAGCATCCCGATCAAGGCGTACGAAGAATATGCCTGTGAGCAGCTCGTCGGCTGCTCGATGATGGTCGGACGCCATAATGACACCGACGACAAATACATCTGCTCCTTCACTCAGGACAACTTCATCGCCTTCGCCGAGCTCTGCAAGCTCTTGAACCACTACCTCACAACCGGCGATTTCATCGAAAAGAGCACCATCGACGAGCCCAAGTGTCCGAAGTGTGGCCTGCCTCTCGATGGCTATACCGAGTGTCCCTATTGTGCTTCGAAGGTCAAGGTCTTCATGAAGATTTTCAAGAGGATCGGCCCCTACAAGAAAGCCTTCGGCATCGCAATCCTCTGCACAATCATTACTGAAATAGTCGAGGTCATAAAGCCCTACATAAACCGCTATATCATCGACGACTACGTAATCCCTGTTCAGGACGGAACCCTGTCCTCAGGAGACGTCAGCATGAGCGGCTTTGCGCTCTTCTGTGCCTTCCTCTTCATATCGGTCATCATCACGACAATTTTAGATCGAATCAACCTGAAGAACAGCTACTATGTTTCGCTTAACTTAGGCCAGGATCTACGTCAGGACGTCTTCGACAAGACTTTGGATCTCTCGATGTCATCCGTCTCGAAGAAGACAGCCGGTGAGCTCATCTCCCGTGTCTCAAACGACGCGAACAAGATCCAGAGCTTCATCACCGATAACGGCAAGAACGCCATCGTCAGAATCCTCTCGCTCGTCATCGTCGCGATAATCCTCTTCGTGATGAACTGGCGACTTGCGCTGATGGTTATACTTCCTCTGCCGTTCGTCGTTGTTCTCGTCAAGAAAATCGGCGATGTAATGCATACATATTTCAGCCGTTCCTGGAGATTCTCGAACGCCCATTCAAGGCTCCTCCACGACACCTTAAACGGCATCCGTGTCGTCAAGTCCTGTGGAACCGAGAAGGCGGAGGCTGAGAAGTATGAAAAGGCCTCTGGCGCCTGGGCAAAGGCTGCCTCAAAGGCAGAGGTCGTCTGGAATCTTCTGAACCCGATCTCCGATTTCGTTCTCGTAATCGGCAACTATTTTGTTGTCTTCTTCGGCGCGAAGATGGTTTTGGGACAGATGCCCCAGTGGGGAACGATGACCCTGGGCGAACTCACTCAGTTCACTTCCTACGTCAGTATGCTCTACACCCCACTTCGTTGGCTCATGCAGCTTCCGAAGTCGATAGCAGATGTTTCCGTCAGCGCCTCGAAGGTCTTCGAAATCTTAGAGGAGGAGACCGACGTCCGTGACAGCTCCGACTGTGTCGATCTCGACATCAAGGGCGACATCGAATTCGACCATGTCTACTTCGGCTACAAGGTCTATAACCCTGTCCTCAAGGACGTCAGCTGCAAGCTCGAAAAGGGCAAGATGTACGGCATTGTAGGACACTCCGGCGTCGGCAAGTCCACGATGATAAACCTTATCTTAAGACTCTACGACGTCACTCAGGGCGAAATCCGAATCGATGGCGTCAATATCAAGGATATCTCCCAGCAGAGCCTCCGCTCACAGGTCGGTGTCGTCTTGCAGGAGACCTACCTCTTCGAGGGCAGTGTTTTAGATAACATCACCTACGCCAAGCCTGACGCCACTTTTGAGGAGGTTGTTCAGGCTGCCAAGGTCGCCCATGCTCACGAGTTTATAACAAAGCTCCCTGACGGCTATAACACCCGTGTCGGCAGCAAGGGCTACACCCTCTCCGGCGGTGAACGCCAGAGAATAGCCATCGCCCGAGCGATTCTTCACGACCCGAAGATCATAATCTTAGACGAGGCCACCGCCTCCCTCGACACCGAAACCGAGCGCCAGATTCAGGAAGGCCTGAACGAGCTCTGCAAAGGCAGAACTACGATCGCCATCGCTCACCGCCTCTCAACCCTTTCCCACGCCGACCAGCTGATAGTTCTCAACAAAGGCCGCCTCGCCGAAATGGGCACCCACGACGAACTGATGCGCCAGCAAGGCGTCTACTACTCCCTCGTCATGGCTCAGAGACAGACAACGAAGATGAAGAAGGCGAATGTCCAGCCAGCCAGTATCACTGGCCAGCTTGCGGAGGCAACAAAGTAATGCCCATCATCAAAGTCGATAACCTGACCGACCCAAACCTCAAAATCTACACCAGTCTCACCCAGGCCCAGCTTCGCAATCGGCTGGAGCCTGAGAAGGGGATCTTTATAGCCGAGAGTCCGAAGGTCATCGGGACGGCGCTCGACTGCGGTTACGAGCCGTTGTCGATGCTCACGGAGGAGCGACACATCAATGGTGACGCCAGCGCGGTCATCTCCCGTTGCGGAGATATTCCCGTGTACACGGCTGACCGCGAGCTGCTCAGTAGACTCGCCGGCTACGAGCTGACCCGTGGCGTTCTCTGTGCTTTCAGGAGGCCTCTTCCGAAGACTCCTTCGGAGGTAACTGCTCAGGCTTCGAGGGTAGCAGTTCTCGAGGACATTGCCGACTCGACGAATATCGGTGCCATCTTCCGCTCTGCAGCAGCCCTCGGCATCGATGCCGTCCTGATAACCCCTTCCTGCTGCGACCCATTGTGCCGAAGGGCAATCCGCGTCAGCATGGGAACTGTTTTCCAGATCCCTTGGGCTCAGATAGGGGAGGATTACCTGGGCTGGCACCAGCATGGTGCCGAGCTTCTGAGAAGCTTAGGCTTTAAATCCGCAGCCATGGCTCTCTCCGACGACTCCATCAGCATCGATAACCCGATCCTAAAGTCAGAACCAAAACTCGCCTTAGTCCTAGGCACCGAAGGCGATGGCCTCGCCAAGCATACAATCGCCACCTGCGATTACACAGTTAAAATCCCAATGCAACACGGCGTAGATTCGCTAAATGTAGCTTCAGCAGCAGCTTTAGCCTTTTGGGAGACACGTATACTTGGCTCTCCCTCCGGGAGAGCTGTCGGCGAAGCCGACTGAGAGGGCGCGCGAAGCACGAAAATCCCACAAGCTGAGATCTCAGCCTGTGGGATTTTTAAATCAGTTCAAAAGATACGCCGTAACAAACACGGCAGGTGAATTCCAATAAATCGTGACTTCGTTCACGGAGTAGAGGTCCTGAACATCCGCAAAGCTCTTCATCGGCGGAGTGCCTTTTGGAATGTACTTCGGAGCAATTTCCTCAACTGGCCTTCGGTTGGCGCCACCGCTTACCATGCCGGGAATACATTCGTCAATCCCGTCCGCAGCAGCAGGCCTTAAGTGAGGATGATTGATAGCTCGCTCGCCGTTGCCAGAAACATAGCTCATCCCGACAGCATTGACTCCCATCAGGACGTCAAACTGCCTCTTGGCATAAACCCCGAATTCATGAGCATCACAAAGCGTGTCGCAAACGGCGAAAATCATCCCGTGCTTCATGAGCCCCATGTTGCTGCCCCAGCCATAGTCCCGCTCGTCCATCGCAGCCATATAGCCACTTCTGTCCGCCAGCCACTTCAGCCTGTGGGCCTGATTCACAAACATCGACCTGAACGCCTCTGCAAGCCCGTCATCTTCGGAAATTCTTCCACTTGTGAGGTACGCCAGCGCTCCAAGTCCTCCGATAGAACCAACTCCGAACTCGGTTCTTGGAAAATCATAGACCAAGAGCTCTTTCGCTTTCAGGAGATACTTCTCATCCCCAGTCGCTGCAAACATCTCTGAGTAAGCCCAGAAGCGATTATCCCTATCGCCACCTTCGCCATAGCCACCAGTCCCGCAGCCCTCAGGGTTTCTGAACCCGATAAACTGCGGGTTCTCGTCAAGCCACTTGAGAGACAGCTTCGCCGTTTCGAGCAGCTTTTTAGCATACTGAGAATCGAATTCTTTGTAGACCCGATACCCCAAAGCACAAACCGCTGCCAAATCCGCCGTCGCCATCGACGACACCGGCAGGAGATATAGTGCCCCCAGATCCTTCTCAGGCATCACAAATCTTGCGTGCTGAGCGGTCGAGACTTTGTGATAAACCGCTCCGTCCGCCTTCTGCATCTTCATCAGCCAGTCGAGCTCATACTTGATCTCCGAGAGAAAGTCCGGCATCCCGTTCCCGCTTTCAGGAATATTCAAATCGAGCTTCCCGACAGCGTTCGGATAGAGAATGTAGGCATACAGGAGCTGAGCAGCAGCACAAGCTCCCGGAGTGACATATCTCCCATAGTCCCCAGCATCGTGCCAGCCTCCCGAGACGTCTTTCTTAACCGAATGGTCAAACCACTCAGACGCTAAGGAAGTATGGCAGGCGCCATGAGTGAACTTCCCAGCATGTTGGGTCTCAAGCTCACTTCCACATCTGAAATAGTAGTAAGCCCGGACCATATCCCGAAGTGCCTTGTCAAGCGCGTTCTTTCCTATTTTAAATAGGGGAGAGCTCGCCCCGCCAGCAACAACTCTGTATTCTCCCTCCGCCTCAAGCTCCGAGAAATCAGCTTTCCAGACGGTGTCGCCGGAATTCTCATCAAATCCGAACTTGGTACAGCTGCCCTCAAAAGCAGTTTTTCCGTCAGCATCAATAACTTTGAAGTTATCACTCGGAAACGGCAGAACCGCAATCTTCTCAGAGCAGGGGAGATATCCCGCCTGATTAACGTGAATCATCTTATCCATTGAGCGCTTCCTCGATAGCCCTGTTCTCATCCTCGCTGAAATCGAGCTTATTTATCGCTGCAACATCCTCCTCGACCTGCGAGAGCCTGCTCGCGCCGATGATGACGGTCGCAACTGCCGGGTTCTTGAGAACCCAAGAAAGCGCCATCTGAGACATGCTTTGACCACGACTTTCAGCGATTTCAGCAAGCCTCGTGAGCTTCACAAGCGTTTTCTCGTCAAGCTGCCTGCCTAAGTATGAATCTCCCTTGCCGATTCTTGAATCAGCGGGGATATTTTTATTGTACTTCCCGCTCAGAAGCCCCTGTGAGAGGGGAGAGTAGACCGCAAGCCCGACACCATTCTCGATCGCCCACTGGTCGAGCCTGTCGTTCTCAATCCAACGGTTAATCATCGAGTAGGAAATCTGGTTGACGATAAACGGCGTGCCGAGCTCCCTTAGTGCAGCCGTGATCTCCTCCGCCTGACCTCTTGAGTAGTTCGAAATTCCGGCATAGAGCGCCTTGCCCTGCCTTACAGCCGTGTCAAGTGCCATTGCTGTCTCATAAACGGGAGTTTCAGGGTCGGGAACATGGTGGTAATAAATATCAACATACTCGAGCCCCATTCTCTTAAGGCTCTGGTCTAAAGAGGCAAGAAGATACTTTCTCGAACCGTTCCTGTCCCCATAAGGCCCAGGCCACATTTCAAAGCCAGCCTTCGTCGCAACGACGATTTCGTCACGGTGAGGCTTCAGGTTATTTTGATAAATCTTTCCGAAGTTCTCCTCAGCTCTGCCATTATTCGGGTTTCCATAGTTGTTTGCAAGGTCAAAATAGGTGATTCCCATATCAAAAGCCCCGAGAGTAATCTCCTCCATAACGGAATAGGGGTTCTCACCGCCGAAATTCCTCCAGAATCCCAGGGAAATCGCCGGAAGCTTCAGGCCACTTTTACCGCATCTGCGGTAGGGCATATTGTCATATTTTTTACTGTCAGGTGTGTACATGTCTTAGCTCCTTTCAATGCTCTTTTAAAAGTATAATAACGGAACCGAAGGCAAATGTCAATGAGCATTTTTTGCAGCAGTTGTTTAATATTTCTCAAAAACATGTTAAAAAAATAATGCCAGTCCTGAGCCTGCCTGAGGTATCTAAAAATCTTATATAAAATTTTTTCTAAAATACCTTGACAGACAAGGTAACATATGATATAATGCAAACAGAAAGAGTAAAGGAGGCGGATAAATTGTCGGTAGCATCTGAACTTATAAGAGGGCGAGTTGACGCAGTGATTTTAGCCAACCTCATGCAGGGCGACAGCTATGGTTACGAAATCAACAAGAGCATTCTAAGAAAATCGTCCGGGATGTACGAGCTGAACGAAGCCACGCTCTACACCGCTTTCAAAAAGCTCCTCGACAGTGGATACATCACCTCATATTGGGGCGATTCCGAATCAGGAGCCAGAAGAAAATACTACCACATAACCCCGCTCGGCAGGGAAGCATACTTCAGGATGACCGACGAGTGGGTCGAAGCCAAAAACATCATGGACAGGATATTATCCGTAAGCGGAGAGGGCTTAGAAAAAGACGAGGAGGCACAGCTATGAGAGAAGATAAGATAGAAGCGTATGTAAATGAGCTCTTTAAATCCGCACCTGATAACCCGCAGACACGGGAACTTGAGGAGGAAATCCTGACCAATACGCTTGAAAAGTATAGTGACCTGTTAAGAAACGGCAAAGACGAAGAATTCGCATATCAGTCCGCAATAGCCGGCATCGGCGATGTCGACGAGCTCATAAAAGAGTATTCTGGCGACAGCGGAGAGATTGTCGAAGCAGAGTCTACACCCATAGCGGTAGTCGAGCCGGAAGAGGAAAAGAAGCCGAAAACCTCACTTCATAGAATCGTCACTCTCATAATGTGGTGCCTGATATTCGTGATATACTTGATTATAAGCGTCACAACCTCAGCCTGGATGTTCACCTGGGTGACCTTCTTAATCGGCTTCGCACTAAAATTCGTCATAGACGGAATATTCGAAATCCATAACTCTAAACAGTAAAAATTGCTTAAAAATTTGAAAGGAGCACTAACATGACTAACAAAACCAATTCCATCTTAAAAATCGTTGCTGGCGCTGTAGCCGCAGTACTTCTTTTGGGAATACTCGTAGTATTAATCCAGATAAACGCCAGCCTCAAGGCTCAGAACGACACTCAGAGCGACACCGCCGTAGCAACCAGAACTACCGATGATGACGTTGAAATTCTCAATTCTTACGACAACGAATCCGCTAACGGCGAAGTTGATGCAGCTGCCGTAACAACAGTAGCGGAAGAAACGGCAACTCCCGAAGCGACTACCACCACTGAAGCTCAGGCTCAGGCAACTACCGAAGCCACAACTCAGTCCCAGACTACAACGGCTGCCACGACAACAACTCAGGCTACTACAACAACTCAGGCGACTACCACTACTCAGGCCACCACGACTACCGCAGCTGCAAGCACCACTTCCTCCTCTGGCGACTTCACCATGGACACCACCGGCGTCACCGACATCGATATCGACTGGTACTCCGGCAGCGTCACCGTGATCCCCTATAGTGGCACCACGATTCAGGTCACCGAGACCAGCTCATCCACTATCAGCTCCTCCAATGCTCTCACTTATACTCTTCAGAGAGATGGCGAGCTCAAGATTAACTTCACCAAGGCTAACAACTTCTCTTCAGCTGGCATTTCGAAGGATTTGACCATCTACATCCCGACTTCTATGAACCTCGATGAGCTCTCGATTGAGGCCACCTCCGCCGACATCGTCATCTCCGATGCTCAGGGAAATCTCACTGTGAGAGACTTAAGCGTCGAGACCACCTCCGGCAGCTCCACCATCAAGGGCGTCACCGCCACCGAAATGAGTGCAGACGCCACCTCCGGCACTATCTCGATCTCTTCGAGCACTATCTCTCAGGAGCTCGACATCGAGCTGACCTCCGGCAGCGCGACAGTCGCCCTTAACTCCGGCACTGGCTACACCCTCGAGTACGAGACCACCTCCGGCTCAGTCACCGCAAGCGGATCCAGACTTTCTGGCGAAGGCAGAACCACCGTCTCCGGCACCGGTTCCCTCAAGATTGACGTCGAAACCACCTCCGGCACCGTCACCATAACAAATTGATTGGAAAAGTTTAAAGTCCCTTCGGAAGACCGAGGGGACTTTTTTATGTGAAATTTTGCGTTATGGGGAACTTTCCTATTGTAATTCCCGAAAAAATCTGCTATCATAGTATGAGAAAAACTATGTCGTCAGCCTTGTGTTTATTTGGAAGGAATCATAATTATGAAGAAAAGAATTTTTGCCGTAATGACAGCAGCCGTCATGGCCACCAGTATGCTTTGTGCCTGTGGAGATGAAGCGAGCGTCGATGATGAGATTTATATCCCCATCAACACGAATTCGGTCAACTATAACACCGCCGATGCCTATGTCGGCACCATCCTTGAGCAGGTGACCCTCAGTGGCACTGTCGACACGCCTTATTATACCAACCTTTCATTCTCTCTGGTCGGAGGAACCATCGTTGAGTTCAACGTTCATGAGGACCAGACCGTCAGCGAAGGCGACGTTTTAGTCCGCCTCAGCTCTGATGAGCTTGACGACGAAATTGAGGTCCAGAAGGTCATCCTCGACTCCGCTCAGGCCACTTATGATGCCCTCGTAGCAGCAGGCGATGAGGATGAGGCAGCTCTCGCAGCTATCGACCTCGCCATTGAGCAGGCAACCTATGACAACCTCGTCAAGCGCCTCGACTACCTCACGATAACAGCTCCCTGCGACGGCAAAATCACCTCTGTCGGCAACTATTGGGTTGGCGCTACAGTCTCCGCCAACAGAACCGTCTGCACTATCGTTGATTCTTCGAAGGCCTATCTCACCGTCACCGACACAAGAAACGAGCTCTCAAACATCACCTTCGGCACCAAAGTCGACATCGCCCAGGGAACCCTCGTTGTCACCACCGGCAAGGTCATCGACACGATAACGACCAGTTCATCTGATCGCTTCACTGGCGAGGCCTCAACCATCACGAGCTATGTCATCCAGCCCGATGAAGATGTCGACTTCGAGGACTTCGGCACCATCGACGTCACCTTCACGACTTTAAGGCGTGACGACGCCATCATCGTCCCGACAGACGCAGTATTCGAGACAAGCGATGGCTACGCCGTCAACGTCCTCATCTCCGGCACGAAAATCCAGATGGAGGTCACTGTTGGCATTATCTCAGGCGACAAAACCGAAATCCTTTCTGGCCTCGACGGTACCGAGACCATAATCCTATAAGAGCAGGGGAAAAGTATGGCAAAGCTTTATTTCCGCTACGGCGCGATGGGCAGCTCGAAAACCGCCAATGCGCTGATGGTGGCCTACAACTATTATGAACGTGGCAAGCACGCCCTTCTTGTCAAGCCGAAGCTCGACACCCGGGATGGCGAAGGCGTGATGGCTTCGAGAGTCGGCCTCAACCAGAAGTGCCATTTCGTCGAGGACCTCGAGCTCATGCCCGAGGACGAAATCAAGGCTTACGACTGCATCATCGTCGACGAAGCCCAGTTCTGCACAAAATCTCAGGTCGAGCTCTTCGTTCACATCGTTGACGACCTTGAAGTCCCCGTGATCTGCTACGGCCTTCGGACCGATTTCCAGCGCAACCTCTTCCCCGGCAGCCTCTGGCTCCTCGCCTGGGCAGACGTCATCGAAGAGATCAAAACCGTCTGCTGGTGTGGCAAAGCAGCCACCTGCAATGCTCGTTTCAACGAGCACGGCATGGTCACCGAAGGCGACCAGGTCGTCCTCGGCGCCAACGACAGCTACATTGCCCTCTGCCGTAAGCACCACAGGGAAAAACGGCTGAAGCCATGACAAGGTATTAACTCAATCCCTGATTGAGTTCGATATAAAAAGTACAAATTCTGCGGGGGGTACTCGCGCTTCGCGCGAGACCCATAAAAACCTCCGACACAAAAGTGTAGGAGGTCACCCAAAGTAGCCTCCTGATAACAATAAGGAGGCATTTTTATGAAGAAAAAGCTTTTAGTAGTTTTCATAACCCTTTGCTTGGCAGTGGTTTCGATGACTATTGTTACGTGTGCAGAGAAAGTCGAGGGCAGTGGCTGGACTTTCGATACTGACTCTGGCGAGCTTTGTTTCAATGAGGGTAGTTTGGAGAGCGCAGCCAAATGGATAGAGAAGAAAGACGACTACAACTATGCTAGTCAAGTGAAAACAGTCGTTTTTGGAGAAAATGTGACTGAAATCGCTTCGAACCTGCTTCTAGGATGTACAAATCTGACTTCGGTTACCATTAATGGCGATGTGACAAGCATTGGTGCTTATGCTTTTTATGGCTGTAGTAGTCTGACTTCAATAAATATTCCAAGTAGTGTAAAGACGATTGGTGACGATGCATTTAACGGATGTAATAGGTTAACATCGATAGGTAGTCTAAGCAGTGTCGAAATTATCGGTATTGATGCTTTTTCTGGAACAGGATTGGCTTCAGTCACTCTTGGCTGCGGAACTTCATATGACTCTCACTCTTTCCCGAGTGGTTGCACCGTCATCCAGCCCGACCACACCTACTCAAACGGCGTCTGCACCGTTTGCGGAGCGGATGATCCGAATTGTATTTCGATTGCTGGCACGAAGCTTTCGGATGGTAATAGCTATAGTGGAACTACAGGAACTGCCACATATAAAGACGGCGTTCTGACGCTGAATAATTTTACGTTGGGGGTAGATGATGATATCCCTGCTATATATTCAGAACATGAATTGACAATAAAGATTTCAAGCACGAATACTATTTCTGCATCACATTCATATGTTATCTTGGTCGAAGACTCGCTCATAATAGTTGGAGACGACAGTGCAACATTGGAGGTTCTATCTAGAGGGGGATACAGCATTTTTGCTGGTGATAACGTCTTCACGGTTCAGCCTGCAAATGGAACTATTCTTGAGGTTCAAACAGGCACTACTACAACCTATTGCAGCTCTGCAACAGAGATAGATAACATTAACGAATATGTCACCATAAAACCCCACACCCATTCCTACTCCACCGTCGTAACCTCCCCAACCTGCACCGAAGGTGGGTACACCACTTATACTTGCGCTTGCGGGGACAGTTACACTGCGGACGAGGCGGAGGCGACGGGCCACGCCGCCGGCGAAGCGGTTGTTGAGAACGAAGTCTTGGCCACTTGCACCGAAGATGGCTCATACGACAGCGTCGTTTATTGCTCAGTTTGCAATACAGAGCTTAGCAGGGAAACTGTCACGGTGGAGGCTACTGGCCACACCTATGTTGATGGCGTCTGCTCGGTTTGTGGGGCGGAGGATCCTGATTACGTCAAGGTGACTTCGGTCACTATTGATGGTGAACATGCTTTGGCGGAGATACTGCCTTCGGGGCTGGTCACATCGGTCACGATTTCAGTCGACTCAGGAGAGATTTCTGTCGGCACGGTCGACGGCGAGCATAAGCTCGAGGCGATAGCCGATGCGATGGGCTTCACGCTATATAACGACTCCCACGGCGAGTGGCTCCTTAAGAACACCGAGGAGTTCCTGATAAGGGAGAATTCGAGAATCCGCAAGGTCACAGCGCTTTTCTATGGAGATATTGATTTTGAAAGTGGCGCGACCGTCACGATGAGCTTTGAGACCACGTCGTCAGCCCTCAGCTCCGCCACCATCCACGTCGTCCACTACACAAACGGCGCCTGGAAGGAGGAGACCTCCTCGAGCACCTATCAGGAAGGAAACCTGACAGTAACCTTCCAGCCCGACAGCAGCTCGCCCTTCCTGGTCCTCGCCGTGACGGATTATAACTCGAGTTCGAGAGACAACCCTCTCCCTCTCCTCCTCCAGATCGGCGCCCTCAATCAGTCGACCACGACTGAGGATACGACGGAGGGAACGACCGAGGAAGTAGTAGAAATCGACGAGCCTGTTGAGGCGGGGGAGACGGATAGCGAATAGTCGCCCTTCGGGCGACGGCGCTCGCCTTCGGCTCGCGCCACCTCTCAGTCAGCCTTCGGCTGCCAGCTCCCCTTAAAAAGGGGAGCCTTTTTGTATTCTCTCGCAGGTACTTGCGGGAGCACAGTTATGGCTCCCCTTATTAAGGGGAGCTGTCGAGCGAAGCGAGACTGAGAGGTTCCACAGGGGAGCTGGCTCCGATGGCTGGCGACATTTTGCCGACCCCTTGCATTCCCCCAATTTCTATGCTATACTATCCCCAACAACCCAACAGGAGGCCTCCCCATGCCCTACACTATCACCGTTTCCAACACCCCCGCCATCCTCCGCATCCATTCAAAAAATCTCTACTCCCTCGAAATCCCTGACGGCAGGACTCACCCCGATTCCGGCGCGATACTTCCGCTTTCTGAAATAGAGGGAGATTTTTCTCAGGCAAAGAAGTTTATCTCTGACAATCTTGCCTATTCGACCCTCGAAAACGGCTTCGAGCTCAGGTTTAAGCTCTCCGAAAACGAACATATTTATGGCTTGGGAGAGGACAACGACATCCAGTTTGGCTCCCTCGACCGCAGAGGCACCATCCGCGACATGGTCACCGGCCAGAGAATCGGTCGTAATTCCGTCACCGCCGACTACCCGACTCCCTTCATCTTGAGCAGCCTCGGCTATGGCATCTATCTCGACAACACCTCGAACCTCACGGTCGATGTCGGCTGCACCGACCATGATATTCTTAAAATCACTGCTCCCGCCGGTGCCTGCAAGCTCTATCTCATTCTGGGAGACTCCATCCCCGAGACTGTCTGCAAGTTTTCTGAAATCACTGGCCATCCGAAGCTCCCGCCACTCTGGGTCCTAGGCTACATGCAGAGCAAGTGCTCCTTCTGGAACTGGGAGGAGGTCGACGACGTCATCGCAACCTTCAAGCGCCTCGGTATCCCGCTCGACTCGATCGTTTTCGACTTCGACTGGGCACAGTATTTCAACAACTACAAGTGGGCTGATCGCTGGGAAGGGAAGAGCCCCGAGAAGATTAAGCAATACCGCGAAGAGGGCCTCCACTTCACGGCCTCGAACTCCGGCCCGATGCTCAAGAGCGACAGCGACACCTTCGAAAGTGCCAAAGAGGCCGGGATCCTGGCTTATGACACAGACGGAAACCCCGTTATCTGTGGCCACTACAGTGGCCAGCTGATGGATTTCACGAATCCCGATATTGAATCGTGGCTTTCTCCCCAAATCAAGCGAATCATGGACGACGGAATCGAAGCCTGGTGGCTCGACTTGACGGAACCCGAAGGTGATGCCGATAACACCGCTTACCATGCCGGCAGCCGAGCCGAAATCCACAATATCTTCAGCAATTCGGTAACGAAAACTTACCATAATATCGCCAAATCTCACTCCCCGAACAAGCGGAGCTTCGTCCTCACCCGTACTGGCACTGCCGGAATTCAGCGTGAGCCGACAGCCCTCTGGACAGGCGACATCTATTCCGAATACGGCACCCTTCAGGCTCACATTCCCGAAGCCCTCAACACTCAGCTCAGCGGCATCTCGATGTGGACCTGCGACAGTGGCGGGTTCATCTCTCCTACAAATAATGACGACTGTCCCTATAATCTTTACCATAATGACAGGACAGAGCACGCCGAGCTCTATGAGCGCTGGATGCAGTTCAGCTGCTTCACGCCGATTTATCGCTCCCATCATGCCGGTGGCGAGTCGGTTCCGTTCAGATACAACCGCCTCACCCTCGACGGCATGACCCACTACATCAGACTCCGCTATCGCCTGATCCCGTATATCTATTCTCTTTACTATGAAAACTATCTGACTGGCACTCCAATCATGAGGCCTCTTTTCTGGCACTATCCCGATGACGAGAAGGCCTACACTATCACTGATGAGTATCTCTTCGGCGAGAATCTTCTGGTAGCCCCTGTTCTCGAGCCCCAGAAGAACACCCGCACCGTCTGGCTCCCCGAAGGCAATTGGTTCGACCTTGATTATGACTACGTCTACGAAGGTGGCCACGAGTACGAAATCTATGCCCCTCAGAACCGAATTCCCGTCTTCGTGAAAGCCGGAGCCATCATCCCTACCATCGCCGATATTCTCAACACCAAAGACCTCGATTTCTCGAAACTCGAAGCTGAAATCTATCCCTCTTCCAAGTCGACAGCCAATATCTATGCCGACGACGGCACCACTGACGATTATCTCCACGGCGAGTATACCGTCACCGAGATCACCTGTGAAGAAGCAGGGGACACCCTGAAAATCCGCATCAATCCGAATAATCAGAAGTTCTCCCTCAAGGAGTTCACCCTTCATATCCACATGTCGAAGGCCCCTTCAGACATCCGCCTGAACGGCACCGCCACCGCCTGGGTAAACCGCTACACCACCGTTTCCGAGAGCCCCATCACGGCTTCCTACTTCGACGAGTTCAACCGCCTCCTTCACGTAAAGCTCTACCTCGCCCCGGGTGAGGACACCCTCGAGATAAAGCTCGACCCTGAGAGAGCGTTCACACCCTTCAAACCCTACTCCGATTCAACTTCGACGGACAACCTCCCTCACACCTACGGCTCCTACGTCGTTGCGCCGTCTGAGGAAGATTGAACCTATCTTCAGGCGGAGATAGCCTCCCCCGAAGGGGGAGGGGGACCGTCGCCTTCGGCGACGGTGGAGG
>JAJBTZ010000073.1 GCA_020860605.1 Ruminococcus sp. | reverse complement strand
GGAGAGCTGGCAGCTGCGAAGCAGCTGACTGAGAGGGCGCGAGCGAAGCGAGCGTATCGCGCGAAGCGCGACAAAAACCGACCCGATACCAAAGTATCGAGCCGGTATTTTTTGCCTTTTCTGAAAGCCTGAAAATCAAGCCTTTCCAATGCAGCCGAACATGTCCATCTTTTCTCTGACGGTGTCCTTGATGGCTTCTACGCCGGGAGCCAAGACCTTTCTTGGGTCGAAGCCCTTGCCGGTGAGGTCCTTGCCTTCTTCTATGTACTCACGGACCTTAGCGGTGAATGCGATCTGGCACTCGGTGTTTACGTTGATCTTTGCAACGCCGAGGGAGATGGCCTTCTTGACCTGCTCAGCAGGGATGCCGGTGCCACCGTGCAAAACGAGAGGCATGTCGCCGACAGCAGCCTTGATGGCTTCGAGAGTGGAGAAGGAAAGTCCGGGCCAGTTCTCAGGATACTTGCCGTGGATGTTGCCGATACCAGCAGCAAGCATGGTAACGCCGAGGTCAGCAATCTGCTTGCACTCAGCAGGATCAGCACATTCACCCATAGCTACAACTCCGTCCTCTTCGCCACCGATAGCTCCAACCTCAGCCTCAAGAGAGATTCCAAGGATGTCGCAGGTGTTGACAAGAGCGGTGGTGAGCTTGATGTTTTCTTCGATAGGATAGTGAGAACCGTCGAACATGATCGAGCTGAAACCAGCGTTGATGCACTTCTTTGCGCCTTCAAAAGTGCCGTGATCGAGGTGAAGAGCGACAGGAACGGTGATTCCCAGTTCGTTGATCATACCCTTGACCATTCCTACGATAGTGGTGTAGCCACACATGTACTTTCCGGCACCCTCGGAAACACCGAGGATAACAGGAGCCTTGAGCTCCTCAGCGGTCTGGAGTACAGCCTTTGTCCATTCAAGATTGTTGATGTTGAACTGTCCGACGCCATAATGGCCATCACGAGCCTTGTTCAGCATGTCCTTTGCAGATACGAGCATATTATTACCTCCGTTTTATAATTAGTGAGTCAGTAAGCAGCCTTACTTTGTCCCACAGTAAACTTACGGTACTATTATACACTATTTTGTCACGGTTTGCAATGGGGAATTTTATATTTGTGGGGAGGATAATATCTGCCACTACATGTTCGGCTGCGGAGGCGTTGCCTCCTCCGCCGAAGCGATTTCGCCGAAGGCGAAATCGCACCCCTCCACCGTCGCCTTCGGCGACGGTGGAGGGGTGCGCTCCCGAAGGGGGCGCTCGGCGCAGCCGACAAAATGTCGCCCTAAACCGTCAACACGCTCCCTTCCGTCTCAAGGAGTATCAGAATATCCTCTTCCTCCCCAGTCTCGGTGTTGACGTAGACGAGGACGGTGTGGCCGTCGGTGGAGTGGCACTTGTATTCGTAGCAGAGCTTTTCCTCGACGCTGTCGGAGGGGATTACTGCCAGCCCTGAGCTCTCGACTGAGAGCATCGGTGAGAGCTTCGATTGGCACTCGGTTTCCGAAAGAGTCGGCTCGCTCAAGGTTCTCTCAACATGATTCATAAGGAACCCTCTCGCGTCATAGCCGATAATCTCGCCATCATCGAGAGCAACCGCAACCTTGATGAGGTCGGTATAGCAGGTCACGCCGTTCTCAGTGTATGCGAAATTCACCGTGCAGACGCCATTGTAGGTCTCGTAGTAGGTTTCCTCCATGCTCTCGATTCCGATATTTTCGAGATACTTCTTGGCGGATTCGACCGCCTCCTCAGCACTGAGGTCGCTCGACCTCACGCTCTGGCGCTTGAGCATATACGAGACGTAACCGCCGTTTTTGGTGACGGAGACGCTCACGCCGTTCGAGGTGAACCTATAGGACGGCATCGTGCCCTCTTCGGAATACTCCGAAGTCTTCAACTGATATGATTCGAGCCCGCAGTATTTCGCAGCAATCTCCCTAGCTTCTTCCTCGGAAACCTCTTCAGCGTTGGAGAGAATTTCGGAGGTCTTCTCTAAGATATGGTCGGAGAAGGGGCCGTCGTAGATGAGCTTCGGAGTGTTCTCGAAGCCCTCCTCAACGGTGCTCAGACCGTCCGAGAGGAAGGATTCGCCTCCGTCATCAAGCTCCGAGAAGAGCTCTGTTATGGTCTTGTCGTTCGAGAGGAGCTTCGACTTGAGGCTCCAGAGCTCGTTACTGAATGCTTCGGCATTGTCGCAAAGGCTGCTCATCGTGACGTAGTCCTCATAGGACGGTGTGGAGCCGTCCGCAGCCGTTGCTGAGAGGGAATAGGCGTAGTTTCCTATCTGGGAGAGGAACTTCTCTGTTTTCTCAAGATTCGAGGTCGCCACCGGGAGCCTGGTGAGGGCATTCTTAGCGTTTGCAGCCTCACTCAGGAGCTCGCTCGAAAGCTTCTGCATCATTTGGGGAGAGGAGGCATAGAGCCCCTTCGTGAGTGTTGCCGAAATCTTGTCGGCACTCTGTGCCAGCTCCTCCACCGCCTCCTGATACCCGTACTCAATCGACCGCTCCGCTCGGGACAGCCTGCACATATACACAACATCCGCAGCAGCCAACACCGCGATAATAGCCACAGCAAAAGAAATAATCCGCACCAGAGTGCGACGTGAAATAATGGTTTTCAAAGTAATCATCCTTTCTTTTTTTATAGCATTTCACAGATGGGGATGATTAAACTTGG
The DNA here is from genome assembly GCA_020860605.1 of Ruminococcus sp. Classification (GTDB taxonomy): domain Bacteria; phylum Bacillota; class Clostridia; order Oscillospirales; family Ruminococcaceae; genus Faeciplasma. The sequence goes on along the minus strand of JAJBTZ010000073.1, from coordinate 1,638 downwards.
AAAAATTTGAATTTGGGGGCTTCGGCGAACCGTGTCGTCCTTCGGACGACCGCTCGCCCCTTCGGGGCTCGCGCCCTCTCAGTCGCCCTACGGGCGACAGCTCCCCCAGAGGGGGAGCCAAGAATTCCTCTGCACAAAGCCTTCCTTAAGGCAGCAACTCGGCTCTCCCTCTGGGAGAGCTGGCAGCTGCGAAGCAGCTGACTGAGAGGGCGCGAGCGAAGCGAGCGCTTTCGCCTCCAGCAGGAGGCATCCTCGAGCAAAAAAAGCTCCCCTTTCGGGGAGCCTCATTGTACATTGTACATTGTTTTTACTTCTTCTTTGACAACCCAACGCCTGTCAGAGCTATTGCCATCGGAATGAGCGAGATAGCGATGCCGGTGGTGGGGTTCTCGGTGGTTGCAACGGGAGTTGCCTCTGCCGCCTCCGACTCAGTTTCGGTCTCGGTGGTAGCTTCAGCTTCTGTGGTTGCTTCTGCCTCTGCTGGAGCTGCTACTGTCTCATAGGCTGCTACCATTGCAGCTGCGATGGTCTCGTGGCCGGCAGCATCTGGATGGAAGTCGAAGTTCATGGTGAGAACGTTTACGTTTGTCTCAACTCCTGCGGAGTATACGTCAACGATTATGACGTTGTCGCTGAGAGCTGCGACCTGCTCGAGAAGAGCGTTGAAAGCTGTTACAGCGGTGTCAAACATCGTGCTGATTGACGAATATGTAGGAAGAGCGCTGAGAGAAGTGTAGGGGTTATACTGATTAGCGAGAAGAATTACCGCATCAGGGTTGACGGAAAGGATCTTTGTGATGATCGACTGAATGTCTGCAATGCAGGTCGGAGCTACTTCTGAGACAGCTGCTGTTGCTCCTGCAATACCTTCATCGGTGGTGAGGTAGGTAAGAACTGTAGAGATTTCAGTCGTGTAAGAGGTTCCGTCGGTGAACCAGGTGGTGATATCCTCAGTAGTCAGGCTTGTGCCCATTGTGGCGTTATAAGTGTCGATAAGATACTGATAGAAAGCAGCCAGAAGGTCGTTACCGCCGATGGTGATTGTTACGACATCGACCATTGCAAGATAAGTGTCATACTCGCCGGTTGCAAGAGTCTCGGAAAGAGTTGCAGCGGTGAGGCCACTTACGCCTTGATTAATAGTTGTAGCACCGATTTCGTTGCCGAAAAGTGTGACAAAACTCTCGCTGTCGGGGTCATCAAGGCCAAATCCAGCGGTGATGCTGTCGCCAAGGGCGAGATAGGTCGTCGAGCTGAGAGAGCTGATGAGAAGATTGTCGGCAAAGACAACATTCGTCAGCATACATACAGAGAGGACGATTGCCAGGGCTACGGATAAGATTCTTCTTGTGGTTTTCATTAAAATACCTCCTTGAATTCGTGAGGGGGTCGGAAACGATGCCACCCGCACTGTTGTTGCTCGGGGAAGATAAGCAGAACCCCGAAATAATGTAGAAAATTGATAAGCTCGCGCTTATCGGTGATGCAAATATTATATCATACTTTTTCTTCCGTGTCAATAGCTTTCGCGTACTTTTCACAAAAAAATTTGTAAGTGCCTACGACTTGGCTGAAGGCAAGTCCACGCTCGCTTCGCTCGCGCCCTCTCAGTCAGCCCCTTCGGGGCTGCCAGCTCTC
>JAJBTZ010000028.1 GCA_020860605.1 Ruminococcus sp. | reverse complement strand
ATCAAGGATTATTGTTATAAGTTGAATTTTAGGTGTTTTATATCAAAACAAGTTACTTATTGCAGCTATGACAAAAGGGCATAAAAAAAGACGGATTGATTCCGTCCTCCTGCAATAAAAAAAGCAGGATAACCTGCTTTGTTAATATGGTGGGCCATTAGGGACTCGAACCCCAGACCGACCGGTTATGAGCCGGTTGCTCTAACCAACTGAGCTAATGGCCCGATACATAAATATACACCTAATCGGAAGCTAATATATTAACTTCCGATAGTCATATAATAAAAGCCGGCATTGAATTAATTTTCCGGGTTGTCTCCAACCAAGTATCGTCATCGCAGAAGAGCTTAACTTCCGTGTTCGGAATGGGAACGGGTGTGACCTCAACGCTATAAACACCGGCATACTGAAATCGAACAAGCGAAAATAACGAAACAATCAAATCCAAGGAAACAGAACCAACAAAAGGAAAAGCCCTCGACCGATTAGTACCTGCAAGCTTAACGTGTCGCCACGATTACACACCAGGCCTATCAAACTCATAGTCTTTGAGAGGTCTTACTCTTACGAAGGGATATCTTATCTTAAGGCCGGCTTCACGCTTAGATGCTTTCAGCGTTTATCCGTTCCGCACTTAGCTGCCCAGCTGTGCCACTGGCGTGACAACTGGTGCACCAGAGGTGCGTCCATCCCGGTCCTCTCGTACTAGGGACAGCTCCTTTCAAATATCCTACGCCCACGACAGATAGGGACCGAACTGTCTCACGACGTTCTGAACCCAGCTCGCGTACCGCTTTAATTGGCGAACAGCCAAACCCTTGGGACCGAATTCAGCCCCAGGATGCGATGAGCCGACATCGAGGTGCCAAACCTCCCCGTCGATGTGGACTCTTGGGGGAGATCAGCCTGTTATCCCCAGGGTAGCTTTTATCCGTTGAGCGACGGCACTTCCACTTGCATACCGCCGGATCACTAACTCCAACTTTCGTTACTGCTCGACCTGTCAGTCTCGCAGTTAGGCTCGTTTCTGCGTTTACACTCACTGCACGATTTCCGTCCGTGCTGAACGAACCTTTGAGCGCCTCCGTTACCTTTTTGGAGGCGACCGCCCCAGTCAAACTGCCCACCTAACAATGTCCCCCGACTCGTTTCAGAGCCGCAGGTTAGAATTCCAGCACCTCAAGAGTGGTATCCCAAGGTTGACTCCACGTCAGCTGACGCCGACGCTTCCCAGTCTCCCACCTATCCTGTACATGAAATACCGAAATTCAATATTAAGCTACAGTGAAGCTCCATGGGGTCTTTCCGTCTAGTCGCGGGTAACCGGCATCTTCACCGGTACTACAATTTCGCCGAGAGGGCTGTCGAGACAGTGCCCAGATCATTACGCCATTCGTGCGGGTCAGAACTTACCTGACAAGGAATTTCGCTACCTTAGGACCGTTATAGTTACGGCCGCCGTTTACCGGGGCTTCAATTCAAAGCTCTCACTTCTCCTCTTAACCTTCCGGCACCGGGCAGGTGTCACCCCATATACGTCATCTTTCGATTTAGCATAGAGCTGTGTTTTTGCTAAACAGTCGCTTGGGCCTATTCTCTGCGGCTCCTTTCAGAGCACCCCTTCTCCCTAAGTTACGGGGTCAACTTGCCGAGTTCCTTAACAACCCTTCTCCCGTTGGCCTTAGAATCTTCTTCCTGTCTACCTGTGTCGGTTTGCGGTACGGGCTCCGACTTCTATCCCACACAGCTTTTCTCGCCTTCCTCCAAGTTTACTTCCCGCTCTATCGCAGTCCCTTACGACCGGGGCAACCAACGCCCGGCTAAACCCTTTGAAAGTGTCCCTGTGCTTAAATTGTCGGAGGCTACGGAATATCTACCGTATGTGCATCGGCTACGCGTTTCCGCCTCACCTTAGCTCCCGGCTTACTAGGAGCGGACGAACCTTCCTCCTAAAACCTTAGACTTTCGGCCATTATGATTCTCACATAATTCTCGCTACTCATTCCGGCATTCTCTCTCATGTAAAGTCCACCACCGCTTCCGCTGTGACTTCACCCCTTACATGACGCTCCCCTACCCCTGACACTTCCGTGCCAAGCCCAAGCTTCGGTATAGATTTTAGCCCCGTTGAATTTTCGGCGCAGAGCCACTCGACCAGTGAGCTATTACGCACTCTTTTAATGAGTGGCTGCTTCTAAGCCAACATCCTGGTTGTCTGTGCAACTCCACATCCTTCTCCACTTAAATCTATTTCGGGACCTTAGCTGTGGGTCTGGGCTGTTTCCCTTTCGACCACGAGACTTATCTCACGTAGTCTGACTGCTGTACATCAATTATCCGGCATTCTGAGTTTGATATGGTTCAGTAACCTCTCGGCCCCTAGCCAATTCAGTGCTTTACCTCCGGTAATCTAATACAACGCTAGCCCTAAAGCTATTTCGGGGAGAACCAGCTATATCCGGGTTCGATTGGAATTTCTCCGCTAACCACACCTCATCCGCCACCTTTTCAACGGGGGTCGGTTCGGCCCTCCATGGAGCTTTACCTCCACTTCAGCCTGGACATGGTTAGGTCACCCGGTTTCGGGTCTATCGCACTCAACTTCTCGCCCTATTAAGACTCGCTCTCGCTTCGGCTTCGCTCCTTAAGAGCTTAACCTTGCTGCGTACGATAACTCGCCGGACCATTCTACAAAAGGTACCATATCACACTTTGACGTGCTCTATGTGCTTGTAAGCACAGGGTTTCAGGTTCTCTTTCACTCCCCTCCCGGGGTTCTTTTCACCTTTCCTTCACAGTACTTTTTCACTATCGGTCATTGGGTAGTATTTAGGCTTGGAGGGTGGTCCCCCCGGCTTCCCACGGGGTTTCTCGTGTCCCGCGGTACTCTGGATCCTGCTCGCTGCTCTCATCTTTCACCTACACGACTCTCACGTCCTCCGGTTATCCTTCCCATGATATTCGGTTAGATTCGAACAATGCTAAATGCAGTCCGCAACCCCGAAAGAATTTCTCCTCTCGGTTTGGCCTCTTCCCATTTCGCTCGCCACTACTCTGGAAATCTCGGTTGATTTCTCTTCCTCGCCCTACTTAGATGTTTCAGTTCAGGCGGTTTCCCTCATATGCCTATTTATTCAGCATATGATACATGAGCTTTTCTCATGTGGATTGCTCCATTCGGACATCTGCGGATCAAAGCGTACTTACCGCTCCCCGCAGCTTATCGCAGTTAATCACGTCCTTCGTCGGCTCCCAATGCCAAGGCATTCGCCCTGCGCTCTTTTTAGCTTTACCATTTGTTAATGTTCTGAGTTCTCTTGAATTATTTGAATTGTTAATTCAATACTTGTAGTTTTTACCCGACAATCTTTCTTTCGATTATCGTTTTTAACTCGTAGTATCCTCATTTGCATTACTTTCACTTTATTCGATTTTCAAGCTGCTTTTTTCTGTTCCTGAGAACAGATTTCAATAATTAACTTGACTTTTTCGCTAATTACTGAAATCCATCTTCAGATTTCATTTTTCTTTGCGAAGTTTTTTCTTACTTTTTTCCGGTGATAAACCAATTTATTGTTTTGATTAGCGCCTTTTTTCTTTTGCTTACTTTTTTCTTTTTAGCAAAAAGAAAAGTAGATGGTGGGCACAAATGGACTCGAACCATCGACCTCACGCTTATCAGGCGTGCGCTCTAACCACCTGAGCTATGCGCCCTCTTTTGGTGGAGATGAGGAGGATCGAACTCCTGACCCTCTGCGTGCAAGGCAGATGCTCTCCCAGCTGAGCTACACCCCCATACCGTCAGCATCCTCAAAATCGAACAATGCTCAAAAGCCCTCCCCTTGTTGACCTTGGATTTATGAGCTTTTCGCTCATTTCTCCTTAGAAAGGAGGTGATCCAGCCGCACCTTCCGATACGGCTACCTTGTTACGACTTCACCCCAGTCATCAATCCCACCTTCGGCGGCGTCCTCTTTCGTTAGACTACCGACTTCGGGTGTTACCGACTCCCATGGTGTGACGGGCGGTGTGTACAAGGCCCGGGAACGTATTCACCGCGGCATGCTGATCCGCGATTACTAGCAATTCCGACTTCATGCAGGCGAGTTGCAGCCTGCAATCCGAACTGAGACAATTTTTGGAGATTTGCTCCGCATCGCTGCCTTGCTTCTCTTTGTTAATTGCCATTGTAGTACGTGTGTAGCCCGGGTCATAAGGGGCATGATGATTTGACGTCATCCCCACCTTCCTCCGTTTTGTCAACGGCAGTCCCTTTAGAGTGCTCTTGCGTAGCAACTAAAGGTAAGGGTTGCGCTCGTTGCGGGACTTAACCCAACATCTCACGACACGAGCTGACG
>JAJBTZ010000023.1 GCA_020860605.1 Ruminococcus sp. | reverse complement strand
TGAATTGTAAAGCTTTAAGAGAGACAGAATAGTAGGGGCGGATATTATCCGCCCGCTACGTATTGCCGAGGGGTTTCGGGCGGATGATATCCGCCCCTACAGATGCGTTACGAGTTTCCCATCGCTTTCGACTTCTCCACACAAGCCCCCACCGCTTGCACAACAACATCCTCAAACCCTTTCTCTTCCAGCACCTTAACCGCCTCAATGGTAGTCCCACCGGGCGAGCAGACGTTGATTTTGAGCTGTTCGGGGGAAACATCGCTTCTAAGAACCATCTCGGCAGCGCCTTTGACCGTCTGGGCAGCGAAAAGCTTGGCGCTGGCTTCGTCCATGCCACCGCTAACTCCCGCCTTGATTAAGGCGTCGATGAACATGTAGACGTAGGCAGGGCCGGAACCGCTGATGCCGGTGACGATGTCCATCAAGCTCTCGCCGACAACCGAAGCTTTCCCGAATGATGAGAAAATCTCAACAACCTTCGCAAGCTCGCCGTCGGAGACGTTTCCGTTACGGCAGATTCCGCTCATACCGACTCCAACGAGTGCCGGAGTGTTCGGCATGACGCGGACGATTTTAGCGTCACTCCCGAAAAATCCCTCAAGAGTCGAAATCTTCTTTCCAGCTAAGATCGAGACGATGACGGCGGACTTCTTCACTTCGCCTATTTCAGCCATGAGGGCTTCCAAGGACTGCGGTTTTACCGCAAGTATCACAAGATCAGCGTCCCCAACAGCCTCGCTTGGCTCCGAAAACGCCTTCACGCCTAAGCTCTCAGCCTTCAGTCTGCAAGCCTCTGCCTTGTCAGCTCCTGAAAGAGCCTCAGTTGGCAGGATTCCGCCAGAAACTATTCCCGAGAGGATCGCTCCTCCCATATTTCCCAAGCCGACAACAGCGGCTTTTTTTATTTCAACTGAATTCATGTTTGCGACCTCCTTTGTCAAATAAAGCATAGCACATATCAGCTTAAAACGCAAGGAAATATTTTAAAATTTGCCCCAAAAACCTATTGCAATTCTTCCCGAAATGTGATATAATATTAATGCAATCGGTAAGCTAAGGCTTACCGATTATGAAATGCCTAATTTGTGTGGGGGGTAGCGCTTCGCGCTTACCCATATACAACCTCCGTGCTGACTCGGTACTTGGAGGAAATATCAGCCTTCTCAAGTGCCAGAAATATTTGAGGAGGATTTTTTATGAAAAAATTTTTAGCCATGTTTTTGTCCCTTCTTCTTGTGATTTCAATCATCCCAACCGCTGCCTTCGCAACGGGCACAGTGGCAGGAACAACTATTAACGGACAGTTAGACATCTCGGGCTTGACTGATGACGACTCTGGAGACGGTTGGAGCTGGGACGAATCCGCCAAAACCCTTACGCTTACCAATCTGACAATAACAAATGAGGATAACAAATATTGGAGTGCAATTGTTTTGCCATCAGACGAAGAAACAGTTACTGTTGTTTTGAGTGGAAGTAACTATATTTCCGGCTTTACCAAAAGAGTTTTTGCATTTAAGAGCGATGACTATTCGGTCACATATGGTAGTATTACGCTTACCGGTTCTGGATCTCTTGTAATTTCAGACTGTTCATATTTTCAGAATGGTAATATCATGTACACAACCATAGATGGTACAGATGGATTAACAGTTACATCTACTACAGAAAATGGGTTTATTGCAGGATACGTCTGCACAATAAACAATGGTGCAACCTTCACCAGTGTTGCAATCGGTGATGATGCGTGGAGTGCCATTTATGCACTTGAAGGCGTTGAAATTTCTGATAGCACAGTAGTGGCATCTTTGACCGACTATGCATATCCCGCTATTTATGTAACTGGATCGGAAAGTATAACTGAAACCTACATAAATATCACCAACAGTGACGTTACTGTCTCGACATATGGGAGCACATGGGGATTTTATTGTGCTGGAACAACATCAGCAACAACTACAATCACTGATTCCTCTATTACTGTTGACAGCGCTGCCGGAATTTATTCGGCTTCTGATATTGTTTTGAACGGCGTTGTCGAAGTTCTGGCGGAGAGCAACCGCCAGCTTATGTACACTGCGACAATCGACTCAACGGGCTTGAGGAGCGGTTCTGATATTCAGGGCTACGTCCGTCAGGGGAACGAGATTTTCTATCTCACCGATTATACTCTAGAATCTGATTTCTCAGTTGCTACTGGTCTGACTCTGACCATCCCCGATGGCGTAACCCTCACTCTAGCTAACGACGTCACACTGTCGTCAGTGGATGATGGCGCCATCATCAACAACGGCACAATTGTGGTCCCTTGCGGGAGCTCAGGAGGAGTTGCTTCGGGAGCTTTGAGCTCTGGCAGCAACGCCGTGGAGGAAAACCATACCTATGGCAATCCTGTGTTCACCTGGTCTGAGGACTACACCACCGCAACCGCAACCTTCACCTGCACCGCCTGTGGCGATGTCCAGACTGTTGAGGCTGTGGTTACGAGTGAGGTCGACGGCTTCAGGAATACGGTTTATACTGCGACAATTGCTGGCACAACCTACACCGACACCCAGACAGTCGCAGCAGAGCCGACAACTACAACAACATCAAAGTCCGACATCTACACCACTCTCTCCCGCATCCAGGCAAGCTACACCGCCGTCCAGGCAGCCATTGAGAAGGCGAATTCCCTGAATCCTTCGGATTACGAAAACTTCTCCGCCGTCACCGAGGCGATCGAGGCGGTCGATTGGAGCCTGAACGTCCTGAACCAGAAGACCGTCAACGCTTATGCCGAGGCGATTGAGGAAGCGATCGAGAATTTGGTTCCCGTTAGCACTACAGAGGAAATCGTTGAGATCGACGAACCCGTTGAGGCAGGGGAGACGGATATAGAATAGTCGCCCTTCGGGCGACGGCGCTCGCCTCAGGCTTGCGCCACCTCTCAGTCAGCCTTCGGCTGCCAGCTCCCCTTAAAAAGGGGAGCCTTTTTGTATTCTCTCGCAGGTACTTGCGGGAGCACAGTTATGGCTCCCCTTATTAAGGGGAGCTGTCGAGCGAAGCGAGACTGAGAGGTTCCGCAGGGGTCGCGTCGCTGCGAATCAGAGACAAATCCCGAATTCCTGATTCCGAATTACCTTGACAACCCCCTCCCCAATCGAGTATAATATCCATAGCACAATTACTTGAATACTTAAGGAGGACAACTATGGACATTTACAAGGATAAAACAAAATCGCCTGAGGAGCGGGCTAAGGATCTTGTCTCCCGGCTTACAGTCTGGGAGAAGTGTGAGCAGCTCAAGTTTGGGGCGCCTGCGGTTGAAAGACTTGGGGTTCCCGCCTATAACTGGTGGTGCGAGGGGCTTCATGGAACTGCTCGCGCTGGCGTTGCTACTATGTTCCCGCAGGCAATCGGAATGGCAGCATCGTTTGATGAGGAGCTCATCGGCGACATCGCCGAGGTCATCTCGGTCGAGACGAGGGCGAAGTATAACGAATATTCGAAGCAGGGCGACCGTGATATCTACAAGGGCCTGACGCTCTGGTCTCCCAACATCAACATCTTCCGTGACCCCCGCTGGGGCAGAGGCCACGAGACCTATGGCGAGGACCCATATCTCACATCCCGCCTCGGCTGCGCTTTCGTTGAGGGTATCCAAGGCGATGGGGAGTACCTGAGAGCTGCTGCCTGTGCCAAGCATTTTGCGGTTCATTCGGGACCCGAAGAGCTCCGCCATGAGTTCAACGCTGTTGCCGACGCGAAGGATTTGGAGGAGACCTACCTCCCTGCGTTCGAGGCTCTTGTCAAGGAGGCAGACGTCGAGGGCGTCATGGGCGCCTATAACCGCACCAACGGTGAGCCCTGCTGCGGAAGCGAATATCTCCAGTCAAAGCTCAAGGAATGGGGCTTCGACGGCTACTTCACCTCCGACTGCTGGGCACTTCAGGACTTCCACCAGCACCACCACGTCACCGAGACCTATGAGGAGTCGGCAGCCCTGGCTCTCAAGAACGGCTGTGACGTCAACTGCGGAAACACCTATATCCACCTCTATAAAGCGTATCAGGATGGCCTCGTGACTGAGGACGAAATCACCGCTGCCTGTGAGCATCTCTTCAGAACAAGATTCCGCCTCGGAATGTTTGATGAAACCGAATATGACGGCCTCGGATATATGGACGTTGAAACTCCCGAGCACCTTGCCGTGAGCAGACGTGCTGCCGAATCCGCCTGTGTTCTTTTAAAGAACGACGGAATCCTCCCGATTGATGTATCCAAAGTCAAGACTATCGGCGTCATCGGCCCGAACGCTCAGAATATCGGAGCTCTCAGAGGCAACTACTACGGCACCGCTTCGAGATACGAAACCATTCTCATGGGCATTCAGGACGCCTTCCCTGGCAGAGTCCTCTTCTCCGAAGGCTGCCACATGATTAAGGACAGAGTCGAAGTCCTCGCCTTCCCGGACGACAGAATCGCCGAGGCCAAGGCGAACGCAGAGCATAGCGATGTCGTTGTCCTCTGTGTCGGACTCGATGAGAGCCTCGAGGGTGAAGAGGGAGACGCTGGCAACGCCTACGCTTCCGGCGACAAGAAGGATTTGAGACTTCCAAAATCCCAGCAGCACCTCGTCAAAGCTGTCCTCTCTCTCGGCAAGCCGACAGTCGTCATCGTGGCAAGCGGTTCTTCCCTGAATCTTGAGGACGACCGCGAGAATGCTCTTCTTCAGGCGTTCTATCCCGGTTCTGAAGGCGGAAAGGCTGTTGCAGATATCCTCTTCGGCAAGGTTTCCCCCTCCGGCAAGCTGCCTGTCACATTCTACAAGACCACCGACGGTATGCCCGAATTCACTGATTACTTCATGAGAGACAGAACATATCGCTATGAAGACCTCTCGAAGGATAACGTCCTCTATCCCTTCGGCTTCGGATTGACCTATTCTGAGATTTCCGTCACCGATGTGAAGGCTACTGTAGGCGAAGAAGCGGTTCATGCAGAGGTCACCCTCCACAATTCCGCCACCGCTGGCTCGGACGCTTTGCAGGTTTATTTCAAGTCGACCTCTCCTGATGCCGTAAAGAATCAGGCTCTCTGTGCTTTTAAGAAAGTGACCCTTTCTGAAGGCGAGACGAAGACCGTCGCTCTCGACATCCCACTTAAGAACCTCACCGTCGTCGATAACGACGGTAAGAGATACTTGGATCGTGACGCTGAAACCACGCTTTACTTCGGCACCTCTCAGCCGGACGAGCTGAGCGTTGAGCTCACCGGCAAGACCCCGATTGCAGTGAAGATTTCGCTTTAATTTAACATTCAGGCGCACCCAACCTCGGCGTAGTATGCGGGCGGATGATATCCGCCCCTACAGAAGTCGCCCTTGTTTATGGTGCGTCAAACTTTACTTGGAGATAACATTATATGATAAAAGGAACAAACCCAATAATCAGCTGCGATATGCCCGACCCTGACGTTATAAGGGTCGGCGACACCTACTACATGTGCTCGACCACCATGCACTATATGCCCGGAGGAGTGCTCCTTCGCTCATACGACCTCATCAACTGGGAATTCTGCTCCCACGTCTACGAAACTCTCGAGGACACCCCAAGAGAGAACCTTGACGGCGAGGAAAACGCCTATGGCAACGGCATGTGGGCACCGTGCCTTCGTTACCACGATGGCAAATTCTACGTGATATTCGTCGCCAACGACACTCACAAGACCTGCTGCTTCACCGCCACCGACCCTGAGGGCCCATGGAGTAAGAACTACATTGATGGATTCTATCATGACTGCTCCGTCCTCTTCGACGATGACGGCAGAGTTTACATCATGTATGGCCAGAGAAATATCCGCATAACCGAGCTCAAACCTGACCTCTCAGGCCCTCTCGAAGGAGGATTTGACAAAATCGTCATCCGTGACGCTCCCGGCGATTTCCTCGGCTATGAGGGCTCCCATCTCTACAAGATTAACGGCAAGTATTACGCCTTCTTCATCCACGCTGCCCAAGATGAGTGGCGACGGATCGAGGCTGCCTACATGGCTTCGAGCCTTGATGGCGAGTGGACTGGCGGAGACGTCATCGACTATAAGCTCCCGGAAACCAACGGAGTTGCCCAAGGCGGAATCGTCGACACTCCCGATGGCAGGTGGTTCGGAGTCATCTTTGCCGACCATGGCGCTGTCGGAAGAATTCCGAATCTCGTCCCAATGCATTTCGATGAAACTGGCTTCCCTGAGTTCGATACGCCATCTGAAACAGTCGAAAACACTTCGACAAGGCCTGATTACGAGTACTCCCCAATATTTGTCTCGGACGACTTCACGAGCCCAACTCTGAATCCTGCATGGGAATTTAACCACAATCCGAAGCCTGACTACTTCACAACCGGTAACGGCAGCTTCATCATCACTACCGAAAAGCTGTCTCAATCTGTCGAATTCGCCCGCAATACTCTGACACAGCGCGCCAGATACCCCGAATGTGAAGCTCAAGTTACCCTTGATGCGAGCAATCTTAACGACGGCGACACCGCAGGTCTCACCATGCTTCAGTACCAGTACGGCATAATCGGCCTTACGAAAGAGCAGGGGAGAACCTACTTAGTCATGTGGTCAAGAGACAAGCTTTGCGAGAAAATCCCATTCAGCGAGAAGGTCACTCTGAGAGTCCAGGGCAAGTTTTCGATGAGTAAGAGCGAGGCCCGCTTCAGCTACCTCAATGATGGCGAATGGATCGAGATTGGTGAGCCAGTTTATCCGACGTTTGATCTTCGGCACTTTGTCGGTTGCCGGATTGGTCTATTTGCATACTCGACCGAAAAGACTGGCGGAACGGCTGGATTTTCACACTTCGTTTATAAGTAAAAACGGGGTCGCTCTTTTGAAAGAAAACTGTTCAAACCGTGGAAAATGCCGATTCTGCTTGACAAAAAGGACTCGCCTGTGCTATAATGACAGATGGCAAATTATATTTAATTCTACTGTAGGGTGAGCCAAAAAACTCATCCTGCAAAAAATACAACAGGAGGTATGTATACTGATATGAAATCAGTGATGGCAAAATCAGTGAAAACCGAAAGAACTCCCATCGAAAGCGTCGAAGCCCTTGAGGAAGCGATCGCAAGAGTAAGAAAGGCTCAGGAAATTTTTGCAACCTACACTCAGGAGCAGGTCGACAAAATTTTCTTAGCAGCTGCTACCGCTGCAAATCAGGCAAGACTTCCGCTTGCCAAGATGGCAGTCGAGGAGACGGGAATGGGCGTTGTTGAAGACAAGGTCATCAAGAACAACTACGCTGCAGAGCATATCTACAATGCTTACAAGAACACCAAGACCTGTGGAGTAATCGAGGAGGACAAGGCCTACGGCACCAAGAAGATCGCCGAGCCTATCGGAGTTGTCGCAGCAGTTATCCCGACAACTAATCCTACTTCAACCGCAATTTTCAAGTGCCTTATCTGCCTTAAGACCAGAAACGCAATCATCATCAGCCCTCACCCGAGAGCTAAGAAGTGCACTGCTGAGGCTGCAAGAATCGTCCTCGAAGCTGCCGTAAAGGCTGGAGCACCTGAGGGCATCATCGAGTGGATCGACACACCGACTCTCGACATGACAACAATGCTCATGAAAGAGTCCGACATAATCCTCGCAACTGGTGGCCCTGGCATGGTCAAGTCGGCATACTCTTCCGGCAAGCCTGCACTCGGCGTCGGTGCCGGAAACACTCCTGCAATTATCGACAGCACCGCCGATATCAAGCTTGCGGTAAGCTCGATTATTCACTCCAAGACCTTCGACAACGGCATGATCTGTGCCTCTGAGCAGTCGGTAATCGTACTCGACGACATCTACGATGAAGTCAGAAAAGAATTCGCCTACAGAGGCTGCTACTTCCTCAACGACGAGGAGAAGGACAAGGTCAGAAGCACCATTATTATAAACGGCTCCGTAAATGCTAAGATCGTAGGCCAGCCTGCACCGAAGATCGCCGAAATTTGCGGAATCACCGTTCCTGAGGGCACAAAGATCCTCATCGGTGAGGTCGAGTCTGTCGATATTTCCGAAGAATTCGCCCACGAAAAGCTTTCTCCAGTCTTAGCTATGTATCACGCTGAGAGCTTCGACGATGCAATCGGCAAGGCTGAGCATCTGATCGCCGATGGCGGTTTCGGCCACACTTCGTCAGTTTACCTCGATGCTGTAACCGAGCGCGAGAAGATTGACAGATTCGCTAGTAAGATGAAGACCTGCAGAATCCTCGTCAACACTCCTGCTTCCCACGGCGGTATCGGAGACCTTTACAACTTCAAGCTTTCGCCTTCGCTGACCCTCGGCTGTGGTTCATGGGGCGGAAACAGCGTCAGCGAGAACGTTGGCGTCAAGCATCTTATCAATATCAAGACAGTCGCTGAGAGGAGAGAGAATATGCTTTGGTTCCGTGCCCCTGAGAAGGTTTACACGAAGAAGGGCTGCCTGCCAATAGCTCTGGACGAGCTCAAGTATGTCATGGGCAAGAAGCGCTGCTTCATCGTCACCGACTCCTTCCTCTATCACAGTGGCGTTACTAAGTCTATTACAGACAAGCTCGACGAGCTCGGAATCGCTCACACTACATTCTTTGATGTTGAGCCCGACCCGACACTCGCAAGTGCCAAGGCAGGTGCTGCGGCAATGACCTCCTTCCAGCCCGACTGCATCATCGCAATCGGTGGCGGTTCCGCTATGGACGCAGGAAAGATCATGTGGGTTCTTTATGAGCACCCCGAAGTCGACTTCATGGACATGGCTATGAGATTCATCGATATCCGTAAGCGTGTCTACACCTTCCCGAAGATGGGCGAAAAGGCTTACTTCATCGCAGTTCCTACCTCTGCTGGTACTGGTTCTGAGGTTACACCTTTTGCCGTCATCACCGACGAGACCACTGGAATCAAGTATCCTCTTGCTGACTATCAGCTCCTTCCGAACATGGCAATCGTCGACATCGACTTCCATATGACTGCTCCGAAGGGCCTCACCGCTGCTTCAGGTATCGACGCTGTAACCCATGCTCTCGAAGCTTACGCTTCTGTAATGGCAACAGATTACACCGACAGCTTAGCAATCGGAGCCCTCAAGACAATATTTGAATATCTCCCCAGAGCTTACGACAACGGCCTTACAGATGAGGAAGCCAGAGAGAAGATGGCAAACGCTGCAACCATGGCAGGTATGGCCTTCGCCAACGCCTTCCTTGGAATCAGCCACTCGCTTGCCCACAAGCTCGGTGCTTATCACCACATCGCTCACGGCGTTGCAAACGCTCTCGTTATCGAGGACGTCATGAGATATAACGCGAGCGAAGCTCCCCAGAAGATGGGAACCTTCTCGCAGTACGATCACCCGAACGCTCTTCACAGATATGCTGAAATCGCAGATGCCTTGAATCTCGGCGGTAATTCTGATCAGGAGAAGCTCGAGAACCTCATCTCTGCCGTTCACGAGCTCAAGCACCGTGTCGGAATCAAGGACACCATCGCTGAGTATGGCGTTGACGAGAAGAAGTTCTTAGATACTCTCGACGAGATGACCGAGTGTGCATTCGACGACCAGTGCACCGGCGCTAACCCGAGATATCCGTTGATCTCAGAACTCAAGCAGATTTATCTTGATGCATACTACGGCACCACCTTCACCGAGAAGGCAATGCCGAAGGCAGAATAATCGGAAGGAGTGACGAAAATGAATCTTGATAATGTTATTTCCGTAAGAAAGACAAAAACGATCTACCGCGACGGCGACCGTTGTATCAAAATGTTCGAGCCCGGCTATTCAAAGGCTGACATCCTTAACGAAGCCCTGAATCAGGCAAGAGTTGAGGAGACCGGCTTCGATATTCCTAAGATTATCGAGGTCACCACTCAGGATGGCCAGTGGGCAATAGTCTCCGAATTCATCGAGGGCGAGACACTCCAGGGCCTCATGGATGAGCACCCTGAGAAGATGGACGAGTATCTTGAACTGTTCGTTGATTTGCAGATCAAGATGCACTCCCTCAAGAGCCCGAGCCTTAATAAGCTCAAGGACAAGATGAATCGCAAGATGGGCGAAGCTGACATCGACGCCACAACTCGTTACGAGCTCAGAATGAGACTCGAGTCGATGCCTAACCACGACAAGCTCTGCCATGGCGACTTCAACCCTTCTAACATCATCATCGACAAGGAAGGCGTCCCCCACGTCATCGACTGGTCTCACGCCACACAGGGCAACGCTTCCGCTGACGTAGCAAGGACATATCTCCTCTTCTGCCTCAAGGGCAACATGCCTCTTGCGAAGAAGTACTTGAACCTCTTCTGCAAGAAGTCTAACACCGCCCGCCAGTACGTCGAGAAGTGGATGCCCATCGTCGCCGCTTCCCAGTCCGTCAAGGGCAACGAAGCGGAGAGAGAATTCCTTCTCTCTTGGGTCAATGTCGTAGAGTACGAATAATCTTTAGAAACACTAAAGCGCATCGGAAAACCGATGCGCTTTTTTATTATCTGATTGCTTCGTAAACCCTTTCGGCGATCTCTTCTGGATCACCGACGGCGTTTACGATTTTTATATTGTGATCTGGGAGCCTCGAGAAAACTTCAAAATATTTCTGCCTCGTTCTCTCGATTGTCTCACGCTTCTCGTATATCTCACGTGAGGCTCTGCCGTTCTCAATTCTTGAGTCGCAGACCTCCGACGGAACGTCCAGGAAAATGCAGACGTCAGGCTTCAGGATGTCGGGGCAATCAAGGTTTGCCCTCATGACCCAATCAAGGTCAGTGTCCATGCCTTGATAGGCGAAAGACGAGTAGTAGTAGCGATCTGTAATCACCGTGACGCCACTTTCGAGCATACACTTGATTCCGACCTTGGGCGACTGGCAGTGGGCGATTCTGTCCGAAAGAAACAGCCCTGCAAGCTCGGCAGGAGTTCTCTCAGTGAGCCCTGAAAGGGCATCCCTTATGAGCCCGCCAGTTGTGAACTGTGTCGGTTCGCTTGTTAAGTATATTTTAGTGCCCTCGGCTTCAAGCCTCGAGGCGAGCATTTTAATCTGTGTCCCTTTTCCAGAGCCGTCAAGCCCTTCGACGGCGATAAAAAGCGGCTTTTTCATATCAAAATCAGTCCTTGCAAAGATATTCTATCGGATATTATAACGGCTTTTTAGCCTTAAGTCAAGCCCGGACTCAGATATAAATCTTTTATAAAAATCGACAATTGCAGCAATTCCACGAAATCCGTCGAAAAACGCTTGACAAATCGTATAAATAGGCATATAATCAAAATATATCAATGTGACAGGACATGTTAGGAGGGACGAGTTATTGTGAGAATTTTGCAATACTCTGTCCTTTTTTCGTGGCTGAAATCTATATCGTCTATATAATAAGGAGGAAAACCTGACAAATGAGAAATATTATTTGCTTGAACAACGACTGGAAATTCATTCGTGAAGACGTCGGTCTGCCCGGGAGCTTGCCGGAAAGCTGGGAAACAGTCAACCTTCCCCACACCTGGAACGCCATCGATGGAACCGACGGCAACGGCTCCTACTATCGTGGCCTTTGCTGGTACGCGAAAACCTTCAAGACTCCAAAGCAGCCCTTGGCAGGTGGCAGAGTCTATGTCGAAATCTTGGCTGCTGGCCAGCAGGCAACCGTTTATGTAAACGGCATCGAAGTGACATATCACGAAGGTGGCTATTCAACCTTCAGAGCTGATGTAACAGATTTATGTAAAGAAGACGGCGAGAATCTGTTGGTCGTCGGCTGCTCCAATGAAGAGATGGATCACGTCTATCCCGCATCTGCTGACTTCACCTTCTATGGCGGTCTCTACAGAGGCGTAAATCTTATCAGTGTCCCGAACACACACTTTGATCTCGACTACTACGGTGGCCCTGGCATTGCAGTCACCCCGACAGTTGCCGAAGCCAACGGTGCCAACTTCGAAATCGAGACCTGGGTCAAGAACCCTGACGAGAACTACACTGTCTTATATTCCATCAAGGATGCTTCAGGCAAGGAAGTTGCTGGAGCCTGCAGACCTGCTGACAATACCAAGGTCACAATCCATGTCCCGACAGTCACCAAGTGGGACTTCGATAACCCCTATCTCTACACTGTAACCGCAATACTCCAGAGAAGAAACGAAGAATGTGACGAGGTTTCAGCACGTGTCGGCGTAAGAAGCTTCTCGGTAGATCCCGAAAAGGGCTTCTCGATCAACGGCGTTCAGACTCCATTAAGAGGCGTCAGCCGTCATCAGGACATCGTCTACAAGGGCAATGCTCTTTCCAAGGAAGAGCACTATCGCGATGCAGAGATTATAAAAGAGCTCGGCGCTAACACTATTCGTTTGGCTCACTATCAGCACAACCAGTGCTTCTATGACGCTTGCGACGAGCTTGGCTTCGCTATCTGGGCTGAGATTCCCTTCATCAGCGTGTTCAAGCCGGGCGAAAAGCCTCATCAGAACTGCATGAGCCAGATGACAGAGCTCATTGTTCAGAACTATAATCACCCCTCAATCATGTTCTGGGGCGTTTCGAACGAGATCTTCATCGGCGGAGTTTCTCAGGAGCTCATCGATCATCATCATGAACTTAACGACCTCTGCCACAAGCTCGATCCCACAAGACTCACAACAATCGCTCACCTTTCGATGACTCCTATCGAGAGCCCGATTCACGGTATAACCGACCTCGAGAGCTACAACCACTATTTCGGCTGGTACGGCGGAAAGATGGAGGAGAACGGCCCATGGCTCGACAACTTCCACAGGATTCACCCTGAAATCTGCCTCGGCATGTCTGAGTATGGCTGCGAGGGAATCATCACCTATCACGGTCCTAATCCCGCATGCAAGGACTACTCGGAAGAGTATCAGGCTCTCTACCACGAGCATATGGCCAAGGTCTTCGATGAGAGACCATATATCTGGGCGAGCCACGTATGGAACATGTTCGACTTCGGCTGTGCTGCAAGAGACGAAGGTGGCGTAAAGGGAAGAAACAACAAGGGCCTCGTCACAATGGACCGTAAGACCAGAAAAGACAGCTTCTATGTCTATCAGGCATATTGGACGACTAAGCCGATGGTTCACGTCTGCGGAAGACGCTATGCCCAGAGAGCAGGCGAGACCACCGAAGTAAGAGTATATTCAAACCAGCCGACAGTCACCCTTTACCTCAACGGCGAAGCGGTTGAAACTAAGACTGCAAATAAGGTCTTCGTCTTCAATGTAGCCCTTAAGGAAGGCTTCAACACCGTCATGGCGGATGCCGGTGAGGTCATGGATTCCATCACTCTCGAGAAGGTCGAGAAGGAGCCCGCTATCTACGTTCTCCCAGAAGTCAACGAGAGAGCAGAAGGCGTCGCAAACTGGTTCAAGATGACTGGCGACCTCGACCTGACCGCTCCTATGGAGTTCCCTGAGGGCAAGTTCAGCATCAAGGACACTCTTGAGGAAATCGGCGAGAGCGAAGGAGCATTCGAGGTAGTCGCG
This sequence comes from Ruminococcus sp., assembly GCA_020860605.1. Lineage (GTDB taxonomy): Bacteria > Bacillota > Clostridia > Oscillospirales > Ruminococcaceae > Faeciplasma. The sequence continues at coordinate 10,825 of JAJBTZ010000023.1, read as the reverse complement.
ACAGCATTCAAGATCGCGATGAACATGACTCTTGAAAAGGGCGAAGGCATGTGGAACATGATGAGGTCCATGAAGATGGAGGACATGTTCAAGCTTGCAGGAGACATGGTCCCGAAGGGCTTCATGGAGAGCATCAACCAGAAGCTCAACCAGTTCAGCAAGAAGGATAAGGAGTAATCCAAGTCCTCAAAATAAAGCAAAATATCGGACGGAGGTAACAAAATGGAAGAAAGTAAACAAAAGCTTAGCACGCGTAAGTTCGGCGTAAGGGATTTGCTCTGCTATGCAAGTGGTGACGTTGCAAACGACTTCACGTTCATGCTCATGTCGACATGGATGCTGAAGTTCTACACCGATATCATGGGTGTAAGTGGCGTTCTCGTCGGTGGCGTTATGGCTGCTGCAAGAATCCTCGACGCGTTCACCGACATAGGAATGGGAACTCTGGTAGACGGCACGGACCCTGCCAAATCCAGGTTCGGCAAGTTCAGAATCTGGATGCTCCGTGGCTGCATTCCCTGCGTAGTTCTGGCAATCCTCGTATTTGCAGGAGGATTCATTGCAGACGCAGCAATGTGGCTCAAAATTCTCTGGATGATGGTTACATACCTTCTCTGGGGCAGCATCTTCTACACCTGTGTAAACATCCCCTATGGCTCAATGGCATCATCGATAACAGACGACCCGAACCAGAGAACTCAGCTCTCATCTGCCCGTTCAATCGATGCTATAGTTGCTAACCTTGGTATCGGCGTTGCTGGCCCGCTTCTTGTCTACAATTCGGAATCTGAGCTCGTTGCAAGCAAGGTTCTCGTTTTCGCAATCTGCTGCGGACTTTGCGCTCTCTGCTTCTATGCTATATGCATCTTCGGCTCTGTAGACCGTGTCTACACCCCGCCTAAAAAGCGCGTTGCAAAGGCTGACCGTGCACCCGACGAAAAGGGCATCGTCCAGACTCTTCTCACAGACAAGTCGCTCATTCTCCTCATCATCGGTGCAATATTCATGCTCATGACCCAGATGACTCAGCAGTCAATGGCAGGCTATGTATTCCCGAACTACTATCAGAATACTACAGCCCAGTCAGTCGCAAGTATGATAGGCTGTGTTCTGATGATAGCTATCGCTGCTGTCGCACCGGCAATTGCGAAGAGATTCGGTAAGCGTGAACTCGGCTTCGTTTCGATGTTTGCAGGAGCTGTTGTATATCTCGTTGCGTTTATAATAAGACCCGATAACGTTTGGGTTTACATCGCAATCCAGATGCTCGCCTATATTGCACTCGGTGCATTCTCGGCTGTAAGCTTCGCTATGATTATCGACGTTATCGATAACGCGGAAGTAAAGTCCGGCAAGCGCGACGATGGCAAGTACTACGGTGTTTACTCCTTCGCCCGTAAGCTCGGTCAGGCAGCAGCTTCGCTCCTTTCCGGCGGAATGCTTACACTCATCGGTTACGAGGCCGCAACTCAGTTCGAGGAATCGGTTGTAAACGGTATCTACAACATTGCAACCCTCGTTCCCGCAATCGGTTTTGCAATTTCTGGCCTGTTCCTGGTTCTCTATCCTCTCAAAAAGAAGATTGTTGACGAGAACTCCGAAATCCTCCGTCAGAGACGTGAAAACGGATAATTCAAGATAATTTTTAGAAAAGAGTCGCCGAACTTGGCGGCTCTTTCTTTAAAAATGGCAGAAAACTTCTATTGAACTTTTTAGCGTAATATGATATACTTTTTCCGAGAGAAATGATTACGAAAGGGGCCATCATTATGGCAATGAGAGGAATATATAACTCTGTCACGGATATACGCAGAAGGGTCTTCACTGAGGTTGCAAGGCTTGCATACGAAGGCGGAGATTATGCCCAGAAAATAACCGACCTTCCCTATAAAATCGTCCCGGGAAGCGAAGCGGTTTACCGTGAATCAATATTTTTGGAGAGAGCAATAGTAGAAGAGAGGCTTCGCCTCGCCATCGGTCTGCCCCTTCGTCCAATAGACCAGCACGAATCGGTTGCCGACGGAATCGACGCTTCGGCAATTTCGGAAAAATACTACGACCCGCCACTTGTAAATATCATCAAGTTCGCCTGCAACGCCTGCCCTGAGTCGCACTACCACGTCACCGACTGCTGCCAAGGCTGCCTCGCTCATCCCTGCAAGGAGGTCTGCCCGAAGCACGCTATAGAGATTATCCACGGCAAGTCGGTAATCGACCAGTCTAAATGCATCAAGTGTGGCAAATGCGCCTCCGTCTGCCCCTATGGCGCCATAAATAAGATGGAGCGTCCCTGTGCCTCTGCCTGTGGAATGGACGCCATCCATTCGGACGAGCAGGGGAGAGCCCAGATCGACTATGACAAGTGTGTCTCCTGCGGAATGTGCCTCGTCAACTGCCCCTTCGGAGCAATCGTCGACAAGGGCCAGATTTTCCAGCTCATCCATGCCATCAAATCAGGAAAAGAAGTCATCGCAATAGTGGCACCTGCCTTCGTAGGCCAGTTCGGCCCCAAGGCAACCCCTGAAAAGCTCACAGCAGCGATGAAGAAGCTCGGCTTCGCAGGAGTTACAGAAGTAGCAATCGGCGCCGACCTCTGTGCCATAGACGAGGCAAAGGACTTCGTTGAGAACGTCCCCGCTAACCAGCCCTTCATGGCGACATCCTGCTGTCCGTCCTGGTCGGTAATGGCGAAAAAGCTCTTCCCGGAGTTTGTGGGATATATCTCAATGGCGCTGACCCCGATGGTCCTGACCGCCAGAATGGTCAAGAAGGAGCACCCGAACGCCTGCATCGCCTTCATAGGCCCTTGCGCTGCAAAAAAGCTTGAGGCTTCGAGAAGAACCATCCGCAGCGACGTCGACTTCGTCCTCACCTTTGAGGAGCTGATGGGCATGTTCGAAGCGAAAGAAATCGATTTCGACGAGATCACCCCCAGTGAGGAGGTCCCCTTGAACGAAGGCACCGCCGACGGCAGAATCTTCGCCGTTTCAGGAGGCGTCATCAAGGCGGTGACAGATGTCATAAGTGAACTCGACCCCGACCGAGAGGTCAAAACCGCCTCTGCCCAAGGCCTGAAGGAGTGCCGGAAGCTCCTCCAGATGGCCAAGGCCGGCAAGTACAACGGCTACCTCTTAGAGGGCATGGCCTGCCCTGGAGGCTGTGTCGCCGGCGCCGGAACCCTCCAGCCCGTCGAAAAGTCAAGCGCGACCGTCAATAAGTACGCCTCTGGCGCGGAGAAGAAGAATGCGCTTGAGACCACTCACGAATTTGAGATTACGCCGTGATTGTCGCCAGCTTCGCCGGCGACGCGACCCCCTGCGGGGGTCGCACCCCTCCACCATCGCCTTCGGCGATGGTCCCCCTCCCCCTTCGGGGGAGGCTATCTCTGCCTTTCCTAAAGCTTCCGAGAGAAGCACGACTTTGGTTAACAACACCTCCTCCAGCAGACCCTATCCCTGAGCGAATTAAAGCCTCCCCCGAAGGGGGAGGGGGACCGCTGGCGAAGCCAGTGGTGGAGGGGTGCAATTTTCGCCGAAGGCGAAAATTGCCGGCTTGGCGTCAGCCAAGCCGTTTTCTGGCACGCGAAAGAAATTTCAGAAAAACCCTTGACAAATCCATCAGGATAGCGTATAATATCTCATAGATAATCACTTTAAACCGATGAAGCGGAGATAAAGGCAAGTAGGCTTCCCGCAAGGGAAGTGTGCGCTCGCAGAGAGCGAGGACAGTCGGAAGCGGAAAGACGTTGCCGACAGGCTGGGAGCCTCGTAGAATTGCAGCTTGTCAAATGGACCGCGGAGGGCATGGTCAAAGGATTGAAGGCGGAGTGTGAGTCAGGTCGCAGGACTCGCCTTGTCCGAGTATTCCATGACGTTAGGCGCGCGTGAGTCGCAAGGAGCATGTTGGTGCTCTGCTAAGGGTATCTATTTTCACTGACGTGAAAATGGGTAAATCAAGGTGGTACCGCGGGAATAGAAATTTCTCGTCCTTGGTCTAAAAGACTGAGGGCGATTTTTGTTATATCGAGGAGTGATTTTGTGACCAAACCAAGCTATGAAGTGGCCAAGAAGCTGGCCGAGGGGATGAGCGTTGTTCCGTTGTCGGAGGAGATATATTCCGACCTTCGGACGCCGATCCAGACGCTGAAAATTCTAAAGAAAATGAGCGTGAAATATTATCTTCTTGAGAGCGTCGAAGGTGGCGACAAGTGGGGGAGATACTCGTACCTCGGCTTCGACCCCGCTCTCGAGGTCAGAGGCAAGGGCGAAGACATCGAGATTATCTCAAACGTGACGATTAAACAGAAGTCTTCAGACCCCAATTCGGTTCTCAGAGATATTTTATCCCAGTACAAGAGCCCCAAGGTCGAAGGCCTGCCCCCATTCACAGGCGGTTTCGTCGGCTACTTTTCCTATAATTATATAAGGTACGCCGAGCCGACCTTAAATCTCAATCTTCGGGATGATGGCAACTTCTACGACTTCGATCTTCTGCTCTTTGACAAGGTTATCTGCTTCGACAGGCTTCGGCAGAAGATAATCGTCATCAACAATATAAAAACCGACAATTTCGAGGAAAACTACAACAGGGGAGTCGTAGAATTAGAGCAACTCTGCACCCTCCTCACGAAAGAGCCCTCCTACTCCGAAGAGTACGCCGGAATCAAGGGCGAGTTCAAGCCACTGTTCACAAAAGACGAGTACTGCCAGATGGTTCGCAAAACTAAGGAATACATCCGCGAAGGCGACATCTTCCAGGCAGTCATCTCGAACAGACTTGAGGCGGAATTCGAGGGCAGCCTCCTTAACACCTATCGGGTGCTCAGAACCATCAACCCCTCTCCCTACATGTTCTACATGAAGTACGACGACTGCGAGATTGCTGGCGCTTCTCCCGAGACGATAGTCTCGATCTCAGACGGAGTTGTCTCGACCTTCCCGATTGCCGGAACGAGAAAGCGCGGTAAGACTGAAGCCGAAGATGCTGAACTTATCTCAGGCCTTCTTTCGGACGAAAAGGAGCTCAGCGAGCACAACATGCTGGTCGACCTCGGAAGAAACGACATCGGAAAAGTAAGCAAGTACGGCACAGTCCACGTCGAGGGCTACAAAGAGATTCTGAAGTACTCCCACGTTATCCACATCGCTTCGACAGTTCGTGGCAGACTTCGTGAAGGTTTAGACCAGTTCGATGCACTCTCAGCGGTCCTTCCGGCAGGAACCCTTTCAGGAGCGCCGAAGTACAGAGCTTGCGAGATAATTTCCGAGCTCGAGGGCGTCAACCGTGGCGTCTATGGCGGAGCGGTTGGATATATCGACTTCAAGGGCAATATGGATATGTGCATCGCAATCAGAATGGCTTCTAAGAAAAACGGCAAGGTCTACGTTCAGGCGGGAGCGGGAATCGTTTATGACAGCGTTCCCGAGAGCGAATACCAGGAGTGCATCAACAAGGCGACCGCCATGGCGGAAGCGATAAAGCGTACTTCTGAAGTGAGATAGGAGGCGGAAAATGGTAATATTAATAGACAATTACGACAGCTTCACCTATAATTTAGTCCAGCTTATCGGACAGTATGACCCGGATGTAAGGGTTGTGAGAAACGACGCCATCACCGTCTCAGAAATCGTGGGACTCAACCCCGACAGAATCGTGATTTCTCCCGGCCCGGGAAAGCCAAGTGACGCTGGAATCTGCGAAGAAGTAATCGAAAAGCTCAACGGCAAATATCCTATCTTGGGCGTTTGCCTTGGACATCAGGCTATTTGCGAGGTCTATGGCGCGACAGTCACCTATGCACCGACTCTCATGCATGGAAAGCAGAGCGACATCCACATTGCAAGCGGAAGCGAGATTTTCCGGGGCCTTCCCCCGATAATCCAGGCTGCAAGGTACCATTCCCTTGCTGCCGACAAATACACCATCCCCGACACGCTCCGAATCATAGCTGAGTCGGACGACGGCACGGTAATGGCGGTGGAGCACCGTGATGCTCCAACATTCGGAATTCAGTTCCATCCCGAGTCAATAATGACTCCGATGGGCAAAGAAATCATAGAAAACTTTATTAAAACGGAGGTACATTGACATGGAAAGAATTCAGGAAATGATTGCTAAGGTAGTCGAGAGAGAGGACCTTACATTCGACGAGATGAAGGCTGTTTTCAGCGACATCATGGAGGGCAAGACCACCAATGCACAGATGGGAGCTTTTTTGGCAGCACTCAGGATGAAAGGCGAGACTATCGACGAGATAACCGCCTGCGCTACAGTCCTACGTGAAAAGAGCCTTCCGATGGATACAGGCGACATGGACGTTTTGGACATCGTCGGCACCGGCGGAGACGCTGCCTACACCATCAACGTTTCGACCATTTCGGCCTTCGTTATCGGCGCTGGCGGAGTCAAGATCGGCAAGCACGGCAACAGAAGCATGTCTTCAAAGTGTGGAAGCGTCGACTGCCTCGAGCGCCTTGGCGTCAACGTCAATTTAACACCTGAGAAGAATCTGGAACTCTTAAACAAGATGGGCATGTGCTTCATGTTTGCTCAGACCTATCATTCAGCTATGAGATACGCTGCCCCCGTCAGACGTGAAATCGGCATAAGAAATATTTTCAACGTTTTGGGGCCTCTTGCAAACCCAGCAAAAGCCAAGCTTCAGGTTTTGGGCGTCTATGACGAAAAGCTCGTAACCCCGCTTTCTGAGGTTCTCATAAAGCTTGGAATCAAGCGCGCTATGGTCGTTCACGGCCACGATGGCCTCGATGAAGCCACCATCTGCGACACAACAACCATCAGCGAAATCAACAACGGCAGAGCAGTCAGCTTCTTCCTGAGCCCTGAGCAGGTTGGCCTCAAGAGAGCCGAGCCCGGTGCCCTTCGTGGTGGCACTCCCGAAGAGAACGCCGAAACCACCCGCAGAATCCTCAAGGGTGAGGAGAGGGGACCGAAGCGCGATGCAGTCCTCCTCAACAGCGCCCTAGGCCTCTACATCGGCGGAGCGAACGGAACCCTCAAGGATTGCGTTGCACTTGCAGGAGACCTCATCGACTCCGGCAAGGCCTATGCGAAGCTCGAAGAGCTCGTCAAGCTTTCAAACGAGGAATAACGATGATTTTAGAAGATATTGCCCGCTCGACAGTCAAGCGGGTTGAAAAAAGAAAGCAGGAGGCCTCAGAGGTAGTCGAGCAGGCGCTCTCGATCAAAAAAGCGAAGCCCTTCTACTTCGAAGAGAAGCTAAGGGAACCCGGAATCTCCTTCATCTGCGAAGTCAAGCGGGCCTCCCCATCGAAGGGTTTGATTGCACCAGATTTCCCTTATCTCGAGATCGCCCGTGACTACGAAAAAGCCGGTGCCGACGCCATCAGCGTCCTCACCGAGCCGGAGTTCTTCATGGGGAGTAGCCTTTATCTGAGTGAGATTCGCAAGGAAGTGGAAATCCCAATCCTTCGCAAAGACTTCACCGTCGATGAGTACATGATTTACGAGGCTCTGACGATTGGAGCTGACGCTGTCCTCCTCATCTGTGCTTTACTCGACACCGACACCCTTCGGAGCTACATCTCTATCGCCGACAAGCTTGGCCTGTCCTGCATAGTCGAGGCCCACGACGAGACTGAGGTCAAATCTGCTCTCTCAGCTGGCGCCAGAATAGTCGGAGTGAACAACCGAAACCTCAAGGACTTCACCGTCGACATCACGAATTCCGCTCGCCTTCGGAAACTCGTTCCGTCCGATATCATCTTCATTTCGGAAAGCGGAATCAAAACCAGAGACGACGTGAAGAAGTTGGAGGACGAAAACGTCAACGCCGTCCTCATCGGCGAGACTTTCATGCGGAGCCCTGACAAGGCAGCGATGCTCCGGGAATTGCGAGGCAAGTGATGCCAGTGAAGCTAAAAATCTGCGGATTAAAAAGGCCAGCTGACGCCGAATACTTAAACGAATTCCAGCCCGATTTCGCCGGATTCGTCTTCGCAGGCACAAAGCGGAAAATCGACTTCGAAACCGCAAAAAGCCTTCGGAAAATCCTCAACCCAGAAATCCAGACCGTCGGAGTCTTCGTAAACGAAGATATCGGCTTTATCCGCAAGCTTGCCGATGAGCAAGTGATCAGCTTCGTCCAGCTCCATGGCGATGAGGATGACACCTACATCGGAAAGCTTCGGGAAGTCTGTAGCCTCCCTATAATCAAAGCCCAGAGGATAGCGAGCCGAGAGGACATCAAGCCCTACAGTTCCGATTACTACCTCTTCGACACGAAGAGAGCAGGCGAGTATGGCGGAACCGGCGAGAGCTTCGACTGGAACGTCCTAAGCGACGTTGGGAAGCCGTTCTTCCTTGCCGGAGGGATAAATCTCGGTAACTTAGATGAAGCTCTGAAAGTCGCAACCGAAAAGAATGCCTTCACCCTCGACATCTCAAGCGGTGTCGAGACGGATGGCTTCAAAGATAAACTTAAGATTCAAGAAACAGTCAGGAGAGTGAGAAATTATGAGTAATTCAGCCAGCAAAGGCAGATTCGGCATCCACGGTGGACAGTACGTCCCAGAAACGCTGATGAACGCCGTCAACGAGCTTGAAGAAGCCTATAACTATTATAAAAACGACCCCGAGTTCAACGCTGAACTCGACCGCCTTATGCGTGAATACGCTGGCAGGCCTTCGCTTCTTTACTACGCCGAGAAGATGACCCGTGACCTTGGTGGCGCTAAAATCTATCTCAAGCGCGAGGACCTCAACCACACAGGTGCCCACAAAATCAATAACGTTTTAGGCCAGGTTCTTCTTGCCAAAAAGATGGGCAAAACCCGCGTTATCGCTGAGACGGGAGCAGGCCAGCACGGTGTCGCAACCGCAACGGTTGCAGCGCTAATGGACATGGAATGTGAAGTCTACATGGGCGCCATCGACTGCGAGCGTCAGGCGCTGAACGTCTACAGAATGAAGCTTTTGGGCGCGAAGGTTCACCCCGTCGAGAGTGGCACGAGAGTCCTCAAGGACGCCGTCAATGAGACGATGCGTGAGTGGACGAATCGCGTCAGCGACACCCACTATGTCTTGGGAAGCGTCATGGGCCCGCACCCGTTCCCGACGATTGTCAGGGACTTCCAGAGCGTCATCAGCCGTGAGGCAAGAGCCCAGATTTTAGAGAAAGAGGGCAAGCTTCCAGCAGCGGTTCTCGCCTGTGTCGGAGGCGGAAGCAACTCGATGGGCATGTTCTATCACTTCATCCCCGATGAGGGCGTCCGCCTTATCGGCTGCGAAGCAGCAGGAAAGGGAATTGACACCGACAAACACGCTGCCACAATAGCCAAGGGCAAGCTCGGCATCTTCCACGGCATGAAGTCCTACTTCTGCCAGAACGAGTACGGCCAGATCGACGAGGTCTATTCGATCTCCGCAGGCCTCGACTACCCCGGAATCGGCCCTGAACACGCTAATCTCAAAGACACCGGCCGTGCCGAATATGTCCCGATAACCGACGACGAGGCGGTCGACGCCTTCGAGTATCTCTCGAGGACAGAGGGCATCATCCCTGCAATCGAGAGCTCTCACGCCGTTGCATACGCTATGAAGATCGCGAAAGACTTCAGCCCGGACGAGAGCATCATCATCTGCCTTTCCGGCAGAGGCGACAAGGACGTCGCAGCCATCGCCAGATACAGAGGAGTTGATATATATGAGTAGAATCCAGAGCCTCAAGGGCAAAAAGAGCTTCGTCGCTTTCCTGACAGGAGGCGACCCGAACCTTAAGAAAACCTATGATTATATCCTCGATATGGCTGAGGCAGGAGCTGACCTCATCGAAATCGGCGTCCCGTTCTCCGACCCGATCGCCGAGGGAGTCGTCATCCAGGAAGCGAATATCCGTGCCCTCAGTGTCGGCACCACCACCGACGGAATCTTCGACTGCGTCGAGAAGGTCCGTGAGAAGACCCAGGTGCCTCTGGTTCTCCTGACTTATGCGAATCCCGTCTACACCTACGGCAAGGACAGGTTCTTCGCAAAATGCGAAGCAGTCGGAATCGACGGCGTCATCGTCCCGGACGTGCCTTTTGAGGAAAAGGCCGAGTTCTCCGCCGAAGCAGCAGCTCACGGCATCGACCTCATCTCGATGATCGCCCCCACGAGCGACGAGCGAATCACAAAGATCGCCACCGAAGCCCAGGGCTTCCTCTATATAGTGTCGTCTATGGGAGTAACCGGCGTCCGTGAGAGAATCACGACCGACGTCAAATCCATCGTCGAAAAAGCCAAATCCGCCACCGACATCCCCATTTTCGTCGGCTTCGGCATCAGCACCCCCGAACAGGTTCATGAGTACACCTCCTACGCCGACGGCGCCATCGTCGGCAGCGCCATAGTGAAGATCATCGCCAAAGAAGGCGAAAACGCTTCGGAAGCGCTCAGGAAGTACGTTTCGGAGATGAAGACGGGGACGGAATAAACGCTCGCTTCGCTCGCGCCCTCTCAGTCAGCTGCTTCGCAGCTGCCAGCTCCCCCGGAGGGGGAGCCAAGTTGCTGCCTCAGGGAAAGCCTCGTGCAGCAGAAATCTTGGCTCTCCCTCTGGGAGAGCTGTCGGCGAAGCCGACTGAGAGGGCGCGAGCCCCGAAGGGGCGAGCGCTTTCGCCCTTCGTCAGAGGCTTCCCCAAAAAATTTTCAAATCCCCTCTAAACCCCTTGCAATTGATGCTGAAATATGCTATAATATTTGTGATGTTTGTAAGATTCCTCTTACAAAATTGCGAAATACCCAATTTGCGTGGGGGGGTACTCGCGCTTCGCGCGAGACCCAATATAAAACCTCCATCGAATATGAA
>JAJBTZ010000044.1 GCA_020860605.1 Ruminococcus sp. | reverse complement strand
TTTTGGGCGCTGCGCAACCCGGTCCCGCAGCCAGAGATACCCCCCCCCGACGGGGAGGGGGACCGTCGCCCTCGGCGCCGGGGGAGGGGTGCGACCGCCGAAGGCGGTCGCGTCGCCACCTTTGGTGGCGACAAAAAAGCCTCTCCTAAGCTTAGGAGAGGGGGCCACCGAAGGTGGTGGCGCCGACGGAAGTCGGCGCCTTTTTTGCGGATAAATCTATTGTCTATAAAACTCAGCCTGCTTATCAAACATCTCAGTATAGATGCCCTTTGCAGCATAGAGCTCGTCGTGTGTCCCATACTCTTCGACATGCCCGTTCTCAAACACCGCTATCTTATCAGCCAGCTGAACCGCCGAGAGGCGATGGGTGATAAGGACTGCACACTTGTCGGTGATGATGTTGTGGAACTGGGTGTAGATCTCGTATTCCGCATTCGGATCGAGAGCAGCTGTTGGCTCGTCGAGGATATAGATGTCCCTGTCGCTGTAGACAGCTCGTGCTATCGAGATTCTCTGAAGCTCACCGCCCGAGGGGTTGACACCATCCTCATCAATCCACTTATCAATGGCGGAATCGTAGCCATGGGGAAGCTTCCTGACAAAGTCTGTAAGCCCGATTCTCGAGCAGACGTTATCAAGCTTGGCTTCGTCAACGTCCTTGTCGAGAGCAATGTTCTTCGAAAGAGGCAGGTAGAACTTCTCGAAGTCCTGGAACGCTGCCGAGAACATGTTCTGATACTCCCTGTAGTCGTACTCGTTGATGTTGACGCCGTCGAGGAGGATTTCGCCTTCAGTGGGGAAGTAGAGCCTCGAAAGAAGCTTGATGAAGGTCGACTTGCCGGAGCCGTTCTCGCCAACAATGCAGAGCCTCTCGTCACCACGGATGGTGAGATTCATGTTCTTAAGAGCATAATTCTCGCTTCCCGGGTACTTGAAGGAGACGTTTCGGAATTCGATGGTGGAGTTCTTCCCGAAGCTCGGCTTGCGGGTGCCTGTAGTCTTCTGCTTCTGCGGGAGCTCGAAGAACTTCTTGTACTCTTCGACCTCCATGCAGAGTCTCGACAGGCTCAGATAAGAGTTTACAACGCTTCCGATATTGTTCGAGAACTGGTTCGCAGCGCTGATGTAGATTGACATGGTGCCAATCGCCATCCTGCCCAAGAGCACCGAGATAATCGAGTATCCATAGATAACCCCGTCCTTGACGATATTGACGATCGCCTGCAGGAAGGTTGTCTTGCTCCAATTTACGGTCTTCTCGTGCTCAAGTTCGTTTCCAGATTTCTTGACTTTTCGAAGATTGTCGAGGAGCATTCCGCTGATGTCAAAGAGGCGAATCTCTTTAGCATAGTTCGGGTTTTCAAGCTGGAAGCTTGCTCCCCAGTAAACTCTCCAATAGTGGTCCTGCTTCAGAGCTGTTTCGTGATTCTTGACATTCAGCCTCTTCGTGAGAATCGAGTTCAGGAGAACGATAACGAGGATAAAAACCAGCATGAGCGGGTTTATGTAAGCCACGACCGACAGGATAACGACAAAGCTGATGACAGACGAAAGAATCGAGTTCAGGCAGTCAACAACTCCGAAGATGGAATCCTGTGCTCTCGAGGCACGGCTCCTCATATCGAGAACCTTCGGTGACTCGAAGTACTCATAATCGATATGGCAGCTGTAGTCGTCAAACTCCACTTCCACATCGGTAACCAGTGAAAGTTTCTGCTTGTCGGCAATTGTCGTGATCACAGCGTTAGCTGTATTCTGCACAAACGGCGTTGCCACCAGGGTTGCAGCCAGAATGACCACAGTTCTGATTTCTCCAGCCATCAGGTAGTTGATGATAAAACCTGGGAGGAGGGTGTAGGACACGAGTGCTGCTGCATTGACTATTGACTTGAGAAACGTCAGCAGAATGTATGGCAGGGCTCTTATACCGCCTATGATATCAACCAAGGCGTAACGTGTGAGGTTTGCAGTTTTTCTGAGTTCGTTAAAAAATTTCATTTTGAATTAGTCCTTTCAAATACAGATTCCCGAAAAAGCGACTTGACTTGATGCAAGACACCCAAAAACCTGTTTTTAAGGGGGCTAATCACACATCATTCGGGATAGCTAATGGTGAGAAGCACCCGGATGTGTTTTAGAGTTAGACGAACTTGCAATAACTAATACTGCTTTTTTCATTAAAATGAACTCCTTTCAAAATTCGCTCGGCCAAAAAAGTCGGCCGTCACCTAATTAGTGCCAAATTTCAAGTAAAAAGTTTCACTCTAAAGAAAAATTTTTACAGTGAGAGGGGATTTGGACAATATTTGCAACAATAAAACCGCATAACTGCGTCATACAGCCATGCGGTCATGTTGTTAAGCCCTATCGACAGGCACAAACCTGATTTCTATTCTCATCCCAAGCCCCTCTGCAAGTCTTTGAAGCGTTTTCAGCGAAGGGTTGCCCTTGCCTTGCTCAAGCCTGCTTATGTCACTCTGGTTTATGCCGGTTCGCTTTGAAAGCTCCTGCTGTGTGATGCCCGAAACACTTCGGGCTTTTATTAAAGCCCTCTTAATCTCAAACTCCGATTCCAAAGCATCATACTCCGCTTTAATCTCAGGATCTTCAAGCTGCTCAGCTAAGAAGTCTTTGTAGTTAGTGCTTTTTGTCATAGATATCATCTCCATCATGCTATATGTGTTTTATCCCATATCAGTATAATATTTGCCTTGGAATTTGTCAAGCAGTATATTTAGCGCTGATTCCTTCTGCTCTCCTCGAAATTTTTTCGTTTCCCACAAAAAAATTTCAAAAAACGCTTGACAACTCCCTACAACCGTTATATAATTAAAATGTGGTTTGGAAGGGATATGCAAGTCTATACCACAAAAATCAAATCGGGGGGGTACAACCTCTGGTGGAAAAACTTTCTTGATTTTCGTCAAGAATTTCGGCACCGTGTACCCATACCAAACCTCCGAAACGCTAAAATTTAGGTGCTACGGAGGATTTTTCTATACCTGACCTCCTCTGTGCCAAAACAAAAGGAGGTTTTTCTGTGAAAAAGCGGTTTATAAGCCATGTTGTGAGCGTGCTGATACAGGAAAGCAAAGCCTGTATTGCTGAGCCACAGGGCATTTAACCCCGCAGTCCTGTGGCGAGTTGAGGGGCAAAAATATTGAAAAACAGCGAAATAACCGAAGCGCAAGTTACGCTGCGAGAGCATTTCGCACAAATTCGTTAGGAGGTTTATTCATGACTAAGAAAAATTTATCAAAAAAGCGCGTGCTTCGCTTTTTCAGCATCTTTATGGTTGTTGTGATTGCCATGACCACAATGGTATTGCCGGTTTTGGCGGCGACGAGTACAACTGTTAATGTTGCTACTTCCATATTTAAACAAAGTCCTTCAGTTAAAGTTACTGGCGGTAGTGGCTTTTTGTATTCTTTTGGGTTAAGGAAGACAACAATAACGATAACTAACACCGGAAAATATTCTGTTGATGTCTACCGGACAGATTATAGCGGAATGGTGGCTGGAAGTCCCATTTGGAAAGGTTCACTTCAGCCTGGCAAGTCGATGACAATAACTCTAAAAGGTAGTGGTACGGTTACTAAGTTAACATTCCAAGGCAATGGATCGAAGCAAAAAACTACTGTTAAAGTCTCCGTAAGTGCTGGTTCTGTATCATCAAATTAAATTTCGGTTTCATATTGTGTAAATAGTACCGATTAATATCTCAGCCCCCGACAATTATTTCGGGGGCTGCTTTTGTATGACGGGCAAATCCGAGTTCTGTGGTGAAAGTCCACAGAGGTGTAGCTATCGACTAACATAAGAGCGACTCCTAAGGTTCGAATTGTGAGGCGCGACCGCCGAGGGCGGTCGCATCGGCGACAAAGTCGCCGACAACTCCCTTCCCAAATACAAAATTCTTCCCCTAAAATGCTCTCCCGCCCTTGCAAATAATTAAAAATGGTGTTATAATATTTGTCGAAATGTTTGTATGAAAGGAAGCGTGATAGCTTGTCTAGACTTGCACTTATGACTGAAAGCCGGGCTGAGACGGTTGTCGAGGGTATTTATAAGGACATGGAGCGGAGGATTGCTGCGAGCTCCTCTGATGTCTGCCCTGTCGACCTGACTCTGGCGTTCCTCAGAATGTGTCATGCCCAGACCTGTGGTAAGTGTGTTCCATGTAGAGTGGGACTCGCTCAGCTGGGTAATTTATTAGAAGACGTTCTTAATGGAAGAGGAGACGATACCACTCTTTCAAAGATCGAAAAATTAGCACATGTCATCGCCGAATCGGCAGACTGTGCGATAGGATTTGAGGCGGCAAAGATGGTTCTCAAGGGACTCGACGGCTTCCGTGAGGACTATGTAAGCCATATCGAAAAGCATCACTGCTTCGCTGGCACTCCGATGAGCATCCCTTGCGTCGGCAACTGCCCCGCAGGCGTCGACATCCCTGGCTATATCGCTCTCGTAGGAGAGGGAAGATATGCCGATGCCGTCAAGCTCATCCGCAAGGACAACCCGTTCCCGACAGCCTGTGCTCTCATCTGCGAGCACCCCTGTGAGACGAGATGCCGTAGAACCCTTCTGGATGCTCCCGTCAACATCCGTGGCCTCAAGCGTGCTGCTGTTGAAGGAGCAGGAGTAGTTCCTGCACCAGAATGTGCTCCGTCAACCGGCAAGCGGGTAGCAATCGTCGGAGGAGGACCTTCTGGCCTTTCCTGCGCTTACTATCTCCAGCTCATGGGTCACCAGTGCACCGTTTTCGAGGCTCACTCGAAGCTCGGCGGAATGCTTATCTATGGAATCCCCGCCTACAGACTCCCTCGTGAGAGACTTCAGAGCGATATCGACTGCATCCTCTCGACTGGCGTTGAGGTCAAGCTTAACACCAAGATCGGTGAGGGCGAATATACAATGGAAAAGCTCCGTGAGGATTATGACGCCGTCTACATCGCAATCGGTGCTCACACCGACAAGAAGGTCGGAATCGAGGGCGAGGATGCCGAAGGCGTCTGGTCAGCAGTTTCCTTCCTTGGCGGTATCGGCGATGGAAATATCCCTGATTTACACGGCAAGAAGGTCTGCGTTATCGGTGGCGGTAATGTCGCTATGGACTGCACCCGTTCAGCAATCCGCTGCGGTGCCGATAGCGTTTCTATAGTCTATCGTCGCCGTAAGGAGGACATGACTGCATTGCCTGAAGAAGTCGACGGTGCAATCGCCGAAGGCGCAATTATGGTCGACCTTCACGCTCCTTTAAAGATAGAAACAGACGAGGAAGGCAAGGTCGCTGCTCTCTGGGCAACTCCCTATATGCCGGGCCTCATAAAGAATGGAAGAATGAACCCGTCGCCGTCTGGCCTCGAGGATAAGAGAATCCCTTGCGACGTAGTACTCGTAGCAATCGGACAGGGAATCGACTTCTACAAGCTCGAATCCTCTGGAATCCCGGTTGTAAGAGGCGTAATCAAGGGAGACGACTGGACCGAGGTTGAGAATGCTCCTGGCGTATTCGCCGGAGGCGACTGCGTAACTGGCCCGAAGACAGCGATAAGAGCAATCGCTGCCGGCAAGGTCGCTGCTGCAAACATCGACTACTACCTAGGCTATAATCACACCATCACTGCCGATGTCGAGATTCCCGACCCGAACCTCACCGACCGTCCGTACTGCGGAAGAATCAACATGTCCGAGCGCGAACCCGGTGAGAGAAGAAACGACTTCGAGCTGATGGAAATCAAGATGACCGAGAAGGAATCCTGCCAGGAAGCATCAAGATGCCTCCGCTGTGACCACTTCGGTTGCGGAATCTTCAAGGGAGGGAGAAAGACACAGTGGTAAACGTAACAATTAACAACACCCCCATTCAGGTCGAGGAAGGCACGTCGATACTCGATGCTGCAAAGCTTGTCGGCATACATATCCCCACACTTTGCTTCCTCAAGGACATTAACGAAATCGGTGCCTGCCGTGCCTGCATCGTCGAGGTCGAAGGAATCGACCGCCTCGTCACCGCCTGCGACAACGTCGTCAGCGAAGGCATGGTTATCCATACAGATACAACAAGAGTCAGAGAAGCGAGAAAGACCAACTTGGAGCTTCTTCTCAGCCAGCATAGAGTCAACTGCCCCTCCTGCTTCAGAAATGGCACCTGTCAGCTCCAGAAGGTCGCTTCAACTCTCAGAATCAGCGACACATTAAGCTTCAAGACCGAATTCCCTGAAGACAAGTGGAATGACAAGCTCCCCATCATCCGCGATGAGAGCAAGTGCATCAAGTGCTATCGCTGCGTCTCCGTTTGCCAGAAGGTTCAGTCCTTGGGCATCTGGGACATGGTCGGCACCGGCGCTCACACCACTGTCGGTGTATCGAACCATCGCAGCCTCGAGGATGCCGACTGTGCATTCTGCGGCCAGTGCATCACTCACTGCCCGACAAATGCCCTCCACACCCGTGATGACACGGAAGCCATCATCGGCGTCAACGGCGTCATGGACGATAAGGACAAGATCACCGTCGTTCAGGTCGCTCCTGCTGTAAGAGCTGCATGGGGCGAGGAATTCGGCCTTTCACCTGAAGTCGCAACCGAAAAGCGCCTTGCAGCTGCCCTTAGACGCGTAGGCTTCGACTACGTTTTCGATACCAACTTCTCAGCCGACCTCACCATCATGGAGGAGGGAACCGAGTTCCTTGAGAGGATCAAGCATCCCGAAGGCAAGAAGTTCCCAATGTTCACCTCCTGCTGCCCTGGCTGGGTCAGGTTCCTCAAGAGCCAGTACCCCGACATGGTCGACCAGCTTTCAACTGCAAAGTCACCCCAGCAGATGTTCGGAGCAGTCACAAAGTCCTACTTTGCCGAGAAGATCGGCGTTGATCCCGAAAACATCGTTTGTGTCTCGATCATGCCCTGCACCACCAAGAAGGCAGAGCTCGACATTCCGAGCATCAACGACGCCAAGGAAGGCTGCAAGGATGTCGACTTCTCGCTTACAACCCGTGAGATGTGCCGCATGATCAAGGCTGACCAGATTGATGTTGCAGCTTTGCCTGAGGAAGACTTCGATTCTCCTCTCGGAACCGGCACAGGCGCTGCTGTCATCTTCGGAACGACAGGCGGTGTTATGGAAGCAGCCCTCAGAACCTGCTACTATGTCCTCACCGGCGAGAACCCGAATGCCGATGAAACCTTCAAGGCAGTCCGTGCCCTCGGCAGCGACAAGCCCTGGATCGAGGCTGAGTATAACGTTGGCGGAATCACCGTTAAGGCAGCGGTTGTAAATGGTCTCGGCAACGCCCGCAGACTCATCAGAGCCCTGAGACGTGGCGAGGTTGAATACCAGTTCGTCGAAGTCATGGCATGTCCTGGAGGATGTGTCGGCGGTGGCGGACAGCCGATTCACTATAACGAAGAGCGTGCAGCTGAGCGTGGACAAGTCCTCTATAACTACGACAGCGCCAACACTCTCAGATTCTCCCACGAGAATCCCGAAATCAAGGCAATCTATGCCGACTACTTGGGCGAGCCCTGCGGAGAAAAGTCGCACCACCTTCTTCATACCGACCACCACGCTTGGACCATGCCCGAGCCCCCAGTCTATGACGAAGACGTTGTTCACTGAAACAACCAGACATAATAAAATCCCGTGCTACCGAAGTAGCACGGGATTTTTGTGTTAAGTTCAAAGCGTATCCGGCGGAATCCTCTTGTTGTCAGGATCCTGATCAGTTGTGCTCTTGCCGGTGTTCTTATCAGCATAGAGATAGCGATACTCGGCAGGCGAAATCTTCTCCTGTCTCTTGAAGACAGCGCAGAAGTAGCTGCAATCGTTGTAGCCGACAGCCTTGGAAATGCTGTTGATGGAGAGCTTCGTGTCCATGAGAAGGTTCTTCGCCTCGAAGATTCTCTTCTTCGTAAGGTGCTCAAATGGTCTCATGTTGAGGGTCTCTCTGAAGATACGGCAGATATACTGAGGAGAAAGGTTGACAACCTTCGCCATGTCGTTAAGCGTAATATCATTCATGTAGTTCTGGTCAATATAGTCCATGATGAGCTTGTTCTGCTCCATGCGGTGGTTCTCTCTCGGAGAAACAGGGCAGGAGATAACCTTGTTGAGCTCAATTAAGAAGGAATAAATAAGCGACGAGTTGTGATGACCAGAATGGATCTTTGTAGAGTGAATGGTTCTAAGCATCTTCTCCCAGATTCTCTCGAGGGAAGAAAGGTCACCGGCCTTGAAGACAACTGGCTTCGAAAGCCCCAGGCTATCTAAGATAGGTTCACATGCCGGACCAGCAAATGATACCCAGTGGGTCTCCCAATCAACGCCTTCCTTTGAAAGATAATCGTGTGGGTAGTGAGCAGGAAGGAAGAAGCCAGAATTCTCAGGAATCCTATACTCCTCGCCGTCAATGGTCAGAATCCCTTCCCCCTTGGCTGTATATATTACCTGGTTGTAAACGTGCCCCGTGGGTCTTACACAATGCCTTTCAGGATCGGTCGAGCCAACACCAGTTACATAAAGTGGCAGGTTGACCTCGTCACCTAAAAGCGCAAAATAAAATTCCTGCAATGATGACACCTCCAAATGCAGATTCATATTTTCTTTTTACAATAGGATATCACTATTTTCGACAAAAGTCAATATGATTTCGTGAGATTCTTGAGAAAAAAGTTTTTGAGAATCCCCTAAGCAAGCCATTTTATAAACTGAGTCGGCCTTCGATTGATATATCAAAATATTTCATTCCAAGAGATTTCCAGAAACGGTTCTCCTATTCCTGCATCTCGAGCCACCTGTCCATAAGCTCGTTGAGTTCATCCTTTTTGTCCTCCAGCCCCTTGCAAAGCTCCGCCATTTTCTGATAATCTGCTGCAATTTCCGGCTCGCAGATGAGCTTTTCGGTGTCGGAAATGTCCTTCTCGAGCTCCGAAATCTTCTTCTCAAGCTCCGCAATTTCCTGCTTCCTTCTTACGTCTTCAGCCCTCTGCGATTTCGTCCTGTACTGCTTCTTTTCAGGCTGAGGAGAGGGGACTGATGCAGCTCTCAGCTCTTCAGCCTTCTCAAGCTCCCTCGCCTTGAGATAGTCGTCATAGTTGCCCTTGTACTCAAACGCCTTCCCATCGCGAATCTCGACAATCCTGTCGGCAATCTTGTTTAAGAGATATCTGTCATGCGAGACGAAAAGAATCGTCCCCGTAAACTCCTTCAGGGCATCCTCCAGCACCTCTTTAGTCGAGATGTCAAGGTGGTTCGTGGGCTCGTCAAGTATAAGAAAATTCCCACGTTTTAGTGACATCAGCGCAAAGCTCAGCTTCGTTTTCTCACCACCACTAATAACGCCAACCTCTTTGAAGACGTTCTCTCCAGTCAGAAGAACGCTTCCAAGAACGCTTCTGACCTCATAATCGGTCATTCTTGGGTACCGATGGTGAATCTCCTCGATAACCGTGTTGTTCGGGTTCAGATATTCGTTTTTCTGGTCATAATAGGCGAGCTTGACGTTCTGGGCCCAGGTAATCCTGCCTTTAGAGTGAGGATTTATCCCCTGAATCGTCTTGAGAATAGTCGTCTTTCCAGTTCCATTTTTCCCGATGATTCCGACTTTATCTCCTCTTCTCATGTTAAGAGAAAAGCTCTCAAGAAGCGTTTTCCCGCCAGCCGAGATATCGACGTTCTCAGCCGAGAAGACCTCCTTTGGAGGCTCAATGTCGTATTCAAGCCGAATCTTTGCAGCTTTTTCATACATTTTCGGCTTCTCAACAGCGTTTTCGACAATCCTGTCGAGCATATGCTGCTTCGACTTCGCAGCCTTGGCACTTGTGGCGCTGACACGGTTCTTGTCGATGAAGAACTGAAGCTCTTTGATTTTCTCCTGCTCCGCCTCGTAGAGCTTCTCCTGCCTCAGATTATCTTCACGCTTCTGTTTTACATAAAAGCTGTAATTTCCGCTATAAGATTTGAGCCTGCCGTTCTCAATCTCACATATTCTCGTGCAGACTCTGTCCAAGAAATATCTGTTATGAGAAACGACCAAAATAGCACCTTTGTAGTCGAGAAGATAATCTTCGAGCCAGGTCATGGTATCTAAATCCAAATGGTTCGTGGGCTCGTCTAAGATAAGCAGCGATGGCGACTCAAGAAGCAGCTTCGCCAAAGAAAGCCTTGTTCTCTCACCACCTGAAAGCGAATTGACAGACCGAGTCAAATCCAGCCCTGAGAACCCCATGCCGTTGAGAACAGTTTTGATCTTAACGTCGATGAGATACCCCTCGTTATTCTCAAAATGAGTGCTGAGTGTAGAATATTCCGCCTCAGCTTTCTCTCTTTCGCTGTCAGAAAGGCTGCCCGAAAGCTCCTCTTCGAGCTCGACCATTCTTTCATGCTCTCTATCAAGCTCCGCAAAGGGTTTTCTCATCTCTTCCGCAACGGAACACTCCGCCGAAAGTCCAACGCCCTGTTCAAGATACCCGATTCTGCAATTTCCAGAAAAGCTGAGCCTGCCCTCATTCTCAGGCGAAGGGTCATAGCCCAAGTTCCCGGTAATGATCGAGAGAAGGGTAGTCTTCCCACAGCCATTTCTGCCGACAAGACCGATTCTCTCGCCTTCATTGATGGTGAAGTTGATATCCTTGAGTAACGGTTCGCCGTTAAAATATTTCCAGATTTTTTCAAGTGAACAAAGCATACTTCCGACCTCTGCGATTTGTAATATTTTTGGCTTGCAGCACTAAATAATAGACTTGCATATGCCCCAGAAAAGTGATAAATTAATATTGTCAGGACGACAACAGTTCAAAATCATCTGATGCCGTCATTCATTTACAAGGATTTCAACATATATATTTTGGTGTTTCTCCGTTCAAAAGAGAAAGCAAGGCAGTCCGATTTCAGGGCTGCTTTGCTTTTATCTTGTTTTTGGTTAATCTTTGGAGCCCTCATCTGGCTTCGGAGTGCTCTTCGCCGGGTTCATGAACGACTCGCGATACTGAGTCGGAGGCATCCCTTCGAGCTCTTTGAACCGTCTGTTGAAGCTTCTGACGCTCGAGAACCCACACTCGTAAGCGATTTCCGACATAGGCTTCAAGGTGCTTATGAGCATAGTTTTCGCCATAGCGATTCTCTTGGTGCCTATGTAGTGGTTGAGAGTCATGTTGAAGTTCTTCGAGAACACGCTCGAAACGTAGCAGGGGACAATGTTCAAAGCCTTCGCAATGCTCTTAAGCGACAGATCCTGAGTGATATTCTCGTCGACATAGGCAAGAAGCTTTCTGCAGACCTGATAGCTCGAGAGCCTGTCCTCTCTCTCTTCAAACTCGCCACCAGAATAGGCGGGCATCATTCCAGAAAGAAGCACCGACAGCAGTCCTTTAACAACCGTTTTCCCAATATTGTAGTTGTGGGAAAACTCGAGCAGAAAGGGAATCTGAGCCTGGGCAAATGCAGGGCATCTCTCCTTGTCAAGGATTACAAACGGCGTCTTGGTGCTCTCAAAGAACGACATGAAGTCGAGCAGGAAGTCCGTCCCGAAAATGAATGTGCTGACCGATCCGGGAGCGGTGTACTGCATCGAGTGGATTGTGTGAGGGCAGATCAAAACCCCTCCGCCAGCACCGATTGTCAGATTCCTTCCGTCGACCATAAACTCCACTTCGCCACTCTCAACTATGTCAAGCTCAACCTGACTGTGAAGGTGGCCACTTGTTTCTGCATTCTCTGAGTAAAACGCGAAGATACCGTACTTCGCAACCTGTTCGTTCCATTCCTCGTACTTGAAAT
Source organism: Ruminococcus sp. (assembly GCA_020860605.1). Taxonomy (GTDB): domain Bacteria; phylum Bacillota; class Clostridia; order Oscillospirales; family Ruminococcaceae; genus Faeciplasma. The sequence goes on along the minus strand of JAJBTZ010000044.1, from coordinate 74,055 downwards.
TTGTAGTTTCCTTCATAATATAATCGCTCCTTTTTACGGAATCAAATAAAAGTCTATTATATCATAACAAGCGACAACTTTCAAGTACGGAAGATGTCAATATCCAATATTTTGTGACAATATCCGATGAAATTATTCCATGCCGAAATACTTGGCGGCATTTTTGTAGCTGATGCCTTCAACGATGTCCTTAAGAGCCTTCTCGTCGTTCGGATATTCGCCACCTTCGACCCATTCGCCGACAATGTCGCAAAGAATCCTTCTGAAGTACTCGTGGCGGGTGTATGAGAGGAAGCTCCTTGAGTCGGTGAGCATACCAACGAAGTTCCCAAGAAGCGACAAGCTCGCTAAAGACCTCATATGAGTGTCCATTCCAACCTTAGAATCCTGGAACCACCATGCAGCGCCATGCTGAATCTTGCCCATAGCCTCAGTTCCCTGGAAACTGCCGATGATGGTGTCGATCATCGCGTTGTCGCCCGGGTTGAGCGAATAAACAATGGTCTTCGGGAGCTTATTGTTAAGATCAAGAGCGTTGAGGAACCCTGCCAGCTCCTTCGAATTATCTTTTGTTAAGATGCAGTCAAACCCAGTGTCAGCGCCAATCGAGTTAAACAGCCTCGTATTAGCACTTCTCTGAACCCCAAAATGCAGCTGCATGACGATATTCTTCTCGGCATACTGCTCACCCAAGTAGAGAAGAATCGCGGTCTTGTACTTGTCCGCCTCTTCCATAGTAGCCTTTCCGCCGTTCATAACTTTCTCGAAAATCGCCTCGACTTCACTGTCAGAAGCAGGGGAGTAGACCATGTAGTCAATGCCGTGATCAGTCGCAAGGCAGCCGTGAGCGATAAAGTGGTCGAGCCGGAGGCCCAGAGCCTTCTTGACGTCTTCAGCAGACTTGATATCGACTCCCGAAGCCTCACTGAGAGCGTGAATATATTCGCAGAACCCAGCCTTCTCGATATTCACAGCCTTGTCAGGCCTGAATGAAGGACAGACCTTTGTTCCAAAGCTCTTGTCAGCAGCAATCTTCTCGTGCCACTCAAGGCTGTCAATCGGGTCATCAGTGGTGCCAATCATCTTCACATTCGAGCGAGAAATAATCCCTCTTGCACTCATTTCAGGCTCTTTAAGCTTCTCGTTGCAGAGCTTATAGACCTCAGGAGCAGTCTCGGAGTTGAGGATTCCGTCATAGCCGAAGTAGCGCTTGAGCTCAAGGTGAGTCCAGTGATACATCGGATTTCCGATGGCCTTAGGAAGAGCCTCAGCGAATCTTAAAAACTTGGTGTAGTCGTCAGCGTCGCCAGTGATTTCACTCTCAGGAGTTCCGTTCGAGCGAATCATGCGCCACTTGTAGTGGTCACCGCCGAGCCATATCTCGGTGATGCTGTCAAACCGCTTGTCCTCATAAATCTCCTTGGGGCTGATGTGGCAGTGGTAGTCGATAATCGGCATATTCTCGGCATAGTTGTGATAAAGGTGCTTCGCCGTTTCAGAATGAAGCATGAAATCGTCGTTAATGAAATTATTCATAAAGAACTCCTCCGTATCTACTTTGTTTTGAGATTATTATACAACATTTCCCGAAGCCTTTCAATAGAAGAGTTTAAAAAATAGTAGACAAAACCTGAAAAATGCTTTATAATAACGGATATAAAGAAGTAGGGGGGATTCACTATGGCAGAAAAAGAAAATATCCATGCTGGCCACCGCCAGAGGCTCAAAGACATCTTCGCCTCCGATGGAATCACAGCGCTGACCGACGCAAGAGCTCTCGAGATGCTCTTATTTTACGTAATACCTCGCTCCGACACCTATCCTCTCGCTTGCAGGCTTGTAGACACCTTCGGTAGCCTCAGAGCTGTTCTGACGGCATCGCCTGAAGAGCTGAAGACCGTCAACGGCCTTGGAGACAGCGCGGTTCTGTTCCTTGACTTCGTCAACCAACTTTTCGACCGCCTCGCCGAGGACGAGCTCAGGCAGTACCAGACCCTTGAGGAGATGAAATACACCGATCCCGACAGCCTTTGTGTCTACTTCTTGAACAAGCTCTCCAATTGCCCGGTTGAGCAGGCGTGGCTCATCTGCTTTGACAACGACCTGCTTCTGAAACATGCCTATCTCTTAGGAGAAGGAAACGAGGTCCGGGTCGCCTTCAATCCCCAGAATCTCATAAAATTCGTCCACGAATCCGGCTGCACCACCTGTGCCATCGGCCACAATCACCCGAAGGAAGGCCCAGAGCCGTCTCTCGAGGACTGCCGTTCCACCATCCAGCTCAAGGCTCTTCTCAAGAAGGAGGGAATCACCCTCCTCGAACACGTCATCGTCGGTGACGGCAGAACCCGTTGCATCATCTCTGAAGAAATCGAGCAGATGCTCCGCTGAATCCATATAAATCCTAGGCCCGAGTCCATCGGGCTTTATTTTTTGAAAAAAATTCTCAAATCCTAAGAATTTAGTATTGACAAATCGATACTAATGATGTAGAATATAAGCGTAGGATACACTACAAGTTTAGAATATATCTCAGGAGGAATTCAAAATGATAAAACTCACCGACGCTGAACTCAAGGTTATGAATGTCATCTGGCATGATGGCGACTGCTCCGCCAAGCATATTTCCGATGTTCTCTTGGAGCAAACCGGCTGGCACATCAACACCACCTACACCATCATCCACAAATGCATCGAAAAGGGAGCCATCGAACGTGAAGACCCGAAGTTCATCTGCCATGCTGCCGTCTCGAAAGAGGAGGCCCAGGCCGACATGACCGAGGACCTCGTCAATAAGCTCTATGACGGCTCCGTTGGCAGTCTCTTCGCAGCACTTTTAGGAAAGGATACCCTCAGCGACGAGCAAATCGCAAAACTCCGCCAGATAGTCGCGGAAATGGAGTAGAGATGACCCTCACTCTCATTGAAATGACTCTGACGGGAGGAGTCCTGATTCTTCTTGTGCTCCTGCTAAGAGCGATCTTCCTGAACCGCCTCCCCAAAACCGCCTTTATAATAATGTGGTCGGTGGTTCTTCTACGCCTCCTCGTCCCCATCAGCTTCGTGGGACTTTTCAGCTCCACCGAAGTCGACGCCACGGTGGTTGAGACTGTCTTCACGGAGGAAACCACACCCTCCCCAAACATCACCGATGTCAAAGAGACCTACACTTTTGAGGACGTCGCATCCATCGCCGAATCCTCCAAGCAAGCGAGCATCTTCCGCACCATCTGGCTTATCGGTGCCATCGCCTGCGCCATAATCTTCGCCACTCTTTACATACTCAATATCCGTCGCTTCAACCGCTCCGAGAACTTAGAAACCGACTTCATCTCGTCCTTCCAGAGCTCCAATAAGCTCCGCAGGACAGTTACAGTGAAGCTGAGTGACAAAACCACAACGCCTATGACCTACGGCATAATCCATCCTGTAATTCTTTTGCCGATCGGCATGGATTTAGGCGACGAAAAGCAGCTCAAATATGTCCTCATGCATGAGTACATCCACATCCGCAAGCTCGACAATCTCCTGAAAGGGGTTTCAAGCGCAGCGGTTTGCATCCATTGGTTCAACCCGCTTGTGTGGGTGATGAACAGATTTCTATCGAGAGATATCGAGCTCCGCTGCGATGAAGCCCTTCTGAAGCAGTGCCAAGGCGACTGCAGAGCCGATTATGCCCTGACTCTTATCGATCTGGAAGACAAACGCCGTTGTTACGCCTTTGGAACCGCCTTTGCAAAAGAGCCATCCGAAGAAAGGGTCACTGCCATCATGAAGTTCAGGCCAGCTTCTGCTTGCAGCATCGCGATCGCAACCGTCCTGATCATCGTCATAATCGCCCTCGCCTTCACCGGCCAATTCGGCACGAAAACGCCTTCTGACGAAATCACCAACGAGGAAATCATCTCGCTCCTGGATGACTATTTCGACTGGGTATATTTCGCGAAGTTCTCAGCTCCCAATGTTGACCAGACTGACACCTACGTGGCTGCCGGAACGATCTATTACCGCGTCTTGGATGAAGACTTTGACACTTGGATCGAAGTGGTGGACTACGCCTCAGGCATCTTCTGTGGAGAGATGGCAGCATATGAGGACAGTGGCGAATGGTCGGGCTATCTCGAAGTTGATGGCGTCACCTATAACCGCAACATCACCAATCCAAACGGCGACTATCCCTACACCGATGAATACGCCTACGAAATCCTCAAGAACGCCGACGGTCGAGCCCTCATCAGTGTCGACAATCCGAGTTCAACTGGCGAGAACTCCTTCCACAACCTTTTCACCTTCTCGCTCACCGAGAATGGCTGGCGCATCGGCGACGACTGCTAAAAGAAAGAAGGAATCATTATGAAGAAACTGTTTTGCATACTCCTGAGCCTGACTCTGCTCCTGACCCTCTGCTCCTGCGGGTCAACCACCACCGACGATACTGTCACCGACGAGGAGATAGTTGCCCTCATAGATGGTGATATTCAGCTCGGTAAGTATCTCTATGTCTACTGCCCGAGTACCGACTGGGACAATGCAGTTGAATATGAGGAAAAGATTTGGTATCCAGTTGATCAGGAAGGCTTGGAAACATGGGATGAATGGGAAGCCTATATCCGCTCTGTCTACTGCGGTGAAATGGCGGAATATGCACTCAGCAACGAGAGTTACAAGAACATTGACGGCAAGCTCTATTGCGATGACGGCGAAAGAGGCTATGACCTGACGGATGACTATGTCTACGAAATCCTCGAAAATAGCGATGGAAAGGCTGTTGTAAAGGTGACTAATCCCGGCATTGACGGCGATTTTGCACAGGAAAACACTCTGACGATGGCCCTGACCGACGATGGCTGGCGCATCAGTGGATAAGAAAAAAGGAGAAATAAACCCATGCCAACCTTAATCGAAATGACCCTGACCGGCAGTGTCCTGATCCTCTTGGTCCTGCTCCTGCGGGCAATCTTCCTGAACCGAATCCCAAAAACGGCTTTTATCGCCATGTGGGCGGTGGTGCTCTTACGTTTACTGGTGCCCGTGAGCTTCTTTGGGACGACTGAAACTACCGCCTCCGAATCCCCAGAGGTTATCGTTGTCGAAGCAGTCACCCCAACGGAAGAGACCGAAGTCAGAGAGGTTATAACTCTTGACAGCTATAGTCCTACGACGGAGCCAATCGCTGAAGCAGCTGAGAACACAGATATTTTCCGCATAATCTGGCTTGCTGGAGCAGTAATCTGCGCCATCGCGCTGGCGCTCTCATGCATTCTGAGCATCCGTCGCTTCAACAGCTCCGAAAATCTGGAAACCGACTTCATCTCCTCGTTCCAAAGCTCCAACAAGCTCAGAAGAACTGTCACCATCAAGCTCTCTGACAAGACCACCACGCCTCTGACATACGGCATAATCCACCCAGTAATCCTGCTCCCGGCAGGCATGGATTTAAACGACGAAAAACAGCTCCGCTACGTGCTAATGCACGAGTACATCCACATCCGCAAGCTCGACAATCTCCTGAAAGGCATTTCAAGCGCAGCGGTCTGCATCCATTGGTTCAACCCACTTGTGTGGGTGATGAACAGATTTCTTTCGAGAGATATCGAGCTCCGCTGCGATGAAGCGCTCCTCAAACAGTGCCAAGGCGACTGCCGGGCCGATTATGCCCTCACACTCATAGACCTCGAAGACCAAAGAAGAGGCTACGCTCTAGCGACCACCGCGTTTGCGATGCGAGCCTCAGAAGAAAGGATAGTGGCAATCATGAAATATCGCAAGCTAACCCCTTCGTCTATCTTAGCGATGATACTTTGCATAACCCTGCTTCTGACGGCGCTTGCCGGCTGTGGAGCAGTAGGGAAGACCGAAACCAGCTCTGAAGCCGCGACTGTGGATTCAGTTAGTGACGAAACCTCTGACAGCATTGTAGCGCTCTCCACGACGACATCGGTCACCAATTCCGACAAAATCCACACCCTCGAGGAAGCTCTTTCCTCCACAATCAGCGTCGAAGGCTTCGTTGCCGAGGGCTACGAAGGTGGCGTGATCGACTATACTCTGAAGAATGTTGAGTACACCGACACTCTCCCTGACGGCATGTACGTCTCCGATGGCGCTATCTACAGCGCCGATGGCGACAAGGTTGGCAGCATCACAGGGCAAACCGGCTACGAGGAGATGGTTGTCGACGGCACTGGCGAAGCAGCTGATGGTTTCACCTTCCTTGTGATAGATTTCGACATGACGAATGTTCTGGAGCGCTGGCACTCAGATGACAGCTCCCAGACCGTCTGCCTTGACCTCTATTCGCTCTATGTCGGAATGTCCGAGACGTCCGAAAGCTACTTCTACCAGTATTATCCGATTTACGACAACGCTCCTCTGGAGTATGAATACCACTTGACGAGCGAGACCGTTGTAAACTACGATGAGATTGTCGCAGATGCGACCGCAAAGGGCTATGAAATCCCAGAGTATACGGTTTATTCCTACACCCTGTTTGACGAGGGCGCGACCTACAGCATAAGGCTTATCTACCTCATCGGCGATGGCGTCACGAATATGTCGCTCTACCTCAGCCTTCAGGAATCTGGCACAGATTTGCATACCCTTGGTCAGTCGTACGTCAAGTTAAACTGACGTCAATCTGCACAAATCTGTTCTTTTGAGAAGCTTGTAATTCATCAATTCCTACAAACTTGTGCTCTTTTCTGAAAAAAGCTGTCACCAGTCGGCATAAAAAAGCGTCTATATAGGTGAAAGCGCTTTGAAATCGCGTATCCCCCAAAGGAGAAATAATATATCTTATACCGCAGGTTCCGGCACGGTCACCTCGTGCCGGAACGGTACCTCCAAGCCCACCAAGGCGCCCCAACAAGCCATCTCCTTCACGTTTATGCCGACCAGCCCCACCACCCGACCTCGGGTGGCAGGCATGGGCGGCCTTTTTATATCCAGTCACACCCTCTCCCCGATCTTCATACTATAAACAGAGGCTCGCCCAGCGGGCTTCAAGTAAGAATAAGGAGACACAAGATGAAACTTACGAATATATTGAACACTTCGGATTGTTGCACTGAGGCTTCCGACAGCCCTTCACTGAACTGCAAGCAGCCGACAACTTCGCTGCCTGCAAGTACGCCTATCGGGATGCTCTATGTGCCATACCAGTCCTGGCAGAAGGTCTATGAGCCACAGGTCGGACTGCCGAGAGGGACCATCTTTGAAGAGCTTGACAAGCCGTTTATAGGGGAGAGAACGATATGACCAGCACTAATCCACTCAAGTATGTACAGCAGTACTCGTTCGCAGTCTTAGAGGCTCAGCTCTATCTCGACTCTCATCCCGACTGCACTGAGGCGCTTGCCTACTACAACAAGTACAAGAAGCTTTGCGAGGAAGCAAAGGCTGACTACGAGGCAACCTATGGCCCTCTGACTGCCGATTCAAGTGCCAACGACGAATGTTGGCAATGGGTGAAGGCACCCTGGCCTTGGGAATTAGCAGCAAACGAGGAGGTGTGAAAGATGTGGCAATATGAGAAGAAACTACAGTATCCCGTCAAGATCGCAAACCCTGATCCTGCAGCTGCAAAGATAATCATCTCCCAGTTCGGAGGCCCCGACGGCGAGCTCAACGCCTCGATGCGCTATCTCTCCCAAAGGTACACCGCACCCTGTCCTGAGGTCAAGGCAATCCTCAATGACATCGGCACCGAGGAGCTTGGCCACATGGAGATGATCTGCGCCATCATTTACCAGCTCACAAAGAACCTCACTCCGAAGGAGATCAAGGAGTCCGGCTTCGACACCTATTTCGTAGACCATACAACTGGCCTCTACCCGATAGCAGCCTCCGGCACGCCATTTTCGGCGGAGCTCTTCCAGTCGACAGGCGACCCGATTGCAGATCTTACGGAAGACCTTGCAGCCGAGCAGAAGGCTCGTCTGACCTATGACAACATCCTTCGGCTCGTCGACGACCCTGACGTCAGAGATGTCATCAAGTTCCTTCGCCAGCGCGAGATAGTCCACTTCCAGCGTTTCGGCGAAGCGATGCGCCTCGTCACCGATCAGCTCGATTCGAAGAACTTCTACGCTTTCAATCCGAGCTTCGACAAGTAAGCTTTTTCGGATAAATCCCCGCCACTCAAGGTGGGGATTTTCCATTTCGACAGACTTCTTACTTCACTTAAGCTAAAATTACCCTGAAAAAGTGAAAGGAAGCGTTAAAATGAAGCTAATAGAATCAGTCAAAGCAGTCCCCAGAATCCGTGTAGTCGCAGTCCTGAAGCCAGTCGCCAGCTTTTTTGGAGGAGCCATCCTCGCAGGCTCCCAGATTTTAGGCGAGGACTCCCTCTTGACAGCTGCCCTCGTTGCAGCCCTCCCATCAACCTGTGGCTTTTCGGCACTCTTGGGAGCCCTCCTGACAGCCGTTTTCGCGGAAATCACAGCCAGCAGGGTCGCCTCGCTTGCAACAGCCATGGTGGCTCTCCTGACCCATCTTCTTTTCGACGGGACAAGCAAGCGGAGATATCCTTTGATAGTCTCAGCGGTCTCAGCCATCTCCTACCTCGGCTGTGCCATCTTTGCAGGAACGATAGCGAGCGCCACAGTTGCAGACTACATAAGAATCATTTCCACAGGAACGGTTCTGGCTGTCGCAACATATCTCACCACCACTGTCTCCCGAACAGGCATATTCTCCGCCACCAAGCCTCAGCTTCTCGTTCTCTATGCCTTCGCTGTGATGGTGGCCTCCTCCTACCACCTCGGCGAAATCCTCAGCTTTCTCGTTTGCGTTATCTGTGTATGGAAGCTCACCCGTGATAAATCAACCCTCTCGGCATCATCCCACTCCTCCTCTCTGAGGCTCAGCTTTCTGAGCGACGCCCTCGGCCACTTTTCAAAGTTCGGAAGCTCAGGCCAGAAGGAACAGAGTTTTGGAAACATGGTTGAGCTCCTCTCACTCACCGAAAGCGAAATCTCCGAAGGCCTTCAGCCAACAAAGAGCAAAACCGATTGTGGCCTGATCTGTGAGCTTCTTTCAAAGAAAATCGGCACCGAGGTTTCAGGAAACCCTCTCCCAGACGGCGCCATCGAGCTCTTCTTCCCAAAGTCTGCCCGAATCAGTGAGAACGCCATAGTAAAAACCGCTGAAAAGGCTGGAATGAGGGATGGAATTGAGCTCTTTCGCTCAGAAACCGACTCAATAGTCCGTTTCACGCTGACCCCAAAGCCAAAATACCATTTCGAAGCCGGAATCTGCCAGATGGCAGCTAATCGTGACAGCTCCGATGGCATCTGCGGTGATTCAGCCGAAATCTGGAGCTTCGGCACACAAAGTCACCTCATCCTCTCTGACGGAATGGGCACTGGCAGGGAAGCAGGTAAAACAGCCCGAAACCTCATAAAAGCCTTCAAAACCCTCACCGAAGCTGGCTACTCCCTCGAATCCTCCCTTCGGCTCTCGAACGAATATATCCGCTCCTGCCAGCCGGAGGAATCTTTTGCGACGCTCGACATCCTCTCTGTAAACCTCATGACTGGCGAAGTCAGAATCCGCAAATGTGGGGCAGGGAAGAGCTACATTTTTAAGGACGGCGGAGTCACCCCAATCCCTCAAGGTGGCTATCCCATCGGAATTTTAGAGGAAATAAGCCTCGTGAACACAGAGATTACACCAAGCTCTGATATTACTATAATAATGATGACAGATGGTGCCGACAGCATAGGCCTTGAGAAGCTTGCGGAGATTTCTATTGAGCAGGACAAGCTCTCGCCAGACGACCTTGCAGCACTCATAACAAGCGAAGCCAGCAAAAGCTATAGACACGATTCTCGTGACGATAACAGTGACGATTATCGCGACGATATTACAGTTGCAGCAGTTCGTATTGCAAAATACTGAAAGAAATTCTTTGTTAAATCTGCACAAAAAGAAGCGTTGAAAAATGTTAAAAACGTCAAATTGGTCTAAACTCCTTGCAATATTCGTCAAGGCTTGCTATAATAAAACCATAAGCGGATGATTTGCGAATCATGTCTCCGCAAACTGTAAAAATATTAGTTTCATTATGACTTTTCACATTAAGAAAGAAGGGGTTATAGATATGAGCAGCGTTATCCCGACCAAAAGCGTTTACGATGTTAATGCAGCAATCGGGAGCTTTTTAGATGGCAAAAACTATGACTGTGCCGACTTTTTAGGCGCTCACAAGAGAGACGAAGGCGGTTATATCTTCAGAGTTTGGGCACCGAGAGCCAAGCGCGTCTCGCTGGTAGGTGACTTCAACGGATGGGATCCTGACGCCAACCCGTGCCACAGAATCGAAGGCGGTATCTGGGAGTGTACGGCTCAGGCGTTAGATACATATTCAACCTACAAATACTTCGTCGAAGGTGCCGATGGCTCCCAGAGAATGAAGGCGGACCCATATGGCGTCCACATGGAAACTCCTCCGGGAACCGCAACCAAGATTTTCGACATTTCTAGCTACAAGTGGGGCGATTCCGCCTGGATGAACAAGCGTAAGCGCTCGGCTCCCTACGACAAGCCGATGAACATCTACGAGGTCAACTTGGGCTCCTGGAAGCGCTATCCCGACGGCAACGTCTACAGCTACGAAAAGGTTGCCGAAGAGCTGATTCCATACCTCAAGGAGATGAACTACACCCATATTGAGTTCATGCCCCTTACTGAGTACCCATATGAGGGCTCATGGGGCTATCAGGTAATGGGCTACTTCGCTCCTACCTCCCGCTACGGCACTCCCGAAGGCTTCATGAAGATGGTCGACATGTTCCATCAGGCGGGAATTTCTGTAATCCTCGACTGGGTTCCGGCACACTTCCCGAAGGACGGTGCAGGACTCTATGAGTTCGATGGTTCGCCCTGCTACGAGTACGCTGATCCGTTAAAGATGGAGCATAAGGCATGGGGAACAAGAGTCTTCGACTTCGGAAGACCTGAGGTTCGTTCCTTCCTGATTTCAAGTGCCCTCTTCTGGCTTGAAAAGTATCACGTAGACGGTTTGAGAGTCGATGCAGTTGCGTCGATGCTCTACCTCGACTATGACAGACAGGGTGGCGAGTGGAGACCGAATAAGTACGGCGGACACGAGAATCTCGAGGCAGTAGAATTCCTCCAGATGCTCAACACCGCAGTCTTCTCAAGGTGCCCGAACGCAATAATGATAGCAGAGGAGTCGACAGCCTGGGCTAACGTCACAAAGCCTGTCGACATGAATGGCTTAGGCTTCAACTTCAAGTGGAACATGGGCTGGATGAACGACATGATGCACTATATGTCGCTTGACCCCTACTTCCGCAAGTTCAACCACGACAAGCTGACGTTCTCCTTCTTCTATGCATTTTCCGAGAACTTTATCCTGCCGATTTCGCATGACGAGGTCGTCCACGGCAAGCATTCTCTTGTAGATAAAATGCCGGGCGACTCCGAATCAAAGCTCGCTAACGACAAGGCCTTCTTAGGCTACATGATGGCTCATCCCGGCAAGAAGCTTCTCTTCATGGGAAGTGAATTCGCCCAGTTCCGTGAGTGGGACTACTCAAACGAGCTCGAGTGGTTCATGCCCGAGAAGTTCGAGGCTCACCGTGACTTCCAGCAGTATGTCAAGAATTTAAATAAGTTCTATCTCGAGAACCCGCCAATGTGGCAGGAGGACTATTCCTGGAAGGGCTTCACCTGGATTGCAGCCGACGACAACGAGCAAAGCGTGATCGTCTTCAGAAGAATAGACAAACAGGGAAAGGAAATTGTGATAGTCTGTAACTTCGTTCCCGTCGAGAGAAAGGGCTATCGCTTCGGAGTTTCCTATAGAGGAACATATACCGAGGTCCTGAATTCAGCTTCGAAGGACGGTTCGCCCTATCTTAATGGCACAGTCAAGTCCGAGAATATCCCTTCTCATGGCCTGGACCAGTCGATTGCTATAGACATCCCTCCGATGTCGGTAATGTATTTCAAGGTCAGAAAATATGGTGGCAGAAAAGCTGCCAAACCTGCTGATGATTCGTCGTCTGAAACTGAAAACGAGTCCAAGGACGACAAAAAATAGAGCGATTTCAAATCAAATCTGAAAGGAAGAGTGTAATGTACAACAAAAAAGAATGTGTTGCGATGCTTCTGGCAGGCGGACAGGGATCAAGACTGTACGCGCTGACAAAGAACGTAGCCAAGCCCGCCGTACCCTATGGAGGCAAGTACAGAATCATCGATTTCCCGCTGTCTAACTGTGTCAATTCTGGTATCGACACAGTGGGTGTTTTAACCCAGTATCAGCCGCTCGTTCTGAACGACTATATCGGCAACGGACAGGCATGGAACCTCGACAGGATCCATGGAGGAGTTCACATCCTCCCGCCTTACCAGTCAAATTCCGGTGCTCAGTGGTATGAAGGCACTGCAAACGCCATCTACCAGAACCTGTCCTTTATCGACAGATATGACCCCGAATATGTCGTAATCCTCTCTGGAGACCACATCTACAAGATGGACTACTCCAAGATGCTCAGCTTCCACAAAGAGAAGGATGCTGTCTGCACAATCGCCGTCATCGACGTCGAGTATGAGGAAGCATCCAGATTTGGAATCATGTCAGTAGACGATGACAACGCAATCACCAAGTTCGTAGAAAAGCCCAAGGTTCCCGAGAGCACTCTCGCATCAATGGGTATCTACATATTCTCATATCCCACACTCAAGAAGTATCTCATCGAGAACGAGCAGGACGAAACCGCAACCAAGGACTTCGGCAAGAACATCATTCCTGCACTCCTTGAGAACAAGGAAAGACTCTATGCCTACAGATTTGAGGGATACTGGAAGGATGTCGGAACGATAGACAGCCTTTGGGAAGCAAATATGGACCTTCTCAGCCCGACCGTATCTCTTGACCTCTATGATCCCAGCTGGAAGATCTACTCAAATAACGACTCCCGTGCTCCTCACATCATCGGCAAGAACGCCAAGATTCAGAATTCAATGGTCACAACCGGCTGCGTTATCGACGGAGCAGTTGAATTCTCGATGATTTCTGGCGGAGTCACTATCGAAGCAGGCGCAGTCGTCACCGACTCGATTCTTATGCCCGGCGCCACCGTCAAGAAGGGTGCTGTCGTCGAGTATTCGATAGTCGGCGAGTCGAGCGTTATTGAGTCGGGAGCACATATCGGTGCAAGACCCGAAACGGTAGAGAACAAGGACGAGTGGGGAGTTGCAGTCGTCGGTCACGATGTAACAGTCAGCTCCGGCTCAGTCGTCAAGCCTAAAGAGATAATCTCTGCCGACATGTAAGGAGGAAGCGGCAATGAGCTATAATATGACAAATGTATTGGGCATTATCTTCGCAAATTCCCATGATGAGGCTTTGCCCGAGCTTGCATCAAACCGCACGATGGCGTCAGTTCCCTTCGGCGGAAGATTCCGTCTTATCGACTTCCAGCTTTCGAGCATGGTCAACTCAGGAATGTCGACAGTCGGAATCATCACAAAATCTAACTATGAGTCGCTTCTTGACCATATCGGAAGTGCTAGATATTGGGATCTCGCCCGTTCCTACGGTGGTCTCACGATCCTTCCGCCTTACGGAAATATCGATTCAGGCCTCTATGTCGGAAAACTCGAAGCTCTCAAGGGCGCTCTTGGCTATATCAAGAAGACCGGCTGTGAGTATGTAATCCTGACTGATGGCAACGTTGTCCTCAATGCGGACTATTCGAAGATCATCGAAGAGCATATCGAGACTGGCGCCGACATCACCTGTGTCGCCTCCACTGGCAACTATTCCGCATCCGAAACCTCTGATGCAGTCGCTTTCGAGACTGACTCCACCGGCAGAGTCAAGGAAACTATACTTAACCCTGCAAAGGCTGGAAAGTACACTCTTGGCCTCAACATCCATGTCCTTTCAACAGCCCTCCTCGAGAGCCTCGTTATGGATCTTATCCCGAGAGGAAAGAACATCTTCGACAGAGATGTCCTTCAGGCAAAGGCCGGAAAGCTCAACATCCGTGTTCACGAGTACACCGGCTACTACAGCAGAATCCACGACTTCGGGAGCTACTATGCCGAAAACATGAAGCTCCTTGATCCCGATAACTTAGGCAAGCTCATTCTGAAGAAGAGACCAATCTACACCAAGGTCAGAGATGATGCTCCTTCTAAGTATGGTCTTGACAGCTCTGTAAACAACTCGCTTGTTGCAGACGGCTGCGTTATCGACGGTGTTGTAGAGGACTCCATTCTCTTCAGAGGCGTAAAGGTTGCAAAGGGCGCCGTTGTAAAGAACTGCATCCTCATGCAGGACACCTCCGTTGGCAAGGAAACCATCATTTCCAACATCATCACCGATAAGGATGTTGTCATCGGTGACGAGCTGAGAATTTCTTCCGCTGTGGGAAGCCCTCTCTACATCGGCAAGAAGCGTGTTCTCTGATAAGTGGAAGGGAAGAGTGATTTAATTGAAAATTCTATATTGTGCATCCGAAGCGCTCCCCTATATGGCGTCAGGCGGACTTGCCGATGTCGCAGGCTCGCTTCCCAAGGCACTTTGCGAAGCAGGTCAGGACTGTAGGGTTGTTATGCCCCTCTATGGCACAATCAAGCAGGAGCTCAAGGACACCCTTGAGTATGTGACCAACTTCTTCGTTCCCGTTTCATGGAGAAACCAGTACTGTGGCGTCTTCAAAGGAGAATCAGGCGGAGTAACCTATTATCTTTTGGATAACGAGTACTACTTCAAGCGTGGCACTATTTATGGCCATTACGACGATGCCGAGAGGTTTGCATTCTTTGCAAGAGCAATCTTAGAACTCATCAAGCATATCGACTTCAAGCCCGATATCCTTAACTGCAACGACTGGCAGACTGCTCTCACACCTGTTTACTACAACCTCTTCTACAGAAGCGAAGAGGGAATGGGCAATATAAAGACAGTCTTCACAATCCACAACATCCAGTATCAGGGCAAGTACGGAATGGAGCTCTGCTCCGACCTTTTAGGAATTCCCGATTATGCAAGGGGAATTCTCGAGTACGACAACTGCTGCAACTTCATGAAGGGTGCCTTCGAAGTTGCTGACAAGATCACAACCGTATCTCCGACCTATGCTTGGGAAATCCTGAACCCCTATTTCTCTCATGGCCTCGACCCGGTTCTTTGGAGTAAGCAGTATAAGCTCACTGGCTTCCTTAATGGCATCGATCAGGATGTCTACAATCCTGCCACCGACCCGGCACTCGCTGCCAACTATTCAGTAGATGACAAGTCCGGCAAGGCTGTCTGCAAGAAGGCGATCCTTGAGGAATTCGGTCTTCCCGATGGCAAGGAGCCTGTAATGGGCATAGTCACAAGACTCGTTTCCCACAAGGGTGTTGACCTTATAAAGTGTGTCTTCGAAGACATGGTTCATTTAGGCTACAAGTTTGTAATTTTAGGCTCAGGCGAGAAGGAGTATGAAGACTTCTTCCGTGAGATGGCCTACAGATATCCAGACAGGGTAGGAGTCAAAATTGGCTTCATCCCGGATGTTGCTCACAGAATCTATGCTGGTGCCGACATGTTCCTGATGCCGTCTCAGAGCGAGCCGTGTGGTTTGGCTCAGATGGTTGCTCTCAGATACGGCACAATCCCGATAGTCCGTGAAACTGGTGGACTTAAGGATTCTATCGTCGACTGCGGTGGTCCTGGTGGCAACGGCTTCACATTCAAGACCTATAACGCTCACGACATGCTCGACGCTACAGTTCGTGCAAGAGCCTACTATGACCAGAGAATGCAGTGGGGCAAACTCACCTCTCACGCAATGAGAGAAGACTTCAGCTGGGCACGCTCAGCAGAGCTCTACATGGGTCTCTACAGAGAGCTTGTCGGCGATATTTAAGTCGAAAGTATTAATAAAATCCTCACCAATTGGTGGGGATTTTGTTGCATATTAGAACATATTCGAAATAGTAGTTGCAAACTGTGTGAAAAGGTGCTAAAATAGTGTTGAAATCCGCCGTGCTCGGCGGGGAAGGGAATATCGAATCAATGAAAATCACTGTTGCAGGATGCGGAAAAATTGGAATGGAGATTGTCAAGGCACTTTCAGCCGAAGGCCATGATGTCGTTGCAGTTGACATCGATGCCGATGTGATAAACCTGATAACCAACGTCTATGACGTCATGGGCGTTATCGGCAATGCCTCTGATTATGAGACTTTGGTCGAAGCCAACGTCGAGAAAGCCGATATTTTCGTCGCCTGCATGGACTCCGACGAGCAGAACATGCTCGCCTGCTTCCTGGCAAAAAAGATGGGTGCCGAAAACACCATAGCCCGTATCCGTAACCCTGAATATAACGACAACAGCCTCGGCTTCCTAAGAAAGCATCTTGAGCTCTCGCTGGCGTTAAACCCTGAGCTCCTGACAGCTCAGGAAATGTATAATATCTTAAAGTTCCCTTCAGCCGTCAGAATTGAGAGCTTCTCGAGGAGAAATCTCGAAATGATAGAAATAATCATCCCTCAGGGGAGCGAGCTCGACGGCATGAACCTTATAAAGATGCGTGAAAAGTTCAACGCTAACTTCCTTGTTTGCTGTGTCCAGAGAGGAAATCAGGTCTTCATCCCTGATGGTTCCTTCGAGCTTAAAATCGGCGACAAGATTGGCATAACAGCCTCCCTCACCGAAATGTCGAAGCTTATGAAGATGGTCGGCGTCCTTAAGAAAAAGGCCAAGCACACGATGATTCTCGGCGGAAGCAAGATCGCCTTCTATTTAGCAGCGCTGATAAACCGCAGTGGCGGTTACGCCAAGATTATAGATAAGAACAAAGCCCGTTGCGAAGAGCTTGCAGGCCTCCTTCCAGGCACCTCGATCATCTATGGCGACGGTATGCAGCAGGAACTTCTTTTGGAGGAAGGAATCGAGAGCTCCGATGCCTTCGTCTCCCTGACAGGCTTCGATGAAGAGAATATCTTAACAGCAATCTTCGCTTCGATGCAAAACGTCCCGAAGGTCATTGCAAAGGTCAATAGAGATGAGCTGGTCGAGATGGCCACGAAGATCGGCGTTGAATGTGTTGTATCTCCGAAGGATATCACTTCCTCAGTTGTCGTAAAATATGCCCGAGCGCTTGAAAACAGCGTAGGCTCGTCGGTTGAGACACTCTACAAGCTGATGGACGGCAGGGTAGAAGCCCTTGAATTCTTAGTCAACTCCGAGTCCAAGCTCACAGGAATCCCCTTAAAGAGCCTCAGCCTGAAGAAGGGAATCCTCCTTGCCGGTATAATGCGTGGCCGAAAGACCATCATCCCGTCAGGTAACGACATGATATCGGTAGGCGACCGAGTAGTAGTCATCTCAGGCAACTTGGGCCTCACTGATTTGGCAGATATCTTAGCGTAATCACTGGAAGGAAATAATATGAATCGCAAAATGGTTTTCTATGTAGCTGGACAGATGGTTCTGGTGGAAGCAATTTTAATGCTTCTGCCTCTTATTGTTTCAGTAATCTATATGGAAAAGTGTGCCTATGCATTTTTAGCATCAATCCTCATCGCCCTCGTCTTAGGTGGAGCGATGATTTTAATCTTCAGGCCATCTAACAAGGTCATCTACTCAAAGGAAGGCTTCATAATAACAGCCCTTTCGTGGGTAATGCTTTCCCTCGTCGGCTGCCTTCCGTTCGTTATCAGCCAGGAAATCCCGAATTTTGTCGATGCATTCTTTGAAACTGTAAGTGGCTTCACGACAACGGGAGCCTCAATCTTAACGAGCTATGACGGCCTCAGCCACGGCATCATGTTCTGGCGAAGCTTCACCCATTGGGTCGGAGGCATGGGAGTATTGGTCCTCGTAATGGCGGTCTCTCCGACATCGACAGACCACTCGATGCATATTCTCAAAGCCGAAATGCCCGGACCAATAGTCGGAAAGCTCGTCCCCAGGGTACGCCAGACTGCGAAGATTCTCTATCTTATTTATGTCGGACTCACAGTCCTTGAAATCGGTCTTCTGAGTCTTGGCGGTCTCAGTCTCTATGAGAGCTGCATCTATGCCTTCGGCAGCGCCGGTACCGGCGGTTTCGGCATAATGTCCGACAGCCTTGCAAGCTACAGCCCCTATGTCCAGTGGGTAATAACAATATTCTTGGTACTATTCGCAGCGAACTTCAATATCTACTTCCTCCTGCTGATGAGAAAGTTCAAGGCAGCCTTCAAATCTGAAGAGCTCTGGACATATTTAGGAATAATCGTAGTCTCAATCACCGTCATCGCTATCAATATATCGTCCCTTTATGACGGCTTCTGGGAGAGCCTTCGGATGGCAGCCTTCCAGGTCATGTCGATCCTCTCGACAACCGGCTTCGCGACGGCTGACTTCAACCTCTGGCCAGACGTCTCGAAGGCAATTCTGCTGACTCTCATGTTCATAGGAGGCTGTGCCGGCTCCACCGCTGGTGGACTCAAGATTTCAAGAGTTGTAGTTCTCTTCAAGTCCATAAAGCGTGAACTCTACAGGATGATTCACCCGCATTCAGTCGGAGCCGTGAAGTTAGATGGCAAAACCGTCGATGACAGCACCATCAAGGGCATTGGCACCTATTTCTCGCTCTATATCTTCATCATGGTAGCAGCCTTCCTGGCGATCTCCTTCGAGCCACTGAGCTTCGAAGCGAAGTTCTCTTCAGTCGTAGCCTGCTTCAATAATATCGGCCCTGGCTTCGCCGAAGTAGGCCCAATGGGCAGCTATGCGAGCTATTCTCCGTTCTCGAAGATAATTCTTTCGATAACCATGTTACTCGGCCGTCTTGAAATCTATCCTCTCCTCTTCATCCTGATGCCTTCGCTCTGGAAGAGGAAGAGCAACGCATAATATATTGAGATTGACAAGCACGCAGTTATGTGCTACTATGAAGATTGAAGTAGCTACAGCTCTTCAATCTTACTAAAAAGGAGTTCTTTAAAATGAAAAAACTATTAGCCCTTCTTCTCTGCCTTGCAATGGTCATCGTCTCAGCACCAGCAGTTTTTGCAGCTGAGGAAGATGAAGATATTACTTTAACAGAAGAGTATGTTGATGATGGCCCGAATGCTGGCAGATACACCTACACTACCGAAGGTCTCGTTTACGACACCTGGAACGATTATCTGTATGAACCTGACGAGGGATATACAACTGAGGATATCGACGCCTATATATTCACTAACGATGGCGAATTTTCTGGCTATATTTATAACGGAACAACTGAGATTGTTGAAGAGGAAGTCGCCGAAGAGAGCACTCAGGTTTCTTCTGAGAATCAGGTAAGAGATGAAGACCCGATCGAAACGGGTGAGTCGGATATTACAGACGACGGTTCTGAAGTTTCCGAGAATCCAACCACTTCTGACGAGCTTCTAATAGCCTTAGGACTTGTCGCTGCTCTTGCAGTCGCCTGCCTCGCCAAAAGAAAAGTATCTGCATGACCCCTAACCTTTCAAACCCATCAGTAATCAAAGAAATCCTCTCTCGTCATGGCTTCACATTCTCGAAAAAGCTTGGCCAGAATTTCCTTATCGATCCGACCGTCTGCCCTCGTATTGCCGAGGCAGGGAATGCCCGTGAAGGATATGGCATAATCGAAATTGGAGCCGGTATGGGGGTTCTGACGGTGGAGCTCGCAAAGCGAGCCGACAAAGTCGTCGCAATAGAAGTAGACCATCGCCTCATCGAAGTCCTGCATGAAACCTTAGCCGATTTCCATAATGTAAAGGTGCTCGAGGCCGATGTCCTCAAGCTCGACCTTAACAAGCTCATAGAAGAGGAGTTTGCAGGATTAAAAGTGGCAGTCTGCTCGAATCTGCCGTACTACATCACTTCTCCAATACTCATGAAGCTTTTCGAATCGAGGCTTCCGATCGAATCAATAACTGCGTTAGTGCAGAAGGAGGCAGGAGTCCGCCTCTGTGCTCCTGTCGGCACCCGTGAGTCGGGAGCGGTCACCGTCGCTGCGAATTACTATTCGGAGGGGAAGATCCTCTTCAATGTTTCAAGAGGCTGCTTCATGCCGAGTCCCAACGTTGACAGCTGTGTTGTTAAATTCGACATGAGAAAAACCCTGCCAGACGTCAAAAACGAGGAATTCTTCTTTAAGATGGTCAGAGGAATGTTCACTCAGCGCCGTAAAACCACTCTTAACGCCATCTGTGGCTCTTTGGGAATGGACAAGGTTAAAGTTACGGAAGCCATGACCGAAGCGGGGATTGCACTTAATTCAAGACCTGAGCAGCTCAAGATGGACGAGCTCATCGCTCTTTCAGAAGCATTGAACAGATAAAAAAACAGCCGACCTTAACAGGTCGACTGAATTTGTTTTGTACGGTTTGCGAGTATTACGCTCTGGTTACTTTTCCGGATCTTAAGCACCTCGAGCAGACATACATATGGCAGGGAGTACCGTTCTTGATAGCCTTGACTCTCATTATGTTCGGCTTCCAGGTTCTATTGGTGCTTCTCATCGAGTGAGATACCTTATTTCCGAAAGTAACACCCTTACCGCAAATTTCACACTTTGCCATTGGGCTGCACCTCCTTCTTCAAGCTTACTTGAGAGACAGATAATCGTGCCAACTCAATCAGCGTAGTTATAGTCATAATTCAACGTCATCTATCATACCAAATTTCCGCGATAAATGCAAGTGTTTTTTGAAATATTTTTTCAGGAATCGAAAAAAGAGCCCCAAAAATAAAGAAACTGTGTCGAAATCTTTAAAATTTCACCCTGAAAGCATTTATTGGGGTAAAGATGACTTGAAATTTTCACATAAATGGTGTATGATTAGACTGCATATATTCGAACCAAGTCCTCAAAGCCCTTAGCAGGCTCCAAAATATAACGAAAGCGAGCATCCGAATGTCCCTATTTTCTTACCTTAATGATCCCCAGCAGCTTCTGATACTGGTTTGCATCAGACTGCTTATCATATTCACAGTCCTTCCCATCCACGAATATGCCCATGCCTATGCTGCCCACAAGATGGGCGACGAAACCGCCTATATGAACGGCAGAATGACTCTGAACCCTATAGCTCACCTTGACATCTTCGGCGCCATCTTCCTTCTCTTGTTCGGCTTCGGCTGGGCAAAGCCCGTTCCCGTAAATCCAAGAAACTTCCGCAATTATAAGAGGGGAACCGCAATCACTGCAGCAGCTGGACCAATTTCAAACCTTCTCTGTGCAGCAATCGGAATGTTTTTCTTAAGGCTCATAAACTACATCCCCGTCTGCATCGCAATAACAGAGACGACCTATAATGTTCTCTACTACGTTTTCCTCGCAGTTTACTATTTCGTGACGGTAAACCTCTCCCTTGCGATATTCAATCTGATCCCTATCCCGCCACTCGACGGCTCGAGAATCCTGAGCGCCTATGCTCCTTACAAGGTCAATGCCTGGCTCGCAAGATATCAGCGCTACATCTACATCGGCTTCATGCTTTTACTCTTCACGGGCATACTTTCAACTCCGATGAACTGGCTTATCAACATCTTCTACAGGGGCCTTTACTACCTCTTCTTCTGGGTAGAACTGATTATGAAAGCGATATTTTAACTTATGGGAACAGTAGCAGCCAAAAGCGACGTTGTATATAGACTCGAAGGCTTCGAGGGACCGCTCGATCTTCTTCTCTTCTTAATCTCGAAGCACAAGCTGAGTATCGCCGATATCGAGATTTCGGCGCTCTTAGACCAGTATCTTGACTATATCGACGGAATCGAAGACTACGATTTTGAATATGCCGGTGACTTCCTCGAGATGGCAGCAAGGCTCATCCTGATTAAAACGCTCTATTTGCTTCCAAAGCATGAGGAAGCGATCGAGCTCAAGCAGGAGTTGGAGGGCAAGCTGACTCAGTATTCCGTCTGCAAACAGGCAGCCGAGAAGCTCTCATCGCTCTATGTCGGCGACAAAGTCTTCGCGAGCGAGCCAACGCTCCCAGAGCTCCCGAAAACCTATGTCAGTCACTGCGACCCTCAGGCGCTTTTAGACGCCTACATCGGTATCTTCGACAAGAAAATGAGGGAAAGGCCAGTCGAAGCCTCCGTCTTCAAGCCTCTTGTCTCCCACCGAGTGGTTTCCGTCTCAACCGGCATCGTCTCTGTTTTAAGAAGACTTTATAAGACAGGAACCTGCCCGGTTTCGGTTCTCCTTGACGGAATCGATGGCAAATCGGAAAAGATTGCAGCGTTTCTGGCAGTTTTAGAGCTCGCAAAGTCCGGCAGAGTGAGTTTAAACGACGATAACACCGAGATAACTCTCAACAGGAGGAAAAAAGAAAGTGGAATATAACGAAAAGCTCTCGGCACTCGAAGCGATCCTCTTCGCCTTAGGCGAGCCAGTCGAGGACGAGAAGCTCGCAGCCTCAGCGGGAATCGAGCCCGATGAACTCGAAAGCTTCATAAGCCTTCTCAACGACAGATTTGAGCAGTCCGGCTCGGCTCTCGAGGTGATAAAGCTTGCCTCTTCCCACCAGCTTGTGACGAGGAAGGAGTTCGCCCCCTACATCTCCGCAGCAGTCCGCTCAAAGCGCAGCTCAGCCCTCTCTCAGGCGGCCCTCGAAGTCCTGACGATAATCGCCTATAATCAGCCGGTAACCCGAAGCTTTATCGACGATGTCAGAGGTGTAGACAGCTCAGGAGTTGTTAATAATCTTCTTGAGAAAGAGCTGATAACCGAGGCAGGACGCCTCGATATTCCAGGAAAGCCGGTTCTCTTCAAAACGACAGAAAATTTCCTTCGCTGCTTCGGAATCTCCAATTTAGGCGAGCTTCCGCCACTTCCTTCCGATGAAGGCCAGATAAGCATCGATGAAATCCCAACCGAACAATCAGAATAACCTTTAGGAGGGTGAGCGAAATAGTAATATTTCTTACAATATTGAAAATTATAGGTATAGTGCTCCTCGCTCTTATCCTCCTGATTTTCATCCTCACGCTTTTCTCGATAAACGTCTACCTGAGTTTCGACAAAAAAGGTGTCAGGCTCACGGTCAAGTACTTGGGAATAAAGGTATTCAACCTTGACACTTCTGAAAAGAAAACGGACAGGCCATCTGAGGAGCTAAAACCTCCCGAAGAGCCCAAGCCAGAGCCTGAGCCTGAGTCTAAAAAGCCCGAGCCCGAATTCGAAATCACCGAAATCACTGAAATTCCCGAAGTTTCCAAAGAGCCAGAAGCAGAACCAAATCCAGAGCCTCAAGAGTCCCCCAAGCCCGAAGAATCCGTTCAGGAGGAGCTCGAGAAAGAGCAAAAGGGTAGTTCCCTTATGGACAAGTGGAACGTCCTGAAACAGTATCTCCCAAAGGTCAAAACAGCCCTGAAAAAGCTTCTGAAGCTCATAAAAATCAGAGACCTCGATCTCCACCTCACCGTCGGCAGCGACGATGCTGCCACTGCCGGACAGAATTTCGGCAAGATAAACGCCGTTTTCTATAATGCGTTGGCGCTCATCTGCTGTCTCTTCTCAGTCACAATCAAGAAAACCGAGATCAAGTGCGACTATGAGCATAAAGCCTTTGAAGCCGAAGGCAGCCTTCATGTAAAGGCGAAAGTCCTGTCTATATTGGCATTAGCCGTGTATATACTTACAATTTATATCAAAGCAAAATCAGCTCTCGATAACCTCGATAAGCCCGAGTCCGAGAGTAATTCAAGAAAGAAGGATCATAATGAGCGAAAAGAAAAGTAACTTAGAAGGTCTTGTCCAGACCGCAATCGAGAAGATCAAGGAAGTCGTCGACGTCGACACCGTCGTCGGCAGCCCTATCACCGTTCCGAACGGCACCACTATTATCCCTGTTTCAAAGGTCTCTGTTGGCTTCGGTTCAGGCGGTTCCGACCTCCCTGTCCAGAACGAAAAGGACCTCTTCGGCGGTGGAATGGGCGGTGGGGTTACTGTAACGCCTCTCGCATTCATCACTATCTCTCCAGACGGCTCAACAAAGCTCCTGCAGCTCACAGTCAATGCTCCGAAGGAGAACGCAGCACTCGCCACAATCCCGGATGTCATCGACAAGGTCGTCAGCTTCTTAGACAAGGGCAAGAAGACGGAAGTCGTCTACGAGGACGATGAAGACAAGGAAGCAGAGGAATAATTCCTGAAGATATCCACAAACTAATCGTAAACACAGCTGCCTTCTCGGCAGCAGGAAAGGAATACGAAAAAGTTTATGGATAGATATACAATCAAGCGGGTTGCCGTCTGCATGATATGTCTTGTGGTGATGGCATCCTGCATCTGCATAAGAGCGCGAAGCGCCTCTTCAGAAACCAGTTCAAGCCCAGTCCTCTCGACGTCGGTTATGACAGAGCCACAGATTGCAGCACGTGCAGCAGTCGTGGTCGAGTACGAAACCGGCAAGGTCCTCTATGAGAAAAATGCTGACCTCCAGCTCCCGATGGCGAGCACCACGAAGATCATGACGACTCTTCTCACACTCGAATCGGACAACATTGACGACTGGTTCACAGTCGACAGCGAAGCCATCAAAGTCGAGGGCTCATCAATGGGTCTCTCGGAGGGTGAAGTCATCACCAAGCGAATCTTAGCTTACGGCATGATGCTCCCAAGTGGCAACGACGCTGCAAATGCAGCAGCGGTAGCGGTCTCTGGCAGCATCGAGGGTTTCGTCAGGCTCATGAACGAGAAAGCCGAGAATTTTGGCCTCACGAATACTCATTTCGTAACCCCATCAGGCCTTGATGACTACACTGATGAGCACTACTCAACCGCCCTTGATATGGCCAATCTGACCAGGCTGGCGCTTTCAAATGAGACTTTTCGGGAGATTTGCGGGACGAAATCAATATGCCTCGAGTTCGGCGACGGCGAGAGCTTCTGGCTCTCGAATTCGAACAAGCTCTTAAGCTCCTGTGAAGGTGTCATCGGCGTCAAAACAGGCTTCACCGACAAGGCAGGAAGGTGCCTCGCCTCAGCGTGTGAACGCGACGGTGTAACCCTCATCTGTGTAACACTGAGCGACCCGAATGACTGGTATGACCACACAAATCTCTACGATTACTGCTTCTCATTGGCAGGAGCAGTTAATCTTACCCCAATCGCAGACTAAGAAAAATATGACGGTGATATAATGACGGAAAGAATACAGAAGATAATCTCCGACTGCGGAGTCACTTCCCGAAGGAAAGCAGAGGCTATGATTTCCGAGGGCAGGGTCAAGGTAAACGGCAGGCCCTGCAAGTTAGGCGACAAAGCAGATCCGAGAAAGGACATAATCAGTATCGACGGAATAAATCTTCCCACAGACGAGAAGAAGCGTAACGTCTACATCATGCTGAACAAGCCTCGCGGCTACGTCACGACAATGAGCGATGACCGAGGCAGAAAGTGTGTGACCGAGCTTCTCACAGATGTTGAGGAGCGGGTCTACCCCGTCGGCAGGCTTGACCTGAACTCGGAAGGCCTCCTCCTCTTCACAAACGATGGCGAAATGGCAAACGCCATCATGCATCCGAGCTGCCACATCTCGAAGACCTATCGTGTAACAGTAAGGCCTGACATAACAGAAGAGCAGCTCGTCCAGCTCTCTGAAGGCGTAGTCCTGGATGACGGCAAGAAAACTCTCCCTGCCACTGTCCTGGTTCTCACCAAGGAAGAGGGCAGGGTAGTCCTCCAGATAACAATCCGTGAGGGCAGAAACCGCCAGATAAGGCGTATGTGCAATGCAGTAGGCCTTGAGGTCGCAAGGCTCAAGAGAACCTCTGTAGGGCCAATCAAACTCGGCATGTTGAAAACCGGCGAGTATCGGGAATTGACGCCAGCAGAGCTGACAGCTCTCAGAAATGCTATTCAAAAGGGAAGCGCGTCTTCCCAAAATAAAAACAATCGAGGCAAGAAAAAATGAACAACGTAAATTACACAATGCTTTTTGACTACTATGAGCTGACAATGGGCAACGGCTACTTCGAAAAAGGGCTGATGGACAGGGTCTGCTACTTCGATCTCTTCTATAGAAGAGTCCCTGGCGACGGCGGTTACGTCATTGCTGCAGGACTCGAGCAGGCAATCGACTACATAAAGAACCTGCACTTTGATGACAAAGATATCGAGTATCTCCGCTCGAAAAAGCAGTTCTCTGAGGAGTTTTTGGAGTACCTGAAGAGCTTCAGGTTCACTGGTGACGTCTGGGCAGTTCCCGAGGGAACCGTAGTCTTCCCGAACGAGCCTATTATGACCATCCGTGCTCCTGCAATTCAGGCTCAGCTTCTTGAGACGTTTTTGCTCCTCACAATCAACCATCAGTCGCTCATCGCCACCAAGGCCAATAGAATCGTCAGAGCTGCCGAGGGAAGAGTAATCGCAGAGTTCGGTTCCCGCCGTGCTCACGGCCCTGATGCAGCAGTCTTGGGAGCAAGAGCCGCCTATATCGGCGGTGCAGCAGCAACAGCATGTGCTCTCACAGATGAAGAATTCGGCGTTCCTGCAACCGGCACCATGGCTCATTCGTGGGTTCAGATGTTTGACACCGAGTACGATGCCTTCAAGGCCTATTGCGAGGTCTATCCCGACGATGCTACTCTCTTGGTCGACACCTACAACGTCCTCAAGAGCGGTGTTCCGAACGCTATAAAAGCCTTCGACGAGGTCCTGAAGCCTCTTGGCAAGCGCCCCAAGGGTATCAGAATCGACTCTGGCGATATAACCTATCTTTCTCAGAAAGCGAGAAAGATGCTCGATGATGCAGGCTATCCCGACTGCAAGATCACAGCCTCCAACTCACTCGACGAATACCTGATAAGAGATATGCTTTTGCAGGGAGCTAAAGTTGACTCCTTTGGAGTAGGCGAGAGACTCATCACATCAAAGCCCTCGTCCGTTCTTGATGGCGTCTATAAGCTTGTCGCCTTCGAAGACGAAAACGGCAACGTCATCCCCAAAATCAAGATTTCCGAAAACGTCCAGAAAATCACGACTCCTCACTTCAAGAAGGCCTATCGCCTCTATGACAACGACAATGGAAAGGCAATTGCTGACTATCTCTGCTTAAGAGACGAAACCGTCGACGACTCAAAGCCTCTCGAAATCTTCGATCCTGACTATACATGGAAGCGCAGAACCCTTGAGAACTATACTGCTCGTGAGCTTCTTGTGCCAATTTTCAAGAATGGCGAGTGTGTCTACAACATGCCGACTTTAAGCGAGAGCAGAAACCACTGCATCCGTGAAATCGCCACGATGTGGGATTCAGTTCTTCACTTCGAGAACCCCCACGTCCACTATGTCGACCTCTCCCAGAAGCTCTGGGATATCAAGCAGAACCTCCTCAACGAGCACTCCCACCACTTTGCAAAATGAGAAAGTCTGCTTTCAACGTCGCATTCGGCGGGATAGTGGCAGCGCTCTGCCTGGTGCTTGAATTCTCGGTAGGATTTTTGCCAGTATTCCTGTATGTTTTCCCGATGATATGCTCACTACTCATGTATATCTTATACACCGAATGTGGCCTGAAAACGAGCCTTTGCGACTATGTCGGGGTGTCGGTTCTCTCACTCTTCATGTGCCCCGACAAGGAAGCGGCGATGATGTATGTCATGTTCTTCGGCTACTATCCAATGCTTCGTGTATATATGCAGAAGCTGAAGCCAAAAGTTCTGAAAACCGTTCTCAAGTTCGCAGTTTTCAACGTCGCAATGGTGCTGGCATACTTGATAATTATCTTCGTCTTCGGCATCACCGAAACGGATATAATGGGCGAGTTTTCGTGGTTCTGGATACTGTTGTTGGCAGTCGGAAATGTAGTGTTTGCAATGTACGATATACTTCTCGACCGGCTTCTTTACATCTATGAAAAGAAGCTCCGGCACAAGCTTTTCGGACACGGAAAACGACGGTAGGATTTTCTATGAAAAACATCTTCCAAAACAAAAAGGCAATCAAAATCGCAGCTGTTGTGATTCTTGTCATAGTTATGGTTGGTCTCACAATAGCTGGAATTCCGCTTGTCAAGCTCCTCTCGACTGACGAGGGCAGGGAAATGCTCGAGGCGATAGTCGAGCGAAACGTCGTTCTGGGCGTCATTGTCTACCTTTTGTTGCAGATGCTTCAGGTAGTGGTTGCCCTCATTCCTGGCGGTGTCATCCAGATTTTAGGCGGAGTCCTCTTCGGAAACTTCTGGGGACCTGTTCTCTGCTTCTTAGGAATACTTCTCGGCACTGTGCTCGTCTTCTCAGCGGTGAGAAAGTTCGGGATGCCACTGGTCGAAGCCTTCGTCGACGGCAAGGGCATCAAGCGTTTCGCTTTCCTGAATGACGACAAAAAGCTCGAGGCGACGGTTTTCATCCTCTTCCTGATCCCCGGTATGCCCAAGGATGCTCTCACCTATATCGTGCCTCTGACAAAAATCAAGCCTTCACGTTTCTTCTTCCTCTCGATGCTCGCAAGAACTCCCGCAATAATCCTTTCAACCGTCTTCGGTGCCAGCCTGAGCGATGGGAATCTCATCACAGCGGTAATCTTATTCGCAGTTGTGGCAGTTTTAGGCCTTGTTGGGATACTCTTCAAGGACAAGATCATCGAGAAACTCAGGCGTAACAAAGAAAGTGCATGATTTTTGAAAAAATCCAAGAGAAAACTCTTGACATTTGCGTTTCCAAATGCTATAATATCATTCGTTGCTGAGAGGTTACTGCTTCGAAGCAACGAATATAACCTGCGGGTGTAGTTCAATGGTAGAATTCCAGCCTTCCAAGCTGGTTGCGTGGGTTCGATTCCCATCACCCGCTCCATTTTTGCGTCCTTAGCTCAGCTGGATAGAGCAACTGCCTTCTAAGCCGTAGGCCACAGGTTCGAATCCTGTAGGACGCGCCAACAAAGAAACGCCGAAAGGCGTTTTTTTGTTGGCGCGTCCTGTGGACGCAGCCATATAACTCCTCCATGTCAAACCATTTTGACACCCTAAATACCAAAAAGTCAACCCTTTTTGATAGACAACCTCCTGAAAATCAGGTATAATAGCTTCAGAAAGGGGTGCTCATATGAATATCGGAACCAAAATCAAAAACGCCAGACTTGCGTCTAATCTTACTCAGGAGCAAGTGGCGGAAGCCCTTGGGGTCAGTCGGCAGACCGTCTCCAACTGGGAGAATGAGAAAACCTATCCCGACATTATAAGCGTCGTCAAAATGAGTGACCTCTATAACGTCACCCTCGACCATCTTTTAAAGGAGGAATCCCCTGTGACGGAATACTTAGAATACCTCGAAGAAAGCACCGACACCGTCAAGAGCAAGCGTAATATCGGCAAGCTCATTGTCATCGCAACCTACTTGGTGATTTACGCAATCGCAATGATCCTCTTCTGGTGCGTAGCAGATGGCTCGGACGCGATGGGCTACTATCTGATTGTTATCGGTCTCGTCCTGCCGATCACCACTTTCGTGCTTTCGATTCTCATCGGCATAAACGACTACTGGGGCAGGTGGAAATGGCTGTCGGTAGTCATCTTCGGCGTAATGTACACCCTCGCCGAATACGCCACCTTCAAGCTCGCCAACACCATCGCCTTCGGTAATTTCAATCTCCCGAACTTGACATTATGGCTCATCGGTGCTATAATTTCCCTCGCCGGTCTCGGGATCGGGACGCTGGTTAGAAGACACATAAGAAAGAAGAGACTCAAATGCACGAACCCTTGAATATCGAGCTCCAGGACACCGAATGGCCCTACACCTATACCGACCATGACCGCAACATTGCCCGGGCAATAGTCTTCGATGATGAAGGCAAGCTCTATTTCGTGAAGACGAGTCGCGACGACAATTTTGGCAAGTGCTCTTATATCGGAACTTCAGGCGGAGGGGTAGAACCTGGAGAGAAACCTGAAGAAGCAATTAAGAGGGAACTGAATGAAGAACTTGGAGTTACGGTTGATGTAATCTGCAAACTTGGGATTGTCAGTGATTACTACAACTTGATACACAGGCATAATATCAATAATTTCTATCTTTGCAGGATAACGGCTTTTGGTGAGAAGCATCTAAATCCTGATGAAATTAATGATTTTCACCTGTCAACAGTGAAGCTTACATATGAAGAAGCACTTCAAGAATACGAGAACGCTAAAGTATCGAAGCTTGGAAGATTGGTAGCACAATGTGAGCTCCCAATTCTTCGTTATGCCAAAGAAATAATGGACGAATTAGCATAAAAAATCAGCCGGTTTTGCCGGCTGATTTATTTTATCTTGGATTAAAGAGTCTCGACAGACTCAAGCTCTTCACATTCATCAAGCTGCTTCTTGGAACCCACGATGCAGATGCCACCTTCGCAGATGACCTTGTCGATGTTGTGCGAAATCTCGACAAGCTTTTCGGGTGTAGCGCTGATGAGCTCGTGGTACTTCTCATTGACACGCTCTGGCGTGATGCCTGAGAAGTATCTGTTATCAGCAATAGTGCCCTTTGAGCTCGGAGTGGTGAGGCGGAACATGTCCGAAACACTGCCGATGATGAAGCCGGTGAGGTCGTCATTCGACTTCAGGAAGTCTCTTAAGAACTCTCCGCTCTTCTTGAAGTAGCCGAGTGAACGGTTTGCACTCGGGTCGCGGTAGGAGTGGCAGGTGATGAAGCCTGAATCTCTCACGACAAATCCCGTGCCATAGGCACCGCCCTGAACTCTGATGACGTTCCAGAGGTAGCCGTATGTTAAGATTCTCGCTGCAACGCTGTACTCGCCAGTGACATTCTCGCCAAGATCTGCCACGCTGCTTCCCATGGCTGCAAATGCAATCTCTGTGGGAACCGCAATACCTTCCTTCTTGATGCCAAACGGCTTGAGCGAAGCCTTTCCAGCAGCCTTTCCGACAGCGGGAAGTACAGATGAAGCCTCCCCGACAATCTTTTCAGCAGCCCCGTTCATCTCGCCAGTAACGCTGACGATAACTCTGTCGGAGCCAAGAACCTTGCCCTTGACACCCTCAAGAGCCGAAAGAAGCCCTGAAATGTCGCCCTCAAACTCACCGAGAGCCTTGTAGTAGCTGATGCCGGAGGTATACTCGCCAGCAACGCCAGCGGGCGAGATCTGAGCGTTTACTCTGCCGAGTGCAGCCGAGTTTCCTCTCATAAGAATACTCTGGAAGACGTCGGTCTTCTCCTGCTTGAGAATCTCCATGACGGAGGTCTCGTTGTCAAGCTTGGTCTCAGAAAGAATCTCGCAGACGAGCTTCGTTGCGTCCTCAAGCTTTGTCTCAAGAGCCGAATAGGAAACAACGAGCTTGACGTCATAGTCCTTGGCGCTCGGATAAACCGCAACCTTCGCTCCGAAGTTACCGCAGTAGAAGTTCAGAAGCGTCTGGAGCTTCTCTGCAGAGTGAGACTTCGTGTCGAGCTTGCCTAAGAGCGAGCAGAGAAGCGAAGCTGCAGCCAGCTCTTTCTCGTTCAAATCTGTAGCATCGAAGTAGAGATTTGTGTAAACAATTCCAGCAGCATTGAGCTTGTGCATAAGAACCTTGACTCCGCCGATTTCAGTTTCCTCCATCGGGAACTTCTCCGGCTCATCAGGAAGATCCGAGAGCTTGAGCATCGGGAGTGTAGCGAGATTCTCGGGAGTATCTTCGCTGTGCTGCCATGCTTCGAGACCAGCCTGCTTCTTGATAAGAGCTTCACGCTCCTCAGGAGTCCAGGAAGCCTCTTCTCTTGCAAGTCTTGTCTGCTCAATAGCAGCGGTTGTTTCAGCGTAGGTGTGAGAGGGCTTCAGAATGACCTTGCAGGTGTGAGGATCATTGAGAAGAACGTCTCTGATAAGCTGCTCGAAGTAGCCCTCGTCAGCCTTCTTCTTCAAATCTTCAAACATGTCGCCGACAACAAGCTTTGTGGCAGGATCTCCGCCATAGAGCCAGGTGTCAAGAGCGGTGAGCCCGAATACAAGGCCCTTCGGACCGTAGTCCTTCTCACGGAGCTTAAATTCGAGGTTAGCCATCGAAGACTCGAGCTGCTCACGATCAACACCGTTATCAGCAATATCAGTGAGAGTGTCACGGATGAGCTTCTCGACCTTAGGCATATTCTCATCCTTTAGGTTTCTGACTTCCAGAACAGCATAAGGCTGCAAGATACCGTCGGAAATCCTGAGTATTACGTCCTCAGCAAGTCCCTCAGAGAGAATCGCTCTGCTCAGAGGAGAATGGTTGGTTCCAGCCAGAACTTCCGCCAGAACATCCATAGCTACGAGCTTCTCGTAATCCTCATAGGTTCCGATAACGTTGCCATAGGCGAGTCTTGTGTGACCTTCAAGCTCCTCAGAAGGCGAAAGACCATACTCGTGCTCGATAACACCGCCGTCAATCGGCTTCTGCATTTCAATTGGAGGAATCTCAGGAGCAGCGTCGTAGTGGCTCAGATACTCGTCATCAATAATACCGAGAGTAGTATCAATATCGACACTTCCGTCGATGAAGATGTAGGAATTCGACGGATCGTAATATTTCTTGTGGTTTGCAACAAACATCTCGTAAGTAAGATCAGGAATGCTTGCCGGAGCTCCGCCTGAATTGTACTTATAGCAGTTGTCGGGGAAGAGTCCCTGCATGACAGCCTCTTCGAGAATGTCATCCGGGTCGGAAGTAGCACCCTTCATCTCGTTAAAGACAACGCCCTTGTAGCTGACGGTGCCGTCCTCGGCAAATTCATGGTGCCAGCCCTCCTGATAGAAGATTTCAGGCTTAGAATGAATAAGCGGATGGAAAACAGCGTCAAGATAAACCCTCATGAGGTTTATGAAATCCTGGTTGTTCTTACTGGAAACAGGATAGACCGTCTTGTCTGAGAAGGTCATGGCGTTGAGGAATGTGTTCATCGAGTTCTTCAAGAGCTCGACAAACGGCTCCTTGACGGGGTAACGGTCGGAACCGTTGAGAACCGAGTGTTCGAGGATGTGGAATACGCCAGTGTCGTTCTCCGGCAGGGTCTTGAAAGCAATGCCAAAGGTCTTGTTGTCGTCCTCACGCTCAATCCAGATGAGCCTGGCGCCAGACTTAACATGCTTCATTTCGTGGAGCTTTGCGTCAATTTCCGAGAGCTCTCTTACTCTCGTTTCGGCAAAGCCATGGAATAATTCTGACATTAATTAACCTCCTATATGTAATCATTTTTGTAGGCTTTAAAATTTTACCAATACTGATTATACACCCATTCGTGATTAAAAGCAAGCGTGGAGCTGAAATTTACAGTGGAAACTTCCATTGATTTGTGCTATACTTAATATAATCTTAGTCTGAAAGGGGAGAGGAGAATGCTTGAATCGGAAAAACAGCGCTTTTCGGAGCTCTTGGAGCGTCCAAGAGAGGAGCTCTTAGTCTCCGCCGGAGTCGGAACTCTCGGCGAAAAATATCTCCACGCCCTTTTCAAATATTACTACGAACCGAACCCGGACTTTCACGAGGTCGGAATCGACCGCTTCACCGCCGATATCTGCCGTGACAAAGACATAATCGAAATCCAGACCCGCTCTCTTAAACGCCTTCGTGAAAAGCTTGACTTTTACATATCCGAGGGCTACTATACAACGGTAGTATACCCACTTCCCCACAAAAAGTGGCTCTCATGGCTCGATCCTGAAACAGGCGAGCTCACCCCCAAACGCCGTTCCCCTAAAACCGGCACACCGTTTGACTCTATCTACGAGCTCTATGGCATCAAAGATTACCTCTCGAGCGGACAAGTTCAGGTGATTTTAGAGCTCATCGACGTCTGGGACATCAAGAACCAGAACGGCTACGGCAGGTCCCACAAGTACCGTGCCACAAGAAACGACCGAATCCCCCTTGAGCTCTACGACGAAATAATCCTGAGTGAGCCAGAGGACTACCGAATCTTCCTCCCAGAAGCTCTTCCAGACCCCTTCACCCGCAAAGACTATTCGAAGCTCACCCGCCTTGATGGCAGAGCACTTTCAGGTGCTATAAAGATTTTAGAAGAGATGGGTCTCATCGAATTCATCGGCATGGATGGCAGGAAATATCTCTATTCGAAAGGATGACATAAATGACACTTCAGCAGCTGAGGTATGCAATCACAATCTCCGAAACCGGCTCCTTCAACAAGGCAGCCGAGGTTCTCTATATCGCCCAGCCTTCGCTCACAAGCTCCATGCAGGAGCTCGAGCGTGAGCTCGGCATCACGATATTCTACAGAAGTGGCAGGGGAGTCTCCCTGACAAACGACGGTGCCGAGTTTTTGCAACAGGCGAGGGGCTTATACCACCAGTATGAATCGATGATGGAAAAATACCAGAACCAGAGCTACAAAAAGAAGTTTGGCGTCTCAACCCAGCATTATTCCTTCGCTGTCAAGGCCTTCGTCGAGCTCGTCAAGCATTATGACAGCGCCAAGTATGAATTCGCAATCCGCGAGACCAAAACCCGTGATGTCATTTCAGACGTCAGCACCATGAAAAGCGAGATAGGAATTCTCTATCTCTGCGACTTCAACCGTGCAGCCATCTCAAAGATTCTCAAGAGCAACAACCTTGAGTTTCACCATCTCATCGAGTGTGACCCCTATGTCTATCTTTGGAAAGGCCATCCGCTTGCAAATAACGATTCGATCGGCTTCGAGGAGCTCAAGGACTATCCCTGCCTCTCTTTCGAGCAGGGCGACACCAGCTCCTTCTACTTTGCCGAGGAAATCCTCAGCACCTCTGAATATTCCTACACGATAAAGGCTAACGACAGAGCAACAATGCTGAATCTTATGGTAGGCCTGAACGGCTACACCCTCTGCTCAGGAATCATTTGCGAAGAGCTCAATGGCAGCGACTATGTTGCAGTGCCCTTCAGAACCGACGACGAATCTGGCAGCCGAATGGAGATCGGCTACATCACCAAAAAGAGCATTCAGCTCAGCTCTGTCGGAAGAAGATATATAGGTGAGATGCAGAATTATCTCGGAATAAATCACTGAGAATAATAAAATTCTATAGGTAAAATCTATAACGTGATATTCAAACGACGTATTGGACAAATCTGTCGGAAGGGTGTAGAATAGGGAACATCAAAACCGAATTAACCAAGAGTTAATTCGTACAGAAAGGAAATCACACTACAATGAAATTGAAAAGATTTGTATCACTTTTACTTTGTGCAGTTCTCTCACTCTCACTTCTGACCGCTTGTGGCGACACTGATGATGTTATCACCATCGCCGTCCCTAACGACACCACCAATGAGGCAAGAGCTTTGCTTCTCCTTGAAGAACTCGGCTACATCACCCTCAAGGATGGCGCTGGCATCACCGCAACTGTCGGTGACATCGAGGACAACCCCTACGGCATCGAGTTCAACGAAGTCGAAGCTGCTCAGCTCCCGAATGTACTTCAGGACGTCGACTACGCAATCATCAACTCGAACTACGCTATAGAAGCTGGCCTCAACCCTGTTGAAGATTCCCTCGCAATGGAAGGTTCATCTTCCGCATATAGCAATGTTCTGGTAGTAAAAGAGGGCAACGAGGACACTGACGCGATCAAGGCTCTTCAGGCTGCACTCGAAAGCCAGCAGGTAGCTGATTACATCGCATCTACATATGATGGCGCAGTTGTCAGCACAGTTGACAACCCTGGCGACGGCTACGACGACACGATCGACTACGATGCACTTGCCGGAACCACAATCACCGTTGCAGCTTCTCCCACTCCTCACGCTGAAATCCTTGCAGTAGCAAAGGAAATCTTAGCTGAGAAGGATATCACGCTTGATATCATCGAATTCACCGACTATGTTCAGCCGAACAACGTCGTTGAGAGTGGCGAAGTTGACGCCAACTACTTCCAGCACACTCCTTACCTCGACGACTTCAACGAGCAGAATGGCACACACCTCGTTGCAGTTTCAGCTATCCACGTTGAGTCTATGGGCCTCTATGGTGGCAAGCAGTCCTCACTTGATGCAATCACCGAATAATCATACCTAACTTAAACCCCTGAGAAATACGCCGAATAATACTCGGCGTATTTTCCACCTTTATTTACAGGAGGAACAATGATAGAAATCAGGAACCTGTCAAAGACATTCACCACCGCAGGTGGTCAGGTCGAGGCACTGAAAAATATCTCCCTCACAATCCCGGACGGTGAGATATACGGAATTATCGGCATGAGCGGTGCCGGAAAGAGCACCCTTGTTCGGTGTATCAACATGCTCGAGCGCCCAACTGAGGGAAGCGTCATAATCGACGGCAAGAATCTTAATGATCTCTCTGAGGCAGAGCTTCGTCAGGAGCGCCAGAAAATAACGATGATTTTCCAGGACTTCAACCTCCTGATGCAGAGAAACTGCCTTAAAAACGTCTGCTTCCCTTTGGAATTAGCAGGAGTAAAGAAGTCGGAAGCCGTTGCAAGAGCCACAGAACTCCTTGAGACAGTCGGCCTTTCCGACAAGGCCAAGGCCTATCCCGCCCAGCTTTCAGGTGGCCAGCAGCAGAGAATCGCAATTGCGAGAGCCCTTGCAACTCACCCGAAAATTCTTCTCTGTGACGAGGCCACGAGCGCCCTAGACCCTCAGACTACTCACTCGATCCTCTCCCTTATCCGTGACGTCAGGGACAAGCTCGGTCTCACAGTAATCGTCATCACCCACCAGATGAGTGTTGTTGAGGAAATCTGTGGCCGAGTCGCAATTCTCAACGGCGGAGAAGTTGTCGAGGAGGGGCCAGTCCATGAGGTCTTTTCAGCTCCGAAATCGGAGGCAGCAAAGCGACTTGTCTACCCCGATGGCTACTCGACCGATACACTTGCTCCCACTCCCGACGAGCATTTCATCCGAGTCGTCTATAACGGAGCTGAGGTCAGCAAAACGCCTCTCATCGCCCAGATGGCCATGGACAAGAATATCGCTGCCAGTATCCGTTCCGCTTCCACCAAAAGTATCGGTGGCAAAGCCTATGGCAACATGCTCCTAAGCGTCACAGGCGACGAAAGTTTAGCCGAAGAAGCCATCAGCTACTTAAGAGAAATCCCAGACATCATCGCAGAGGAGGTTAAGACAAATGCTTGATATATTCAGCTCAGAAGAGGTCACCGAGGCCCTCGAAATCTTCGTAAGAGAGTTCCCGACAGCAATCTGGGAGACGGTCTATGTCACCGTCATCTCGACCTTTTTCGCCATCTTAATCGGTCTTCCTCTCGGAATAATCCTCGTTGCAGGGGACAAGAAGATCCTGAAAATCCCTTCAGGCGTTCTCCGTGTCCTCGACGTCATAATTAATTTGTTGCGTTCAATCCCGTTCCTGATCCTCATGATAATGGTCTTCCCGTTGACGAGACTTATCGTTGGAACTGTAGTAGGAACCGTCGCTTCGATAGTCCCTCTCGTAATCGCAGCCTTCCCGTTCGTCGCAAGACTCGTTGAGACGAGCCTGAGAGAGCTCGACCCGAATATAATCGAAATGGCACAAAGCATGGGCGCAAGACCCTTCCAGATCATCGTAAAAGTAATGATTCCCGAGAGCATCCCATCGCTTCTCTCAAACTTCACAACTGCGATGACCACTATTTTAGGCTACTCGGCAATGAGTGGCATCATCGGAGGCGGAGGCCTTGGCAAGATAGCCATCAACTACGGCTACTACCGCTATCGCTACCTTGTAATGCTGATGGCCGTTGTCTTCCTGATTCTTTTGGTTCAGATAATCCAGACGGTCGGAACCCACCTGGCGACAAAACTTGACAGACGATAAGTCACTTGGGCGGACTATTCCGCCCAATTTTTATGCCCTGTAATTATTAAGAAATCGCCCGAAAAACTTAATAATTACTTGTATTGACATTATATTCTGGCAGTGCTATCATGGTCTTAGGAAAGGCAAAAAATCTGAAAGAAGGCTTTATCATGTCCACAGCACTGCTCAAATACATTGCACTGATCTTAATGACCATCGACCATATCGGAGAGTTCATTCCCGGAACCCCTATATGGTTCCGATACTTAGGAAGGCTTGCAGCACCTATATTCTTCTTCTGTGCTGTTGAGGGCATCATGCATACTCACGACAGAAAGAAGTATCTTCTGAGACTTTATATTGCAAGCGTTCTCATGGCAACGGCAGAGTTTATTTTGCTGATG
The DNA here is from genome assembly GCA_020860605.1 of Ruminococcus sp. Lineage (GTDB taxonomy): Bacteria > Bacillota > Clostridia > Oscillospirales > Ruminococcaceae > Faeciplasma. The sequence goes on along the minus strand of JAJBTZ010000044.1, from coordinate 35,940 downwards.
ATAGATAGCAAGCTTTATATAAATAATAATATATTCTCTTCAATTTTCTTGGGAACCACGATTGTCTATATTTTGGAAGAATTTAAGGACAAAAAGCGCAAAAGAAACTTGTTGTTATTAGCTTTTGTCGGTTGGCAGGCGCTTTCATTTATAATTGCTTTTGTTCTTACACGTTTTGATAATATTATTCCGTGGATAGATTATAGCGTGGAATATCTCCTGATACTTGCTGGCAACTGGGAGGTGACAGAGGGAGCTTTGTATCTAACTCTTGCAATCCTGCTTTTCTATTTCTTGAGAGGGGACAAGAAAAAGCTTGCGATTGGTTATACTGTGTATTGTGCCTTGTTCTTCGTAGCCACGCCACTGAAAGGCGTTGTTTATGCCTACGAAATCGTTGCGAGACTGTTCAACAGAACAGTAGCAGAAATCATAGTCGGCCTGCCATTCAGAGATATTCTCGGTTTACCGATTTCAGGGAACATCTTTGGCGCATCATTCAGAGAACTAATATTTGAGGACTACTACCAATGGATGATGATTTTCGCCTTGCCGATTATTCTTTGCTACAACGGTAAGAGGGGAAACTATCCGAAGTGGCTGTTCTACATCTATTATCCTGCACACTTGTTTGTACTTGCGCTGATTTCAACGCTTATCTGAAAAATTTTTCGAAAAATCGCATTTGCCTCTTGACATCGTAACAATGTTATGTTACAATCTATTCGTAACATAACATTGTTATTTTTGAAAGAGGTGATAATTTGAGTGGTCTGATTTCCAAAAAAGAGCTTCTTAATAAGTACAACATTTCCTATGGCACCCTTTACCGCTGGAAGCGGATGGGTCTTATCCCTGATGACTGGCTTGTCAAGAAGTCCACCTACACAGGGCAGGAGACATTTTTCGATGAGGAGCAAATCTGCGAGCGGATTGAGGCGATAATAGCCCGAAAGGATCAGGTCCCGCTTGAACAGATAGCTAAAGAGCTTCAGGGAAAAACGGAGCAGGAAGCGAAGCTCATCATTAATTCCAAACACTGGTCAAAGGAGATAAATATATCCGATTTAGTTTCGGTCATCGTCAAGATCGGCGACGATGAGAGGGATCTGACGGAAATTATCTCAGGCAACACAGTAATAAATAAATCTCAGGAGGAATAGTATAATGGCAGATTCAGTACATATCAGTGGCGCAGGCAATGTCGGCGGTGGAGAATATGAAAACATAAGCATAAGCGGTTCAGGCAAGGTGACATCAGATGTCAGGTGCCAGAGCTTTGGAAGCTCTGGGTCAGTGCATATATGCGGGAATGTTGAATGTTCAGGCGAATTCAAAATTGCTGGCTCTGGTCGTGTTGACGGCGACATAAAATGCGGAAGCTGTCATCTTGCCGGTGCTGCAAAGGTCAAAAGCATAGAAGCAAATGGAGAATTGGAGTTCGCTGGTTCATTCATTGCAGACGGCAATGTTTCGGGAGAGAAAGTAACTATCGCCGGTGCAACAAACGCCAATGGACTTATTAACGGCGATGAAATAAGAATCACGTTTGACGGCAATGGTGTCAAAGCCAATGAAATCGGCGGTGGCATTATTAAAATAGCTCCCAAGGGAGTACGCTGGTTCAGCAAAAAGAAAATAAAGCATTCTGAAATCGGCACCATCGAGGGCGACGATATAAGTCTTGAACTTGTCAAGGCTGATGTAGTCCGTGGCGCTAATATAAAGATTGGCGACGGCTGTGAGATTGAGAAAGTCGAATACTCCGAAAGTCTTGAAATCTCCGAAAACGCTCATGTCGATTGCCAGGTGAAAATCTGAGCCAAAATTTTTATGCAAAACGCCCCAAGGATGATTAACAAATCCCGCTTTCTTTCGTTTAAAGGGGCGAAAATTCAAAAAAGCGTTGACAAAAAGATTTTTACGAGTATAATGTAACGCATAAGGCAAAGACGTCTTTGAGAACCCCGTATTGGGATGTTCCCAAGGACGCCTTTTTTGTTAAGCGGGACACCTAATACAACCATCAGTATTGTTTCCCGACAATTTCTAAAAGGAGCGTTTCACATGAAAAAGATACCCGAGTATTTTGGATGTATGGTATTTGACGATCGCGAGATGAAGGCAAGACTCTCGTCCAAAGTCTACAATTCCCTGAATAAGACCATCGTCGAGAATGCAAGACTTGACATTGAGGTCGCAGACGCCGTAGCACAGGCCATGAAGGACTGGGCAGTAGAAAATGGTGCAACCCACTACACTCACTGGTTCCAGCCTCTCACCGGCATCACCGCTGAAAAGCACGATTCATTTATTTCTCCAGCACCCGACGGAGGAGTTTTAATGGAATTCTCCGGCAAGGAGCTCATCAAGGGCGAGCCTGATGCTTCTTCCTTCCCGTCTGGTGGCTTAAGAGCTACTTTCGAGGCAAGAGGCTATACCGCTTGGGATCCGACTTCATACGCCTTCATCAAGGGCAAGACGCTCTGCATTCCCACAGCTTTCTGCTCCTATGGTGGCGAAGCTCTCGACAAGAAGACACCTCTCCTCCGTTCCATGCAGGCTCTCAACAAGCAGGCATTGAGAATCCTCAAGCTCTTCGGAAACACTGATGTCAAGTGTGTCAAGACCTCTGTAGGACCTGAGCAGGAATACTTCCTTATCGACAAGGAAATGTACAATAAGCGTAAGGACCTTATCTTCACCGGCAGAACCCTCTTCGGAGCACCTGCACCCAAGGGTCAGGAGCTCGACGACCACTACTTCGGAGTCATCAAGCCAAGAGTTGCTGCCTATATGGAAGACCTGAACGAAGAGCTCTGGAAGCTTGGAATCCTTGCTAAGACTGAACATAACGAGGTTGCACCTACTCAGCACGAGCTCGCACCTGTTTACTCTACAACAAATATCGCAACCGACAACAACCAGCTCACAATGGAGATTATGCAGAAGGTTGCAGACAGACATGGTCTTGTTTGCCTCCTCCATGAGAAGCCCTTCGCAGGGGTCAATGGTTCCGGCAAGCATAACAACTGGTCTTTAGCAACCGACACAGGCGTCAACCTTCTCACTCCTGGCGAAACTCCTTATGAGAACGCTCAGTTCCTGCTGTTCCTCTGCGCTGTAATTAAGGCAGTCGATGATTATCAGGATCTCTTAAGACTTTCCGTAGCAACCGCTGGCAACGACCACAGACTCGGTGCCAACGAGGCTCCTCCGGCAGTCATCTCGATGTTCTTAGGTGACGAGCTCACCGCTGTTCTTGATGCTATCGAGAATGACACTCCTTACAATGGGACTGAAAAGACCGTCATGAAGCTCGGCGTTCACGTACTTCCTAAGTTCTTCCGTGACACCACCGACCGTAACAGAACCTCACCGTTCGCATTCACCGGCAACAAGTTCGAGTTCAGAATGCTGGGCTCTTCGAATAGTATCGCTTGCGCCAACATCATGCTCAACTCCGCAGTTGCAGAGTCCTTGAAGATTTACGCTGACAGACTTGAGGGCGCTGAGGACTTTGAGACCACTCTTCACGAGATGATCAAGAAGACCATCAAGGACCACAAGAGAATCATCTTCAACGGCAACGGCTATGATGATGCTTGGATCAAGGAAGCAACTGAGGTAAGAGGCCTCTCGAACCTCAAGACAACTCCTGATGCAATGCCTAAGCTTCTTGACGAGAAGAATGTGGATATGCTCACACGTCATAAGGTATATTCAAGACCTGAGCTCGAGTCCCGTTACGAGATTCTCCTTGAGAACTACCACAAGACCGTACATATCGAAGCTGAGACCATGCTCAACATGGCTCGTAAGGAAATCATGCCTGCAATCAGCGCTTACGAAGCAGACCTTGCAAAGACTCTCAACCAGAAGAAGGCTGCTGCTCCCGAAGCTGCTTGTGGATACGAGACAAAGCTTATCTCGAAGCTTGCTTCTCTGGAAGACAAGATCGACGCTGCTACTGATGATCTTGAAGAGGCAGTCAATGAGTATAAGAAGTTGACAGACGTCACCGAGGCTGCAATGTTCATAAAGGATTCTGTAATTCCTAAGATGGACGCTTTGCGTGCTCCATGTGACGAGGCGGAAACTGTTACCGCCAAGAGCTATTGGCCATTCCCGACTTACGGAGATCTTCTGTTCGGGGTGAGATAAATTACTTTTCTTTGAAGGTAACATCTGTGGGCTTAAGAATACCCTCTTAAGCCCAGGGTGGAGCCAAATTCAACAAGGGGGAAAAGACAATGACAGTAGAATTTTGGTACTTGATCGGAGCTGCTTTGGTATTCCTGATGCAAGCAGGCTTTGCGATGGTAGAAACCGGCTTTACGAGGGCAAAGAACGCCGGCAACATCATCATGAAGAACCTGATGGACTTCTGCATCGGAACAGTGGTATTCTCGCTCTTAGGTTATACGATCATGATGGGCGAGGACGCACTCTTTGGATTGATTGGCATACCAAACATGGACCTTTGGGCTAACTTCAAGGCGTTCATCGCTTCGCCTGAGGAAGGTTTCACTGGAGCTTCCACATTCGTTTTCAACCTCGTTTTCTGTGCCACAACCGCTACCATCGTTTCCGGTGCTATGGCAGAGAGAACCAAGTTCTCGGCATACTGTATTTATTCAGCAGTAATTTCCTTGATCGTTTACCCGATTGAGGCCCACTGGATCTGGGGCGGTGGCTGGCTTTCAAGCTTAGGCTTCCACGACTATGCGGGTTCCTGCGCTATTCATATGGTCGGCGGTATCGCTGCACTCATTGGCGCAATCTTCTTAGGGCCACGTATTGGCAAGTATGTCAAAGACGAGAACGGCAAAGTTACAAAGGTAAACGCCATTCCTGGACATTCAATAACTCTCGGCGCGCTCGGTGTGTTCCTTCTTTGGTTCGGCTGGTATGGATTCAATGGAGCGGCTGCAACTTCTGCATCCGAACTTGCCTCTATCTTCCTTACCACCACAATTGCACCCGCAGTGGCGACTTTTACGACCATGATATTCACATGGGTCAAGAACGGAAAGCCTGATGTCTCGATGTGCCTCAACGCCTCTTTGGCTGGCCTCGTAGGCATCACGGCAGGATGTGATGCTTTGGATGCAATCGGAGCTGCAGTAGTAGGTATCGTTTCTGGCTTCTTGGTTGTGTTCGTAGTCGAGCTCCTCGACTTAAAGCTTCACATCGACGATCCCGTCGGCGCCGTAGGCGTACATATGGCAAACGGCGTATGGGGAACATTGGCTGTAGGACTTCTTGCGAACCCTGACGCTCCTGCGGGACTCTCTGGTCTCTTCTACACTGGTTCGTTCAAGCAGTTCGGGCTCCAGCTTCTCGGCGTTGTTTCAGTAGCTGCTTATGCCGTGGTTATGATGGTAATAACTTTTGCACTTATTAAAAAGTTCCATGGCTTAAGAGCTTCTGCGGAGGACGAAATCGCAGGCCTCGATGTCAGCGAGCACGGTCTTCCCAGCGCATACCCCGACTTTGCTCCTTCTGTCAGTAAGTATTCCTCATACGCTCCTGCCGACGGTGTTGTGGCTGTAACATCTGATGTCCCTGTTGCTGAGGCAATCCCAGTCAAGAAGGTTCCTGCATTTGCAGAGGACGGCGAGCAGCCTAAGTTCACTAAGATCGAGATTGTCTGCAAGGAGTCTAAGTTTGACGAGCTGAAGCAAGCTATGATGAGTCTCGGAATCACTGGCATGACCGTGTCCCATGTTTTGGGCTGTGGCCAGCAGGGTGGCAAGCCTGAGTACTACAGAGGCGTTGCAGTCGAGACTAACCTCCTCCCGAAGGTTCAGGTTGATATCGTAGTATCCAAGATTCCTGTCAGACACGTCATCGAAACCGCCAAGAAGGTTCTTTACACCGGCCACATCGGTGACGGCAAGATCTTCGTCTATGATGTCGAGAACGTCATCAAGGTCAGAACCGGCGAAGAAGGCTTCGATGCCCTTCAGGACGTTGAATAAGAATTTATCCCTAATATAATATTTCCCTAAAAGCGTTTGAACTCGGATATGCCCTGTGGCACACAGTTTCAAAGAGAGTCGCATTTAAGCTGAGAGTGCGTAAATATGCGCCACAGAGGTAACCCCGAGTAAGCTGCAATCTGAACAGACCAAGGTCTCAGTAGGTACGCCGTTATCCCCACGTTAGCAGGGAAGGGCTTTGACTGAAGCCCGGAGAAGATACAAACTCAGGTTTGTAGACTAAAAAGATAGGTGGCACCGCGAGTAACAGCACTTGCCCTATCGGATGCTGAATTAGTATAGGAGAGATGTACTTATGTGTTCGATAATGGGTTACTGTAAAAGCGGTGTCTCTTTTTCGGAATTTAAAAAAGGTTTTGACAAAACAATTTCCCGTGGACCCGACGATTCAAGAATAATCGATATTGGCTCAGGTCTCTTTGGCTTCCACCGCCTTGCTATCATGGGCCTGACTCCCGAAGGAATGCAGCCTTTCGAGCTCGATGGCTCTGCAGTTGTCTGCAACGGCGAGCTCTATGGCTTCGAGAAGCTCAAGGACGAGCTGATAGAAAAGGGCTACAAGTTCAAGAGTGGCTCCGACTGCGAGATTATTCTTCCGCTATATTTCGAGTACGGAACCGACATGTTTTCGATGCTCGATGCCGAGTTTGCGATGGTTCTCTTTGACGGAAGAACCAAAGAGTTTATCGCTGCAAGAGATCCTATAGGAATAAGACCGCTCTATTACGGCTATGACCGTGATGGCGCAATAGTCTTCGCAAGTGAACCGAAAAACCTCGTGCCCATATGCGAAAGAGTCATGCCCTTCCCGCCAGGGTGCTACTATAAGGCAGGGGAGTTCATCAGCTACTGCGAGATATCCAAGCCTCAAGGTGTGATCAAGGCAAGCCTCGATGAGGTCTGTGCCCAGATCCACGACAAATTAACAAAGGGGATCAAGAAGAGGCTTGTAGCAGATGCGAAGGTTGGCTTCCTCCTGTCGGGAGGGCTTGACTCGTCCTTGGTCTGCGCCGTCGCTCAGAGATACTCTGACAAGCCTATCCGCACCTTCGCGATCGGCATGAGCGAGGACGCAATTGACCTCAAATATGCGAAGCAGGTCGCCGATTACATTCACAGCGACCACACTGAGGTAATCATCAATAAAGAGATCGTTCTAAGCTCTCTTGAGACGGTTATCGAGCTTCTGGGCACTTATGATATAACCACAATCCGTGCCAGCATGGGCATGTACCTCCTCTGCAAGTGGATTCACGAGAACACCGATATCCGTGTTCTTCTCACCGGCGAGATTTCGGACGAGCTCTTCGGCTACAAATACACCGACTTTGCTCCCGATGCCGAAGCCTTCCAGAAGGAAGCCGAAAAGCGTGTCCATGAACTTCACATGTACGATGTTTTGAGAGCTGACCGCTGTATCTCGGTAAACTCTCTTGAGGCAAGGGTCCCGTTTGGAGACCTCGACTTCGTCAAGTATGTCATGGCGGTTGACCCAGAGATGAAGCTCAACACCTATGGCAAGGGCAAATATCTTCTCCGCCACGCCTTCGAGGGCGACTATCTCCCTCACGATATTCTCTATCGTGAAAAAGCTGCCTTCTCCGACGCCGTCGGTCACTCAATGGTCGATTATCTGAAAGAGTACGCCGAGGAGACCTACACCGACGAAGAATTCGAGACTCTCAGCGCTAAATACACCTTTGCGAAGCCCTTCACGAAAGAGTCACTTCTCTACCGTGAAATCTTTGAGAAGTACTACCCCGGCAACGCCGAAATGGTCGTAGACTTCTGGATGCCGAACAAATCCTGGGAAGGCTGCAACGTCAACGACCCCTCAGCAAGAGTTCTTTCGAACTACGGCGCAAGCGGTGAATAATAATCATAAAAATACCGGCTCAGTGGAAATCCACCGAGCCGGTGTTTATTTTGTTTTACTTGTTGAAAGCTCTCATCAGCTCTCCAGCTTCTTCAACGCTAATATCGTCGGTATCGTACTTTTCCTTTGTGTAGTCTCCACGTCCAAGGGGATCAAACTGCTGCTTTATAAATAAGGTCGTTCCAACTGGTCCCAAGGCCTCTTCTAAAGCAGAATAGCCGATAGTTCTGATTTCAACTGGATTATTCAAGTTCACTTGTTTCATGAGTTGCACCTCCGTACATATAATCCATCATAAATCTTACTGGATTTATTACTTTTACATTCAGCTTCAAATGTGAAGCCATCTTCTCTAATTTAACATCAGTAGTTATCATTACATCAGCGTTCGCTCTCTCAGCTAAAGCCACATGGTAACTATCGTAAGTTTTGATATTCGATTGTGAACGAATATCTTTTGCTCTTAATTCTATCTCATCATCGACATTTTCGTATGATGCAACCAGAGAATAGAGCCTTATTATTTGCTGTCGCTTTTCGAGGTCGCCTATTCGACTGATTTCGAAGCTCAAAGCTGAGCTTCCAACAAGCTCAAAAATGCCAGCTTGACAAGAACGAAATATCCCTTCAATTATCTGTGCTTCAAGATAAACTCGTTCCTGCGTCTGGTCATCAAACGGTCTGTTGTAGCAACAGCAATCTAAATATATCTTCACCGCTCGTCATCTCCTCAAAACTCCTCTATATGATATAATACCACAAATCTCAGAACTTATCAACCCTAAATTTAAAATTCCACCGAGCCGTTTTTTATTCGTCATAGTAAACAATCATCCCGCCAAGCTCCTCAAATGCTTCCTTGAAGGTGTCCCAACCTACAGCAGCTGAGCTGCCAGTGCTAGGATCCCTGTACATTATATTGTTGTAGTCGTCAAAGCCGTATATAACCACTGCGTGCTCATAGGCAGGCCATATGACCGTTTCGCCGGTATCATAGTCGAGCCATTCCTGACGATATTCAATACCGGCTTCAATATTAGTTGTGTACCAAGCGATAACTGGATTGCCTGAAGTGATGATTTCCTTGATGTCGTCAAGGGTAGCGCCTGTTTTGGCAATTGCACCTGTCTTGAATTGCTCGGCAGTTTCCCTGATAGGCTCGTTAAATACGCCATAGGAATCAGAATATCTCGGATCGCCGACAAATTGCTTTGCTGGATTGGCTCCATATCGTACACCGTTTGCATCATACCATGGAATAGGACCCTTCGGCAAAGCTTCGACCAATTCCTCCATAGTGACTTCGACATCATAATACTCGAGAAGTATGTAAAGTGCAGTAACTTCACAGCCTGTCGGATAGTCAGGATATTGGCTGTATTCAATAACGTCGTTGAGACATACATATGCTGTTTCTTCGCTTTGTGACTCGATGTACTCCTGCTCCTGCATATCTTCCAGTTCCTCAAGCCCGCTCGCGTCTTCGCTTTCGATTTCGTCATCTGAAATTTCTGACTTATCTTTATGTGTGAAAGCACAAACTCTGGCAATCATCAAAGCCAGAACCATAAATATTGCAAAAAGTCGGTCGTATCTTATTCTTCTTTTTCTTTGCCTTTTCTTCGGCATTTTTTCATCCCTCATAATAAACAATCATCCCGCCCAATTCCTCAAATGCTTCCTTAAACGTGTCCCAGCCCATAGCATGAGAGCTTCCGGTGTTTGGGTCTTTATAGAGGACGTTGTTGTAGGCGTCGAAGCCGTAGATGACTACGGCGTGTTCATAGGCGGGCCAGCGGACGGTTTCGCCGGTTTCGTAGTCGAGCCATTCACGGCGGTACTGGATGCCACCTTCGATGTTGGTCGTGTACCACGCTTCAACCGGGTTTCCGCTTGCGATAATCTCCTTGATATCTTCAAGAGTTGCGCCACTCTTGGCGATGGCTCCCGACTTGAACTGCTCGGCGGTTTCCCTTATAGGCTCGTTGAAGACGCCGTAGGAGCCCGAATCCCTCGGGTCGCCGACAAACTCTCTTTCAGGGTTCGCTCCGTAAAGAACGCCATCGACCTCATATGGTGTCGGACCCTTCGGCAGAGCATCGACTATTTCTTCCATGGTCACATCAACGCCATAGTATTGCAGAAGTATGTAGAGCGAAGCTGACTCGCAGCCAGTCGGATAGTCAGGCCATTGGCTGTAGTCAATAACGTCGCTAAGATATACCATGTTCTGCGGTTTCGTATTTTCGTAGATATACACTCCCACCACGATAATCACGACAAGTATAAATAAATTTCTGAGTAGATGTTTCTTCTTTGTAGCTTTAGCTGTTGCCATAGGCTTCATCTCCATTAATATAATTTTAATGCCTCAGAAGGCTCAAGTCAACAGCTCAATTCTTAAGATTTTATTAAGATTTCAAAAGAAAACGCCCTGCTCAAGGCAAGGCGCTAAGTTTATTCTTCAATAATCAGTTCATCCGAAGCGCTTTCTTCCTCGCTCTCGGAATTCAGGAGCTCAAACTCCACAAAAGTTATCCTCATGTAGTTCTCATCGTCGCTCTCGCCAAGTTCCAAGACCATCGGAATCCCAGTTTTAGAGAAGGTGAGGGAATAGACGGTGCCGTTTGTCTCGCCAGAGCAGTAGTCCGACTCTTCGCCCTCGGTGACGTCAAGCTCGAGTGGCACGAGCTTGTCGAACGACTTCGTTACAAGCGATACGACCGAGCCAACAGGGAACTTCGAGCTGTCAAAGCTGAAGTTCAGCCCTTTGAAGGAAATGGTCGTCTCCTCGCCTTCGACGTCAAAGATAAGTCCGCTGACTATCGCAGGGGAGGTGAGCTCAACGTTCCACGTGCCGTCGCTCAGACGCGTCAGGAGCATCTCATAGATGGTGTCGTCGAAGTCAACCTCAGCAGTCGCAGTAAATGCAGCCGGAAGCGACTTCTCGCTTGTCAGCTTCTGCGACAGAGCACAGCCACAAAGCAAGCTCATAGCACCTGCCACAGCTAAAACTATCGCAGTTATTTTTTTAAATTTTTGCCTCAAACTCAATCAAGCCCTCTCGAAGTTCTTGAAAAGCTCAGGCAGATAGGAAATAATGTCGCTTGCCAGCATCCCAGTTTTAGATCGCCTCTTCGAGACCTCTTCGCAGGAAGCTCCCATCGCATAAGTGCCGAGAATTCCGGCAGTAACGGGTGATTTCCCTTGAGCCACGAAGGAAGAGATTAACCCAGCCAGCAGGTCTCCGCTTCCGCCTTTCGAGAGCCCGTTGTTCCCGAACATGGTGACGTATGCCTCAGTCTCGTTCACAATCAGCGTTGAGCAGGATTTCGAGACGATGGTCACGCTGTACTGAGAAGCCAGCTTTTTCGCGATAGTGTATCGCTCTTTGACGGCAGTCTTCGTGTCAACTTGGGCAAGCCTTGAAAGCTCAGCCGGGTGAGGCGTCAGGATGACATCTGTCTTTGCTTTTCTAAGCAATTCTATGCGCTTTGAGACAAGGTTTATGCCATCCGCATCGATAATAATGGGACAATTTGCATTTTCGATAACCGCCTCAAGGACAGCTATCGTACTCTCAGACTGCCCAAGTCCGCAGCCTATCAGAACAGCATCAGAAGCTTTGAGCAAATCTAAAATCCCCTCAAGCTCATGGTCAGTAGGCTTAATAAACCCGTCCTCGTCGCAGTGGCAGGGGAATAGGGTACACTCCTTCACATTCGAAGCAAGCGAAATCGCCGAATGTTCTGTCGTGCAGACGCTCAGAAGCCCAACTCCCGACCGAAGCGCCGAAAGTGATGAGATAGCAGCAGCACCCGGATACCTGTTCGAGCCGACAATCGAGAGAAGCCTCCCGAAGGTGCCCTTATGAGAGTTCACAGGCCTTGAAGAGATATTTTCCCTCATAACCGCTTCCGCAGCATACTTATCAACAGACGAAATATCTCCGCCGTCAGGTTCCAGGACAGCAGAGATGTGGACGTTATTTTTATTGGCCTCGAGTTCAGCCTGATAGAGAGCTTCCCAGGAGATAGTAGAAGTAATATTCATAATTTAATAGGCGATAACAATCGCGGTCGCAACGGTGTCTGTGTGAGTGATGCTGACGGTGAACTGAAGGCTCTTCGCAATCTCCAGAGCCTTTCCAGAAAGTTCTATGTAAGGAGCCCCAAGCTCATCCCGAAGAACCGACACTTCCTTCAGCTTGAATCCTCTTATTCCAGTCCCAAGAGATTTCGAAAAGGCCTCTTTTGCAGCAAAATTTGCAGCAATAGTCTGAGGGTTCATCTTTCTTTGAGTAAAAAGCTTAAGCTCGTTCTCAGAGAAAATCCTCTCAAGAAAGCCTTGAATCTCCATACTTTTCTCAATCCGTGGGATATCCACGCAGTCAATTCCGACTCTCATGACAGCCTCGGAAGATAGACGGAAACCATAGAGAGGGTTTTCTCGTCAGGGGTGAAGTAGAGATAAATCCGTCCTGACTTTGGCTCACTGAATTCGATAGTGTAGATGTCGCCCTCGTCGCCTTCAACGCTGTAGGCAACGGCATCGCCTTGCTCTTTTCTCGAATGGTAGAAGCCGGTGGCGTCTCTTAAATCGAAGCTGCAAAGCGACTTCCGCTTCTTTTTGTCGATTATCTTGTCGACCGAGATTGAAGTTCCTGCAACACAGTATTCATACTCGACATTCAGCCTACCGATAAGGTAATATCCGAGATACAGAATTCCTGCAGCCAGTGCAATTCCGATAACAAGCCCCACCAGGAAGTAAACGCCGTTGAAGATGTTTATCATCAGTATCAACACGCATAATCCCACAATAAACGAAATAATGGTTATAGCATACTGTTTGATTCTGTCTGACTGTGTAAACGGTCTTCTCACCAACTGCTCTCTTATAGTCTCCATAGCTCAATTGTCCTTTCAAATAATTCCTCCGTTAACGGAGATAACCTGTCCTGTTATAAACGAAGCTTCTTCGCTTGCCAAAAATGCAATCGTCTTTCCAACATCAGCTGGTGTTCCGATTCTCAGAAGGGGAGTTTCCTCACAAAGCTCACTAATCGTTTTATCTGTGAGTTCCGAGTTCATATCAGTATCGATAACCCCTGGTGAAACGCAGTTGACCCTGATTCCACTTGGCCCCAGCTCCTTAGCGAGTGCCTTCGTGAACCCGATAATCCCTGCCTTGCAGGCGGAATATACGACTTCGCATGAGGCCCCAACCTCTCCCCACATCGAAGCGATGTTGATAATCACTCCGTCATGCCTTTTAATCATGTCTGGAACAGCTCTTTTGGTACAAAGCATCGCTCCGAGGAGATTCACGTCGCTAAGGCTCTTGATTTCCTCGTCGCTCATATCCTGTAGCAGCCCGATATAGGAAACGCCAGCGTTATTTACAAGAACCGAAACCTCGCCTAAATCAGTCTTGATTTCGGAAAACATCCTGTCCAGGGCTTCAGTGTCGGAGATATCCGCCTGAAACGCCTCTGCAACGCCTCCAAAGTCCCTGATCTCTTTGCAAACAGCCTCCGCAGCTTCGCAGTGGGATTTATAGTTCACCGCTACCGCATATCCAAGCCTTGCGAGCTCCTTCGCAGCAGCAGCTCCGATTCCTCTCGAGCTACCAGTCACAAGTGCAGTCTTCATGCAGTCACCTCAAAGCTCGTCGAAGTAATATATGATAACCGAGTACCCGCCAAGGTCAATCCTCCAGTAGGCGTAGATGGTTCCCGATTCAAGCTCCGGGAATTCGACGTCATTTTCAAGAGGAATCGCAACCTCAGCCCTCAGGTCTCCCGAAGCAGCCTCTTTTTCAAGAATCGCTGCAAGCTCTTCGGTAGTTTCGGCATACAATCCATTATTGTAGAAGTAGATGTAGTCTTCGCTGTCCGCTGTAGGTGCCGAATCCCTGTCCCAGATATGCTCGATTTCCATCGTCGCATCGGTGACCATGAGATAGGTGTGGAAAGCTCTTCTGCCTTCATAATCGGGGACATAGTCGTCCCAAGTGCAGTCGACGTGGTACCAGCTGCCGTCAAGGCAGACCATATTCCAGGCGTGCTCCTCATCAAGAGCTTCGCCAGAAACTATGATCGACTCCACTCCGAGCATGTCCATCATGAGCTGGAAGGTGGTAGTGTACCCCATGCAGATGGCTTCGCCGAAGATAAGTGCTCCGTAAGGAGTACTCGATTCGTCAGAAGCTCCGCCAACAAGACTGAGCTCCGATAGATCATAGGTGACATGTGTCGTGATATAGTCGTGAGCTGCTAAGATAATCTCATATTCGCTCATGCCTTCAGTGTAGAATTCAGCGATGGCATCCGTAACAGCCATATAGATGAGCAGGTCATCCTGCGAAAGAGCGCTCGTGTCGCCAGTCTTATAAGCTTCGACAACAGCAGTGTTGTCGTAAATGGCTGTGCCAGTGCTATCTTCTTCTGCTTCTTCAGTTTCCTCCGGCTCTTCTTCAGCGTCCGAAGAGTAGGTATATTCCGCCACATCGGTGGTGACATCCGAAAAAGCATCCGTCTCACCGCAGGCGGTGAAGGCTGAGAGCGAAATAGCAGCAATCAGTAAAAGTGAAATAAGTTTTTTCATAGTTTTATGCAATCGTTATGCCAGTGTAGTAGTGGTGCAGAATCTGGTCGAAGGTGTACCCTGCGTAGATGACATAAAGGTTTGCTCCTTCCTGAGACATTCCGACTCCGTGACCGTAGCCGTATGTCACAAACGTGAATACTCCATTAGAGTAGCTGACGGTGAAGCAGGTTGAGCGGATGTTCAAAATATAGGTTCTGAATACGTAAGCGGTGAGAGTCCTCTCGGTTCCCGATACGACAGCAGTCGTGTGCCCGTCAATGGCAATATTTCCGACATATCCGCCGTCATTGTATGAAAGAATCTGAATCCAGTTCTCATAGTCGTCCGAAAGGGTGATATTCGTCTTCGACTCAATCTTCTTCTTGAGCTCTTCCGCCGTGTAGGTGGTGACTCTTCCGTAGTTGTCGGTGTCTAAGAAATCATACTCGCTTACAACCGACTGTAGATATTCTCTGTCTCCACCCCAGACGTTCTCGCTCGAGCAGGTGACGCCTGCAGTTGCAGCACAGTAGGTCGAGAGAATATATTCCCCGTCATAGTACATAGCCAGCCCGTCAACGGCTTCAACACATTCTATAATCTTATCCGGCACGTTTGACTTAAGAGTAACCGAAGCGTATTCACCCTGGGCCTCGTAGTACTTGATATAGGTATACACGGCAACTGCCTGAGCCTTGATGGTCTCTTCCTCCATTGAGGTTCCTATTTCGTGATAAGTGACCTGGCAGACGATATCGAAGGCGTTGTCGGTGACATATCTTCCAGAGCTTGAGTCGTAGACGGTGAGAGTCTCGTTCTTATAGCTCTTGCCGTTGTTTAAGTTGTCGTTGGCATAGGTTGCAGAGCTGCCTGAAGAATCGTTCGATACCGAATACCAGAGGTCAGATGAGCTGGTTGTCGATTCGACTATTTCTTCAGTCTCTTCATCATCGTCACCTAAATCCACATCCTCGTCCTCGTCGATCTCGACTTCCTCTTCAGTAGTAGTGGTAGCCTCAGTGGTAGTGGCCTTTGTAGAGGTGGTCTCAGCTGTGGTGGTGGCAGCAGTAGAAGCCTTGGTGGTTGTCCCAACGGTGGTCGCAGATGTCTCCTGAGGAGTAGTCGTAGTCACAGCCTTGGTAGTTTCAGCGACAGTGGTCACTTGAGCTGTAACCTCAGTCGTTACTGGCGCGAATATCTCGTAAGAATCGATATCAGCCTTCTGGGTAGGGGAGTCGTAGTAAACCGCAACCTCGGCAACTTCTTCTGTCAGATTCTCAGCCTCTGGCTCACTTATTTCATCCGACAGAGCCGAAGCAGAATCGCTATCGAAGGCAACGTCACTTAAAACTGTGCTTTCAGCTAAGACTCTGATATAGCAGAGTGCAGCCGAATAGACAAACACGAGGCTCATAATGATAATTACTCGCTTTAAGGTAAATCTTTTCTTCAATGCGTCAGCTCCTTTCTGTCGAAGATTTTTGCCAAATATTTCTGATATTATTCAGTCTTAATAGTTGTAAGAGACGCTGTCCGGCTTGTGGCGTGAAGAGTTTTTTTCATATGTATAGCCGGAAGTGTCCTCTCCCTCACGAACCTTGCGGGCAACAACAACCCAACGTGAATCGTCGAAGTCGTAAGCACAGGTGGAAAGCGTCAGGAACTCATCGCCATACTCACATTCAACATTGCTGTTGTAGTAGGTCCTGAGCATGATGTTTTCGTAGAAGTAGTTGTAATCCTCTTCCGTGTCAAAGTTACGGCACTTGTAGTACTCAAACAGCGGTTCGCTGTCCTGCCATTCGTAAATTCCAATAAGGAAGCAGGCGACGATGACATACTGGTTCTCTTCCCAGAGGGTATCAAAATTGATTATATAGCTGTCCTGAACCACGTCAACGCCGTTCTTGTAGTCGAGTAAATGCCTGAAATAGGTCCCGTTCGCCATGCTGTGACCGTAGAGGGTGATATTATCAGCATGACTCTTAGCGGTAATCGGAACCTTGTAGTCAGCATAAATACAGCCAGCAGAGGATTTCTCTCTTTCGAATGAGAGCTCCAAGTATTCCGAATTGTCATCTGCCTGAACAACAGGGTAATCTATGTACATATCCCCGCTCGAATCGGTGAGCCCAGGAATCGAAATCCAACCGACAAAGTCGTTATTGAGCTCATAGTACTCTACATACTTCTCGAGCATCTCAGGCTCTGGCTCAGGTTCAGTGGTTGCTTCTGTGGTGGTTGTGGGAGCGGTGGTGACTTCGGTTGCAACTGTCGTGCCTTCGGTTACTTCTGGCTCTTCATCAATCTGTTTTGAGCAAGCGGTAAAAACGCTGAGAGCCATTACAGCTGCCAGGAAAAGTGCAGTTTTATTGATCGGTTTAGCCTGATTCATTCAATTATACTCCTTGTTGGTCAAGTTTTATTCTTTTTTATTCGTCTTCTTCTTTGTAATACTGGTAATCTGGTCCGCCCTCCGGGACGTCCATGCCATAAGCGATGTAGTAAGCAGCAGGCTTACGGGCGTCCGGGTTCGACTTATAGGTGTAAACACTCGGGTCCTCGCCATCATGAAGCTTTCTCGCAACTATAACACATCTCAGATCCGAAATCTCATAAGAGCAGGTGGAAAGGGTTATATACTCATCCTCCATGGTGCACTCGATATCGGTTGTGTAGTAGTTACGATACATGACATTTTGATACCAGTAGTCAAAGTCCTCGATAGTGTCGAAATCATAGATTGTGTGATAAGCGAAAAGTGGCAGCGTGTCCTGATAGTCATAAATGCCGATAATGAAGCAGGCAACTATGATATACTGACTCTCCTCGTAAAGCGTTGAGAATGTAATTACTCTGTTGTTTGAGACTGTAGAAACGCTGTTCTTGTAGTCAAGCAGGTGCCTGAAATAGGTTCCGCTCGCCATACTGTGGCCATAGATGATGATATTCTGCGAATTGCCTTCCGCAGTAATTTCCTCATTATAGTCAACAAAGAGCGCGCCATAAGTCGTCTCATTTCCGAAAACATCGTGAGTGAGATAGTAGTCATTGTCGGTAGTTTGCATGACAGGGTAGTCGATATAGGCGTTCCCATCGTCATCGGTAAGAGTGTCGATAGAAAGCCAGCCGATAACATCTGAATTTATGTCGTAAATAGCTTCAAAGCTCGAGAGCATCCCCTCAGGATACTTCGAAACCTCAACATCAGTAGTCACGTCATCCGTAACATCGACATTGTCAACAGTAGTGACCTCAGAAACCGCAGTATTGTCAGTATTCTCAGCTTCTTCCGTAGTGTCAGAGGCAGAGTGATAGAGGTTCGACAGATACTCCTGATTCTCATACATGTCGCTCGTTCCGAACTGATAAACATAGACCGTGTACCCGCAATAAATTAGCGCGCAAATAGAGCCTAAATACACGACTTTTCTTATTATTTCCTTTATGCTGTCGCCCTTCCATGGAAGAAGATCTTTGACTCTCCCTTTGAAGGAACGGTCTCGTTCCTGCGTTTCTACAGGGCGAACCTCGTTGAGCATAGACATATAAATCTGATTCTCCTTTTGAGAAGCAATGCCCGGCTACGGGCCTCAAATCCGACCTGTTACTACTTCAAGTGCAGTCTCAAGCGAATATAACACCGCCATAAGCCTGTTGCGAAGTCTTACGTTGATATCAGCTCTCGGTTCACTGAGATCAAGATTCTCTGTAATCTCTCTGTCTCTCGAGACAACCGAAACATATATAGTCCCAACCGGCTGTTCCTTGGTGCCTCCAGTAGGTCCCGCAATCCCAGTTATACCGACTCCGACATCGGCTCCTGATTTTTTGAGAACCCCTCTCGCCATCGCCAGCGCCACTTCTTCCGAAACAACGCCGTGCTCTGAGATAAACTCCATCGGAATCCCCAAGAGCTCCGACTTTATTCTCTCCGAGTAGGTGACAAGCCCACACTCAAACATCTCGGATGCTCCCGAAACCGAGGTGATGCTGCTCGCCAACATCCCGCCTGTGCAGCTCTCAGCCGTAGCGATGTGTAACTTATTCGCAATATAATATTGTACTACATTTTGTGCCTTCTTGTCAATATATGTCGAGATTTCTCGGGGCTCAAGCTCTGAAATTCTCCTGAATTCTTCAGAAATCATCCCGTCACCGCCTCAGAAATCGTACTCGTGATAAGGCTTGTAGTTCTCAACAGTGACGCCCTCGACAGCCTCCTGAATGAGTGGCTCGAAGTCAAAGGCGTTCTGAGCCTCTTCAACATCGCGGAGTACAGGCTTCGTCTTCGGATGCTTCGGAGTGAACACCGTGCAGCAGTCCTCATACGGTTCGATCGAAATGTCGAAGGTATCTGCCTTGTAAGCTCTGTCGATGATTTCCTGCTTGTCAAGACCGATGCAGGGCCTGAAAACCGGCATCCTGCAAACGGCATCAGTCGTGACCATCGCAGCAGTCGTCTGTGAAGCCACCTGTCCGATGCTCTCACCGGTGACAAGCGCCTGATACTCATACTTCTCGGCAACTCTCTGCGCTATCTCCATCATCAGCCTTCGCATAATAATCGTAAATAGCTCCTCCGGGCAGTTGTCCCTGATAGCCTCCTGAATCTTCGTAAATGGCACGACAAACACCGACATCTGTCCACAGTATTCAGTCATCTTGCAGGCAAGCCTCTTGACTTTTATAAGAGCCCTTTCGGAAGTGTACGGAGGCGACTGGAAGTGGATTCCTCCGATAACAACTCCACGCTTCGCCATCATAATTCCGGCAATAGGGGAGTCGATTCCGCCTGAAAGTAGCAGCAGTGCTCTTCCTGAAGTCCCAACTGGCAATCCGCCAGCAGCTTCCACATCAGGGAGATGGACATAAGCAGCTCTGTCCCTTATTTCGCAGATAACCGTGAGCTGAGGGTTCTTGACGTCTACGCTGAGATGGGGGAACCTCTCTAAAATCATCCCGCCAAGCTCTGCCATAATCTCCATCGAGTTCATCGGAAACGTCTTGTCCGACCGCTTCGCAACGACCTTGAAGGTCTTCACGCTCTCAAGCTCGTCCGAAAGATTCTCCACAACCGCCTCAAAAATGGCGTCAAGATTCTTCTCTGCTGGTATAGCTGTGCAGATTTTCGAGAATCCATAGACCTTTCTAACTCTCTCGAAAGCCTCGTCGAAGTCGATATCGTCGCTCTTGGGCTCGATAAAGAGTGTCGACTGAATCTGTCTGCAATCGAATTCCCCAAGAGGCGAAAGCCTCCTGCGGACATTCTTCATCAGCATCTGCTCAAAAGTCGAACGGTTAAGCCCTTTCAAAACGATTTCGCCATATTTGCAAAGTATAATCTTCTGCATAAATCTACTTCCTTATTTTCGCAAGATTTTTCATGCCGTCCGAAACGGTTTCCACGAGGGCATCAATGTCGCTGAAGTCAGTCTCGTAAGAGAAACTCAGCCTGATAATGCTGTCGAGATACTTAGGTTCAACTCCAAACTCCGTCGGCACATCACTCGTTTTCCCCTTAGAGCAGGCGGACCCGCTCGAGACGAAGATATTCTTTTCTTCCAAGAAGTGCAGCATCGTCTCGCTCTTGATATCCGGCACCGCAATGCTCAGAATATACGGGCTTGCAACCTCTTTTGAGAGGATCACAGCCCCAACTCCAGAAAGCTTTTCTCTCATGTAGGCGTTGATTTCACAGGCGTGAGAATACCTCTCGTTAAGACTTCCACTGAGAATCTCAACCGCCTTCCCGAAGGCGTAAATCATCGGCACTGGCTCGGTTCCAGAGCGAATTCCTTTCTGCTGCCCGCCACCAACCATCAGAGGACTGAGGCGGACGCCCTTTTTAATAAACATCGCTCCGATGCCCTTAGGAGCGTGGATCTTGTGACCACTCATTGTGATGATGTCGGCACCGAGCTTCTTCTGCGAAAGAGGAATTTTCTCGAATCCCTGGACACAGTCGCAATGTGTGAAGCACTCGGGATAGCGTTTCTTGATCTTCGAAAACGCCTCGCCGATCGGCAGAATATACCCATTCTCATTATTGACAAGCATAGCACTCACGAGACAAGTATTCTCATTAACAGCACCTGCAATCGCCTCAGCTGTAATCTCGCCATTCTCATCAGGACTAATCCGAACGACTTCGAAGCCCTTTTCTTCGAGCCTGTCAAATGCCTTCTCGACCGAAGGGTGCTCTACGGTGGTCGTCACAACCCGTTTTTTCCGCTTTCCATAAGTTTCGGTAACCCCGAAAATCGCCGTGTTGTTGCCTTCGGTGGCACCAGAGGTGAAGATAATCTCTCCCTGATCAGCACTAACTCCAAGAGCCGACATAATCTGCTTTTTTGAGTAGGTGATAAGCCTTTCCGCATCAATTCCCAAGTGGTGAAGGCTTGAGGGGTTTCCATAAACCTCCGTCATCGCATATGCTGCTGCCTCACTGACCTCAGTCATAACTTTTGTAGTGGCAGCGTTGTCAAGATAAATCTGCTTCGTATCCATATATAATACAATCTGAACCCCCAATTTATTGCATCGGGTCGAAAAATGCCCACAGCTCCTCACATTATACAACATATCTCGAAAAAAATCAATTCTTGAGCCCGAAGTTTCACAAAACCATCGTCTTGTTGCTTGATTATTCCGCCATCCTGTGTTAAAATCGTCATAGAATCAAAGAAAGGAGCCTTAGTATGCTCGGAATTTATATTCATGTCCCGTTCTGCCTGAGAAAGTGCCCCTATTGCGCTTTCTATTCAATCAGCTACAGCGAAAGCCTGAAAGACAGCTATGTCAGCGCAATCGCCCGAAATATCCGCAAATATTCCGAGCTTGCTCTGCCATGTGACACCGTTTATTTTGGAGGAGGAACCCCCTCGCTCCTGACTCCTCAAGATATTCACACCATCATGGAAGCCATCAGCCAGAGCTTCAACCTCTCTCCCACAAGTGAAGTCACGATGGAGGCCAATCCCTCTTCGGTGACTCCCGAAAGCCTCTTCGGCTACTACCGGGCAGGCGTCAACCGCCTCTCCTTCGGCGTACAGTCTCTTAACGATAACGAGCTTCAGGCCCTTGGTAGACTCCACGACTCGAAAACCGCACTGAAAGCCGTAGATATGGCAAGGGGAGTAGGCTTCGAGAACATCTCCTGCGACCTGATGATCGGAACTCCCTATCAGACAATCGACAGCCTCCTCGAATCCTGCTGGCAGCTCGTAAACCTGGGCATCCCTCACATCTCCTCCTACATGCTGAAAATCGAAGACGGCACCCCTTACGACTGCTCCGAAATTCGCGAGTCTGTCGCCGATGACGACACCGTTTGCGACATGTATCTTGCTCTCTGCGATGAGCTCCGCACCACTGGCTATGAGCGCTACGAAATCTCGAATTTTGCAAAATCGGGCCTCCGCTCCCGTCACAACATGAAGTATTGGACTGGCGAGGACTACCTCGGCTTCGGCCCCTCAGCACACTCGCTTTTCCAAGGCAAGCGCTTCTACACTCCAAATGACCTACAAGCCTTCATGACCTCCGAATCCCAGCCAGAGCAGATCGAAGACTCCCATCCTGACCAACTCGAGGAGTACATAATGCTCTCCCTGAGGCTGAGCGACGGCTTGTCTTTGGAAAGGGTTTCCTCCCTCGGTGGCAACGCCCAAGCCATGATTGAAAAGTCCAAGCCCTATGCCGATGCCGGCTTTCTGACCATTCTTGAAAATCGCATCACTTTGACCGACAAGGGCGCTCTCGTTTCGAATAGCATTATTTTTGAGCTCTACTCCGCTGCGACAGGCGAGTAACTCTTTTCCCTGCTGAAAAAAGCAGGGATTTTTATTTGCATCTCCACAACTATAAGTTGAATTTATCCAAAATCAGCTCCGTTGCACTCAACTATAACTTGTGCTATAATACAACCATCTCGAGAAATCAAACGTGAAAGGCGGTAACTTATATGTATACAATCGGCGAAAGAATTTCGGAGCTCCGTAAGAAAAAGGGACTTACCCAGGAACAGCTTGGCGACGCTGTCGGCGTTTCGGCTCAGGCTGTTAGTAAGTGGGAAAACGGAGGAGCTCCAGATTTGGCTATTTTGCCATTTCTAGCAGATAAATTAGGAGTCACCATTGATGAGCTTTTCGGGCGTGATTCACACGACTCAAAGCCTATGTCGGACACTATCAGAGATTATCTTTCAAGCATCCCTGGCGACAAGCGTCTTTACGAGCTTTTTGCCCTCTCTCTGGCAATGTTTTCGGGGCTTGAACCGATGGCGGACTTTATAGACGATGCCGACAAAACTGTTTTCCAGATTCGTCCGTCAGCATATGCCAAAGTGGGATTTGGCGACGACATTTCCTGGCTTCGCACAGTCGTTGCGGACGATAGTGGCATCAAGCTTTCCATTTTCGCAGAGGATTGCCCGATGACCCTGATTCTGCCAGAGCCTGAGTGCGGTTACAAGCATAATCTTACTTCGGAAGAGGAATACACCCGCCTTTTCTCGGCACTCGGCAGAAAGAACGCTATGAAGGTGGTTCTCTGGCTCGCTTCGTGTGATTCTGCTGGCGGAAACTATATCCACGCCTCAACCGTTTCGCAGGGAGTAGGGATTCCGGCTGACGAAGTCGAAGAAATTCTTTCGGATCTGGAATCTGCCGGACTCTTAAGTGCAATGAACATTGAGTACGAATCGAAAACTATCCGGGCATATTCCCTGAATGATTGCTGTGGACTTGTGCCGTTCCTCTACTTCGCCAGATGGATTTCCCTTCGCAACAGTGCCATGTACTGCGCTATCTACAACCGCAAAAAGCCCTATTTCGAAAATATTTAAAACACCTATTGACATCGAAACAGATATAGTATATAATGTGAGTTAGCCTCGGCTAACTTCAATTCGGGAGGAATTATCATGAATTCAAAACCAAGCCCCAAGAGCAAAGACTATTTTCGCTCTTTCTACAAGGGAAACAAGCTATTATTCGCAGCAGTTCTGCTGATAACGCCATTCTTGACAGGCGCATATCTTTCAATAACCGTACTGATAGGTCAACTTCTGGACATTATCACTGACGGAACCGAAGCCCAGCTTCTGAGGGTAGCGCTTCTGATTCTTGTCGCGATAGCAGCCTATTTCTTTCTCGGAATTTTGGAGGGAAGACTGAAGGCCCGCTTCATTCAGAAAGCCGTCAAGAATTACCGCAATTTCTGCTATGGCAAGCTCACAGCTAAGGCAATCTCAGCCTTCTCAAAAGAGAACACCGGCAGATATCTCTCAGTTCTCACGAATGACGTGACCGCAATCGAGGACAAATATCTTGCCAATATCTTCGACGTTGTCTTCGACCTCTTTCTCTTCGTTGCAACTCTTTGCCTGCTGATGTACTATAGCCCTGTCTTGACAGTGGTTTCTATTGTTCTTTGCATATTGCCGTTGGTAGTGGCAATCTCAATGGGTGGCAAAATGGCAGTAAACGAAAAAGCCGTCAGTGAGCAGAACGAGAAGTTTGTGGGTTCACTTCAGGACTTACTCCGTGGCTTCTCAGTAATCAAGAGTTTCAAGGCTGAATCGAGAGTGAAGACCGTATTTTCAAGTGAGAACGAACAGCTTGAAGATAAGAAATTTTCCCGCCGTTGGTATCAGAGACTTATGTCTGTCTCTGCATCTGCCGCATCGCTTTTCATGCAGTTGGGACTTTTTTGCAGTCGCAACTTTTCTGGCACTCAGAGGCAATATTACTGTCGGTACCGTTCTGATTTTCGCAAACGGTGCAAACTACCTCGTCAGCCCGATCCGTGAGCTTCCTCAGCTCTTCGCTGGCATCAAGTCAGCACGTGCCTTGGTCGTCAAAATGTCCGAAGTCGCCGAGGAAAACGTCCGCAATGATGGCCTGAAAATCGAGGCAGATCTCAAGAACGAAATCTCACTCAAGGACGTCACTTTCGGCTACGGCGAAGATGCTATCCTTGATGGCATCAATCTCGACCTTAAGAAAGGTGGTCGATATGCCATCGTAGGAATGTCTGGAAGCGGAAAGTCGACTCTTCTGAACCTCCTGATGGGTGCAAACTCGACCTACTCTGGCTCCATCACCATCGATGGTACCGAGCTTCGTGATATCAACGCCGACAGCCTCTATGATGTCATGAGTCTCATCGGCCAGGACGTCTTCTGCTTCAACGACACCATCAAAAATAACATAACCATGTTCGGCGATTTCCCCGAAAACGAGGTTAAAACCGCTGCCGAGCGTGCTGGTCTCGACAAGCTGATTTCCGAGAAAGGCTATGACTACATCTGTGGCGAAAACGGCAATGGCCTCTCAGGTGGCGAGCGCCAGAGAATCTCGATTGCCCGTTGCCTCCTGAAAGGCACTCCAGTTCTCTTAGTTGACGAAGCCACCGCAGCTCTCGATGCCGAAACAGCCAAGAGCGTCAACGAATCGATTCTTAATCTTGACGATGTAACCAGCGTCACCGTCACTCACCGCCTTGAAGAAAGCATCCTGAAGCTCTACGATGAAATCTTCGTCCTCCGTGAAGGCAAAATCGAAGAGCAGGGCAACTTCGCCTCCCTCATGAAGGAAAACGGACTGTTTTACTCTTTGTATACTCTTTCGAATACATAATTTTCAAATTTACTTGACAGGGCTTTTGAAGTATGATATTATCAAACTGTGGCAGGGGAAGACACCCATAATAAAAAACTGGTTGTGCTACACTAAATAGGGGAGGCATCCCATGACAAATAATCTGCAAACTGTGACCGTTATTGACAATAACGGTAAGAAAGTTGGCACCACCTACCCGAAAAGGGCTCGTGGTCTTTGCAAAAAAGGTCGGGCGACGTTTGTCACCGACAATATAATCCGTCTGACAGACAGCCCGATGTGTAATTCTAATTACGATTATACGGAGGAACTACCGATGGATTCTATCAATAATAATTTCATTTCAGAAGCAACTGAGACCAATTACATCTTCTTCGACCCTCGCAAATGGATTCCGAATCCAGACTGCGAGGATTCAAACGTCGTAGAGCGTTACTTCATAAAGTCGCCAATTGGAAGTGGCATGACTGAGGTAATAACTCTTGGCAACTGGATGTATAACTGGTCCGAGATTATGCCAAAGGATTTTATCACAGTCAAGCCGAACACCGATTATGAATTTGTCTTCTGGGCAAACGGTGTCGAAAACGACAGGGGAGACGCGTCTAACGAAATCTGTCAGTGCCATGTCATGTTCCCGACAGTCACCGAAAACGGTGAGCTTCTTTCGGGCTATGACGACAAGCTCGTTTTCAAGCTCAATCGCGACTTCATCGAGCCTTTGAAGCACCATAACGGCTGGCTTCTCTTCTCGATTCCGATTCATACGGGCGATAGTGAACTCATGCAAATAAGGCTTGTTTCAATGGGTGCTCCATTTACGGTAATGCACGCTGACAAGCCGGAGGCATACTTAGACCTCGAGGAAAACTTCGACCCTTATGCCGACAAGCGTCCTCAGCGTCACAATATCGTCTTCAAGGACGGCTTCCCGACAAATAAATGGTATTCGACAGCTAATCTTGCAAACGAATCCAAGAAGGATTCCAAGTCTGGCGATTACGTTAGCAGATTCAGGCAGGAAATCCTTAACAGTATCGATATTGATGTCGACGACATTGCCGATAACATAGCTGAAAGCATAGCAGGTGAAATCGACGCCGGCGAAATTGCCGAGTCAATCGCTGCTTCTATTGAAGCCTCAATCGCCAAATATCTGAAATGATAATTCGGTAGCAAAAAGCCCTTGCATGAAAATGCAGGGGCTTTTAAAAGTTATCCGATTGTTCTTTTCCAAAGCGTACTCGAAGCCCTCAGTTTCCCAACAATCTCAGTAATCATCTCGACAATATAGTCCACATCTTCTATTGTGTTGTCTTCTGAGAGGGTAATCCTGAGCGCTCCCTTTGCCCATTCGTCCGAAAGTCCAATCGCCTTGAGAACATGCGACGGCTCCGTTTCACCCGTAGTACAGGCAGAGCCAGAGGAAACGCAAATCCCCTTCATGTCAAGCAGCAGCGCAAGACTCTCGCCCTCAATCCCGTAAAACGAGATATTTGCATTTCCTGGAAGTCTGTCAGCCCTGTCGCCATTGAGCCTCGTCATCTCAATTTTAAGAAGCCCATCAACAAGCCTTTCTCTCAGGCAGAGAACATACTCCGAACGCTCTTCAATGCCGGTAGTTGCATCTGAGATAGCCTGCCGAAGCCCCATTATGTAGGGGACGTTCTCCGTCCCGGCACGCCTGCCGAGCTCCTGCTTTCCTCCGTGAATAAACGGTGGCAGATTAAGGCCTTTCCGAACTACAAGCGCCCCAATTCCCTTTGGAGCATGAATCTTGTGCCCTGAGAGGGAGAGCATATCTACTCCCAAAGCTTTGAAGTCAACGGGAATATTCCCGACAGCCTGCACCGCATCGGTATGCATGAGGACGCCATATCCGTGGCAAATCTCCGCCATCTCCGAAACCTTCTGAATTGTCCCGATCTCGTTATTTGCAAGCATCACGCTCACAATAGCAACGTCGTTCCCGATGGCCTTCTTCAGCTCCTCGGGCTCGATAATCCCGTTCTCAGGGCAGGGAAGATAAGTGATCTCGAAGCCTTTGCTCTTCAGATATTCGCAAGTTTTGAGAACCGCATGGTGCTCAAGCCTCGAAGTTATAATTCTTCTCTTTCCCGTCAGCTCAACCGCCGATTTAATCGCCCAGTTGTCCGCTTCTGTTCCGCAAGAGGTGAAGAACACTTCGCCGTTTTCTGTACCAAGGTATTTCGCAATATCCGCTCTTGCCTGTCTCACAGCTTTTGCCGAAGCGGTAGCAGGAGAGTAGAGTCCCGAAGGGTTCGCAAAGTTCTGCTGAAAATATGGCATCATCGCATTCAGAACGCTGTCCGAAACTCTTGTAGTCGCAGCATTGTCGGCGTAAATATTCCGCTTATCCATTCTTAAGCCCTTCTTTCAGCTTGGTGTAGGCCCCAACTGCCAGTCTGTCGCATCGCTCGTTTTCCGGGTGCCCGGCATGGCCCTTCACCCATACGAACTTGATATCGTGAATCTCATCAAGCTCAAGGAGCTTTTCCCAGAGGTCGGAATTGAGAGCCGGTTTCTTGTCCGACTTAATCCAGCCGTTCTTCTTCCACGACTTCGCCCAGCCCTTGGTCATCCCGTTGACCAGATATTGCGAATCGGTCGTCAGTATAATCTTGCAAGGCTCATTCAAAGCCTCCAAAGCATAAACAGCAGCCGAAAGCTCCATCCGATTATTAGTCGTTGACGCCTCCGCTCCGCTCATCTCTTTGCGAATGCCTTTATACTCAAGTATAGCACCCCAACCGCCAGCTCCTGGATTCCCCGAACAAGCCCCGTCGGTGTAAATATTAACAGTTTTCAAATCGTCACCACCTGATAGAGCTAATTGTATACCAAATCTCTCCCAAGTTCAAGTATTTTGCGAGAATTTCATTGACACATCGCTCCCGCAGGTATATAATTGAACCAGCTTAAATACTTATGGGAGGTCATAGAATGAATAATTATAAAGAAATAATGCGTCAAGAATGTGAGGACAACCGCTTCACCGCTGGCGTGAATATGCTCGTTCTTCAGAACGGCAAGGAGCTTATCTACGAAAACTTTGGCTACAGAGACATGGAGAACAAGGTTCCATTCTCACGTGACACCATCATGAGGCTCTATTCGATGAGCAAGCCGATAACGGCAGCTGCCGTGATGATTTTAGTTGACAGGGGACTTCTCGACATCTCAAACTGCCTCTGCTGGTTCTTCCCTGGCTTCAAACCCGCCTATACCTACAAGGACGGCAAGCGCGTCAAGACACAGAACGAAATCATGGTCAAAGATTTACTGAACATGACCTCCGGCATCCCGTATCCCGGAGAAGGCATCGCTGAGCAGCAGGTCTCTGAGGTCTTCTGGGAGCTTGGGCAGCGCCTCACCGGCGACAACCCGATGACGACTATGGAATTTGCAAAGCGAATCGCCGAGTGTGACTTAAGCTTTGATCCCGGCGAGAAGTTCATGTATGGCTCTTCAGCTGACATCTTAGGAGCAGTAGTCGAGCTCGTCTCAGGCATGAAGTTCGGCGAATTCCTTGAAAAAGAGATTTTCGAGCCCCTCGGCATGAACGACACCGGCTTCTGGGTTCCGCCAGAGAAGCGGCATAGGCTCTCAAAGATATATCGCACCAACTACGAAAAGTGGTGCATCGAGGAAGAGGACAAGGACCGCAACCACCTCGGCATCAGATACTCGATGGTCAAGCCCCCAGAGTTCGAATCTGGCGGAGCTGGACTCTGCTCGACGCTCGACGACTATGCCAAGTTCGCCACCATGCTCCAGAACGGCGGAGAGTATAACGGCCACAGAATCCTCTCAAAATCCGCCGTCAAGTACATGACCTCCCCAAGCCTCATGCCTTGGCAACAGAGGGAACTCAGCGAGCACTGGAGTGGCCTCAGAGGCTTCAGCTACGGCAATCTGATGCGTAACTGCGTCGACCCCGGTCAGGCAGTCATCTACGCTGAAAAAGGCGAATATGGCTGGGACGGCTGGCTCGGCCCCTACTTCTCAAACAGCCCCGAAAGCGGCCTGACGATCCTCATCGGTATGCAAAGAGTCGACTGTGGCACCTGTGGCCTGACCCGAAAACTCGTCAACGCTGTCAGAAGCGATTTAGACCTGTAATACTTGTAGTAAAAATAGCACGGCGAGCCACCTCAGCCGTGCTTTTCATATCTCAAATTATTTTTCAAGCGCCCCATTCGACAGCGCCTTGAGATAGGCATTTATAAACCCATCAAGCTCGCCATCCATGACTGCCTGAACGTTGCCGTTTTCGTAGCCAGTGCGGTGGTCTTTGACGAGAGTGTAGGGCATGAAGACGTAGGAACGGATCTGGGAGCCCCAGGCGATTTCTTTCTGGACGCCTTTGATGTCCTCTATCTTTGCAAGGTGC
The DNA here is from genome assembly GCA_020860605.1 of Ruminococcus sp. Taxonomy (GTDB): domain Bacteria; phylum Bacillota; class Clostridia; order Oscillospirales; family Ruminococcaceae; genus Faeciplasma. The sequence continues at coordinate 6,430 of JAJBTZ010000044.1, read as the reverse complement.
TCGCGTTCCTTGATTTCAACCAGCTTCGCAACCAGCATCTTCATTGCATAGTCACGGTTCTGGACCTGGCTTCTTTGAGTTTGGCAGGAGGTGACAATTCCTGTCGGAATGTGGGTCAGTCTGACAGCCGAGCTCGTCTTGTTGATGTGCTGTCCACCAGCTCCACTCGAGCGGAAGACATCCATCTTGATGTCCTCAGGCCGAATCTCAACGCTCATATCGTCGTTTATTTCTGGCATGACCTCAACCGCCGAGAAGGAGGTGTGTCTGGCACCAGCAGCGTCAAACGGCGAAATTCTTACAAGCCTGTGAACTCCCGCCTCGCTCTTCAGGTAACCATAGGCATTCTCGCCCTCGATGATAACCGAAGCGCTCTTGATTCCAGCATCGGTGCCATCCAGGACATCAAGAACCGAAATCTTATACCCATGAGCCTCACCCCAACGGGTGTACATTCTGAGCAGCATCTCCGTCCAGTCCTGAGCCTCGGTGCCTCCTGCTCCTGCATGGAAATTAAGAATAGCATTCGAGTGGTCGTATTCTCCTGTGAGAAGGGTAGAGAGCGTCAGCTGATCGATCTTTGCCGAGAACTCCTCGAGCTCAGATTTAATCTCTTCCAAGAGCTCCTCGTCGCCATCTTCAGAATACATTTCAATCATAGTCTCAATGTCGTCCGCCTGAGAGAAGAGCTTTCTGTCGTTCTCAACGGCGTTCTCAAGAGACTTGGTTCTTTGCAAGATCTTTTGAGACTTCTCCATGTCGTCCCAGAAGCCAGGTTCAGCTGCCTTGTTGTGCAGCTGTTCAATTTCTTCTTTCGCCGATTCGATGTTGAGAGCCTTGTGGAGCTCATCTAATTTCGGACGATATTCGTTAAGTGATCTCGCTAATTCATCTATTAAAAGCATATTTTCCTCCGTAGTAACTTTAATAATTGTTCCGTGCGATATTGTATCATATCTTTGCCCTTATTTCAAGGGATTTTTGAACATTTTCCGCCGGAGTGGTTACCACAGAGTCTCAAATTCGCCGTTCAGGTAGTTTACGGCGATCAAAGAGCTCTCGCTTGAGCCCAGATTTACCATCACGAAAACCCTCTGGCTGTCACTTCCGCAGATAACAGCCTCAATTTCATCGGAGAGTGCAATGTCTGTGACAATCTTGTCGTTCCCATAGATGTCCTTTACGTAGAGATGATATCCGCTATCGTCAATGTAGCCAGCGAAGACATAATACTCCGCAAATCCTCCGATTTCGTAAGCAGTGGTCTCATCCGAATTGAAGTCAAACGAAACCGAAATCTCGCCTGTGGTCACATTGTAGGCATAAACAGCTCCGCCTTCGCTCATATAGGCTGCCTCAACAGTTGTTCTGAAGAACGGGTCCGTAAAGACACAATCCCCAGAGCTATAGAGCACGCTGGTTTCCAAAGAATCAAGGTCATATCCGCAAAGCTCAGTAATCTGAGAATTGCCAGCAAGAATATAGACGATATCCGAATAGGGCGAAACCTTGACATATTCAGCCTCTGCAAGCTCATAAATCGTTTCACAGGTGCCATCTTCAAGAGAATATCTCAGAACTTCGGCGCTGCCGTCTTCATTAAGTCCGCAAGCAACAAGCCATCCTGAGTGGATAGTGATCTGTGTATTGCTGAGATTTTCGATCTCAGGGATATCAAAAACCTTCTCCCTGCTGCCATCATCCGACAAGACATACAGTGCTCCATCACCAACAGCATAGGGCGCATTGTCGTAGTAGCCAAGATAATCAACACTTCCAAACTCGTTGCAATAAAGACTTGTTTCGCCGGTATCGTAATCATAGAACCAGATGTCGTCGCTACTCATGTAGTAATACCCATCGGCACCCTCGGCGATGTGTGGATAGCCTTCGCCATATTGGTCAAAGTCCATGTTTGAATCGGTATAGCTCTCCGTTTGCATCGAGCAACCACAGAGGGACATTCCGATAACAATCGCAGTAATCAAAGCCAATATATTTCTAATTCGCATTATGCTCATCATTTCCTGTCTATAAAAATTTGCGTTACCTACTATTATAGCCCCTATTTGCGATAAAGTCAACTTGCAAAACGGGAAATAATGTATTATAATGGATGCAATAACCTGATTGGAGGCGTAGTCATGCCTTATTTAACAGATACTGAGCTCATAAAGTCAATACGAAAGGGAGATATCCGAGGGGTTTATTTCTTCTGGGGAAAGGATGTCGCCTCCGCCGAGAGCATTGCAAAAAAGCTTCGCGACAAGCTTCTCCCGAAGGATCAGAGAGATCTCAATTACCATTTTATCACAGGAGCAGACTTTTCCACCTCTGAGCTCTCCGATATAGCCGAAGCTCTCCCTATATTTGCCGACAGAACTGTAACTCTCATAAATGACCTGAACGCCGATAACTTAAAGAAAGACGAGCAGGACACTCTTTTCAAGGCAATAACAGACCTCGACCCCACAACCACTACTTTCATCTTCTACACCACTGGCGTTGACCTTGCAGCCGGCAAGAAGGCTCTCACTCAGAAGAACAAGAAGCTCTGCGATCATATTTCGAAGCTGGGTGGCATCGTCACCGAATTCCCTCAGAAGAAGCCGAACGAGCTTGTGAACCACATAAATTCAAGGCTCACCCCATCAGGCTGCTTCATGTCCCCGAAGAACGCCGAATACCTCGCCAGTTTACAAAATTGCAGCATCCTGATGATTGACAACGAGCTCGACAAGCTCTCAGCATACGCTGGCTCAGGCGAGATAACGAAGGAAATGATCGACCTTCTCGTCTCCGACCAGCTCGAAACCGACGCCTACAAGCTTTCTCGTGCAGTTCTGACAGGGAAGGGGAGCGAAGCCTTCAGAACGCTCGACAAGCTCTATTCAAGACAGGCTGAGCCTATCGTTCTTCTCTCAGTGATCTCAGGCTCGTTCATGGACTTATATCGTGCCAAAACCGCGGTGATAGGCGGTTATCACCAGGATGATGTCACGAGGGATTTCTCATATCGTGGCAGGGAATTCGCAGTCAGAAATGCCTTCCGCGACTGCATGAGCATCCCTCTCGAAAAGCTTCGCTATGGCATCGGAATTCTCTCCCAGTGCGATATCGACATGAAGTCGAAGCGTACAGACCCAAAGATTCTTTTGGAGGAAGCCATCAGCAAAATTCTCTCCTACAGGAGGTAGCTCATGCTCCATATAAACGGCGCCATCGTTGTCGAGGGCAAATATGATAAGGCTAAGCTTTCAAGACTCGTCGACTGCCCGATAGTTGTCGTAAACGGCTTCGGAGTTTTCAAGGACAAGAAAACCATTCAGCTCCTCAGATATTATTCCGAACACGGTGGCCTCATAATTCTCACAGACAGTGACTCCGCAGGCTTCCGTATCCGTGGCCATATCAAAGGCGTAATCAAAAACGGCAACGTCAGGTGTGCCTATATCCCCGACATTTATGGCAAGGAAAAGCGGAAGCTCGCCCCTTCAGCCGAAGGCAAGCTCGGTGTCGAGGGTATGCCCGACAGCGTTCTCATAGAAGTCCTGAAGCCATTCTCGGAAGATGAGAATTCCGAAGGATCTCGCCTCGTCACCAAGATGGATTTCTACGAAGACGGCTTCACAGGGAGGCCTGATTCCTCATCTCGCCGTGACGAGCTCAAGCGAAGGCTCAATCTTCCCGAAAGACTCTCCTCAAATTCGCTTTTAGAAGCAATAAACCGCACCGTCGGGTACGATAAATACCGTGAAGCGGTGGACGAAATAAACAAAGGACAGTAACCAAATGGTATTCTCAAGTGTAGAATTTCTCTTTTACTTTTTACCGATAGCGATTCTTCTCTGCTGCGTCCTGCCGATGAGGTTCAAAAACCCCATGCTCGCGCTCACAGGGCTTGTTTTCTATGCCTGGGGAGAGCCAGTTTATGTCATAGTCCTCATCATCACCTCAATCATCAACTATGTCGCAGGTCTCCTGATGTCGAGGTTCGGAAACAAGCGAAAACTGGTTCTCGTCCTCTCGATAATCTTAGACCTTGCGATACTATTTATATTTAAGTACACATCTTTCGCCATCACGACAATAAATTCAATCTTTAATATTTCGATCCCGGATCCTGGCCTGCCTCTCCCGATCGGCATCTCGTTCTTTACATTTCAGAGCATGTCCTACATAATTGACGTGTACAGGGGCACCAGCAAGCCTCAGCATAACTTTGTCACCTTCTTTGCCTATATCGCCATGTTCCCACAGATTGTCGCTGGCCCTATCGTCAAGTATCAGGATGTTGAGGAACAGCTTGAACAGCGTACCGTCACCATTTCGAAGTTCTCAGAAGGCGTCACCGTCTTCGTCATCGGCCTTGCAAAAAAAGTTCTCCTTGCCAACAACATCGGCACCATCTGGTCGACTGTCAAGGCTATGGACTACTCAGAAACGCCAGCCCTCACCGCCTGGATCGGCATCATTTCGTTCACCTTCCAGATTTACTTCGACTTCTCCGGCTATTCGGACATGGCCATCGGCCTCGGCAAGATGCTGGGATTTGATTTCATGGAGAACTTCAACCTCCCGTACCTCTCGAAATCCGTCTCCGAATTCTGGCGCCGCTGGCACATCAGCCTCGGCTCTTGGTTCCGTGAATATGTCTATTTCCCTCTGGGAGGGAGCAGGGAAGGGACCCTTAAAACTGTCCGAAACCTCCTGATTGTCTGGCTCCTCACTGGCCTTTGGCATGGTGCCAGCTGGAACTTCGTCCTCTGGGGGCTCTGGTTCGGAATTCTCATTGTGATAGAACACCTCGGCTTTTCGAAAGTCTTAAAGAAGCTTCCGAAGCCAGTTTCCTGGCTCTACACCATGCTCGCCGTTGTCATCGGCTGGGTATTCTTCGACACAGACTCCCTGAGCCTTGGTGTCCAGTATTTAGGCGCCATGTTTGGAGCAGGCGGAAGCTTCCTCACGTCCTCCACTTCAGCTCTTCTTGCAGAAGCTGCCATCCCGCTTGCCCTTTGCCTCTTCTTCTCGTCAGGAGCGACAGGGAACTACATCTCCCGTCTCGGTGGCAAGGATTCAAAGGCCGTCATGGCCATCACCCCAATTGCCACCGCAGCCCTCCTCATCGCCTGCACGGCATATCTCGTCAATTCGAGCTACAACCCGTTCCTCTATTTCAACTTTTAGCGAAAGGAAGCCTTCATGATGAAAAAAGTCGTCCAGATTCTCAACATCGCCGTTTTCATCGGCTTTCTTGTCCTGCTCGCTATAGTCTCCCTCGTGATCCCTGAGGACGACTTTTCCGAAACGGAGAACCGTTATCTTGCCGAGTTCCCAGACTTCACCATCTCCGACTGGCTTTCTGGCGACTATTCGGAGGACCTCACCGACTGGCTCGACGACCATTTCGCCCTGAGAACCAACTGGATCACCCTCCACACCGACCTTGAGCTCCTTCAGGGTAGGAATGAGGTCAACGGCGTCTATATCACCTCTGACCGCCTTCTCGAGCTCACCGAAGAAATCGACTACAGCGTCGTCGACAGCTCCCTCGAAGCGATCTCCTACTTAAGCTCCCTCACCGACACCCCCGTCTATGTCATGCTCGTCCCGACTGCTGCGGAAATCTATTCTGACGAGGTCGACTACATCAATAAGAAAGTCAGCCAGCGGGAGCTCATCAGTTATGCCTATTCCTACCTTTCCGAAAACTCGACTGTCGAGACCATTGACGTCTACAACGCCCTCTATTCTGAGCGTGAGGAATATATCTACTACCGCACCGACCACCACTGGACCTCGAAAGGTGCCTATCTTGCCTACAACCTCGCCTCAGATGTCATGGGCTACACCGCCTCGACCCTCGACAAGTTCGACGTTAAGTATGCCTCCCACAGCTTCTATGGCTCCCTCGACTCAAAAGTCCTCTACCGTGGCATCGAGGCCGACACCGTCGAGTTTTATCTGAGTAACACCCGCACTGTTTCGAAAGTCGTGACCGATGACGATGGCGATGTCTCCTATGTGAGCGTCTTCGACGAGAGCTATCTTAGCAGCAAAGACAAATACCTCTGCTACCTTGGCGAAAACGTCGCCTCCACCCAAGTCGTCTCCGACTCGACAGGTGGCAGCCTCCTCGTCATCAAGGACTCCTACGCCAACTGCCTCATCCCGTTCCTTGCCGAAAACTACTCCTCCATCACCGTCCTCGACCTCCGCTACCTCACCAACCCCACCACCTCCATCGGCGACCTTTCAGATTACGACAGCATCCTCATCCTCTACAACGCCTCAAACTTCGCCGAGGACACTAATCTTCCGAAGCTGAAGCTTCTCAAAAACTGATTTTTAAAAAATTTTTTTCAAAACCTCCCCAACCCCTTGCAATTGATGCTGAAATATGCTATAATATTTGTGATGTTTGTAAGAT
>JAJBTZ010000043.1 GCA_020860605.1 Ruminococcus sp. | reverse complement strand
CTGGCAGCTGCGAAGCAGCTGACTGAGAGGGCGCGAGCCCCGAAGGGGCGAGCGGCAAGTTCGGCGAAGCCGAACTTGCTGGCTTGGCGTCAGCCAAGCCACATTGTTGCTGCAAATAATTTATCAAAGGAGACCCAAAAATGACCAAACGTGAAATTATGAAAATGTTCAGGGACACGGAGTATATCCGTGTCGGAGGTAGTGCTGAGGAGCTCAGGTGTGCTGAGTACATTAAGGATCGCTGCGCTTCGTTCGGCTGCGAGGCTCATATTGAGCCGTTCAAGAGCGAGTTCGGAGATGTTCACTCGGCAACCCTCACCATCGATGGCAAGGAGATTCCCTGCACTGGCTATGCTATGTGTGGAAGCGGCAGCGTGACTGCGCCGTTTGTCTATCTTCCGAGCACCGACAGGGCGAGCTTGTCCACCGTTAAGGGCAAGATCGTCATGACCGATGGCGGAATGGGCTACTGGACCTATCAGGACATCTGCGATAACGGCGCTGTCGGCTTCATCACCTATTCTGGCGACGTCCATTATGCCGACCACGACATCGACAAGAAGGAGCTCCGCTCTTTCGTTTCTAAGGGAAGAAAGATTTTAGGCGTCACCATCAACGCGAAGGACGCTGTCAAGCTGATGAAGGGCAACCCGAAGGAGGCCACCATCTCGGTCGAGCAGACTGAGTATGAGGGCGAGAGCAGAAACGTTGTCCTTGACCTTCCTGGAAACGGCGAATCAGACCGTACCATCATCTTCACCGCTCACTACGACTCTGTAATTCTTTCAAAGGGCGCTTACGACAATATGTCCGGCTCTGTCGGAATCATGGCGATGGCGGAGCACTTCGCGAAGACTCCTCACAGAAATAACCTTCGGTTCGTCTGGTGCGGAAGCGAGGAGAGAGGCCTCTTCGGCTCGAAGGCCTACTGCGAGGACCACGAGAGCGAACTCGAGAAGATCGACCTCTGCATTAACCTCGATATGATCGGCTCGACGATGGGCAAATTCTTCGCCTGCTGCACGACTGAGGAAAAGCTGGTCGGTTACATAGAGTATATGGGACTCGAGTCCGGCTATGGAATCAAGGTTGTTCAGGACGTCTACTCGAGCGACTCGACCCCGTTCGCCGACAAGGGCGTTCCGGCAGTCAGCTTCGCCCGCCACTCGAGCAACTCCACCGCCACCATCCACAATAGATACGACACGATCGACATCATCAAGCCAGACAACATGGCCAGCGACATCGCCTTCATCCAGAAGTTCGCCGAAGTAATGGCCAACGCCGTCGTCTGCCCCGTCGCCCGTGAGATTCCTGATAACATGAAGGAGAAGCTCGACTTCTATCAGTGCAGGAAACGCGACCCGAAGAGGTAATTTTCGGACATAATCAGCCTTTCAAGAGTGAATTTTCACTTCCCCGAGTGAAAATTCACTTTTTTCACCCGGCAGGAGTGAATTTTCAGTGAAAAAACTGAATTTTCAGGTTGACAGGGGGAATTTTCACTGGTATAATGGTAGAAAAGTGAAAGGAGTGGCTCTGCATGATTTATGAGAATGAGAACACGGAATTCAAGGTCAGGTTCACGGATGAGATATACAAGGAGGTCGTCGCTTTTGCCAACACTGATGGCGGAAGCATTTATGTCGGTGTTGATGACGGTGGAAATCCTGTCGGGCTTGAGGATGTCGACGGGGAGATGACCAGAATTTCAAACGGAATCCGCGATGCGATTCTCCCGGATGTCACGATGTTTGTTCGGTTCAATATTCAGGATAACGGCGTTATCAGGCTTGACGTGAACGAGGGCACCAACAAGCCCTATTACCTTCGCTCGAAGGGTCTGAAGCCGAGCGGAGTTTATGTTCGGCAGGGCGCTTCCTCGGCTCCTGCTTCGAATGAGCTCATAAGACTGATGATAAAACAGAACGACGGCGACTCTTTTGAGGACTCCCGCTCTCTCGAGCAAAACCTCACTTTTGAGCAGGCTGCGAAGGCTTTCGAAAGATATGGCGTGGAGTTTTCCAAAGAAAAGTATCCTGCACTCGGAATCACTCAGCTTTCATCGGGACTATATTCAAATCTCGGCCTTCTGCTCTCCGACCAGTGCCGGCACACTATAAAAATCGCTGTTTTCAGTGATGAGGCGAAAACTATCTTCAAAGACAGCAAGGAATTCTCGGGTTCACTCTTTTCCCAGCTTGATGGGGCTTTCGATTATCTTTCGCTTTGCAACAGGACAGCTGCAAGCTTCAACGGGCTCGAGAGAATCGAGCACTCAGACTATCCTGAGGCAGCCCTGAGAGAGGCACTCCTCAACGCCATTGTTCACCGGGACTACAGCTTCAGCGGGAGCATTATTATAAATGTAACCGACAATGAAATTGAGTTCATCTCCATCGGCGGTCTTCTTCCAGGACTTTCTCCCGACGACATCCGAAGCGGAATCTCTCAGCCGAGAAACAGGAAGCTTGCAGAGATATTCCACCGTTTGAAGCTCATCGAGTCCTATGGCACAGGAATCAGGCGGATTTATAGCTGCTATGAGAACTGCCCCCAGCAGCCAAGAATCGACGTCACGAGCAACACCTTCAGGATGACCCTCTTCAACACTAATTCGGTGGAAAATGCAGTTCCCAAGGCCTCAGATATCAACTCCCAGATGCAGATTGTTATCGATTACGTTGAAGGCCACGGCTCGGTCACCGAGGCTGAAATCGGCGAGCTATTAGGCGTCAAAAAGACCCGTTCCTATACCATCGCCAGCGAAATGTGCAAACTTGGACTGCTCGAGCAGGTAGGAAAAGGCAAGGATAAAAAATACAAAATTTTTGAATCATAATGCAATAATCCCCCTCCCCAAAGTGTATTAAGTATAGAATAAACTTTGAGGAGGTCTTCTTATGAAAAAACTTTTATCTTTGGCCTTGGCGGCGGTGCTGCTTCTGTCGTGTCTGGCGGTGCCTTTGGTTGCGGACGAGAATCAGCTCGAAATCTCGGTCTCCGTTTCGGACGGGACGGTTACGCTCAGGTGGGACGAGATTGACGACGAGGTGGGGTATCAGCTTTATTGGAAGCGCTCTAGCTCGGACGTCTGGAACGCGGAGGGGACGATTCTTCACCACAAAGTCAACATCCATGGGCTCACGAATGGCATAAGCTACGGTTTCAAGATTGGCTTTGGGGATGACTTCTCGGAGGTTGTAACGGCAACGCCGATTGAGGATCCTGTCGCTGTGATTGAGTACTACTCGGGCGGGGAGTACGTCGAGTACTCAATAAAAGATAGCGAGGCGGTCGATACTCTCAGACTTGCCTACGAGTCGCTCTGGTACAACTCGACCTACACTTCGCGTGGCATCGGCTATCCCTACTACAAAATCACCGTTCCGAACGGCGAGGACGAGGCCGTCTTCTACGTCACGGGTGACGGGCTGGTGTCGAGTCCTGAAACGAAAAACGCCGTCCCGACAGACGGCACCGACTATTTTGCGATGATTGAGGATATTGTTGACAAATATGGAGTCAGGATTGGGACTCTGGACATGCCCTTCACCGCTTCGGACGTCACGAATGCCTACACCTACGAGGTCGGGAGCGAGGACGAAATCTGGCAGGGGATCCTCGAGAACGAGCAGACCATCAACACCCTCCTCTCGATGTATTTCGCCCTTGAGGACATTGTCGAGCCGACCGACGAGACGATGGACTTCTGGAAGGAGGGCTTCATCTTCGACTACGAGGGCGAGACCTATTCCTTCTATGTTGATAAAAATAATGTCGTATGCTTTGATTATTTTGGCGAGAGGTACAAGATCACCACTGACGCCGACTACTACTCCCAGCTCCACGACATTCTGTACGATTTCAGCGACTCGGTTTACTACGAGGGCACGAAGTCCATCTTCGACGATGATGCCGAAATCGCCGGCACTGCGACTATCGAAATCGGCTCTGAGACCTATGAAATCACCGACCCGGACGACCTCGACAATCTCAGAATCATCTATGAGTCGTTCGGCTACAATCTCTACGCCACGAGCAAAGATTTTGGCGAGAACAGCTGCACCGTCACCATGACGGTTGACGGGAAGGAGGTCAGCTTCAGCGTTTCTGAGAACAACGTCATCAACCGTGGCGGGAAGCTCAACTTTGCGACGGTTTATGGGAGCGATTACTACTCCACGATTGTGGAGATGGCTGAGAATTCCACGAAGCAATACCGTGCCGTGACGGTCACCCACGTCACGAGCTCAAACGGTCTCATCAAGACCACCATCACAGACGAGAGCGACATCGAGAACCTCGTCTCGATTTACGAGTCCCTTCCCGACATCACCGAGCCCAGTGGCGAGCGCTTCCGCCTTAGGAATTATTACAGAGTTAACTACCGCGACAGCGGCGAAGAGGTGGAGTTCTGGATTAATTCCGACAATCTCGTCAAGTCCGAGAGCCTTGGGGATGGGGTTTATGCCATCACGGATGGGGTGGATTATTATGAGGAAGTGGTGGGGGCAAGCATCAGTGAGCCATGATGTCGGCGCTTCGCGCCGACGCGATTTCGCCGAAGGCGAAATCGCACCCCTCCACCGTCGCCGAAGGCGACGGTCCCCCTCCCCCTTCGGGGGAGGC
>JAJBTZ010000009.1 GCA_020860605.1 Ruminococcus sp. | reverse complement strand
CCTCAAGGAAGGCTTTGTGCAAGTGGAAATCTTGGCTCCCCCTCTGGGGGAGCTGTCGGCGAAGCCGACTGAGAGGGCGCGAGCGAAGCGAGCGCAACACTGAATGTTCCCAAAAGCAAAAGCAGCCCCCAAATCGGAGACTGCCTTTGCTTTTTATATGGGAAGGGAAGGTGATGGCTTGCTAGTTGCCGCTGTTGAACAACGGCTCGAGGGTGTCCCTGTACTCTTCAAGGATCTCGAGGAGATAGGTGTCCCAGTGCCTTGCGTCCTGTTCGGTGTTGCCGAAGACGTAGTCCTCCTGGCCGTAGTCTATAACGTCGAATCCAGGCATTGCCTTGCTGGCACCATTGATTCTATATGCGACAGCGTCCGCTAAGCTGAACGCTACTGTTCCGTCGTCATTCAAAGTAACCCAAGAACTCAAGTCCGTTCCGCTTGCCGACTCAGAGGTGCCGTTAGTGGTCTGAGCCTCTGCCTCAGCCTTTTCGGTGGTGATGCCACTGACATACTCGCCATACATCTCATCGACGTAGAGCGCAAACGAATCGCCCAAAATTTCCGAAGGAACATGTCCTCCGTCCCACTGCCACTCGATGTTGCAGTCAATGCCGGCGTTCAGCATCGCAATCTGGAGATTGAGGGAGTTGAACATCGAAATGTCGCCCTCAGAAGCTCCACAGAGGATTCTGACCCAGGTCGGGTTCTCAGTACCCTCATCGCCGATGTAATTAAGCGGATTGTAGAGGGAAACAATGTTGTTTCCATACTCGTCGCCTTCGAGGATAGAAGCTATATCCGTCTCGTAGGCCTCGAGCATCTCGTCGTAAGTCGAGTAGTTTGCAGAATCCTTGCTGCCAGATGCCGACTGGGTCGAACCAGCATCAGGCGTTCCGACGACCATCGAGTCGCCAGAGCCTTCGGTGCCGACTTCACTGGTTCCGATATCTCCATCAGGGAGATTTCCTCCGCCGATATCGCCGATACCGCCTGTTTCTCCGATTTCTCCGTCAGGGAGATCGCCCTCGGAAATCTCTCCCGAGAAGTCTCCTCTGCCACCCATTTCTCCTCTTTCGCCTGTATTATCTTTATCCACAAAATCCAGTGCGCCATTCATTCCGCTCGGCAAATCGCCAGTGCCCATTCCACCTGAGCTCGATTTAGTATATCTTCCTTCGATAAAGGCCTCCGCCTTATCAGTCGTAGTCATCGCAGCAACTTCTTCGTCCGAAAGAGCATTTCCATCCTCATCGAACCAAGTCCAGCCCTCAGCATAGTCAAGATTCTCGAGATACCATTCAAGATTCTCGGTGAATTCAGCAAGATAGAGGTCAAGATAGGTTCCATGATAACCGTTGGTCTCAGGATACTCATCCGGGTCGCATTCTATAGTGAGAGCAATTGTCGAATTGAGCTCTCCGTCGCCGTCGAGGTCAAATCCAACGGCGCTCTCCTCAACAGTCAAGTTCTGCTCGTTGATATACTCCATATAAGCTTCAGAGAGATAAGCTGCCAGCTGCTTCTGGAAGGAGCTTCCGAAGTCGTAAGTAGTGTCCATGTAGTACTCAAACGCCAGCGCCATATCTGCTTCATAAAGCGAAGTTATAGCGCTATAGGCGATGCAGCCCCAGGCACCGTCCGAGAGGGAAACCTCTTCGCCGTCAATCGTAACGGTTGTTGTGTAGGTCCCGTCATCATTCAGATAGCACCCGACAGCTCCGACCTCCTCCTGATAAGGGTAGAAGTCCGAATTATTCGAGGTTGCAGCAAACATCGTCGCGTGAGCTCCGCCACCAGATCCACCTGTAGAAACGAAGTAGTCAACGCTTCCAGGAAGATTTCCCAAGAGGATATTATACTTCACAAATCTCGCAGCAGCCTTCTGGTCGGCAAGACACGAAGGAGCATCGCCGGTGTAGTAGGTGTTGCCGTCTTCGTCCACGGCAGTGTCCTGCTTGCCTCTGTTACCGCAGGCGACGTTGATATAGCCCTCTTCGGCGTAGGTCGAGGATGCAAGCGTATTCGTCGCGTTGCCATATCCCGCAGCGCCGGTATTCAGGATAACAGGCGCTGTTGCAGCTGTGTAGACCTGCCCATTGGTGCTGGTGATTTCAGCCTCGTAGTCGATGACGAGTGTGCCGTTGACAGGCTCAGTGTAGGTTTCCGCCGTAACGTCTTCAACTCCGTCGCCATCTGTATCGATTCCAGTGACATAAGCAGCCGGAACGCAGACGGAAACGCCCTCCTCGTCCTCGATCTCAGGATAAGCGACAGCCGAAACTATCGACATAACCCATGAATTCGTCTGATATGTCCATGTGTATTCTGTGTTGTTAGCTAAGTTGAGTGTATACTCAATATATTCTTTATCCGAAACCATAGTAGCCTCCGATGAAGTCTCCTCGGTATCTGTTTCTGCAGTGTTTTCGGTTGCTTCGGCTTCGGTAGTTTCTGAATCGGTTTCAGTGGAACTGCTACCGCACCCGACAAGCGTCAGCATCATGCAAAGGCATGTGACCATGGAGATAATTTTCTTAAGCCTCATTATATCACCATTTTTCAAAAAAGTAAATTCTATATCGATATTTTGAGCCCTGAAACTTAAGTGTAACTTAAGAATTATGTGAAAATTAGGTGAAAAATTGCCTACTCAAATGAGAGCAGGCAATTTTGCATATAAGTATAGGAGAATTGACTTGGTTTACTCTTCCGTTTCTTCGGATTCTGCCTCCTCAGCATCAGTGTCCTCAGCGACTTCATCCTCAGCAGTGGCGTCGTCCTCAGTGGACTCCTCCTCGCTGTCGGTATCAGTTGCTACCTCGTCCTCAGATTCTTCAGTTTCTGCAGATTCTTCATCCTCTGCGGACTCTTCAGTCTCATCCTCAGTTGCCTCAGCGTCTTCAGACTCAGTGGTTTCATCCTCAGTAGCGTCGGTGTCCTCAGCAGTGCCATCATCCGCAGATTCTTCATCTTCGGTTGATGTCTCATCCTCTGTGGACTCTTCTTCGTCGACTGTAACCTCGTCTTCGGTTTCGTCTTCCGCTTCCGTTGCAGCCGTGGTGGTTTCTGCGGTGTCGTCAGTATCGTCATCGCTGTCAGAAGTACATCCAACCAGCATCACGAGCATCGACAGGCTGAGTAGTATTGCTAAAAATCTTTTGAGTTTCATAATAGCGTTCCTCCTTAGGAAGTTTATGCGCTTATTATAGCCACCGATTTTTAAAACTACATTAAGCCAATAGGAAAGAGTCGTGAAACCTAAGGGAAGGGACAAAGCCCTTTTTTGAAATTCCCTTTCAGCCCTCATACACAATAAGTCAGCTTTCACATTCCCAAGTCGCCTTTCTCAAGGACTTCGAGAGAACAACAACTCGGCTCTCCCTCTGGGAGAGCTGGCAGCTGCGAAGCAGCTGACTGAGAGGGCGCGAGCCCGAAGGGCGAGCGTTTTCACGGGTTTGGGGAGGCTTCCCCAAAAAAATTTTCAAAACCCTCCAAAAACCTATTGCAATCTTCTGGAAAGTATGATATAATAATTGTGCAATTCATAATGGTGCACTTACAAAATGCACCCCAGCTATAGGAGGCCCACCCCCTAAGCCTCCTGCTAACAACAAGGAGGCGTTTTTTATGGGAAGAAGAGTTTTGGCGGTATTTCTGAGCTTATGCCTGCTCATAGCCACGGCAGTGGGAATGACTACAATAGCCGGCGCCAGTGCCAGTGGAATCGTGTCTGATACTGGAATTTTGGTGATTCTTAACTCCGACTCTAGTTTAGCAAGTAGTTATACCTATGCATTATGCCAACAGGATAATACAGATTGGCTTTCTATTTTTCCATCTTTTAATATCAATGTAACATCGACTAACTATACTGTAGAATGGTATAGCAGTCAGACGAATAGCACAGAGGGTGGCACGCTGATTGGCTCAAATGCCGAATATACCTTATATAGTAGTGGTGGTTTTGAAGTTGATAATCTAGGGGATGCAGGAACTACAACATATTATTACTATGTTTTAACTGTCACCGACACGTCCACGGGAGAGGAACTTGCCGTTGAAAAGGTAGGCCCGCTTGCCTTTACCGTAGAGGAGCATACCATTGTATTGCAAGGCGTTAAAGACGCAACCTGTACCGAAGTAGGCAATCTGGGTGATGGCTACTGTACATCATGCTCTAGGCTGGTTTGGGAAGGCGTAAGAACTGACCCAACTGGCCACACCTGGGATGAAGGCACTGTTACAACAGAAGCCACATGTTCTGAAAATGGGGTAATGACATATACCTGCACAGTCTGTGGCGAAACTTCCACAGAGGAAATTCCGGCTGGCCACACCGAGGGTGAGACTGTAGTCGAGAACGAAGTTGAAGCTACTTGCACTACTGACGGTTCCTATGACGAAGTTGTTTACTGCACGGGTTGCGGTGAGGAATTGAGTAGGTACACAATATCAGTTCCTGCCACTGGCCACACCGCTGCCGACCCTATAGTCGAGAACAATGTTCCAGCCACCTGCACTACTGATGGCTCATACGACAACGTGGTTTACTGCTCGGTTTGCGATGAGGAATTGAGCAGGGAGACAATAACGGTTCTTGCAACTGGCCACACTGAGGGTGAGGCTGTAGTCGAGAACGAAGTTGAAGCTACTTGCACTGAGGATGGGTCTTATGAATC
>JAJBTZ010000021.1 GCA_020860605.1 Ruminococcus sp. | reverse complement strand
TATGAGTTCTTTTCTTCTTCCTTGGTCATAGCCTTCACGCCCTTCTGCCCTTCTTAATTATATTGTACCACATTTTTACCCACTATTCAACCCCAATTTTAAAAAACAACCCCGCCAAAGCACTGAGCTTCAGCGGGGAGTATTCGTGAACACTTTCTATCAGACCAACGAAATTATCGCCATCTCGGCTGCGTCACCGCGCCTAGGACCGGTCTTGATAATTCTGGTGTAGCCACCGTTACGGTCGGCGTACTTCGGAGCTATCTCATTAATCAGCTTTCTTGCAACATCCTCTTTCGTGATGTATGCATAAATCTGTCTCTTCGAGTGGAGGTCTCCTGCCTTGCCGAGAGTAATCATCTTCTCTGCAACGCTCTGGACTTCCTTTGCTCTGGTTACTGTGGTCTCTATCTTACCGTTTTCAAGCAGATACGTTACCATAGCTCTGAGCATTGCCCGTCTCTGGTCAGTGGTTCTGCCCAACTTTCTTGCCGGCATTGAATTTCACTCCTTACTTTGTTATTCCTCGTTATTGCTTGAGTTCATTTCGACGCCGAGTGAAGCGAGCCTTGTCTTGACTTCCTCAAACGACTTCTTACCGAGGTTTCTTACCTTCATCATTTCTTCCTCAGTCTTATCAGCCAGATCGCTGACAGTGTTGATTCCTGCCCTCTTGAGGCAGTTGAATGAACGTACCGACAAGTCAAGTTCCTCAATGGTCATCTCAAGAACCTTGTCCTTTGTCTTGTTTTCCTTCTCTGTCATGATCTCGTCAACTATGGTCTCTTCCGAGAGGTTGACAAACAGATTCAGATGCTCGTTGAGGAGTTTGGCTGCCATCGAAACGGCTTCCTTTGCGGAAATAACGCCGTCGGTCCACACCTCTAATGTGAGCTTATCAAAGTCGGTTATCTGTCCTACACGGGTGTTCTCAACGCTGTAGTTGACCTTGAGAACAGGGGTGTAAATACTGTCTACTGCGATTACGCCGATGGGGGCGTTGACCATATAGGTCTTGTTCTTTTCGGCTGAAACATAGCCTCTGCCTCTGTCGAGGGTTATCTCCATGTACAGCTTGGCTCCTTCGCCGAGGGTTGCAATATGCATGTCGGGAACGAGTATCTCGACCTCAGAATCGGTCTTGATATCTCCCGCAGTCACTTCGCGTTCGCCCTCTGCTTCAACATAAACGGTCTTAGGACCGTCGCAGTAAAGCTTGGCTGTAAGTCCCTTGAGGTTAAGGATAATCTCTGCGACATCCTCCTTGACTCCAGGAACTGTGGAGAATTCGTGCTGTACACCGTCTATCTTGACTGAGGTGACGGCGACGCCGGGAAGCGATGAAAGCAATACACGTCTAAGACTGTTGCCGATAGTCGTACCATAGCCACGCTCCAACGGCTCAAGGACAAACTTGCCATAGGTGCCGTTAGACTTAAGATCGACTATACTTATATCCGGCTTCTCGATTTTTTCTAGCATTATAGCCTCCATTTACTATCGGTGACTCGGCTAAAGATGATATTATGTGACTTCCCACACGATCACCACGGCTGAGTCCTTTGCCCTCCCGCTATTACTGCCCTATGCAAATGCCTGGGGTTTCCCGACAAGCACTCGCACCAGCAGAAACAGGGTTTACCCAAATGTATAATCTTCCCGAAACTAAACCGTCGATTATTTTGAGTACAACTCGACAATCATATGCTCCTCAACCTCATAGTCAAGGTCTTCCTTAACAGGAACTCTGACTACAGTTGCTGAGAGGTTCTCTTTGTCCTTGTCAAGCCATGAGGGAACAAGTCTCTTGTCGGTATCCTCGACAATTTCCTTGAACTTTTCGCTCTTCTTGGAGTTCTCTCTTAAGGAAATTACGTCGCCGACCTTGACTCTGTATGAAGGGATGTCGACTCTTGAGCCATTTACGTTGAAGTGGCCGTGGGAGACGAGCTGTCTTGCTTCACGTCTGGTGGTTGCAAGACCCATTCTGAAGACTACGTTGTCAAGTCTCTCTTCGAGGAGAGTCAGAAGGTTTGCACCAGCCTGGCCTTCCATCTTCTCAGCTCTTTCATAAATGTGTCTGAACTGCTTTTCAAGAACGCCATAGATAAACTTGAGCTTCTGCTTTTCCTTGAGCTGCTTAGCGTATTCTGATTCTTTCTTTCTAACGTTGGCCTTGGGGTTGCGCTTTGTCTCCTTGCCGACACCCATGACCATCGGGCTGATTCCGAGAGCTGCACACTTCTTGAGTATAGGCTCCTTATTTACTGCCATAATTATATCCTCCGTTTTTAAATAGTATCGGGACTGAAACCCGACTCCGAGTCAACTTTGGTAAACTCGGCTCCCAGCTTTTGCATATCGTACAAGAAGCGAAGCTTCTTGCGAAGTTGCGAAGCTTTTACGAAGTAAAAGCCGAGCAATCTTCTAAACACGTCTGCGCTTGGGAGGACGGCATCCATTGTGAGGGATAGGGGTGACATCCTTGATGAGTCTTACCTCTAAATCCTCTGCCTGGAGTGCTCTGATTGCTGCTTCTCTTCCCTGTCCGGGACCCTTTACATAAACCTCAACCGTCTTAAGGCCGTGCTCCTTAGCAGCTTTTGCGGCTGTTTCAGCAGCAGTCTGAGCAGCGAACGGGGTTGACTTCTTGGAGCCTCTGAAGCCGAGTCCTCCGGCTGATGCCCACGAAATCGCATTGCCCTGCATATCGGTGATGGTTACGATAGTGTTATTGAATGTGGACTGGATATGAACCTGTCCCTGTTCGATATTCTTTCTTTCTCTGCGGCGACGAACAACCTGTTTCTTGCCACTTGCCTGTTTCTGAGCCATGTTCTATCCCTCCTTACTTCTTCTTGTTAGCGACTGTCTTGACAGGGCCCTTGCGGGTTCTTGCGTTGGTCTTTGTTCTCTGACCTCTTACGGGAAGACCCTTGCGGTGACGGGTTCCTCTGTAGCAGCCGACTTCGATAAGTCTCTTGATGTTGAGCTGGACTTCTCTGCGCTTGTCACCCTCAACAATGAGATTATGGTCGATGTATTCACGGATCTTTCCTACATCGTCCTCACTCATATCCTTGACTCTTACGTCAGGATCTACGCCGGTTTCCTTGCAGATTTTTGTCGCCGTGGGCTGACCGATTCCGTAGATATAGGTGAGTGCAACCTCAATTCTTTTATCTCTCGGAAGGTCTATACTTGCTATACGAGCCATATTTTAGTGGCACCTCCATTAACTTTCTTCATCCCTGACGCTGCTTGTGCTTGGGGTTTTCGCAAATGACCATTACCTTGCCCTTGCGCTTTATAACCTTGCACTTTTCGCACATAGGCTTTACTGAAGGTCTGACTTTCATTGAAATACCTCCTCTTAAACGATAAACTGTTTGCGGTTTGCTCTGGAAAGACCTGTTTTTAAGCACTCTTTCCTCGCTCGCCCAGTTTACAAATCCTTTATTTAGACCGCCATGTGATTCTTCCCTTGGTTAAATCATAGGGCGACATCTCGACCGTCACTCGGTCACCCGGGACTATTCTTATGTGATTGAGTCCCAGCTTACCAGAGACATAGGCGAGAATCTTGTGACCGTTCATAAGCTCAACCTGGAACTTTGCTCCCGGCAAAGCCTCCAAAACGGTGCCTTCAAGTTCAATTACATCTTCCTTGGACAATAAAATTCCTCATTTCTTATTCTCGTCCGGTCGTAACGGCTCTCCATTCGCTTCGGGTTCAAGCTCACGAAGTAACCTTTTAAGCTTTTTATCTGTCATGCCGGATAGCTCGATCACGTGGCTTGTCGGTGAAATGTGTCTTACGTTCTTTCGCTTGGGACTCGAGAGCTTCCTCTCTTTTCCGTCAGCAATTGTAACGAAGCGGTCGGTGACGTCTACAGCAACGAAGTATCCGCCCCGATCTCGACCTGCCAGAGATCTCACAACCGAGCCTTTGACGACGTTCACGGGTTCCCTCCTATTCGCGAGCTGTCAATATAACAGCTCCGTCAGGGGTTATTGCGATTGTATGCTCAAAGTGGGCTGCTGCCTTGCCATCACAGGTCTTGACGGTCCAACCGTCGCTTAAAACCTTGACAGCTGGGCTTCCAAGCGTAATCATCGGCTCAATCGCGATGACCATTCCGCTCATAAGTCTTGGTCCACGGCCAGCACGTCCGAAATTCGGAACCTCCGGCTCTTCGTGAAGATTGCTTCCCACTCCGTGACCGACGTATTCACGGACTACTCCGTAGCCACGCGACTCAACGTATTCCTGAATGGCAGCTGAAAGATCTCCTATTCTGACTCCTGGCTTCGCCATCGAGATGGCGAGCATGAGGCTCTCTTCAGTGGCATCTAAGAGGCCCTGAACCTTCGGATCAATCTCTCCTACCTTAAAAGTATACGCGCTATCGCCGTGAAATCCGTCGATATAAGCACCAACGTCAACGGAAACTATGTCTCCGTTATGAATAACCTCTTTTGACGAGGGGATTCCGTGGATAACGGTGTCGTTCACCGATATACACGCCGAGGCGGGAAATCCGCCATACCCCAAAAACGAGGGCTTTGTGCCACGGGAGGTGATGTAAGAGTGGACAACCTTGTCGAGCTCCTTGGTGGTCATTCCGGGATGGAGTGCCTTTCCTGCTGCAACAAGTGCTCCGCCAGTAATCTCTCCCGCTTTACGCATCTTTAGTAAGTCTTTAGATGACTTTATGTTTATCACGATCTCAAGCCTCTAAAGCTTTCAGTGTAAGCTTTGTTGTATCGGCTACCTCTTCCTGACCTTCTACGGTTACGAGCTTGCCCTTTGCCTCGTAGTAGTCCTTGAGGGGAGCCGTTTTCTCATGATAGACTTTAAGTCTGTCAAGAACGGTAGCGGGTTCATCATCTTTACGGATGACCACCTTGCCACCGCAGGCGTCGCATACGCCCTCCACCTTGGTCGGCTTATAGTCTACATGATAGGAGTTTCCGCATTTTTCGCAGACGCGTCTGCCAGACATTCTTGTCACAATCTTCTCGTCAGGAACGTGAATCTCGATGACCTTGTCGATATTAACGCCCATGGTCTCAAGAGCCTCTGCCTGAGGAACAGTTCTCGGGAAGCCGTCTAAGATGAAGCCATTCTTGCAATCGTCCTGAGTGATTCTGTCCTTGAGGATTGCAATTATTGCCTCATCAGGAACGAGGTCGCCTCTGTCCATATAGCTCTTGGCCGAAAGTCCTGCTTCTGTGCCCTGAGCCACTGCTTCACGGAGCATGTTGCCAGTGGAGATTGCAGGGATGTTCTTGGCCTTGCAGATGACCTCTGCCTGAGTGCCCTTTCCGGCACCGGGAGCGCCAAGCAAAATAATATTCATGTGGTTCTCCTTTCTATTTTTTGTACTATTCATCCGATAGCATCAACCGTCACAGTAAGAATTCCGTTGGCAGAATACCGCAAGGTATTCTGCCCTCTTGGCCTGAGCCAAGCGAATTAATCCAGGAATCCCTTGTAATGACGCATCATGAGCTGAGATTCGAGCTGACGAACTGTCTCAAGAGCAACACTTACTACGATGAGGATCGAAGTACCGCCGAGAGCCAAATTCGAAATGCCGGTGATCTGAGCAAAGATGATCGGGAAGATAGCTACGATGCCGAGGAATACTGCACCAACGAAGGTAAGCTTGTGAACAATACGGGTGATGTAATCACTTGTCGGCTTGCCGGGACGGATACCCGGGATACCACCGTTGTTCTGGCGAAGGTTGTTGGCAATCTCAACAGGATCATACTGCATCGAAATGTAGAAGTAGCTGAACAGAATGATGAGGATGAAGTAGAGAGTTGCGTAAACGGGGTGAGTCGTGCTGAAGCAGTTGTAGATTGTGTACCAGACGGTGCCCTGTGTGGGCTCGCCAGTGAACATTGCGATTGTCTGCGGGATGGACATGAAGCTCATTGCGAAGATAATCGGCAAAACGCCTGCCATAGATACCTTTATAGGAAGGTAAGTCGACTGACCGCCATAAACCTTTCTTCCGACAACACGCTTTGCGTACTGAATCGGAACTCTTCTTTCGGCATTGTCCATGAATACGATGAACGCAATCATGAGGATGAAGATTATGATGATTACAGGGATGAGGATGATGTATCCGGCTGAACCTGTATTAGCGAGTGTTGCGAAGATGTTACCAAACGACTGCGGAAGCTCTGCTACGATACCGGCGAAGATGAGCATTGACATGCCGTTGCCGATTCCGTTCTTGTCGATAAGAGAGCCGAGCCAGATGGTGAGCATAGCACCTGCTGTGAAGCATGCTATGATGATAATCTCAGAAAGGACCTTAGAGAAGCCATCGGTGTAGGTTAAAGCACCGGCATTCTTAAGTGTGAGATAGTAAGCCCATGACTGGAATGCTGCGATTACGAGAGCTAAGATCTTGGTGATAGTGCCAATCTTCTTTCTGCCCTCTTCGCCTTCCTTTGCCATTCTTTCGAGTGCAGGAATTGCAAAGGTCAGAAGCTGCATGATGATCTGTGCATTGATGTACGGTGAAACCGACAAACACAGAAGTGTTGCTCTTGAGAAGGTACCGCCGGAGAGAGTGTTAAGGTAGCTGAACAGGTTGTTTGAGCCCTCAATCATCTCTGCAATAGCGGCTGAATCGAGAAACGGAACGGGGATATATCCGCCGAGTCTGTAGATTATGAAGATAAGGAAAGTGTAGAGAAGCTTCTTTCTTATCTCCGGGACCTTCCAAGCGTTCTTAAGAGTCTGAAACACTTAGATCACCTCTGCCTCTCCGCCTGCCTTCTCGATCTTCTCCTTAGCTGAAGCGGAGTAAGCGGCTGCCTTTACGGTAAGCTTTTTGGTGAGTTCACCGTTACCCAGTACCTTGATTCCGTTGCCCTCATTCTTGACAATACCGGCAGCGATAAGAAGCTCTGTATCGACGACAGTTCCGTCGACAAACTTTTCGAGATCGGAGACGTTGATTGCCGTATACTTAGCTGCAAATATGTTGTTGAAGCCCCTCTTCGGGATTCTTCTTGCAAGCCTGGTCTGACCACCTTCGAAGCCCGGTCTTACACCGCCACCTGAACGTGCATTCTGACCCTTGTGTCCCTTTCCTGCTGTTTTTCCCTGTCCAGAGCCATGTCCTCTTCCGATTCTCTTGACATCCTTGACAGAACCCTCAGCAGGTGCTAAATCGTGCAATTTCAATTTATTCGCACCTCCTTAATTTCTTATGCTTCGGTAACTTTGATAAGGTGAACGATCTTATTTATTTTACCTTGCGTCTGTGCGTTATCCGGCTGAACGGTAACGTCACCGATTTTTCTAAGACCTAAGGAGTTTGCAGTTGCGATCTGATCCTTGAGTCTGCCGTTGAGACTTTTTACAAGCTCAATTTTTACTGACATGATCATTTCCTCCTCAGATTATTTCCTTGACGGTCTTGCCTCTCTTGGCTGCCATTTCTTCGGCAGACTTGAGCTCAGCAAGTCCTGCAAATGTTGCTCTTACGACGTTGCAGGGGTTATTGGACTTAAGAGACTTAGTTCTTATGTCCTTGATACCTGCAGCTTCGATTACGGAACGAACAGGGCCACCAGCGATAACTCCGGTACCTTCGGCAGCAGGTCTCATCAAAACTCTGCCAGCGCCGTAGACACCGACTACCTCGTGAGGAATTGTTGTTCCCTTGAGCGAAACTTTTATCAGATTCTTCTTCGCATCAGCGATTCCTTTTCTGATAGCGTCGGTAACTTCTCCCGACTTTCCGATACCGTAGCCGACTGTGCCGTTGCCGTCACCTACAACGATAAGTGCAGAGAACTTCATGATACGTCCGCCCTTTACCGTCTTGGATACGCGGTTTATTGCTACAACCTTCTCGGTGAGCTCCATTTGAGAAGCGTCTATAATAGCCAAAATACGTTACCTCCTCTCAGAATTTGAGTCCGCCCTCACGGGCACCCTCTGCCAAAGCTGCGACACGTCCGTGATAGAGATAGCCGCCTCTGTCGAAAACAACTTCCTCTATACCGTTTGCCTTGCACTTCTCGGCGATAGCCTCGCCAACCTTCTTGGCGCCTTCGACGTTTCCGCCACTGACTCCGAAGTCCTTATCCATGCTTGAAGCAGCGCAGAGAGTTGTTCCAGTGACGTCATCAATCACCTGAGCGTAAATGTGCTTAGCTGAGCGGAAGACATTGAGTCTTGGGCAAGTAGCAGTTCCGCTGACTTTGGCGCGGACTCTTGCGTGCCTCTTGGCTCTTGACTTAGCTCTGTCTATTGTCTTTACCATAGATTCTTACTCCCTTATTTACTTCTTTGCGCCTTTACCGGCTTTGCCTTCCTTGCGGCGGATGACTTCACCGTCGTAGTGGATACCCTTGCCCTTGTAAGGCTCAGGAGGACGCTTGGCGCGTACTTCACAGGCAAACTGACCTACCTTCTGCTTGTCGATTCCCTTGACTACAACCTGGTTAGGCTGCGGAACATCGAGCTTGATGTCGTCGGTCTCGGAAATCGTGACCTGATGTGAGTAGCCGAGGTTAAAGATAACATCCTTGCCCTGCTTTACTGCTCTGTAACCAACACCCTCGATGATAAGGGTCTTCGAGTAGCCATTTACAACGCCCTCGACCATGTTGTGGATAAGGGTTCTTGTAAGGCCGTGAAGAGCCTTCGATCTGTCTTCGTCGTCAGGACGAGCTACCTTCAAGGTTCCATCCTCAACGGTGATCGAGAGAGCCGGATTAAACTTCTGTGTAAGTGTTCCCTTTGGGCCCTTTACTGTAACTACGTTGCCTTCTGCAACGGTTACTTCAACTCCGGCAGGAACGCTGATTGGCTTTAAGCCTATTCTTGACATAATTCAGCCCTCCTTACCAGACGAATGCGAGAATTTCTCCGCCAACGCCAAGCTCTCTTGCCTTCTTGTCGGTAACGATTCCCTTGGAAGTGGAAACGATAGCGATACCTAAGCCTTTGAGTACCTTGGGCATGTCTTCGCAGCTCGAATAGATTCTGAGACCAGGCTTGGAAACTCTTCTGATGCCGCTGATGACAGGTGTTCTGTTCTCGTCATATTTAAGTGTAACTCTGATGATTCCCTGCTTGCCGTCTTCGATTACCTGATAGGACTTGATGTAGCCCTCATCCTGCAAAATCTGGACGGTAGACTTCTTCATATTAGAAGCGGGAATATCGACTGTAGCGTGCTTTGCTGAGCTTGCATTGCGAATTCTGGTCAGCAAATCAGCTATTGTATCAGTAATCTGCATATTTTGCCTCCTTCGCTAATTACCAGCTCGACTTCTTAACGCCAGGGATCTGTCCCTCGAGCGCAAGCTTTCTGAAGCAGATACGGCAAATGCCATACTTTCTCAGATAGCCATGAGGTCTTCCGCAAATCTTGCATCTGTTGTAAGCGCGGGTCGAATACTTAGGCTTTGCCTGCTGCTTTAAAATCATTGCCTTTTTAGCCATAATCTACCTCCACTCTTACTTTGCAAACGGAGCGCCGAGCATAGTCAGAAGCTCCTTTGCCTCTTCATCGGTCTTTGCGGTGGTGATGAAGTTGATATCCATACCGCGGACCTTGTCAACCTTGTCGAACTCGATTTCGGGGAAGATGAGCTGCTCCTTGATACCAGTGGAGTAGTTGCCTCTGCCGTCGAATGAATTCGGGTTGATGCCCTTGAAGTCACGAACTCTCGGGAACGCGACGTTGAAAAGTCTGTCGATGAATTCGTACATCTTGTCACTTCTCAAGGTAACCTTTACTCCGATGGGCATACCCTCACGGAGCTTGAAGTTTGCAACGCTCTTCTTAGCCTTGCAGACTACAGGCTTCTGACCTGTGATAAGTGAAAGATCGTTCATAACCGCGTCAACGACCTTGGAATTCTCCTTAGCCTCACCGCAAGCTACGTTGATGACAACCTTGTCGAGCTTCGGAATCTGCATAACGTTCTTGTAGCCGAACTTCTTCATCAGTGCAGGAGCTATTTCATTGACATACTGATCTTTTAATCTTGCCATAATTAACCTCCTACTTGATTTCTGCGCCACAGCGCTTGCAAACTCTGAGCTTCTCGCCGTCAGGACCAAACTTGACGCCGGTTCTTACGCCCTTGCCACACTTGGGGCAAACGAGCTGAACCTTGCT
The DNA here is from genome assembly GCA_020860605.1 of Ruminococcus sp. Taxonomy (GTDB): domain Bacteria; phylum Bacillota; class Clostridia; order Oscillospirales; family Ruminococcaceae; genus Faeciplasma. Next base: position 16,585 of record JAJBTZ010000021.1, on the reverse strand, counting down.
TGAGTACATAGCTGCCTCAGCCTTGACGATACCGCCTGCATCGCCCTGTCTGCGGGGTCTTACAGACTTGGTCGCCATGTTGATGCCTTCGACTATTACCTTGCCCTCCTTGGGGGATACAGCAAGAACTTTTCCCTTCTTGCCCTTGTCCTTACCACTGAGAACTACTACCGAGTCGCCGGTTTTAACGTGAATCTTATTCATATTTTTTCGGCTCCTCCTTAAAGTACCTCGGGTGCGAGAGAAAGGATCTTGACATAGTCGTTGTCCCTGAGTTCACGGGCTACTGGCCCGAAAATTCTCGTTCCCCTTGGGGTCTTATCTTCCTTGATTATTACAGCTGCGTTCTCGTCGAAACGGATATAGGTTCCGTCTTCACGACGAAGACCAGAAGCTGAACGAACAATTACTGCTTTTACAACGTCACCCTTCTTGACCATGCCACCAGGTGCAGCCTTCTTGACTGAAGCGACTACTACGTCGCCGATGTTGGCGTATCTTCTGCGGGCGCCACCCAAAACTCTGATGCACTGAAGCTCCTTGGCTCCGGTGTTGTCAGCGGCTTTGAGTCTTGTCTGCATTTGTATCACAGCAAGTTCCTCCTTTCAGTATTAAAGAAATCTGAGCGCCGGATCGAGTTGTTCACCGACCCTCGTTTACTCTTCGGTTAGCGACCTGTGCCGTTTGAATTGCCGTTCGGACATTTCCTCCTACCTGACCACTCAAACTCGCACCCACGCAACCTCAATTACTTAGCCTGCTCAACAACCCTGACGAGTCTCCATCTCTTGTCCTTCGACAGAGGTCTTGTCTCCATGATTTCGACCTTGTCTCCAGTGTGTGCGACGTTCTCTTCGTCATGAGCCTTGAACTTGACCGTTCTCTTAATGATCTTACCATACAAAGGGTGTCTTACGTTGTCCTCGATGGCTACGACAATTGTCTTGTCCATCTTGTCAGATACAACCTTACCGACCCTTGTTTTTCTAAGCTTTCTTTCGCTCACAGTAAATCCTCCTTCTTCGCTGGTTACTTGGACTCTTGCTCGCGAATAACAGTCTTGATACGAGCAATATCCTTCTTAACAGCCTTGATTCTCATGGGGTTGTCGAGCTGATTTACAGCGTGCTGGAAGCGAAGGTTGAAAAGCTCTTTTCTCAAGTCGTCGAGCTTCTTGTCCATCTCGACGGGAGTCATTTCTCTTATCTCACTGACCTTCATTATTGCTCACCACCCGTTTCTGAAGCTTCATCTTCACGTTTTACAAACTTGCACTTGATAGGCAGCTTATGCATAGCAAGACGCATAGCTTCCCTTGCAACTTCCTCGGACACGCCTGCGATCTCGAACATAACTCTGCCCGGCTTGACAACTGCTACCCAGTACTCAGGGGTACCTTTACCAGAACCCATTCGAAGTCCTAAAGCCTTGGTGGTTACCGGCTTGTCAGGGAAAATCTTGATCCAGACCTGTCCACCACGCTTGATGTAACGTGTCATTGCGATACGAGCTGCCTCGATCTGAGCGGAAGTGATCCATGCGGGCTCGAGTGCCTGAAGGCCATACTCACCGTATGAAACCTTGTTGCCTCTTGTAGCCTTGCCCTTCATGCGTCCGCGCTGCTGCTTACGATATTTTACTCTCTTCGGAAGTAACATTACTTATTACCTCCTTCTCTGTTCTGATTGTTTGAACGTCTCTCGCGACCCTCAGAATTGTTACGGTTGCCGTCTCTATTCTGTCTCGGTCTTGAGTTGTTGCCGTTTCTGTCGCCACGGCGTCTGTCGTCGCCGTTTCTTGGCTTACGGTTTCTACGGTTATCAGGAGCCTTCTCTTCAGTCTTGGAGATTTCGCCCTTGAGAACCTCTCCCTTGTAGATCCAGACCTTGATTCCGATCTTGCCGTAGGTTGTGTTAGCCTCAGCAAAGCCGTAGTCGATGTCTGCTCTGATGGTCTGCAGCGGAATAGTACCCTCGTGGTAGCTCTCGCTTCTTGCGATTTCAGCACCGCCGAGTCTGCCTCCGGCCTTGACCTTGATACCCTTTGCTCCGAGCTTCATTGCTCTGCTGATGGCGCCCTTCATAGCTCTTCTGAACGAGATTCTGTTCTCGAGGTCCAGAGCTATCTTTTCAGCAACCAGCTGAGCGTTGAGGTCAGGAGACTTGATTTCGATGATGTTGAGGCTTACAGTCTTACCGATCATCTTCTCGATGTCGTGTCTTAACTTCTCAACAGCCTCACCGCCTCTGCCGATTACAAGACCCGGCTTGGCGCACCAGATGTTGAGCTTTACCTTGTCGGCGTAACGCTCAATTTCGATCTTCGGAACACCGGCGGAATACAGAGTCTTCTTGACGTACTTACGGATGTTGTAATCCTCTACAAGAGTATCACCGAAAGTGCTCTTATCTGCAAACCAGCGGGAATCCCAGTCCTTGATTATTCCGACACGCATTCCGTGCGGATTTACTTTTTGTCCCATAGTCTACCTCCTGCCGCCTTATTCCGCTTCACCGAGAACCACAGTGATGTTTGAGGTTCTCTTGAGAATCTTGTGTCCTCTGCCCTTTGAAACGGGCTGCATTCTCTTCATGGTCGGTCCCGGGCTGACGTAGCACTCTTTGACGTAAAGAGTCTTCTTGTCAAGTCCGAAATTATTCTCTGCGTTAGCCGCAGCCGAATTTAGGAGCTTCTCCAAATACTCGCAGGCAGCCTTAGGAGTATGCTTTACGATTGCCAATGCTGTCTCGAGATCCTTGCCTCTTATCAGGTTGAGGACAATTTCGACCTTACGAGGAGCAATGCGTGCAGTCTTTAATACTGCTCTTGCTTCCATCTAAATCTCCTCCTTTACTTGCCGTTGTTGGAAGTCTTTGATCCGGCGTGACCCTTGAAGGTTCTCGTCGGTGCGAACTCACCAAGTCTGTGTCCGACCATGTCCTCGGTAACATATACCGGAACATGCTTGCGTCCGTCGTGGACGGCAAATGTGTGTCCCACGAATTCGGGGAAGATAACGGATGCTCTCGACCATGTCTTGATGGCTTTCTTTTCGCCGGTCTCGTTCATGGCAACTACTTTCTTATAGAGGGATTCCTGTACGAATGGTCCCTTCTTAATGCTTCTGCCCATTATTCATCTGCCTCCCTTCGCATTACTTGGCGTTACGACGCTTGACAATGAACTTGTCAGTGCGGTTCTTCTTCTTACGAGTCTTGTAACCCATAGTAGGCTTGCCCCAAGGTGTTACAGGTGAAGGACGTCCAACAGGAGCCTTGCCTTCGCCACCGCCGTGAGGGTGGTCATTCGGGTTCATAACAGAACCACGGACTGTGGGTCTTACGCCCATGTGGCGCTTTCTGCCAGCCTTGCCGAGGTGAACGTTCTCATGGTCGATGTTGCCGACCTGACCGATTGTTGCCATGCAGTTTGCAGGAACATATCTCATTTCACCAGAGGGAAGTCTGATTAATACCTTCTCGTTCTCACGTCCCATGAGCTGAGCCATGTTGCCAGCTGAACGAACGAGCTGAGCGCCCTTGCCGGGATAAAGCTCGATGTTGTGGATGAAGGTACCAACGGGGATGTTCATAAGAGGAAGAGCGTTGCCGGGCTTGATGTCGGCGTCAGCGCCAGCTCTTACGGTATCACCTACGTTAAGGCCGTTCGGCGCGATGATGTATCTCTTCTCGCCATCCTCGTACTGAACGAGTGCGATGTGAGCGGAACGGTTCGGATCGTACTCAAGAGTGAGAACCTTGGCATCCATGCCGGTCTTATCTCTCTTGAAGTCGATTACACGATACTTTTTTCTTTCTCCACCGCCGTGATGACGGACGGTGATTCTGCCATAGCTGTTTCTGCCGGCGGTCTTCTTCTTGGGTTCGAGAAGACTTCTCTCCGGCTTAACCTTGGACAAGCCGCTGTAGTCGGTAACGGTCATACCTCTGCGACCGTTGGTCGTCGGCTTGTAGCTCTTTATAGCCATGTAATTTTTCACTCCTTATTAGTGTTTTGCGAGAACCATCAACGTGATTCCCATACTTACCGCACGGATTCCCGTGCAAGTAACGTTTGCCGGAATGTGAGAGTCAGCTTCAGCCCTATTGCCTCTGCCCTCTCAGGCTCCGTTCATCAGATCATGCCGTCGAAGAAGGCGATGGTCTTTGAGCCCTCGGCAAGCGTAACGATTGCCTTTTTCCAGTCTGAGGTCTTGCCTTCAGATCTACCCATTCTGCGGTAACGACCGCGAACAGAAATTGTGTGAACCTTGGCAACCTTGACACCGAAGATTTCCTCAACGGCGTCCTTGATTTCGATCTTGTTAGCAGTCTTTGCAACCTTGAAGGTGTACTTGCCCGCCTGAAGATCTTCCATAGAAGCTTCGGTGATAACCGGCTTCAGAATGATGTCCTGAGCAACCTTTTCCATCAGCAGTAAACCTCCTCGATCTTGGTGACGGCATCAGATGCAACAACAAACTTGTTGCAGTTAAGGATGTCGTAAACATTCAGAGTGTTCACAAGAGTGGTCTTGACACCAGGAATGTTTCTTGCGCTCTTGATGACCTTCTCGTCGGATGCGGGCATTACGATAAGGGTCTTGCCCTCTGCTCCGAGTGCCGAAAGCATCGAAACGACGTTCTTAGTCTTTATCTCGTCGAAGCTGATATTGTCAACAACGACTACCTCGTTCTCAGCTAATTTGGAAGAGAGTGCAGACTTCATAGCGAGTCTTCTCATCTTCTTGTTGACGGTGAATCTGTAGCTGCGGGGCTTCGGGCCAAGAGCTACGCCACCGTGAGTCCACTGAGGAGAACGGATGGAGCCCTGTCTTGCATGGCCGGTGCCCTTCTGTCTCCAGGGCTTCTTACCACCGCCGGATACCTCTGTTCTTGTGAGTGTGGACTGAGTTCCGAGTCTCTGATTAGCGAGATAATTTACAACCATTGTGTGCATTACAGCAGTGTTGGGCTCGATGCCCCAGATGCTGTCGTTAAGCTCAGTGTCGGCAACTACATTGCCTTTAATATCGTATACGGAAACCTTTGACATTGTACTTCCTCCTTCCACTAAGCCTTCTTGACGCTGTTGCAAACGGTAACGATGCCGTTCTTCGGTCCGGGGATTGCTCCCTTTACAGCTATAAGATTGTTTTCAGAATCAACCTTGATGACCTCGAGGTTCTGGATAGTAACTCTCTCAGCACCCAAGTGACCAGGCATTTTCTTTCCTTTGTAGATTCTCGAAGGGCTTGAGCAAGCGTTCATGGAACCTGCCTCACGGTGAACAGGACCTGTACCGTGGGATTCCTTGAGTCTGTGGGTGTTCCAGCGCTTGATTGTGCCGGCGAATCCTTTACCCTTGCTTGTACCGCAAACGTCAACAATCTCGCCCTCAGCGAAGATGTCAGCCTTTACGATGTCGCCTACGTTCATACCTGAGATGTCCTCAAGTCTGAATTCCTTGAGAGTCTTCTTCAGAGCAACGTCTGCCTTCTTGAAATGACCTGTGAGAGGCTTCTTCAAGCTCTTTGCGGTGGTGTCGCCGAACCCGAGCTGCACGGCTTCGTAGCCGTCGTTCTCGGCAGTCTTCTTCTGGACTACCACGCAAGGACCTGCCTCGATGACCGATACGGGAATGACTCTTCCCTTATCGTCGAAGACCTGGGTCATGCCGATCTTCTTTCCGATGATACCTTTCTTCATTTTGTTTCCTCCTAATGGTTATTGGTCGGATTTTCCGACTTGACCTGTCGCGGGATTTCGCTGAGAAATCAGCACTTTGATTTCCTTTGGAGATTACTTGATCTCCATTACGATATCCACACCGGCGGGAAGCTCAAGATTCTGCAGAGCTGCAGTTGTGTCGTTGGTGGGGTGAAGCACGTCGATGAGTCTCTTGTGAGTTCTCATTTCGAACTGCTCACGGCTGTCCTTGTTGACGAATGCGGAACGAAGGACGGTGACGATTTCTCTCTCAGTGGGGAGCGGAATCGGTCCCGAAACCTGTGCACCAGAGCGCTTTGCTGCCTCGACTATCTTAGCCGCTGCTGCATCGACGTTGGTGTGCTCGTAGCCCTTGATCTTGATTCTGATTTTTTCATTGACTGCCATTAAAAACGCCTCCTTAAAGCTAAAACGATTATTGGGGGCTGGGATTATCCCATCTGTTTTTTAACACGAATCCGTGTGTTTCCTGTATCCCCATGAAAAAAGCCGAAAAATCGTATTTTCGGCGGGACACATAAATCGCATCGGAGCTTTGGTTCTTTCAGGTTTAAGGCGCAGAATCGCCCTTAATCCGCTTCGCCTTCGCAATGCACTCGGAAGTTTACACACAAACGCCCTCGCGCTCACTCTGGCAAGCCTTCTGTACCACAGTACCGTGTTGCTATTACAGTCGCCCGGTTTAAAATCGGACATACTCGGCTGAAATTACCTGGCCTACCGCCAGCAACCTCCAGCTTCATCGCATATCTTTTGCAGTCACACAGTGATTATAATAGCACTTTTGAAGAAAGAATGCAAGCATTTTTGAGGATTTGGGGGAGAAAATTGGTGGAGAAAATTGAGGGGATTTTGGAGGCGGGATTTGTGCAAATTGCACAGCCGACCGCAGTCCGTCACCTCACAGAAGTGACTTGGCTTCGCCAAGTCGGCAAGTTCAGCTTCGCCAAACTTGCACCCCTCAGTCGCCTTCGGCGACAGCTCCCCTTGACAGGGGAGCCAGTGTACGTTTTCCAAAGGCTTGTATTGAGGGATAGGATGAGAAAACAGCTTTGTGCCACAGTTTAAAGTCGTGCTGAGGCAATAACGGCTCCCCTGTCAAGGGGAGCTGGCAGCTGCGAAGCAGCTGACTGAGGGGTGCCATTTCAGGCGAAGCCTGAACTGGCGTCGGCGAAGGCGACTTCAGTCGCCGTAGCCGACAAAGTAAGGGTCAGACCTCTTCCCCACTCTCATCCTCCGCTTGCAGCTTCGACACATCCACAAAGTTCGGTACTGTTGTGATTTCGTTCTGCTCAGTGATATAGATCGAGTAGGAATACTCTGTGATGGTGCCGTCATCGGCGGTCACTTCGGTGACTTCCCTTAAGAAGAGGAGGTTGCCGTCGGCATCGAAGTAGTAGAGAACCTTGAAGCCGGTCATGTTGTCGGCGGTGTCGACGCCACTGAGCTTCGAGATGTCATAGTAGTGGCAGACTTCAACTGCGAGCTCGTTGGTCGCGATGTAGGAGGTCTCGGTGTTGACGGCCTTCTTATAGAAGACGATGAGGCCTTCGTCAGCGAGTGGGTAAGGGACATCCTTCGAGTAGGAGGAGAAACTGGCGTCACCGGTGTCGAGGTATGTGACAACCCCGTTTTCCTCGGTGTACTGCTCATAGCCGTTGTTGTACTGAGCGAGAACGGTGTCGCCTGAAACGGCGTAGTAGGAGTAGGTCATGAGGCCCTTCTCGTCGTATTTATAAATGAATATCTGCTCCGACTCTCCGGTGTCGTCGTTGATGACTTCGACCCGAGCGGAGTCGAGCTCAATATAGGCAGCACGTGCTGCAAGGATGTAGTCCTCCCCTGCAACCGGGTAGTCCTCCCCGCAGGCGGTCAGCGAAAGCGCCATAACCGCTGCCAGCGTCACAGATAAAAGCCTCTTCCCGAACGATTTCAACTTCATTTTATCCTCCATAAAAGAGACCGTGCCCGAAACGGCACGGTTTCGTTAACCAGTCAGCTTCCGCTATCACAACAATTTAACCTGTTCCTCAAACTCGTCTTCCGAGTCGACAAACCGATATGGCTCATACTCGCCGTAAGCGGAGGGACGACTGATGGTGACGAGTTGGATTTTTCTTATGTTGACTTCAGACAACAGCTTATCCTTAAAATCTACAAGATGCTGACCATGAGTTGTCTCCATAACTATACTGCCGATTTTATCGACATTCTTTGCTACCAGATAGCACATGCTCAAGCACCTCCCGTGTCGGTTTACCTTCTCCTCGACCCACGCTTTTTGACGTCCATCGAGCGTTTGAGGTCGGACATGCGATCCTCGCTTGAAGACTTGAACTTCGAGAGCATGTCCTCGAAGCCAGCATCGGTTGTCGTGCCGATTGGCTTGTAGGCATATTCAGCGTTGACGAGCGACTCTGGGCTCGGCTCCTCCTTCTTCACAGGCTTCTTCTGCGAATAGTGCCTTACCGGCTGGGAGTCCTTGTCCTTGTCATACATGCCCTTGTCGCGGTTAGGGTTGTAACCACCACGGTTGTCTCTGCCACCGGGTTGCCCGCCTGGGTCCTTCTGACCGCCCTGGCCAGCGGGATGACCTCCCTGACGACCTGCTGGGTGACCGCCTGGCTGTCCGCCTTTCGGGTGATGAGGAGCTTGCTCCTTCGGAGGGAGAGCCCTCTTTATGGAAAGAGCGACCTTGCCTCTCTCATCGATTGAAATGACCTTACACTTAACAATCTGCCCGACCTTCAGAAAAAACGTTGATATCTGCGACATATGTAGGGGAAACCTCGGAAATATGGACCATTCCGTTCTTTCCTCCGCCGATGTCGATAAAAGCGCCGAACTTCTGGATGCCGGTTACCCTGCCCTCGATAATGCTACCTTCTTCAAGCTGCATAAATTTACTTTTTCCTCTTTCATGACTTATTTGCGATGCCATTTCAGGGACATCGCGCTGTCACAACTCCCACATTTTTACGTTCATGCAAAGTGCCCGCCACTGATGGCAGCACTGAGGCAGACTCCGCCCTTATTCCGCCGATTTAGCGTAGTATCTGGTTTCGCGAGGGTAGGCATATCCTCTGGCAATAGCGGCTGAGAGCATATATTCGTACTCATCGTCATCTCCAAGAAGCCTTACATATTCGTCGTTTTCCTGCTGTGCCTCGACGATTTCGGCTTCGAGCTTCTCGATAGTCGCCTTCTGCTCCGCAATCTCCGCCTGCGTGTTGATAATTACCGACGCTGCATAGACGAGAAGGGTTGAGAAAAAGACAAGCTTTGCAAAGTGTCTTACTTTGTGGGGCTTATGCCCGGATTTTATCTGTTTTTGAGCTGATGGCCTATCGTTGACATCCTGCGTTCTGGCAGACATTCCTCACCCTCCAATCTGAGATAGTTATGCAAGTTATATTATACAACATTCATGGCACATCTTGCAAGTCATTTATGAGGATTTTTTCGTTTTTCCAAAAAATTTTTTTGCGACACCACTGTTTCTGGCCTTCCCAATTACAAATTGTTCAGTATTTCTGAGAAATTTTCCCGCCGTCCTAAACAATCCTGCAATAATTCTCCCGATTGTGAGAAGGTAGAGCCCGAATCCCGCCACCATTCCACAGAGCACAAACCCACGAAGCTGCCCTTCGAGCATCTGAACCGAGAAGAGAAACCAGACCGTCCCAAACAGAAGCGTGAAGAGAAGGTCTTCCACGAAGACCATCCAAGGCTTATGCTGGAGGCTCATCCTGAAAAGACGAAAAACGTCGAAAACCGCTCCCAACAGGGCACCGAGGACGGTGGCCAAGCCGAGCATCTGGAGCTCGCCCGACACAGTGAGGAAGGAACCGGGGTTGAAATTCATGGGGATGACCTCCTTTGGGCGCTAACTGTAGGGGCGGATATTATCCGCCCGCTTACGTGGCTGACAGGGGGTTCGGGCGGGGCAGTTGGCGAAGCCAACTGTGTATCCAGCCCCTACATGTTCGGCTCCGATGGCTGGCGCCATCTCCACCGAAGCGATTTTCGCCTTCGGCGAAAATCGCACCCCTCCACCGTCGCCGAAGGCGACGGTCCCCCTCCCCCTTCGGGGGAGGCTATAATTCGCTCGAGGATAGGTTCTGCTGAAGGCGAAAACGCCCACCTTCGGTGGGCGCCCTCTCAGTCGCCTTCGGCGACAGCTCCCCCAGAGGGGGAGCCGAGATTTCCTCTTGCACAAAGCCTTCCTTGAGGCAACAACTTGGCTCTCCCTCTGGGAGAGCTGGCAGCCCCGAAGGGGCTGACTGAGAGGGCGCGCGAGCGAAGGGGCACATCACCTCGTAATCTTCCTCCACACCGTCGCCTTCCTCGTTCTGTCCCTGTCGCCATAGATGAGCGACTTCACCTCGCCTGAGAGCTCGAGGTCGCCGGTTTCGAGGCTGATTTCGTCGACGTGGAGGTTCTTCCCACGAATTACGAGCTCGCCCTGGGAGGTGTAGAGCGACACCTCCGAATCATCAAAGCTCTCAACATCCGTCACTCCCGACAACGACAGCTTCTGGCGGTCCTCGAGGATGAGATTGTGTTTTTTCAAAGGGGTTTCAGGTGTACTCATACGCGCCTCCGAAGGTTTTGGTATATTGTATGAGTTTGAATTCGGAATTATGAATTCGGAATTTGGTGCTCAAGGATGCCTCATGCTGAAGGCGAAGCGCCGACCGAAGGGAGGCGCGTCGCCACGAAGTGGCGATAAAGTGTGGATTTCGCAGGAAGCATCCTCGAGCAAAAAAAGCCTCCCCCGAAGGGGGAGGGGGACCGCCACGCGAAGCGTGGTGGTGGAGGGGTCGCGAGCCCCGAAGGGGCGAGCGCATCGGCGCCGGAGGCGCCGACCATGCAAAAGCCCGCCTCAACCGAGACGGGCTCCTGCAAAAGGTTATTTTTATGAAAAACTGACTGGCTTATTCTACCTCAATCTCTCCACGATACATCGCGTTCAGCTCATCGATGTAGTACTCGATTCTCTCAGAATAGGTCTCCTTGAGCTGTGCCCATGTTGAAGGCGAGCTTCCGATGGTACCGCCGATGAGGTTTTCAACTGCGCCCTTGAGAGCTGACTGGCAGCCGGAGGTGAAGTTAACGATCTGGTAGTTGTTTACGAGCTCGTAGGTCTCATCGAGCATTTCGAGCATCTCGTCGGTCCAGAGGTAGGTTTCCTTGAGCTGCTTGGTGTCGATGTCGATAACGGTCGGGTCGAGGACCTTGAATCTCTCACATGCTGCGAGAAGAACTACTGCATCAGGATTTGCAGCACCCTGGATAATGTGGTATCCTACAGGCTGAGCAGCTAAGTAGTAGTTGCCATCGCCGTCTTCGTCACGAGGCATCGGGCAGAACATGACTTCACCTTCGGTGATGTCGCCCCAGACAGCGCTGACGTTCTCAACGGTATCTGTGAAGCCCCACTTCTCTACAGGATAGAAGAGTGTCAGGCCTTCCTTGATGCCAGCGCCGATAGTGGTGTTGTCACGGCACTGATAGCTGTTATTCCATCTTGGATAGATGCAATCGTTCTTGTTGAGGTCATAGATGAGAGCCTCAGCCTCTTCGAGTCTCGGATCGTCGATGTTCGAAACGAATTCGCCGTCCTGAAGAGCGATAACGGTTACGCCTGTCGAGTCGATGATAGCCTGCTCCCAGTACCAACCGTCGAGAGCATATCTGTCCTCGTCAGGGTCTGTGAAGTCGACACACATCTCATAGAAGACGTCCCATGTCCACTGGTCGTTGTAGTAGAGCTCAGCAGGATCGTCATAGCCCCACTCTTCCATGACTCTTCTGTTATAAACGATAACAGTTGTAGCCTTGATATCGGTGATTATAGCATAATTCTGTCCACCGATAGAGAAGTAGTTGGCTGCGAAGTCTGCAGTTCCTGCCCAGAGAGCATCGGTGTAGTCGATGTAGTCATCAACAGGAACGAAGATGCCCTTGATGCAATAGTAAGGGTAGGTGCTTACAGAGCAGGTGGTGAAGTCGGGAGACTGACTCGAAAGAACGAGGTTAGCAAGGTCGTCGAAACGTGTGGAGTATGTAGTTTCAATCCAATCAACCTCTCCGCCGTACTTGTTGACGAAGGTCCAGTAACCTGTGTTGATGATCTCATCTTCATCATAATTGTGGAACGCATCAGACCAGTGATGGTACTTGATGGTTGTGTTGGCTCCTACAGCATCCTCAACGTCCGGGAGCATGATGCCCGCAGCTGCAAGAATAGCGGTGGAGTCTTCGGTCGAAAGGGTGAGCTGAACTATCTCTCTGCTGGAGCTTCCGCATCCAACCAGGGCGACAACCATCAGTGCAACCATAAAGACCGCAATAAATCTCTTTGCCATAGTAATGTTTCCTTTCAATAGTGTGGGTTTGCCTGGGACTACTCATCTCAGGACGAGTTGCCTCCATTGTCGGGTGTCCACCCGACGGGTTTCACAACGGGTTAATTACCCCTACATTATAGCACATATCGCCGAAAAATGAAATGTGCAATTCGCCGAAATTCCATCGCCAGTTTTGTGCAATCTACACAAGGAAACGTTGGTTTTTCGACGTTTCTTAAAATCCGGCAGCCAATTTCTTGGCTGCCAGCATTAAGCCATTAAATTATTCCGAAACTCAGTTCTTCTTCAGTCTGTAGACTCTGTACAAGCCCGATGATCTCGAGAGCTGCTCATCGACACTGTAAGCCGAAGTGATGCTCGAGACGATGTTGTTCTGGAACGAAGTCTTGCCATAGTTGCTCTTTACAGATTCATAGATGCTGTCGCTCGAAACCTTGACACGAACGTAGATGTACTCAGCGCCATCTGCAGAGTTTACAGCGTCCTTGACAGCCTGCTTGAGGATGCTTACAGCCTCGTCGTAGCTTGTAGCGTAGTAGCCGTTCATCATGTACCAGTCGTAAGTAGTAGAAGTAGCGGAAGGAACAGTGTAGAATCTCATGTTGTAAACAGTCTTATGGGTTGCAGCCATGAATTCGTCGGTTACACAGAGGAAGGAGTAGTCGAAGTAGTCGGGGTCAGCAACGCCTGAAACAGGGTCGCACCATGTCGGGTCGACATTATACCATGAGCCGTTAATCTTTACCTTGACCCAGAGATGCTTGGCCTCTGTTCCGATGCCTTCGCAGAAGACAACGTCAAATCCAGCCTTTGCGAGGAGGTAGAGAAGTCCCTTTGCATAGCCCTGGCAGTTTGCAGCTCCCTTTACTACAGAGCCATAGGCAGTCGGAGCAGTGGAGGCGTCGCCGTCATAGGTGCAGTTGAGAACGAGGTATTCGGTCAAGTACTTGACCTTCTGGTAGTCAGACCATGAGCTTGAGAGCTTCGAGACAATCTTCTCCGCCTTCGAGTCGAGCTCTTCAACCATCGCCTGAGCCTCAGCAGCGGTGCTGACATAGTAGGTGACGGTGACGGTTCTCAAGTATCCATCATAGGTGCCGGAGCTGTAGACAGAAGCGCCGACAGACTTTACATAGCAGTAACCGACAGCAAGCGTCGGGAGAATGAGGTTAGCAAAGTCAGAAGCCTCGTCAGCGGTGATGTAAGGGCTGACATAGATGGTGGTCTGAAGATTCTGGATGCCTTCCATAACCTCGTTCATGACGGTCAAGTATCTGTCTTCCTTAAGGTAGCTGACCATTGTCTCCCAGCCGTTCTCTTCAGCCCAGTCGCCAGCGGAGACTGTTCCAGTGATTACAGTGCCGGAGCCAGAGGAGCTTGTAGTAGCGGTTGTGGTGTCGTCGAGGTCGACGGTGTCTTCGTCAGCGGTTGTGGTTGTGGTTGCAGTGGTTGCAACGGGTTCGGAGGAAAGATAGGAGCTCGAAACATAGCCGGTTTCGCCCTTGTAGTTGACCTGATACCAGCCGGTGGAGGCACGCCCCGTAACAGTGGCCTCAGCGCCCTGCGCGTAGCCACCAATTCTGTCGTAGTCAACCGACGGGCCACTTCTTACGTTTACAGAGTATGTAGCATACATGGTGGCGCTCATCTCTTCGACGGTGTAGGTGGTCGAAGCGGTTGTAGCAGCGGTCGCAGTGGTTGTGGCCTCAGTGGTGGTCGTCGCCTCGGTTGTGGTGGCAGCGGTTGTGGTTGTAACCTCGGTGGTGGTTGTTACCTCGGTTGTTTCCTCAGGGACCTCTGTGACTGCCTGATCGCCGGAAACAGCGCTGTCAGAATTGGACTCAATAATTTCCTGTCCGCAGCCTGACATCATTGTAACCGTGAGGACAACAGCCATAAGAAGTGAAAGGAATCTCTTAAACTTACTCATGTTCTCTCCTCCGTTTTCGGATAATAGGATTGTTTATTTGATCGGAAAGCTTTCCGGCTCCCCCAAAATCAACTGATTAGGACTCTTTTAAGGTTATGGTTAAGATACCAAGCTCATCATTGAAGGTTCTCGACCAGGAGCCGGTCTGATAACTGGTGCCGGCAGCTGCGTTTGCAGCCTCGATAGCAGCAGCGATTTCGCCGTTGTCTCTTAAGAGCTCATAGACCTCTCTCATCTGGTCGGCGCTGTCGAACTTAATATAGAAGTTTCTTCTTGTCGAGTCGATGATTGTGGTCGCCTGAGTGTTAAGAAGAGTTGCAGCCTCATCCTCAGTCGAAGCGCAGTAGCCCATGACGTTGAAGAAGTTAAGATCCATCGAATCGGCATAAGGCGTCTCATAGTAGCTGCTCTCAGCCTTCGACTCGTGATCCTTGAGTATTTCCTCGTCGCTGATGAGGAAGTAGCAATATCCGACGAAGTTTAAGTCCTCGATATCCTCCGGGTCGTCCCAGGTGGAGTCGATGATGTACCAGTGGCCGTCCTCACACTTGACATAGTTCCACTTGTGAGTAACGCTCGAGTTGCTTCCGACGCCCAAAACAAACATGGTCTCGAAGCCCGCTCTCGCCAACAGTAGATGCATAGCATCGGCATAGCCCTGACATGTAGCGTAGCCCTCGACGAGTGCTCCATAGGCGGAGAAGGGGCTGGTTCCAGCGGTGTCGCTGTAGTCGCAGTTAAGTACGAGGTAGTCGTGTAAGTACTTGAGCTTTTCAAACTCGGTTCCGTCAGGCATTGCAGCGATGACTTCGTCAAGAACCGCCTCGAGATCGTCCATCAGTGGCTGAATGTCGGTTTCATACTCGATTCCGCGGTAGCTGATTGTGATACCCGAAACCATTCCAGTTTCGTTGTTGACAGCAGCGCTGAAAGATGTTCCTATCCAGGTGTAGAAGGTGCAGCAGCTGGTGACAAGCTCCAAAAACTGCTGCTTTTCGTCGCTCGGGAAGCCGACGGTGAAAGAGCAGTAGATCTGACCCTCTCTGATGGCGTTCATCATCTCGCCCAGGTTCATCCTCGTGTCCTCATCGATGTTTTCCCAGACATACTCGATGCCGTTCTCCTCGATGAAGGAGTAGTCGAAGTCATACGACCAGTTTGCGATGATTTCTGCCATGCTGCCACTGGCGCTCGAGCTCGAGCTGTCGCCCGTGCCGGTGGAATCGCCAGTAGAATCGGTTGAATCGGTGCCGGTTGAATCTCCCGCTTCGGTAGAAGCTGTTGTGGTGCTTGGCTCCTCGTCGATTGAGGTCCCGCATCCTGTGAAGATGCTTAAGGTCATTGTGAGTGCCAGCAGAAGACAGATTATTCTTTTACTCATGTTCGTTCTCCTTTTTTCGTAAAACTCTTTTTTATTCTCGGGACTGAAACCGCCCCGTAACTTTTAATACAAATCTGAATCCCGGATTATTGCAACTATCCGACAAAAAATTTCTCAGCCGTATTCTAATATAATACCTTTTTATTTGCCTGATGTCAACCGAAATCGGAATCTTTACAATTTATTCACTTTTTCCGTGTCAGCTGAGCTCACTGATACATTCTGAAATAACCTCCGCCAGCTGAGCCGTCGGACTCGAGAATTCGCCCAAATCAAGGTAGATTATTTCGGCGTCCAGCTCCTCAAGGTCGCTGTCCTCAAGCGCTTCATCGGCAAAGATTACGTCTAATTCAAGCTCTTCGAGCTCGTCAAGAGTGACAGTTAAGAGCTCGCTCTCTTCGTCCTCAAGGCCATTTGTTCCGAAAACTGAGAGCATATCCGAAGCGATATCGGCGCCAGATGAGGCGACGAAGCCGTCATCCAGCTCGTAGTAAATCACCGCAAAGCTCACGTTCAAGCCAAGATCCTGAGCCGAAAGCATGGTGTTATCGATCTCACTCAAGGCCTCGAGTGCGACTGATTCCGAGTCTATCGAGCCATAGAAAATCATCGCAAGCTCGATATATTCTTCACATAAGTAGGAAAAACTCGTCGGAAGCTCAAGATAGAGGACTCTCACCCCAGCCTGGTCGAGCCTGACCTGGTCGGTCGAGGCTATAGGCGACTGAGTGATGAGGAGTTCTGGCGCAAGTTCAATTATCGCGTCAATATCCGGGTTCGCAGGGCTCCCGACAGTCGGAAGCTCAAGGTAGTTCTCGCAATAGTCGCTGACCGCGACCAGCTTGTCCGAAACTCCCAGCTCAAGTAAAATCTCCGTCAAGGCAGGCGAAAGCGAGGCCACCGTCTCGGGCGCCTCTTCAAACGTCTCCGTCCCGAAGCTGACAGGGTAAGCCGACTTCACTGGCGCCTCGTCGATGACGACATCCTCCGTCACAACCACCGTCTCCGAATCGATGTCGGAGCAGGAGGTGAGGCTGAGAAGGAGAACCATAGATAGAATTAGTGATATAGTGCGTTTTAGGGCCATGGGAACCTCACATATTATCTCGTCCAAATTACGCTCGCCCCTTCGGGGCTCGCGCCCTCTCAGTCACGCTTCGCGTGACAGCTCC